>NZ_CP054931.1:0-1315833 GCF_013364355.1 Stenotrophomonas sp. NA06056 | reverse complement strand
TCAGCCTGTGGCTGGATCTCGACCAGGTCCAGGCCTTCATCTTCGGCCATGGACAACGCTTCGTCTCGCGTCAACACGCCGATCATTTCTCCGTCACTGCCGATCACGCGGACGCGCGGCACACGGATTTCCTGATTCTTGCGGTTCTGTTTGTTGTCAGGGGTACTGATATTGCGATCTCCCAAGGGTGTCGAACCCGGCCCGGGCGCCAATGCGCACGGGCCGGACCTTTGTTTACGCGCCCTCGGCCTGGAGCCGCTCGGTGAAGGCCTGAAGGCTCATGCTGCCGAGATCTTCGCCAGAACGCGTACGCACCGCCACAGCGCCGTTTTCCTTCTCGCGGTCACCAATGACCAGCAGGTACGGCACGCGCTGCAGCGTGTGCTCGCGAATCTTATAGCCGATCTTCTCGTTACGCAAATCGGCGCTGACGCGGAAGCCTTGATCCGCAAGGCTTTTGGTCACCGCAGACACGTATTCAGCCTGCGCATCGGTGATATTGGCCACCACCACCTGGGTCGGCGCCAGCCAGGCCGGGAACTGGCCGGCATGGTGCTCGATCAGGATGCCCAGGAAGCGCTCCATCGAGCCGACAATGGCCCGGTGCAGCATCACCGGATGCTTCTTCTGGCTGTTTTCATCCACGTATTCAGCGCCCAGACGGCCCGGCATCATGAAGTCGACCTGCATGGTGCCCAGCTGCCAGGTGCGGCCGATGGCGTCCTTCAGGTGGTACTCGATCTTCGGGCCGTAGAAGGCACCCTCGCCCGGCAGCTCCTGCCATTCCACCCCGCAGCTGGCCAGTGCCGAGCGCAGCGCGCCCTCTGCCTTGTCCCAGGTGGCGTCATCGCCCAGCCGCGATTCGGGGCGCAGCGCGATCTTGACCTGAATCTCCTCGAAGCCGAAGTGCTGGTACACCGCCAGCGCCTGCTGGTGGAACGCGGTCACTTCCGCCTCGACCTGGTCTTCGGTGCAGAACACGTGCCCGTCGTCCTGGGTGAAGCCACGCACGCGCAGGATGCCGTGCAGCGCGCCGGAGGGCTCGTTGCGGTGGCAGGCGCCAAACTCACCGTAGCGGATCGGCAGATCGCGGTAGCTGTGCAGCCCCTGGTTGAACACCTGCACGTGGCCGGGGCAGTTCATCGGCTTGAGCGCGTAGGTACGCTTCTCGGACTCGGTGAAGAACATCGCGTCCTGGTAGTTGTCCCAGTGGCCCGACTTCTGCCACAGCGACACGTCCAGGATCTGTGGGCAGCGCACTTCGCCGTAGCCGGTGCTGCGGTACACCTTGCGCATGTACTGTTCGACCACCTGCCACAGCGCCCAGCCCTTCGGATGCCAGAACACCAGGCCCGGGGCCTCTTCCTGCAGGTGGAACAGGTCCTGCTGCTTGCCGATGCGACGGTGGTCGCGCATTTCCGCTTCTTCGATGCGCTTGATGTACGCATCGAGCTGCTTCTTGTCGGCCCAGGCGGTGCCGTAGACGCGCTGCAGCTGCTCGTTCTGCGCGTCGCCGCGCCAATAGGCGCCGGAAATGCGGGTCAGCTTGAACGCCTTCAGGAAGCGCGTGTTCGGCACGTGCGGACCACGGCACATGTCCACGTATTCCTGGTGGTAGTACATGCCCATCGCCTGGATATCGTCGGACATGTCTTCGATCAGGCGCAGCTTGTAGTCCTCGCCACGGGCCTTGAAGATCTCGATGACTTCGGCACGCGGCGTCACCTTCTTGATGACGTCGTAGTCCTGCGCGATCAGCTCGCCCATGCGCTTTTCGATGGCCGCCATGTCGTCCGGGGTGAACGGGCGCTCGGAATAGATGTCGTAGTAGAAGCCCTCGGCGATCACCGGGCCGATGACCATCTTCACGTCAGGATAGAGCTGCTTGACCGCGTGACCGACCAGGTGGGCGCTGGAGTGGCGGATGATCTCCACGCCCTCCTCGTCCTTGGCGGTGATGATGCGCAGGGAGGCATCGTGGTCGATGACGTCACTGGCATCGACCAGCACGCCATCCACCGAACCGGCGATGGTGGCCTTGGCCAAGCCGGCGCCAATCGACTGGGCGACGTCCATGACGCTGACGGGATGTTCGAATTTGCGGCGGCTGCCGTCGGGAAGGGTAATCGTGATCATTGCAATGGCTTCATGCGGGGCCCGCCGGGCGGGCTGGAAAGCGCTCCCGGGGCGACGCCCGGGCAACAAAAAAGCGCCACGAGGGCGCCTGGAACACAGGGCCTTCGGGGCAGGTCAACAGTGGGCGGTGGTAGTGCTCATGTCGCACGCTCGGCCGGCGCAGTGCGCGGGCCACCTTGGTTCCAGGATGAGATTGCCCATGATCTTAAACCAGTGGCCGACAAAGCCCAAGTGGCCCCTGAATGGCGCTCGCTGGCGGCGTGAAAACGCAATGATTACCATGTCCGCGCAGCCAGCCTCCGTGTCGGCGTGCCCGCTTCCCCCAGGACCCTGCAATGCGCCACCCGCCCCGACCGGCGTCTGCCGGTCCCGCCCGTGCCCCGCGTTCACCGGCCGTGTGCCGGGCCCGGAGCCCGCAATGATCACCGTTGGCCTGTCGACCCTTGGCTTCTGCAGCCTTGGCATGCTGTCGGCGATGTTTTCCGCGCTGGCCTTCTATGCCGCCTCATCGCACTGCCGTTGGCCACGCCTGCGCCGTGCCGGCCGTCTGGGCCGGCAGATCGGCCTGGTCGCTGCTGTCGCCGCACTATGGCTGTGGATGGCCGAACTGGGCTTTGCCGCCGGCCTGGTCGCGATGCTGTGCACCTGGATGCTGGCGGCCATGCTGCTGCCCGCGCTGGCCGCGTGGCACCGCCCCGATGTGGAGCCCCGCTGATGTGGCCGCGCGCGCTGGCTGGCATCTTCGCCGGCTTCTTCCTTGCCGCAGCGGCGACCGGCCTGGTCGCATGGCTGCCGCCGGGCCCCTGGCAGAAGGCCCTGGTGCCGAGCCTGATCGCGTTCGTTCCGTTGTGGATGCTGGCCGCGCTGTGGGCCTTCAGTTTCCGCAGCTCGTTGCGCGCCTGGCTGACCCTGGCCGGTTGCGCGGCCCTTGGCTTCGCCGTACTCGGCCTGCTGCGCCTGACCGGCGCGGTGCAATGAGATCGACCGCATGAAATTCAGTTCACAGACCCTGCGCACGTTCACCACGCTGCACACCTGGGTAGGCTTGGTCGCCGGCTTCGGGCTGTTCGTGGCGTTCTATGCCGGCGCGCTGACCCTGTTCCACCACGACCTCCCGCTGTGGCAGACGCCTGGCGCGGCAACCGCACTGCCGGCCGGCCTGGATGATGCGCAGTACCTGCTCGACGACGTGCTGGCCACGCATGCGGAAGCGCGTCGCCACGTTGGCATGACCTTCCCCGGCGCCGATCATCCGCGACCGCTGGCGTACTGGCAGGCCGAAGACGGCAGCTGGCGCTATGCATGGCCGGGACAGATCAGCGGCAGCCCGACGCCACCGCAGACCGGGCTGGCCGAACTGGTCAACGAACTGCATTACAGCCTGGGCCTGCCGGTGGCCGGCATCTACGTGATGGGCATCGTCAGCCTGCTGTACGGCATGGCCCTGCTCAGCGGCCTGGTGATCCACCTGCCCAAGCTGCTGGGCGATCTGTTCGCGCTGCGCCCGGGCCGCAATCTGAAGCAGCAGTGGCAGGACGCGCACAACGTGATCGGCGTGCTCAGCCTGCCGTTCCACCTGATGTTCGCGGTGACCGGCGCCCTGCTCTGCCTGGTGTTCATGCAGATGGCCGTACTCAATCCCCTGATCTACGACGGCAAGGCCCTGCAGGCGGTGCCGACGGCGATGGATACGGCGCCGCTGCGCGAAGCCAGTGGCATCCCTGCTGCGCCGGGCAGCCTGCGCGAACTGCACGCGCGGGCGCTGGAAGTGGCGCGCGCGCAGGGCGTGGCCAACTTCGAACCGGCCTATCTGAAGCTGGCCAATGGCGGTGATGCCAACGCGACCATCGAGATCACCGGCGAGGCCAGCGGCACGCTCGGCCCGCTCGGCGCTGTCGCGCTGGATGTCGAAAGCGGCCGCCTGCTGGCGAGCCAGCTGCCCGGCCAACGCGATGCCAACCACGCCACCCTCAGTGCGGCCTATGCCCTGCACTTCGGCGAATTCGGCAATGGCGTGGTGGTCTGGCTGTATTTCCTGCTCGGCCTCGGCGGCGCCTTCCTGTTCTATTCGGGCAACCTGCTGTGGATCGAATCGCGCCGCAAGCGCCGCCAGCCGCAGCAGTCACGCGCCGCCGTCAACATGGCGCGGGCCACGGTCGGTGTCTGCATCGGCCTGTGCGTGGCGATCTCGGTAGCGTTCGTGGCCGCACTGGTGCTGGAGCGGATGGCTCCGACGGCGGTCGACCACGGCATCCGCTGGGCCTGCTTCGTGACCTGGGCGGCGTGCGCGCTGTGGGCCGCCCTGCGCCGTCCTGCACAGGCGGCACGCGAGCTGCTGTGGGCCGCGGCGATCAGCACCGCGCTGGTGCCGGTGGCGCACGGTGCCCTCAACGGTGACTGGCTGTGGTTGGCCGCCGCACGCGGCCACTGGCCGTTGTTCTGGATCGATGCGATGGCACTGGCAATGGCGTTCGGCTTTGCCCGGCTGGCGGTGGCCAGCCAGCGCCGAGCCCGCAGGGGTGACCCCAACAGCGTATGGGCGAATTGACAATCCGCCATCGATGAACGGATTGCAGCGCCGGGCCAAGCCCGGCGTTGCCAGCACGGTCAGTCGCCGACGCGGGCTTTCTGCCACGGAGCAAGCATGGCGTTGAGCAGGCTGGCCTGCTCGTCGTCACCGGTCAGCTCCCACATGAAGACACCGGCCAGGCCTTGTTCGCGCGCGAACTGCGCACGCAGGCCGATCGAACGCGGGTCTTCATAGCTGATGAAAATCTTCTCTGCCGGGTTGTACAACCACGGGCTCTGCGCCTGCGGCTGCCAGTATTTGTCCCAGCCCGGCTGGTCGAGATAGCGCGCCTTGATCACCCGCCAGTCACCGGCATCGGCCGGAGCGCTGTAAGCCTGGTACAAGCCGTCTGCCGATTCACCGGTGACCTTGAAACCGCGCCCATAGAACGGCACGCCCAGCACCAGCTTGCTCGCCGGCACACCCCGCTCGCGGTAGTACTGCACGGCACCAGCGACGTTGTTCCAGCGCCGCAGTTCCGGCGCCAACGGGTCGGCAGGCACTTCATGCAGGGGGGCATTGAAGGTCGATACCGACGAGAAGCCGGTGCCCATGTCGTAGCTCATCAGGTTGATGAAGTCGAACACCTTGGCCAGCGCTGGCAGATCGTAGCTGGCGGCGGGATCGTACGGACCGTCTGTCTGCAGGCGGCCAGCCGCCAGCGCCGCGGTCAGCAGCATCGGCTGCCCCGCCTTTCTGCCACGTGCATCAAGCGCCACGCGGAAGGCCTGCGCCAGCTTCGTCAGGTTGGCGCGATCCTGCGGGCGGTGCGCCAGCTCCTTCGGGCCACCGCTGACGGGAAATTCCCAGTCGATGTCCACGCCATCGAAGCTGCCAGCATGACGCTCGAAGAACAGCGCCATGCACGAATCAACCAGGCGCCTGCGGCTGGCCTCGGTCAGCGCAGCATCGGAGAATCCGCCCGCGCCCCACCCCCCAATCGAAATCAACGTGCGCAGATGCGGATGCCTGCGCTTCAGCTCGGCCAACGCAACGAAGTTGGCCGACGCCTCGGCACCAATCGCACAGCGTCCATCCTCGATGGTGGAAAACGCATAGAACAGATGGGTGAGTCGCTCAGCCGGGATGCTGGACACCGGATAGCGCTCGGCCGATCCGCCCGGATAGTACGCACCGAAGATCGGCGGTTGCGCTGGCGCCGCCGGCGCTGCGATGGGCAGAGCGGCGGCAACCAGCACTGCAAGTACGGCCATGGTCTGGCGGAACATGGAAACTCCCGGGTCGAAGGCGCAGCCACGTTAGCAAACAGATCGCTGCAGCGTGCGGATGTCCGCGCAAGTCGTCCGCTGGACAGCAGCCAGCCACTGGAAGCTGACACGACCATGGCGGCGCAACGTCGAAAGCACGTCACTGCAGGACAACACACGACCCGCCTGAGCTAAGGTGGCGCAGGATCTTCAATGACACACGGACATGACCACAGACCACGACGCAGACGACGAACTGCTGGACGATGAAACCCTCGAGAAGCTGCAGGCAATGGAAGCGCGTGCCTATGCGGCGTTCGATGCTGGCGACCTGGCGGACGCCGCCACCCTGTTCGGCGAGCTGATCGCAGTCACACCCGACATCCCGCACCTGCACTACATGCGCGGGCTTGCACACAAGTACCTGCGCGATTGGCCGCTGTCGCTGCAGGACAACCTTCGTTCAGAGCAGCTGCGTGATGGCCTCGATGAGGGCACCGCATGGAACGCTGGCATTGCCGCTACCGGTGCCGGTGACTGGGCGGAGGCGCGGCGGCAATGGACCCGTTGCGGCATCACACTCCCCGAAGGCGAAGGCCCGATCGACGGCAATTTCGGCGTTGCCTGTGTTCGCCTGAATCCATGGTCCAGCGGCGAGACTGTGTACATGCGCCGGCTGGATCCGGTGCGCGCGCGGCTGGAGAACGTGCCGCTTCCAGAAAGCGGGTTCCGCTTCGGTGACATCGTGCTGCACGACGGTGCATCCACCGGGCGCCGCACCTATGGAGAGCGCGAAGTGCCGGTGTTCAACGCCATGCAGCGCCTGCAGCAGTCGGACATGGCGACCCATGCCGTGTTCGTGCAATGCGATGGGCCGGAGGACATTGCCGCGCTGCGGGCGCTCACGTTGCCCGGTATCGGCCTGGTCGAAGACTGGACCCATTCGGTACGCCACCTGTGCCTGCGCTGCAGCTATGGCACGCCGCACCAGCACGGCGACGACCGCCACGATGGTGACGAGGCCTGGGCGCGCGAACGCAATCTCGGTATTGCCGCGCAGGGCCGTGCCGCCGTGGAGAAGCTGATGGCGGTATGGACGTCAGCAGGCCGTGGGCGCGTACTGGAGTCGATTGAACACCGTGAGCATCCGCTTCCGGACCCGGAGCCTGGCCAGGTGTGGTGGCTGGGGCAGGAAAATGCAGAGGAACCGTCGCCGTAGCGCTACGCCTGGTGGGTGTTGCAGGCAAAGAAAAAGCGGGCCGAAGCCCGCTTTTTCATTTCGGTGTGTCAACCAAGGTTGACACCTACCGGAATCGAGGCGTGTCAACCAAGGTTGACACACACCATCGATTACTCGGCGCTGGCGCCTTCGCCTTCCTCGACGGCCTTCATCGACAGGCGGATACGGCCCTGCTTGTCGACTTCCAGCACCTTGACCTTGACCACATCGCCTTCCTTCAGCACGTCGCCGACCTTCTCGACGCGGTCGCTGGAGATCTGCGACACGTGCACCAGGCCGTCCTTGCCCGGCAGGATGGTGACGAACGCACCGAAGTCCATGATCTTGGCGACCTTGCCTTCGTAGATGCGGCCCGGCTCGACGTCCGAGGTGATCTGCTCGATGCGGGCCTTGGCAGCCTGGGCAGCGATGGCATTGACCGACGCGATGACGATGGTGCCGTCATCCTGGATGTCGATCTGGGTGCCGGTTTCCTTGGTGATGGCCTGGATGGTGGAACCACCCTTGCCGATCACTTCGCGGATCTTGTCCGGGTGGATCTTGATGGTCAGCAGACGCGGCGCGTAGTCCGACAGCTCTTCGCGCGGAGCGGTCAGGCCGTGGGCCATTTCGCCCAGGATGTGCAGACGGCCAGCCTTGGCCTGCTGCAGCGCCTGCTTCATGATCTCTTCGGTGATGCCTTCGATCTTGATGTCCATCTGCAGGGCGGAGATGCCCTCAGCGGTACCGGCAACCTTGAAGTCCATGTCGCCCAGGTGATCTTCGTCACCCAGGATGTCGGACAGGACGACGAAGCGATCGCCTTCCTTGACCAGACCCATGGCGATACCGGCAACCGGTGCCTTCACCGGCACGCCGGCGTCCATCAGGGCCAGCGACGAGCCGCAGACCGATGCCATCGACGAGGAGCCGTTGGATTCGGTGATTTCCGACACGACACGGATGGTGTACGGGAAGGATTCCAGCGACGGCATCACTGCCAGCACGCCGCGCTTGGCCAGACGGCCGTGGCCGATCTCGCGACGCTTCGGGCCCATCATGCGGCCGGTTTCACCCACCGAGTAGGGGGGGAAGTTGTAATGGAACAGGAAGTTCTCTTTGTACTCACCGGAGACGGCATCGATGACCTGGCCGTCACGGGCGGTGCCCAGGGTGATGGTCACGATGGCCTGCGTTTCACCGCGGGTGAACAGCGAGGAACCGTGGGTACGCGGCAGGATGCCGGTCTTCACTGCGATCGGGCGGACGGTGTCCAGCGCACGGCCGTCGATGCGGACCTTGGTGTCCAGCACCGAGTTGCGCATGGTGCTGTATTCCAGCTCGCCGAACTCCTTCGACAGCTCGGCCGGGTTCCAGCCGTCGGCGGCAACGCGGCCCGCCAGCGACTCGGTCACGTCCTTCTTGATCGCCGAGATGGCGTCGCGGCGCTGCAGCTTGTCGCGCACCTGGAAGGCTTCGCCCAGGCGCGGGCCGATGGCTTCCTGCAGGGCGCTGATCAGCGCGGTGTTCTTGGCCGGGGCTTCCCAGGTCGACGGCTTGGTGCCGGCTTCGACGGTCAGCTCGTTGATGGCGTTGATGACCTTCTGCATTTCGCGGTGACCGAAGGTCACAGCGCCCAGCATCACGTCTTCGGACAGCAGCGCGGCTTCGGATTCCACCATCAGCACAGCATTGGCGGTACCGGCAACGACCAGCTCCAGCTCCGAATCCTTCAGTTCGGTCACGGTCGGGTTGAGGATGTACTCACCGTTCTTGTAACCGACCTTGGCGGCGGCGATCGGGCCCTTGAACGGGGTACCGGCCAGCGACAGCGCAGCCGAGGCACCGATCAGCGCCGGGATGTCACCGTCGATGTCCGGGTTCAGCGACATCACCGTGGCGATGATCTGGACTTCGTTCTTGTAGTCTTCCGGGAACAGCGGACGGATCGGGCGATCGATCAGGCGCGAAATCAGCGTCTCTTTTTCGGTCGCGCGGCCTTCGCGCTTGAAGAAGCCACCCGGGATGCGGCCACCGGCGTAGAACTTCTCCTGATAGTCACAGGTCAGGGGGAAGAAGTCCTGGCCCTCACGCGCGCTCTTGGCGGCAACGGCGGAGACCAGCAGCACGGTGTCGTCGAACTTGACGATGACGGCGCCACCGGCCTGGCGGGCGATTTCGCCGGTCTCAAGCGTGACGGTGTGCTTGCCGTACTGGAAGGTTTTGGTGATTTTTGCCACGGATGGGTGTCCTTGGGGATGCTGTCTGCGAATTGGACCGTCGGCGACCCTTGCCGCCAGCGGGTGACCGGATCGTTCCGGTCTGAATCGGGAATTACGGTGCTACAAAACAAAACCGCGGCGCATCGCTGCGCCGCGGGGGATTCGTTGCTTAGCGACGCAGGCCAAGCTTCTCGATCAGGGCCTTGTAACGCTCGACGTCCTTCTTCTTCAGGTAGTCGAGCAGGCTGCGACGGCGATTGACCATCTGCAGCAGGCCGCGGCGGCTGTGGTGATCCTTCTTGTGGGTCTTGAAGTGGCCGGTCAGCAGTTCGATGCGGGCGGTCAGCAGTGCAACCTGGACTTCCGGGGAGCCGGTGTCAGCCGAGCTGCGCTTGTTGTCTTCAATGACCTTCTGGGTGTCGATCGACATGTCTTTTTTCTCTGTGATGCGTGGCCGGCAGGAACGCGCTTTCGCGCACCGCCTGGCTCGCCGTGGACTACAAGGATGAAACCTGCGCGAGGCAGGTTGCCGGAAAACGGCCGCGAAATTGTAACGGCCAGGGGGTTTTGGAACAAGGTCCGGGGCTGAATCGACCGGCGCCGGTCAAAGGTTGAAGCGGCGCTGCGGTGCCAGCAGGCCACTGTCATCGACCTGGCCAAGGCCCTGAAGCGCCGATTCAGGTCCAAACACGACTACCAGGCCCTGCGGCCACGACGGATCGCGCTGACGCTGGCCCACGCAGAAGCGGTGGGCCTGGTCGGCATCCAGGTCGACCCGGGGGTACTCGGCCAGGCCAGCCGACAGCGGCAGCAGCAGGGCCTCCATGGCGGCCTCCTCGCCGGCCTGGACCAGTGCCCGCAGCTGGTCCAGGGTGACCATGACAGGGGTGCGGAACGGTTCCACCCACAGGCGCCGCAGGGCACTGATGTGTGCGCCACAGCCCAGCGTTTCACCCAGGTCACGGGCCAGACTGCGGATATAGGTGCCCGAGCCACAGGTGACCCGCAGCCGCAGCCGCTCAGGCTGCTGCTCCAGCACCTCGATGGCGTGGACCTGCACCTGGCGCTCAGGCGCCTCGATGACATCGCCACGGCGGGCCTTCACATACAGCGGCTCCCCACCCTGCTTGAGCGCGGAATAGATCGGCGCACGTTGCAGGATGTTGCCGCGCAACGGCGCAAGTGCCGCTTCCAGCGCCTCGGCACTGATCACGGGCACCGGACGCTCGAGCAGCACCTGGCCCTCAGCATCGTCGGTATCGGTGGTCTGGCCCAGCACGATCTCGGCGTCGTAGGCCTTGGCCGAGCCCAGCAGCAGGCCGGCGATCTTGGTCGCCTCGCCAAAGCACAGCGGCAACAGGCCGGTGGCCAGCGGGTCCAGGCTGCCGGTGTGGCCACCCTTCTCGGCACGGAACAGGCGACGGGCGACCTGCAGTGCGGCGTTGGAGCTCATGCCGGTCGGCTTGTCGAGCAGCAGGATGCCATCCAGGCGGCGGAACTGAATTCGGGTCATGACAGGTACGGGTAGCGCCGGGCCATGCCCGGCGAGCGCGCAGCGCGGTCTGCCTCAGACATCGCGCAGCCGGAATGCAACAACGCCGGGCATGCCCGGCGTCGCGCGGTTATTCTTCGTCGCCTTCGCGACGCTTCTCCGCAGCCAGCGTATCGGGCAGGTCGCGCAGGAGGTTGTCGATGTGCTCACCACGGTCGACCGAGTCGTCGTAGTGGAAATGCAGCTCTGGCACATGCCGCAGCTTCATCGCGCGCGCCAGCTCCATGCGCAGGCCCCAGGCCAGTTCCTTCAGGCCCTTCACTGCTTCAACCGAACGTTCCGGCATCAGCGCGGTGACGAACACCTTGGCATGGGCCATGTCACGGGTGATTTCCACGTCGGACACGCTCACCGAGGGCAACCCGTGCTCGCGCACGGCGTTGTGCACCAGGGTGCCGAGTTCACGGCGCAACTGGGCGGAGACACGGTCGGTTCGATGGAAAGTCTTGGGCACGAGAGGCTCTTGGTTCAGTTGTCGCCCGACCAACGGTCGGGCGCTACCTTTGATTCGATTGTCGCCCGACCAACGGTCGGGCGCTACAGGTACATGGTAGGGCCCGACCGATGGTCGGGCCACCTTGCAGCATTACAGGGTGCGCGGCACTTCGATACGCTCGAAGCACTCGATCTGGTCACCCGGCTTGACGTCGTTGTAGGCCTTCACCGCGATACCGCACTCGGTACCGTTGCGGACTTCCTCGACGTTTTCCTTGAAGCGGCGCAGCGATTCCAGCTCGCCTTCGAAGATCACCACGCTGTCGCGCAGCACGCGGATCGGCTTGTTGCGCTTGACCACGCCCTCGATGACCATCGAGCCGGCGACGGCGCCCAGCTTGGAGCTGCGGAAGACGTCGCGGACCTCGGCGATACCGATGATCTCTTCGCGGATCTCCACGCCCAGCAGACCGGACGCCACCTGCTTCACCTGATCGATCACGTCATAGATGATCGAGAAGTAACGCAGGTCCACGCCGTTGGATTCGATGATGCGACGGGCCGAAGCATCCGCACGCACGTTGAAGCCGATGACGGTGGCCTTCGAAGCGGCCGCCGAGTTGGCGTCCGATTCGGTGATGCCGCCCACGCCGGAGTGGATCACGTTGATGCGGATGTCTTCGTTGGACAGCGCGACCAGTGCCTGGCTCAGGGCCTGCACCGAACCCTGCACGTCGGCCTTGATGACCAGGTTGAGGACCTGCTGGCCCTCGCCCTTGCCCAGGGTCGCCATGATGTCTTCCATGCGGCTGCCAGCGGTGGCCACCAGGCGCGATTCACGACGCTTGGTCTCACGCTGCTGGGCAACGTCCTTGGCCAGACGCTCGTCGTCGACGACGACGAAGTCGTCACCGGCTTCCGGCACGCCGGACAGACCCAGGACCTGCACCGGGATGGACGGACCAGCGAACTCCGGCTGCTTGCCGGTTTCGTCGAACAGCGCACGCACGCGGCCGTACTGGATACCGCACACCAGGTAATCGCCCTTCTTCAGGCGGCCCTGCTGCACCAGCACCGTCGCGATCGGGCCACGGCCCTTGTCCAGCGAGGATTCGATGACCACACCGTTGGCACGGCCATCGTCGACTGCCTTCAGTTCCAGCAGTTCAGCCTGCACCGAAACAGCTTCCAGCAGATCGTCGATGCCCAGGCCGGTCTTGGCCGAGATCTCCACCATCTGGGTGTCGCCACCGAAGTCCTCGGCCACGACCTGCTCGGAAAGCAGCTCGTTCTTGACCCGCATCGGATCAGCGCCGGACTTGTCGATCTTGTTGATCGCCACGATCAGCGGCACACCTGCCGAACGGGCGTGCTGGATGGCTTCCTTGGTCTGCGGCATGACGCCGTCATCGGCAGCCACGACCAGCACCACGATATCGGTCAGCTTGGCACCGCGGGCACGCATCGAAGTGAACGCGGCATGGCCCGGGGTATCCAGGAAGCTGATGACGCCCTTCGGCGTTTCAACGTGGTACGCACCGATGTGCTGGGTGATGCCGCCGGCTTCGCCGGTGGCGACCTTGGTGCGACGGATGTAATCCAGCAGCGAGGTCTTGCCGTGATCGACGTGGCCCATGATGGTGACCACCGGCGGACGCTGCACGGCCTCACCCTGGTTCTCACCCGCCGATGCCAACAGCGCGTCTTCGGCGTCGTTGTCGCTGGCGCGGATCGCCTTGTGGCCCAGCTCTTCGGTGACCAGTGCTGCGGTGTCGTGATCGATGGACTGGGTGATGGTGGCCATCACGCCCATCTTGAACAGCGCCTTCACCACTTCGCCGCCCTTCAGCGCGAGCTTCTGCGCCAGGTCGGCCACGGTGATGGTGTCGCCGATCGCCACTTCACGCACGACCGGTGCGGTCGGACGCTCAAAGGCGTGCGGGCCGGCGTTGCCACCGCCGCGCGACATGTCGCGACGGCCGGACGTCGGACGGCTGCCCGGACGACCACGGTTGTTGCTGTTGTTGCTGTTGCCACGGCGCGCACGATCGGCGGCGGACAGGTGCATCTGACCGGCAAAGCGATCACCCGGGCCACGCTCGTTGCGCGGCGCGCTGCGGTTGTTGCGGTCGTCGTTGCGCGGCGGCGCGGCACTGCGCGGCGCAGCCGGGGCTGCGGCCGGAGCGCGCGGCGGGCGCGGCGCGGTTTCGTCGATCGGAGCACGCACCTTGGGCTTGCTGGCAGCAAGCGCCTCGGCAGCCTTGGCGGCAACCGCAGCTTCCTCGGCCGCCTTCTTCTCGGCCTCGGCACGCTCCTTGGCGGCAACTTCTTCCTCGCGCTTGCGGACGATTTCCTCGTCACGCAGGCGGTCCTTCTCGGCCAGCGCCTGCTGCTCTGCGAGGTTGCGTGCGCGCGACTCTTCCAGCTTGCGCAGAATGTCGGCGCGCTCTTCGTCCGGGGTCATCGCACGCGCACCATCCTTGACGTAGGTACGCTTCTGGCGCACCTCGACATTCACGGTCGTCTTGCTGCGACCGGAATTGACCGTCACTTCCTGCTGTTTCCGGCGATTGAGCGTGATCTTCTTGGCGGACTGATCCGTCTCTTCCGGGGCCTGCTCGGGCTTGCCATGCGAACGACGAAGGAAGCCCAGGAGCTTCACTTTCTCGGAGCTGGTCACGACCTGGTCGGGACCGCTGAACTTCATGCCGGCACCGGCCAGCTGTTCCAGCAGTTTTTCGACCGGTGTATTGACCAGTTCAGCAAGCTTGCGGATGGTGGTTTGCTGCGACATTCGGATCCTATGATCTTGAGGGCGCCCCCCCGCATCTGGAGGTGGCGCGGATTCTACGCCCTGATCGGCTCAGGGCCCTGTTCATTGCCGGCTCATTCGCCGCGTTCCAGTCGGGCGATCTCCTCGGCACGCGCGGCCAGGATCAGCGCCGCAGCGCGCTCCTGGTCCAGCCCTTCGATGCCGAAGTCCATGACCTCGTCGGCGGCCAGGTCGGACAAGTCCTCGCTGGTACGCACGCCGTGGCCGGCCAACGCATATGCGGTGGCTTCGTCCATGCCCTTCAGGGACAGCAGGTCCTGCGCCGGCTGGCCATCCTCGAGGCCTTCCTCGACTGCCAGGGCCTCATTGAGCAGCGCATCGCGGGCACGTGCGCGCAGCTCTTCGACGATGTCTTCGTCGAAACCTTCCACGGCCAGCAGTTCGCCAACCGGTACGTATGCGATTTCCTCGACCGTGCCGAAGCCTTCGCTGACCAGGATGCCGGCGATTTCCTCGTCGACTTCCAGCTTGTCCATGAACAGCTGGCGGGCCGAAGCCTGCTCTGCTTCGGACTTGGCGGTGACCTGGTCCTGGGTCATCACGTTCAGCTGCCAACCGGTCAGGCGGCTGGCCAGGCGCACGTTCTGGCCGCCCTTGCCGATGGCCTGGGCCAGGCGGTCTTCTGCCACGGCCAGATCCATGGAGTGCTTGTCTTCATCGACGATGATCGACTGCACTTCGGCCGGCGCCATCGCATTGATGACGAAGTTGGCCGGATTTTCATTCCACAGCACGATGTCCACGCGCTCGCCATTGAGCTCGTTGGAGACGGCCTGCACGCGCGAACCACGCATGCCGATGCAGGCGCCGATCGGATCGGTGCGCTGGTCGTGGGCGAGCACGGCGATCTTGGCGCGGTCGCCCGGATCGCGGGCGCAGGCCTTGATTTCCACCAGGCCCTGGCCGACTTCCGGCACTTCCAGCTTGAACAGCTCGATCATGAATTCCGGTGCGGCACGGCTGATGAACAGCTGCGGGCCACGCGGCTCCGAACGCACTTCGGCCAGGTAACCGCGGACGCGGTCGCCAGCACGCAGGACGTCACGCGGAATGCCCTTGTCCTTCGGGATGAAACCCTCGGCGTTACCGCCAAGGTCGACATAGATGTTGCCGCGCTCGGCGCGCTTGACCACACCGGTGATCAGCTCGCCCACACGGTCGGCCCACGCATCGACCACCTGCTGGCGCTCGGCTTCGCGCACGCGCTGCACGATCACCTGCTTGGCGGCCTGAGCGGCGATACGACCGAAGTCGGGGTTCTCGATCTGCTCTTCGATGTAGTCGCCGACATCCACGCCTTCGGCTTCCTCGATCGCATCCATCAGGCGGATCTGGCGATCCGGCGATTCCATCACCACGTCATCGGCCACCACTTCCCAGCGGCGGAAGGTTTCGTAGTTGCCATCCTTGTGGTCGATGACCACGCGGGTCAGCACTTCCTCGTCGGGATAGCGCTTCTTCGCTGCCGAGGCCAGGGCGGCCTCGATGGCATCGAAGATCACTTCACGCGGCACGCCCTTTTCGTTGGCGACCGCGTCCACTACCAGCAACAGTTCCTTGCTCATTGGCTCACTCCGCGCGCGGCTTCTTTGCCGCCGGCTCGTTGGAAGAAGAATTCTTGTTCGGCTTCGGACGCTTCGGTGCCGGACCGGTCGGCTTGCTCGGGGCCAGCCCCAGCGCCACCCAGTCAGGCATGATCCGCGCCTTGTCGATGTTGTCTGCCGACACCACCAGTGCGGCGTTGTCGACGATGAAGGTGATGCTGCCCTGCGCCTCGTCGATCGCGTCGATGCGACCCTGCAGGCGGCGGCGGTTTTCCTGCGGCAGCTTCAGCGTGACCTTGGCCGATTCGCCGAGGTGACGACCGAACTGTTCCAGGTTGAACAGCGGGCGGTCCACGCCCGGAGAGGACACTTCCAGCGTGTAATTGCCGCTGATCGGGTCCTCGACGTCCATCTGTGCCGAGACTTCGCGGCTTACCCGCTCACAGTCGTCCACATTGATGATGCGCTCCGGCTGTTCCGCCAGCGGCACGTCGATGTAAAGGCGAAGGGTCGCACCGCCGGGGGCCGGCAGATACTCAACGCCCAGCAGCTCCAGGCCCAGCGACACAACGGTCGGGGCGAGCAGATTCGCGATGTCGGTTGCCTTGTCGCTCACAGCCTGCCTTGATCTCTTGGTTGGGTGCCGGCCTTGGCCAGCGTGGAAACATGACGCCCCGAAAACGACGAAGGGCCCGCTGGGCCCCTTTTCCGGAAAGACTCCGGTGACTGGATTCCGGTTGCAACGCGCTGAACAAGCGTGTTGCGGCCCTCCTTCCGGGTGGTTCTCCGTTGGGGAGCGCCGCCGTCAGGGGTACTTCTAGGCCGCTGATGATAGCCCCTGCACCGCTCTGGTGCAAGGCTGCGGGCCGGCGCAAAGCGACCGCTGCGCGGCGTGAGGCCAGGCCGGGCATGCCCAGCGGATCGACCAGCACCACAAAGAAAAACGCCCTCGAAACAAAGCTTCGAAGGCGCATTCTTTACTTGGTAGCGGGGGCAGGATTTGAACCTGCGACCTTCGGGTTATGAGCCCGACGAGCTGCCAGACTGCTCCACCCCGCATCAGAAGCGGAATTATGAGGGATAACTTCAAAACCTGCAAGCTTTTCCTCATTCATCGAATTGGTTGGCGCCGATTCGATGTGTTGGTAGCGGGGGCAGGATTTGAACCTGCGACCTTCGGGTTATGAGCCCGACGAGCTGCCAGACTGCTCCACCCCGCACCGGAAGTGTTTGAACTGCTGCCCTGCTCTTTCGAGGAGGGCTACCGCAACGATGTTCTGGCTGAACCGCTGCAGTGACAACTCAGGCTGCGCATATTACACGAATCGCGCAGCTTTGTGTCAACTTTTATGCAAGATGCGCAAAGGCCTGCTGGCACCACAGCATGATCGGGTTCCAGGACAGGCCCAGCGCCAGCAGTGCCAGTGCATTCACGCCCAGCACCACGCCCAGCACGCGATCGTTGCTGCGCGGCATCGCCTCGCCCACCGGTTCATCGAAGTACATGACCTTGATGACACGCAGGTAGTAGAAGCAGCCGACCACGGCGCACAGCACACCCAGGATCGCCAGCCACAGCAGGCCGCCGTTGATCGCAGCGCCGAGCACGGCCAGCTTGGTCCAGAAGCCGAGGAACGGCGGGATGCCCGCCAGCGACGCCATGATGCACAGCACCAGGCCGGCCATCCACGGGTTGCGGGCGTTCAGACCCTTGAAGTCCTCGATGTTCTCGGCCTCAAAGCCCGCACGCGACAGCGCGATGATTGCACCGAAGGCGGCGGTAGACATGATGGCGTAGGCCAGGGCGTAGAACAGCGCAGCCGCATAGCCCTGCGAACCGCCACCGGCGATGCCCATCAGCAGGAAGCCGATGTGCGAGACCGTGGAGAACGCCAGCATGCGCTTGAGGTTGCTCTGCGCGATGGCCATCAGGTTGCCGATCACCAGCGAGACCGCGGCCAGGCCGGCGATCAGCAGCTGCAGTTCGGTGGACAGCGGACCCACGCCCATTTCCAGCAGGCGGTAGGCCATGCCGAACGCGGCCAGCTTCGGTGCCGAGCTGATGAACAGTGCGATCGGTGCCGGAGCGCCCTGGTACACGTCGGGCAGCCACATGTGGAATGGTGCGGCACCCAGCTTGAAGGCAACGCCGGCGATCATGAAGACCGCGCCGGTGATCAGCAGCACGCGCTCTTCCGAGTGCGGGATGGCGGCCTGGATGGCATCCAGGTGCAGGCTGCCGGTAGCGCCGTAGATCAGCGACATGCCGTACAGCAGCAGGCCCGAAGCCAGCGAGCCGAGGACGATGTACTTCATCGCCGCTTCCGAGGCCAGGCCGTTCTCGCGGTTGCTGGCGACCAGCGCATAGGAGCACAGGGCCAGCAGTTCCAGGCCCAGGTACACCATCAGCAGGCTGCCGGCGGAGACCAGGATCATCATGCCGGCGGTGCCGAACAGGATCAGCACAGGGATCTCGCCCTGGAACAGCTTGCGCTCGCGCAGGTAGCCCCAGCCGTAGATCAGGGTCAGGCCGCTGAGCAGCACGATCCCGGTCTTCATCACGTCCGCGGCGGTATCGCGCACGAACATGCCATGGAAGACCTCCCCCTGCCCGCCCACGCCGGTAGCCAGCATGAACAGGACGACGGCCAGTGCAGCGACCGAGAACAGGTGGGTGACGATCTTGTTCCGTTCACTGACGAACAGGTCGAGGATCATCAGGGCGAAGGCGCTGCCGATCAGCACCAGCTCGGGAGCGAGCGGTGGCAGGTCAGCGGCGGTCAATGGCAGCAGCGGCGAGGTGGTCATCATCAAATCCTGGAATTACAGCAACTTGCTGGATGCGATCTGCATCGCCAGCTTTGCGATCGAGGGCTCCATCAGGTCGGTCAGCGGCTTGGGGTAGATACCCAGGGCCAGCACGCCGATGGCGAAGACGCCCAGCAGCAGCCATTCGCGGCCGTTGATGTCCTTCAGCTCGGCCACGTGGCTGTTGGCCACTTCGCCGAAGAAGATGCGCTTGTACAGCCACAGGGTGTAGGCGGCGCCGATGATCAGGGTGGTGGCTGCGCCCAGCGCGATCCACGGATTGCGCTGGAAGGCCGCCAGGATGACCATGAACTCGCCGACGAAACCGCTGGTACCCGGCAGGCCCGCGTTGGCCATGAAGAACAGCATGGAGAAAGTGGCGAACCACGGCATCACGTTGACCACGCCGCCGTAATCGGCGATGCGGCGGCTGTGCATGCGGTCGTACAGCACACCGACGCAGGAGAACATCGCGCCGGACACGAAGCCGTGCGAGATCATCTGCACCATGGCGCCCTGCAGGCCCAGGCGGGCCGCATCGACGTTGCCGGCTTCACGCACCAGCCACAGGGCGATGAAGGTGCCGAGGGTGACGAAGCCCATGTGCGCGATCGACGAATAGGCGATCAGCTTCTTCATGTCGTCCTGCACCAGGGCGACCAGACCGACGTAGATCACCGCGATCAGCGACAGCGCGATCACCAGCCATGCCCATTCCTGCGACGCGTCGGGGACGATCGGCAGGTTGAAGCGCAGGAAGCCGTAACCACCGATCTTCAGCGCGATGGCGGCCAGGATCACCGAACCGGCGGTCGGCGCTTCCACGTGGGCATCCGGCAGCCAGGTGTGCACCGGGAACATCGGCACCTTGACCGCGAACGCGATCAGGAAGGCGAAGAAGATCCAGGTCTGCTCCTTGCCCGACAGCTGCAGTGCATAGAGGTCGGCCAGCTGGAAGCTGCCGCCCTTCATGTACAGGTAGATCAGTGCCACCAGCATCAGCACCGAGCCGAGGAAGGTGTACAGGAAGAACTTCAGCGCCGCGTAGATGCGGCGCGGGCCGCCCCAGACACCGATGATCAGGAACATCGGGATCAGCATCGCCTCGAAGAACACGTAGAACAGCATCGCGTCCGTGGCCGAGAAGATACCGACAGTGACACCTTCCAGGATCAGGAAGGCGGCCACGTACTGGTTCACGCGCTTGTCGATCGCGCTCCAGGCACCGATCAGGGCGAGCACGCTGACCAGCGTGGTCAGCAGGATCAGCGCTACGGCGATGCCGTCCACGCCCAGGTTGTAGCCGATGTTGTAGGTCGGGATCCAAGCGTGGGTCTCGACGAACTGCAGTGCGTCGATGCCCGGGTTGTAGCCACCCAGCAGCGAGAGACTCGCCACGAAGGTCAGCACCGCGACGCCCAGGGACGCCCAGCGGGCGGTCTGCGCATCACGAATCGCAAGGATCAGGGCACCGCCGAGAATCGGCAGCCAGATGAGGACACTGAGTAGAGGCCAGTTCGACACGTCTTCTTATTCCGTACAGGTCATCAACGCAGGTAATGCATCAGCACGCCCAGCAGGGCAATCAGGCCGATGATCATCGCGAAGGCGTAGTGATAGAGGAAACCGGATTGGGTACGACGCAGCACGCTGGCTGCGACGTCCACAACACGTGCCGAGAGATTGACCACGCCGTCGACGATGTTGCTGTCGATCCAGCGCGAGACCTTGCCCAGCTTGACGCTGCCGCCGGCAAAGCCATCGATCCACAGCTTGTCGAAGCCGTACTTGTTTTCCAGCACGGACACCACCGGGGCGAAGGTCTTGCGCGCCTTGCCCGACAGGTCCGGCTTCCACAGGTAGAACAACGCAGCCAGCAGGAAGCCTGCCAGGGTCAGCCAGAACGGCGGCAGCATCATGCCGTGCAGCGCGAACTTGACCGGACCGTGGAAATGCTCGCTGAGGAAACCGACGGTGTTCTTGGCCGGATCGTAGAAGTCCACGACACCGGTGAAGAACGTGGTGGCCTGGCCCTTGATCGCCGCATGCGCATGGTGACCCGCCCAGTCGGTGCCGTGCAGCATCGGACCGATGCTGAAGAAACCGATGGCGATCGACGGGATGGCCAGCAGGATCAGCGGCAGCGTCACCACCCACGGCGTTTCATGCGGCTCATGCGGACCGTGGCCATGGCCGTGGTCGTCATGCGCGTCGGCATGATGCGCATCGGCAGCATGGTGATCATCATGGCCGTGACCATGATCATCATGCGCGTCGCGGAAGCGCTCCTTGCCATGGAAGGTCAGGAACAGCAGGCGGAAGCTGTAGAAGCTGGTTACCAGCACACCACCCAGCACGGCCCAGTAGCCATAGGTGGCCACCCAGCTGCCCTGCATGTGGGCGTGGATCTCGGCGGCCTCGATGATGGTGTCCTTCGAGTAGAAGCCGGAGAAGAACGGCGTACCGACCAGGGCCAGGGTACCGATCCACATGGTGATGAAGGTGATCGGCATGTACTTGCGCAGGCCGCCCATCTTGCGCATGTCCTGCTCGTGGTGCATCGCGATGATGACCGAGCCTGCACCGAGGAACAGCAGCGCCTTGAAGAAGGCGTGGGTCATCAGGTGGAACACGGCAGCCGAATAGGCCGACACGCCCAGCGCCACGGTCATGTAACCCAGCTGGGACAGCGTGGAGTACGCGACGACGCGCTTGATGTCGTTCTGCACGATGCCGATCAGGCCGGTGAAGAACGCGGTGGTGGCACCGATGAACAGGATGAAGTTCAGCGCGGTCTGCGACAGCTCGAACAGCGGCGACATGCGGGTGACCATGAAGATACCGGCGGTCACCATCGTCGCGGCGTGGATCAGTGCCGAGATCGGGGTCGGGCCTTCCATCGAATCCGGCAGCCACACGTGCAGCGGAACCTGGGCCGACTTGCCCATGGCGCCGATGAACAGGCCGATGCAGATGACGGTGGCGATCGACCAGATCACCGGCTCGTTCAGCAGCTGCATGCCGAACATGGTGCCGTCCCAGATCTGCAGCTGGGCGCGCGGGTCGGCGAGCATGCCGGCCTGCGAGAACACCTGCGAGTAGTCCAGGGTACCGAACACCCACAACACGCCGGCGATGCCCAGCAGGAAGCCGAAGTCACCAACGCGGTTGACCAGGAAGGCCTTCATGTTGGCGAAGATCGCGGTCGGGCGCTTGAACCAGAAACCGATCAGCAGGTACGACACCAGGCCCACTGCTTCCCAGCCGAAGAACAGCTGCAGGAAGTTGTTGCTCATCACCAGGGTGAGCATCGAGAAGGTGAACAGCGAGATGTAGCTGAAGAACCGCTGGTAACCCGGATCGTCCTGCATGTAGCCGATCGTGTAGATGTGGACCAGCAGCGACACGAAGGTCACCACCACCATCATCATCGCGGTCAGCTTGTCGACCATGAAACCGACGTGGGCCGAGTACTGGCCGACTTCGAAGAAGGTGTACAGGTTCTCGTTGAACGGCTGCGCACCGCCCCACAGCAGCTGGTAGAGCGTGTGCATCGACAGGCCGCAGGCAACGGCGACACCGAGGATCGTGATGGTCTGCGCGCCGAAGCGCTTGACCTGGCGACCGAACAGGCCGGCGATGATGCTGCCGAACAGCGGTGCAAGCACCACTGCGATCAACAGACTCTTGGAGAGAGTGATTTCCATCTGTGGATCAGCCCTTCAACGAATCGACTTCGCCGACATTGATCGTTCGGCGTGTACGGAACAGGGTCACCAGGATCGCCAGGCCGATGGCGGCCTCGGCTGCGGCGACGGTCAGGATGAAGAACACGAACAGCTGGCCGGACGGATCACCCAACTGACGCGAGAACGCGACGAAATTGACGTTCACCGACAGCAGCATCAGTTCGATCGACATCAGCAGGACGATGACGTTCTTCCGGTTGAGGAAGATGCCGGCCAGGCTGATGGCGAACAGCACCGCGCCAAGCGCAAGCATGTGGCCAAGGGTAATCACGGCTGGGTCTCCTCGCCGGCAACCGGCTTGCTGTTGCTGTGCACGACCGGCACTTCGGCGCCCATCTTGACCATGCGCAGGCGGTCGCCCGCCTTGACCATGGTCTGCTCACCCGGGTTCTGGCTCTTCACACCGGTACGGCGGCGCAGGGTCAGCATTACCGCGGCCACCACGGCCACGGTCAGGATGACGGCAGCGAACTCGAACGGCAGCAGGTATTCAGTGAACAGCGTGCGGGCGAGCCAGGTGACGTTGGAGCTGTCTGCGGCAACCGCGGCGGCGTTGTCGGCCGGGAACGGCGTGACCGCCCTGCCCTTCACGCCGATCAGGATCAGCATCTGCACCAGCATCGCCACGGCAACGATCAGGCCGACCGGCAGGTAGCGCACCCAGCCTTCACGCATCTTCGTGGGGTCGATGTCCAGCATCATCACCACGAACAGGAACAGCACCATCACCGCGCCGACGTAGACCAGCACCAGCGCGACACCGAGGAACTCGGCACCGACAAGCAGCCACACGCAGGCGATGGAGAAGAAGGTCAGCACCAGGCAGAGCACGGCGTGAACAGGGTTGCGCACGCTGATCACCGCACCGGCCGAAACCGTTGCCGCGATGGCGAACACCCAGAAAGCGATATTTACCCAATCCATCTCTCGACCTCAGCGGTAAGCGGCATCGGCGGCACGACGCTCGGCGATCTCGGATTCGAGACGGTCGCCCAGGGCCAGCAGCTGCGGCTTGGTAACGATGTTTTCGCCACGATTCTCGAAGTGGTACTCGAGGATGTGGGTCTCGACGATCGAGTCCACCGGGCAGCTTTCTTCACAGAAGCCGCAGAAGATGCACTTGAACAGATCGATGTCGTAGCGGGTGGTGCGGCGGGTGCCGTCCTCGCGCTTGGCCGAGTCGATGGTGATGGCCAGTGCCGGGCAGACCGCCTCACACAGCTTGCAGGCAATGCAGCGCTCTTCGCCGTTGGGATAACGGCGCAGCGCATGCAGGCCACGGAAGCGCGGCGACTGCGGGAACTTCTCCATCGGGTACATCATCGTGTACTTCGGCTTGAAGCTGTACTTCAGCGTCAGCCAGAGACCGGCCAGCAGTTCGAGCAGCAGCAGGCTCTTGAAGTAATGGGTAATCCTGTTCATCACTTAGACGCCCTTTTGAATCACGCCGAAGAACACCATGACGGCGGTAACCGCAATCCACAGAATGGCCAGCGGGATGAAGACCTTCCAGCCCAGGCGCATGATCTGGTCATAGCGGAAGCGCGGGAAGCTGGCACGGAACCAGATGTAGGCACTGGCGAAGAAGAACACCTTGACGAACAGCCACGGTGCACCGCCCTTCCAGATCCAGTCGACCAGCGGCGAGACGTTGCCGAAGTCGACCCAGCCCTGGATCGGGCTCAGCCAGCCGCCGAGGAAGAAGATCGAGATCAGGAAGCTGATCAGGATCATGTTCGCGTATTCGGCCAGGAAGAACAGGGCGAAGGCACCGCCGGAGTACTCGACCATGTGGCCGGCGACGATTTCCGATTCGCCTTCCACCACGTCGAACGGCGCGCGGTTGGTTTCAGCCACGCCCGACACCCAGTAGATGACGAACAACGGGAACAGCGGCAGCAGGAACCAGTCCAGGAAGCCGGAGCTGCCGGCCTGCGCCATCACGATGTTGCTCAGGTTCAGGCTGCCCGCCGCGATCATCACGCCGACCAGGGCGAAGCCCATGGCGATTTCGTAGCTGATCATCTGCGCCGAGGCGCGCATGGCACCCAGGAAAGCGTACTTCGAGTTGGATGCCCAACCGGCCAGGATGATGCCGTAGATGCCCAGCGAGGTCATCGCCAGCAGGTACAGCAGGCCGGCGTTGGCGTTGGACAGCACGATCTGCGAATCGAAGGGCACCACCGACCAGGCCGCGAAGGCCGGGGCCAGGGTGATCAGCGGGGCCAGCAGGAAGATCGCCTTGTTGGCGCTGCTCGGCTGCAGGACTTCCTTGAACAGCAGCTTGAAGACGTCGGCGAAGGCCTGGAAGATGCCCATGCCCACATACATCGGGCCGTGGCGGACATGCATCCAGCCGATCAGCTTGCGTTCCCAGACCACGTAGAAGGCCACCGAGACGATCACCGGCACGGTGATCACCAGGATCTTCAGGATGATCCAGATCAGCGCGCCGATATCACCGAGGCCAAGCAGCCACTGGTGCAGCGGGTCGACCGCGTTCAACAGCAATTCGTTCATGCAGCCACCACCGATACGCGAGCGGCACCCAGCGGCGCGGTCGCGCCGTGGCCCGATTCAATCCAGACCGAACCCGCAGCGACGCGGGCGTCGACCACCACCGGCAGGGTGGCCTTGCCGGCATCGGTGCCGACCTTGGCCATCTGCCCTTCCTGCAGCTGCAGGCGCGCGGCATCGTCAGCGTTCAGCACGATGCGCGGGGCGTTGTTGAGCGGATGCGACTGCAGCGCCGGCGCGCGGCGGACCATCGCGTCGGTGCGGTAGATCGCAGCGGTCGAAGCCACTTCCAGGCCTTCGCCCGCCAGCGCCGGCTGCGCCGAGGCAGCAACGGCAACCGTCACCGGGGCCAGGCTGGCGCGCAGGCCGGCCAGGTCGATGAAGTCGAAACCGGCCAGCGCCATTTCGCCGCCCAGTGCACGCAGCACGCGCCAGCCCTCGCGGGCTTCGCCCGGCAGCTTGCCGCCGGCACGGGCCGACTGCTCGCGACCATCAAGGTTGGTCAGGGTGGCATCGATTTCCGGCAGCGCACCAATCGGCAGGATCACGTCGGCAACGTCGCGGGTCGAGGCGCAGGCGAACTGGCTGAAGGCCACCACCTGTGCGCCGACCAGCGCCTTGCGCGCTGCCGGAGCATCGGCGAAGTCCAGGCCCGGTTCCAGGCCGTAGACCACGTAAGCCTTGCGCGGATCGGCCAGCATCGCGGCGACGTCCTTGCCGGCCGGCAGCACGCCGGCGCGAGTCAGACCCACGGCATTGGCGCCCTGCGGAATGCGGCACAGCTTGGCACCGGTGGCGGCGGCGAAGTCACGCGCAGCGGCGCGGATCGCGGCAGCCTGCGGGTGGTTCTCGGCGATGCCACCGACGATCAGCACGGTATTGGTACCGCCCTGCACCGCCGAACGCAGCTCGGCGTTGGCCAGCGCATCGGCGAACTTCGACGGAGCCACGATCTGCTTGCCGGCGATGCTGAAGGCGAAATCGAAATCGACCGGGTTGACGACGTGGATCTTCGCGCCATTGGTCGTCTGCGCCTTGCGCAGGCGGGCGTGCAGCAGCGGCAGTTCGTGGCGGATGTTGCTGCCCAGAACGACGATGCGGTCGGCGCCTTCGATCTCGGCCAGCGGCAGGCCGAACACGTCGGCGGTTGCGGCGTCGGAGAAGTCGCGGTTGTTGATGCGGTGGTCGATGTTGTTCGAGCCCAGCCCCTTGGCCAGACGGGCCAGCAGCGCGCCTTCCTCGTTGGAGGTCGACGGGTGCACCAGCACGCCCAGGTGATCACCCTGGTTGGCCTTGAGGATCTCGGCAGCCGCGGCCAGGCCTTCAGCCCAGCTCACTTCCTTCCACTCGCCATTGACCTTGCGCAGCGGCTTGACCGCACGGTCTTCGCTGTACAGGCCCTGGTGCGAATAGCGGTCACGATCGGACAGCCAGCACTCGTTCACGGCTTCGTTGTCGCGCGGCACGGTACGCAGCACTTCGCCGCGACGGACGTGCAGGAACAGGTTCGAACCCATCGCGTCGTGGTAGCCCAGCGACTCGCGTGCGGTCAGTTCCCACGGGCGGGCGCGGAACTGGAACACCTTGTTGGT
The DNA here is from genome assembly GCF_013364355.1 of Stenotrophomonas sp. NA06056. Classification (NCBI taxonomy): domain Bacteria; kingdom Pseudomonadati; phylum Pseudomonadota; class Gammaproteobacteria; order Lysobacterales; family Lysobacteraceae; genus Stenotrophomonas; species Stenotrophomonas sp. NA06056. Next base: position 1,289,449 of record NZ_CP054931.1, on the reverse strand, counting down.
CAGCGCACCGACCGGGCACACATCAACCACGTTGCCCGAAAGCTCGGTGGTCAGCGGCTTGCCGTCGTAGGTGCCGATCTGCAGGTTTTCACCGCGATACATGCCGCCCAGTTCGTAGGTACCAGCGACGTCGGCGGTGAAGCGGACGCAGCGGGTGCACTGGATGCAGCGGGTCATCTCGGTGGCGACCAGCGGCCCCATGTCCTCGTCGGCCACCACGCGCTTGCGCTCGTTGAAGCGGCTGACCGAACGGCCATAACCCAGCGATACGTCCTGCAGCTCGCACTCGCCGCCCTGATCGCAGATCGGGCAATCCAGCGGGTGGTTGATGAGCAGGAATTCCATCACCGAGCGCTGGAACTTCAGCGCCTTCTCACTACGGGTGGCGACCTTCATGCCATCCATCACCGGCGTGGCGCAGGCCGGCGCCGGCTTCGGCGACTTTTCTACGTCCACCAGGCACATGCGGCAGTTGGCAGCGATCGGCAGCTTCTCGTGGTAGCAGAAGCGCGGAATCGAAATGCCCGCCTTGTCGGCGGCCTGGATGATCATCGAACCCTTGGGCACGACCAGCGACTTGCCATCGATCTCGATGGTGACGTGGTCCGGTGGCACGCTGGGATTTATGGGTTGCGCGCTCATGCAGCGGCTGCCTCCACCTTCTTGCCGTCAACCATCGAATGACCGTTGACGATGTAGTACTCGAATTCGTCCCAGAACTGGCGCAGGAAGCCCTGGATGGGCCACGCCGCCGCTTCGCCGAACGCACAGATGGTGTGGCCTTCGATCTGGCCGGCCACGGTCTTCAACTGGTGCAGGTCTTCCATCGTGGCCTTGCCGGCGACGATGCGCTCCAGCACGCGGTGCATCCAGCCGGTACCTTCGCGGCACGGGGTGCACTGGCCACAGGATTCCTTGTGGAAGAACTGGCTGATGCGGCAAGCGAACTTGACGCAGCAGACGCTGTCATCCAGCACCACGACCGCACCGGAACCCAGGCCGGAGCCCAGCGCACGGATGGTGTCGTAGTCCATCGGCAGGCCCTTCAGCTCGGCCGCGGTCAGCACCGGCATCGACACGCCGCCCGGGATCGCGCCCTTGAGCTTGCGGCCCGGCTTGAGGCCGCCGGCCATTTCCAGCAGGTCGTCGAAGGTGGTACCGAGCGGTACTTCGAAGTTGCCGCCCTTCTGCACGCAGCCGGACACCGAGAAGCACTTCGGGCCGCCATTGGCGGTCAGGCTCAGGCCCTTGAACCACTCCGGGCCATTGCGGATGATCGCAGGCACCGAACCGTAGGTTTCGGTGTTGTTGATCGTCGACGGCTTGCCATACAGGCCGAAGTTGGCCGGGAACGGCGGCTTGTAGCGCGGCTGGCCCTTCTTGCCTTCCAGCGACTCCATCAGCGCGGTTTCTTCGCCGCAGATGTAGGCGCCGGCACCGAGGGCGCCGTAGATGTCGATGTCCACGCCGGAACCCATCACGTTCTTGCCCAGCCAGCCGTTTGCATAGGCATCGGCCAGGGCCTGCTCGAAGTGCTCGAACGGCTCGTGGTGGAACTCACCGCGCAGATAGTTGTAACCCACGGTCGAACCGGTGGCGTAGCAGGCAATCGCCATGCCTTCCACCACCGAATGCGGGTTGTAACGCAGGATGTCACGGTCCTTGCAGGTGCCCGGCTCGGATTCATCCGAGTTGCAGAGGATGTACTTCTGCACGTTGCCCTTGGGCATGAAGGACCACTTCAGGCCGGTCGGGAAACCTGCGCCGCCACGGCCGCGCAGGCCCGAAGCCTTGACCATCTCGATGACCTGCTCCGGCGGGATCTTCTCTTCGAGGATCTTGCGCAGGGCAGCGTAGCCACCGGTCTTCAGATAGCTTTCGTACGACCACGGGGTGTCGTAATGCAGGGTGGTGTAGACCACCTGGTGCGGCAGCGGCGCGGGGCCGACCGGACCCTTGGATTCGTGGTGATGTGCCATGCCCTTACTCCAGCCCGTCCAGAAGCTCGTCGACCTTTTCCAGGGTCAGACGCTCATGGTAGTGACCATTGATGACCATCATCGGTGCACCGGCGCAACCGGCCAGGCACTCTTCCTCGCGCTTGAGGTAGACGCGGCCATCAGCGGTCGACTGACCGTTCTTGATGCCCAGCTTCTTCTCGCAATGACGCACGATGTCTTCGGCGCCATTGAGCCAGCAGCTGATGTTCGTGCAGATGGCCACGTTGTTGCGGCCCACCTTCTCGGTCTCGAACATCGAGTAGAAGCTGGCGACCTCGTAGGCCCACACCGGCGGCAGGTCCAGGTACTTGGCCACGCCGGCGATCAGCTCGTCGGTCAGCCAGCCCTGGTTCTGCTCCTGGGCAGCATGCAGACCCTGCAGCACGGCAGAGCGCTTGCGGTCCGGCGGGAACTTGGACAGCCAGTGATCGATGTGAGCGCGGGTTTTGTCGCTCAACACCACCATCGGGTCGACGTCGCGCGCCGCCTCGAAATTACCTGTCGCCTTCATCGGCCGACCTCAGCGAAATGCATAACGTGAAATTGCAGAAACTGCGGCGCCGGCTTGCGCCGGCTGCCTGCAGCGGGCGTTGGCGTGGCGGACGGCATTACCGGTCAACCTCGCCGAACACCAGATCGTAGGTACCGATCATCGCCACCACGTCGGCCAGCATGTGGCCGCGCACGATCGAATCGATCGAGGACAGGTGGGCAAAGCCCGGCGCACGGAGGTGTACGCGGAACGGCTTGTTGGCGCCGTCGGAAACCAGGTAGCAGCCGAATTCGCCCTTGGGCGCTTCAACCGCGGCGTAGGTTTCGCCGGCCGGCACGCAGTAGCCTTCACTGAACAGCTTGAAGTGATGGATCAGCGCTTCCATGTCGTCCTTCATGTCCTCGCGCTTGGGCGGAGCGACCTTGAAGTTCTTGACCATGACCGGGCCGGGGTTGGCCTTCAGCCACGCCACGCACTGCTTGATGATGCGGTTGGACTCGCGCATTTCGGCCACGCGGCACAGATAGCGATCGTAGCAATCGCCTTCCTTGCCCAGCGGGATGTCGAAATCGACGGCGTCGTACTTGGCGTACGGACGCTTCTTGCGCAGATCCCATGCAATGCCCGAGCCGCGCAGCATCACGCCGGTCATGCCCCATTGGTGGGCCAGCTCAGGCGTGACCACGCCGATGCCAACGGTACGCTGCTTCCAGATACGGTTGTCGGTCAGCAGGGTCTCGTACTCGTCGACACGGTGCGGGAATTCATTGGTGAAGTTCTCCAGGAAGTCCAGCAGCGAACCTTCGCGCGAGGCGTTGAGGTTCTTCAGGGCCTTGCCCTTGTGCCAGCGCGATTCCTTGTACTTCGGCATGTGGTCCGGCAGGTCGCGGTAGACGCCGCCCGGACGGTAGTACGCCGCGTGCATGCGCGCGCCGGAGACCGCTTCGTAGCAGTCCATCAGCTCTTCGCGCTCGCGGAAGGCATACAGCATCACCGCCATCGCACCCAGATCGAGTGCATTGGAACCCAGCCACATCAGGTGGTTGAGGATGCGGGTGATCTCATCGAACATGGTGCGGATGTACTGCGCGCGCTCCGGCGCTTCGATGCCCATCAGGGTCTCGATCGAGCGCACGTAGGCGTGCTCGTTGCACATCATCGACACGTAATCCAGGCGATCCATGTAGCCGATCGACTGGTTGAAGGGCTTGGACTCGGCCAGCTTCTCGGTGCCCCGGTGCAGCAGACCCACGTGCGGGTCGGCACGCATGATGGTCTCGCCGTCCATCTCCAGGATCAGGCGCAGCACGCCATGCGCGGCCGGATGCTGCGGGCCGAAGTTCATGGTGTAGTTGCGGATTTCCTGCCGGCTTTCGGCAGCATTGCTGGCGAATGCTTCGCCGGCCTGGTGTACGTGACTCACTTCACTGCCTCCTGCGAACGCTCGCCGGCCGCGGTCTGCAGCCGGGCGTCGTCGCGGATCACGCGCGGCACGCCGACGCGCGGCTCCACCGAGGTGACCGGTTCGTAGATGACGCGCTTCTTTTCTTCGTCGTAGCGGACTTCGACGTTGCCGATCAGCGGGAAGTCCTTGCGGAACGGATGGCCGACGAACCCGTAGTCGGTCAGGATCCGGCGCAGGTCCGGGTGACCTTCGAAGATCACGCCATACAGGTCGAACGCTTCGCGCTCGAACCAGTTCAGGCCCGGCCAGATGCTGGTCAGCGAGGACACCACCGGCAGCGCTTCGTCAGGAGCGAAGCAGCGCAGGTGCATCATCAGGTTGTGCTGGTACGAGCGCAGCTGTGCGACCACGGCAAAGCGCAGGGTCGGCATGTGCTGCGGGCGGGCACCGTCGGCGCTCTCTTCGCTGGGGAACTCGCCCCAGGCGAAGCGGCCCTGGGCCTTGCCTTCGACACCGCGGCTGAAGCCCTGCGAGGACACGTCGGCGGTGTCCCACTCGTCGGAGCCATAACCGAGGTAGTCGACGCCGCAGAGGTCCACGGCCTGCTCGAAACCAAACTCGTCACGCAGCGCAAGGGCGGTGGCGTGCCACTCAGCGGCAGGCACTTCCAGCGTCACTTCGCCGCGGGGTTCGACCACGATGACCTTCGCACCTGCGAAACGTGCGGAGAGTCGGTCGATGAAGGATGCTTGCTCTGCCATGGGGGCTTGGCGCGCTCTTGTCAGGTGAAGGGGTCAGCGGGCGATGGTCTGTGTACGCCAGATCTTCTTCTGCAACTGCAGGATCCCGTACACCAGCGCCTCGGCGGTCGGCGGGCAACCTGGGACGTAGACGTCCACCGGCACCACGCGATCACAGCCGCGCACCACAGAATAGGAGTAATGGTAGTAGCCACCGCCGTTGGCGCAGCTGCCCATCGAGATCACCCACTTGGGGTCGGGCATCTGGTCATAGACCTTGCGCAGCGCCGGGGCCATCTTGTTGACCAGGGTGCCGGCGACGATCATCACGTCGGACTGACGCGGCGACGGGCGGAACACCACACCGTAACGGTCAAGGTCCAGGCGCGCCGCACCTGCGTGCATCATTTCGACGGCACAGCAGGCCAGACCGAAGGTCATGGGCCACATCGAGCCGGTACGCGCCCAGTTCAGCAGGGCATCGACGCTGGTGGTGACAAAACCCTTCTCCAGCAGCGGGTTGTCGCCTTCCGGCCGCAGGATGTCATCAACCCGCCCTTCCGGGACGGGATTGGTCATCAGGCCATCGAGAGTCTGAATCACTCCCATTCCAGCGCTCCCTTCTTCCAGACATAAATGAAACCGAGGAACAGCATGCCGACGAACAGACCCATGGTGACGAGCGAACGCGCGCCAAGCTCCATGAAGACCTGCGTCCACGGCACGATGAAGATGATTTCCAGGTCGAAGACGATGAACTGGATCGCGATCAGGTAGTAGCGCACGTCGAACTTCATGCGCGCGTCTTCGAAGGCTTCGAAGCCGCACTCATACGGCGACAGCTTTTCCAGATCGGGGCGGCGGGGACCGAGGAATCGACCAACCAGCATCAGCGTAATGCCGATACCGGTGGCAACGATCAGAAACAGCAGAGACGGCAAATATTCGGCCAGCACAGCGATTCTCTCTTGCCTCTGCCGCTGCGCCTGCAGGCGCTTTGGCATGGGGGAGTGGACGGGAATCTGCCTGGCGCCTTGCGCGCCAGACGAACCCGCTTTACTTACTAAATGGTGCCCAAGAGGGGACTCGAACCCCTACGACCTAAGTCGCTACCACCTCAAGGTAGTGCGTCTACCAATTCCGCCACCTGGGCAAACGATCACATCAGACTATCTTCCCGATGCGCCGCGTATTGTAACCGGCTTCAGTCTTTCTGGGAGCCTTCCGAAGGCTTTTCTTCACCAGAAACCGAAGATTCCGCCTGAGCCGGCACAGTTGCGGCCGGAACCGGGGCGGCCGGGACCGCATCGGCCTTCGGAACAGCCGGCAATTCGCCCGCCGGAGCGGCCGGAGCACTGGCCGCCGGGGCGGACATCAGGCCCAGATCCTGATCGGCGGCCGGGCGGTTGCCATGGCCGGCGTACCAGGCCATGAAGAGACTGATGCCGAAGAACACCACGGCCAGCCACTTGGTCGACTTGGACAGGAAGTTGGACGCGCCACGCGCACCAAACACGGTCCCCGAGGCGCCAGCGCCAAAGCCCGAACCTGCCGCCGCACCCGAGCCACGCTGCATCAGGATCAGCGCGACCATGGCTACGGCAACCAGCACGTAGACGACATTGAGGATCAACATCAGCATTGGAAATCCGCCCTCGGACTAGAGTGCCGGCGGCTAGCCGGCAACCGTAACTAATTGTTTGCCGCCGCCTCTGCGATGGCCAGGAAGTCGGCGGCCACCAGGGAGGCACCACCAACCAGCCCACCATCGACATCCGGCTGCGCGAACAGTTCCCCGGCATTGTCGGGCTTCACGCTACCGCCGTAAACAATGGGCAGTGAATCAGCAATTCTAGCATCGATGCGCGCGACTTCGCCACGAATGAACGCGTGCACCTGCTGCGCCTGCTCCTTGGTTGCGGTACGGCCGGTTCCAATGGCCCAGACCGGCTCGTAGGCGACCACGGCATTGGCAAAGCCTTCGGCACCGACAAGCTCAAGTACCGGGGCCAACTGGCTGGCGATGACCGCCTCGGTCTGCCCCGCCTCACGCTGCTCAAGGGTTTCGCCGACACACAGCACCGGCACCAGGCCGGCATGCAGGGCGGCAGCGAACTTGCGCGCGACCAGCTCACTGCTCTCGTTATGGTACTGGCGGCGCTCGGAGTGGCCGACCAGACCATAGCGGGCGCCGACCTCGTGCAGCATGGCCGCGCAGACCTCACCGGTGTAGGCGCCCTTCTCATTGCTGCTGACGTCCTGCGCACCAAAGGCCAGGCCGGTCTCGCCGAAGTCTTCGACCAGCTCACCCAGGTAGGGCATCGGCGGCAGGATCACCACCTCCACCCCGCGCTTCGGCAGCCCGGCAGCGACCTGCCCCAGCAGTTCGATGGCGAATTGACGGCTGCCGTGCAGCTTCCAGTTTCCAGCGACGATCTTGCGGCGCATGAGCGGGTGGCTCCTGTGTGAACTCAGCCGCCCATGATACCTGCTGTGGCAAAAAACCGTTTCTTTGTAAGCGGTTACATGGATTTTCAGCCAACGGCGCAGCCCCTCGTGGCGGGGTTTGGGGTTGGTCGCGGAGAGCCCGGTGGGATTTGTGGGGTTGGCCGGGTGGGTGGGACTGGCGAGGGACGCCGTGAACCCGTCCCTGGGGGCTTGGCCGCGGCATCCATGCCGCGGACACCCTCGCCAGCCCCACCCGCCCGGCCCATGACACATTCCGGCGGTTCCGTCCGCCACGGAAAGAAAAAAGAAGATCAAAGGCGAGAGCAGAAACAGAGCCCCTCCCCCGCCCCGATACCTGACAGATCCCATCCACGCATGGCGTGGATCTACCAGGTGCAGCCCAACCGCCGCGCCGCCGCCAGATGCAACCCAACCGTCACCGGGAAACTATCGAAGGCGGGGAGGTGTCGGATGGCGGGGTGTCCGCGGCATGGATGCCGCGGCCAAGCCCCCAGGGATGGGTTTACGGCGTCCCCGCCATCCGACACCTCCCCGCCTCCCCACGGAACATCCCAGAGCCGCTTTAGCTTTGGCTTTGGCTTTGGCTTTGGCCTCTGCGGGTGCAGGGCGCAGCCCTGCCGAACACCCTCCGCTGCGCTCGCCGGGCATGGCCCGGCGCTACCCGTAATGAAAAAGCCGCCTTTCGGCGGCTTCTTCATTACTTCAGCTTGATCTCGCGCAGGCGCTCTTCAAGGAAGCCGTGGGCGGTGATCGGCTCCGGGTACCGGCTCGGGTTTTCCGGGGTGACGCACGAGGGCAGCACGTCGATCAGGAAGTCCGGGTTCGGGTGCAGGAAGAACGGCACCGAATAGCGCGGCTGGCGGGCCAGCTCGCCCGGGGGATTGACCACACGATGGATGGTCGACGGATACACATGGTTGGTCAGGCGCTGCAGCATGTCGCCGATGTTGACCACGATGGTGTCCGCGTCCGACGTGAACGGCACCCAGTCGCCATCATGCGACTGCACTTCCAGGCCCGCCGCGCTTGCGCCAACCAGCAGCGTGATGAAGTTGATGTCGCCATGCGCACCGGCACGCACGTTCGGGATGTCGTCGGTGGTGATCGGCGGGTAATGGATCGGGCGCAGGATCGAATTGCCGAAGTTGGTCTTGTCGGCGAAGAAGTGCTCCGGCAGGCCGATGTGCAGGGCCAGGGCCGACAGCACGCGCGAACCCAGGTTGTCCAACGCCTGGTACAGGCCGTAACCCCGCTCACGGAAGCCCTCCACCTCGGACGGCCACAGGTTCGGCGCCATCACGTCACGGTACTTGGAGTCGTCGGCGATCTCGCGGCCGATGTGCCAGAACTCCTTCAGGTCGAAGTGCTTGGAGCCCTTGGCGGTCTCCACACCGAACGGGGTATAGCCACGGGCGCCGCCGCTGCCAGCCACGTGGTACTTGCGCTTGGTCTCATCCGGCAGTGCGAAGAAGGCCTTGAACACGTCATAGGCCGCATCGATGTCGGCCTGCGGGATGCCGTGGTTGCGGATGCCGGCAAACCCCCATTGGCGATACGCCGCCCCCAGCTCGGCCACGAAGGCGTCGCGGTCACTGTCGAAACGGGTGATGTCGAGGGTGGGGATCTGGCTCACAGCGGTTCCTGGCTTGTCGTTGAGTCGGTACGGGCCGCCCGGGTCACAGCGGCCGATCTGAACATTGTGACAGATAGATCAGGACACGCCACCGACACACTGAAACAAACCGATACAATGCGCCACCCGCGCGCGGTTTAACGACTTCGTCACGCCGGGAACCGCCCTCGTTGCCCACCTGAAACCGCCCTTCCCATGGACGCCGCCCTGCCCGACGCCACCACCGCCGATCTCCCCGGGCCAGCCCGACGCTGGCGCAGGCTGGCCTGGTGGTCCCTGTTCATCGCGGTCAACGCGGTGCTTGCCGCGCTCATCGCGCTGGGCAACGTGCCGCTGCGCGACAACCCCGGCGGGGCACTCGGCCTGGCCTATCTGGCGATCGCCCTGCCCGGCCACCTGCTCGCGTTCGGCGCACTGGCCGGACTGCTGCCGCTGGCCATCGGCCTGTGGCCGCGAAGTGCGCGCGCGCTGAGTGTGTCGGCGGTGATCTGCCAGGGCCTGTGGCTTTGCCTGCTGCTGGTGGATGCCAAGGTGTTCGCGCTGTATCGCTTCCACCTCAACGCGATGGTCGCCAACATGGTTTTCGGCGGCGCCCTGCAGGACCAGGTGAGTCTGTCCTGGAAGACCTGGCTGCAGGCGGTTGCCATGGTCTCGGCGATCTTCGCCGCGCAGGGCCTGCTTGCATGGGCGTGCTGGAAACTGCTGCCCGCGGCACCGCGACGGCGACGGGTACTGCAGGCCTGGGCCGCGATTGCCCTGCTGATGGGCGGTGGCCAGGTCGCCACCGCCTACTATGACGCGCTCGGCGAACGCGCAGTGATCAGCCAGTGGAATTACCTGCCATGGGCACAACCGATCACCGCCAAGAGCGCGATGCGCCGCTTCGGCGTGGTCAGCCAGCACCAGGTTGGCCTGCCCGACCCGCGCCATGCCCAGCTCAACTATCCATTGCAGCCCCTGCGCTGCCAGAGCCACCAGCGGCCGAACGTCCTGATGGTGGTACTGGAGTCATTGCGCCATGACGTGCTCACCGCGCAGTTCATGCCCAACGCCTCCGCATTGGCCCAGTCCTCGCGGGTGTACGAGCATCATTTCAGCACCGGCAACGCCACCCGCTATGGCCTGTTCGGGCTGCTGTACGGTCTGCCAGGCGGCTACTGGCCGAGCATGCTCGATGAACAACGCGGCTCGCAGTTGTTCAAGGTACTGGGACAACAGGGCTATGACCTGCATCTGTATGGCAGCGCGCCGCTGTACAGCCCGGAGTTTGATCGCACGGCGTTTGCCGATGTCCGCGACCAGCTGCACCAGGGCCCGTCTGAACTGACGTCTGACGGCCGCGACGCCGCCATCGTCGCTGGACTGAAGAAGGACATCCGCGCCAGCCAGGCAGCACAGCGTCCATGGTTCGGTTTCGTTTTCCTCGATTCCACCCACGCGCCCTACCACATGCCGGCCGGCTATCCGCCGCTCGCCACGCCGATGGCCGATGCCATCGATTTTCTCAAGTTCGGCCCGGCGCACGATCCAACACCGGAATTGAACCGCTATCACACCGCGGTGCATTACGCCGACAGCCTGATTGGTTCGTTGCTGGATGACCTGCGCGCGCAGGGCCTGGAGCAGGACACGATCGTGCTGGTGACCGGCGACCATGCCGAGGAATTCAACGACCTCAAGCTGAACTACTGGGGCCACAACGGCAACTTCTCCAACTACCAGTTGCAGGTGCCGTTCGTGCTGCATTGGCCGGGCCAGGGTGGCGGTCGCGACACGCGCGTCAGCTCGCATGAAGACTGGGTGCCGACACTGATGCGCCACGGCCTGGGCTGCGAGAACGCATTGACCGACTACAGCACCGGCCATGACCTGCTGGCTGCACCCGCCGGCAAGCGTGCACTGGTGGTGGAAAGCTGGTCGCAGCGCGCGGTGCGCGCCGGCGAGGCGATCTACGTGTTCGACAAATTCGGCAACGCCACCGCGCTCGATGCGCGCTACCGCCCGTTGCCGCACCAGACCCCCGACGCCGCCAGCATCCGCGCGGCATGGGAAGCGCTGACCCGCTTCCGCAACCGCTGAATCCAAGGACCGATCCGCCCATGAACCGTCCGTTGCGCATCCTGCATACCGAAGCCGCCAAAGGCATGGGTGGGCAGGAGATCTACATTTTCCGGCACATGCAGGTGATGCGCGCGCGCGGTCATGACGTCGCACTGCTGTGCCAGCCCGACGCGCGCCTGGCCACCCGCGCGCGCGATGATGGTTTCACCGTACATACGCTGCGCATGGGCGGCATGGCCCGCCTGCTGCGCGGCATCTGGTCGGTGTCACGACTGGTCCGCCGCGAGCGCTACGACGTGGTCAACACCACCAGCCGTCGCGATGCATTGATCGCCGCGGCAGGTGCACGCCTGGGCGGGGCACCGCTGGTGGTGCGCTCACGCCATCTGATGAGCCCGGTGAATTCGCTGCTGACCTACACCGGCCTGCCCCACCGGGTCATCACGGTGAGCAACTTCGTCAAGCAACTGCTGGCAGACCGTGGAATTCCCGCCGATCACATCGGCATCGTGCCGCCGATGGCGACGGCTCCGGCTGGCAGTGGCGCCGCACAGGAGCCGTCCTGGCAGGCGCTGCAGGAGACCCGCGCTCGCGTGCGCGCCGAGCTCGGATTCGATGAACAGGACATCGTGGTGGGCTGCGTGGCTGTGCTGCGCGAACCCAAGGGCCACGCCGAACTGCTGCAGGCCATGGTGCCGCTGTGCAAGGCCAACCCCCGTCTGCATCTTGTGGTGATCGGCGATGGCCAGGCAGTGATGCAGCGCCTGCAGGCCACGTGCGCCGAACACGACCTGCAGCGCCAGGTCCATCTGCTGGGTTTCCGCAGCGATGCCAGCCAGCTGATGCCCGGCTTCGACATCTTCGCCTTGGCCACGCACAAGGAAGCCTCGGGCACGGTCTTCCTGGAAGCGGCACAGGCAGGCCTGCCGATCGTCTCGCACCGGGTCGGCGGCGTGCCTGAAATGCTGGTGGAAGGCAGCAATGCCATCCTCACCCGGCTTGGCGACAACGCCGCACTCACCGGCGCGCTGCGGCTGCTGGTGGACGATCCCGAGCGCCGCCGGCAGATGGGACGTTCCGGCTGGGACTGGATCCGCAGCGCCAAGCGTTTCAGCCCCGAAGGCCACGCTGAAGCCACCGAACACTACTACCACCAATGGATGAAGGAGCTGGGTCATGGCTAATGCCAGAACCGTACCGGTGCTGATGCATCACCACGTCAGCAACTCGCCCGGCATGATCACGGTGTCGCCGGAGAATTTCGAAAGCCAGATCGCCTGGCTGGCGCGCACCGGCTGGACCTCGTTGACGCTGGACCAGTACGCCGGCTTCCTGGCCGGCAAGCCGGTACCGCGCAAGTCGATCGTGATCACCTTCGATGACGGCTATCTGGACAACTGGGTCTACGCCCATCCGATCCTGCAGAAGTACGGCATGCACGCAGTGGTGTTCGTGGTGACCGGCTGGATGCACGAGGGCCCGATGCGCCCGCATGCCGGCATCGCCGGTGCCACGCTGCCGGAAACGCCCGAGCATCGCGCCTGCGAAGACCTGATCTACAAGCAGGGCCGCAGCGACGAAGTGATGATGCGTTGGAGCGAAGCACGCGCGGCCATCGAGGCGGGCACCTTCGAGATCCATTGCCATACCCACACCCATACGCGCTGGCTTCGCCGCCAGGACCTGGACCGCGCCCAGCGCCGCGCCGGCATCAGTGGCGATCTGTCGAAGGCCAAGGAAGTGCTGCTGGAGAAGCTGGGCGAAGTGTCGGACACGTTGTGCTGGCCGTACGGTGATTTCGACCAGGACTACATTGAAGTGGCACGCGAGCAGGGGTTCCGCTACCTGCATACCACCCATCCGTTCGGCCGCAACGTGGTCGGCGGCGATCCCGAGCGCATCTATCGCTTCGCCATCCGCAACCGGCCGGCAAGCTGGCTGCGCAAGCGCATCGCATGGAGCTACAACCCGTTGATCGCACCGCTGTTCAATGGCTTCAAGGCGCGGCAGAAGAAGATGGTGCCGGGGCCGTGATGGCTTCTCCAGGCCCGGTCTGACATTGCTTCGGCAAGGAAGCTGCAACCGAGTGGAAGGAATACAGGAAATGAACGTTCTGGTTACCGGCGGTGCGGGATTCATCGGCTCCCACGCGTGCGTGGAACTGCAGCAGCAGGGCCACGCAGTGGTCATCGTCGACTCGCTCTGCAACAGCGACGCCGGGGTGATCGGCCGGATCGGCGACATCACCGGCATCACGCCATTGTTCGTGCAGACCGACGTGCGCGACCGTGCACGGATCGCAGCCTTGCTGCGCGAGCACTCGATCGATGCGGTACTGCATTTTGCCGCGTTGAAGTCGGTTGGCGAATCGCGGCAGATGCCGCTGGATTACTTCGACAACAACATCAGCGGCACCCTTGCCCTGCTCGGCGCCATGCGCGATGCCGGCGTGGGCACGTTCGTGTTCAGCTCGTCGGCAACCGTTTACGGTGACCAGGACCATTGCCCGGTGGCCGAGACGGCCTCGACCTGCGCGATGACGCCCTACGGCCGTTCGAAACTGGTGGTGGAGCAGCTGCTGTCCGATCTGGTCGGCGCCGATGCAACGCTGCATGTGGCAACGCTGCGCTACTTCAATCCGGTGGGCGCGCATTCAAGCGCGCTGATCGGCGAGCTGCCGCACGGAACACCCAGCAACCTGATGCCCTACATCGCCCAGGTGGCCGCCGGCCTGCTGCCCGAAGTGCAGGTGTTCGGCGATGACTACCCGACCTGCGACGGTACCGGCGTACGCGACTACATCCATGTGGAAGATGTGGCGCGGGCCCATGTACTGGCGCTGCAGTACCTGCGTGACAAGCGCCGCAGCATCACCTTGAACCTGGGCACCGGAAAGGGCCACAGCGTGCTTGAACTGATCAAGGCCTTCGAGCAGACCGTCGGCCGGCCGATTCCATTCCGGATCACCGGCCGCCGCAGCGGCGACATCGCGGTGAGTTTTGCCGACCCGTCCCTTGCGCTGCGCGAGCTGGGCTGGACTGCGCGCCATGGTCTGGCGGACATGTGCCGCGACACATGGAAATGGCAGTCGGAGATGCCGCGCAGCGCCTGACGCCCTGCCTGCAGCAGACAGCAACATGGCCGCACAGGCGGCCATGTTGTCGGTTCCATCCCGCGACAGGACTCAGGCCGCAGCCGCCGTCCTGACCGCCGCCGAAAGCCGATCCAGGGTGTCCTGCATCAACGTTGCGTCATCCGCCTCGACCGTGACCCGCACCACCGGCTCGGTGCCGGAGGGACGCAGGAAGGCACGTCCACGGCCGGATACGGCCTGCTGCGCTTCGGTCAGCGCAGCCTGTACGCTCTCGGCCTGCACGGTGGCCTTGGCCGAAACATCGCCGAGGCGCACGTTGACCGTCTTCTGCGGCACCTTGGTCAACGGCTGCAGCGCTTCGCGCAGGCTCTTTCCCTGCTGCTTCAGCGCCACCAGTACCTGCAGGGCGCTGACGATGCCGTCGCCGGTGGTGGCCCGGTCCAGGCACAGCAGATGGCCGGACGCTTCACCGCCGAGCACGCCGCCGCCCTCCACCAGTGCCTGGTGCACGTAGCGGTCGCCGACGTTGCTGCGCTGGAACGGAATCTGCAGTTCGGCCAGGGCCTTTTCCAGTCCGAAGTTGCTCATCAAGGTACCAACCACAGGACCGCGCAGGCGGCCATCGGCCTGCCATGCACGCGCCAGGATATACACCAGGTCATCGCCATCGACCGGATTGCCGCGATCATCAGCCATCAGCACCCGGTCGCCGTCACCGTCGAAGGCGATACCCAGGTCAGCGCGGGTTTCCCGCACCTTGGCAGCGAGGTTGTCGATATGGGTCGAACCCACACCGTCGTTGATGTTGACGCCATTGGGTTCGGCACCGATGCCGATGACCTCCGCACCCAGTTCGCGGAACAGCAGCGGCGCGATCTGGTAGGTGGCGCCATGCGCGCAGTCGAGCACCAGGCGCACGCCGCGCAGATCGAACGCACGCGGCACGCTGGACTTGCAGAACTCGATGTAACGGCCAACGGCCTCGCGTGCACGCGAGGCCTTGCCGAGCTTCTCCGAAACGGCCGTGGTGAACGGCACGTCCAGGGCAGCTTCCAGCGCCAGCTCGGTGGCATCGTCGAGCTTCTCGCCCTGGGCGGAGAAGAACTTGATGCCGTTGTCGTAGTGCGGATTGTGCGAAGCACTGATGACGATGCCCGCATCCACGCCGAGGGTACGGGTGAGGAAGGCAACGGCCGGGGTCGGCATCGGACCGAGCAGCTGTACATCAGTGCCCGCAGCAACCAACCCGGCTTCCAGCGCGGCTTCGAACATGTAGCCGGAGATCCGTGTGTCCTTGCCGATCACCACGATCGGACGGCGGCCATCCTGCCCGCGCTGGGACACCAGCACGCGGCCCAGGGCATTACCCAGGCGCAGCACGAAATCCGCCGAGATCACCCCTTGGCCAACTCGACCGCGGATGCCATCGGTACCGAAGTACTTGCGGCTCCCCATCAAACCTCCTCCGGTGCCGGCTCGCGGCGCAGCATCGCCAGCAGGTCGGCCAGTCGATCGCGCAGTTCACGGCGGTCGCAGATCTGGTCGATGGCACCGTGTTCGAGCAGGAACTCCGAACGCTGGAACCCTTCGGGCAGCTTCTCGCGCACGGTCTGCTCGATCACGCGGGGGCCGGCGAAGCCGATCAGTGCACGCGGTTCGGCGATGTTGATGTCGCCCAGCATGGCGAACGACGCCGACACACCGCCGGTGGTCGGGTGGGTCAGCACCGAGATGTACGGCAGACCGGCCTCACGCAGCTTGCCCAGCGCGGCCGAGGTCTTGGCCATCTGCATCAGCGAGAACAGGCCTTCCTGCATGCGCGCGCCGCCGCTCTGCGAGAAGCACACGTAAGGGGCGCCGATCTCCACTGCGGTTTCAGCGGCCAGCGCGAAACGCTCACCCACCACCGAGCCCATCGAACCGCCCATGAAGGCGAAATCGAACGACGAGGCGACCAGCGCACGGCCCTTGAGCAGGCCGCGCATGGCGATCAGCGCGTCGTACTCACCGGTGTTCTTCTGCGCGATCTTGATGCGCTCGCCGTACTTCTTCTGGTCCTTGAACTTCAGCAGGTCGGTCGGCCCCAGGCGGGCGCCGATCTCGGTGGTGCTGTCAGCATCGAACAGTGCAGCCAGGCGCGCGCGCGCGCGGATGGCCATATGGTGGCCGCACTTCGGGCAGACCTCCAGATTCTCTTCCAGCTCCGGACGGTACAACGCACTGCCGCAGTTGCTGCACTTTTCCCACAGGCCCTCGGGGACGCTGCGCTTCTTGCTGGGGGTGTTGTCGGTGCGGATGCCAGACGGCATCAACTTGCTGAGCCAACTCATGCGGGAGGACACTTCCGTTCAGGGCGGCCCGAGGGCCGCAAAGGCGGACAGTCTAGCTCCGCTTTCCCTGCCCGTGCACCCCCTGCCCGGCCGTGGCCCCGGCGGAAAAAACCATGCTGGGACGTACGTTTAGGTGTTGGGGCCTGCCGGCCGCTGGCCGGCAGCGCCTGCAAGCGGGCGGGTACGGAGGATGCCGGCCAGCGGCCGGCACTACCATTACGCGTCGAGCGCCTGCCGCAGCGGGGCCAGGAACGCAGCGGCGCGCTGCGCTGCATCCTCGGCGGAGGCGGCTTCAGCCAGCACTGCCACCAGCGCGCTGCCTACCACTACGCCATCTGCCTGGCGGGCCATGGCCGCCGCGCTGGCTGCGTCCTTGATGCCGAAGCCGGCCACCACCGGCACGCTGGCCTTGGCCCGCAGCGCCTGCAGACGTTCACTGGCCGCGTCACTGTCCAGTCGTTCGGAGGCGCCGGTGACACCGGCAAAGCTGACGTAGTAGAGATAGCCACGGGCCAGCGCCAGCAGCTTGTCAGCGCGCACCTCGCTGGTGGTCGGCGACGCGAGCAGCACCAGCGCCAGGCCCGCGGCATCGAAGGCCTGCTGGGCTTCACCGGCTTCTTCCGGTGGCAGGTCGACCAGCAGCACGCCGTCCACGCCAGCGGCCACTGCCGCGTTGGCGAACGCCACGTAACCGTGGATCTCCACCGGGTTGAGATAGCCCATCAGCACCACGGGCGTCTGCGCATCCTGTTCGCGGAACTGCGCCACGGCCTGCAACACATAACGGGTGCCTGCGCCGCGGGCCAGCGCGCGCTCGGAACTGCGCTGGATGGTCGGGCCGTCGGCCATCGGATCGGAGAACGGCACGCCCAGTTCGATCACATCGGCACCGGCCTGGACCAGCGCGTGCATGACCGGCACCGTAGCTTCCAGCGAAGGATCACCGGCGGTGATGAAGGGGATCAGGGCCTTGCGCTGCTGCTGGCGCAGCTGCTGGAAACAGGCATCAAGTCGGGATACGGACATTTCAGGCACACCCTTCAATCAGTTCAATCGCTTCACTGGTCCCCCAGTACATCTGGATGACCTTCCCTTCAAACAGTTCCACGCGGATGCCGAGCGCGGAGCCCGGGTCCTGCCAGGTCAGGTACTCGCCCTGCTCGCCGTCGTAGGCATGCGGGCTGGACAGCGGCGGCTTCGGAAACCGGGCGACCGCCTGCAGGCGCGTCATGCCCACGCGCAGACCGAACGGGCCCGACTGCTCGGGCGGCGCCCCGGTCTCCGGGTCCAGACCAAGGTCGAAACGAACCACGCGGTCCTCGTCGGTCATCATCGAAACGCCGGCCGGCAGGCCCTTGCCGTCGTAGTACTCGCAACTTCCGCCGAGTGCTTCGACCGCCCCTTGTGCCACCCACTGCCCAAATGCCTTGAGATCGCTCAGATGCTGTCCAATCAAGACCTCACCGGCATGATCCAGCGCCACCGAAACCACGGCAGGGGAATCATCCTCACCCGCCGTTTCTGCTGCGGGCGGGTCGTCAATCGGCGTGCGCGCCAACGGGTCGACATCATCATTGGCAGCAGGCTGCTGCGCGGGCTGCGTAGTTGCCTTGGCCGCCGGCGCCAACAGCGGCGGCTCCGGTGGCTGGCAGGCGGCCAGACCGAACGCCAGCAGCAGTGCGCTGCTCCTGCGAAGCAGCGCGCTCACAGCACCAGGCCTTCGCGCGCAGCAATGGTGTGCACGTCCTTGTCGCCGCGGCCGGAGAGGTTGCACAGCACGATCTGGTCGCGCGGGCGTTCGCGCGCAAGCTTCATCGCCTGTGCAAGGGCATGGCTGGACTCCAGCGCCGGCAGGATGCCCTCGGTGTGGGCCAGCAGGTGGAAGGCCTGCAGCGCCTCTTCGTCGGTGATGCCGACGTAGCGCGCGCGGCCGCTGTCGGCCAGGAACGCATGTTCCGGACCGACGCCCGGGTAGTCCAGGCCGGCCGATACCGAATGGGTCTCGATGATCTGGCCATCGTCATCGCACAGCACATAGGTGCGGTTGCCGTGCAGCACGCCGGGACGGCCAGCAGCGATCGAGGCCGCATGGCGTCCGGTGTGGATGCCATCGCCAGCGGCTTCGGCGCCGACGATCTCGACCTGGCGGTCGTTGAGGAAGGCATGGAACAGGCCGATCGCATTGCTGCCGCCGCCGACGCAGGCGGTGATCGCATCGGGAAGGCGACCATACTCGGCCAGCATCTGCTCACGCGCCTCGCGGCCGACGATGGCGTTGAAGTCGCGCACCATGCGCGGGTACGGGTCCGGACCGGCAACCGTGCCGATGATGTAGAAGGTGTCCTGCACGTTGGTGACCCAGTCGCGCATCGCTTCGTTGAGGGCATCCTTCAGGGTGGCCGAGCCGGAAGTGACCGGCACCACCGTCGCACCGAGCAGCTTCATGCGGTAGACGTTGATCTTCTGCCGCTCGATGTCGGTGGCCCCCATGTACACCACGCACTCCAGGCCCAGCCGCGCAGCGACGGTGGCACTGGCCACGCCATGCTGGCCGGCGCCGGTCTCGGCGATGATGCGCTTCTTGCCCATGCGCGCGGCCAGCAGCGCCTGGCCGATGGTGTTGTTGATCTTGTGCGCGCCGGTGTGGTTCAGGTCCTCGCGCTTGAGCAGGATCTGCGCGCCACCGACGTGATCGCTCAGCCGTTCAGCGTGGTAGATCGGGCTCGGCCGGCCAACGTAATGGGCCAGATCGCGGTCATAGGCCAACTGGAATGCAGGGTCCTGACGGGCCTGGTCATAGGCCTGGGCCAGCTCCTGCAACGGGCCGACCAGGGTTTCGGCGACGAAACTGCCGCCGTAACGACCGAAGTGGCCCTGGGCGTCAGGGAATGCGTGGAAATCGGCAATGGGGGAGGCAGACATGGAGACGACCGGTCGTTCAGACAGGTGGATACTCTAGCGCACGGATTGTGTCCGGAAAATGGATATTATCTGGCGCATCCCGTCAGGAAATCTCACATGAGCACGTCATTGCTGCCGCCGCTGAACGCCCTGCGGGCATTCGAGGCCACCGCACGACTGGGCGGCGTTGGCCGCGCTGCACAGGCACTGCATGTGACCCATGGCGCGGTCAGCCGGCAGATCAAGCTGCTGGAAGACCATCTGGGCCTGGCCCTGTTCCAGCGCGCCGGCCGCGGCCTGCGCCTGACTGCCGCCGGCACCCGCCTGCAGGCGGCGTGCAGCGAGGCCTTCACCGGCATCGAGGACTGCGTGCGCGCATTGCAACGGCCAGCGGCTTCACCGGCGTTGGTGCTGGGGTGCAGCGGCAGCGTGCTGGCGCGCTGGATGATTCCGCGGCTGCCGGCCCTGCAAGCGGCCCTGCCCGGCGTGCGCCTGCAGTGGTCCGCGCTGGATGGCAGCTTCACCGAGACGCAGGCAACGCTGGATGCGGTACTGCTGCTGGCACAGGGACCGTGGCCCCGCGGTTGGCAGGTGCGCGAGCTGGCACCGGAACGGGTGGGTGTGGTGGTGGCACCCTCGCACCCGGCGGCGCAGCGCCTGCGCCATGTACCGCCGTCGGCCCTGCTGCGGGAAACGCTGCTGCACACCAGTTCGCGCCCACAGGCGTGGCCCGCGTGGGCGCAGGCGCACGGGCTGGACCCGGACCAGCTACAACTGGGGACAGGCTTCGAACACCTGTACTACCTGCTGGAAGCGGCGGTGGCCGGGCTGGGTCCGGCGATCGCGCCAGAGCCACTGGTGGCAGAGGATCTGGCCGCGGGGCGGCTGGTGGCACCGTGGGGGTTTGCCGCGACCGGCGGATTCTGGGTGCTGGCGCGGCCGGATGGCCCTGTCGATGCGCGCGTGGACGCGTTGGCGGACTGGGTGGTTGGGCAGTTGCGTTGAGTACGAGAGCCGGGCGCGGGCTCGGCTCTACAGAAGGACCAACCGGCAGCGATCGAGCAGGCTCGATGCTGCCAAGCGCGATCAGGGGGCCGTCGGCGCCGCCAGCCGCTGCTGCAGATCCTCGCGCAGGCGCGACAGCTCGACTTCGGCCTGCTGGCGCTGCTGCATGCCCTCGCGGTGGATGCTGCGCACTTCTTCGACAGTAGCAATCAGCTGATCGTGCACGTGGCGCAGGGTGGCCACGTCGATCACACCGCGCTGGTTGCTGCGTGCGGTGTCCACCGAGGCCTGGCGCATCAGGTCGGCATTGCGCCGCATCAGCTCGTTGGTCGCATCGTCGATCGCATTGGCCAGTTCGGCGGCGTTCTTCTGCTCGCCCAGCGACAACTGGATCGCGAACTGGCGCTTCCACGATGGGATGGTGATGTCGCGGACGGTGTTGAATTTCTCGATCAGCTGCAGCGCGTTGGCCTGGATCAGGCGGATCATCGGCAACGACTGGTCCGCCGCGTGCTGCATCAACTGCAGGTCGGAGACGCGCTTCTCGATCAGCCGGATCGCATTGTCGATCTCGCTCTGGCGGATGCGCTGCTGCGGGTCTTCGCTGCCCTGCCCCAGCACCTGCTCGGACTGCAGCTGGGCCAGGCGCTGCTTGCCGGCGGCGGCATACAGGCCCAGCGCGTGACGTTCCTCGCGGACGATGTCATGCATGCGGTCGAAATCGGTCACCCGCTTGCCCATCAGCGCTTGTTGCGCGCCGACGTCGCCGAGCAGCTGTTCGATCTGCGAATTGGTATCGCTGAACTTCTGCACCAGTTCGCCCTTGGAAGCACGCAGGCGATCGATCAGGCCACCGATCAACGGCACCTTCGAGCGCTGCGAAAAACCATCCAGCTTGAGCTCACGCGCGATGCGCACCACTTCGCCCAGTTTTTCGCCGCTGGCGTCGAGGTCACGGTTGCGCACCTGGTCCAGCAACTGGCTGGAGAAGGCCGTTGTCCGTGCGGCGGCTTCACGGCCGAACACCTGCAGGTTGCCCGGGCGCAGGTCTTCCAGCTCGCGGCCGATTTCGGCAATGCGTGGCAGGTCGTCGCGGACCAGACCGAGAGCCTTCAACGTGCTCTCGTCAAGGTCCGGGGTGGATGTCGTGGTGGGCACGAGCGTGCCGGAGTTCTGGCTGTCCTGGTTCATCGGGCAGTGTCCTTGCAGTGGATAAGCGGCAGCGGCGGCCGGCTCAGCGCAGTCTAGCCTGAGCAGCGGCCACTTCGTCGTCGATCTGGGCCTGCAGCGTAGCCGCGTGCGCGACCTGTGCAGCCTGCGTCTGTGCCTGGCGTGCCAGCGCGGCCTGCCGCCAGGCCGGCAGCAGGACATCGTGGATGCGGACGAAGCGCTGCAAGAGGGCTTCGTCCTGCGCCTGCAGCAGCTGCCACTGCCCGCCTTCGATGCGCCGCAGCGTGGCCAGCCGCTGCAGGTGGTCCACGCGCGGGGCCAGCGCGACCTGCGCAGCGCCTTCCAGCGCCGCCAGCTGCGCGGCGCCGAACGTGGCCCAGGCGTCCAACGCGGCAGCAGCCGCATCGTTGTCGATGATGGCCCGGGCACGTTGCTGCACGCGCTGCGCGAGGCCCTGCGCCTGCTCGCGTGCCTGCAGCGCCAGCACGCCCAGCTGTGCCTGCAGTCCCTGCGCCTGCGCTTCGCGCGCAACGTCGCGGCCCAGCAGGCGCCCCCACCAGCTCTCCTGCCGGCGCAGGCGCGCCGGATCAGCGGCCTGCAGGGCCAATGCGATCTGCGCCAGCGCAGCCACCAGGCCTGCGCCGTCCGCATCGGCCTGCAAGGGCGTCGGTGCGGCCAACACCTGCAGCAGGGGGCCGCCGTACGCAGCCAACGCGGCCACGTCGGTAGGTGCCGGAAGCGCGGGTTCGGGCAGAGAGTATGAGGAGGTCACGGCAGTGGCGGCGGCCGCGGACCATCATCATCCACCGTTTCCGGCGGCAATGATTCGCCGTAGAAGTGGCGCATCAGCGCTTCGTCCAGCGCGCGTTCTTCTGGTGTCGCCGCACGACGCACGCGCGGGCGACGCGGTGTGTTGGCCGTAGACGCATCGGCCGTTACCTGCTGCCGCGCCCACCCGGCGAACGCCGCCAATGTCTGCGACAGCTGCACCTGCTGTTCCTGTGAGGCGACCAGCAACTGCAGCAGCGGTGCCAGACCGGCCTGCAGGTCTTCGGCCAATGGCGTGGCTGCCGGCTGCGGGGCGGCAGCCGCCGGCGCACTGGCAGGGCGTGCGTCCGCCAGGCGCTGCAGGGCCGCCAGCAGGGCCGGCCAGGGTGCCGGCTCAGGTACAGCGGCGACTTCCGCCGGCGGTGGCGGCAGCTGCAGCGCACTGGCGATGTCGGCCAGCTGCGCGACGACGCGGCCACCGACATCACTGTCACCGGCGCCCATCGCCTTGTTGCGCAGGAAATCGCGCTTGATCTGCGTCCAGCGTTGCGCGCGTTCGTCATCGAGCACGCCGCGCAGCTCGGCCAGCTTCAACAGATTCTCCTCGGCACCGGTGGTCAGCAGCTGCGCTTCGCCCAGATAATGGTCGGAAATCAGCTGCTGCAGCTCATCGTCATTCATCACCGGCGAAATCTTCTCCGCCAGCTTGTTCATGTTGCGGTAGCTGCCCTGCAGGCGGAACGGCGGCTCGGTGCGATAGCGGTCGTCCTGCGCCGCACTGGCGATGTACTGCTGGTTGACCGTGTAGACCACGTCGCGCACGCGCAGCATGCGCTGCAGGGTGGCGATGATCTCGTTGACCTCGGCGCCACTGTAGGCATGGCTCAGGCCGTTGGTGGACACATCCTTGCCCATTGCGCGGTCGACCAGCAGGTACAGGTCAGCCATCTCACGCGTGGCCAGCGGCGCCAATACAGGGTTGGAAGTCAGGCTGTTCTCGATGTAGCTGAGGGTGAAGGCCGCTTCCATGCCACCAAGCACGTCGCCCAGGTTGTAGATGTCGGCACGGTTGGCCAGCATGTCCGGAATCTTGAACACTTCGCCGGATTCTGTGTACGGGTTGCCGGCCATGACCACGCAGAACTTCTTGCCGCGCATGTCATAGGTGCGGGTCTTGCCGCGCCACACGCCTTCAATGCGGCGCGTGCCGTCGCACAGTGAAATGAATTTCTGCAGGAACTCAGGATGGGTGTGCTGGATGTCATCGACATACAGCATGGTGTTGTTGCCCATCTCCAGCGCCAGGTTCAGCTTTTCCAGCTCCTGCCGCGAGGTCGCGTCCGGCGCCTGTTCGGGATCCAGCGAACGGACTTCATGGCCCAGCGCCGGGCCGTTGATCTTCATGAAGACCAGGCCAAGGCGATGTGCCACGTATTCCATCAGCGTGGTTTTGCCGTAGCCGGGCGGCGAGATCATCATCAGCAGGCCCATCAGGTCGCTGCGCTTGTTCTCGCCAACAGTGCCCATCTGCTTGGCCAGGTTGTCGCCGATCACGCCGAGATACACATCATTGATCAGCTTGTTGCGCACGAAGGACGACAACGGCCGCGCCTTGAACTCCGACAGTCGCAGCGTCCCGCGCTCACGGCCGATGATGCCCTGGCGTACTGCCTGATAGGCATGGAACGCCGGCACGAAGGACTGCAGATGCTGCTGCAGGCGTGCCAGGAAATCATCCAGCGACACGGTCAGGCTGCCGTTGTGGATGCGCGCGTGCTCGCCCAGCAGGCCACTGACCTCCGCCTGCAGTGGCGCATCGCTGGCACGGGTGCGCAGCTGTCGCTGCACCAGCAGTAGTGCGGCCGCTTCCTCGACATAGCCGGCGTGTGCCGATTGTGCCGGCAGCCCGGCGAGTGCCCGCAGCCATTGCCCGGCCAACGCCCAGCGCGTGGCCAGCGGATCCTGCGAGCGTTGCAGCGCACGTTCGAGCGCGTCACGCTGGCCCGCCTGCTCCAGCTGCTGCGACAGCGCGTCCAGCAGTGCCTGCGCGTGCCGGCTGGTGCTGAACACCGGCTCGCCGGCCACCAGCTCTTCGCCCAGATACACCGCTGCCGCGTCCGCAGCGGCGGTGTCGAACGGCAGAGCATGCGCGAGTGCATGGTCGTGCAGCGCCTTCGCCATTTCCGCGCGTAGGGCATGGCGCCCCTCATCGGAACCGAACAGGCGCGCGATGGCCTCCGCACCGGCCTGCCGGCCGGGCCACTGCGCCACGGCTTCATCGCGTTGCCGCGCGGCCCAGAACAGCAGCGCCAGCGCACGTGCATGCGGCGAATGCCGCAGTGGACCGGCGGCCTGCTGCAGCGGCAGCAGTGCACGCAGGATCAGCGCGGCATCATGGTCATGGATGCCGCGCTCGTAGCCTTCCCGGTAGCGAGGCGCGGCAAAGGTACGGACCCGCTGGTCCAGGGCTTCCGGTTCGGCCGCGTCGTGCTGCAGCTGGGCCAGGTCCAGGCCATCCCGGCCCTCCTCCGCAGCCAGCAACAGGCACCCGGCCAGGTACTCGCTGCGGTAGATCGCTGCCGATTCCGAATCCAGGGTCACCTGCCAGAACGGCTTCAGCGCATCCAGCTCGGGATCGTGCAGGGTCTCCAGGAAATCGGTGCCGGTGAGATGGATGGCAAGCGTGTCGCCACGCGGCAACAGGGTCAGGTCCAGCGCCTGGGTGTTCACGCTGAACCGGTGGCGCGGGCCAAGGCGGACCACATTGCCACCCGCCTCGTACAGGTCGCTGCGGTCACGCAGTTGGCGCACGGCCTGGTCGCGCACGCCCTTCAGGCGTGCCTCGACATCGTCAGCCTTGACGTTGTCACGCAGCGCACGCAGGCGCTCGGCCAGTTCGCGCAGCTTGAGGATCAGCGGATCGCCTGCAAAGAAGGCATTGAGCTCGTCGGCCGTGCTGAAACGCTCGGTGCGCTTTGCCAGGCCATCGAGAATGCGGTTGGCGGCATCAAGCACCGAACGCGCCTTGCGCTGGCGGTCATCCAGCAGGGCCTGCTTGTGCGTGTCGAAGGCCTCGACCAGCTCTTCGCGTTTGCTGAGGATGTCGTCGAGGAACTGCTCATGCTCGCCGAACTGGCTCTCCAGTTCTTCCAGCTGCACCAGCAGGCGCGACAACTGCTCGTCGGCACGCTCGGGGTCGCTGGCCATCGCCAGCGCGCTGGTGATCGATTGCGAGAACAGCGCGAACTGGGCAGCGAACTGGGCTACGGCTTCGGCCGAGCCCAGCGACTTGCGGCGCTGTTCGGCGCGTGCGCGCGCCTGGTTCAGGCGCCCGTACAACAGCGAGATGGACTCGACCACGCGGGTACGTGCCGTCGCGTCGTCCACCTTCAGTCCGGCCATCAGCTCGGACAGCATGTCCAGATCGCCGGCCATGCCGCGCAGGCCGTCCAGCTGCTCATCCAGCTGGCGCGCACTGGCGGCCTGCTGTGCGGCCTCATCCAATGCCTGCATGCGGGCGGTCAAGGGGGCCAGTGCTTCATCGCCGGCAAGGAACGCACCGGTGGCGGCGCCGACGCGATCGTGCGCCTGCACCAGCTCGGCGGCCATCGCCTCGATGCGCGCGGTATCGATGTAGCGCAGGTCGCGGATGGTCAGCAGCCGCCCGCGCAGTGCGGTGATCGCGTTGAGTGCCTCGACGAAGGCCTGCACCTCGTTCCAGTTTTCCGGCTGCAGCCGGCCCAGCAGCGCCTTGTGCGTGGCCTCGGCCTCCGCCATCGCCTGCGCCGACTGCTGGCGGATCGACTGCACTTTTTCGTATTCGTCCAGCACCGATTCGCCGGTGGCACTGATCTGCCGCAGCAACGCCTCGGCGCCATCGCAGGCCTCGTCGCCCAGCCAATGGTGGGCGTCGAAAAGCCGCCGGGTGTCAGCGACCAAGCGCTGGTAGCGCTGCACCGATACATCCTGGCCGTCGATCCCGCGCGCCAGGTTGAACAGGTTGGAGATGCCACGCACCAGTTCGGCGTTGCCGATGCGCCCCATGAAGGTATTGCCGGGTGGACGGCTGGCGGCAAATTCATCGCTGCTGAAGGGTGTCTGCCAGACCTGCATCGGATGGATGCGGGTCGGCTCGCTGCCTTCAGCATGGAACAGCACCATGCGCCCGTCCTGCATGAAGGCATAGCCGTGGCCGAACACCGGGTTCTGCAGCACGCGCTGGATGGTGTTGTAGACGAACAATGCCGAACGCCCGCCTTCGCGCTCGTAGAAGATGTACAGCACGTCCTCGCCGTTTGGCGAACGGATGCTGCGCTTGAACTGCATGCCATCCATCGCGGCGTCGAACGCCTTGTGTTCGCCACCCTGCAGGTAATAACCGCCGGGGAAGATGATGCCGTGGTCTTCGGGCAGCTGCACGCAGGCCTGGACGATGGCATCGTTGCGCACGATGTCGCCGGTGAGCGTGTTGTAGATCAGTCCGCGCCACTCGGTTTCGCGGTACGGCAACACTTTCAGCAGCACCAGCGAGCCGACCCGGGCGAACTCGAACTGGGCGTCGTCCAGCGACTGCGTGCTGTCTTCCACCGGTTCGCTGTAGATGCCCTGCCCGGTTTCGGTGTTGTTCTCCACCTTGATGGTCAGGTCGCCACCGGTGGTCTCCACGAACAGGGTGTCGAGAATGTTCAGGTGCGAATGGCGGCCGTTGACGGCGAGGTCGCGGGTGGCGCGGGCCCATTCGAAATCGAAGGGCGGTGGCAGAGCGATGTCACGCTCACCACGTGCATCGAGGTAGGTCAGCTCACCGTCGCGTGACACTGCCCAGCGGAACACGCGCACGTCGCTGCTGCGCTCGCCGATCTGGAACGACGCCAGCAGCTTGTCGCCCACCACGATCAGCTGCAGCAGGCGCGCATGCTTGTAGTACGCGTACAGCTCGTTGAAGTCATGCACGAAGCCGGGCTGGTCGAGGAAACTGCCCTTCAACTCCAGCGTCGCGACGTCGTAGCCATCATTGCCCTGTACCAGCCGGTACAGGCCGAACACATCTTCGATGCGGGTCTGGGTCTTGAGACCGATGAACACGTTGTAGCCGAACAACAGGCGGTCCGGACCGACCTGGACGATGTCGCGGCCGACGCAGTTGTTCTCGCTGCGGATGCGGAAGCGGCCGACCACCTCCAGCCGACTGTCGCCGAACTCGGCCAGGCGCTGGCGGTTCAGCTGCTCGGCAACGGCCTGCAGGCGCTGGCCCTGTTCGCCGAGGCGACGCCGCAGGACTTCATAGGCGCCGCCCTGGGCAACAGCCTGGTCGACGGTATCGCCGGCAGCCTCTGCCACGGCGGATTCGGGGGACGGTTTGGTTTCGGACATCAGCAGGTTTCCGGCTCACGAACGGCCGGCCGTCGATGCGGCCGGCACGGGTGGGCAATGGCGGTGGCCATCGCCGGGTGGATCAGCGCGCGCTGTCGACCACAGCGGTCGACGCGACGGACACGGTGTCCACGTCCTCGGCGATCTGCCGCGGTGCGCTGTCGGCCACGTTGACGCCCAGGTAGCGCTGCATCAGGTCCTGCACGATCGGGCTCTTGCCGGCGAAGCCTTCGATCGACTTGCCCAGCGACACCGCCTTGATCAGGTTCTCGAACATGCCACCGTCGCCACCGACCAGGTCGATGTCGGCGTTGCGCAGTGCGCTGGCGATCACGCCCGCATTCTCGCGCGAGACTTCCTTGCCGGCTTCGATCGAGGCCAGCGCCTGCTTCAGGCTGTTGTCCAGCATCATGCGGAACTCTTCGTGGCCACGTGCCTGGTCGCTCAGCGAGGCGATCGCTTCGAACTTGCGGACCAGGCCTTCGGCCTCGGCCAGCAGCTTCTTCTGCACCACGCCGGCTTCGGCATTGCCCAGCGATTCGGTAGCCGTGGCGCGGGCCAGGCCCATCTTCTCCTCGCCCTGTGCCTGTGCCTGCAGCGTCTCGGCCAGCACGCGCGCCTCGTTGCTGCCCTGCTTCAGGTTCGCTTCGGCCTTGGCTTCGATCACGCGTGCTTCGGCGATGCCGACCTTCTCGATGGCCAGCGCCGATGCTTCACGCACCTGTGCTTCGGCCAGGCCGGGCGCCGCCTGTTCGGCGCGGAACGCATCGGCCAGCAGGCGCTTGGCCTCGGCCTGCTTGCCGGCGGCTTCGTGCTCGGCCTGCGCCAGCGTGGTCAGCTCCACCGCGCGATGCTTGGAGGCCGTTTCGCGGGCCTGGGCTTCCTTCACTTCGCGCACCAGCGATTCCTGCGCCTTGGCTTCGGCTTCCAGGATCAGCACCTGCTTCTGGCGGTCGGCCTCGGAGACTTCGCGCACTTCCTTGATGCGCTCTTCTTCCTGCGCCACGGTCTTGTCGATGGAGATGCGTTCGCGGGTGATGTTGGCCACGTCCATCTTGCCCTGCTCGACCACCTTGTCGCGCTCCACGCCCTGCAGCTGCACTTCGCGGTCAGTGGTGACCTGCTCCAGTTGGCGTGCACGTTCGACGCGCTCGGCTTCGATGGCCACGGCGCGCTGGCGGTTCTGCTCGGCCACTTCGACTTCGCGCATGCGGTTCTGCTCGCGGATGTCGATCACCTGCTGCGCTTCGATGCGGGCGTTCTCGGACAGCTGGCGCTGCTCTTCCTGCACCTTGGCGGTCTCGGCTTCCTCGCGCGCACGGATGGTCTCGATCTCGCGCTTCTGCCGTGCCTCGGCCTCGGCCTGCTGGCGTTCAAGCGCCAGCAGCGCTTCGCGCGCTTCGACGTTCTTCTTGGTGATGGCCAGCTTCTCGTTCTGCTCCAGCTCGTTGGTCACCACGTTCTGTGCAGCGGTCAGCTCGGTGATCTTGCGGATGCCCTGCGCGTCGAGGATGTTGAACTGGTCCAGCAGCGACTTCGGGGTCTGCTCCAGGTAGTCGATGGCCACGTCTTCGAGCACATAGCCATTCAGATCATTGCCGATCACCGCGATGATCTCGTCGCGGAATTCCTGGCGCTTCTCGAACAGTTCGGTGAAGTCGAACTTCTTGCCGACCGTTTTCAGTGCTTCGGAGAACTTGGCGTTGAACAGCTCGTCGACGGCGTGCTTGTCCGACGCGCGGTCGGCGCCGATGGCCTTGGCCACGCGCAGCACGTCGGCCTGGGTCTCGTTGACGCGCAGGTAGAACGCCACGGCGATGTCGGCGCGCATGTTGTCGCGACAGATCAGGCCTTCCTTGCCGCGGCGGTCGATCTGCAGGGTGATCAGGCTGATCCGCATCAGCTCGGCGCGGTACAGCACGGGAATGATCAGCGCGCCGGTGAAATGCACTTTCGGGGTAGCGCTCATGTCGTTGACGATCAGCGCCACGCCCTGGTCGACCTTGCGGTAGAACGCCTTGAACAGGCCGGCCACGCCGAGCAGGAGGGCAAGCACGCAGCCCACGATGAAGAGGAAGGGAAGCACGGAAGCCAGCGTCATTGATGATTCTCCTTGTTGCCCGGAAGCAGGTTGTCCTGGAAGTCGAGGGCGACCGCGTCGGCGCGGACCACCCGGTAATGGTGTTGTGCAGCCACGTGCTCGACCAGCACGATGCGCTCGCCGCGCTGCAGTTCGATGTCGCTGCGGATCTGCAGGACCAGGCCGGCGCCGCCGTCATCGACGGTGGCGTGGCCACTGCGTGCATCGACCTTCGGCGAGGCGACCACGCCGACCCGGCCCAGCAGGGAGGCCTGCGGCACCGGACGCAGGCGCAGCAGGAAGCGACGGATGGGACGCAGCAGCAGCGCGGTGACCGGCACGGCCGGCAGCGGTGCAAGCACCGCCACGACGGTGCCCAAGGACCAGCGCAGCGGGTCGGGCAACGGCAGCAGCAGGTAAAGATGGATGAAGTAGGTGAGGGTCCAGGCGAACAGGCTCAGCAGCGTCACCACCACCATGAGCGGCACACCGCCCAGGCCCCAGCGCGCCAGCAGGGCGGACAGACCACTGAGTTGGGCGTCGCCTTCGAGCGCACCGTCGGCACCGGCCTCGCCGAAACCGTCATCGACCAGGCCGAAAGCGGCAATCCCCCAATACAGAACCGCCACCGCCAGCGCGACGCTGTACGGGAGGGTCGGATAACCGAGCACGACGGTTAGGAATTCCTGCATCGTTTGCCTTCCTGGGCGGGGGCGCCAAGCGCCTGTTCGGAGCACGCCAACAGCGGCTCCGTCGATCCTCGTGCCGGCCCTCATGGCCAGCACGCTCGGGATCATCCTATGTGAAGAAGGTGTGCAGGCTCAAATGTGAAGGCCGGATGCGTCAAAAGTCACCGCATCTCAATCCAGCACGGCGCAATCGGACCGCCGGACTTCTTCCACGAAGGTGCGCATCTTGTAGCCGTCCTTGATGCCCGGCTCCAGTTCGATGCCACTGGACACATCCACGCCCCACGGCAGGGTCGCCAGCACGGCGTCGTACACGTTTTCCGGCGTCAGGCCGCCAGCCAGCAGGAACGGACGATGCAGCCCGGTCGGCACGCGCGACCAGTCGAAGGCCACGCCGGTGCCACCGCCGCCGCCCGGGGCGTGGCTGTCGAACAGGAAGCCTGCGGCGCTGGGGTAACGCAGCTGCAGGGTGCGCGCATTGATCTCCTCGCGCCCGCCCATGGCGATCGCCTTCAGATAGGGCATGTTGAAGCTGCGGCAGAAGCTTTCGTCTTCCTCGCCATGGAACTGCAGCAGGGTCGGCCGCACGGTGCGCAGCACCTCGCGCACCTCTTCCTTGCTGTTGTTGCGGAACAGTGCCACCACGTCGACCATCGGTGCGATTGCCTGGCGCATTGCGCGCGCCTCAGCCGGTGCGACCCGGCGGCTGCTCTCGCGGGCGAAGATGAAGCCCACCGCATCCACGCCCAGCTCGCCGGCCAGGCGCACGTCACCGGCACGGGTCATGCCACAGAACTTGATGCGGGTACGGTAGTAGGAGCGGCTCATAGCGTTACCTCGGCGGGCAGATGCCAGTTGTCGGGGTACAGCGGCCCCAGGAACACCAGTCCCTGCGGAGGAGCGGTGGGACCGGCTACGGTTCGGTCGCGCCCGGCCAGCAGTTCGGCGATCCACTCCACCGGTTTCTCCCCACTGCCAACCAGAATCAACGAGCCGACGATATTGCGGACCATGTGATGAAGGAATGCATTACCGCGGACCGCCACCTCGATGACGTCTCCGTCGCGGCTGACCTGCAGCGACTGCAGTTCACGCCGCGCATGCAGGGCCTGGCACTGGACCGAACGGAAGGCGCTGAAGTCGTTCTCGCCCAGCAGGGCCTGCCCGGCCAGGTGCATGCGCTCGGCATCGAGCGGGCGCCGCTCCCAGCTGAGGGTCTGCCGGCCCAGCGCCGGGCGCACTTCGCGGTTGAGCAGGCGGTAGCGGTAGCGTCGGGCCCGCGCGGAGAACCGCGCATGGAAGTCATCGGCCACCGGTACACACCAGCGCACCGCGATCGAACGCGGCAAGCGGGTGGTGGTGCCGAGCATCCAGGCGCGCGGGTCACGCACCACGTCGGTCTCGAAGTGCACGACCTGGCACTCACCATGCACGCCGGCATCGGTGCGGCCGGCGCAGACCACCTGCAAGGGGGTATCGGCCACCGATGACAGGGCCTGTTCCAGACTGGCCTGGACGCTGGGTCCGCCTTCGCCCAGGTTCTGCCACCCTCTGAAATCGCTGCCGTCGTACTCGACGCCGAGCGCGTAACGCATGTGCTACCTCGATGTTGCGGGTGGGGCGGCGCTCAGGCCGGGTCGCGCTCGGACCAGACCGCCAGTTCGTTGCCACCGGGCTCGATGAACTGGAAACGGCTGCCGCCGGGGAAAGAGAACACGGTTCGCACGATCTGGCCACCGGCCGCGCGCACCGCCGCTTCCATCGGCGCCAGCTGGTCGGCGTACAGCACCAGCAGTGGCGCACCTTCGCTGGCACGCTGCGGCTGGCCGCGGAAGAAACCTCCCTGCAGGCGCCCATCGTCGAAGGCGGTGTAATCGCTGCCGTAATCGACGAAGGTCCAGCCGAACACGGCCTCGAAGAAGGCGCGGCTTGCAGCCGGGTCGCTCGAGGCGAATTCAACGTAGTCGAGACGGCGTTCGCGGGTCATGGCAGGTCCTTGTCGAAGCGGTGTCAGGGCAGACGGGCCAGCAGTTCGCGGGCCTGCGCCTGGCAATGCAGATCGCCCCCCTCGGCAACCTCCTGCAGCAGGGTGCGCGCGGTCTGTGCGTCGCCCAGGTCCAGATAGGCGATGGCCAGCTCCAGCCGCTCCTGACCGATACGCGGCGCCCCGTCATGGCCACTGTCTGGCGAAGACTCGACGGCGTCCTCGGCGGCAGCGTGATCGTCGCGCAGGTCGCCCTGTGCAGCCGTCTCATGCGGTTCGGCAGGCAGATCGAACACACCGCGGAACTGCGGCTCCTGTTCGGCCTGCAGCGCGTAGTCGGGCACGGCCACCTCGGTGGGCTCGATTGGTGCCACCGCAGCAGCGGCGGCCGGATCGTCCCAACGCGGCAGATCATTCACCGCAGCAGGCAGTTCAGCCAGCGCGTCTTCATCGAGCTCACCCGCCCGCCACGCGGCCGGCGGGACATCCGCACGGATTTCCGCATCGGGTGCGTCGTGGTCGGCAGTGCTGGCCCAGGCCGGCATCGCCGGTTCCTGACGTCCGCCTTCGGCCGCGAAACCCGGCCCGGCGTCCTGCTCGGCCAGGGTATCGAGCGCGGCACCGGCCGGCAGCGCTGCAGCCAGGCCAGCAGCGTCGTGTTCCTCGCGCAGCGGCGGCAGCGGCGAGGGCTTGCGACGACGCAGCAGCCAGGCGCCCAAGGCAACCAGCACGAGCAGCGGCAGGCCCAGCCAGTACCACGGCATGCCGGCACCCGGCGCACCCGGCGCCTGGGCCAAGCGCTGCTGCGCGGCGGCCAGGTCGTTGTCCTTCATCGCGATCAGTGACTGCTGCTGCTCCTTGAGCTTCTCCAGCTCCGCCACGCGCTGCTTCAGATCGCCGATCTCGGCATCGCGGGTGGCGATGTCTTCCTTGGCCTGGCGCAGTTGCTCGTTGCCCAGCATGTCACCCTCGCTGCCGGCAGTGGTGCCGGTGGTTGTGCCCGCGTGCGCGGCGTCGGACGCCAGCGCCGGAGCGATTTCAAGTCGTGCCCCTGTGGCCGCAGCCGGGGAAGAAGCAGCGCCGTCGGCTTTGGCCACCGGCATCGGGGCGCCGGCCGGCTGCGGCACGGTGCGTGCCTGCCGCCATTGCGCCGCATGTTCGCGAACCAGCGCGGCAGCTTCGGCCGCATCCACCGCGGCCAGTGCGGTATCGCCCGGCATGCGCAGCACCGCGCCCTGCTTGAGCAGGTTCACATTGCCGCGGATGAAGGCTTCGGGGTTGGCACGCAACAGCGCGATCATCGCCCGGTCGCGACTGATCTGATTGCCACGGGCCAGCGATCCGGCGATCTGCGAAAGCGACTGCCCACGCTGCACGGTCACGCTGCCGTCTGCGGCCACAGGTGCGGCTGGTGCCCGTTCTGCTGGTGCAGGTGCCGCCGCGCGCGGACGCGGTGCGGCAGGTGCGGCGGCCGCCGAGACAGGTGCCGGTTCGGCGGCGGTTGCAGCAGCAACAGGCGTATCGCGGACGATGGTGTCCGACAGCACCCCTGCCGGCGCGACGATCTCCGGCTCAGCCACGGCCAGAGCACTGGCCGGTGCATCGACCAGGGCCGAGTACTCACGCACCAGCCGGCCCTGGCCCCAATCGGCCTCGACCAGGAAGCTCAACGACGGTGTTTCCACAGGCGTCTGCGAAGTCACCCGCACCACCGCCCTGCCCTGCGCGTTGCGGGTCAACTCGAACTGCAGTTCGCTGACCAGGCCGGCCGGGCGCTGCAGTCCAACGCGTTCGAAGGTGACCGGCGAGGCGAGCGCGACGCGCAGGTTCTCAAGTTCGGACGGATCGGCCGAGATCACCGGGATCTCGGCCAGCAATGGCTGTCCCGGTTTGGACAGGACACGGATGTCGCCCAGCCCCAGGGCCATGGCCGAGCTGCTGACCAGGGCCAGCAGGGCAGCAGAGAGACAGGTGAGCGGACGCCGTGCGCCCTTGGCTCGTTTATTCATGGGCGACACTATAAAGCGTGCGGACCAAGGTCCGCATCCATGTAGAGCCGAGCCCATGCTCGGCCGCTTGGGGAGAGCCGAGCATGGGCTCGGCTCTACAGAAAAGGCCGGGCGTTGCCCGGCCTCTCCATCAGCGCTTCTCGGCGGCGACCAGCTCGGCCAGCTGCACCGCGTTGAGGGCAGCGCCCTTGCGCACGTTGTCCGACACGATCCACAGGTTCAGGCCGCGCGGATGCGACAGGTCCTCGCGGATGCGACCGACGTACACCGCATCGGTGCCCGAGGCATGGGTGACCGGCGTCGGATAACCACCGGCCTCGTGACGATCCACCACCTCGATGCCCGGCGACTGCTCCAACAGCGCGCGCGCTTCGGCCACGGTCACCTTGTCGCGGGTTTCGATCGCCACCGATTCGGAGTGGCCATAGAACACCGGCACGCGCACCGCGGTCGGGTTCACCAGGATGCTCTCGTCGCCGAGGATCTTGCGGGTTTCCCAGACCAGCTTCATTTCTTCCTTGGTGAAGCCGTTGTCCTGGAAATCGTCGATGTGCGGGATCAGGTTGAAGGCGATCTGCACCGGGAAGCGCTGCGGATCGATTTCCTGGAAGCTCAACAGCTGGCCGGTCTGCTTGCCCAGCTCTTCCAGCGCCGAACGGCCACCGCCGGACACCGACTGGTAGGTGGACACGTTGATGCGCTCGATGCCGTACTTGCGGTGCAGTGGTGCCAGCGCCACCAGCATCTGCATGGTCGAGCAGTTCGGGTTGGCGATGATGCCGCGCGGACGGTTGCCGATCTGGTCCGGGTTGACCTCCGACACCACCAGCGGCACGTCATCGTCGTAACGGAAGGCCGAGGAGTTGTCGATCACCACCGCACCAGCGGCGGCGAACTTCGGCGCGTATTCCTTGGACACGCTGCCACCGGCCGAGAACAGGGCGATCTCCACGCCGCTGGGGTCGAAGGTAGCCAGGTCCTGGATCTTCACCTTCTGGCCTTCGAACTCGACTTCGCCGCCGGCCGAGCGCTCGGAAGCGAGCAGGCTCAGGGTACCGACCGGGAAGTTGCGCTCGGCCAGGATGGCCAGCATGGTCTCGCCGACCGCACCGGTGGCGCCGACGATGGCGACGTGGAAGCTGCGTTGTGCATTGCTCATGGGGGAACTCTCACAAAAAACGGGGATGGGAAAATCGTGCACGACAGCTGGGTTCGGGGAACCTTCTCAAGCGAGACGCGCGAAGGTTCCCTATCGTTTGCCGATTTTTTTGCCCGAGGTCGCGCGCGCGGCAAGCGCCGCGTCGGCGTTGATCGCGCTCGGCATGCGCGACGGGCTGCCGTCCAGGCCAAGACCGGCAAGCAGGTTGTCCACGGCCATCTGCACCATGGCCGTGCGCGTGGCCAGCGAAGCGCTGCCGATATGCGGGGTCAGCACCACGTTGCGCAGCGCCAGCAGTTCCGCGCGCACGTTCGGTTCGCCTTCGTAGACATCCAGGCCGGCCGCCGCCAGACGACCGCAGGCCAGTGCATCGGCCAAAGCCAGTTCGTCGACGATGCCGCCGCGGGCGATGTTCACCAGCGTGGCCGAGGGCTTCATCTTCGCCAGCGCGGCCGCATCGATGATGTGGTGCGAGGCCGGGGTGTACGGCAACACGGTGACCAGATGGTCGGACTGCGCCAGCAGCGTGTCCAGGTCCACGTAGGTGGCGCCGAGCGCGGCCTCGGTTTCGGCCGGCAAGCGCGATCGGTTGTGGTACAGCACCTTCATGCCGAAACCGTGCGCACCGCGACGGGCGATGCCCTGGCCGATGCGACCCATGCCGAGGATGCCCAGCGTACTGCCATGGATGTCAGCACCGAGCATGGTCTGGAACGACCACTGTCCCCAGTGACCTTCGCGCAGCCAGCGCTCGGATTCAGTGATCCGGCGCGCGGTGGCCATCAGCAGGGCGAAGCCGAGATCGGCGGTGGTTTCGGTGAGGACGTCCGGGGTGTTGCTGGCGAGGATGCCGGCGGTGCTGAGCGCATCGACATCCAGATTGTTGTAGCCGACGCCGACGTTGGCGATCACCTGCAGCTGCGCCGCATCGGAAACCTGCGCCGCGCCGATGCGCTCGTTGAGGGTGATGATCGCACCGTCAACGACCGCCAGCTGTGCGGCGATCTGCTGTGGCGACCACGCGGTGACGGTATCGGTGGTGCGCAGCTGCACACGATCACGCAGCGGCGCGATGGCCGCATCGATCAGCGGCTGGCTCACCCATACCGTCGGCCGCGTATCAGCCATCAAGCTGGCCGGGAATGCGCGGAGTGATGGTGCCGACGTCACCGCACTGCGCACGGTGGCGCAATGCCTGGTCCATCAGCACCAGGGCCATCATCGCCTCGGCAATGGGCGTGGCGCGGATGCCGACGCAGGGATCATGGCGGCCAGTAGTGACCACCTCGACCACATTGCCAGCCGTATCCAGCGACTCACCGGGCAGGCGCAGGCTGGAGGTCGGCTTGAGCACCATCGACGCGACCACCGGCTGGCCGGTGGAGATGCCACCGAGAACGCCGCCGGCATGGTTGCTGGCAAAGCCCTGCGGGGTCAACAGGTCACGGTGTTCCGTGCCCTTCTGCATGGCGCTGGCGAAACCGTCGCCGATCTCCACACCCTTCACCGCGTTGATGCTCATCAGTGCGGCGGCCAGCTCGCCATCGAGCTTGCCGTAGATCGGCTCGCCCCAGCCCGGCGGCACATTGTCGGCGACCACGTCCACGCAGGCGCCGACCGAATCACCGGACTTGCGCAGCGCATCCATGTACGCCTCCAGCTCGGGCACCTGTGCGGCGTGCGGCCAGAAGAACGGGTTGTCCTCGACCACCGACCAGTCGAAACCGGCCGGGGTGATCTCGCCCAGCTGCGACAGGTAACCGCGCACGGTGATGCCGAAGCGTTCGGCCAGCCACTTCTTGGCGACTACGCCTGCGGCCACGCGCATGGTGGTCTCGCGCGCCGAGGAACGGCCGCCGCCACGCGGGTCGCGGATGCCGTACTTGTGCCAGTAGCTGTAATCAGCATGCCCCGGACGGAACTGCTGGCCGATATTGCTGTAGTCCTTGCTGCGCTGGTCGGTATTGCGGATCAGCAGCGCGATCGGGGTGCCGGTGGTCAGCCCTTCGTACACCCCGGACAGGATCTCGACCTCGTCGGCCTCGCGCCGCGCCGAGGTATGCCGGCTCTTGCCGGTAGCGCGACGCTGCAGGTCGTGGCTGAATTCGGCCGCGTCCAGCGCCAGCCCCGGCGGGCAGCCATCGATCACGCAGCCGATGGCCGGCCCGTGCGATTCGCCGAACGTGGTGACGGTGAACAGCTTGCCGAACGAATTGGAGCTCACGGGCGCTGTGCCGCCAGTTCAGTGATGCGGGCGCTGTGGGCGATCAGCTCGCGGCACTCGACCGCAAAGATGCCCATCTGGCCGACCTTGAACTCGACCCAGGCGAAATCGACTTCCGGCAGCAGCTTGATCAGGTGCTGTTCGGATTCGCCCACTTCGCAGATCAGCAGGCCGTCCTCGCTGAGGTGCAGCGGGGCGTCGCGCAGGATCTTCAGCACCAGGTCCAGGCCATCGTCGCCAGCACGCAGGCCCATCTCCGGCTCGTAGGAGTATTCCTGCGGCAGGGCATCGGTCTCGTCGTTGGTGACGTACGGCGGGTTGGTGACGATCAGGTCGTAATGGCGGCCGGTCAGGCCGTTGAACAGGTCCGACTTCAGCAGGGTCACGTTGTGCGCCTGCAGGCGCTCCTTGTTCTCTTCGGCCAGCGACAACGCCTCATCGCTGAGGTCCACGCCGTCCACTTCCCAGTTCGGGTAGTAGTGGCCCATGGCGATGGCGATGCAGCCCGAACCGGTGCACAGGTCCAGCGCGCGGTTGACATCGCGACCAGCCAGCCACGGCTCGAAGCCGCATTCAATCAGTTCGGCGATCGGCGAACGCGGCACGAGGGCACGCGTGTCGCTCTTGAAGCTGAGGCCGGCGAACCAGGCTTCACCGGTCAGGTAGGCGGCCGGGATGCGCTCGTCGATGCGGCGCTGGAACAGCTCCAGTACCGCCAGCTTCTCTTCCCGCAGCAGGCGCGCCTGGCCATAGGCCGGGCCGAGGTCGTGCGGCAGGTGCAGGCCGTGCAGCACCAGCTGGGTGGCCTCGTCCAAGGCATTGTCGTAGCTGTGCCCGAAGGTCAGGCCCGCAGCATTGAAACGGCTGGTGCCGTAGCGGATCAGATCGATGATCGTGTGGAGTTCGGCGGCCGTTTCAGCGGTCATGGCGGTACTGCGGGCAAAGTGGCCCCCGATTATAGGGGTTGCCGCCTGCGCCGGCATCCGTTGCGGCAGAAACGATCCAGCCGCAGCCGGTATGATGGTGGCCACTTCCTGCGGCGGAATCCCATGTTCAATCGCAACGTCGGCATCATCCTGCTGATCGCTCTGGCAGCGGGCCTTGGCCTGCTCGCCGCCCAGCAGGTGTTCGCGCCGAAGCCGCCGGCCGGGCAGCCGGCCACCGAAGCGATCACCCTGTACCCGCAGCCGCGTGCCCTGCCCGACTACAACCTGGCCCAGTCCGACGGCACGCGCCTGATTCCCGGCGAACTGAAGGGCCACTGGACACTGGTGTTCCTCGGCTTCACCTTCTGCCCGGACGTGTGCCCGACCACCCTGGCCGAGCTGGCCGGTGCGCAGAACCAGTGGGAGGCCCTGCCCGACGGCCTGCGCCCGCGCGTGCTGTTCGTCTCGGTCGACCCCGAGCGCGACACCGCAACCCGTCTCGGCGAGTACGCCCACGGCTTCCACAAGGACACCCTGGCGGCGACCGCCGACGTCCCCTCGCTGGAGCGCTTTGCCACCTCGCTGGGCTTCGTGTTCCAGAAGGTGCCGGGCAAGCACTTCGACGAGAACCCCGAGGATTACACCCTGGAGCACTCCGCCAGCCTGGCCGTGCTCGATCCGCAGGGCCGGCTTGCCGGCCTGGTGCGCCCCCCGTTCAATGCGCCGGCAATCGCCCGCGACCTGCAGAAGCTGACCGAGAAATCCGCCCCATGAGTCTGACCACCGCCCTGACGTACGTCCTGCCCCACCGCCTGCTGTCCTCGATGGCGCGTTCGCTGGCGTACTCGGACAACCCGCGCGTATCGCGCTGGCTGATCGACACGGTCACCCGCAAGTTCAACGT
Organism: Stenotrophomonas sp. NA06056; assembly: GCF_013364355.1. Taxonomy (NCBI): domain Bacteria; kingdom Pseudomonadati; phylum Pseudomonadota; class Gammaproteobacteria; order Lysobacterales; family Lysobacteraceae; genus Stenotrophomonas; species Stenotrophomonas sp. NA06056. Next base: position 1,250,032 of record NZ_CP054931.1, on the reverse strand, counting down.
CAACCTGGATGAAGCGGCCAATCCGGACCCGCGCAGCTACCCGACCTTCAACCAGTTCTTCACCCGTGCGCTGAAGCCGGGTGCGCGCGTGGCCGATGCCGATCCACGCAGCCTGGTGATGCCGGCCGACGGCCGCATCAGCCAGCTCGGAAAGATCGACGCCGGGCGTATTTTCCAGGCCAAGGGCCAGTCCTTCACGGCCGCCGAACTGCTGGGCAGCGCAGAGGACGCCAAGCCGTTCAACGAGGGCCTGTACGCCACGGTGTACCTGTCGCCGCGCGACTATCACCGCGTGCACATGCCGTGGACCGGCACCCTGCGCGAAACCGTACACGTGCCCGGCCGTCTGTTCAGCGTCGGCCCCGCCGCGGTGAACAACGTGCCCGGTCTGTTCGCACGCAACGAACGCCTGGTCTGCCACTTCGACACCAGCTTCGGCCCGATGGTCAGCGTGATGGTCGGTGCGCTGCTGGTGTCGGGCGTGGAAACAGTATGGAGCGGCGAAGAGATTCCGCACTACGGCGACCGCATCACCCGCAAGGATTACCGCGGCCGCGGCATCACGCTGCAGCGCTTCGAAGAGATGGCGCGCTTCAATTACGGCTCGACCGTGATCGTGCTGCTGCCGCCAGGCGTGGCCGAATTCGCCCCCCACCTGGATGCAGAGCATCCGGTGCAGCTGGGCCAGGCACTGGCGAAGCTGCGCTGATCCTCCGGTAGTGCCGGCCGCTGGCCGGCACCGCCGTTGATCCAACGCATCGAAAGCTGCCGGCCAGCGGCCGGCACTACCGGATGCGGGCGTTACTGCAGGGTCGGCGCCGGGCCGACGTCCATGCCGTCGTAGTCTTCGACGCCCATCTGCGTGGCCAGCGCGCTCAGTTCCTGGTTGCGCTTGTCCAGCGAGGTTTCGTCGTGGACTTCCACGCGCTCCACGTGCAGCACGTGGAATGCAGCGTCACCGTCCTCCGGCTCCTGCTCGAACAGTTCCACCAGCACATACCCCTGCGCCTGCAGGTGGGTGCCCAGTGCCTGCAGCGGCTCGGCGGTGGAGTGCACGAAGAAGTACCCCCACAGCAGCGGAGCGTCCAGGTCCCAGTCGGTGTTCTCACGGAGGTTGGTGAACAGGTTGCGGGTGTCTTCGAGGTCCATGCGATATCCAGATTGCGGAAAGATTACTTGTCGCAGCCCTGCAGCTTCAGCACCTGGCCGTGGCGCAGGCTGTAGCCGGGGGCCTTGAGGCCATTGGCGCGGGCCAGCACCGGCACATCGCACTGGAACTTCGCGGCGATCCGGCCCAGGGTCTCACCCTTGCCGACCTTGTAGCTGCGGGCCGGCTTGGCGCGCGGTGCCGGCGCGGGGCGCGGCGCAGCCACGGGCGCGGCAGGCGTGGTCGGCACGCTGCTGGCGGCATTGGGATCGACCACCGGCACCACCCCGCCCACGGCCACGCTGCCGGTGTAGCTGGCAGCGCTGGGGCGCACGATCGCCGCATTGAGGTCGGCGGTGATCAGGGTGCGAGCCAGATCCGCACGCGGGCCGCTGACGCAGTTGCGCGCGTACAGGCCGGCAATGCGGTTGGTGGCGTTGATGAGGGTGCCGGCCGGAATCCAGCCATCGGCCTCATAGCGCGGATTGAGGTTGCGCAGTGCGCGCATGTAGCCATCGCGGGTGCCATGGCTGCCCAGGCAGATGGTCAGCTCGTAGATCGTGGTCGAGCGGGCCAAGCGGATGGTGGCCGGCTGTGCGTTGATCTTCGGGAACTCCACGCCGTACTGCTGCGGGTGCAGGAAGATCCAGGACGCGGCGATCACCATCGGCACGTAGTCCTTGGTCTCGCCCGGGAACTGGTTGTAGACGCTGTCCACCCAGAAGCTCTGGCCCGGGTACTGCTTGTAGACCCGCGCCGCGCGGCCCTCGCCACCGTTGTAGCCGGCCAACGACAGTTCGACGTTGTTGTTGAGCTCGCGCATGCGCTCGTTGAGGTACGTCGCGCTGGCTTCGGCGGCGCTGCGCGCATCGAAGCGGGTATCGAAACCGGTACCGTCCGGGCCCAGGCCGAAGCGGCGGCCAGTGGCCGGCATGAACTGCATCAGGCCCGCGGCGCCGGCGCGTGAGGACGCATGCACGCGGCCGTTGGACTCCTTGGCCATGATGCCGAACAGCAGCGCCTCGGGCAGGCCGCGCTTTTCCCATTCCGGCCACATCACTGCGCGCAGGTTCTGGTAGTTCTCGTAGGTGGTCATCAGCGCCGGGCGCATGTCGGTCAGCCAGCGGCGGATGCCGGCCTGCACGGCCGGGTTGTACTCGACCATGTTGTCGAAGGCATGGCGCTTGTCGTTCAACAGCGCCGCTGCGCGGGCCGCTTCGGGTACGTCGGCAGCCAGCGGGCCGACATGGTCCGGATCGGCCTCCAGGCGGTCGCCAGCCTCATCGGCCACGTCATCATCGGCGGCGGCATCGGCGTCATGCTTGAGCAACCGCTTGTAGGTCGCCAGCATGTTGCTCATCTGGCAGCCCTTCTGCTTCACGCACTCGCTGATGACATCTTCCATGTCCTCCAGCGCGGCATCGGCCTCGTTGCGACCCTTCGGATCGGCGTTGGCCACCAGCAGCACGGCATCGCTGTAGCGCTTCTCGGCAGCCGTCATGCGCTGCTGCAGTGCATCCACCTTCACCTTGTCCCGGGCCGAAACCCGCTGTGCGTGGGCCTCCGGTGCCAGGGAAACCAGGCCGGCCAGGGCCAGCAGCGGCCAGGTGCGGGAAATCAGGACAGGAACGGGCATTGGTGGCACTGTGTATGAAACAGGCAGGCAGAGTAGCGGCGCGGCCAAGGTCGGGGCAAGCCGACATTCGACCCGTCACCGTCGGCGGTTAACATTGGCACATTCATCACAAGGGCTGGACCATGGATCCGATTCTGCTCGGCAAAGGCATCACCGACGATGTGGCTGTCACCCTGCTGCCGAAACTCGGCAACCGCCATGGGCTGGTGGCCGGCGCTACCGGCACCGGCAAGACCGTGACCCTGATGACCCTGGCCGAGGGATTCTCGCGGATCGGGGTGCCGGTATTCCTGGCCGATGTGAAGGGCGATGTGTCCGGCCTGGCCGTGCCGGGTACCGGCGCTGAGAACCTGCTCAAGCGCGCGGCCGAGATCGGCGTGAGCGACTACGCCCCCGCGGCCAGCCCCACCGTGTTCTGGGATCTTTACGGCAAGCTGGGCCATCCGGTGCGCACCACCGTGAGCGAGATGGGTCCGACCCTGCTGGCACGCATCCTGGAATTGAACGACACCCAGGCCGGCGTGCTCGACATCGTGTTCAAGCTGGCCGATGACCGCGGCCTGCTGCTGCTGGACACGGACGACCTGCGCGCCCTCCTCGGCCTGGTGGCCGAGGAGCGCAAGGACATTTCCACCGAGTACGGTCTGGTCAGCGCGCAATCGGTGGCCGCCATCCAGCGCGCCCTGCTGCGCCTGGCGCAGGACGGCGGCGAGCATTTCTTCGGCGAACCGGCGCTGGAACTGGCCGACGTCATGCGGGTCAACCATGATGGCCGCGGTGTCATCGGCATCCTGGCCGCCGACCAGCTGGTGCTCAAGCCCAAGCTGTACTCCACCTTCCTGCTGTGGCTGTTGTCGGAACTGTTCGAGCAGCTGCCGGAAGTGGGCGACCTCGACAAGCCGAAGCTGGTCTTCATCTTCGACGAAGCGCACCTGCTGTTCGACGATGCGCCCCCCGCACTGGTACAGCGCATCGAACAGGTGGTGCGACTGATCCGCTCCAAGGGCGTGGGCGTGTACTTCTGCTCGCAGTTCCCCGACGACGTGCCGGCCAACATCCTCGGCCAGCTCGGCAACCGCGTGCAGCACGCGTTGCGCGCTTTCACCCCGCGCGACCAGAAGGCGGTGAAGACCGCCGCCGAGACCTTCGTGCCGAACCCCAAGCTGGATGTGGTGAAGGTGCTCAGTCAGCTCGGCACCGGCGAAGCGCTGGTGTCCACGCTGCAGGACAAGGGCGTGCCGATGCCGGTGCAGCAGACGATGATCGCCCCGCCGCGCTGCCGCATGGGACCGGTCACCGAGACCGAACGTACGCAGGTGCGTGCAGGCAGCCCGGTCGGCACGCGCTACGACACCGCCATCAACCGCGAATCGGCCGCCGAACTGCTGGCGCAGCGCGCGCAGAAGGCCGTCGAGAAAACCGATGCGCCGGCTGCGCGCAGCCGTGAACAGGACGAGGCGCAGGAAGGTGGCTTCGGGCAGTCGATCAAGGACGCTATTTTCGGCACCAAGCGCCGCCAGGGCATGATCGAGACGATGGCCAAGCAGACCACGCGTACGGTCGGTACCAAGCTGGGCAACCAGATCGTGCGCGGCATCCTGGGTGGCATCTTCGGCGGCAAGCGCTGAGAACCCCGCCAGTACCTCCGCGGCGCGCCGGCAAGGGCGCGCCGTCGTTGTTTCATTCCGTACGAGAAGCCGTATTACATGTCGCGTTGGCGTCCCCCTGCAGAAAAGAGCACCGCGCTGATCACCGCCGCCGGCCATGCACGCTTGAAGGCCGAGCTGGATGACCTGTGGCGTGTGCGCCGACCCGAAGTGGTGAAAGCGCTGGCCGCCGCAGCAGCAGAGGGGGATCGCTCGGAAAATGCCGAATACACCTACCGCAAGAAGCAGCTGGGCGAGATTGATCGACGCGTGCGCTACCTGACCAAACGCCTGGAATCACTGCGCGTGGTCGACACCACGCCGACCGATCCGCAGGCGGTGTTCTTCGGTGCGTGGGTGGAGCTGGAGAACGTGGACAGCGGGCAGACCAGCCGCTATCGCATCGTCGGGCCGGATGAGACCGATGCCGGACTGGGCTGGATCAGCATCGACTCGCCGTTGGCGCGGGCCCTGTTGAAGAAGCGCCTGGATGATGAGTTTTCGGTGGAACTGCCTAGCGGTCACCACACCTTTGCGGTGATCGGTGTCGAGTACGAGGCTGCGGCCAAGGGCTGAGCCTCCAGCGGACAGTGGTGCTCAGCCGAGCATCGGCCCGGCTCTACAGCGGCAGCGGTGGCGGGTAACGACGCCCGTCGCGCAGAGGGCGGAAGTAGTCGTCGTTCGCGTAGAAGGCTGGCGCCTGACCGGCATGCCAGCCCGGAATGCCCGCCATTGGCAGCGGACGTAGCTCCAGAGGGTCGAGCAGCACCCTGCCCTCGTCGATGGCCTGGGCGACCGCGCCGATGCAACCCGCATCGTCATCGCCCTGCAGCACGATGCATTTACCCACCAGCAGCCGCCCCGGCAACAGCGCCTGCTCCATCAGCGCATGACCAAATACAGCGGCAATGGCAATCCGCCCTGACTGCCAATGGATCGGTTCGAACAACGTGCGCCAATCGTGGGCATCCCAGCTCGCCAGCAACGCCGGATCGCGCACGCGCACCACCACGCCGGTTTCATCGAACTGGGTCAGCGCGGCCTGCGCGCGGTTGCGCTGCCCTGCGGCCATACCCTCGATATGCCGGCATTGCTGCGTGTTGAGTGCGCGCTTGATCGGCAGGTAGCGTGCCCAGGCCAGGGCATTGAACAGGTCGTGCCAGTTCTCGGCACGGGTTGCGATGCGCCCTTCGGCGATGCGCGTTTCGTAGTGCAGGCCGTCGGCCAGCAGCGCCGCATCCTGCTCGACAAAGCGCTTGCCCGACAGCGCCAGGCGCGCGTCCAGGTCGGACACGCGCGGCCAGTCCACTGCCGCCAGCAGGTCACCGAATTCCGCGACACCGGCAAACAGCGGATGATCGAATGCAGCCCGATCCACCGCCGTGCGCAGCGGTGCTACGAAGCGGCGTGGGCCGCTATCAGCAGCCTTTGCTCCGGTCACAGCACCTTGAGGTCGAATGCCGGGCGCGTGGTCGGCGGCAGTGCGTCGCCGTACAGATCGTGCTCGTCGCTCTCGGTGATTTCCACGTCGACGAACTCACCCACGCGCAGCGCAACCTGGTCGGCGTTCTGGATATGCACCAGGCCGTCGATCTCCGGCGCATCGGCCTTGGAACGGGCCACCGCGATATCGCCTTCGATGGCATCGACCAGGCATTGCTGCACCGTGCCGATCTTGGCTTCCAGACGCGACGCCGAAATCTGCGCCTGCTTTTCCATGAAGCGCGCCAAGCGCTCCTGCTTCACTTCTTCCGGCACCGGGTCCGGCAGGTTGTTGGCCGTGGCGCCCTCGACGGGCGAGTAGGCGAACGCACCCACGCGATCCAGTTGCGCTTCGTCCAGGAACGACAGCAGCTCTTCGAACTCAGCCTCGGTTTCCCCCGGGAAACCGACGATGAAGGTGGAACGCACGGTGATGTCCGGCGCGATACGACGCCAGTTCTGCACGCGCTCCAGGGTCTTCTCGACCGCGCCAGGGCGCTTCATCAGGCGCAGGATGCGCGGGCTGGCGTGCTGGAACGGAATATCCAGGTACGGCAGGATGCGGTTCTCGGCCATCAGCGGCACCACGTCATCGACGTGCGGGTACGGATAGACGTAGTGCATGCGCACCCATGCATCCAGCTCGGACAAACCTTCGCACAGTGCCTTCAAGCGGGTCTGGTAGGCCTTGTCGCGCCACATCTTCTCGGCGTACTTCACGTCCACGCCGTAGGCAGAGGTGTCCTGCGAAACCACCAGCAGTTCGCGCACGCCGCCGCGCACCAGGCGCTCGGCTTCGCGCAGCACGTCATCGACCGGGCGCGAGACCAGCTTGCCGCGCATCGAGGGAATGATGCAGAAGCTGCAATGGTGGTTGCAGCCCTCGGAAATCTTCAGGTAAGCGTAGTGACGCGGGGTCAGCTTGATGCCGTAGTCCGGCACCAGATCCACGAAGGGATCGTGCTTGGGCGGCAGCGCCGCATGCACGGCTTCCATCACGCTCTGGTAGTCCTGCGGCCCGGACACCGCCAGCACGTTCGGGTACGCCTCACGGATCTGCTCGGGGCGCTTGCCCAGGCAGCCGGTGACGATGACCTTGCCGTTCTGGTTCATCGCCTCGCCGATCGCATCCAGCGATTCGGTCACCGCCGAATCGATGAAGCCACAGGTGTTGACCACCACAACGTCGGCCGAATCGTAGGACGGCACGATGTCGTAGCCTTCCGACCGCAGCTGGGTGAGGATGCGCTCGGAATCGACGAGGGCCTTCGGGCAGCCAAGGCTGACGAAGCCGACTTTGGGGTTCAGCTGGGACATGGAATCGCGGGACTCTGGGGGCCTGGGCCCCTGCCGGCATGGCAGGGGGACCTGGGGGCCGGGGCCTGAAAGGGCGCCAGTATACCGGGGTTGGACGGCCGCCTCTGAATCGCGTGAATCGCCCGATCCCGCACAACCGCTGACATCGCGCTAACCCGCCAAACACCGACAATGCAGGCCTGCCCCCTGCAACGAGGTACACCCCGATGTCCGAATGGATCACCCTGGATACGCATCATGGCCCGGTCCGCGCCTGGCAGGCGCTGCCCGAAGGCACCCCGCGTGGCGGCCTGGTGGTGGTGCAGGAGATCTTCGGCGCCAACCCGCACATCCGCGGCGTCGCCGAGCGCTTCGCGGCCGAGGGCTATGCGGTGCTGGCGCCGTCGTTTTTCGACCTGGTCGACGGCCCCGAGGCCGATCCGGACGCCCTGCCCTACAGCCCTGAAGGCGTAAAGGATGGCCTGGAACGGGTCACTGCCCTGGGCATGGAGAAGGCACTGGAAGTGGTCCGCGCCGCCGCCACCCGGCTGGCCCCGCACGGCAAGGTCGGCACGGTGGGCTACTGCTGGGGCGGCAGCGTCGCGCTTCTGTCCGCGCTGCGCCTGGGCCTGCCCTCGGTGAGCTACTACGGGGCGCGCAACGTGCAGTTCCTGGAGGAAACACCGAAGGCCCCGGTGATGTTCCACTTCGGCGCGCAGGACAAGAGCATCCCGCCGGAGGCGATCCAGGCCCACCGCGAGAAGCTGCCGCAGATGGCGACCTACGTCTATCCCGCCGACCATGCCTTCAACCGCGAGGTCGGACATGCGTATGATCCAGACAGCGCCGCCCTGGCGCTGCAACGCACCCTGGACTTCTTCTCGGAGCATCTTGGATGAGCGATTTCGAACTCGATTCACGCCTGGCCACCGATAGCGTGCTGGTAGCCGAAGGCCCGTTGTCGCAAGTGCGACTGATGAACGACGAACGATTCCCCTGGCTGGTCCTGGTGCCGCGCCTGCCCGGGGTGACCGAGTGGATCGAGCTGGACGGCGAGCAGCAGGACAAGCTGCGCACCGAGCTCAACCGCGCCTGCAAGGCCCTGCATGGTTCCGACGGGGTGGAGAAGATCAACATCGGTGCGCTGGGCAACATCGTGCGGCAACTGCATTTCCACGTGATCGGACGCCACGACGGCGATCCGGCATGGCCGGGACCGGTATGGGGCAGCGGCCCGGCGCACCGCTATGAGCCGGCCGCGCTGGACCAGCATGTCGCCTACTGGAAGGAACGGCTAGGATATCCGGCCCATTCCTGAGCCAGTGCCGACCCGATGCGATTCAATATCGTCGCCGCCATCCTGCTGATCCTGATCGGCCTGTTCATGCTGGCCAGCAACCTGGGCTGGACCAACCTGAACCTGTCGCGCCTGCTGTTGACCTGGTGGCCGCTCGGCCTGGTGGCCGTGGGCATCGCGATCCTGTTCGGTCGCGGCAAATAAGCAAAGGCGGCGCATGCGCCGCCTTTGTGATCACGGAAAACGCAGGGCGTCGCCCGGCGCTACCTTCAGGTGCGCGGCAAGGTCACGCCGGTCTGGCCCTGGTACTTGCCGCCGCGGTCCTTGTACGAGGTCTCGCACACTTCATCGGACTGGAAGAACAGCATCTGCGCCACGCCTTCGTTGGCGTAGATCCGCGCCGGCAGCGGCGTCGTGTTGCTGAATTCCAGGGTCACGTGGCCTTCCCACTCCGGCTCCAGCGGGGTCACGTTGACGATGATGCCGCAGCGCGCATAGGTGCTCTTGCCCAGGCACACCACCAGCGTGTCGCGCGGAATGCGGAAATACTCGACCGTGCGCGCCAACGCGAAGCTGTTCGGCGGAATGATGCACTCGTCACCGACGATATCGACGAAGCTGCCCGGATCGAAATGCTTGGGGTCGACGATCGTCGAGTTGATGTTGGTGAACACCTTGAACTCGCGCGAGCAGCGCACGTCGTAGCCGTAGCTGGACGTGCCGTAGCTGACGATGCGCTCGCCGTTGACCTGCTTGACCTGCCCGGCCTCGTACGGCTCGATCATGCCGTGCTGTTCGGACATCTGGCGGATCCAACGGTCACTCTTGATGCTCATGCTCTGTCCTGGGTGCAAGGGGGCGCGAGGATTCTAACAGGGGGCCGGGCGTCACCGCCGCAGCCCCGCCAGCGGGCCCTTACAGCAGCGAGGACAGGATCGGGATCGAGGCGCGCGGGCGCTTGCCCACCTCCTCGACCAGACGCTGGGCCGCGCGATGGTAGGCCTGGGCCGCCGCCGAATCCGGCTGCGCGGCGGTGATCGGGGTGCCGGCATCGCCCTGCTCGCGGATGCCGATCTGCAGCGGCAACGACCCCAGCAGCGGCACGCCGTACTGCGCCGCCATGCGCTCGCCACCGCCCTCGCCGAACAGATGCTCCACGTGCCCGCAGTTGCTGCAGGTGTGCACGGCCATGTTCTCGACCACGCCCAGCACCGGCACCTCCACCTTCTCGAACATCTTCAGCGCCTTCTTCGCATCCAGCGTGGCGATGTCCTGCGGCGTGGTGACGATCACCGCGCCGGCCAGCGGGATCTTCTGCACCAACGTCAGCTGGATGTCACCGGTGCCCGGCGGCAGGTCGATCAGCAGGTAGTCCAGATCGTCCCACAGCGTGTCTTCGAACAGCTGGGTCAGCGCCGCCGTCGCGCGCGGTGCGCGCATGATCAGCGGCGTTTCGTCCTCGACCAGATAGCCGATCGACATGGTGTCCACGCCGAAGGCACGCATCGGCTCGATGCTCTTGTTGTCCGGACTTTCCGGGCGACCGGACAGGCCCAGCATCGCCGGCACGCTGGGGCCGTAGATATCCGCATCAAGCACGCCGACGCGCGCGCCGAGCTGCTGCAGGGCAACGGCGAGATTGACCGCCGTGGTCGACTTGCCGACACCGCCCTTGCCCGAGCCGACCGCAATGACATTGCGGATGCGGGCATGTGGCGTCAGTCCCTTCTGGACCTGGCTGGCATGGGGGCGGCGGGGAGAACTGTTCACAACGGGCACCAGCGGTATCGAGGGGGATAACCCAACATCATACAAGCTGGACGTAGCCTGACTGAAATTCAGGATTGCTACAGATTCGTGCACAGATTGTTAAGTTCATGTTACGTTCGCTGAGCACTGGTTTTGGGCTGCGTTGCTGGTTGTACGGCACGCACGATGGCGCATGCGCAGTGCCGTACTCGTATTTGCTCTCTGAACGGAACTACATGAAAGACCTTCGCAATTCCGCACGTCGCAACACCCTCGCTGTCGCCTTGATCTCCGCCCTGGTTGCCGCCTCGCCGGCAATGGCCCAGGACAAGGCCACCAACCTGGACAAGATCACCGTCACCGGTTCGCTGATCCCGCAGACCCAGGTTGAGACCCAGACGCCGGTCATGACCATCAGCGCCGAAGCGATCCAGTCGCGCGGCTTCAACAGCGTCGCCGAAGTGCTGCAGCAGTCCTCGCTGACCACCGGCGGCATCCAGGGCGGCCAGACCTCCGCCTCGTTCACCCAGGGCGCTGAAGCCGCTGGCATGTTCGGCCTGAATCCGGGGTACACCAAGTACCTGATCAACGGCCGCCCGATGATGTCCTACCCGGCGCTGTACAACGGCGGCGACGCGTTCAACAACATCAGCGGCATTCCGATCGACATCGTCGAGCGCATCGAAGTCCTGCCGGGTGGCCAGTCCTCCCTGTACGGTTCGGACGCGATCGCCGGCGTGGTCAACATCATCCTGAAGGACCACATGGAAGGCGGCAGCCTGTCCGTGCGTGGCGGCACCACCACTGAAGGCGGCGGCAGCAGCTTCCGCATCAGCGGCGCCCACGGCTTCTCGGCGCTGGACAACCGCTTCAATGCACTGGTCAACGTGCAGATCGAAAGCAGCAACCCGATCTGGGGCTACCAGCGCGACCTGACCAAGCAGAACAACACCCACGGCTACACCGCACAGCTGCCGTCGAACGACTTCGCCGTCATCGACGCCAAGACCAATGCGCTGTACATGATGGACCCGAGCAACTGCGCCAACGTCGCCGGCCAGTTCGATGGCACCACCGTGCTGGCCAACCGCCCGACCGGCCAGTCCTGCGGTTCGGTCTTCGGCGCCGGCTACAAGACCCTGAAGAACGGCAAGGACAGCGGCCAGTTCTACTCGTCGATGACCTTCGACGTGAACGACAACTTCCAGCTGTTCGCCGACGTGCTGTACAGCAAGGAAAAGACCGAATACACCTCCGGTTCGAACTACCTGTGGTGGGGCACCAAGAGCGGCATGGGCGGCTTCTACGACCAGGCGTCGGGCAAGCTGGTCAACCTGCAGCGCGCGTTCGCTCCGGAAGACATCGGCGGCGAAGGCTACAAGGGCATCCTGAACAACGACAAGAGCCGTTCCTACCAGGTCACCCTGGGCGGCAAGGGTGCGGTCGGCAACTGGGACTACAGCCTGAGCTTCACCCGCGGCGAATACCGCCTGGATGAAAGCAAGTTCCAGCGCTTCGGCAATGCCATCAACAGCTACTTCGCCGACAAGGTGCTGGGCCCGCAGCTGGGCACCAAGGATGGCTTCGGCATCTACAACACCAACTGGGGCGCGTTCTACTCGCCGATCGCGCCGGAAGACTTCGCTGGCTTCACCGGCTACACCACCAACCATGCCCGCACCTGGCAGAACCTGGCACGTGCGCAGGTCACCAACGGTTCGCTGTTCGCGCTTCCGGGCGGTGACGCCGGCCTGGCCGTGGTCGTCGAAGGCGGCAGCGAAGGTTGGGACTACAGCCCGGACCAGCGCCTGCTGGACGGCGATGTGTGGGGCTCGTCGGCTGTTGCCGGCAACGGCCATCGCAGCAACTACGCGGTGACCAGCGAGCTGCGCATGCCGCTGCTGGAGTCGCTGACGGTGACCGCTTCGGGTCGCTATGACGCCTTCAAGATCGCCGACAACACCGTCGACAAGGCCACCTACAGCGTGGGTGTCGAGTTCCGTCCGATCGAAAGCCTGCTGTTCCGCGGCAAGTACGGCACCGCCTTCCGCGCGCCGACCCTGCCCGACGCGTTCCAGGGCCGCAGCGGCTACTACGCTGCCAACTCGACCGACTACTACCGTTGCGGCGAGCTGGGCTACGTGCCGGGCAACACCGACGCCTGCCGCTACGCGGACAGCGTCTCGGTCTACTCCGAGCGTGCCGGCAACCCGGACCTGGAGCCGATCACCGCCGACGTCTGGAATGCGGGCATCGTCTGGGCGCCGATGGCGAACCTGTCGATCTCGGCCGACTACTACAACTGGAAGATCGAGAACGAAGTCGATACGGCCAGCACCGACCAGCTGCTGCTGGCCGAGTACTACTGCCGCAACGGCCTGCCGAACGGCTCCTCGGCCACCTGCCAGAACGTGGCTGACTGGGTCACCCGTGATTCGGCCGGCAACCTGAGCTCGCTGTACACCCCGAAGATGAACGTGGCCCGCCAGAACCTGCAGGCCGTGACCGTCGGCTTCAAGTACCTGCAGGACATCGGCCGCTTCGGTGCGCTGCAGTTCTCGGGCAACTACACCAACATGCTCAAGCGTGAAGTGCAGGCGCAGCCGGGCGAGGCCTTCCAGGACCTGCTGGGCAACCCGAAGTCGATGTGGAACTACGACAGCTACGCCAAGGTCCGTTCCGACGCGTCGGTGGCCTGGTCGCTGGACAAGTGGACCACCACGCTGTACGCCAACTACATCGGCCACACCCCGAACTACCTGGCAGGTCTGAACGGCTACGAGTACACCCATGCCGCGTCGGGCTACAAGGCAGGCAAGTGGGCTTCGTACACCACCTACAACCTGAGCGTGAACTACCGCGTGCAGGATGACCTGACCCTGTCGCTGATGGTCAACAACGTGTTCAACAAGATGCCCGAGCAGCAGGCCCACAGCTACCAGGGTACTTCCGGCACGCCGTTCAACAACTACCTGTACAACGTCTACGGCCGCACCATGTACGTGCAGGCCAAGTACGACTTCGGCAAGTAATCCCGTCGTTTTCCGGGTTTGATTCCGGACCAGGCCCCGCTTCGGCGGGGCCTTTTTTTGCCGCGACATACGCGCATCGATCAGCGCATGAATATCTCGATTGTTAAATGCCCTATCGTTTACCAGATATTCATTAAGCCACACTCGGCAAATTCGTACCGATGTCGCAACAAATTGTTTTTAAAGATTTTTTTATTAACTCACCGCGAGCGATTGCGGGAGCGCGACAGAGCCGCGAAAAACAAGTTAAGCGTGTGTTACGTTCGAAAAACGCCGCCGTTCTGCATCTACAGGCTGCTGAACCATCCATGAGTTCCCAGGAAAGGGAAAACGCGTTTCTCACGACCACACGGAGTACCGCATGTCTCGCAATGGCTTCCCGCGTCACCCGCTCACCCGCGCCGTCCTCAGCGGCCTGATCCTGGCCAGCAGCAGCGCGACCGCGCTCGCCCAGGACAACACCCCCACCGATCTCGGACGCGTGACCGTCACCGGCTCACTGATTCCGCAGACGCAGATCGAGAACCACACGCCGGTATTGACCGTCACCGCGGAGGATATCCAGACCCGCGGCTTCACCAGCGTGGCCGAGGTGCTGCAGCAGAACTCGCTGACCACCGGCGGCCTGCAGGGCGGCCAGACTTCCGCTTCGTTCACCCAGGGCGCTGAAGCCTCGGGCATGTTCGGCCTCAGCCCCAGCTACACCAAGTACCTCATCAACGGACGGCCGATGCTGTCCTACCCTGCCCTCTACAACGGCAGCGACACTTTCAACAACCTCAGTGGCATCCCGATCGACATCGTCGAGCGCATCGAGATCCTGCCCGGCGGCCAGTCGTCGCTGTACGGTTCGGACGCAATCGCCGGTGTGGTCAACATCATCCTCAAGGACCGCATGGACGGCGGCGTGCTGAACGTACGCGGCGGCGGCTACACCGAGGGCGGCGGCAACGATTTCCGCGTCAGTGGCGCACATGGTTTCAACGCCTTCGATGACCGCTTCCACGCGCTGGTCAACGTGCAGTACGAGAAGAGCAGCCCGATCTGGGGCTACCAGCGCGACCTGACCAAGCAGAACAACACCAAGGGCTATACGCCGCAGGTTCCCACCAACGACTTCCTGGTCTACCTGCCGGACCAGCAGAACGCTTACGTGATGATGGACCCGAGCCGCTGCGCCAATGTGGCCGGCCAGTTCGGCGGCACCACCGTACTTGGCACGCGTGCCGTCGGTGAATCCTGTGGCTCGCCCTTCAGCGCCGGCTACAAGACGCTGAAGAACGGCAAGGAAAGCAGCCAGATCTATTCGTCGATGTCCTTCGACGTCAACGACAACTTCCAGCTGTTCGCAGACGCGCTCTACAGCCTGGAAGAAGTGCAGTACACCGCTGGTTCGGGTTATGCCTTCTGGGGTAGCGATGTGGGCTTTGGCGCCTTCGTCGACCAGGCCAGCGGCGAGTACATGAACCTGCAGCGCGCGTTCGCGCCCGAGGACATCAGCAGCGCTGGCTACCGCGACATCATGAGTACCGACCGCAACAAGGCCTACCAGGTCACACTGGGCGGTCGTGGCAACGTCGGCAACTGGGACTACAGCGCCAGCTTCAGCCGCGGCGAGTACAAGCTGACCGAGCGCAGTTTCGCGCGCTGGGCCAACGAGATCGACAGCTACTTCGAAGACCGTGTGCTGGGCCCGGTGCTGGGCGTTACCGACGACGGCTACAACATCTACAACCCGAACTGGGGCGCGTTCTATTCGCCGCTGCCGGCGGGTGATTTCCAGACCTTCACCGGTTTCACCTACAACAAGAGCCGCACCTGGCAGAACCTGGGCCGTGCGCAGATCACCAACGGTTCGCTGTTCAAGCTGCCCGGCGGCGATGCAGGCCTGGCCGTGGTGGCCGAAGCCGGCAGCGAAGGCTGGTCGTATACACCGGACCAGCGGCTGCTTGATGGCAGCGTATGGGGCACCACCTCGGTTGCCGGCGCCGGCCATCGCAGCAACTATGCGCTGACCAGCGAACTGCGCATGCCGCTGCTGGAGTCGCTGACCGTGACCGCCTCGGGTCGCTACGACGCCTTCAAGATCGCCGACAAGACCGTCGACAAATCGACCTACAGCATCGGCGTGGAATTCCGCCCGATCGAAAGCCTGCTGTTCCGCGGAAAGTACGGCACCGCCTTCCGCGCGCCCAGCCTGTCCGACGCGTTCCAGGGCCGCAGCGGCTACTACGCCAACAGCTCGGTGGATTACTACCGCTGTGGCCAGTTGGGCTTCAACCCCAGCGACACCGTGGGCTGCCCGTACGCCAATGAATCGGTGTTCGGCGAACAGTCCGGCAACCCCGACCTGGAAGCAATCACCGCCGATGTCTGGAACGCCGGCATCGTGTGGGCCCCCATCAACAACCTGTCGGTGTCGGTCGACTACTACAACTGGAAGATCAAGAACGAGGTCAACACCCTCAGTTCCGACCAGTTGCTGCTGGCCGAGTATTACTGCCGCAACGGCCAGACCAACAACACCTCGGCCAGCTGCCAGAACGTCAGCGACTGGATCACCCGTGACGGCACCGGCAAGCTGGAGCAGATCTACACCCCGAAGATGAACATCGCCAGCCAGAACCTGCAGGCGGTGACGGCCAGCTTCAAGTATGTGCAGGACATCGGCCGCTTCGGTGCGCTGCAGTTCTCCAGCAACTACACCAACATGATCAAGCGCGAACTGCAGCCGCAGCCGGGCGACGACTACCTGGACCTGCTGCGTGATCCGTACGCGATGTGGAACTACGACCAGTACGCCAAGGTACGTGCAGATGGCGCGGTGGGCTGGGCGAAGGACAAGTGGACCACCACGCTGTACTTCAACTACATCGGCAAGACGCCCAACCGCATGGCGTACCTAGGCAAGGGCTACGACTACGTGCATCCGTCGGGCTACGAGGCCGGCAAGTGGGGCTCGTACACCACCTACAACCTCAGCGTGAACTACCAGGCGATGGACAACCTGACCCTGTCGATGATGGTCAACAACGTCTTCAACAAGATGCCCGACGGCCAGGCCCACAGCTACGCCGGTAACATCGGTGCGCCTTACAACAGCAACATCTACAACCCGTACGGCCGTGCGATCTACGTGCAGGCCAAGTACGAGTTCGGCAAGAAGTAAGCCACCCGCACTGCAGCGCCTGAGACCCCGCTTCGGCGGGGTCTCTTCGTTTGGGCTGCCACCGGACAACGGACCTCTTCACGCTGAGTTGACGGAATGCTGGGCTTCGTTCATCTTCAGGTCATGTTGCCGTGCTCTGCCACAAGGAACCTCTGATGATGCAACCCCGTTACAAGTCCGCCCGCCTGGGTACCGCCGCCACGCTGCTGCTGGGACTGTGCATCGGCAACGCCGCTGCCGCGCCACTGCCCGCAGAGGATTTCGCCAAGATTCCCGCACTGCAGTCGGTCACGATGAGTGCCGACGGCAAGCAACTGGTCGCCATCATCGCCGCCCCCGGCAGCAACAATGCCGATACCGCGCTGGCCAACTGGAACCTGGACAACCTCGCCGCGGGCCCGGTGGCCATCACCCCGTCCGGCGATCGAATGAAGTTCATCGCTGCCAGTGCACTGAAGGCGGGGCGGAACCTGGTCATCAGCCGCCAGGAGTGGACCGGCAAGCTGGGCGGCTGCGGCGAAGGCAACAGTACCGGCGCCACCAAGACCTTCCTGACCAAGGCCTACCTGACCGACGCCAGCCAGGCCAAGTTCGACGAGGCCTTTGCAAGCAACACGCGAACCCTGGGCGTCAGTGCCGATACCCTGCGCTGCCTGGAGCTGGCCGGTACCGCTTCGCTGGTGCACCTGCTGCCGTTGGACCCGGACCGGGTCATCATCAACCAGCTCAATGAAGCCACCCTGCAGGCCAACTACTACCGCTTCAACCTGCGCACCGGCCAGACCGAACTGCTGTTCAAGGGCAGCTCGCGCACGACCCCGGGCCTGTTCCACCCGCGCACCGGCGAAGTGGTGACCCAGACCCAGATCGAATCCAGCGGTTCAGAAGATTTCGAACAGCGCGTGCTGATCAAGAACGGCGCCGGCCAGTTCGAGGTGCATGCGCCGCTCACCACCAAGCTGAGCGAACGCTACACGGTAGACGTGGTCGGCATCGACGATGACAGCGGCAAGCTGTATGTGCTGACCGACCAGTTTTCCGATCTGGTACAGGCCCGCCTGTACGACCCGATCAAGAAAGAGTTCGACAAGGAGCCATTGGCCGCCCACCCGACCTTCTCCATCAGCTCGCTGATCCTCGGCACCCGCAAGAGCAACTTCAACCAGGTGCTGGGCTTCTACATTGATGGACCGCAGCGCCAGGCGATCTATGTCGACCCGCAGATGAAGGGCCTGCAGGAAGGCCTGCAGAAGGCCTATCCGGGCCTGACCGTCTACATCACCGGCTACAACGACGACCTCTCGCGGGTGCTGTTCACCACCGAAAGCAACCGCAACCCGAAGAGCTATTACATCCTGGCCGACCGCAAGGACGTGATGCCGCTGGGCAACGAACGCCCGTGGGTGGACAGCAAGCAGATCGGCGAGCAGCGCTGGGTGACCTACACCGCCCGTGATGGCCAGCAGATCCCGGCAATCCTCGACCTGCCGGCAGGCTGGAAGCAGGGCGACGGCCCACTGCCGGCACTGGTGCACCCGCACGGCGGGCCGTGGGCGCGTGATTACACGGGCTGGGACGTGTCCGGCTGGGTACCCTTCTTCACCTCGCGCGGCTACGCCGTGCTGCGCCCGCAGTACCGGGGCAGCTCCGGCCTGGGCCGCAAGCTGTGGCTGGCCGGCGATGGCCAGTGGGGCCAGAAGATGCAGGATGACAAGGACGATGGTGCCGCCTGGCTGGTGTCGCAGGGCATCGCGGCGAAGGATCGCATCGCGATCTTCGGCTACTCCTACGGCGGCTTTGCCGCGGCCGCAGCCACCGTGCGCAGCCCGTCGCCGTACCAATGTGCCATCGCCGGTGCACCGGTCACCGACCTGGGCCGGCTTGGCACGTCCTGGAGCCAGAACCGCCTGCAGCGCATCCTGCAGGGCCGCACGGTGAAGGGCATGGACCCGATGCAGAACACGGCCAAGGCGACCATTCCGCTGCTGACCTTCGTCGGCGACCGTGATGTGCGCACGCCGGCGTTCCATGCCCGCAATTTCTACTCCGCCGTCCAGGGCAAGGTGCCGGCCAGGTTCGAACTGATCCCCGACATGCCGCACAGCATGCCGTGGTACCCGCGCCACTTCCAGACGACCCTCACCCTGATGGCCGACTACCTGGCCAAGGACTGCGGACCAGGCGGCCTGTAACCCGGCAGGAAGCCCGATCCCCCACCCCGCCGGCTCAACCGGCGGGGTTTTTTAATGCCCGTATTCCTGAATTTCCCCTTAGCAACAATAAGTTACGACACATATCCATTCATGTTGCATTTACTTTACGCCGCACATACACTCCATTAACCGAAGCATAACAAGTGGGGATCACGACGAAATGCGCAACGCCAACCGCCATAACAAGCCAAGCCGCGTACCACTGACTCTCGCTGTGCTGGCCTGCCTCCAGGTCGCACCGGCACTGGCCCAGGAGACCACCCAGCAGGAAGCAAAGGCGTCAAGCACTTCTTCCTCCACCCAGCGTGCGACTGACCTTGACAAGGTCACCGTCACCGGCTCGTTGATCCGCCGCGCGGACTACGAAACCACCTCGCCGGTGTTCACCATCAACGCCGAGACCAACGCCAAGCAGGGCCAGGTCAACGTCGCCGAGTTCCTGCAGAAGTCGGCCATCGGTTCGGCTGAAACGCAGATCACCCACCAGTTCGGCGGCTTCGTCGTCGACGGCGGCACCGGCGTGCAGACCGTGTCGCTGCGCGGCCTGGGCGCCAACCGCACCCTGGTGCTGCTGGACGGCCAGCGTCCGGGCCCGGCCGGTACCCGTGGTGCCGTGGGCGCCTTCGACCTGAACGTCATTCCCACCGCCATCCTGCAGCGCGCCGAGATCGTGAAGGACGGCTCGTCCTCCATCTACGGCTCCGACGCCGTGGCTGGTGTAGTCAACCTGATCACCAAGAAGAACATCGAGCGTCCGGAACTGACCGTCACCGGCCGCGTGCCTACCGAGGGCGGCGGTGAAGTGTTCTCGGCGTCGCTGGCCAACGGCTGGAACTTCGAGAAGGGCAGCATCATCGCTGCCGTCGAGTGGTATCAGCACAACGAGCTGACCCGCGGCGACCGCGACTTCCTCAACTGCAGCAACGACCTGATCAAGGACGCCGACGGCAACCGCATCGACCGCGAGGATCGTTCGCTCAATGCCGGTACGCCGCTGGCCAACTGCAACAACATGCTGCACAACGTGGTCGACATCGGCAGCACCCGCTACGTGCCGTCGCGCGATGGCAGCACCGTCGGCCCACTGCCGGGCTACCGCCCGCGTACCACCCAGAACTACACGCGCGGCCAGGCCTTCTACGATGAGCCGGTGAACTTCGAGCGCTGGGGACAGGGCCACATCATCAACAAGCAGGAGCGGAAGACGGCTTACCTGGCCACCGACTTCGGCTTCGATTCGGTCAACTGGAAGACCCAGTTCCTGTTCAACCGCCGCGAAACCGAGACGTTCTCCTGGCGCCAGTTCTTCCCGTATGCCTACGTTCCGGGCACCCAGATCGTCGCCAACCCGGTGATGCTGTTCAAGTCGCAGCAGGACATCACCGTCGATTACTTCTACGCCGCGACCAAGCTTGATGGCCTGTTCAAGGGCACCGACACCTGGGCGTGGGAAGTCAACGCGAACTTCAGCCACTCCAAGGGCAAATACGGCAACCTGGCCATCCAGGCCTCCAAGAGCGGCGACCTGGACTACACCGACGAACCGCCGGCAGTGAACTACTTCGACCCGGACTACCTCAGCGGCCGCAAGGTCGACGAGCTGGTCGACAAGCTGGGTGCGTGGGACTGGGGCAAGACCATCTACAAGCAGGCCACCATCAACGCGATCGTCAGCGGCGATCTGTTCGAGATGCCGGCCGGTGCAGTGGGCGTCGCCGCGGGCCTGGAGTACCGTTACTACTCGCTCAACGACCAGCCGAGCGAACTGTCCCGCACCGGCGACATCTGGGGCTCGTCCTCGGCTGATGTGACCAAGGGCAACGACAAGGTCAAGGAAGCCTTCGTCGAAGTCGATGTGCCGCTGCTGAAGGGCCTGCCGGCGGTGGAATCGCTGAGCATCAACGCCTCGGGCCGCGTGTTCAAGTACGACAACGTGGCCGATTCGGACAACGTCTGGAAGGTCGGCGTGAACTGGCAGATCATTCCGTCGCTGCGCCTGCGCGGTTCGATCGGCACCTCCTATCGCGCCCCGGGCCTGTATGAGCTGTACCTGGGCAACGAGACCGGTTTCTTCTCGCAGGCGAACGATCCGTGCGTGCGCTGGGGTGAAAGCTCCAACACCAACTACCAGGCCAACTGCGCGGCCGCAGGGATTCCGGCCAACTATGCCGGTGGTGGTAGCAGCGGCACGGTGTACCGCCAGGGCGGTGGTGACTCGTTGATTCCGGAAACTTCGCGCGCGAAGACCGCCGGTATCGTGTTCACCCCGACCTTCGCCAACCTGAGCGTGGCCATCGATTACTTCGACTATGAAGTGAGCAATGAAATCGCGCAGCTGGGCAGCACCAACGTCCTGCGCGGCTGCTACGGCGGCACGGTGTACCCGAACAGCTACTGCGATCTGCTGACCCGCAATTCGGCCACTGCTACCCAGCCGTATGCGGTGACCGAGATCCAGAACAAGTTCATCAACATCAACAAGCAGCGTACCCGTGGCTACGACCTGACCGCGAACTTCGACCACGATTTCTCGTTCGGCAAGTTCTCGGCCGAGACTCAGGTGACCTACACGATCGAAGATACCCAGCAGGTGTTCTCCAGCGCAGCTGCAAGCGGCCTGGAATCCTCCGAGCTGCTGGGCGACATCGGCCGTCCCAAGGTCGTGGGCAACCTGGCACTGAGCCTGACCCGTGGCGACTGGTCGTACAACTGGCTGACCACCTACATCCACAAGACCGAAGACATCGATCTGGATCCGGTGTTCACCTACCAGGGCCGTCCGAACTCCTACCGTGACATCGTGGCTGATTCGCGCATCTACCACACCGCGTCTGTCAGCTACGCGCAGGCCGATTGGGAAATCCTGGTGGGCGTCAGCAACATCTTCAACAAGACCCCGCCCCTGGTTTCCACCGGCGTGGCCGATTCCCGCTACGGCAACGTACCGGCCTTCGCCACCCAGTACGACTACTACGGCCGCACCCCGTTCGTACGCCTGAAGTACAAGTTCTGATCCAGCAGTAACTGCAGTACCCGGAAAGGGCGGCGCAAGCCGCCCTTTCCTTTTGCTGGGCCTGCATCCCTTCTGCTTTCGCCACTGGCCCGACGACAGCCTGGCTGGCCATGTCGTCCGAAGGAGGCCAGGGAGACCGGGAGAACGGCATGCACGGCGCTACAACCGCCAGCTTGCGCAAAGCGCCCCTTAACACCCCATTCATATATCTCCGGGAAAACAAAATTCATCCATCACAACTGAGACTAAGGCACTGTAATTGTTGCAATTTGATGATGTGAAAACCCTTATTCCGCAAAGAAATGTGACGGAACCATGCTTTTTCCGTTAAGCCCGTGTTAGGTTCGATGAACGTCAGGACGACACATGAACATTCACATAACAAACACACGGAGGTGGTCGATCTCTTTCCACTAGGGGGATTCACCTGATGACGCACTACCGCACGCCCGGTCGCCACCCGCTGACCAACGCTCTGCTCGCCGGCCTGATGATGGCTGCCGCGGCACCGGCCCTGGCCCAGGAGGCCAGCTCCGGCAGCAACCCGATCGACCTGGACCGCGTCAGCGTGACCGGCTCGCGCATCGCGCGCACCGGCTTCGTGACTCCCTCGCCGGTCACCGCCATCACCGCCGAAGAAATCCGCGCCACCGGCGCCAACAACATCGGCGACCTGATGGCGCGCCTGCCGGCGCTGAGCCCGACCTATACGCTGGGCAACTCCACCCGCTTCATCGGCACCGCCGGCGTGGGCCTGATGGACCTGCGCGGCATGGGCACCTCGCGTACGCTGGTACTGGTCAATGGTCGCCGCCATGTCGGCGCGACCTCCGGCTCCTCGGCGGTGGATGTCAACACCATCCCGGTCGAGTGGATCGAGCGCGTTGAAGTCATCACCGGTGGCGCCTCGGCCGTGTACGGCGCCGATGCCGTGGCCGGCGTCGTCAACTTCATCATGAAGAAGTCGTTCGATGGCGCCGAAGTGCGCGCCCAGACCGGCATGGCCAGCGAAGGCGGCTTCAACCGGTCCTTCATCAGTGCCTCGGCCGGCACCGATTTCGCCAACGGCCGCGGCAACGCCGCGATCGCACTGGAATACAGCAAGCAGGACCGCTTCGTCCGCAGCGACCGCGCGATCGGCAATGAATTCCTGGTGTCGGTGCCGAACCCGAACTACGACCCGACCAAGCCCTCCAACGAAAGCAATCCGCAGACCGTCCTCAGCGGCCCGGGTGGCAACCACTCGATCTCCTTCGGCGGCACCTTCACCCTGGGTGCGTTCTCGCCCACCAACAAGGCGACCTGGGGCAACCGTTACCAGTTCAACCCGGACGGCACCTATCGCCCGCAGCGCTATGACGGCGTGATGCCGAGCACCACCAGCTGCGTCAACTGCGACTTCGCCGATCTCAATTCGGTCGCCGATCTGCAGCCTGGCTTCGACCGCAAGAGCGTCAACGCGGTCGTCAACTTCGACCTGACCGACAACCATCGCCTGTACTTCGAAGGCAAGTACACCGAGACCGTGTCGGACTTCCTGGCCCAGCCGTCGTTCGACCAGACCCTGCGCATCCAGCGCGACAATGCCTACGTCTCGCCGCAGCTGCGCGCGCTGATGGCCGCCAACGGCGCCAGCCAGTTGACCCTGAGCCGATTCAACGTCGATGCCGGCCAACGTGGCGAGCACGTGGAGCGCAACACCCAGCGCTTCGTGCTCGGCGTCGAGGGCAACCTCACCGAGAACTGGACCTACGACGTGTACGGCAACTGGGGCCAGAGCGAAGTCAAGCGCTGGAACCTCAACAACCGCATCAACGAGCGTTGGCAGGCGGGCCTGGACACCGTGGTCGATCCGTCCACCGGCCAGATCGTCTGCCGTACCACGCTCAACCCGAACGCAACCAACCCCAACAACGGCAACCGCGTGTACTCGCAGTTCGCCCGCGAAGGCTGCGTACCGTTCTCGGTGTTCGGCAACGGTGCAGTGACCCAGGCGGCACGCGACTGGATGAACGTCGATTCGTTCAACTATTCGCGCCTGCAGCAGTCGGTGTTCAGCGCCTCGCTGGCCAACGCCTCGCTGTTCAGCCTGCCGGCCGGCGACGTCGGCGTGGCCGGTGGCGTGGAATACCGCCGCGAGAAGAGCCGCGAGATCACCGATCCGCTGGCAGCGCAGGGCCTGACCTTCCTCAATGCGATCCCCAACCGGATGGGCAAGTACGACGTGCGCGAGGCGTTTGTCGAAGCCACCGTTCCGTTGCTGGCCGACATCCCGGGCATCTACAACCTGACCATGGACGCTGCAGGTCGCTGGTCCGATTACAGCAGCATCGGCAAGACCACCACCTGGAAGGTCGGCCTGGACTGGACCATCATCCCGTCCCTGCGCGCCCGCGGCACCCTGTCGCAGGCGGTGCGTGCGCCGAGCATCGGCGAACTGTACAACCCGCAGAGCGAGAACTTCGCCACCGTCAACGATCCCTGCAACTACCTGGCCACCAACTCCAACCGCCCCAACACCGCGGCGGACCCGGCGCTGCGCCAGGCCAACTGCTCGGCGCTGGGCGTGCCGGTCGGCTGGGTCGACACCTACACCGCAACCCGCCCCGGCGTCAGCGGCGGCAACCCGAACCTGAAGCCGGAACGCGCGCGCAGCTTCACCTATGGCCTGGTCTGGCAGCCTGAATTCCTGCAGGGCTTCGGCATGTCCGTGGACTACTGGTGGATCAGCCTGAAGGACGCCATCGGTGCAGTGACCGCACAGACCAACGCCACCCGCTGCGTGGATTCGCCGGGGGGCATCAACAACAGCTTCTGCGGCTTCATCGAGCGCGCACCGGTCGGTGGCAAGACCGACGCGGGCGGTCGTACCTTCCCGGAACATTCGATCAGCCGTTGGGTTGCGCTGAACGAAAACCTGGCCCGCTCGCGTCGCGTCGGCGTCGACCTGGAAATGGACTACCGCTTCAAGCTGGCCGAGGGCGACACAGTGATCCGCCTGGTCGGTACCCGTCTGCTGCAGTCGCGTGAATGGGCCTTCCAGGACTTCCCGACCGAGTACGACGAGAACGTCACCTGGGTGACCGACCCGCGCTGGCGCGGTTCGCTGCAGACCAAGTACTCGCTGGGTCAGTGGCGTGCGTCGTGGGACCTGAACTACGTGAGCAGCAACCTGCGCGTGCAGCCGAAGAGCTACCAGGCCAACCCGGGCCAGACCAGCCCGATCCGCAACGGCTCGTACGTCTACCACAACTTCCAGTTCGGCTACCGCTTCCCGGGCGACAAGATCGACGTTTACCTGGGCGTGGACAACGCCTTCGACAAGGATCCGCCGGTGAACTACTTCGGCTCCGACGTCGGTTCGGCGATGTACGACAACATCGGCCGCTACATGTACATGGGTGCGACCTACAAGTTCTGATCCGGTAACAGATGTAGTACCCCGACAGACCCGGCTTTTGCCGGGTCTGTCTTTTCCCGGTGCCGGCAAGGCCCCCTTGCGCCCGGCCATGACCTTCGACACCCTTGCAGTCCGGGCCGGCGGCGTATTGTTCGGCCCACGGCCGTCACCACGGCCCTTCCCTGACTCACTCGGCCTGGAGGCCATTCAAGTGACCCGTACTCCCAAGATCGTGCTGCTGACCCTGGCCGTTTCGGCCGCGCTGGTTGGCTGCGGCAAGAACGAAACCCCGGCAAAGGATGCCACCGCCTCCACGCCGGCCGCGGCCGACGCCGCCACCACCTACAAGCTCGACGAGAGCAAGCTGCCGGCCTACAACGCCTTCCAGGCCAGCGATCTGGACAGCAACCTGGACGCCTGCACCGCCTTCGGCGACTACGTCAACGGCAAGTGGCTGGCCGCCAACGAGATTCCGGGCGACCGCACCAGCTGGGGCGCCTTCACCATCCTCGACGAGCGCTCGGTGGCCGTGCAGCACCAGCTGGCCGAGCAGGTCGCGCAGGTCAAGAACCCGGCAGGCATCGAGAAGATCGTCGGCGACTTGTGGGCCACTGGCATGGACGAAGCCAAGGTCAATGCCCAGGGCATCGAGCCGCTGAAGGCCGACCTGGCCGCGATCGATGGCCTGCAGGACAAGGCCGCCATCGCCAACTACCTGCGCACCAGCGCCGCCAAGGGCGAGAACGTGCTGTTCGGCTTCGGCGCCGAAGCCGATTTCAAGAATTCGGCCGTGAACATGGCCTACGCCAGCCAGGGCGGCCTGGGCCTGCCGGACAAGACCTTCTATACCGACGCGTCCAAGGCCGACAAGCTGAAGGCCTACCAGGCCCACGTGGCCAAGGTGCTGGAACTGTCCGGCGTCGCTGCGGCCGATGCCGCCAAGCAGGCTGAAGAAGTCGTCAAGTTCGAGACCCGCCTGGCCAAGGCATCCAAGTCCAGCGTCGAGCTGTCGCGCGATGTCTCGCTGTACTACCACCCGGTCAGCCTGGCCGAAGCCGATGCGCTGACCCCGAACTTCAGCTGGACCGAGTTCTTCAAGTCGCAGAATGTTGCCGCGCCGGAGAAGTTCTCGCTGGCCATTCCGGCCTTCCACCAGGAAGTGAGCAAGGCGCTGGGCGACACCGATCCGTCGGTGTGGCGCGCTTACCTGCGCTTCCACACCGTTGACAGCGCCTCGCCGTACCTGGCTGATGCCTTCGTGCAGGAAAGCTACGAGTTCTACGGCAAGACCCTCAATGGCCAGAAGGAACAGAAGCCGCGCTGGAAGCGCGTGCTGGGCACCATCGAGAGCGACGCCGGCGAAGCCTTCGGCCAGCTGTACGTGAAGGTTGCTTTCTCGCCGGAAGCCAAGGCGAAGATGGAAGAGCTGGTGAAGAACCTGGCCGCCTCGCTGAAGGAACGCATCCAGGGTCTGACCTGGATGAGCCCGGAAACCAAGGCCAAGGCCATCGCCAAGTGGGAAACCTTCACGCCGAAGATCGGCTACCCGGACAAGTGGCGTGACTGGTCGGGCCTGCAGACCAACCGCGACAGCTACCTGGGCAACGTGCGCGCGGCCACCGCGTTCAACTACCAGTACAACCTGGCCAAGATCGGCAAGCCGGTGGACAAGACCGAGTGGGGCATGACCCCGCAGACGGTCAATGCCTACTACAACCCGCTGCAGAACGAGATCGTGTTCCCGGCCGCCATCCTGCAGCCGCCGTTCTTCGATGCCAAGGCCGACGACGCGCTGAACTACGGCGGCATCGGTGCGGTCATCGGCCACGAAATGACCCACGGTTACGACGACCAGGGCAGCCGCTTCGGGCCGACCGGCAACTTCGAGAACTGGTGGACCGAAGGCGATTCGAAGAACTTCGCTGGCCTGACCGGCAAGCTGGTCAAGCAGTTCGACCAGTACAAGGTTGACGGCCAGGCGGTGAATGGCCATCTGACCCTGGGCGAGAACATCGCCGACCTGGGTGGCCTGGCCACCGCCTACGACGCGCTGCAGAAGGCGTCGGCCGGCAAGGAGGACGCGAAGATCGATGGCTTCACCCGCGATCAGCGCTTCTTCTTCAACTGGGCCACCGTGTGGCGCACCAAGTACACCCCGGAGAACGCCAAGGTCCGCCTGGCGACCGACCCGCACGCGCCGGCGCAGTTCCGTGCCATCGGTGCGCCGTCGAACCTGCCGACCTTCACTGCGGCCTTCCAGTGCAAGCCGGGTACGCCGATGTCGCGCACCGGCGACTCGCAGGTGGTGATCTGGTAAGCCACGACTGAGGCCACGGTTTGCCTGCAGAGGCCCGGGATGTCCCGGGCCTTTGTTTTTTGCGGCGCCAACCATCCACGCATGGCGTGGATCTACTGGCAGTCTGCCGGTCCGCGCCGTTGGTGGAGGCCGACCATGGTCGGCGCATGGCATGAAGGAGCCAGCGTAACGCGTGCATCCCGTGCCCATGCCACCCATCCGGTAGCGCCGGGCCATGCCCGGCGGATGCACCGTGACGCGTGCATGCCGTGCCCATGCCACCCATCCGGTAGCGCCGGGCCATGCCCGGCGGATGCACCGTGATGCGTGCATGCCGTGCCCATGCCATCCATCCGGTAGCGCCGGGCCATGCCCGGCGGATGCGCCGTGATGCGTGCATGCCGTGCCCATGCCACCCATCCGGTAGCGCCGGGCCATGCCCGGCGGATGCACCGTGATGCGTGCATGCCGTGCCCATGCCATCCATCCGGTAGCGCCGGGCCATGCCCGGCGGATGCACCGTGATGCGTGCATGCCGTGCCCATGCCACCCATCCGGTAGCGCCGGGCCATGCCCGGCGGATGCACCGTGATGCGTGCATGCCGTGCCCATGCGCGGCTTGCTATAGTTCGCCCGCCCTTAATCCATCACGGATTCGTTCTACATGCCCAACTTCCGTCCGCTTGCCATCGCCCTGGGCATCAGCCTGGCGACCCTGGTTCCGACCCACGATGCGTTCGCCGCAAAGAAGAAGGCCGCACGCGCCCCGGCCGTCAGTGCGCAGTGCAGCGATTTCTACGACGCCACCAACGCGGGCTGGCTGAAGGCCAACCCGGTGCCGCAGACCGGTGCCGCCACCGCGCTGGGCCAGCTGGTCGACCGCAGCCGGCAGCAGCAGCGTGAACTGCTGGACGCCTCGATGAAGGCGCCGCAGGGCAATGTGCAGAAGCTGCTGGGCGACTTCTGGGCCAGTGGCCTGGACGAAGCGGCCGTGGAAGCCGATGGCTCCAACCCGATTGCACCGCTGCTGACCCGCATCAATGCAATCAAGAAGGCCAAGGACGTTCCGGCCTCGATCGCCGCACTGCACCAGGTCGGTATCCCGGTGGCGTTCAACTTCGGTCCTGATGTGGACCTGAAGGCACTGGACCGCCACATCGGTTACTTCATGCAGGGCGGCATGGGCCTGCCTGATCCGGCCTTCTACACGCGCACCGACGCCGACACCGTCGCGTTGATGGGCCGCTATCGCAACTACGTCAAGCAGATCCTCGCACTGACCGGTACCCCGGCGGCCAAGCTGGACGCCGAGTCGCAGGCAGTGATCGCGCTGGAAACCGAACTGGCCCGCAACGCGCAGTCGCTGGCGGGCATCAACAACCCGTTCAACAACTACGCACCGATCTCCACCAAGGACCTCAACAGCCGCTACCGCAACCTGCAGCTGGATGCGTTCCTGAAGGCGCAGGGCGTCAACGATGACCTGGTCTCGCTGGCCGACCCGGCGCTGTTCAAGCAGCTCGACGGCATGGTCACCAAGCTCAAGCCGGACCAGTGGAAGGCCTACCTGCGCTGGCGCGTGGGCGACTCGATGGCACCGTACCTGTCCAAGGCATACCGCGATGCGGAGTTCGAATTCCGTGGCCGCGTGCTGCGTGGCGAGACCCTGCCGCCGCAACGCTGGGAGAGCGTGCTGGACGCGATCAACGTGGCCGCCGGCCCGATGGTCGGCCGTGAATACGCCGCGCGTTACCTGTCCGCCGAAGACCGTCGCCAGGCGGCGTGGATCGTCGACAAGGTGCGTGAAGTGCAGATCGAGGCGGTCAAGAACAACAGCTGGATGAGCGCCGAGGCCAAGACCGAAGCGCAGGCCAAGCTGGCCGCGTTGAAGATCGAGATCGGTACCCCGTTGCGCGATCTGGATTACAGCGTGCAGCCGATGGGCCGTGGTTCGTTCGGCGGCAACATGCTGATCGCTTCCACCTGGCGTCATCGTGAGGAAATGAAGCGCATCGGCAAGGGCAACGCCGACCGCCGCTGGGACGTGCTGCCGCAGCAGCCGTCGCTGGCGTATGACCTGGCGCAGAACCGGCTGATCGTCACTGCGGCGATCCTGCAGGGCCCGGTGTTCAACGCCAAGGCCGACGCCGCCGACAAGTTCGGCAGCTTCGGCGGCCTGGTCGGTCACGAACTGACCCGTGCGATCGACGCCAAGGGTGCGCTGGTCGACGCCAAGGGCGAACTGCGCAGCTGGTGGACCCCGGCCGACAAGACTGCCTGGACCCTGCTCGGTACCCGCGTCGCCAGCCAGTACGGCGCCTACGAGTTCCCCGGCGTGAAGGGAGCCAAGGTCAACGGCACGCTGACCCAGGAAGAGAACCTGGCCGACATCGCCGGCCTGGAGCTCGCCTGGGCCGCGTACACCGCGCAGGAGCCGAAGGCCAAGCCGGCACAGCAGCAGGGCTTCTTCCGTGCCTGGGCCGCGCTGTGGCCGCAGCAGCTGTCGCCGAACGAGGCCGCACGCCGCCTGACCGCCGACATCCGTGCACCGGGCCGCTGGCGCACCAACGGCCCGCTGTCGAACCTGCCGGCGTTCGGCGCCAGCTTCAGCTGCAAGGCGGGCCAGCCGATGCAGCGTACCGACGCCGAGCAGATCAAAGTCTGGCGTTGAGTGCAGCGGTGATGCCGTAACGGAAAAGGCGCCTTCGGGCGCCTTTTTCGCATGCTTCGGGGTCGATCCACGCCATGCGTGGCTGACCATCACCCGGGTTGCAACGTACCGCAGTAATGCACGATGCGCCCCACAATCGGCGCACCAATCTCCACATCGAATACGAAGACACCGTCGCGTTCGGTCTCGAAACTGCCATCGCCCGGCAACAGCGCGCGCGGCAGCGGTATGCAGCACAGCGACCAGCGTCGCGGCACAAGCTGCAGCCGCCCGTTGTCGACCACCAGCGCCAACGCGACCGAGATCACGCCGAAGCGCTCGACCAGCAGTGCCTCGTTGCGCCCCTGCCCCTGCGTCTGCAGCGAAGAGAAACGACGGCCGGCAAAGGTGCGCGTCCAGCGCTCGCCGCCTGCCTCCGGGGTGAACGCCACACTGACCGGCACGTTCTCGCCCTCGGCAGGGAAACCGAACACCTTCCCCAGCAGACGCGACAGCAGCCCGCGACCACGTTCGACCGATGCAGTGCCGCTCCAGCGCGGGGCTGCACCCGGCGCATGCAGCGCCTGCACGCTGGCCGGCAGTTGCGCGTATGCGCTGCCCAGCACCCGCTGGTACAGACTGGCACCCGGCATGTCACGGCGAAACCCGGTGTGGATCGTGCGCCCTTCGAACAGCCGGTCGTAGTCGGACAGCTCCAGCGCGTGCGTGGCCGGGCGCGCACCGGGCGCCGGCCGCACACCGGCCAGTTGCTTGCGGATCACCGCCTCGATCGCCATCGATGGAATGTACGGGCCGTCATCGGCCTCGGCGAGCAGATGCCAGCTCTGTTCGATGCGCGCACCATCGCGGGTGCCCACCGCGCGTACGATCATGCCGCCGCGATGTTCGCCGAACTTCATCAGATTCAATACGGTGTAGAACAACCGCGAGCACGGCTCCAGCGACGGCAGCCTCAGGTGCAGGCGTGCCTTGGCCAACAGGTTGAGCACGCGATGCAGGATCTCCGGCACCGGGCCGGCGCCCATCCAGATATCGGTCAACGTCGGATGTTCGGGAGGCAGCACCTGCAGATCGGGCACATCCACCAGAGAGAAATGCAGGTTGCGCAGCGGCAGCCGTCCCGGCACCGCGACGGTGAAACGGCGACTCTCGGCCAAGCCGATACCATGCCCATCGCGACCGTTGCGGCGCAGCTTCACCGGCGCACCGGCATAGCCGACGACCGCACGCATCACATTCAGACCAATGCCGGCATAGGGCGATGGCGCGATGCCGCCTTCCACGCTGACGATCTCCATGTGCATGGCCATCTCACGCAGCACCGCAGCAGTAAGCACCGGGAAACTGCTGACGCCGGACAGTACGTAGATGCCGGCCGCCCTGGCCTGCACGTCGTACTGGGAAACGCCGAATACAAAGTCCGCCGCATCGGCGAAGTCCAGATAATCAATGCCCGCGGCGATGCAGGCTTCGATCGCGCCATAGCGGTGTTCACCATAGTCCTGGAATGGACCGGAGGCATCCACCACCAGGTCCGGTCGCTCGGCCTGCAGCGCCGTGGCCAGCTGTTGCCGGTCGACCTGCAGCGGGCGCAGCGTCGAATGCCCGACATAGCTGTCGCAGAACGCCTGCGCCGCCGCCAGGTTACGGCCAGCGATCAGCAGCTGCAGCATCGGCAGGTCAGCCAGCAAGCGGACCAGACGCCCCCCGAACACTCCATATCCACCCAGAATCAGGATCTTCACGCATCGTCCCTGTCGTGTCGTTTGGCCATGGTAACGCGACGCCGCCAGCTCCCGCAGTGCAGCACGATCCGGCATTAACACCGGGCGTGCTATCGCTGCACCTTCGTCCACTGCGGAGCCCCGCCATGGCTCACAAGAACACCATCTGCGTCTGGTACGACAGCGGCGCGCTCGAGGCCGCCACGTTCTACGCCAAGACCTTTCCCGACAGCGAAGTAACCGCGGTGCATCACGCGCCAGGCGACTTTCCCGACGGCAAGCAGGGTGACATCCTCACCGTAGAATTCACGGTCTGCGGCGTCCCTTGCGTCGGCCTCAATGGCGGCCCGGCCTTCAAGCACAGCGAAGCGTTCTCGTTCCAGATTTCCACCGAAGACCAGGCCGAGACCGATCGCCTGTGGAATGCCATCGTCG
This sequence comes from Stenotrophomonas sp. NA06056, assembly GCF_013364355.1. NCBI lineage: Bacteria > Pseudomonadati > Pseudomonadota > Gammaproteobacteria > Lysobacterales > Lysobacteraceae > Stenotrophomonas > Stenotrophomonas sp. NA06056. The sequence goes on along the minus strand of NZ_CP054931.1, from coordinate 1,217,826 downwards.
GCAACGGTGGTCAGGAAAGCCAGTGCGGCTGGTGCAAGGACCGCTGGGGCATTTCCTGGCAGATAAGCCCACGCATGCTGATCGAAGCGGTGACCAGCAAGGACAAGGCCCTGGCCAAGCGTGCCTTCAACGCGATGATGCCGATGAAGAAGATCGACATCGCCACCATCGAAGCGGCGATCCGCAGCGCATGACGACGTGGGACACGATCATCGTCGGTGGCGGCCACAACGGGCTGGTGTGTGCGGCGTATCTGGCGCGCGCGGGGCAACGGGTGCTGGTGCTGGAGCGCCGTAGCGTGCTGGGCGGCGCGGCTGTCACCGAGGAGTTCCACCCGGGCTTCCGCAACTCGGTGGCCTCGTACACGGTGTCGTTGCTGCAGCCGAAGGTGATCGAGGACCTGCAGCTGCACGCGCACGGGCTGCGCATTGTCGCGCGGCCGGCCAACAACTTCCTGCCACTGCCCGAGGGTCGCTACCTGCTGGCTGCGCCGGGCCGCACCCAGGCGGAAGTGGCGAAGTTTTCCGAGCGCGATGCGCAGGCGCTGCCCGCTTATGAAGCGCGCCTGGAAGTATTTGCCGACGTGCTGCGCGACTGGGCGCTGCGTCCGCCGCCCGACCTCGGGGTGACGGCCGGCTGGCGCGCGCTGCCCGCGTTGTGGCAGATGGGCCGACTGGGGCGTGAGCTGGCCGCGCTCGATCCCGCATTGCGTCAGGAACTGCTGGATCTGTTCACGCTGTCGGCCGCCGAGTATCTGGATCGCTGGTTCGAGAGCGAGCCGATCAAGGCCCTGTTCGGTTTCGATGGCATTGTTGGCAACTACGCCAGCCCCTACACGCCAGGCAGCGCCTACGTACTACTGCATCACGTGTTCGGCCAGTGCAACGGGGTCAAGGGCGCCTGGGGCCATGCCATCGGTGGCATGGGTGCGATCAGTCAGGCCATCGCCGCATCCGCGCGTGCGGCTGGCGCCGAACTGCGGGTCGATGCGGGCGTGCAACGCCTGCTGGTTGAAGACGGACGCGTGGTCGGTGTCGCACTGGCAAATGGCGAGTGTCTGCGCGCACGTACCGTGGTGGCCAACGTCAATCCAAAGCTGCTGTACGAACAATTGCTCGAGCCTGCGCAGGTTCCGGCCACCACCCGAGAACGCATGGCGAACTGGCGCTGCGGCTCGGGCACGTTCCGGATGAATGTGGCGCTGTCACGACTGCCCGATTTCCACGCCCTGCCCGGCCCCGGCGACCACCTCAGTGCCGGCATCATCATGGCGCCCAGCCTGGATTACATGGACCGTGCCTGGCTGGATGCCCGCCGCGCTGGCTGGTCGCGCGAGCCGATCGTGGAGATGCTGATTCCGAGCACGCTGGACGACTCGCTGGCCCCGCCAGGGCAACATGTGGCCAGCCTGTTCTGCCAGCACGTGGCACCGGTGCTGCCCGAAGGCCGCCACTGGGACGACCATCGCGACACCGTCGCCGACCTGATGATCGCGACCGTCGATCACTACGCCCCCGGCTTCGCCGACAGCGTGCTCGGTCGACAGGTACTTTCACCCTTGGATCTGGAACGGACGTTCGGGCTGATCGGCGGCGACATCTTCCACGGTGCGCTCAGCGCCAACCAGCTGTTCTCGGCGCGACCGATGGTCGGCCAGGCCGGCTATCGCGGCGCCCTGCCCGGCCTGTACCTGTGCGGTTCGGGCACGCATCCGGGCGGCGGGGTGACCGGCGCGCCCGGGCACAACGCGGCGCAGGTGGTGCTGGCAGATGCATGAAACGCATGCCAACCAAGGTGGGCACCTACCGCCGTGAAACGCGGCGCGTAGCGCCTCACTTCACGCTGCGCAGATGGTTCGGGCGCTTCGGCGGGCCGGGGGGACGACGCTTGTTGAACGGTGATTGGCCGCGCCAGTAGCGGATCAGCAGCCAGCCGAACAGCATGCCGCCCAGATGCGCGAAGTGGGCCACGCCCGGCTGCCAGCCGGTCATGCCCAGCACCAGCTCGCCCACGCCGAACAGGATCACGAACGTACGCGCCTTCATCGGGATCGGCGGGAACAGCAGCATCACCCGCTGGTTGGGGAACAGCATGCCGTAAGCCAGCAGCAGGCCGAACACACCACCGGACGCCCCCAGCACCGTAGCCGGATTGTCGAGCATCGTGCCGACCAGCAACTGGCACAGGCCAGCGCCCACCACGCACACCAGGTAGTACAGCAGGAAGCGTTTCTCGCCCCAGGTCTGTTCCAGCGGCGCGCCGAACATGAAGACGGCCAGCATGTTGAAGAACAGGTGGCCGAAGCTGCCGTGCAGGAAGCCGTAGGTCAGCAGCTGCCAGGGCTGGAAGTTTCCGCCCGGCGAGAACGCATCGAAGCCCTGCTGCAGTGGCTGCAGCATGAACGGCTCGAAGGTCTGCATGCCGAGCAGGAACGGCTGCTGCAGCAGGAACAGGATCGCGTTGGCGATCAGCAGGGCCTTGGTGACGGTTGGCAGTCGCGGGAACATGGGGACACCGGCATGGAACGGCCCCCATCATAGCCGCAGCACCGTGTCTTGTTGCCGCCCCCCAGGCGCGGCCCGTTCAGTCGCCAGCGGCGCTCAGCCGGGGCCCCACACCGCGGCATCCAGCGCTGCCGCCGGATCGGCGGCAGGCATCCGCACCCGGCCGTTTTCCACGACAACGCCCTCGGCACGCAGTCGTTGCGACTGTTCACGCCAGCCGGCCGAACCTTCGGCCATGGCGATGCGCCCATCCGAACGCAGCACCCGGTGCCAGGGCAGCGACGGATCCTCATTCTGGCCAAGGATGCGCGCGGTCAGGCGCGCACGCCCGGGCAGGCCCGCGCGCATCGCCACCTGGCCATAGCCCATCACCTGTCCCGGCGGAATGGCATGGATCACCGCCAGGATGCGCGCACGCGCCTGCTCCGGCGTCAGCGGCGCAGCCGCGTCACCAGCAGTACGCCGAGCAGGACCAGCACGGTGCCGGCGATCTGCGCCGGCCCCATCGGTTCGTCGAGCAGCCATAGGCTCATCACGATGGTGGAAACCGGGCCCAGCATACCCACCTGCGCGGCCAGCGACGAGCCGACCCGCTGCACCGCGAGCATGATCGCCAGCACCGGCAGCACCGTGCAGACCGTCGCGTTGATCAGCGACAGCCATTGCACCGCAGCCGGTGCCTGCCACAGCAACGGCAGTGGGTGGGTGATGGTGAAATGCAGCAGCACCAGCACGCTGGCCACGCAGCTGGCGTAGGCGGTCAGACGCACTGCGCCGATACGGGCGACCACCTGGCCGCTGCCGAACAGATAGAGCGCATAGCTGAGCGCACTGCCCAGCACCAGCAGGCTGCCAAGGATGATCTGCCCGCCTTCGCGCTGCAGGTCATGGCCGAACGCGATCAGCACGCCGAGGTAGCTGAGCACCAGCGCGCCGATCTGCCAGCGCCCCGGCCGCTGCCGCGCCAGCAGCACATTGATCAGCAGCACCAGGGTCGGGTTCAAGTACAGGATCAACCGTTCCAGGGTCACGCTGATGTACTGCAGGCCCTGGAAATCGAGCAGGCTGGACAGGTAGTAGCCGGTGAAGCCGAGCCACAGCACGCGTGCCCGGTCAGCCCAGGACAGCCGCTCCGCACGGCGCGACGCCCATACAGCCATCAGCGCGAACAGGGGCAGCGCCATCAGCATCCGCAGGGCCAGCAGCGTAGTGGCGTCCACGCCATGGCGCAGCCCCAGCTTGACGATGATGGCCTTGCCCGAAGCGGCAATGGCGCCGATCGCAGCCAAGCCGATGCCTCCCAGTGCGATGCGTGGGGAAGCGGTAGCGATGCGGGAAGCAGGGTTGGACATCAGGACGACGGCGAGCCGCGCGGGGCGGCCCGGAAACGCATGGGCGGCGCCCATTGTCGCATGGGGGCGGCCGGTGCCCTGTAGAGCCGAGCCTACGCTCGGCTTCGCCATGCCTGGGCGAAAAGCAGCCGAGCATGGCTCGGCTCTACAACGGCCCGGCTCAGCGCATCAACACCACTTCCTCGGCAGACGTCGGATGGATCGCCACCGTATCGTCGAACTGGGCCTTGGTCGCACCCATCTTCACTGCCACCGCAAAACCCTGCAGGATCTCGTCGGCCGCTTCGCCCAGCAGGTGTACACCCACCACACGCTCTTCCGGCCCGGCACAGACCATCTTGAACAGGCTGCGCTGGGTACCGTTGGCCAGTGCCTGCAGCATCGGCCGGAAACGGCTGTGGTACACCGTCACCTGGTCGAAGCGCGCACGCGCGTCTTCTTCGCTCATGCCCACTGCGCCCAGCGGCGGATGCGAGAACACAACGCTGGCCACGTTGTCGTAGTCCATCTTCGCTTCCGGACGACCACCAAACAACCGATCCATCAGGCGTCGCGATGCCGCCACGGCGACCGGCGTCAGACCGACCTTGCCTGCAATGTCACCAACCGCATGCACGCTCGGCACCGCCGTGGTCTGCCACTCGTCCACCGCTACCTGCTGGTGTTCACCGATGCCGATGCCCAGTGCCTCCAGGCCGAGATCCTTGCTGTTGCCGCGCCGACCGGTCGCGAAGAAGACGGCGTCGAACACGCTGTCGATCGGGCCGTCATGACCGAAGGCGCGCACGCGCTCGCCGTCGCGCTTCAACTCACGCAGGCGGTAATCGAAGTGGATGCGGACACCCTGCTGGCGCAGGTTCTCGGCCAGCTGCGCGGTCAGCTCGTAGTCGAAGCGCTCCAGCAGGCGACTGCCACGCACCAGCAGGCTCACCCTGCTGCCCAGCGCCTGCAACAGCCCGGCAAGTTCCACCGCGATGTAGCCGCCGCCGACGATGGCGACCTCGGCCGGTGCCGCACGCAGGTCGAAGAAATCGTCGGACACCAGACCCAGCTCGGCGCCGGGAATGTCGGGCCGCTGCGGATGGGCGCCGGTAGCAATGAGGATGTGTGCAGCGCTGTACTGCACGCCGTCACTGCACGCCACAGTGTGCGCATCCAGCAGATGGCCACGGGCCGGAATACGCACCACGCCGGTTTCATCCAGGCGCTTGTGGTAACTGGTGTGGATGTTGCTGATGTAGGCCTGGCGGTGGATCACCAGTTCCTTCCACGACAGCGCCGGGCGTGCCTCAACGTCGAAGCCCATCGCGCTGGCCAGGCCGATGCGCTCGGCCAGATCGGCCGCCAGCCACATCGCCTTCTTCGGCACGCAGCCTACATTCACGCAGGTACCGCCCAGTTCGCCAGGCTCCAGCAGGGCAACACGCTTGCCGTGCTGCGCAGCGCGGATGGCCCCGGCCAAGCCCGCGGAACCGCCGCCAAGGACAATCAGATCGTAGTCATAAGAGGGAGTGTTCATCGGAATCGCTCGAGTCGGCAGAAAACAGGATCGATGGCGGGCGCGCGCCCGCAGAGAAGATCGACGGGCAACTGGCTGGCGCAGGCGCTCATGCTGCTGCGAGCATGCCATGGCCCGCTGCAGGCCAGACGTGAGGGTATGCAGTAGCGCACTTGGCAACGCACGCAGCCACGCAGGAAGCGATGTGCGCGGCCTGCATCGATCACCCCTGCCCGGCTCCGAGGCGCATGGCCGGCCACTGCCGGTACGTCATCGCGCGCCACAACCATTCCATCGGACCGAAACGGAAGCGGCGCAGCCACAGATGACTGAGCACTACCTGCGCAGCGAACAGCAGCACTGCAAACAGCAGCTGCCAGGCACGTGGCACTGCGTCGAACCAGCCCAGCCCGTAACGATAGAACAGCAACGTGCAGACCACCGATTGGCCAAGGTAATGGGTCAGCGCCATCCGGCCGACCGGCGCCAGCCACCCCATATGCGCATGCCAGCGCACGATCCAGGCCAGGTAGCCCAGGCACATCGGCACGCCGCCCATGGCCACCAGTGCCATTGCCGCAGTAGTCGGCAGGTCATAGACGCCCGGCGCCAGATAGGGCTTCCACCACACACCCGCCAGGGTGACCAGCAGGCCCAGAGGCAGCGCGACCCAGCGCAGGCCGGCATACAACCGCGGGAAACGCTCAGGCGCGGTCAACGCGCCGCTGCCTGCGAACCAGGCACCCAGCAGGAACATGCCCAGCACTTCGGGTCCGGAAATGAACATGCCGCCCAGCGACGCGCCGAACTCATGCAGCCGCTGCACGTTGGCCTGCATCCAGTCACCCTGGCCGTACACCAGGCGTTGCTGGTCGATGCCCTGCTGCGCATCGACCAACATCTTCTGCAGATCCTGCGGGGTGGCCATCGACACCATCGCGCCGACCAGCAGCATCAGCGCGATACCCAGTCCATATACCAGCAGCCCCATCCACGGCAGCCAGCTGCGCGGTGATTCGCGGCAGGCCAGCAACGGCAGCGAGGCCAGTGCATACAGCACCAGGATGTCGCCCGACCAGACCAGCAGTGCGTGGCACAGGCCGATCAGCAGCAGCCCGGCGCTGCGCCGCAGGTAAAACGGCGTGAACAGGCGACCGGCAGCTTCAGCGCGCTGGGCCATCACCGCAAAGCCCGCACCGAACAGCAGCGAGAACAGGGTGAAGAATTTTCCCTGCACGAATACATAGACGAAGGCATCAGCCCAGTAGTCGATGCCCTGCCAATGCGCGTCGATGCCCGTAAAGGCCAGATCGAGCGGCCCGCTGAGGGCCTCGATGTTCATCAGCAGGATGCCCAGCAGGGCAAACCCACGCAGTATGTCCAGCAGGGCGATGCGTTCGCCGGAAGCCACCGGTTGCAGGGAAGGGGAAGCGGTGTTCACGGGGCATCCGGCGTGCAGGTCCGTCATTATGCCGCCGGCCTGCGGGCCATGGATGACCCCGCCCTGTTCCACACACGCAACGGCCCGCCGAAGCGGGCCGTTGCTGCCATCACGATCGCAGTGCGATCAGTGCTGGTGACCGCCGTCGCCGTGGACGTGGCCGTGTTCGAGTTCTTCCTTGCCGGCTTCGCGCACTTCAACGATCTCGACGTCGAAATGCAGGTCCTTGCCGGCCATCGGGTGGTTCAGGTCAACGTCGACCACGCTCATGCCGACCTTCTGCACGGTGACGGCACGCGGCCCGAAGTTGGTCTGCAGCACGACCTGCTGGCCCGGGACCAGCTTGGCGGTACCGAAATGCTTCTTCGGCACGCGCTGGGACAGGCCATCACGGCGCTCGCCGTAAGCATCGGCCGCCTTGACGTCGACGTCGAAGGTCGCGCCGGCTTCCTTGTCCATCATGGCGTTTTCCAGGCCCGGGATGATGTTGCCGTGGCCGATCAGGATCGCCAGCGGCTCGCCGCGGTCCTTGGACGATTCGATCGGCGCCTGGCCGGCCTCGGAGACGGTGTAGTGGAAGCGGACAACGCGGTCTTTTTCGATCTTCATGCGCAACTCTGTCTGGATCTGCCGAAGGCAGGCGGGTTGGGGCGGGTTGTCGCCCGGCGGGGACGCCGCCATCATGACGGCCAATCCAAGGTCGCGCATTATCCGGAGAACATGCACATCACGCCAGTTTCGTCCGGCACGCGCCGGCGCCTCGCGCCTGCCCTGCTGCTCGCCCTGCCCTTGCTGCTGACCGCCTGTGGCGGCGGCAAGGCCGTCCGTTCCCCACCTCCACCGCCCGCGGCAAGCTGGCCCAGCACCACGCCGGACAACCCCGAGGCCGCCAATTCGGTGCTGATGCGCGCCATCAGCCTGGTCGGCACACCCTATCGCTACGGCGGCAACACGCCCGAATCCGGCTTCGACTGCAGCGGCCTGGTCGCTTATGTCTACCGTGAAATGCTGGACCTGAAGCTGCCGCGGACCTCACGCGACCTGGCAGCGGTACAGGGACCGAAGATCGACCCGAAGCGCCTGGCCACCGGCGACCTGGTCTTCTTTGGCAGCCGCGGCAATGTCAGTCATGTGGGGATCTACGTCGGCGAAGGCCGCTTCGTGCACGCCCCGAGCACCGGCGGCACGGTGCGTCTGGATTCGCTCAGCGGCCCCTATTGGAAGGACCACTACACAGGGGCGAAACGCGTCCTTCGCTAAAATGAACAGGCGAGATGTTCAAAAATGTGACGGACATCACCGCTCAACTAACGATTTACTAACGGAATTTTTAACTTATTACCGCTTTTACAGGGCATGATTCCCCATCGTTTTTTTCCTGTGACCGACGCGTGACGACAAACGACCCGACGTGCCCAGGCCAGACCGCCGCTTCTTCGCGTAGTGTCCGCCCGCTTCTGCTGGGCCTGGCATTGTGTCTGACCAGCCTTCCCGCCTGGTCGCAGTCCGCTCCCACCCGTACCGATGCGACCTCGGCTGCCACCGCCGAGACCGCGCCCCGCGCAGCCGCAAAGGCCGATGCCCCTGCTCCACAGCGCAGCCGCGCCGATGCCGCCGCCAGCGCCACTCTGGCGGCCCTGCTGCCGCACCTGGCCGCCAATGACACCATTCCGTTGATGGACCGCTCGGCCATGGTGGCCGGCGACCTCAGCCGCCTCCTTGCCAATTACGACACCAGCAGCGCCCCCAATGGCAGCGTTGTGGTCGGCACCGCTGCCGACAACGGCAAGGTGCAGTCGCTGCTGCGCCGGGCCATGACCCTGCTTGGCACCCCGTACCGTTGGGGTGGCAGCAATCCGGACAGCGGCTTCGACTGCAGCGGTCTGGTCGGTTATGTGTTCCGCTCGGCCCTGGGCATCGAGCTGCCGCGCGTTTCACGCGAAATGGCGCATGACGCCAATGCCGAGCTGATCAACGATCGCGCCGCCCTGGCCGCTGGCGATCTGGTGTTCTTCGGCCGCAAGGGCCGGGTCGACCACGTCGGCATCTATGTGGGTGATGGCCGCTTCCTGCACGCCCCGAGCACCGGCAAGGACGTCCGCGTCGACACCCTGCTCAGTGGTTACTGGGGCAACAAGTTCATGCAGGCCCGCCGGGTCGACCTCTGATTAGAGGCCGTCCACGCCGGACCTGACAAGCCGCTGCCCTGCAGCGGCTTTTTTGTTGGGTCTGGCCACAAGGATGGCCGCTGGTCGACACATGCTGCGTTGGTCATTGATGTCACGGTCCGGTTGGGCCGCAACCGGCCACCCACGTGGCCGCAGCATCCCGGCGTGGGGCGGCACGCCGATGATGACCTGTCAGCCGCCCGCGTTGCCCGGATGCTGGGGGAAGGCATGGCGGCAAGCCTGGAGATTCCATCGCGCTGCGTGATCTGGTTCGGCCACCCACCGGCAGCCGAGCGCGGCGCGCTGGCGGCCGCCGGATGGCAACTTCGCTGTGTCAGCCCTGCACCTGCCATGGCCATTGGCCTGCGCGGCCGCGATCATCTGGTCGCCGTCGTCGATCTTCGCCACCTGGATGCAGAGGCGGCACAGTTGCTGCTGCCGTGGATCGAGCAGCACCATCACCTGCCATGGTTGGCCGTGCTGCCGGCGGGGCTGGGCAGCCCTCCGCCCGCCTGGGGTGCGCTGCTGCGGGCCTGCCAGGATCAGTTCTCGCTGCCGCTGGAACTTTCCGACCTGCTGTCGGCGATGCAACGCCAATGCGACGGTGATGACCTGCCACTTGCCGCGACCCACAACGGTGGCGGTCTTCCTGCACTGATCGGCAACAGCGCGCCCCTGCTGGCCGTCCGCGCCGCTCTGCACAAGTTCGCCCCGGTGGAGTTGCCGGTGCTGGTCACGGGCGAAACAGGCACCGGCAAGGAACTGGCCGCGCAGGCGTTGCATGCGCTGTCCGGGCGCGCAGGGAAGCCCTTCATGGCAGTGAACTGCGGCGCCATTCCCGCCAACCTGGTGCAGTCCGAACTGTTCGGCCACGAGCGTGGCGCGTTCACCGGCGCGTCCCAACGCCGCATCGGCCTGTTCGAAGCCGCCCATGGCGGCACTGTATTCCTCGACGAAGTCGGAGACCTGCCCGCGGATGCGCAGACCAGTCTGCTGCGGGTGCTGCAGGAGGGCACCCTGGAACGGGTCGGCAGCAACCAGCCACTGCGGGTGGATGTGCGCGTGCTGGCGGCCACCCATGTGGAGCTGGAACAGGCGGTCGCCCACGGGCGCTTCCGGCGTGATCTCTACTATCGCCTCAATGTGCTGCGCCTGCCGATGCCATCGCTGCGCGAACGCGGTGCCGATGTGCTGTTGCTGGCCGAGCACTTCCTGCGCGCTTTCCGCCAACGTCATGCGGGTCGCGCGCGCGGTTTCGATCCTGGAGCGCACCAGGCGATGCGCGGGTTCGACTGGCCTGGCAACGTGCGCGAGCTGTTGAATCGCGTACAGCGGGCGGCGATCGTGGCGGAGGGAGAACTGATCAGCGCGGCCGACCTGGACCTGGCCGAACCCGATGCGCCCGCACGGCGCGCGCTGCTGCAGGATGCACGTGGCCAGGTGGAACGCGATGTGCTGTTGCAGGCCCTGCGCCAACATGGCTACAACGTGTCGGCCTGCGCGCGGCACATGCAGATCTCGCGGGTGACGGTCTACCGGTTGTGCCGGAAACATCACCTTGAGTTGCCGGCGCAGCGCTGACCGCTGCGCCCCGGCCGCCCCGCCTACAACATGTACGGCACCTTGAAGGCCAGCGTGAAGTCCGGCGCATCCGGAGTCAGGCCAATGCCCAGCATCGTCACCAGCGTGGTGTGCTGGTTCAACGCATAGGTCACGCCGAGATTGAGCGACGCCGCATTGGCATCGCTGCCGATCACCTTCACCCATTCACCGCCCTTGAACCGCGTTGAGGCACGCGTGCTGATCTTGTCGCTGAAGGAGATGCTCAGGCTGGTGCGCTCATTGAACGCGAAGGCGACGCCGGCACCGAAGTACACCGAACCGCCCAGCTTCACATCGCCGGGGTTGACCGTGTCCGGGTTGCTGTCGATATCGCTGAAGCCGCGAGGGAACGAATGGATGTAGCCCGCGTTGGCGAACAGGATGGCCGGATCGGCGGTCTTCACCATCGACACGCCAAGATTGGCCTGCCACACACCGTTGCCGGTCGGCTGTTCCTGCGGCACCGCGAAGCGGATGTAGTCATCGTCGTCGCGTTCGATCACCTTCCAGTCCAGGCCATAGGGTGCGCGCCCCGTAGGAGCCGTCACGCCACCGGTCAGCACCGTCTCCGGACGCCAGCCACGTTCGGCGAACAACCGGTAATTGGCACTCAGGCTGACATCGCCGATGCCGCTGCCGTTGGTTTCTTCCTGCGCGATCGCCGCCGCCGCACCACCGGCACCGCCCTTCTGGTAGACCGTGCGTCGTGCCAGGTACGGCACGTCCAGGTTCAAGGTGAGGTTGGGGCTGACGCCCCAGCGCGCGGCCAGGTTGTAGGTCAGCGAATCGGATTCGACGTTCTCGATCGCGATGTTGCCGAGGAAGATCGCATCCAGGGCGAGGAACCCGTTGAGCGTTAGTTGCTTGCGGTCGTAGCGCGCATAGGTGAGGCCGTTCTCGATGGTGAACCGGCGCGAGAACAACGCCGCCTGCTGCTGCTTGACGTCATCCACGCTGCGCCGGGCTTCCTGCTTGGCCTGCTGGGCCTCGGCCGCGCTGCTGGCATAGCCTTCGCTGCTGGGCGGAACCGCGGATGCGGCAGCGGGCGCCAACGGGGCAGCGGGCGTGGCGCCGGGGCCTGCGCGACCGCTCAGCCGCGCCTGCATCGCCTGCACCTGCATGTCCAGTTCGCGCAGGCGTCGTACTTCCTGTGCGTAATTGGCCTTGAGCTGTTCCAGTTGCGCGATCAGTGCCTGCATGTCGGCGCCTTCACTGGGCGCAGGCTGCTGGGCGAAGGCAGTGGTCGCCAGCGCCGCCAGCGCCAGCGGGGTAAGCCGGAAGAGAGTGTGCATGTCGGTGACCTGCGTTGTACGTCGATTCCCCCTGACCAGGCCGCGCTACTGGCCTGGGCCCATGCCGCGGTTCATCCCGATCGCCTGGGCCACGTTCTGGCTCAAGGGCAGGTTGTTGGCCGCGGTATTGCGTACCAGCTCCAGCTGCAGCCGGTTGCTGGCTGCCTGTCCATCGCCGGCCAGGGCAATGCCCTGCCCCACGCTGCCATTGCGGATCCATTGCTGTACCAGGCTCTGCCCATCGACCTGCAGCAACAGGCGCGCCTGGTTGCCATCAAGCATGGCCGTGGCGGTGGCACCGCCCTGTTGTGCCTGCGCCATGCGGCTGCCGTCGTCGGTCATTGCTGACGGCACCGCACCGTCACGCACGGTCAGCGTGGTCACGTTGCGCGCGGTATTGCCATCGCCGGCCACCTGCACGCTCTGCACCAGTCCGCTGGCATTGGCCAGGCCGGTACTGTCGATGCTGCGCCCTGCCGTCGTCGGCAACGGTGCGTCAGCGGCGGTGACGTGGACGCTCGGTTGGAAGCTCAGCTTCGGTGTCCCGCCATTGCGGAAATCCATGCCCAGGGTGAGTGCGCCCTGCACCACCGCACCGTTGGGTCCCTGCCATTGCGAAATCATCGTCACCCCGAACCAGGCCACGTTGTTGCCACCCACGGTGTAGCGGCCACGCATCAGGTTCAGTTCGGGATCGGGTATTTCCTTCAGGCCGCGCCCCGGTGCGCCCTCCGCCGCCATCACCGGCGACACCGACAGCATCAGCAGCAGGGCCAGTACCACACGTTGGCATTGCATGATCGTGCCTCCTTCAGAACAGGTCGGCGTGGCTGAAGCCGAAGTCGACCAGTTCGGCATCGGTGATCGGTCCTTGCCGCGCATACAACGCGCGGGCACTGGGCCGTTCGCTGGGTTGCAGCAGCACCGTGTTGCGATCGAAGTCGCTGCCGATCACGACGAAAACGGCACGTGACGGCCACGCAGCGCTGAATTCGGCCAGTGACAGGCTGCGGTTGCCCAGGATCGGGTCGGCCACTTCCACCACCCCATCGCGCACCTGCTTGAGCACGACGAAATGCCGGAAGCCGCGTACATCCATCAGCACCAGCCCTGGAACCCGCAGCGTGCGCAGGCGCGATTCATCGATGCGATAGCCGCGTCCACGCATGCCCAGCGATTCGACATAGCGTTTGATGTCCAACAGCGAAAAACCGCGTTCCTTGACCAGCTGTGGATCGGATACCCCCATCATCCCCTCGATCACCGTCGCCTCGGTGGTGTCCAGGTGGTAGGCATAACGCAGGATGGTGGCCAGTGCGGCCGCCCCGCAGCTGTAGTCGGTGTGTTGCCGCACCAGGTTGCGGTAACGCCGCTCCTGCATGCTTTCCACCTTCTGCTGCAGCAGCGCGCCGTTGGGCAGTACCCCGCTGAAAACCACTTCGCCTGCCCAGCCACAGGCGCTGCTCAACAGCAGCAGGCAGGGCAGCAAACGCAACCACCAGCGATGACCGGCCATGCTGTTCTCCACGAGAAGGAAGGAGCCCCTGCCCCAAGGGGGAGGAGGGACAGGGGCTCCCGGGGGAACCCGGCCATTGGCGGATGGCCGGGCTTGTTGCGCTCAACGCAGGTTCGCTGCGAAAGCGGTCACACCGTGGATCATTCGCCGCCGCCGGTCCCACCGCCGGTGCTCGGCTGCGCCACGGCCAGTGCCAGGCTGTTGGCCTGCAGGTTGCCGGTACCCGATGCCACGTTCACGCCGATGTTGCCGGACGCGCCGGAGAACGCGCTGCCGGACAGTGCCGAGGTGTTGGTGGCGTTGACGTTCACCCAGCGGGTGGTGCTGACCGTGCCACTGAGGCTGGCATACAGGTCGGCCACGCCCAGCTCGACGAACTGGCTGGTGCCGCTTTCACGCGTATCGAAGCCCAGGCCACCCACTCCCGGCCGGTTCGGGTTCATCGTTGCGTTCTGGATCTCGTTGTCCAGGTCGATGTGCCCGGTCGCGTTGCCACCCGGATGCGGCAGATCGCCACTCCACGTATCGAGGTAGTAGTTGGCCATCTGGTAGGCGTTGCCGGTGCCGCGATAGGTACCAGCACCCACGGCCAGGGTACCGCCAGCGACGCGACCGCTCAGGCCGACCTGCACCGTATCGGTGTAGGACTGCACGAAGCCGGCGTTGGACACGGTGTTGCCGGTGGAGACCTGGTTGGAACTGATGCTCGACTGCGCCATCGCGCTGGTGGCTACCGAGGCAGCGAGCGCGTTCTTCTGCTCGTTGTTGTTGCCCGAGGCGATGTTCACACCGATGTTGCCCGATGCACCGCCGAAGGCATTGCCACCAAGGCCAGCGGCGTTGGTGACGCCGGAGTTCATGGTGGTGTTGCCGAAGCCGGCCTGGTTGACGAACACTTCGGCGTCGGCCATGCCGAAGCTGAAGGAAGCATCCGCAGCCGACAGCGACGCAGCGTTGTCCTGCGCGTTGTTGTCACCGGCCACCACGTTGAAGCCGAGGTTGCCGGAGGCGCCGGCACCGACATCATCGGCGATCGACGCGCTGTTGGTGACCAGACTGTTGCCGGTGACGTTGTTGCTGATCGACTGGCGGTTGTCGATCACGGCGATGGCTGCCGAATCCAGATCGATGTCGCCGCTGATGGTCGGGTCGCCGGAGAAGTTGATGTCCGAACTCAGCCGCAGGTCCTTCTCCAGGTTCACGTCGACGCCGTGGTTGTTCTTTTCCTTGCGCTCGTCGGCCTGGATGTTGCTGTGTTCGTTGACGTTGACCGTGCGGTTGCGGGTCACGTTGGAGTTATCGGTGTTGTTGCGTACCGTGGTGGTGTTGCGGGTCCAGTTGCGGACTTCGTTGTCGGTGTGATTGTGCGTGTCGTTGCGGGTTTCGGTCACGACATGGTTGTGGTTGATGTTCGCATTGGCATTCTGGTTGTCCCAGCCATTGGCCGCAGCAGCGGTCGAGGCAGTGGCAATTGCCATGGCGAGTACGGTCTTTTTGACGGTCGCTTTCATGGTGCCCTCTCTCTCATCAGTGATACATCGGGTGGTGGGTGGTACTCACGGGTTGCCCTGCACGACCAGGCCCAGGACATTGGCCGTATCGTTTCGCGCTCCCGCGATCTGATTGAGTTGCAGGACACCGTCGAAGCCCCGCAGTGCCGTCGCTGAAACGCCGACACTGCGGATACCCGCCGCAACACCGTCACCGGCATCGCCCTGCCCCCCTGCTGACGCGATGTCCGCGGCGGCCAGCGCCGTGTCATCGGACTCGCGTATTCCTTGCCGGGCCAGCGTCGCGCTGACGACATTGAGCGTCGTGTTGGCGATGCCGCTGGCCTGGTTGATCGATGCAATGCCGCTGGCGCCTGCCAGCGCCTGTCCGGCGATGTGCGCACTGGCTTCCAGTGGCGCCGACAGCACGACGTCGTTGCTGTGCTGCTGCCGCGCCGCGATGGCCACGTCGGCGCGGTCGCCGCTGGCCATGCCATGCAGGTTGGCCTGGATGTTGAGATCGCCCGCCGCCTGGTTGATGGCGATGGCGCCGCTGGCACCCGCCAGCGCACGGCCGTCGATGCGGGTCACGTCGAGGTAGGCCAGCATGCCGCTGTAGTCGTCGGCCAACGCTGCGGCCGGCATTGCCAACAAGGCCGCAAGCAGCACAGCGCGCTTCACTTGCCACCCGCCTGCGCAGGTGCGCCCAGTGGGAACTGCGCCAGCGCACCGCGCACCGTATCGCCGATGCCGCGTGTGGTATTGCCGACCGCACCCAGCGGGCCGCTCATCGCACCGCTGAGGTTGCTGCCACTCATCATCCCCTCGCCCGAGCGGCCAAGGGTCCCGCCCAGCGCCTGCTGGGTCACCCGCTCGACGGTGATGACGCCGTGCGCGGACACGCTGCCGGCCTGACCAGCGCCGAGGCCGGCGTAGTCGTCATCGCTGAGTTCATCCATGCCGCTGGAGGCGCCACTGCTGCCGAGTGCAGCGGCGATCTCATGTTGCGGTTTCGGATCGGCGATCAACGCTACGCCGGGAGGTGCCATGCGGTAGGCCGGGCGCGTGGCCACGTCGCGCAGCAGGACGATTTCGCCAGGCTGCGCCTTCACCCCCTGCCGCGCACCCGAAGCAGTGGCCGACAGCGGAACGGCCAACACCAGCAGCAGTGCAAGCTGCCGGCCGGAAACAGTGATAAGGGTGGTGCTGCCGTCCATGCCGCTCTCCCGTTGCCTATGCGCAGGGAGTGAGCAGCTTTCGTGCCAACACCGGGAGGTCGCCGCAGCGGGCGTTTCGCCGGCAACACCGCAGCGGCATGACGCCGCCGTGTTACAACTTCGTTCGGATTTCGTTGGCCTTAACGCGCAGGAAACACCACTGCGCAAGGCGCCATCAGGGCTGTATCAGCAGTGTTACAGGTACTGATACAGCCCGTTGCAGTCCCGCTTCAGGCGCGCGGCGGGCTCGGGTCAGGATCATCGATGCCGACGTTGGTGGACGGGTTGTCGTACACCGCCTGGTCGAGCAGGCCGGTTTCCTTGGCCACCAGCACCGGCACCAGCATCTGACCCGTCACATTCGTCATCGTGCGCATCATGTCCAGGATGCGGTCGATCGCGTACAGATAGCCGATGGTTTCCAGCGGCAGATTTGCCGCGCTCAGCACCACCGTGGCCATGATCACCGCCGTACCCGGCACGCCGGCGGTGCCGAAGCTGCCCAGCACCGAAGCAATGAGCACCACCACGTACTGCTCGGGCGTCAGCGGCACACCGCTGTACTGGGCGATGAACACCGCGCACAGCGCCGGATAGATCGCGCCACAGCCGTCCATCTTGATGCTCGCGCCCAGCGGCACCGCGAACGAACCGTAATCCTTGTTGACGCCCAGGTTGTGGGTGATCGAGCGCAGCGCGACCGGCATCGCCGCGAAGCTGGAGGAACTGACGAAGGCCACCTGCATGCCCGGCGCCGCACCGCGGAAGAACTTCAGCGGGTTCAGGCCGTGCGCCAGCAGCAGCGCGCTGTACACCACCACGATGTGCAGCGCGCAGGCCACGTACAACGCCAGCACGAAGTGGCCCAGCGGCAGCAGCTTCTCGAAGCCATAGCTGCCCACCAGGCCTGCGATCAGGCCGAAGGTGCCGATCGGGGTGACTTCCAGCACGAAGCGGGTCACCTGGATCATGATGTCGCTCATCTGCCCGACCAGCTTGCGCGCTTCGGTCACCTTCTCGCCGAGCTTGACGATGGCAAAACCAACCAGGCCTGCGAAGAAGATCACCGGCAGGATCGAACCACGGCCCGCCGCCAGCACGGTCTCACCGGCGGCGTTGACCTTGGTGCCGATACCTGACAGCGCGTAGAACACGTTGGACGGCACCACATCCAGCAGCACCTGCACCACGCTGGGCACTTCGCGCGGCACATAGTTGCTGGCCATCGACAGCTGCAGGCCACCAGCGCCGGGCTGCAGCACCGTACCCACGCCCAGGCCCACGCATACCGCGAGCGCGGCAGTGATCACGAACCACAGGAACGTGCGCCCGCTGAGCGCGGCGACCGATTTCTGGCCGTGCAGCGACGAGATCGCGTTGATGACGGCGAAGAACACCAGCGGCACCGCGATCATCTTGATCAGGGTGACGTACAGCTCGCCGAGCGGGCCGAACCAGGTTTCAGCCGCCGGGCCAAGCGCCCAGCCGGCCAGCGCACCGAGCACGAAGCCACCGACCACGCGCTGCCAGAATGGAATCCGCAGCCAGGCAGAGACCAGCTTCATAGGCAATCCAAGGGGGTAGGAAGGGATGCTGGCACGATAGCCCAAGGCGGGCCGCAGAACGACCGTCCACGTGGCAAATCAGTGTGTCATCGGCGTGCCTTGCGAGGCCGGGCATAATGAACGTCCCGTTACACTTTGTGAGATCCCAGCGTCCATGCGCCGTTCCGTCTCCCTGTTGGCCGCCTGCGCCACGACCCTGCTGCTCGGCGCCTGCGCCAGCACCGCCCCCGCGTCCGCTCCGGCCGGCCTGAAGGTCAGCGTCGCCCCCGTCGCCCACCCGGCGGGTGAAACCCCGCAGTGGTGGTACCGCAGCGGCGCTGCCCAGGCCGCCGCCAATGGTGCGATGGCCGGCAAGGCCAAAAACGTCATCCTGTTCCTGGGTGACGGCATGAGCCTGACCACCGTGGCCGCCTCACGCATCTACGAAGGCCAGCAGAAGGGTGGCTCGGGCGAAGAGAACCTGTTGTCGTGGGAGCGCTTCCCGGCCACCGCCTTCAGCAAGACCTACAACACCGATTCGCAGACGCCGGATTCGGCGGGCACCATGACCGCCATCACCACCGGCGTGAAGACCCACATGGGTGCGATCGGCGTCAGCGCAGGTAGCCGTACCGACTGCGCCGACAGCCTGTCCAAGGGCCTGCTGACCTGGCTGCAGCTGGCCGACAGTGCCGGCCTGGCCACCGGCGTGGTCTCCACCGCACGCCTGACCCACGCCACCCCGGCGGCGACCTACGCACACTCGCCCGAGCGCAACTGGGAGAACGACACCGACCTGACCGAAGCGGCCAAGGCCGCCGGCTGCAAGGACATCGCCCAGCAGCTGCTGTCCACCTCGCGCTATGGCCGCGGCCCGCTGGTCGCCCTCGGCGGCGGTCGCGGTGAGTTCACCACCGTGGAAGAGCGCGATCCGGAGTACGACGACAAGGTCGGCCAACGCCTTGACGGCCGCAGCCTGGTGCAGGAATGGCAGCAGGCGCACCCGCAGGGTGCCTATGTATGGAACAGCAAGCAGCTGGCCGCCGCCGCCAGCGCACCGGCCATTCTTGGCCTGTTCGAGCCGGATCACATGCGTTACGAATACGAGCGCCCGCAGGACCCGGCCGGCGAGCCGAGCCTGGCCGAGCTGACCGCTGCAGCGATCAAGAACCTGTCGCGCCATCAGGAAGGCTACGTGCTGATGATCGAAGGTGCGCGCATCGACCATGCCAACCACAGCGGCAACGCCTACCGTGCGCTGACCGAAACCGTGGCCCTGTCCGATGCCGTGCGCGTGGCCAACGAGCTGACCTCGGCCGACGACACGCTGATCATCGTCACCGCCGACCATTCGCACACCCTGAACTTCGTCGGCTACCCGGCCCGTGGCAATCCGATCCTGGGCAAGGTGAAGGACAAGGGCGGCGAAGACGGCGCGGGCAAGCTCGACCTGGCGCTGGATGGCAACGGCCAGCCCTACACCACCCTGAGCTATGCCAACGGCCCCGGCCACACCGGCACCAGCAACCAGCAGCCGGCCGGCCCGAAGCGCTACCCGCACAACCCCAGCAGCTTCGAGCCGGCCAACGGCCGCCCGAACCTGCACGACGTGGACACCGAGCATCCGGACTACATGCAGGAAGCGCTGGTACCGATGAAGTCCGAATCGCATGGCGGCGAGGACGTCGGCATCTGGGCACGTGGCCCGGGCAGCAAGGCGATCCGCGGCACGCTGGAACAGAACGCGATCTACCACATGATCGTGCAGGCCACCCCGGCCCTGCGTGATCGCCTGTGCCAGGCCGGCACCTGCGACGACAAGGGCGTACCGGTGGAACTGCCGGCACCGGCCACCTTCGAACGCAAGGCCGACAGCAAGTGATGGCGCGGCCGGCACGCCCTGCTCCGGCCAGCCTTCGCTGTGTGCGCTGGCTCGCCCTGCTGGGCGTGCTGGCCAGCACCTGTGCGTCAGCGCAGGGGCCGGCCTGCAAGGTCATGACCGAAGAACACGGGTTGTGGATGCTGCCCGGCTGCGAGGTGGTCGATCACAAGCCGCAGATCAGCACGGACACCCTGAAGGATCTTCCCTACGACGGCGATGGCCTGGCATTGGTACAGACCGCCGACGGCTTCCACTACGTGGACCGGCGCGGACGCAGCCAGGCCGTGATCGCTTGGGACAACGGCGCAGACCCCTTGCAGGAAGGCCTGTTCCGCGGCCGCGTCGGTGAACGCGTGGGCTACTTCAACGCCGCCTTCGAGCAGGTGATTGCGGCCACGTTCGATTTTGCCTGGCCGTTCCAGGACGGCGAGGCCGAGGTCTGCAACGGCTGCCGCCGAGGCACGCCGGATGGCGACGGGCATACGCCGATGGAAGGCGGCGAGTGGTTCCGCATCGATCGTTCCGGTCGCCGGCTGAAGTAAGGGGTTTTCGGCAGGGCTGCGCCCTGCACCCGCCGAAACAACGGCAACGGCCGAAGCAACAGCAACAGCGGCATTCCGTGGGATGGCGGGGTGGTGTCGGATTGCGGGGACGCCGTGAACCCATCCATGGGGGCTTGGCAGCCGCATCCATGCGGCTGACACCCCGCAATCCGACACCGCCCCACCTCTGACAGTTTCGCGGCGTCTGGTAGATCCACGCCATGCGTGGATGCTCTTCGATCAACTGTCGAACAACTGTCGAAATATTCAATTTCGATTGAAATTCATCCACGCATGGCGTGGATCTACGTGTCGACCAAGGTCGACACGTACCGAGAGCAGGCCACGCCATTCCGACAGATCGCAGGACTCTGTCGAAGGCGGGGTGGGTCCGGTTGCGGGGGTGTCCGCGGCATGGATGCCGCGGCCAAGCCCCCATGGATGGGTTTACGGCGTCCCCCGCAACCGGACCCACCCCGCCATCCCACGGAATGCCCGCTGTTGCTTCGGCTGTTGCTGTTGCTGTTGCTGCTCAGGTTGCCGGCCAGCGGCCGGCACTACCGCCTCTGCAGGTGCAGGGCGCCGCCCTGCCGACCCACCCTATACTTGCCGCCGTGACTGCCTTCCCGACCCTCGTTCCGCTGGATGCACCGCTGCTGGTCGGCTACAGCGGCGGCCTGGATTCGACCGTGCTGCTGCACTGGCTGTGGCAATCGGCGCAGGCCGCCGGCACGCCCTTGCGTGCCATCCATGTACACCACGGCCTGCAACCGGCTGCCGATGACTGGGTAAGGCACTGCCAGCAGCAATGCGCGGCGCTGGGCATTGCACTGGCCGTGCACCGCGTGCAGGTCCCGCACGCGGGCGGGCATGGCCTCGAAGGTGCCGCCCGGCTGGCACGCCGTGCTGCATTCGCCGCCGAATTGCAGGCCGGGGAAACCCTGGCGCTGGCCCAGCACCAGAACGACCAGGCCGAGACCTTCCTGCTGCGCGCGTTGCGCGGCTCGGGCATTGATGGGCTGGCGGCGATGACCGCTGACAGCCAACTCGATGGCCATCGGCTGTGGCGGCCCTTGCTCGATGTGCCTCGCAGCGGGCTGCAGGCCTACGCCACCACACATGGGCTGCACTGGATCGAAGACCCCAGCAACGGCGAAGACCACGCCGACCGCAATTTCCTGCGCCTGCGGGTACTGCCACTGCTGCGCCAGCGCTGGCCACATGCCGCTGCCGCCTTGGCTGCCAGCGCTGCACATAGCGCGCAGACCCGCGCGCTGCTCGACGAAGAAGATGCCGAGCTGCTCGCTCACCTGGAAGTGGCACCACGTGTGCTGTCGCTGGAGCTGCTGCGCCAGGTTGCACCCGAGCGTGCTGCACGCGTGCTGCGTGCGTGGGTACGCCGCCATGACGCGGCACCGTTGCCGGCACACGTACTGCGGCAGGCACAGAACGAACTGATGCTCGCCGGCGCTGATCGGCAATCGCAGGTGCGCTGGCAACAGCACGCGATCCGCCAGTGGCGCCAGCACGCCTACCTGCTGCCGGCAGAGCTGCCCGCCCTGCCGAAGAACTGGCAGGCGGCATGGGATGGCCGCGTGCCGCTGCAGCTGCCGGATGGCGGCCAGCTGCGCCTGCTCGGTGCGGACGGCTTCGACCACCCGCTGGAACTGCGCGCCCGCCAAGGCGGCGAACGCATCGTGCTGCCTGGCCGCACGCATTCATCCGCACTGAAAGACTGCCTGCAGCGCGAACACCTGGCGCCCTGGCGACGCGCACAGCTGCCGCTGCTGTTCGACCGCGGGCAGCTGCTGGCCGCCGCCGATGTAGTCATTGCCGCGCCGCTGCAGGCCTGGTTGCAGGCACGCAATGCACAGTTGCAGTGGCATCCGGGCGGCTGGTGAATTGACCCTCGCGCGCGCGCCGTCCACACTTGTCGCATGGCCAAGAAGTCCCCCGAAAACGCCTCCCCGGTCGCCCAGTTCGAGCAGTCGCTCGAATCGCTGGAACAGCTGGTGGAGCAGATGGAAACCGGCGAGCTGAGCCTGGAAGCCTCGCTCAGCGCTTACGAACGTGGCGTCGGTCTGTACCGCCAGTGCCAGCAGGCGCTGGAACAGGCCGAACTGCGCGTGCGCCTGCTCAGCGATCCGGCCCAGCCCGAAACCGCCGAACCCTTCGATCCGCCCAGCCATGACGGCTGAGGCATTGTTCGCGCGCTGGCGCGACCGTATCGAAAGCCAGCTCGACGCTGCCCTGCCCTCGCCGGCCGACGCGCCGCAACGCCTGCACCAGGCCATGCGCTATTCCGTGCTCGGCGGCGGCAAGCGCATGCGTCCGTTGCTGGTCTATGCCGCCGGCCAGGTGTTCGGCGCGCCGCTGGACAAGCTCGATGCCGCAGCAATGGCCGTGGAGCTGATCCACGCTTACTCGCTGGTGCACGACGACCTGCCGGCCATGGACGACGATGCCCTGCGCCGTGGCAAGCCCACCACCCACATTGCCTTCGACGAAGCCACCGCGATCCTTGCCGGTGACGCCCTGCAGACCCGTGCGTTCGGCCTGCTGGCCGATGCGCCGCTGCCGGCGGGATTGCGCGTGGCATGCCTGCAGACCCTGGCCCATGCCTCCGGTGCGGCCGGCATGTGCGGCGGCCAGGCGCTGGACATCGATGCCACCGGCCAGCAACAGTCGCTGGCAGCCCTCACCCGCATGCATGCGCTGAAGACCGGTGCGCTGATCCGCGCCGCGGTGCGCATGGGCGCGTTGTGCGGCGATGCGCCCGAGCCGGTGCTGGCCCAGCTCGACGGCTTCGCCGATGCGCTCGGCCTGGCTTTCCAGGTCCGCGATGACATCCTCGATGTCGAAGCCAGTTCCGAGCAGCTGGGCAAGACCGCCGGCAAGGACCAGGCGCAGGACAAGAGCACCTTCCCTGCCCTGCTCGGCATGGACGGTGCCAAGGCGCAGCTGCGCGAACTGTCCGCGCGCATGCAGCAGGCGCTGGCGGGCTATCACGAAGAAGCCGATGCGCTGCGCGCGCTGGCCACGTTGGCGGTGGAACGCGATCACTGACCGCAGCAATGGAGCTGCAGCGCTGTGCGCTCGCCGGGCATGGCCCGGCGCTACCAGGTGCGCCATACACGGAAACGCCCGGCATTGCCGGGCGTTTCTGTTTGCGTCGTTGATCGTTACCGCTTACTTGATCAGGCGCAGCGCGAACGGGTAACGGTAGGCTTCGCCGTTGTTGGCCTTCACCGCAGCGATGATGCTGAACACCAGGCTGATGATGCCGACGATCGGGGCCAGGAACACGCCGATGATCACGACGGTCAGGATCATGCTGATGACCATCGCGATGGTCACGGTGATCTGGAAGTTCAGGGCTTCCTTGGCCTGGTCGGTGACGAAGGCCTTGCCGGCGTCATCCTTGTTGATCAGCCAGATGATCAGCGCGCCGATGAAGCCGGTGAAGATACCCAGCAGGTGCGCCGCCAGGGCCATGGTGCGCTGGTCGGCCGGTACGCTGCTCGCAGCCGGGACGTTCTCGAATTCGCTCACGACAAAACTCCTTTTTATTGGGTGGTCTGGACCGACCGGCGGCAAGCCGGTCGCGTCAGGCGCGCCTAGCTTACGCCATCAATGGCATCAATCATTACCGGCGATCGTCATCCGTCCCACCAGGATCGAGCCGGTACGGATATGTGAGCGCGGATCGACGTCGCTGCCGACCGCCTCGATCGCCATGAACATGTCCCGCAGGTTGCCGGCGATGGTGATGCCATCCACCGGATACTGGATCTGGCCGTTCTCCACGCGGAAGCCGCCGGCGCCGCGCGAGTAGTCGCCGGTCACCCCGTTCACCCCCTGCCCCATCAGCTCGGTCACCAGCAGCCCGTTGCCCATCTGCGTGGCGATGTCCTGCAGCGAACCGGCATTGGCCGCCAGCTGCAGGTTGTGCACGCCGCCGGCATTGGCGGTGGTCTGCAGGCCCAGCTTGCGCGCCGAATAGCTGCCCAGCACGTAGCGCTGCAGCACACCGTCGCGGACCAGGGCCGACGCACGCGTGGCCACGCCGTCGCCGTCGAAGGCCGCCGAACGCAGGCCGCGGCGCAGATGCGGCAGCTCCTCGATCTGCATCCAGTCGGGGAACAGCTGCTGGTCGACACTGTCCAGCAGGAAGCTGGCCTGCCGGTACAGTGCGCCGCCGGACACTGCCGACAGCAGATGACCGACCAGGCTGCGCGCTACTTCCGGCGCGTACAGCACCGGCATGCTGCCGGTCGGCAACGAACGTGGCTGCAGGCGGGCGACCGTGCGCTCGGCGGCGCGGCGACCGACGCTGGCCGGATCTTCCAGGTCCTCGCGGGCCAGTGCGCCGGTGTACCAGCCATCGCGCTGCATGCCATCGCCGATGCCGGCGATCAGCGCACAGCCGATCGAATGGTGGGTGCCGCGCTCGCGGCCGATGAAACCATGCGAATTGGCATAGACCGACACGCTCTGCATGCTCGACACCGAGGCGCCATCGGAATTGCGGATCTGCGCATCGGCCTCGCGGCCCGCTGCCTCACAGGCCAGTGCCAGGTCCACGGCCTCGTCGGCCTGCAGCTCCCAGGGGTGCCAGCCGTCCAGCTCGGGGAAGTCGCGGGCCATCAAGCCGGCCTCGGCCAGGCCGGCGGCCGGGTCGTCTTCGGTATGGCGGGCGATCGCGCACGCCTGCTCGACGGTGGCCAGCAAGCTGGCTTCATGCAGGTCGGCGGTGCTGGCACTGCCCTTGCGCTGGCCGAAGTACACGGTCACGGCAATGCCGCGGTCGCGGGTGGACTGCACGGTCTCGACCTCGCCGAGACGGACATTGACCTCCAGCCCACGGTCCTCGCTGCAGCTGACCTCGGCCTGGCTGGCGCCCAGCGCGCGGGCACGCTGCAACAGCTGCTGGGAGATGTCGGCCAGCCGTTCCAGCCGGGCCGGGCTGTCGTCGCCGACGGCGACTTCAGGGGCGATCACGTTCAATGCTTTATCCTGTGCGGGTTGGGCCCGGCATCACGCCGGGCGACTTTTTTTGAAATCAGGTATGGACGATGCGCGGACGCGACGAAGAAACCGGTGAATTCCACGACAAGAGCCGCAGCCAGAACCGGCGCGATGCGCTCGACGTCCTGGCCCTGGGCGAGAAGCTGGTGTCGCTGACCCCGGCCCAGCTGGCGCGCCTGCCGATCCCCGAGGACCTGCTGCCGCACATCGCCGAGTGCAAGCGGATCACCGCCCATATCGCGCACAAGCGGCAGCTGGCGTTCCTGGCCAAGCACATGCGCCGCGAGGACGATGCCGCCCTGGACGCGATCCGCGAAGCGCTGGACGTCAACAGCGACACCGGTCGCCGCGAAGTGGCGATGATGCATCGTGCCGAAGACTGGCGCGAACGCCTGATGAACGAGGGCGACACCGCGCTGGCCGAACTGCTCAACGATTACCCGCAGGCCGACCGCCAGCAGCTGCGCACGCTGGTACGCAACGCGCAGGCTGAAAAGGCCAGGAACAAGCCGCCGCGTGCCTACCGCGAAATCTTCCAGGTGCTGCGCGCGCTGATGCTGCCGGCCGCGCTGGGTCTGAAGCCGTCCGGCGAGGACGCCGAGGCAGACGCGCCGGTCGACGACGCCGACGAGGACTGAGTCCCCGTCGGGCATGGCGGTGGCTGTGGCCATCGCCGTGCTCAGGCCTGGGTACCGCCGACGGTGATGCCCTCGATCAGCAGCGAAGGCTGGCCAACGCCGACCGGCACACTCTGCCCGTCCTTGCCACAGATGCCCACGCCCTCGTCCAGGGCGAGGTCGTTGCCGACCATGCGCACCTTCTGCATGGTTTCCGGGCCGTTGCCGATCAGGGTCGCGCCCTTCACCGGCGCGGTGATCCGACCATCCTCGATCAGGTAGGCCTCGGTGGCCGAGAACACGTACTTGCCGCTGGTGATGTCGACCTGGCCGCCACCGAAATTGACCGCGTACAGGCCCTTCTTCACCGAACGGATCATTTCCTGCGGATCGTGCTGGCCAGCGCGCATGTAGGTGTTGGTCATGCGCGGCATGGTCATGTGCGCGAACGATTCACGACGGCCGTTGCCGGTCGGCGCCACGCCCATCAGCCGCGCGTTGAGGCTGTCCTGCATGTAGCCAACCAGGATGCCGTCCTCGATCAGCGTGGTGCACTGGGTCGGATGGCCTTCGTCATCGATGTTGAGTGAACCACGGCGCCCATCCAGGGTGCCGTCGTCGACGATGGTCACGCCCGGTGCCGCCACGCGCTCGCCGATCCTGCCCGCGTAGACACTGGTGCCCTTGCGGTTGAAGTCACCTTCCAGGCCATGACCGACCGCCTCGTGCAGGAGCACGCCCGGCCAGCCCGGTCCCAGCACCACCGGCATCACTCCGGCCGGCGCCGGCACCGCCTCCAGGTTCACCAATGCCTGCCGCAGCGCCTCGCGGGCGAAGGCTTCCGGGCGGCCATCGGCAAACAGCGTTTCATAACCGTAGCGACCACCGCCGCCGGCATAACCCGACTCACGGCGACCGTTCTGTTCAACGATCACCTGCACGTTCAACCGCACCAGCGGGCGCACATCGGCGCCCAGCACACCATCGGTGCGGGCGACCAGCACGGTATCGACGCCACCGGACAGGCTGACCATCACCTGCTTCACGCGCGGGTCGGCCGCGCGCAGATAACCGTCCAGGCGCTTGAGCACCTCGACCTTGGCTTCGTTACCGATGCCGTCGATCGGGTCCAGCGACGGATACAGCACGCGCGCATCGCCGCGCAGCAGCGAGCGCCCGGTCTGCGCGCCACCTTCGCGCGAGATCGCGCGTGCCGACTGCGCCGCCGCCAGCAGTGCACCGGCGTGGATGTCATCGGAATAGGCAAAGCCGGTCTTCTCGCCGGCAATTGCACGTACACCCACGCCCTGCTCGATGGAATGGGCGCCGTCCTTGACGATGCCGTCTTCCACGCTCCAGCTTTCACGGCGGGCGTGCTGGAAGTACAGGTCGCCGAAGTCCACACCAGGGCCGAGCAGTTGGCCGAAGGTGCGCTCCAGGCCAGCGGTATCCAGGCCACCGGGCCGCAACAGGCGATCTTGGGCAAGCGTCAGGGCGTTGTCAGTCATGGTCTCGATCTGGGGGTGTAAAGGCGGTCAGGCAAGTCCGCCGGGGAAACAGGGACGCCGGGTTCAGCGCGGCGGTGAGGGTTCGGTGACGGTCGGCGGCACGGCTGGCAAGGGCGGGAGGCGCGGCGGCGGCGCGGGCGCGGGCTGGCGTTCGCGGCTGCGCTCGATCACTTCCACCTTGGGCTCCTTCCACGGGCCGGTCACCTTGTAGGTGCGGGCGCCGATCTCGCCCAGTGGCTTGGACAATACCGCATTGGTGGCGGCGCCCAGCGCCGCGCCGACCGGACCGCCGGCCACCGCGCCGACCACGGTCAGCAGGTTGCCCGCGCGCGGGTTGACGTCGATGGTCTGGTCGAACTGCTGCTTGCGCAGGTCGGCCTCGCCACGGATGGTGATGTTCGCGGCCGGCCCTTCGATCAGCACCTTGTCGGTACGGGCCATGCCCTCGCCGAACTGCACACTGCCCTCCACCTGGTTGAACGCGAAGCCCTTGGAGAAGAAATCGCGGAAGTCGAACATCAACCGCCGCGGCAGCTGGGCGACGCTGAGCAGGCCCAGCACGCGGCCCGCACCCGGCTCCAGCTCCAGCAACTGGCCATTGCGGGCATTCACATCGAGCTGGCCCTGCAGGTTGCCCAGCTGGAAATCGGAAGGACCACCAGGCCAGGACGCCTGCAGCTGTGCGTGGCCGGAGCCACCGCGCAGCTGGCCGCCGTAATCGAGGTTCTGCAGCAACCCGCCCAGGTCTTCACTGCGCACCTGCGCATCAAGCGCGGTGCGCGAGCCACCGCCCTTGCCGAGCCAACGGCCACGGATGTCGATCTCCTGGCTGGGGGCGCGGAAGCGCAGTTCTTCCACGCTCAGGCCGTTGGCGATCGGCCGCGTGCGCAGCATCGCCTGGCCCAGCACGACCTTGCCGAACTTCAGGTCGGCGATGTCCAGTGCGAACGGCGGCAGCTTGGCCGGGTCCATGTCGTCGGCACCGGCCTGCACCCGTGCCGGTGCAGCGGTAGCTCCGGGCACGGTCGGCAACGATTGCCAGTACACCCGCTCGAGCTGGCCGCTGATGGTGCCGCCATCGGCGTTGGGTACGTTCAATTTGCCGGCCAACGACGGGCCATCCAGGCGCACGTCCAGCGCCTGCGGGCCGGGGTGCAGCTGCAACCGGGTCTGCTCGAACACGCCACCGATCAGCATCAGCTGACCGACCTGCACGTCCACTGCCCGCAGCGGCATCGGGTCGCCATCGCCACCGGCGCCACGGGCCAGGCCGATCCATTCCAGCGCATCCAGGGTCGGGCTGCGGCCATTGATGGTCAGCCCGCTGGGCGGTGGCTCGCGGTCAACGTGGTCGCTGCCCAGGGTGACCTGCACGCCGGTCTGGTTGTTGTGGCTGCGCGCGGCCAGCGCCACACGCTGGCCGAACGCCACGTCGATGCGCCCTGCGCCCATCGGCAACTGCGCGGCCACGGTGGTCGGCAGCGGCTCGCTGGCCGGTTTCTGCAGCGGCGCCGGCAGGTCCAGGCGGGTGCCCACCAGATCCGAGCGCAGGCGCAGCTCACTTGGTGGCGCGGGCGCACCCGGCGCGGCCTTCGGCAGGTTCACCGCGATGGTCCACGGCGAGGTGCCATTGATGTAGGGCTTCAGCCACGCCATTTCCGCTGCGCGGTCGATCAGCACGCCCGCATCGAGCGAAGCGGCCAGTTCCGATTCGAAGGCCAGCTTCGGGTCGCGCACGAAGCCACCGGCGCGCAGGCTCAGCCGGCCGTCCTGGCCGAGATGGCGCACCGCCAGCGCTTCGGCGGCGAAGCCGGCATTGCTGTAGCGGGCCTGCCCGCGCATGTTGTCGAATTCCAGCTGGAAGCGCTTGTCGACCAGCTTCAGCCCAGCCAGGTCCACCGTGCCCTGCAGGTGGCCACCGCCTTCGTCATGGTGCAGAGGCTGCAGCAGGTCGAAATGCACGTTGGCCGGACCGCTTGCCGCGAGGTTGTCCAAGGTGTCGCCGTATTCCTTGTGCAGCGGACTCTGCCGCAGCATTGCCAGCAGCTTGCCGGCATCGCCCTGGCTGTCGGCGCGCACGTACAGGGGTTGCTGGCCGAAATCCTGGATGCCCGCTTCGAACTTCTGCACCGCTACGCCGGCCAGATCGCCGCGACCCTGCATGTGGAAGCCGGGGCCGATGAAGGCGACATCGGCATACACCTGGCCCATCAACGGCCAGTCGTGCTGGAATCGGATGTCGCCGTTGCTGATGTGGCCGGTGGCCTCGAAGCGGCCATCGTTGTTGTCGAACGGCCAGTCGTCGAGGTCACCACTGACCAGACCAATGCCGTTGCGCACCTGACCACCGGCCAAGGCCATGTCCAGCCAGTCGGTGGCGCCCTTGCTCATCTTGGAATGGATCCAGAAACGCTTGGCGGCGGTCATCGGCACGTCGTCCAGCTTGGCCGCCAGCTGCATCCACGGCCGGGTGCCATCGCCCTGGAACCAGAGCCCGCCGCGCACGTCGGCGGCGTAGTCGGTGCCTTCCACACGCATCGCCGGGGTGCCGATGCGCCAGCCGCCGGCCTCGTCGCGCCAACCGACGATCTGCCCGGCCAGGTGCAGGTCATGGCGCACGCCGAAACCGGTCGGCCAATCGAACTGCAGCTGGCGCTGCGGCTGCAGCTGCAGGCTGAAGCCATCGGCATCGCCCTCGAAGCGGCCGCCCAGGCCACGCAGACCCGGCGAGTTGCCAACGCTGGCAAAACCCAGCGACTGCAGTTCGCCCTGTACCCACAACGGGCCATCCTGCTGGCCGCGCACCTGCAGTTGCGCCACGTCCAGCTGCGGCTTGGCCAGGTACAGCCAATGACGCAGGCCCGCATCCAGCCGGTCGCTGAGTGCCAGCGCGCGCAAGGCGATACCCGCCTGCGTCGCTCCAGCCTGCACCTGCATCTGTTTGCCCAGCCGTACCTGCAGGCCATCCAGCTGCTGCGGGTTGCCATCGGCCTGCAGACGCAGGCGCGGCACCTGCAGCGCCCAACCGTCTGCCGTCCGCTGCCAGCGCAGCCGCGCCTGCAGCCGTTGCAGCTGCATCTGCGGACGTGCGATGCCGGGCATCGGCGCGCCTTCAATACGCAGATCGCGCAGATCCGAATCGGTGGTCAGCGCCATCGGGGCGAAATCGCGCAGGGTCAGCCACAGATTGAGCTCGCCCTTGCCCTCGCGCAGGCGCACGCCGCCGGCCGCCAGCAACGGCGACCAGGCACGGAAATCAATCGGATCGGCCCCCAGCCAGGCTTGGCCGTTGCCGCGCTGGCGATCCAGGTCCAGCACCGCCGTCAGCGGCAAGGCATCGGTCTGCGCCCAGGCACGCACGCCCACCCGCAGGCGGTCGCCGTCCACGCGCATACGCAGATCGATGCGTGGCAGGGTGGCTTCGACGCCCAGCGCAGGTGCATGCACGCTCAGACGGCCACCAATCACCTGCAGTTCGCCCAGCCGGCGCAACGCATCCAGCGGATCGCCGCCAGCACTGGACTGCGGCAAGCCGCGCACCGACCAACGGCCATCGGCGGCCTGTTGCAGGTCCAATGCCAGGCCGCGCAGGCGCAGTTCGGTCAGCGAGCGGCCCGGCAACAGGCCGCTGTACATCGACACCAGCACTTCGGCTTCACCGATGGCCAGGCCCTGGCCCGCGCCGATGCGCAGGCCCTTCAACTGCAGCAATGGACCGCGTCGGGTCCAAGCGGTGTCCAGGCGTTCGAAGCGCACCGGTTGTCCGGCGCGCGCGCTCAGCCAGGCCGCGATCCTGTCAGGATGGCGCTCAGCCAGCGGCAGCAGCTGGCTGAGCGTGCCGACCAGCAGTGCAAGCCCGACCAGGCCGACCGCGCAGGCGGCGATGAAATGACGGCGGATCCTTCGCAGTCGCAGGCGCGGCGGCGCGCTCATCGGCCACCGAAGGGAGACAGTCGGCCTGGATCAGAGCAGGACAACATCGAACTGCTCCTGCAGGTACTGCTCGTCCGCCTGGAAGCGGATGCTCTTGCCGAGGAACTCCTCCAGCTCGGCCACGGCCGTGGATTCCTCATCGGTGATCCGCGCCACCACCTTGCTGGAGGCGATCACCAGCAGGCGCGCGGCGTCGAACTGGCGCACCGCACGGGTGATCTCGCGGAAGATCTCGTAGGTCACCGTTTCGGTGGTCTTGATGGTGCCGCGGCCACTGCACTGCGGGCAGGTTTCCGACAGCTGGCGCTCCAGGCTTTCCACCGTGCGCTTGCGGGTCATTTCCACCAGGCCCAGCGGCGAGAAGTCGTACACCGTGGTCTTGGCGTGGTCGCGGGCCAGTGCCTTCTCCAGGGTGCGCAGCACCTGGCGGCGGTGCTCGGCGTCATCCATGTCGATGAAGTCGATGATGATGATGCCGCCCAGATTACGCAGGCGCAGCTGCCTGGCCACCGCCTGTGCGGCTTCCAGGTTGGTGCGGAACACCGTCTCTTCCAGGTTGCGCTGGCCCAGGAAGGAACCGGTGTTCACATCGATGGTGGTCATCGCCTCGGTCTGGTCGATCACCAGGTAGCCACCGGACTTCAGCGGCACCTGCTTGTCCAGCGCACGGCCGATCTCGTCCTCGACCCCGAACATGTCGAAGATGGGACGGTCGCCGCTGTACAGCTCGATCTTCTCGGCCAGCACCGGCATGTACTTGGCCACGAAGGCCTGCAGCTGGGCGAAGGTCTCCTTCGAGTCCACCTTCACCTTGTCCACGTCCTTGCGGATCAGGTCGCGCACCGAGCGCAGCGGCAGGCTCAGGTCTTCATAGATGTTGCTGCACGACGCCGCCTCGCGGCCGCGGCGCTCGACCACGTTCCACACCCGTGACAGGTAGGCGATGTCTTCGGCGATGGCCTCGGCCGGCTGGCCCTCGGCATTGGTGCGCACGATGTAGCCGTAGCCACCATGCTGGGCCGACAGTTCGGTCACCAGCGCCTTCAGCCGCGCGCGCTCGCCTTCGTCCTCGATGCGTGCCGACACGCCCACCACCTTCGACTGCGGCAGCAGCACCATGTAGCGCGAGGGAATGCTGATCTGGGTGGTCAGGCGTGCGCCCTTGGTCCCGATCGGATCCTTCACCACCTGCACCACGATGTCCTGGCCGTCGCGCAGCAGCTCAACGATCGGCACGCTGGACGGCGGCGGCAGGGTCGTGTTCTCGGTATCGGCGCTGGCCACCGGGGCTGGCCGCACCACGTCGTTGGCGTGCAGGAACGCGGCGCGCTCCAGCCCCACTTCGACGAATGCCGCCTGCATGCCCGGCATGACCCGCTGCACCTTGCCCTTGTAGATGTTGCCGACCACACCCCGGCGCCAACCGCGCTCGATGTGCAGTTCCTGCAGCATGCCGTTCTCGATCACCGCGACCCGGGTTTCGCGCGGGGTCACATTGACCAGGATTTCCTCAGACATCGGCAGCCTCCCTGGCGGCATCAGCAGTTTGGGCCAGCACGCCGCAGCGGGCCAGCAGACGATCGGTATGCAGCAGCGGCAGCCCCATGACACCGGAGTAGCTGCCGGAAAGGTGTTCGATCCAGCGCTCGGCGCCGCCCTGGATGGCATAGGCGCCCGCCTTGTCCAGCGGCTCGCCGGTGGCGACATAGGCGGCGATCTCGGCCGCATCGATCGCAGCGAAGGTGACCTCGGAAACGACCAGTTCGCTGTCCAGCCCCTGCGCGTCGACCACCACCACGGCGGTCATCACCTGGTGGGTGCGCCCGGCCAGCCGCGCCAGCATCGCCCGCGCGTCGGCGGCGTCGGTCGGCTTGCCGAAGACTTCGCCATCGAGCACCACTTCGGTATCCGAGCCCAGCACCCGCGCCTGCGGGTCATCGGCCAGCACCCGTGCCAGGCCGGCGCGCGCCTTGTCGGCGGCGACCCGGCAGACATAGTCCTGGGCACTTTCAGAGGCCGCGCGCTGCTCGACAACCTCCAGGTCCAAAGCCTGGAAAGGGCGTCCGAGTCGGGCCAGCAGCTGGTTGCGTCGGGGGGAGCGGGAAGCAAGATAGAGCATCGACACAGCATAACCTGACGCCGGTACCTGAATCGTCGGACAATCCTTCCCTGGCGCCTGCAACCCCGAACGGACTCACAGCGCGTTCATCGCTACGACACCACCCTCACGCCACAACAAGGAGATCCCATGCGCCGCACCGCCACCCCGCTGCTGCTTGCCCTGTCCCTCGCTCTTGGAGCTTCGATGACCGCCCATGCCGACCCGTCGTCGCCGTCGATCGCCGCCGCGGCCGAAGGCACACTGCTGAACATCTCGGCCAACGCCGAAGCGACCCGCGTGCCGGACGTCGCCACCCTGTCGGCCGGCGTGGTCACCCAGGCCGCCGACGGCAACAGCGCCATGCGCCAGAACGCCCAGCAGATGGACAAGGTACTGGCCGCGATCAAGGCCGCCGGCATCGCCGAGCGCGACGTGCAGACCAGCGGCGTCAGCCTCAACCCGCAGTACCGCTATGCCGACAACGAAGCGCCGAAGATCACCGGCTACCAGGCCAGCAACACCGTCAGCCTGAAGGTCCGCGACATCGCCAAGCTCGGCAAGGTGCTGGATGCGCTGGCCGCACAGGGCGCCAACCAGATCAACGGCCCGCAGTTCGAGATCGACCAGCCCGAACCGGTCTATGACGAAGCCCGCTTGGCGGCACTGAAGAAGGCCCAGGCCCGCGCCCAGACCTACGCGAAGTCGCTTGGCCTGCAGGTGCGCCGCATTGTCAGCATCTCCGAAAATTCCGGTGGCGGTTTCCGCCCGCCGATGATGATGCGATCGATGGCAGCGGGCGCGGCGATGGACAAGGCCACCCCGGTCGCCCCGGGCGAATCGACCGTCTCGGTCAACCTGGACGTGGTGTTCGAACTGGGCCGCTGAGGCCCCGTCCAGCCTCCTCAACGGCGCCCTCCGGGGCGCCGTTTTCGTTTCCGCTGCCGGCGGGCTCGCCCTGTACATGAAGGCCAGCTCAATGCTGTCGCCCCTGCCTCTAGGCAGTGGTGGAGTCCGCGCGCTAATGATTGACTGCCAGCCGCGTGCGGCAACCCCGATGGCGGCCCTGGTGCGTTGAGGACTTCGACACTGGCATGGAGGTGGACCATGGTTCGTACGTATCCCGTAGTACCCCTGCACTTCGATCCCGCCCGCGTTGCCGCCTGGAGTGCGGCCATCGCCCTGCATCTGCTCGCGTTTCTGCTGTTGCTGATCCCGGCGACCTACCAGGCGGTCACCGCGCTGCCGCGCGACGCAACCACGGTGACGCTGCTGCCCAAGGAAGAGCCGAAACCGCTGCCACCGCCGCCCATCAAGCCGGAAAAGGTGGAGGTGGTGCAGAAGCAGCAGGCTGTCCCGGTCGCACCGACCCTGCCTCCAGCCACTGCGACCGTCGAGGAGGCCCAGGGCATCATCCTGCCGGCGGCCGAGCCGACAGCGGTGCAGGCTGTGCCGACGATCGCCCCGTCCACGCCGCTGGCGGGTGCCCAGCTGCAGTACCGCAGCAACCCGCCGCCGAGCTACCCGATCCAGGCCCTGCGCAATCACGAGCAGGGCACGGTGCTGCTGCGGGTGGAAGTGGACCCCAGTGGCCAGCCGGTGAACGTCAGCATCGAACGCAGCAGCGGCTCGCGCAGCCTGGACCAGGCCGCCCGTCAGCAGGTGCTGCGCCACTGGCGGTTCGTGCCGGCCGAACGTGACGGCATGGCCGTTCCGGCCATCGGCATGGTGCCGGTGCAGTTCTCCCTGCCCGATTGACCCATGGGCCGGCCCGGCACCTGCCGGGCCGGCAGCAACGGCGAACGGGGCGGGACAGGGCCAATCTGCCCGGTTATTTGAACTTCGTTGGAAATCCGTTACGAATTTAGTAAAACTTCACACCTTCGTCACCTGCTGGAAACCTAGATTGACGCGTCCCGGGACACACCGGAGACAGCCCTCAATGCTCGAGTTTTCCAGTCAGGAGAGAAGCTGTGAAACACCCGATCCAACGGCCCGCCAGCCGCCGCCGCAACACCCTGGCATCGTCCATCACCCATATCCTCACCGGCGGCGCCCTGCTGCTGGCCGGCGCCGTGGCTTCTTCCTCTGCATTCGCGCAGGAACAGGCCACCAACCTTGACCGGATCACCGTTACCGGTTCGAACATCCCGCGCACCAACACCGAGACACCGTCGCCGGTGCAGGTGGTGACCCGCCAGGAAATCGATCGCACCGGCAAGACCTCGCTGGCCGAGTACCTGCAGACCATCACCGCTGACGGTGCTGGCTCCATTCCCAAGACCTTCGGCAACGGCTTCGCCGGTGGCGGCGCCGGCATTTCGCTGCGCGGCCTCGGTGCTGGTTCGACGCTGGTGCTGTTGAACGGCCGCCGCATGGCCACCTATGGCCTGGCCGATGACGGCCAGAAGGTGTTCACCGACCTCAGCACCATTCCCCTCGACGCTGTCGAACGCGTTGAAGTGCTGAAGGACGGCGCCTCGGCGATCTATGGCTCCGATGCCATCGCCGGCGTGGTCAACATCATCCTGCGCAGCGACTTCCAGGGCGTGATTCTGCGTGGCTCCTACGGCTTGTCCGGCGATAGCGATGGCGACGCCAAGAAGGCCACCCTGACCGCCGGTACCGGCGACCTTGCCAGCGATGGCTGGAACGCGTTCTTCAGCCTGGACGTCGGCAAGACCGACGCTATCAAGATCAGCGACCGCAAGAACCGCAAGTGGATCGGCACCGGCGATACCCGTCAGTGGGGCTATGACAAGACCGCACAGTTCCTGGGCGGCGCGTACACCCGTGGCGGCACCTCGGGCGGTTCCGGCCCGAACGGTTCCTACCTGGATGCCACCGGCCACCTGGTTCCGCTGCCTGGCTGCGCGGGCCTGACCACCATCGGTGGCCAGACCCCGGCCAGCATCGCCGCCGACGGCTGCCTGTTCGATCCGGCGCAGCAGTACCGCGACCTGATTCCGGAAGAGAAGTACGTCAACGTGTTCGGTCGCGCCAGCTTCGCCTTCGGTGAAGGCGGCGAGGTCTACACCGAGATCGGCTACTCGAAGAAGCAGACGATCTTCAGCAATACGCCGTCCGGCGTATCTGGCGGCTGGGGCTACCCCGGCGGTCCGGTCAACGCCAACAGCGGCTCGGGCGCCACCACGCTCGGTGCCACCCATCCGGACAACCCGACCGGTGCGCCGGTGCGCCTGCGCTACTCGGCCTGGGA
This sequence comes from Stenotrophomonas sp. NA06056, assembly GCF_013364355.1. Taxonomy (NCBI): domain Bacteria; kingdom Pseudomonadati; phylum Pseudomonadota; class Gammaproteobacteria; order Lysobacterales; family Lysobacteraceae; genus Stenotrophomonas; species Stenotrophomonas sp. NA06056. Next base: position 1,181,374 of record NZ_CP054931.1, on the reverse strand, counting down.
TGTCGGCCCTCGCGTTACCGACAACACCAACGAGTTCAACCGCTTCCTGGTTGGCGTAAAGGGCAACTGGGGTGACTGGAGCTACGACACCGCCTACCTGCACTCTGGCACCGACCTGACCAACAAGCGCACCGGCTTCCTCAACTACGACAACGTGCGTTGTGCGCTGGCCAATCCGAACTGCGCCGGCGGCGTGTGGCGCATCGGCGACAACGCCGGCCAGAACTCGCAGGCGCTGTACGACTTCATCTCGCCGATGATCAGCGCACGCGCCAAGTCCAGCCTGGACATGTTCGACTTCACCATGTCGCGCAGCCTGATGGACCTGAAGGGCGGCCCGCTGGGCCTGGCGTTCGGCACCGAATGGCGCAAGACCAGCAACAGCCTGACCCCGCAGACCTTCACCGACACCGGCGACATCATCGGCCTGGGCTATTCGGCCTACGACGGCACCCAGAACGTGTACGCCGGCTACGTCGAACTGTCCGCACCGGTGCTGGAGCAGTTGGAGCTGTCGGCAGCGATGCGTTATGACAAGTACGAGAGCGGTGAAGGCAAGGCCACGCCGAAGCTGGGCGTGAAGTGGACCCCGGCCGACTGGATCGCCCTGCGTGCCAGCTACGCCGAAGGTTTCCGCGCGCCGAACCCGGCCGAGAATGGTGACGGTGGCCTCGCCGCCTTCTCCACCGCGGTCGACCCGATTCGTTGCCAGATCAGCGGCAACAATGCGGCAGAGTGCGGCGCCAACTCGGTGGCGATCATCACCAAGCCGAACAAGCTGCTGAAGCCGGAAGAGTCAAAGAGCTACTCGGTCGGCATCGTGCTGCAGCCGACCTCGTCCACCTCGATGACCGTCGATGCCTGGCAGATCAAGCGCACCAACGAAATCGTGCAGGGCAGCACCTCGGCGGCGATCCTCGCCGGCAACGTCCTGCGCGACAGCAACGACCTCAATGGCGTGCCCAACAGCGGCACCATTCTGGCGGTCAACACCGCCTACGTGAATGCCAGCTCCTCACGCGTGCGTGGTATCGATACCGACATCCGTCAGACCTTCGATATCGGCCCGGGCCAGCTGGAGCTGGACCTGCAGTGGAGCCACATCCTGAAGTTCGAGCGGACCGAAGGCGGCGACACGGTTGACTACGTGGGTACCCACGGCAACTGCGATGTCACCAACTGCATCGGCACGCCGAAGGACAAGGTGAACTTCGGCACCACCTGGAAGCAGGGGCCGTGGAGCGTCAGCGCCGTTGCCAACTACATCAGCAAGATGGAGAACAAGGACAAGCGTGGCGGCGATTACCTGGCCTTCTACGCCGATGGCGAGCCGGTGAAGAAGATTTCCTCGTTCACCACGATGGATCTGTCCGGTCGCTGGAGCATCAACGATTCGTTCGAACTCAACGCCTCGGTGGCGAACGTGTTCGACCGCATCGCCCCGCTCGACCCGACCACCTACGGCGGCGTGAACTACAACCCGATGCACTTCTCCGGTGCGCTGGGCCGTTACTACACCGTCGGTTTCAAGTACACCTTCAAGTAATACGGCTGCCGCTTCACCTGCAAAGGCCCGGGCTCTCGCCCGGGCCTTTGCTTTTTTCCGCACGCGACAGCGTCCATCATGGGTACCCCGACAGCTGCGGCGCGCGTGATGCCTCCTTCCAACCAACGCCTTGGTCTGGCCGCACTGACCGCACTGGTGGTCGGCTCGATGGTCGGCGCCGGCATCTTCTCGCTGCCGCAGAACGTGGCGCGCAGCGCCGGCCCGGCCGCCGCACTGATCGGCTGGGCAGTGAGCGGTGCGGGGATGCTGATGCTGGCCTTCGTGTTCCAGGCCTTGGCCAACCGTCGCCCCGACCTGGACACCGGAATCTACGCGTATGCGCGCGCAGGTTTCGGCAACTACATCGGATTCTCTGCGGCCTGGGGCTACTGGGTCGCTTCGGTGCTCGGCAACGCCAGTTTCTTCGTGCTGATCTTCAGCGGTCTCGGCCACTTCGCGCCAGTGTTCGGTGAAGGCAATACGCCCGCCGCCATCGCCGCATCATCCCTGCTGCTGTGGACCGTTCACTTGCTGGTACTGCGCGGCCTGCGCACCGCCGCGATCATCAATGGCCTGGTCACCGTGGCCAAGCTGGTGCCGATCGCGCTGTTCCTGGTGTTGGCGGCCGGTGCGTTCCGCATGGACGTGTTCCGCGCCGACTTCTTCGGCGTTCCCGCGCTGGGGGACATGGGCCAGCAGCTACGCGGGATGATGCTGGTCACCGTGTGGGTGTTCATCGGCATCGAGGGCGCCAGCATCTACTCGCGGCGGGCCGCGCGCCGCGCCGATGTCGGCCGCGCCACGGTGATCGGCTTCATCGGCGTATGGCTGCTGCTGGTGCTGGTCAGCCTGTTGTCGATGGGCGTGCTGTCGCAGGCCGAACTGGCGGGCCTGCCCAATCCGTCGATGGCCTATGTGCTGCGCGCGATCGTGGGCGAATGGGGCGCGACGGTGATCATCATCGGCTCGATCATCTCGGTGCTGGGCGCGCTGCTGGCGTGGGTGCTGCTGTGTGCCGAAGTGCTGTTTGCCGCCGCTGGCGATGGCACGATGCCGGCCTTTCTCGGACGCGAGAACGCGCGCGGCGTGCCCACCAATGCGCTGTGGTTGAGCAACGGCCTGATCCAGCTGTTCCTGCTGCTGGTGCTGTTCAATTCGGGCAGCTACACCAGCCTGGTGCTGCTGGCGGCGTCGATGAGCCTGGTGCCGTACTTCCTGTCCAGCGCATTCGGCGTGAAGCTGGCCTGGCAGGGCGAGGCCTACACCGGCGCGGCCAGTGCGCGCTGGCGGGATTTCATCGTCGCGCTGCTGGCCAGCGCCTATGCGCTGTGGCTGGTGTATGCCGGCGGCCTGGACAACCTGCTGCTGTCGGTACTGCTGTATGTGCCGGGCGTGGTGCTGTACGCGTTGACTCGGCGCCAGCGCGGCGAGCGGGTTTTCACGCATTGGGAATGGGTGCTGTTCGGCGCGATTGTGGTGGTGGCAATCGCTACGCTGGTGGCGTTCTGGAAAGGCCAGTTGACGCTGTAGAGCCGAGCCTGCGCTCGGCTTCGCGCAGGCAGCCGGGCATCGGCTCGGCTCTACAACGGGCGTTTCGGCAGCATGCCGATGTCCTGCATCCAACGCTCGGCCAAGCCTGTCCACGCAGCCACCGGCGCGTCCTTCATGCGCACCCCGAACGCGTGGCCGCCGCGTGCAAACAGGTGCATTTCCACCGGCACGCCGGCATCGATCAATGCCTGGTAGTAGGCCAGTGATTCGCGCACGTCATCAGTGGGATCATCCGTGGCCTGGGCGATGAACGTCGGCGGCACCGTGTCGTCCACAACGATGTCCTTGACCAGCGACAATCCCTTTCCGTGCCCCGCCCACAGGTGCCCGGAATACATCACCATCGCGAAATCCGGCCGGCTGGACTGCGCATCGGCTGCATCCAGCGCCGCATAGCTGCGCTGCGCATGCGTGCTCAACCCGGCCACCACGTGGCCGCCGGCCGAGAAGCCGATCACGCCCAGCCGTTGCGGATCGATCCTCCAGCGTGCGGCCTGCGCACGCAGCAGGCCCATCGCCCGCTGCGCGTCCTGCAATGCCATCGGCACGGCCGGAATGTCGCGGCAGTTGCATTGGCGATCCCAGTTCGGCCCCGAGGCCGGCACGCGATACTTCAGCAGTGCGCAGGTGATGCCCTGCGCGGTCAGCCAATCGCATATCTCGCTGCCTTCCAGGTCCATCGCCAGCACGTTGTAACCACCGCCCGGCACGACCATCACTGCCGTGCCGTTCGGCAGGCCTTTCGCCGGAAACACGGTGAGTGTGGGCACGGCCACGTTCTGCAGCATCATCCAGTGCTCGCCACTGGCCTTGGAGACGGTTTCGCTGACCTGCTCGGGGCCTTTCAGCTTCGGCGGCGCCATCACCTTCCCGTCCGGCCAGAGAGGGAATTCGGTGGTGCCCGCCGGCGGTTTCCAGGTGGCTGGTGCGGCAGCTGATGCGATGGATGGCAGCAAGGCCATCAGCAGGAGAAATGCAAGGCGAAACGCGCGCATCGTCGACATCCACATGATGGCCCCGCATTGTAGAGTCGGGTTCGCTCGAAAGATCGCGCGCAATGCATCCATGCATGATGTGGATCTGTCGCCGCACGCGATCACACGGCACGACGCAACAAAAAAGGCCTGCATCTTGCGATGCAGGCCTCTTGGATGTGGCGCCCGAAGTTGGACTCGAACCAACGACCCCCTGATTAACAGTCAAGTGCTCTAACCGGCTGAGCTATTCGGGCAGACCGCCAGTATAACGACTCTTCACGCGCGATGGTAGGGGTGATTTGCCAACATCGCAGCGGCGCGATACAGCTGTTCGGCCACCACCAGCCGCACCAGCATGTGCGGCAGTGTCAGCGGGCCGATCGACCACTTTTCATCGGCCAGCGCAGACACTTCCGGCGAATGGCCTTCCGGCCCACCAATCAGGAATGCAAGATCCCTGCCCTGCCCGCGCCAATGTTCCAGTCGCTGCGACAGCTGTTCGGAACTGAGCTGGCGGCCCGGAACGTCCAGTGCGACGACATAGGCATTCTTCGGCAGCGCGGCAATCACCCGCTTGCCTTCGTCGTCGGTGGCGCGACGCGCATCCCGCCCTTTGCCGCGCAGGCCGGGCTCGATCTCCACCAGCTCGAAGGGCAGCCAGTGCGAGAGCCGCTTCTGGTACTCGGCAAACCCCTGCGCCACCCAGTTGGGCGCGCGTTCGCCGGTGGCGATCAGGCGGGCTTTCATCAACATTCCTCCAAAACGTCGACGGCGCCATCGGCGCCGTCGAAAACCGCATCAACGAATGGCTCAGGCCACTTCGTCGTCTTCGTGGGACGGCGGCTGGTCGCCGACGGTCCACAGGCGCTCGAGCGCATAGAACTCGCGCACGCGCGGCAGCATCACGTGCACGATGACGTCGCCCAGGTCGACCAGCACCCATTCGGCTTCACGCTCGCCTTCAACACCCAGCGGCATGACGTCGATGTTCTTGGCGAAGCGCACGACTTCATCGGCGATGGACTTCACATGGCGGGTCGAAGTGCCCGACACGACCACCATGTAGTCGGCGACGCTGGACTTGCCGCGCACGTCGATCTCGACCGGGTCCTTGGCCTTCAGGTCTTCGGTGGCTTGACGGACGCTGGCCAGCAGTTCCGGCACGGAGGGCGGCGGGCTGGGCAGATCGACCTTGATGGTCTGGGGCTGGGTCTGGTTGCTCAAAGCGGGTCGACTCGATAAACGTGGAGGCGATTATACGGGCACAGCGCGGCAACCGTATTCACGCGGTGGGGGGGCGGTACAGGCCGTGGCCAGAAACATAGTCGGCCACCGCCGGCGCCAGCATGGCCCGCCAAGGGCCGCCCGCGCCAATCTGGGCGCGCACGGCACTGGCCGATTCCTCGCGCAGCGGGTGGTGCAGGCGCAGGATGCGGCCGGCCGGGCTGGCGAACAGGGCCTGCTCGTTGTCGGCCCAGCGCCCCTCGGTGGCCTGACCCAACGCGCCGTCGACACTGGCCCGCAGCGGACTGCCCGGACGCTCGGCGACGATGAAATGGGCCAGCCCGAACAGCGACTGCCACTCGTGCCAGCTGGGCAGGCCCAGCAGGCTGTCGGCCCCCACCAGCCACGCCAGCGGGCGGCTGGGGCCAAGTTCGACCCGCAGTTCGCGCAGGGTATCGACGGTGTAGGACGGCCTGCCGGGAAAGCGCGCAGCCCGATCCAGCTCTCGACGGTCCAGCAGCAGGCCCGGCTCATCGCCGATGGCCAGGCCGAGCATGGTGCAGCGTTGTTCGGCGGTCGCGCCCGGCACCGCGCGGTGCGGCGGGTCAGCGGCGGGCAGCATGCGCACCGCCACCTGCAGTTCATCGCGCGCAGCGCGCGCGATTGCCAGGTGGCCCAGATGCACCGGGTCGAAGGTGCCCCCGTAATAGATCCGCAGGCTCATGGATCAGGCCCGGGCGAGCAGCCGTACCGCGCGCGCTTCGGCTACCGCCACCAGCAGGCGCTCAAGCGCGAGCCAGGCATCGCCGTCGGCGCGTCCCTTGGCGATGCGGTCAACCAACCCGGCTTCGGCCACGAAACGTTCCCAGCGCTTGCCTTCCGGATGCCGCTGCAGTGCACGCTTGTAGGGTGCCTGCCGCGATTCCCAGATTCCGCGGGATTTCATTTCTGCAGCCAGATTGCCGCCGCGTGCCTGTACCCGTGCCAGACCGGCACCGGCCAACAGCTCACGGATCACGATCGGCATCAGCGCGGCCACGGCCTCGCCTTCGCCACGCAACCCGGCCAGCATCCTCAGCACCGCCTGCGGCTGGCCTGAGAACGTGGCTTCCACCAGCCGGAACACGTCGTAGCGGGCAGCATCCGCAACCAGCGACTCCATCCGTTCCACGTCCAGGGTCTGCCCATCGGCCAGCAACGCAAGCTTGTCGATCTCCTGCGCAGCGGCCAGCAGGTTGCCTTCCACGCGCTCGGCCAAGCGCTGCACGGCGGCAGGCTCGGCGCGCAGGCCCCTGCCGCGCAGGCGTCGTTCGATCCAGTCCGGCAGCTCGTGCGGCTTGATCGCCCAGGCGACCGACAGCACGCCGACACGGTTGACCGCCTCGGCCCATTTGCCCTGGTGGGCCTTGCTCCATTCATTGGAGGTGATCATCAGGATCACGTCCGGCGCCGGGTTGGCGCAGAACTGGCTGATCACCTCACCGCCTTCCTTGCCCGGTTTGCCGCTGGGCAGACGCACTTCCACCAGGCGGCGTGCGCTGAACAGGCTGGGGGCATGGAAGCTGGCATCGAGCAGGTTCCAGTCGAAATCGCGGCCATCGGCGTCAAATACTTCGCGCTCGTCGATGCCGGCCGCGCGTGCGCGGGCACGCACGGCGTCGGCGGCCTCCAGCACACGCAGCGTTTCCGGACCGGCGATCAGATAGACCGGCGCCAGCGCCGTGTCGGCACCCTGGCCGGCCAACTGTTCCGGTCGCAGTTCCATCAGCCGCCCGACTCAGTGCTTGACGGCAGGTGCGGGCTCGACCGGGTCGTGCTCGACCGGCTTCGGCGCCGACAGGCTGCCACCCTTTTCCAGTTCAGCACGGACCACGCTGTCGATGCGGCGGATGATCGAGGCCGACATTTCCCGGCGCAGCTCATCGGCCAGGATCTCGCGTTCGGTGGTGGTACCGGTGGCGTCGGTCGGCGGCGACACGTAGTCGCGCGACAGTTCGATCACCTGCTGCGGCACCAGTTCGCTGCCATCTTCGCGGCGGAAGATGAAGATCACCGCGTAGCGCAGGCTGTACTCCTGCGCGCGGCCCTGCGAGTCGATCGCGATGGGCAGGTCACCCCAGCGCTCGGACAACACCTGCAGCTGGGTGGTGGGGTCCTTGCTGTCCTCATCGGCCAAGCGCGCACCGGATGCCAGCAGACTGCGGTTCAACAGCTTGACCAGCTCGCTGTAGGGTGCGGTGGATACCACCTTCACCGGCGCCGTATCGGTCGGCAGCATCAGCTTGTTGCGCAGGTGGAAACCGCAGCCGGCGAGGCCGAGGACAAGAACGAGGGCAAGCAGGATTCGGGTCATGGAGACAGTCTGGCGGAGCCGGGCGATCACGGCAACAGACAGGGTGCCCGAGGCCGCGTGAACGCAGGGCCATCGGCCGGGCGCGCCCGGCGTGGCGACAACGCACCGGCCGCCACGATGGCGGCCGGTGCCAGGTACATCAGGCAGCGACGATGTTCACGATCTTGCCGGGGACGATGATGATCTTGCGCACCGTCAGGCCTTCCAGGAACTTGGCCGCATTCGGCTCGGCCAGTGCCAGCGCTTCGATCTGCTCGCGCGCAGCGTCGGCGGCGACCTCGATGGTGCCACGCAGCTTGCCATTGACCTGCACGGCCAGGGTCAGCGCGTCACGTACCAGCGCATTGCTGTCGGCCTGCGGGAACGGCTGGTCTTCCAGCAGCGTTTCGCCATGGCCCAGCACCTGCCACAGGGCGTGGCTGGCGTGCGGGGTGATCGGATTGAGCAGCAGCACGATGGCCTGCAGTGCTTCCTGGCGCACGGCGCGCCCCTGTTCACTGCCGTCCTCGAACTTGGCCAGCGCGTTCATCAGCTCCATCACCGCGGCAATCGCGGTATTGAAACTGTGGCGGCGGCCGTAGTCGTCACCGACCTTGCCGATGGTCTCGTGGGTCTTGCGGCGCAGGGCTTTCTGGCTGGCATCCAGCGCGGCTGCATCCAGCGCCGGTGCGGCACCGTCGGCAGCATGCTTCTGCACCTGCGCCCACAGGCGGCGCAGGAAGCGGGCCATGCCGTCCACGCCGGCTTCGTTCCATTCCAGCGACTGTTCCGGCGGCGCCGCGAACATCGAGAACAGGCGCACGGTGTCGGCACCGTACTTGCCGACCATCGCCTGCGGGTCCACGCCGTTGTTCTTCGACTTGGACATCTTCTCGGTACCGCCGACCACGACCGGCTGACCGTCGGCGACCAGCGTCGCACCGGTGATGCGGCCGCGCTCATCGCGCTGCACGTCCACGTCGGCCGGGTTGATCCAGTCCTTCGAGCCGTCCGGGTTCGGACGATAGTAGGTCTCGGCGATCACCATGCCCTGGCACAGCAGGTTGCGTGCCGGTTCGTTGCTGTCCACCATGCGCGCGTCGCGCAGCAGCTTGTGGTAGAAGCGGAAATACATCAGGTGCAGGATCGCGTGCTCGATGCCACCAATGTACTGGTCCACCGGCAACCAGTAGTTGCCACGCTTGTCGACCGCATCACGGGCGCCCGGCGAGGTGTAACGGGCGTAGTACCAGCTCGACTCCATGAAGGTGTCGAAGGTGTCGGTCTCACGCTCGGCCGCGCCACCGCAGTCCGGGCAGGTGGTCTTGCGCCATTCTGGATCGGTCTTGATCGGCGAACCGGTACCCGAGAACGCCACGTCTTCCGGCAGCACCACCGGCAGCTGGTCTTCCGGCACCGGCACCGCGCCACACTTGTCGCAGTAGATCACCGGAATCGGGCAGCCCCAGTAACGCTGGCGGCTCACGCCCCAGTCGCGCAGACGGTAGTTCACGCGGCGCTGGCCCTGGGCCTTGCGCTCGAACCGTTCGGCCAGTGCTTCGAAAGCGCCCTGGAAGTCCAGACCGTCGAACTCTTCGGAGTTGATCAGCTCGGTTTCGCGGGTCTTGTCGCCGTACCAGTCCTGCCAACGCGTCGCGTCGTAGGCGCCCTCGTCCTTGCGCAGCGACTTCAGCGCGATGACCTGGCGGATCGGGAGGTCATACTTGTTGGCGAACTCATTGTCGCGCTGGTCATGGCCCGGTACGGCCATCACGGCGCCGGTGCCGTAGCCCATCAGCACGAAGTTGGCGACCCATACCGGCACCTGGGCACCGGTCACCGGATGCACGGCGCGCAGGCCGGTATCCATACCGCGCTTTTCCTGGGTCTCCAGCTCGGCCTCGGACACGCCGCCCTGCTTCATTTCCGACAGCAGCGCAGCCAGTTCCGGGTTGTTCTTCGCCGCATGCAGCGCCAGCGGATGTTCGCCGGCGATCGACACGAAGGTCACGCCCATCACGGTATCCGGGCGGGTGGTGAACACGCGCAGCGGATCCAGGGCGGCGCCATCAACGTCGCGCACATCGAACTGGATTTCCAGGCCTTCGGAACGGCCGATCCAGTTGCGCTGCATGGTCTTGACCGAGTCCGGCCAGCCGTCCAGCTCATCCAGGCCGTCCAGCAGTTCCTGGGCGTAGTCGGTGATGCGCAGGAACCACTGCGGAATCTCGCGTTTTTCCACCAGCGCACCGGAGCGCCAGCCACGGCCATCGATGACCTGCTCGTTGGCCAGCACGGTCTGGTCGACCGGGTCCCAGTTCACCACCGCATTGCGGCGGTAGGCCAAGCCCTTGCGCATCAGGCGGGTGAACATGCGCTGCTCGTGGACGTAATAGTCCGGGCGGCAGGTGGCGAACTCGCGCGACCAGTCGATGGCATAGCCCAGCGACTGCAGCTGGCTGCGCATGTGGTCGATGTTCTTGTAGGTCCAGGCGGCCGGCGCGGTCTTGTTCTTGATCGCAGCGTTTTCCGCCGGCAGGCCGAATGCGTCCCAGCCCATCGGCTGCAGGACGTTGTGGCCGGTCATGCGCTTGTAGCGGCTGATCACGTCGCCGATCGTGTAGTTGCGCACGTGGCCCATGTGCAGCGCACCGGACGGATACGGAAGCATCGACAGGCAGTAGTACTTCGGCTTGTCCGAGGCTTCATCGACCTCGAAGGCACGGGTAGCGTCCCAGTACTTCTGGGCGGCGGATTCAACCTGCTGCGGATCGTAAACGTTGGGTTCGACGCTGGTCATGTAACACGCGGTTGCGGCGGCAAAGCGGTACAGCGTACCGCAGTGCGGCAAATGGCTCCAATCCCGCCTGCCGGACCCGCCCGCAGCGAGGCAGCGGAATGCGTCTCAGCGCCCGCGCGACAGAGGCAGGGCCAAGGCCAGCCACAGTGCCCAGCAGGCAAAGGCCAGGCGCTGCGCCAGCGCCGCCGGCAGTACACCGGGCAGGCCGAACGCGAGCAGACCGGCACCGATCCCGCAGCCCAGCGCCAGCAGACCCAATCTGCGCCCACCCGAGTGCCGCAGCCGTGCCGCCCCCAGCAGCACGCTACCTGCGACAAAGGCCAGCGCCCAGACCATCCACATGCTGGCGTGCAGCTTGCTGGCCGGGCCCTGCATGTCCATCTGGTCCTCGAAATCCAGCGGCAGCAGACCCATCGCGATGAAGGCAAGGCCGGCCAGCAGCAGCATCTGGCTGCCCACGCGTGCCGTCCAGGCAGCGTCCACCGGCAGCAGCCGGCGCAGGCGCTCGGCCACGACGACCGCCAGCGCGCCCGGCAGCACCAGGCCCAGCAGGTTGAAGCCCAGCGCATGGGGGATGCCATGCGCGCCCAGCCAGGTCACCGGATGCAGCGCCTGCGAATAGTCCGGCAGCGCCGCACCGAAGCCGACCACCGACAGCACGAACAGGGCTGCGGCGAGCACGCCCACCCAACGGTCCAGCCGAACCACGGACATTGCGGCCACTCTCAGGAAGAACATCAGGACATTGTCGCGGCAGCTGGCACCTCCGCCAAGCCATCCGGGATTTGAGGATGGGAGTGACCCCAGGGTTGAGACCGACAAGGTTCGTCACCATAGAATCGGTCTCCAGATGCCGAACGATGCCCCATGACCGAGACGACCTACGTATTCGACGCCACCACCGCCACCTTCGAGGCGGACGTGCTGCAGAAGTCGCTGCAGACGCCGGTCCTGGTGGATTTCTGGGCGACCTGGTGCGAACCGTGCAAGACCCTCGGCCCGATGCTGGAAAAGCTGGCCGGCGAATACAACGGTGCGTTCGAACTGGCCAAGGTCGATGTGGACAAGGAACAGCAGATCGCAGCCGCCTTCCAGATCCGTTCGGTGCCCACCGTGTTCCTGGTCAAGGGTGGGCAGCTGGTGGACGGCTTCCCCGGTGCCCTGCCGGAAGGTCAGCTGCGTGAATTCCTGGCCCAGCACGGCGTTGTGCCGGCCGATGTCGGCGACGCCATCGTCGAGGACGAGGCCCCGCTCGACCCGCAGGCGCAGGTGGACGTGCTGCGCGCGCAGATCGCAGCCGAGCCGGGCAAGGACGAGCTGAAGCTCGACCTGGCCCTGGCACTGCTGCAGGTTGGCGGCGTGGACGAGGCCGGTACCCTGATCGACGCCCTGCCCGCCAACCTGGCTACCGATGACCGCGCCGTGCGTGGCCGCGCACGCCTTGCTTTCGCCGCCGCGCTGAAGGAAGCCCCGCCCGCCGAGGTGCTGGAGGCGCGCATCGCCGCCGACGGCAAGGATCTGCAGGCACGTCATCTGCGCGGCGTGCAGCTGCTGCTGGCCGGCGACGACGAAGCCGCACTGGAACAGTTCCTGGAGATGCTGCGGATCGACCGCGCTTTCCAGGAAGGACTGCCGCGCAAGGCGCTGATCGATGCCTTCAACGTCATCTCCGATGAAGACCTGGTCGGCCGTTCGCGGCGCCGGATGGCCTCCCTGCTGTTCTGAACGGCACCGGCATCGTTCAGAATCCCTGCACTGAACGCGGGCAATAATGCCCGCGATGGTGGCCCCAAGGGTCGCCACGATCCGTTCGGGGGGATGAGGTCGGGGCCATGGGGTCTTGCAGCTGCGCCCCCGCTTTGCCGGGACAGCAATCCGTGACCGTTGGCCGCTCGTCGTCTTTCATCATGCGTTTCCTGCGCACACTGCTGTGTGCCCTCTGCCTGTTGCCGGCGTTCGCCGGCGCGCAGGACTGGAACTACCGGGTCCGCCCCGGCGATACCCTGTGGGATCTGGGTGCGGCCTATCTCAAGCCCAGCGTGGGCTGGCAACAGCTGCAGCAGCACAACCGCATCGACAATCCGTACCGGCTGCCGCCGGGTGAACTGCTGCGCTTCCCGATCGGCTGGTTGCGCATTGAACCCGCACCCGCGCGGGTGCTCGCCGTGCGTGGGCAGGTTGAACTGAGCGCGGCCGATGGCAGCAGCAGCCGCGCTGTGCGCGCAGGTGAGCAGCTGCACATCGGCGATGCGATCCAGACCAAGGCCGACTCCAGTATCACGCTTGAATTCGCCGACGCCTCGCGGCTGCAGCTGCGCGAGTACTCACGCCTGCGCCTGGACCAGCTCAGCCGTTATGGACGCACCGGCATGGTCGATACCCGCCTGCGCCTGCAGCAGGGGCGCGCCAGCAACCGGGTCACCCCGGCGCGTGGACCCGCCTCGCGTTACATCATCGATGCACCCACGGCCACCAGCAGCGTGCGCGGCACCGTGTTCCGGGTCAGCGCCGGCGATGACGCCCATGCCGGTGCCACCGAAGTGCTGGAAGGCAAAGTGCAGGTCGGCAACCCACATGGCCAGCGCCTGGTCCATCCCGGCCAGGCCAGCCGCAGCGCGGGCAGCGAAACAGCACCCGAAGCGGTTTCCGGGCTGCTGCCGGCACCACACCTGCGCGCCGATTCGACCCGCCTGGGCGCCCTGCCGGCCCAGCTCGACTGGCAGCCCGTGGCAGGCGCCGATCACTACCGCGTCGAAGTCGTACAGGCCGGCACTCCGGAAATTCTGCTGTTTGCCGCCACCACCACCGACACCCGGATGGTGATCGGCGAGCTGCCGCCGGGAGCGCTGCGCCTGCTGCTGCGCGCGGTGGATGCACAAGGCGTGGAAGGACTCGATGCCAGCGAGGATTTCCTCCTCAGCGACCAGCCGCCACCGCCGCTGACCATTTCGCCGCTGCAGGGCCAGACGGTGAACAGCGACCGGCCGCGCTTCCAGTGGAGCCAGGCACCCGGTGCAAGCAGCAGCGTGCTGCAGATCGCCGACGAACCGCAGTTCCTGCAGCCGCTGCGCGAGCAGCGTTCCGGTGGCACCGACCTGCGCCTGGGCGAACCACTGCCTCCCGGCCAGTACTACTGGCGGATCGCGTCGCGTGATGGTCAGGGCCACCAGGGTCGCTATGGCCAGGCGCTGACGCTGCATCTGAGCGACGAACCCGTGGACCCGGCACTGCAGCCGCCCGAAGCCACCGATGGTGAGCTGACCCTGCGCTGGCAGGCCGGAAGCGATGGCCAGCGCTACCGGGTGCAGGTCGATCGTCGCGGCGATTTCAGCACACCACTGGTCGATGCCACCGTTGACCAACCACAGGTCAGCTTCAAGCGCCCGTGGCGCGGCACGCTGTACATCCGTGTGCAGTACATCGACGATGACGGCCATGCGGGCCCGTTCTCGCCTGCCCAGCAGGTGAAGCTGCCATGCCGCCTGTGCTACGGCGCGGGCGGCGGCGTCCTGCTGCTCTGGCTGCTGCTGTGAGACGCTCGCCTTTACCGTGGTCGCGACGGATCCTGCTGGCCCTGCTGGCAGGTGTATCGACTGCTGTGGTCAGCCACGGCCAATGGCTGTGGCGGCAGGACGAAACGGCGTACGACATGATGGTCGGCAGCTGGGACTACCGCCCCGACCCCAGCGTGCTGATCGTCGCCATCGACGAGGGCAGCCTGCAGCGGCTGGGCCAGTGGCCGTGGCCGCGCTCGGTACATGCCCGCCTGCTGGACCGCCTGACCGATGCCGGTGCCGAGCGCGTCGCGCTGGACCTCATGCTGTCCGAGCCCGACCGCCGCGATGCGCGCCAGGATGCCGAGCTTGCAGCGGCGATCCGGCGCAACGGCCGCGTGGTGCTGCCCGTGCTGGCCGCGCCTGCCGCCGGTGACCGCATGGCCGAGGAGATGTTGCCCATTCCGCTGATTGCTGCCAGCGCGGCCGCCATCGGCCACAGCGACGTCGAAGTCGACGGCGATGGGGTCGCCCGTGGAATCTATCTGCATGCCGGTATCGGCCAGGCACACTGGCCTGCACTCGGCCTGGCGTTGACCGGTCTGCCGCCGCAACGCGCGCAGGGCCTGCCCGACCCCGACCCCGCGCTGGACTCGCCCTACCAGTGGCGCCGCAACGACTACGTGCGCGTGCGCTATGCCGGGCCACCGGAACGCTTGCCGCAGGTGTCCTACGCCGATGTACTGGAGGGTCGCGTGGATGCCTCGATGCTGCATGGCAGGCGCATCGTGGTGGGCATGACGGCCAGCGGCATCACCACCCGCCTGTTGACGCCCACCACCCGCGAATACTGGATGAGCGGCAGCGAGTACCAGGCCAACATCGCCTCGATGCTGCTGCAGGACAAGCAGATCGACGTGTTGCCCCGCGCCTGGCAGGACGCCCTGGCCGGCCTGCTGGTGGCGCTGTGCGTACTGCTGCTCGGGCTGCGCCTGCCCTGGGTGGTTGCCCTGTGCGCGCTGCCCGCCGCGCCGCTGCTGAGCTGGCTGCTGCTGCGCACTGGCAGCCTCTGGTGGGCGCCGGCCAGCGCCCTGCTCGGCGTCCTGCTGGTACTGACCGCATGGGCGACCTGGCGGATCGCCTCCTGGCACCGCCAGGCCAACCGCGACGCGCTGACCGGACTGGGCAACCGCCTGCGCTTCGAACAATCGCTGCAACAGGAATGCGACGCGGCACGCCGCAGCGGCAAGCCCCTGACCCTGGCCCTGATCGATGTCGACCACTTCAAGCACCACAACGATCGTCATGGCCACCAGGTCGGCGATCGCGTGCTGTGCGAAGTAGCCCGCCTGATCCAGGCGCATGCCCGGCGTCCCCGTGACATGGCCGCACGCTACGGCGGCGACGAGTTCGCCCTGGTACTGCCCGACACCCCGGTGGAAGGCGCACGGCAGGTGATCGAAGACCTGATCTCCTGCATCCGCGCCCTGCCGCCGCCCGGTGATGGCAGCGACACGGGCGTCACCCTGACCATCGGCGTCTATACCCGCGTGCCGGACAGCGACCTGCAGCCACATCATTTCGTCGAAGGCGCCGACAACGCCCTTTACCGGGCCAAGGACAATGGCCGCGACGGCTATGTGATCGACGCGGGCACGCCCGGACCGTAGCGCCGGGCAGGCCTGACGCCGTCCCTGCGGGCTACAACATACGCATGCGAATGGTTAGACTGGGGCCCCGCCCCCTGCCCGGCTACCGCATGAAAGCCAGCACGTTCCGCTTCGGCCTCAATCTGTGGCCACCGTTCCTGTTCACCGGCATCCATGTCACCCGGATCACCCCGGACTACCGTCAGATCGACGTGGAACTGCGCCTGCGCCCCTGGAACCGCAACTACGTCGGCACCCACTTCGGCGGCAGCCTGTTCGCGATGACCGATCCGTTCTGGATGCTGGGCCTGATGCACACGCTCGGCCGTGATTACTACGTCTGGGATCGCGCCGGTGCGATCGATTTCCTCAAGCCCGGTCGCGGAACAGTACGCACCTCGTTCCGCATCGACGATGCCTTGCTGGAGGAACTGCGTGCCGAGGCGGCCGGTGGCGGAAAAGTGCTGCGCTGGTTCAGCAACGACGTGGTCGACGAAGCAGGCGAGGTCGTCGCGCAGGTACGCAAGCAGGTCTATGTGCGCTTGAAGCCACACGCACGGTAAAGCAGGCCAGCGAGCGTCCCGCTATCCTCTGCAGCCCTGCCATGGAGGCTGCAATGCGCCTTTTGTTCCTTGCCGCGGCGCTGGTCGCCCTGCCCTTTGCCGCTGCCGCACTGGATGTGCCGCCGGTGCGCTATCCCAGCCTGCCGGCGCACGCCGCCACCGCCGAGGGTTTCGTACCTTCCGGCTGGGCGCTGGAATACAGGATCGAAGGCGACCTCGACCAGGACGGGCGCGCGGACCTTGCGCTGGTACTGCGCCAGCAGGATCCACGCAACATCATCGAGCACGATGGGTTCGGCCCTTCGCCCTATGACAGCAACCCGCGCATCCTCGCCATCGCCTTTGCGCGACCTTCCGGTTACGTGCTGGCCGCGCAGAACCACACCCTCATTCCACGGCCGGACTCGCCCGTGCTCAGCGATGTGCTGGCCGAAGGCACCGGCGTGTCGATCCAGCGCGGCGCACTGCGGGTGGGCCTGTACTCGTTCTCCAGCGCGGGCAGCTGGTCGACGAGCACCACCACATTCACGTTCCGCTGGCAGCAAGGCGACTTCGCGTTGATCGGTTACGACCGCGACTCGATGATGCGCAATTCCGGGCAGACCGAGGGCCTCAGCGTGAACTTTTCTACCGGCAAGGTGAAGCTGACCGAAGGCAGCATGCAGGACGACAAGGAACAGGTGCGCTGGCAGACCCTGCGCGACCGCAGGCGCTGGACGCTGGACAGCGTCGGCGATGGCTGGGCGTTCAATCCGCTCGGCGACGGCGACTGAGCCAGGGTCAGTCGGCCCGCAACGGCATCGACAAGTACCCGCCCTCGCCGTCGCGCGCAGGTCCACGCCGCAGTACCTGCAGGTAGCGACCGTCGGCAGACAGTTGTGGCGCTCGGGTATCCGAGCGCCATTGTGCGGGCAACCGCGCCAGCGCCTCGGCGGGCGCTTCGGTCTGTTGCCGCAGCCAGCGCTGCGCGCCGAGCAGGCGGATCATCGCCGCCGCGTCCTGGCTGCGCGCCGCGTACTGGGCGTAGGACGGCCCGGCGATGGCGCTCAATGTGCATCCCAGCGGATTGGCCACACAGCCCATATCCCATTGAGGTCGCGCCGACACAGGCAGCGGAACGTCGGCTGCCAGCGCCTTGGCTGCAGCGGGGCGGCATGCCCAGCCGAAATTGCCGGCGATCCGGGCCAGGGTGTGGTCGCGATCCAGCAGCAGACGGTTGCCTGCTGTCTGCGTGGACGCCCCGATGGCCGCCTTGTTCATCGCAAATTCGCCCTGCATTGCATGGCACAGGCTCTGTTCGTCGGCGTCCAGAGGCAGCAGCGCCGCCTTGCAGGAGGCCGACAGCACGTAGTCCGGTGATTGCTCGACCAGCATGTCACCCAGCAACGCAGCATGGGTCCGCACCACGGCAGCGCCCATCATGCTGTCCACCAGCGTGCTGCCGGTGCGCATCATCCGCCGTCCGAACCGGACCGCGCTGCAGCCGCTCTCGATGGCACCGGCAACATCGCCCTGCAGGTAGGCCAGCGCCTGCGCACTGGCGCCATCCAACAGCGGCGTGTAGGCCGGCAACGGCATGAGTTCGATTCCGCTGGGCTGGAACGGCGAATCAAAACGATCGAAGTCTGCCAGCCTGGCCAGCCGCTCATGCAAGCCCGCATGTCCAGTGTGGGCGCCAGCGAAGCGCTGCGGATCAGCGCGCACCTGTGCCAGGCAGCCGACCGGCCCGACGGCACAACGACCTGCCCCATCCAGATTCAACGGTGCCTGCGCGGCCGCCAGTACCGACGCGTGCGACGCGTGCGTTGGCGTCGTCTGCCAGCGCCGCAGATCGTCGGCCAATGCCGCCTCACGCTGGGCCAGGTCCAGCCCATCGAACGGCAGTGTCCACAGCAGGGCGAAGCCGTTGCGACCTTCGCTTGGATGCACGGCCTCGAGCAGGCGCCTGTCTTCCCGCTGGGCGGCCGACAACGGCCAGAACCTCGACAGCAGCCATGCCGCGATGGCCATCACCAGCAGACCCAGCATTGCCCAGCCCATCCACCGCAGCATCCTCAACACAGCATCCTTTCCCTGCAAGGCCAGCGCCGCCAACAGGCAGCGTAAACGAGCGGCCGCGACCGCTACAATGCGCGCATGTCGCTCGAAGCCCCCGCCCTGGTTCCCCGCCCCTCCCTGCAGCGCCTGTTCCTGACCGGCCTGCTGACCCTGTTGCCGATCTGGCTGACCTGGGTGGTGGTCAAATTCGTGTTCGTGCTGCTGTCGGGCATCTCCAGCCCGCTGGTGGTGCCGCTGTCCGAACAGATCGCGACCAACTTCCCGCATTACCTCGGCTGGGTCCGCGCCGAATGGATCCAGAACACCATCGCCCTGCTGGCCACCCTGCTGGTGATCCTGGCAGTGGGCGTGGCCAGCCGCCGCGTGGTCGGCCAGCGCCTGCTGCGCTGGGTCGGTGCGATCATCAAGCGCATTCCGCTGGCCAGCATCATCTATGACAGCGCCAAGAAGCTGCTGGACATGCTGCAGACCGAGCCGGGCAGCACCCAGCGCGTGGTGCTGATCGACTTCCCGCATCGGGACATGAAATCGGTCGGCCTGGTTACCCGGGTCATCAAGGAACAGGGCACCGATCGCGAACTGGCCGCCGTCTATGTACCGACCACGCCGAACCCGACCTCGGGCTATCTGGAGATCGTGCCCGTCGAACTGCTCACCCCGACCGACTGGACGGTGGACCAGGCGATGAGCTTCATCATTTCCGGCGGTGCAGTGGCACCCTCCAGCGTTCCGTTCACCCGCGCTGGCGATCGTTCCGAATGAGCGAGGCGTCGCACGCGCGGCCACTGCAGGACCGCGCGGTCCTGCTGTTCATCGTGCTGGCCGCGTTCTTCTGCGGCAACGCGGTGCTGGCCGAACTGATCGGGGTGAAGATCTTCGCCCTGGAAGACACCCTCGGCATCGACCCGCTGAACTGGAACCTGTTCGGCCAGACCGGCTCGTTGAGCTTCACCGCTGGCACGCTGCTGTGGCCGGTGGTGTTCATCATGACCGACACCATCAACGAATTCTTCGGCAAGCGCGGGGTGCGTTTCATCTCGTGGCTGGCGGTGGTGCTGATCGCCTACGGCTTCCTGTTCGCCTTCGCTGCGATCTCGCTGGCACCGGCCAGTTGGTGGGTGACCTCGATGGATGCCCACGGCGTGCCCGATTACCAGGCCGCGTTCGCCGCGGTGTTCGGACAGGGCATGTGGACCATCGCCGGCTCGCTGGTGGCGTTCCTGTTCGGCCAGTTGATCGACGTGGCGGTGTTCCATCGCATCCGCCAGGCCACCGGCGAACGTCATGTATGGCTGCGTGCCACGGGTTCCACCGCGGTCTCGCAGCTGGTGGACAGCTTCGTGGTGATCTGGATCGCCTTCGTGCTCGGCCCGCAGCACTGGCCGACCTCGCTGTTCCTGGCAGTGAGCAGCGTCAACTATGTCTACAAGATGGGCTTCGCGATCGCCCTGATTCCGTTGCTGTACCTGATGCGCCGCGCAATCACCCGCTATCTGGGCGAGCAGCGCGCCGCCGACCTGCGCGCTGCGGCCGCGGCTGACTGAAGCCCCAGCGGCACACAAGCTGACTGCGCCCTCACGCTGGCCGTACGCGCGCGGATCGTGCAAGCTCCACGGTCTGTGTTCCACGGAAGCTTCTTGATGCCGTATTCCCCCCGCGTCCTGGCCGCCGCCATCGCCGCGTTGTTCCTGTTCAGCGCCGTTCCGCCGGCTGAAGCAGCGAAGAAGAAGGGCAGCCGCCCCGCCGCCGCGCAGACCCGCCAGGCCGCCAAGCCGAAGGCTCGCGCCGGCACACGTGCCACCCCGCCGGCCCGCGGCAGCTCGACGCGCCGCGCCGCGCCGCGCCCGGTCGCCCCAGCCCGCGCAGTGCCCAAGCAGGTGCAGCTGGAGCGGCTGTACGACGAATACTGGGATGCCTCCATGCGGTTGAACCCGCTTCAGGCCACCTTCCAGGGCGAGCCGCGCTACAACGACCAGCTGCCCAACATCCTGTCCGCCGCCTGGCGCCAGCAATCACACGACTTCACCACCGAATGGCTGGGCAAGGTCGAGAAGGTCGGCAGCGACGGCCTGCAGGGGCAGGACCTGCTCAGCTACGAGATCTTCGTGCGCGACGCCCGCGCCTCACTGGCCGCCGAACGCTATCCGAGCTGGATGATGCCGATCAGCCAGTACTACAACGTCGGCAGCATCATGGCCATCCTCGGCGCCGGCGCTGGCGCGCAGCCGTTCAACACGGCCAAGGACTACGACACCTGGTCGCGACGCTCGCTGGGCATCCCCGACCTGTTCGACCAGGCCATCGCCAACATGCGACAGGGCATGAAGGCCGGCGTGGTGCAGCCGCGTGACCTGATGGAGAAAGTCCTGCCGCAGCTGGATGCGGTGATCAAGCCGACCGCCGAAGAGAGCATCTTCTGGTCGCCGATCCGGACCATGCCCGAGTCCATCTCCGCCGAAGACAAGGCGCGCATCAGCGCCGAGTACAAGCGCATGATCGAACTGCGCATCATGCCGGCGTACCGCGCCCTGCGTGGCTTCATTGCCACCGAATACCTGCCCGCCACGCGCAGCAGCAGCGGCCTGGGCGCACTGCCCGATGGCCAGGCCTGGTACGCCAACCTGATCGTGCAGACCACTGCCAGCCAGCAGACCGCCGCGCAGCTGCATGCGCTGGGCGAACAGCGCGTACAGGAACTGCAGGCGCAGATCACCACGGTGATGCGCGATGGCAAGCTGCGCAGTTCGCAGGCCAAGCTGCTGCGCAGCATGCGCAACGACCGCCAGTTCCAGTACAGCGATGCCAACGCGCTGCTCAACCGTTACCGGCAGGTGCAGCAGCAGGTTGATGCACGCCTGCCGCAGGTGCTTGACACCCTGCCGAAGGCGCCGCTGCAGATCCATGCCGTGGAGCCGGAGCGTGCGATGACCGCCGCTGCAGCGTCCTACCAGCCGTCGCCCCCGGGACAACCCGGCGTGCTGTTCATCAACACCGGCGACCTGCCCAGCCGCAAACGCTGGAACGTGCCGGTGCAGTATCTGCATGAAGCCATTCCCGGCCACCACGTGCAGTTGGGCCTGCAGCAGGAACTGACCAAGCTGCCGCGCTTCCGCCGCCTCGGTGGTGACCTCGCCTTCGTCGAAGGCTGGGGCCTGTATGCGGAGACTCTGGGCGAAACGCTTGGCGCGTACAGCGATCCGTACGACCGTATCGGCTATCTGTATTCGCGCCTGCTGCGCGCCGCGCGCGTGGTCGCCGACACCGGCGTGCATGCGCAGGGCTGGAGCAAGCAGCAGGCCGTGACCTATCTGCAGAAGACCGTCGACATGAGCGCTGACGATGCCAATGCGGAAGTGGAACGGATCATGGCCCAGCCTGGCCAGGCCCTGTCCAACGTGGCCGGCCTGACCACGATCATCGCCCTGCGTGACAAAGCCAAGGCACGCCAGGGCGCAGCGTTTGACCTGCGCCGCTTCCATGCCGAAGTGCTGAAGGACGGATCGATGCCACTGGATGTGCTGGACCACAAGATCGAACGCTGGCTGGCCCAGCCGGCCACTGCAACACCAGCACCCGCCCCCTGACCGTCACGGAGCTGCCATGCGCCCTGCCGCCCTGTTGTGTCTCGTCGTGCTCACTGTGCCGCCGTCGATCACTCGGGCGGCGGCAGCGCTGGCGCCGCCGGATGCAGGCATCGATGGCCTGATGCAGGCCTACGATGGCCAGGTGCCGGGCGCGGCGGTGCTGGTGCTGCACGACGGCCAGCCGGTATTCCGGCGCGGCTACGGGTTGGCCGTGGTCGAAGATGGCAGCGCCGTGACGCCGGCCAGCAACTTCCGCCTGGCCTCGGTCAGCAAGCAGTTCACTGCCGCCGCCGTACTGCTGCTGGTCGAGGATGGCCGCCTCGCGCTGGACCAGCCGGCGCGGCGCTGGCTGCCGGAACTGCCCCCCGCCGCAGCCGCCATCACCCTGCGCCAGTTGCTGTCGCACACCAGCGGCCTGCTGGACTACGAAGACCTGATGGATCCTGCCGACACCCGGCAGGTGCACGACGCCGATGTTCTGGCCTTGCTGGCCCGCGAAGATCGCCTCGCCTTCGCCCCCGGTACGCAATACCGCTACAGCAACAGCGGCTACGCATTGCTGGCACTGATCGTCGGCCGCGCCGCCGGCAGCGACTTTGCCAGCTTCCTGCAGCAGCGCATCTTCCGGCCACTGGGCATGGCGCATACCGTCGCCCACCGGGACGGTGTCGACGTGGTGGCGCAGCGTGCCTATGGCTACAGCGAGGTCGGCGGCCACTGGCAACGCACCGACCAGAGCACGACCAGCGCCGTACTCGGCGACGGCGGCATCTATTCCTCGCTGGACGACCTCGCCCGCTGGGATGCAGCCCTCTATGACGACCGCCTGCTGTCAGCCGCATCACGCAAGGCGATGTTCAGCCCGGCCACCGCCACCACCGAAGCGGACGTACCGCACTACGGTTTCGGCTGGCGCTTGAACGGGCGCATGCAGTGGCACAGTGGCGAGAGCATCGGCTTCCGCAACGTGATCCTGCGCTACCCGGACAAACACCTGACCGTGATCGTGCTGAGCAACCGCAACGCCCCCGAACCCTATGCGCTGGCGCTGAAGATCGCCCAGCGCTGGCTGGACACCCTGCAATGACCCCCGAAACCACCGGCCTGCTGGGCATCCACCATGCCGCGCTGATCTGCAGCGATTACGAGCGCTCGAAAGACTTCTACGTGCGCGTGCTGGGCCTGCGCATACTGGCCGAGAACCACCGCGCCGAACGCGACTCATGGAAACTGGACCTGGCCCTGCCCGATGGCGGCCAACTGGAACTGTTCTCCTTCCCCTCGCCACCCGCACGGCCCAGCCGCCCCGAAGCCCAGGGCCTGCGCCACCTCGCGTTCCGGGTAGCCGCGCTGGAACCGTTCATCGAACGCCTGGCCAGCCACGGCGTAGCCTGCGAACCGATCCGCGTAGACGAGTACACCGGCCGCCGCTTCACCTTCTTCGCCGACCCCGACGACCTGCCGCTGGAGCTGTACGAAGTCGGTTGAGCATTTTTCAATCGAGGAGATTCATCCACGCATGGCGTGGATCTACGTGTCGACCAAGGTCGACACCTACCAAGAGCAGACCGTGCCATTCCGACAGGTATTCATCCATGCATGGCATGGATCCAAGTGTCGACCAAGGTCGACACCCACCAAGAGCAGGCCGTGCCATTCCAACAGATTGCGGAGACCTGTCGAAGGCGGGGTGGGTCCGGTTGCGGGGGTGTCCGCGGCATGGATGCCGCGGCCAAGCCCCCATGGACGGGTTTACGGCGTCCCCCGCAACCGGACCCACCCCGCCATCCCAAGGAACGCCCGCTGTTGCTGTTGCTGTTGCTGTTGCTGTTGCTGTTGCCGTTGCCGTTGCCGTTGCGGGTGCCGGGCGCAGCCCGGCCGAGCCCCCCCCTTCCCCATACCCCGCCGAATGGGTATACAGTCGACCCGTACCGGCATCGTGCCGGAATGAACCCTGGGAGGGGACCATGCGCAAGACCTTCAAGACCCTGCTGCTGGCGCTGCCGCTGTGCCTGGCCGCGCTCTCCGCGCAGGCTGCCGACAGTGCCGCCGGCCGCTGGAAGACCATCGACGACAAGACCGGCAAGGTGAAGTCGATCGTCGAGATCAGCCAGGCCGCCAACGGCACGCTGACCGGCAAGGTGGTCGAGATCCTGCACTCGGACAAGGGCCCCAATCCGGTCTGCGACGGTTGCGAAGGCGCCAACAAGAACAAGCCGGTAAAGGGCATGACCATCCTCTGGAACCTGAAGGCCGACGGCGCCAACAAGTGGTCCGGTGGCACCATCCTCGACCCGGCCAACGGCAAGACCTACAGGTCGAAGATGGAACTGCAGCCCGGCGGCACCAAGCTGGACGTGTCCGGCTGCATCGCCTTCATCTGCCGCGCGCAGACCTGGCAGCGCGAATAAGCGCCCCCGGCCCCCGCCTTATCCCCGTGACCCGGCCTCGGCCGGGTCACCTCGTTGCGGGCATGCGATAATCTGCGGTTCCCCCTGGCTGCACCCCGTGACCATGACCCGTACCGCGCTCGTCACCACCGCCCTGCCCTACGCCAACGGCCCGCTGCATCTGGGCCACCTGGTCGGCTACATCCAGGCTGACATCTGGGTGCGTGCGCGTCGAATGAGCGGCGGCAAGGCCTGGTTCGTGTGCGCCGACGACACCCACGGCACCCCGATCATGCTGGCTGCGGAGAAGGCCGGGGTCACCCCGGAAGCCTTCATCGCCAACATCCAGGCCAGTCACGAACGTGATTTCGCCGCCTTCGGCGTCGCCTTCGACCATTACGACTCGACCAATTCGGCCGCCAACAAAGCGCTGACCGAGGCGTTCTACCTGAAGCTGGAAGCAGCCGGCCACATCAGCCGCCGTTCGGTGGCGCAGTTCTACGACCCGGCCAAGGGCATGTTCCTGCCCGACCGCTACGTCAAGGGCATCTGCCCGAACTGCGGCAGCGCCGACCAGTACGGCGACAACTGCGAAGTCTGCGGCGCCACCTATGCGCCGACCGACCTGAAGGAACCGCGTTCGGTGATCTCCGGGGCCACCCCGGAAATGCGCGACTCCGAGCACTTCTTCTTCGAGGTCGGCCACTTCGACGGCTTCCTGCGCGACTGGCTGTCCGGCGATGTCGCCCTGCCCGGCGTGAAGGCGAAGCTCGGTGAATGGCTCAACGCCGAAGGTGGCCTGCGCGCGTGGGACATCTCGCGTGACGCGCCGTACTTCGGTTTCGAGATTCCCGGCCAGCCGGGCAAGTACTTCTACGTCTGGCTGGACGCGCCGATCGGCTACCTATCCAGCTTCCAGACCCTGTGCGGCAAGATCGGCGAGGACTTCGAATCGCACCTGCGCGCGGGCACGAGCACCGAGCTGCACCATTTCCTCGGCAAGGACATCGTCAATTTCCACGGACTGTTCTGGCCGGCGGTGCTGCACGGCACCGGCCACCGCGCGCCGACCCGCCTGCACGTCAACGGCTACCTGACCGTCGATGGCGCCAAGATGAGCAAGTCGCGCGGCACCTTCGTGATGGCGCGTACCTTCCTGGACGCCGGTCTGGAACCGGAGGCGCTGCGTTACTACTTCGCGGCCAAGTCCGGTGGCGGCGTCGACGACCTCGACCTGAACCTGGGCGACTTCATCGCCCGCGTCAACGCCGACCTGGTCGGCAAGTTCGTCAACCTCGCCAGCCGCTGCGCCGGCTTCATCAGCAAGCGCTTCGATGGCCAGTTGACCGCGCAGCTGCCCGACGCGGCGCAGTACCAGCGCTTCGTCGATGGCCTGGCGCCGATCCGTGAGGCCTACGAGCGCAACGACCCGGCCGCGGCGATCCGCCTGACCATGACCCTGGCCGATGAGGCCAACCGCTACATCGACGACGTCAAGCCGTGGGTGATCGCCAAGCAGGAAGGCGCCGACGCGCAGCTGCAGGCGGTCTGCAGCCAGGGCCTGAATCTGTTCCGCGTGCTGGTCACCGCCTTGAAGCCGGTGCTGCCGGCCACCGCTGCGCAGGCCGAGGCCTTCCTGGCCGCGCCAGTGAATGACTGGACCGAACTGGCACAGCCGCTGCTGGGCCACCGCATCACCGAATACACCCCGCTGTTCACCCGTATCGACCCGAAGAAGATTGACGCCATGATCGACGCCTCCAAGGACACCCTGACCGCCGCCGCTGCTGCCCCCGCTGCCAAGGTGGAAGCCGCCAAGCCTGCCGCACCCGTGGTGGCCAAGGACGAAGCGAAAAGCGCTGACGCGCCGGCCTATATCGGCATCGACGACTTCGCCAAGCTCGACCTGCGCATCGGCAAGGTGCTGGTGTGCGAGTTCGTGGAAGGCTCGGACAAGCTGCTGCGCTTCGAACTGGATGCCGGCGAGCTGGGCAAGCGCCAGATCTTCTCGGGCATCCGTGGCAGCTACGGCGAGCCGGAAGCGCTGGTCGGCCGCAGCGTGGTGTTCATCGCCAACCTGGCCCCGCGCAAGATGCGTTTCGGCCTGAGCGAAGGCATGATCCTGTCGGCCGGTTTCGATGGCGGCGCGCTGGCACTGCTGGACGCCGACAGCGGCGCGCAGCCGGGCATGCCGGTGCGTTGATGCAACATGGGCGCGGCCCCGGCCGCGCCCGGTCATGAGCACTGCGAGAGGGGGTACCGTGATGGGAGATGCTGCGTTGGAACTGGCGCTGTTCGACTTCGACCACACTGTCACCACCTGCGACACCTACGGCCGCTTCCTGCGCCGGGTCGCCACCGCTGAACAGCTGGCACAGGCGTGGTGGAAGATCGGCCCGTGGCTGCTGGCCTACAAGCTGAAGCTGATCTCCGCCGAGCGCATTCGCGCCCGGGTGACCCGCTTGACCTTCAGCGAGCGCCACGCCGATGACATCGAGACGCTGGCGGCGGGCTTTTCCCGCGAGTTCCTGCCCGATGTCGTGCGTCCGGAAATGCTGGAGCAGATCCGCTGGCACAAGGCGCAGCAGCACACCGTGGTGGTGGTGTCCGGTTCACTGGACCTGTACCTGCGGCCGTGGTGTGAGCAACTGGGCCTGCAGTTGATCTGCAATCGGCTGGAAAGCGAAAGCGGACGACTGACCGGCCGCTACGCCGGTGGCGATTGTGGCCCGCGCAAGGTCGAGCACATCCGTCGCCAGTTCGATCTGTCACGCTACGTCCGCATCCACGCCTACGGCGATAGTTCCGAAGACAAGCCGATGCTGGCCCTGGCGCACGAGCGCTGGTACCGCGGCAAACCCCTGAAGTAACCACACGCGCAGCCTTCGCCACGCATGAGCCTGATTCCGCCCCTGACCGAACGCCTGGACCGCTTGCTGCCGCAGACCCAATGCGGGCAATGCGGCTACGACGGCTGCCGCCCGTATGCGCAGGCGATGGCCCGTGGCGAGGCGGGCGTGGATCGTTGTCCGCCGGGCGGCGATGCCGGTGCACGGGCGTTGGCGCAGGTGCTGGGTGTGCCGGCGCTGCCGTTTGATCGATCGCGGGGCGAGCACAAGGTGCCGCAGGTGGCGTTGATCGTGGAGGCTGACTGCATCGGCTGCACGAAGTGCATTCAGGCCTGCCCTGTGGATGCGATTGTCGGTGGGGCGAAGTACATGCACACGGTGATTGCGGATCTGTGCACGGGGTGCGAGTTGTGTATCCCGCCGTGTCCGGTGGATTGCATCGAGCTGGTGTTGGTTTAGTTTTTTTGCGACGCGGCGGCGTCGCGTTGCGCTGGGAGCAACAGCAGCGGCAACGGCAACGGCAACTGCTTGGAGCGTCGGCTGGCTGAGTTTCATGGTCTGGGCGGGTGGGCGGGGGCAAGCGGGACACGCCGTGAACCCATCCATGGGGGCTCGATGGCGCCATCCTTGGCGCCAACGGTCCCGCTTGCCCCCCCCCCCCCGCCCCCGACAGTTGTCCGTCACGGACGGTCGAGCAAGTGCAACGTCAATTGCAGAAGCAAGGGCATGGGTTCGATAGGTAGATTGAAGTGCACTGCCTGTGGATGTGGCTGTGCTTTCTATGGATATGGCAGAGCCTTTGGTGGATGTGGCCCGGCTTTTGGTGGGTGCGGACCTTGGTCCGCACAATCTTTCCGACGTCATGGACCTTCGTCGCAAACGACCTGCCCTGTGTGCACTGGAAACTGTCGAATCACGATGCATGTCGCAGATTGCTCGATCATTCGCGCGCCTTGCGCCACCTGCGCTTGAGGCCGTTCAACAGCATGCAAAAATGCTGAAAGCGTCTTGATGGTGCGAGCAATGCAACTCGTCTGATTGGCATTCCGCCACAGTGGGTTTACAGATGAAGAGCCACCGCAAATCGGTGGCCGGGCTTCGAAAACCCGTTTTGTCGAACGTTGTTTACGCTTGCCAGCCGGCGTCACCTTGCGTGGCGCCGGCTGGCAATCCGTCTGCCGGCTATGGCGGGCGGGGCGTGGGGGCCTTCGGGCCAGCCGGAGCGTTCGACACCGGTTTTCGAGCCACGTCTCCGTCCGCCACCTTTGGGTGGCGGCTACCGACTGTCCTGCACGGAGCCTCGCCATGAATGCATCGGATTTCCCCCACCTGCACGCTTACCTCGGTCCGGCAGACGCCGACGGGGAGACGGAACAGTCGCCTGCGCTTGATCCCACCACGTTGGTTGCGACCTTGCGACGCATCGGCACCGGTGCCGCCGCTGACGGCCAACCGTGGCCGGAGCGGCATCAACTTCCCAGCCGATGCCTGGCCTTGGCCGATGCCGACTGCGCGCTGGCGGGGCTGCGCGTGGTGCAGGAGGTCATGCTGGCCGCCGAGCGCGTCCGCCAGAACGGCGCGCCGGAGGAATACGTCGGCGACCGGGTCATGGAAGGGTTGATGCTGGCCTGCCTGGCCTTGTGCGCACAGGCAAGCACCCAACTACAGCCGCAGCCGTAACGGATGTCGCAGCCTCGGCTCCCCGGCGAGTGGGGTCAGATCCCTTTACCCATTGGAAAACGGATCTGGCCCCTGCCCGGTCGTTACGGCACGGCCGCCGTCACGATGATCTCGACCTTCCAGTCGGCATGCGCAAGCTTGGCTTCGACGGTGGCGCGGGCCGGGGTCGCGCCCTCCACCACCCATTCGTCCCACGCCTTGTTCATGCCTTCGAAGTCAGCCATGTCGGCCAGGAAGATCTCTGCGCGCAGCACGTGCTGGCGGTCGCTGGCCACCAGCGCCAGCAGCTTGTCGATCTCGGCCAGCACCTGCCGGGTCTGCCCGGTGATGTCCTGGCTGGTGTCTTCCGGAATCTGGCCGGAAAGGTAGGCGACCTTGTTGTACACGGTCATTTCGGACATGCGCGGTCCGACGTCGTAACGCTCCATCATGGGCGTGGCTCCTGCGGGTGGTCTGGACTGCATTCTCACCCAGCCGGCGCTGGAAGTGTGTGCCCGGCGCGGCCACTGAATACCGCCAGCGGCGGCACAGCCGCGGCGCTGGTCAAACCGCGCTGGCAGGCGCACGATGCGCGACGCCCTGCGTTGACACCGCCCTCGCCCTTACTGACGCACCCTTGCGCCGATGACCGCCCCTACCGATTCCGTCACTGCCGCCTCCACCCCGACCTGGAAGCGGGTCGTCACCATCGTCGTTCCCTTGCTGATCCTGGCGCTGGCCCTGCACGGGCTGGCCGGTGAATTCGATGAGCACGGCTATCGCGCCATCCGCCAGGCGTTCCGCCAGCTCAGCGCTGCCCAGATCGCGCTGACCGTGCTGCTTGGCCTGGCCAGCTACGCGTGCCTGATCGGCTTCGATGCGATCGGCCTGCGGCGCAGCGGCATCCGCGTGCACCCGGCCCGTATCGGCATCACCGCGTTCCTGGCCCACACGTTGGGCCAGACCGTGGGCTTTGCCGCACTCACCGGTGGTGCCGTGCGCCTGCGCGGCTACCGCAGTGCCGGCCTGGACCTGGCGCAGATCGGCCAGGTGGTGTTGATGAGCACACTGGGCTTCATCTTCGGCGCGTGGCTGCTGATCGGCGTGGCGCTGTGCATGGAGCCGGCCGCGGCCGCGCTGGCGTTGCCGCTGGACCCTGCGGCGGTGCGCGTGGTCGGCATCATCGCGCTGATCGCCTTTGCCGCCACCTACGTCCTGGTCGGCCGCGATGGTCGCCAGTTCCGTATCTTCGGCCACGGCCTGTGGCTGCCCGACCGACGCACCATGTTGGGCGTCACCGTGCTCAGCGTGGTCGAGCTGGTGCTGGCCAGCGCCGCGTTCTATGTGCTGCTGCCGGATTCCACGCCAACCGGTCTGCCCGGTTTCGTCGGCCTGTACCTGGTGGCCGTACTGGCCGGTTTGATCTCCACCGTGCCGGCCGGGCTGGGCGTGTTCGAATGGAGCCTGCTGAAGCTGCTGCCACAGGTAGCGCCCGCTGCAGTGCTGGCGGCGGCATTGATCTACCGCGTCAGTTACTACGTGCTACCGCTGTTGCTGGCCACCGTGCTGGCCCTGGCGCCCGCGCTGCGGCAACCGCTGCAGGCCAGTGCAGGCGCAACCCGTGCCGGCTGGAACGCACTGCGCCCGTGGCTGCCGCAGATCATCGCGCTGGCGGCCTTCAGCGTCGGCGCCGCGCTGGTCATCGACGGTACCCTGCCCACACCACGGCGGCACCTGATCAATGCCTCGCTGCCGATCCTGGAAACCTCGCACCTGATCGGCAGCCTCGGCGGCGTCGCCCTGCTGCTGATCGGCCAGGGCCTTGCCCGCCGCAGCCACGCGGCCTGGATGTTGGCGATGGCGATCTGCGTGATCGCGCCGCTGCCGATCTGGCTGCGCGGTGGCCAACCGCTGATCGCCCTGTCGGCGCTGCTGGTGGCGATGGCGCTGTGGGCGGCACGTCGCGAGTTCTATCGCCAGGGCGCACTGCTGGACGAAGCCTGGTCGTGGCCCTGGCTGCGCAACCTTGGCCTGGTGTTGGTGGCAGTGACCTGGCTGCTGTTCTTCACCTACAGCCACGTCGAATACCAGAACGAGCTGTGGTGGCAGTTCGCCGTGTCCGGCAATGCGCCGCGCGCGCTGCGTGCGCTGCTGCTGGTGGCGATGGCACTGGTGATGTTCGGGCTGGCGCGGTTGCTGCACAGCACGCGCAGCCCACTGCCGCCTGCCGACGATGCAACCCTGCAGGCGCTGGCACCGGTGCTGGCCGGCGCCACCGACACCCAGGCCTGTCTGGTGCTGACCGCCGACAAGGCGGTGCTGCGCGATGAGGAGCACAAGGGCTTTGTGATGATGCAGCGCTACGGCGGCTCGCTGATCGCAATGGGCGATCCGGTCGGGCCACCCGAAGTGGCGCGTGCGTTGATCTGGCGCTTCCGCGAAGAAGCCGATCGGCTCGGCCTGCGCCCGGTGTTCTACCAGGTGGGTGAGGCGTATTGGCAGACCTATCTCGATCTCGGCCTGGGCCTGGTCAAGCTGGGTGAAGAGGCCATGGTGCCGCTGCACGACTTCGGCCTGGAAGGTCGTGAACGTGCCGACCTGCGGCAAGCATGGAACCGCGGCAAGCGCGGTGGGTTGTCCTTCCGCGTTGCACCGGCGGAAGAGATCCCTGCCCTGCTGCCACGCCTGCATGCCATTTCCAACGCGTGGCTGGATGACAAGTCCGGCGACGAGAAGGGCTTCTCGCTGGGCAGCTACGACCCGGATTATCTGGTGCGTTTCCCGATCGCCCTGGTCGAAGCCGAAGGTCGGATCGTAGCGTTTGCCAACCTGTGGCAGGCACCGGCCGGCGCCGAACTGTCAGTGGATCTGATGCGTCATGTCAGCGATGCGCCGAAGGGCACGATGGATTTCCTGTTCATCGAGCTGTTCCTGTGGGGCCGCGCGCAGGGCTATGCACGCTTCTCGCTGGGCATGGCGCCGCTGTCCGGCCTGGCCCAGCACCGTCTGGCCGGGCGATGGAACCGCCTGGCCGGCCTGCTCGCGCGACACGGCGAGCGCTTCTATGGCTTCAGTGGCCTGCGCCGGTTCAAGTCGAAGTTCGATCCGCAGTGGCGACCGCGCTATCTGGCTGCACCCGGCGGCATGCACCTGCCGGCCGCACTGCTGGATGCCACGCGCCTGATCTCGCTGGACCCGCGACGGAATTGAGGTCACGATCCGCCGGGCATGGCCCGGCGCTACCTGCCGCCCGGCAGGTGTCGACCTTGGTCGACACGCTCCCTTCCGTGATGGTCCAAGCCGCAGCGCCGACCCAGGTCGGCGTCTACCAGGGCCTACGCGCCGCCCTTGAGGATCACTTCGGCCAAGCGATCGTAGTCACCGCCGAAGTGATGGTCGCCCGGCAGCTTGATCTTGTGCACGCCGTCGTTGCCCGGCAGGTCGGGGCACAGCGCATCGTCGTCCTTGTCGCCGTACACGCACAGGGTCTTGTCCGCCGGCAGCTTCGCCACTTCCGGCGCGATCGGCAGACCGCCGCCACCGCCGCCCAGCCAATTGCTGACGTGGAACTCAAAGTCGGCGTTCTTGCCCACCGACAGCAGCACGATGCGCTCCAGGCCGGCGCGGGTGCCCGCATCCAGCTGATTGATGGTGGCGGGCAGCACATCGGCACCCTGCGAGAAACCGATCAACATCACTTTGTCGCGCTGCCATTGCTGGCGGTAGTGGCCGATGATCTTCTGCAGATCGACAGCGAATCCCTGCGGCGTGCGTTCGCTCCAGAAGTAACGCAGCGAATCGATGCCGACCACCGCCACGCCGTGTTCGGCCAGAGCGCCGGCTACGTCCTTGTCCAGGCCGGCCCAGCCGCCATCGCCGGAAACGAACACCGCCAGCGTGTCACCGCTGCCCTGCGCTGGCACTTCCACCACCGGCAAGCCCTTCAGCGCATCCGGCGGCGGTGCCAGCGCCACCCCTGCCTGCGCGCCAATTACCCGGGCCGCTGCCACCAGCCCAGGTGTCGCATCGCCAGCAACGGTGCGCTTGAATTCACGAGCCATCGCAACCTGCTGCACGAACGGGCTGGCGCTGTTGGTTGAACACCCTGGCGCACCCGCCGCGTTCAGCCATGGGAAATTCAGTTCGCTGGGCTGCAGGCGGTCATGCTTCACGCCATCGCCGCAGACCATGCGCTCGTGCGCGTGGGCCGGGCAGAAGCCCGAGGTCAACAGGCCGGCAAAGACCTGGGTGTCGGCCTGCGCTGCCAGCGCATAGGCCAGTTCAGCCCCTTCGCCGCTGCCGCCGACCAACGGCAGGTGATAGCCCGGCAGATGCAGGAACGCCTGCACCCAACGCGAGAAATTCTCGACATCGCCTGCCCCGAACGCGCAGCTGGTGTTGCCTTCGCGCTTGAGCACGCCGCGCAGGTGGGCCACATCCACCGAGGCGACCAGTGCACCATCGGCACGCAGCGCTTCGATCGGCGTGCGGCTTTCAGCGGCGCCGGCGCCATCATGGAACCAGATCACCACCCGTTGTGGTGCTCCGGCAGGTACATGCACCGGCACCTGATCGAAACGTCCGTGGCTGACCTGCTGCACTGCCGCCACCGCTGGCAACGCCGCCAGCGCCAACACCAGTCCCATCGCCCTGCCCAGCCCTGCACGCATCGTTTCGCATCCCGTTGGAATGCGCACACGATACGCCGCCGCTGCGTGCACGGCACGTACTGGTACTGGCGTCCTGCAACTCAGCAGGTGGTCGATTCAGCGGGTGCCGGTGGAGCGCCCGCGGCGATACAGCGCCAGCGCCAGCCACAGCAGCCAGCCAACGATCACGGCGATCACCAGCTTCTGCCCCAGCCCACGCGGCGGACCGCCGCGCCAGAGCACATGCACCCACAGCAGCACGAAGGCCAGCCATGCCCAGCCCCACAGCAACGCCGCACTGCGTCGCCAGCCCGGCTCGCGGCGCAGGTACCAAGCCTGCAGCAGCATGCCCACGCTGGCGCACAGGAAAGCGGTATTGGCGGCAAGCCCGTGGATCAGCGGGGCCAGCAACGGCGTTGCCTCAGGCAACCAGCTGTCACCGATGGCAACGGTGGCCAGGCCAATGGCAGCTACGCAGAGCAACAACGGTGCCGCTGCGCTGCGCCGCGGCCCCACGCTGTGCCGATACAGCGCAACGCCGAGCACGGCGATGGCCAGTGCCAGCAGGCAATAGGCGGTGCGCAGGGCCAGGCCCCACGGCCCATGCAGGTACAGGCTCAGGGTGGCCTTCACCCAATCCAGATCCGCACGCGCGAACTGCGTCCACAGCGCGGTCGCCATGAACAGCAGCAGTGCCACCAGCGCCAGCATCGCGGCCGGGCGCGCGCGCGTCATGGGTCGGCGTCCGGATGCCGCGTCTTCCAGTCAGCCAGGGCCGTGCGGTAACGCTGCAGCTCCTCGGCGTACAGGTCGAGCACGCACAGCGGACAGCCACTGCCGCAGCATTCGTTGGGGCCGGGTTCTTCCGGCGGCAGCGGACGGGGATCGGCAGGGGTATCGGAGACGGTCACGGCTGGAAACAACACCACGCGGTTGCAGGTGGACAGTGTAGCGGCGCGCTCAGGCGCCCAGTTGGCGGCGCAGGTTGGCCCGCGCGGCAGCATCAAGGCGCTGGTCGAAAAAGTCGCTGAGGAAGATCCGCGGTGCGCGCAGCAGCCCCTGCAGGAAGCGGCGACGTCCGGCGCGGTACAGGAAGCCCGGCACCACACCCTTGTACTCTTCGGCCACACCACGGTCATAGGCGGAGAACACCGCTTCCGGCGCCGCCAGGATCGCCATGTCGCAATCGAGGAACAACGCAGCCTCGGCATCGACATCGGCCGGGCCCAGCTCACCATGGCGGGCGGTAAGCAGGATCAACTGCTCGACCCGGCCGGCGTCCACCGATGCCAGCTCCGGCCAGTCCGCGATGGCCCGCAGCGCCAGCGCGGCGGACTTGGCCTCGTTGTCCTTGCGCCCGGCCTGGTAGACCGCATCGTGGTACAGCGCTGCCAGATAGACCTCGGCCGGCTGTTGCCAGCCCGGCCCCTCGGCTACCTGCTGGCAATGCTGCAGGACCGCGCGCACGTGGCCGAAGTGGTGATAGGCGCGCGGCGGTGTGGCATAGGCATCCTGCAGTGCCTGCCAATGCGCGGGAGCGAGGGTCAGCGGGGCGAAGTCCATGCGTGGATGATCCCGCCCTTGGCAACGCCGGGCAAGCTGGCTGTTTTTTCACCAGCAGTTCACGCGCCGCGCCGGACAAGGCCCGCCAGCAGTTGTCCACAGGTTTGTCGCGTGCTGGTCCACACCGGTTGTGGATGAGCGGCACAAGGGTCGCCGATGGATGCGGACTGCCACGTGCAGGTCTACACTGGCCGCAGGCGGGAGCGCCCGCCGCTGCCGGAAACCGTCATGCGCCGTCTTGCCGCTCGATGCTTTCTCCTGTCGCTGGCTGCGCTCGCCGTGCCAGCCCTGTCCGCGCAGGATGCTACGCCCCCCGCGCCCGCCATCCCGACCATCTCCACCGTAAAGGTCACGGCCACCAGCGTGCCGACGCCCGAACAGGTGTTCGCGATCCCGCCGGCAATGCGCGAGATGCTGCAGAAGCAGGTGATCAGCCGCAGCTACTCGCGCGACCAGCGCCTGCAGGCGCTGGTGGAAATGATCTTCAGCCAGCACGGCCTGGACCTGCAGTACGACGCCGATGCCACCTACACCGTCAGCGAGATCTGGCAGCACCAGCGCGCCAACTGCCTGGCCTTCACCCTGCTGTTCGTCACCCTCGCCCGTGAGGCCGGCATCCAGGCGCGGGTGCAGGAAGTGGGCCAGGTGGTGTCGTGGTACCAGGACCAGGACCAGGGCGTGGTCTACAACGTCGGGCACGTCAATGCCGGCGTCGATGTCGGTGGCCGCTATGGCACGGTCGACCTTGACCGCAATGTGTTGTATGACCGCCATGGGCCGCAGCCCATCGGCCGTGAGCGGGCGCTGGCGCATTACTACAACAACCGGGGCGCGGAGCATCTGGCCGATGGCGACCTGAGCGGGGCGCGTGCCTTCTTCGATGCCGCGCTGGCGCAGGATCCGAGCTTCGCCTCGACGTGGAACAACATCGGCGTGCTCGACAACCGCCTGGGTGATGACCAGGCAGCCCGCACGGCGCTGGACACGGCCCTGCGCCTGGACGGGCGCCAGAGTGCCGCGCTGAACAACGCCAGTGCGCTCTATCGCAAGCTCGGCATGGTCGCGCAGGCACAGGCCATGCAGAAGAAACTGCAGTCGGTGCAGCGCGAGGATCCGTTCGCGCAGTACATGCAGGGCGCCCAGGCCGAACGCGCTGGCGACCTGGACAAAGCGATCACCTACTACCGGCGCGCGGTGCGCCTGTACGACACCGCGCACCAGTTCCATTTCGGCCTGGCGCGGGTGTATTTCCTGACGGGCCGGCTGCAGCGTGCCGATCGTGAGCTGCTGCGGGCGCAGGAACTGGGCGGTTCAACGCAGCAGGCCCGCTACCAGGCCAAGCTGGACAGCCTGGCCCGCTGGCGGGCGCAGCAGGCCAAGCGCTGAGGCGCGATCAGGCCTTCTTGAGGAAGCAGGTCTTCAGCACCAGCCCCTTGATCTTGTCCGAGTTGCCTTCGATGTGTTCGGCATCGTCTTCGACCAGGCGGATGTTGCGGATCACAGTGCCCTGCTTGAGCGGGATCGACGAACCCTTGACCTTCAGGTCCTTGATCACGGTGACGGTGTCACCGGTCTGCAGGGTATTGCCGTTGCTGTCACGCACGACCAGGGTCGAGCCAGCACCTTCTTCGGCCGTCCACTCGAAACCGCAGTCGGCGCAGATCCACAGCGCGCCATCGGCATAAGTGTTTTCCAGGGTGCACTGCGGGCAGGCGGGAACAGAAGACATCGCAAGTACCTCAAAATGAATCAACAGCCGCCATTGTAACCGCCCGGCCTTTTCGTTCATTTTCAGGCGACGATCCGTGCGGCACCTCGCCCGCCCCCCCGGACAAGGAAGGCAGCGGAACTTGCAGCGCGCGGCAAACTGCAGCAGAGTGCGCGGCCCCTGATCGTCCCCGGACCTCCCCATGCGCCTCGGCATCGACTTCGGTACCAGCAACTCCGCCGCCGCCATCGTGCGTGATGGAAAGCTGCTGCCGATCCGCTTCGGCGAGGCCGAACAGTTCCGTACCAGCGTGTACTTCCCCGGCGTGGTCCCCGACCCGGACGATTTCCAGCTCGACGCCGGGCAGGAACACGAACTGCAGCAACTGATCGACAGCGCCGCCCGTGCAGCCCGCGCCGCTGGCCAGGAACGCACGCCACAGGCCCTGCGCCGCGAGGCATTGCGCGCCCTGCGCCGGGAGTGGATGGAGGCTCGCGCTGGAAAAGAACGCAGCGCCAGCGACCTGCTGCAGAACGCGGTCTATGGCGATGACGCGCTGGAAGCCTATTTCGAGGAGCACGAAGGCAACCTCGTGCAGAGCCCGAAGTCCATGCTCGGCTACAACCTGCACCCGCGCGCGCGGCAGACCATCACCGGCATCGCCGCGCACATCCTCGAACACATCCGCTTGACCGCCAGCGCCCAGCTCGGCCAGCCGCTGCGCAGCGCCCTGCTCGGCCGTCCGGTGCAGTTCCGCAGTTCCATCGGCGAGGCCGGCAACGACCAGGCCCTGGACATCCTGCGCGAAGCGGCCAGCCAGGCCGGCTTCGACCAGATCGATTTCCTTGAAGAACCCGCCGCCGCCGCGATGCATTACCACGCTGAAAGCAGCGATCGCCATCAGGCGGTGATCGTGGATATCGGCGGCGGCACCACTGATATCGCGTACGCCGAAGTGGGCGGCAGCGAAGCGCCTCGGATCCATCGTGCCTGGGGTATCGCCCGCGGCGGTACCGATATCGACCTGGCCCTGAGCCTGTCCGGCTACATGCCGCTGTTCGGCCGTGGCATCACCCGCGTGCCCACCCACCACTACGTGGAAGCGGCCACCGTGCAGGACATGACCCGCCAGCGCGAGTTCCGCCAGCACAACTACGACAACGTGGATGCGCCGTGGGGCGCGCGCCTGCAGGCACTGCAGGACACCGGCAACACTGCCCGCCTGTATCGCGATGTCGAGCGCGCCAAGATTGCCCTCAGCGGCGCCAGCGAGCACCGCAGCACGCTGGACTACATTGCGCGCGACCTGCACGTGGACAACAGCGCCGACGGCCTGGCCGCCGCCGCCCATGGCTACCTGACCCAGATCCGCGAACTGCTCGCCCAGGTCCGCAATGACATCGGCGGCGACCCGGACGCGGTGTTCCTGACCGGCGGCATGTCCCGCGCCGGCTACCTGCGGCAGGCCGCTGCCGAGGCCTTCCCGGGCGCCCGGATGGTCCACGGCGAGCCCTCGCTGGGGGTCGTCCAGGGCCTTGCGCTGGCGGCAGCCAGCCGGGATTAACAAAACGTTACGCGGTCTGCGCTACCCTTGGCCGGCTAGAAAACCGCTGCACCTTCCGCTGGCCTCGCCGGTGTGTGTACCCATGGTGCAGCCTGACCCGCCCAGCGGGTCTGGCGGCCATGCCCTCTGGCTCGATCATGGTCCGCGTACTACCCGAGCCGCCATCGAGACCCGCTTTGGGCACCCGCCAGGCCCCTGTGGCCGTACAACCTGACGCTGAACCAGCACCCATCGACTGCCGCCGTTGTGACGCGGTCTGTTGCCGGTTGCCGGTCCTGCTGCAGCCCGGCGACCACGTGCCCGGCCAGTTCCTGTCGCGCGACGCACACGGCCGTACCGTGATGGCGCGCAACGAGGAAGGCTGGTGCGCGGCGATCGATCCATATCACCTGCGCTGCACGATCTATTCGCAGCGCCCGGCGATCTGCCGCCAGTTTTCGATGGGCGGCGACGACTGCCGCCGCGAGCGGCAGGACTACCTGCGCCAGGCTGAGTCCTGTGCGCTTTCCTCCCCTTCCACCTGACAGGAGCAACCATGCCCCGCAAGGCAAAGACCCCCGCGAAGGCCAGCAACAGCATCCGCAGCGAACGCAAGGGCGCATCCGCCAGCACCGTGGTCAACAGCGACTCGATCGCCTCCGACCTGGCTGCGTTCCGCAAGGGCGGTGGCAAGATTGAAGTTCTCGGTACCACCTGGGCGCTGAAGAAAGCCAGCTGACCCTCCCCCGACCGCGGCGGCGCTGCCGCCGCGGCCTGCCGGACCGCGCTCAGCGGTCCAGGCGTACCTGCACGCTGCCCGAGTGCGACTGCACGCGGATATCGCCGTCGCCGCTACCCAGGCGGGCATCCAGGCTGCTGCCCGGCCCATAGCGCGGGCGCTCCACCTTGCCGGCGTCACTGTTGATCGACCCGCTGAAGCTGTTCACCGACAGCTGCGCCGATACCGTACGCGGCAGGCGCAGGCTGACCGATGCACTGACCGACTCCACGTTGATGCGCCCGCCCGGCGCCAAGGCCGTTGCCGACAGGTCGATGCTGCCCGACACGGTTTCCACCGCAAGCCGCTGCACGCGACCGGCGTCGACCTCGACCCGGCCGGACACCGTCTGCGCACCGATATCGCCCGACACGCCGCCGCCGGCTTCGATGCGGCCACTGACCGTGTTCACGTCCATCTTCGGCGTCTGCAGTCGCGCATTGACACTGCCACTGACCGTGTTGAGCTTGCTGTCGCCACTGCGACCGGACGCACTCAGGCTGCCGCTGACCGTATCGGCCTGCAGGCGTCGCACATCAACGCCACTGATGTCCTGGTCGGCACTGACCGTGCTCAGCAGCAACTCCACCGAGCGCGGCACGTTGAGGGTCAGTGTGGCGCCGCCACTGTTGCTGCGTCGCGGATACTCGATTTCCCAGCGCACCCGGTTGGCACTCTTTTCCTGGCGCAGCTGCAGGCCGTCGCTGAGCGTGCCGGTGAGCTGCACGTCATTGCGGTCCCAGCCGCGCACAGTGACCTTGCCAGCGATGTTGCTCAGTTCGACGCGGCCGCCGCTGGCGATGTTGTGACGCTCGTCGATACGGGTATCGGCCAGCGCCATGGCGGGCACCAGCAGCAAGGCCGCGCAGAAAGGCAAAAGGGTTCGCATTGGTGGGTCTCCTCAGGTTGTCAGACCGGTGGCGGCCTGGGCCGCCTGCCGGGTCAGTTCGAGCCGCAGCGCGTAGGTCCGCTTCAGCTGTCCAAGCAGGTGCGGCGCACGCGGGTCCTGCGCCATCGCGGCACGGATCTGTTCCACGCTGCGGTCCAGTTCATGCAGCGCTGGCTGCCACTCCGGCGCCGTGCCATCAGGCAGCGACGCCACTGCCTGCCGGTACTGTTCGGTCATCGCATCGGCCTGCAGCTGCAGGCCACTGGGTGCGGGCAGCGCCTCGGGCGCATGCCGCCACGGCGCCACTGCGTAGAGCGCGAGGCTGGCCGCCAATGCCGCGCCAACCGGCAACCACCAGCGTCGCTGGGTCCGCAGTGGCAAGGTCACCACGTTGTCCGCCGGCACCTGCGAGGCAACCGGTTCGCGGGGGGGCAACCGCGCCGACAGGCGTTCCCAGCCATCAGCCGGTGCGCTGCGTTCTGCGGGAAGCGCGCGCAGGCGCGCCGCCAGGTCGTGATCAGGGTCGTGCGTCGTCATGTCATGTCTCCCAAGCGCGCGCGCAGCAGGCCACGCGCGCGATGCAGCTGTGCTTTGGAACTACCGACCGCCATCTGCAGCTGGTCGGCGATTTCATGGTGTTTCCAGCCTTCGATATCGTGCAGTACCAGTACCGCACGTGCACGCGGCGGCAGGGTCGCCAACGCGCGCTCCAGGTCGCGTTCGGTGCCCGCGCAACCGTCGTGCACCGCCATCTCCGGTATGCCACCGTCAACGTCGTCCAGACTGTCGTGGTCGCGCCCGGCGGCACGGCCGCGCAGTTCCATCAACGCGGCATTGACCCCCAACCGATGCAGCCAGGTTGATACGCTGCTCTCGAAACGGAAGCCCGGCAGTGCCTTCCATGCCTGCAGGAAGGCCTCCTGCAGTGCATCCTCGGCGCGTGCCTGCTGGCCACCACACAGGCGCCACACCGAGGCAAACACCCGCGGCGCATGCCGTCGATAGAGCAGT
This sequence comes from Stenotrophomonas sp. NA06056, assembly GCF_013364355.1. Lineage (NCBI taxonomy): Bacteria > Pseudomonadati > Pseudomonadota > Gammaproteobacteria > Lysobacterales > Lysobacteraceae > Stenotrophomonas > Stenotrophomonas sp. NA06056. Next base: position 1,140,557 of record NZ_CP054931.1, on the reverse strand, counting down.
TCATAGGCCGCGGTATCGCCGGCCGCCGCCGCACGCACCAAAGCGGTTTCGTCGACGGCGTCGTTGGCGGCAGGCGGCGCGGGCATGGTGGTGTCGAGCATATCCGTTGGATGCAGCCTGCCGGAAAAAGGTTTAGATCTTCCGGCGCGTTTTCGGGATGCAACCTTTTCGCGGCTGGCTGCATCCATCACAGGTCCCCCGCAGGCCTGCCCGGCCAGGAGCCTCCCATGTCCAGTCCATCCTGCGCCGCCCTGCTGGCGATCGCGGCCTGCATGCTGCTGCAGGCATGCGGCGTCTCCCTGCACTGGCGTGCCGAGAGCGGCCGCGCCTGCCTGCAGCAGCACAAACAGGACCTTGTCTGCGTGGCCTGGGTACAGGCGGTCGAAACGTCGACACGCGCCGGGTAACATCAAGCCCCGTTTCCGTCACACGTTGTCGCCCCATGATGTTGTCGCTGAAGGACCACCTGCCCGCCTGGACCCACCCCTGGCTGCATGACATCGGGATCGCCCTGCAGATCCTGATCACCCTGCTCGCCGCCTGGCTGCTGCGGGTCCTGGCCCGGCGCCTGATCCGCCGCTTCGCCGATCACTACACGCTGCCACCGGAAATGGTGATGGGTGCGCGCCGGATCACCAGTTTCGTGGTCTATTTCAGCGCGGTGCTGTACATCCTCAGCCTGCTCGGCGCCTCGCCCTCGGTGCTGTGGACGGCCTTCACCGGTTTCGCTGCGGTGGGTGCGGTGGCGTTCTTCGCCGCCTGGAGCGTGCTGTCCAACATCTTCTGCACGCTGCTGATCTTCACCACGCGCCCGTTCCGCCTGCATGACTACATCGAAGTGCTGGAGAACGGCGAAAAACCCGGATTGAAGGGCCGGGTGATCGACGTCAACCTGATCTACACCACGCTGCAGGAAACCGGTGACGGCCACGAAGGCACGGTGCTGCAGCTGCCGAACAACCTGTTCTTCCAGCGCACGGTGCGCCGCTGGCGCGACCCGACGCAGGCGCCCGGCGGCATCCAGGGCGACGGCTGAGGGGGTTTTTCTTTGCAGGGCTGCGCCCTGCACCTGCCGAATCAACGTCAACCGCCAGAGCAACAGCAAAAGCCAGCATTTCGTGGGTTGGCGGGGTGGGTCCGGTTGAGGGAGACGCTGCAAGTACGTCCATGTAAGCTCGGTCGCCGCATCCATGCGGCTCACGCCCCCTCAACCGGACCCACCCCGCCCTCGACAGATTTCCGCGATCTGTCGGGCACTGCTTTCTGTAGGGCCGAGCCATGCTCGGCTCAGATCGTTCCGATATCGAAATTTTCGATTTCGATGGAGATTCATCCACGCATGGCGTGGATCTACCAGGCACCGGAAAACTGTCAGAGGTGGGGCGGTGTCGGATTGCGGGGTGTCAGCCGCATGGATGCGGCTGCCAAGCCTACAGGGACGTACTTGCGGCGTCCCCGCAATCCGACACCGCCCCGCCACCCCACGGAATGCCGCTGTTTCTGTTGCTGTTGCCTTGGCGGGTGCAGGGCGCAGCCCTGCCGAACAACCCTTACCTCAGCTGGCTGTCCTTGCTGCCGCGCCGGTTGTAGCCACTCTGCGCCTGTTCTTCTTCGTCATGCGCCTGCTGGCAGTTCACGCACAGCCGAACCCCAGGCACCGCCTGGCGCCGCGCCAAGGGAATCGGCGCGTCGCATTCCTCACAGTGTTCCAGACCCGGGCCCTGGCGCAGCTGGCGCCGCGCGCGGGCAATCGCATCGTCGACGGTGGCGTCGATCTGGTCCTGGACCGCACCATCTCCGGCCCAACCGGTAGCCATGGCCATCCTCCGCAGGGGTGTCACCTGATATGGGGACGATACACCCCACCGCAATCGGTGGCGCCGGGCCATGCCCGGCGGACGCTGCGGCCGGTTCAGCGCCGCCTTACCAGACCAGGTCGTCGGGAACCTGGAACTGCGCGTAGTAGGCGTCATCCTCGGCGTTGCCGGTGGAGATCTCGGCGCTGGAGCCTGGCGTGCCGTGGTCGACGATGATGGCTTCCGGGGCGCGTTCACGCACCTTTTCGGCCGCCGCGCGCGGCAGCACCGCGTAGCTGTCGCCATGGGCCACGATGACCAGCACGCCTACCGACAACGCCTTGCGCAGCTTGGTATCGATCAGCAGCGTGCGGATCACCGCGCCGTCGCTGAAACGGTACTCGTCCTCGCCTTTGTGAGGCACGGCGTGGGCCGTGATGATCTGTTTTGCCTGCGCCTTCTGTTCAGCCAACTTGGCCTGCGCGTTGCGCTCGGCGGCCAGCGCGCGGTCGCGCTCAACCTTCTCGGCGCGAGCGCGTTCAGCTTCACGCTGGACCTCGGCGGACGTCGACTCGGCCTTGCCCTGACGGGCCTTGGCCTGCGCGCTCGCGGCGGCGCTGGCCTGCGACTTCTTGGCCAGGCCGGCCTTGAGCAATTGTTCCTGCAGCGCGTTGGGCTTTGCCATGGTCGATACGTACCGCGTGTAATCTGGATGCCCCATTCTACCGACGCGCCGACGCCCCTGCATGGCTGCCCTGAAGTACCTCACCGGCTACCCCGAACCCCTGGTGGCCCAGGTCAGCGATCTGCTGGCCCAGGGCAAGCTCGGCCCCTGGCTGCAGCAGCGCTACCCCGACCCGCATGAGGTGCGCAGCGACCGCCAGCTGTACGACTACACCCAGGACATGAAGGACCGCTACCTGCGCAAGTCGGTGCCGCTCAACAAGGTCTGCTATGACAACACGCTGGAGGTCATCAAGCATGCCCTGGGCACCCACACCGCCATTTCCCGCGTGCACGGGGGCCGGCTCAAGGCCAGTCGCGAGATCCGCATCGCTACCGTGTTCCGGCAGGCGCCAGCGGCCTTCCTGCGCATGATCGTGGTGCACGAACTGGCCCACCTGAAGGAGGCCGACCACAACAAGGCCTTCTACCAGCTGTGCCAGCACATGGAGCCGGATTACCTGCAACTGGAGTTCGATACCCGGCTGTACCTGACCGAGCTGGCCAACCGCAGCCAGCGCTGAAACGGCGTAGCAGCTACACTGCGCGCCCCCTGCCTGACCTTTCCGCCATGGAACCGACCCGTCTCGACAAACGCCTGTCCGCCCTGCTCGGCATCCCGCGTGGTGAAGCGCGGCGCTACATCGAGGGCGGCTGGGTCAGCGTCGATGGCGAAGTGGTGGAACAGCCGCAGCGGCCGGTGGACGAGAGCGCCAGCATCGTGGTGGCCGAGCAGGCCAGCGACAGCAAGGCCGAGCGTGCCAGCATGCTGCTGCACAAACCGGCGGGCGTGCCGGCCGATGCCCTGTGCGCGCTGATCCGCTCTGAAACCCGCAGCGAACTGGATGCCAGTGACATCCGTCCGCTGCAGCGGCATTTCCACGGTCTGCAGCTGGCATCGTCGCTGCCGGCCGACGACAGCGGTCTGGTGGTGGTCAGTCAGGACCCGGCGGTGCTCGCACACCTGCAGCGGAACCTCGGCCGCACCGAACAGGAGTACCTGGTCGAAGTGGCTGAAGGTGGTCCGGAACGTGGACCGTGGCTGATGGCCCGGCTGCAGCATGAAGCGGGCGGCCCCAAGGTCAGCTGGCAAAGCGAGCAGCGCCTGCGTTTTGCAGGCAAGGGGCTGACTGCGAAGGGGCTGAGGACTGCGGTTACGGCTGCCGGCCTGCAGGTTGTGGCCGTGCGTCGTCTGCGCATCGGTCGAGTGGCGTTGGGCCCGTTGGCCGTGGGCCAGTGGCGCTACCTGGGCAGCGACGAGCGGTTCTGAGTCTCGGGGCTTCATCCACGCATGGCGTGGATCTACTGATGGCGCGCCATCCAGGCATGGCGTGGATCTACTGATGGCGCGCCATCTAGGCATGGCGTGGATCTACCTCCGCGCATGGTGTGGGGCTTCATCCACGCATGGCGTGGATCTACCATCGGCGTCATGAGTCTACGCAAACCCCTATGGCGGCGCCTGCTGCGCGTCGCCGTGATCATCATCGCGGCCCTGCTTCTGCTGGTTCTGTCCGGCCTGCTGCTGGCCGACCATCTGGCCCCGCAGGCGCGCGGCGACGCGTCACAGGTCCTGCCCCTGCAGCCTGCGCAGACGATCATCGATCGGCAGATGATGCCCCTGCTGGCGGCCCATCCGGGGCAGTCAGGCGTGGCCTTCCTCAGCGATGGCATGGATGCATTCGCCGCCCGCGCGATGATCACCGAACATGCCGGCCGCAGCCTGGATCTGCAGTACTACATCTGGCACGACGATCTGATCGGCCACCTGATGGCCAAGGCGCTGTACGACGCTGCCGAACGTGGCGTGCGTGTGCGCATCCTGCTCGATGACATGAATGCCAAGGACAAGGATGCGCTGATGATGGCGCTCGATGCGCATCCCAACATCGAGCTTCGCCTGTACAACCCGTTCCGCAACCGCAGCGGCATCGCCCGCACGCTGGAGTTGGTGCAACGCGCCTTCAGCGTGAACCATCGCATGCACAACAAGAGCTGGATCGCCGATGGCCGCATTGCCATCGTCGGTGGCCGCAACATCGGCGAGGAGTATTTCAGCGCGCGCAGCGACGTGAATTTCCAGGACCTGGACCTGGTGGTCGCCGGCCCGGCCGTGCAGCAGGCCAGCCAGATTTTCGACGACTACTGGAACAGTGACGCGGCAATTCCAATCTCGGCGCTGGCCATCTACACCGATGCGCAACTGCGCCAGCTGGTACGCCAGTCCGACCTGGACGCGCTGCTTGCACAGGCTCAACCGTACCTGCAGCGCGTGGCCGAGTCGCGCCAGCGCCAGCGCGCCAGCCCGGAGCCTCTGCACTGGAGCACGCAGGTCCGGATCGTGTCCGATCCACCGATGAAGCACCACGGCGATGCGCACGACGACTGGCTGGTCACCGAGCTGGTCCGGCAGTTGCAGTCGACACGTTACAAGGCCCTGTTGATCTCGCCGTACTTCGTGCCCGGCAGCGAAGGGCTGGACGGCCTTTCCGCGATGGCCGGAGGTGGCGCCCAGGTTGGCGTGGTGACCAACTCGCTGGCGGCCAACGATGTGGCTGCCGTGCACGGTGGCTACATGGGCTACCGGGTGCCGCTGCTGAAGGCCGGCGTGCAGTTGTACGAACTGAAGGCAAATGGCCAGGCCACTGACGGCAGCCTGTTCGGCAGCAGTGGCGCCAGCTTGCACACCAAGGCATTGCTGGTGGACGACCAGCGCGGGTTCGTCGGCTCGTTCAACCTTGATCCGCGTTCGGCCTATCTCAACACCGAGATGGGCGTGCTGTTCGACGACCCGGTGCTGGGCGCACAGCTGCGTACGGAATACCTGCGCCTGGCCAGCCCGGAGCACAGCTGGTGGCTGGCACTGGGTGCCAATGACGAACTGCGCTGGCTGCAGCGCGAGCCGCCGCCGCACTGGGTCGAAGCCGAACCTGGCAGCAGCCTCGGCAAACGCTGGACGGCGCGGGTGATCAGCTGGTTGCCGCTGGAATCCCAACTGTAGCGATCAGGAGGCAGGCCCCTCGCCATCGCCGTGCACGCTCTCATCCAGGGTTTCCACATTGCGCCCATGCAGGCGCCGCCAGATCCAGCGCAGCGCGTGCGGTGGCGCTGCCGGCAACTGCTCCAGCAGGGCCAGCATGCGGCCCTGGCTGGCATGCCCATGCCGACACAGCAGACTGGCCGCCGCAGCGGCACTGGCCAGGCGCAGGCTGTCGGCCAGCGGACCGTCGGCGTCAGGGGCCAGAGCCTGATGCACCGGTTCGGGCAGTTCCCAGGCGGCCGCCACACGCTGAGCCAGCGGCTGAGACCACTGCTGCAGCAACTGCAGGGCCAGCGCCGGCTCCACCGCTTCGCCGCGCGCCTGCGCTTCCTGCAGCAGTTGGCGCATGACCAGCGCCGCACCCAGCCCCTGCACCAGGCCCAGCCATTGCGCAGCGAAGGCATCGCCAAAGGTGACCGTGCGTGCGTGGTCGGCGGCCGCGCGCGAAGCCAGCAGCGCGTGCTCCCATATGATCGAACTGAACTGCGGGAACACCTCGCACTGCACCTGCATCACCGGCTGCACCAGCACGGCACTGATGATCTGCCGCACACCTTCGGTGCCGACCAGGGTCACCGCCCGCTGCAGGCTTTCCACCGGTCGCTCGTGCACCTTGTAGGCCGGACTGTTGGCGATCCGCAGCAGGTTGCCGGTCAGCACCGGATCCTGGCCGATGATCGCGGCCATCACCCGCGCCGATGCAACGTCGTCGTTGACCGTCTGGATCAGCTGCGGCAACAGCTGCGGGCGCCGCGGCAACTGCCGGGTGGCCCAGTCGCGGTCCTGCAGTGCACGGTCCACCGCTTCGGCCAGACCCGATGCGCTGACCGCCACCGGCTCACCTGCCAGGCGCGGATACAGTGCCAGCGCATGCAGTCCGCGCTGCAGGTGAGCGGCCACCTCGGCCGCCGGCAAGGCGTCACCCTGCAGGCTGGCCGCCGCTGCGGCCACGGCCTGGCGGGGTGCTGCGGCCAGGCGTGACGGGGCCTGCCCGCCCAGCTGCGACAGCCAACGGAGCACCGATCGCCACCACGCTGCGGTCATCGCCGCCCATCCTGTCGTTGTCCTGCTGCTGCCACGGCCTGCCCCTGCACCTTCATCACATCCGGCCACCTGCCGTCGTCGCAGCATCGGCCGCACTTTCATCTTCTTTAACCCGGGCGCCTCCAGCGTCCACGGCATATCCCGGGCGAATGGACTAGAATGGCGCCGCGCGACCCGTCCCCCTGTACCGACGACGTCGCTTTTTTTGTTTTCGGACCCTACCGTTCATTGGCAGTTCGCCGCAGTTCACCGCAGATCGCGCCATCGGAGACCCCATGCTATTCGAAACCCTCGCAACCACCGGCCACGAACAGGTGGTGTTCTGCCACAACCAGGATGCCGGCCTGCGGGCGATCATCGCCATCCACAACACCACCCTGGGCCCTGCCCTGGGCGGAGTGCGCATGCGCCCTTACGCCAGCACCGACGATGCGCTGGCCGACGTGCTGCGGCTGAGCCGCACGATGACCTACAAGAATGCGCTGGCCGGTCTCAATGTCGGTGGCGGCAAGGCGGTGATCATCGGCGACCCCAAGACCGACAAGACCGAAGTGCTGTTCCGCGCCTTCGGCCGCTACGTCGATTCGCTGGGCGGTCGCTACATCACGGCCGAGGATGTCGGTACCGACGTCAACGACATGGAGAACATCTACCTGGAAAGCCAGTTCGTGACCGGCGTGCACCAGGTCCATGGCGGCTCGGGAGATCCGGCCCCGTTCACCGCCTATGGCGCGCTGCAGGCGCTGATGGCCTCGATGCGCTTCAAGTTCGGCCATGAGGAAGTGGGCAAGACCAGCATCGCGGTGCAGGGCCTGGGCCATATCGGCATGGAACTGGTGAAGCTGCTGCGTGACCGCGGCGCCAAGCTGTATGTCACCGATCTGGACAGTGCACTGGTGGATCGTGCGGTCAGCGATTTCGGCGCCGAGGCCGTGAAGCCGGACGAGATCCACGAAGTGAACGCCGATGTGTTCGCGCCGTGCGCGCTGGAAGGCGCGATCAACGCCGACACCCTGCCGCGGATCAAGGCGAAGATCATCTGCGGCACCGCCAACAACCAGCTGTCCAGCCTGGAGATCGGCGACGAGCTGCATGCGCGCGGCATCCTGTATGCGCCGGACTATGCGGTCAACGCCGGTGGCGTGATGAACGTGTCCCTGGAAATCGACGGTTACAACCGCGAGCGCGCGATGCGGCTGATCCGCAGCATCTACCACAACCTGACGCGCATCTTCGAACTGTCGCAGCGCGAGAACATCGCCCCGCAGCGTGCCGCCGACCGGATCGCCGAAGCGCGCATCCTGTCGATCGGCAAGCTGAAGATGCCGCTGGGCCGCAGCACGCCGCGCCTGGGCAACCTGCGCGGCGGTTGATCGCCGCCTTCACGAACCGGGCGCGTGCCGACCGTGGGTCGGCACCGCCGAGTAGACGCGCCGGGCAGCAGGCCCGGCGCTACGATCAGAAGCCCGTGCTGTAGCGCAGCGCCGCCTGCCGGGCATCATTGCCACCCACGCGCTGGTCGATACCCAGGCTCAAGCGGCCATTGCGGCCCCACCACGATTCCAGTGCCAGGCCGAACAAGGCACTGCCACGTGGCGCGTCAATACCGGCCAACGGCGCCCAGGCATCAACGCCGACAAAACTTGCCTGCCGGGCCTGCTCACTGCCATCCAGCCGTTGTTGCCATTCGGCATGGCCGCGCAGGGTCCAGCGGCCCCACTGGCGTTCACCACGCAGGCCCGCCAGCATCTGGCTGCGCTGCGCACGCGACGCTTCACCACGCAGGCCGAAGCCGAAGCCGCCCTGCTCGCTGAAGCCATCGGTATCCAGGCGTGTACTGCTGGCCCCCAGGTACGGGGTCAACGACGCACCGATGCGACCGAAACGATAGCCGCCTTCGACGCTGGCACTGCTGAAACGCCCGCCGTAGCGCGCGGAGACACCGTAGGCACCTGCGCCCAGCAGCAACTGACGGTCCAGTTCACGGGCGAACTGGCCGGTGCCGAACTGGGCCAGGGCATAGCCACGCCCCAGGTTCCAGCCGGCATACAGTTGCGCCTGCGTCTGGCGGTCGCGACCGCGATCGCCACTGAAGTTGCTGCCGCCGTTGCTGCGGGTTTCACCGAAGGCCATGCCCAGCAGACCGTTGCTGCCCAGTGCTACGTCCTGGCCGGCCATCCAGCCCCGGCTGTCGGCGGCATTGCCGGCAAAACTGCCCTGCCCGGCTTCACCCAGCGCGCTCTGCCAGGCGCCACGCAGCTTCGGCGCCGCCTGCACGCGGTCGAAGCGCTCGGCAACTGCACGGCGCGACATGTCCACGCTGTCGAAGGTCGACGCTTCAGCGCGTGCATGCGCCTGTCCGGACAGGCTTTCGAGGCTCGCCGACAGGCCATCGGTGCCGCCCGCCGTACGCTGCAGCTCGCCGGCCGCCACGCCGAACGCCGAACCCTGCAGGTTCGTATTGCGGTCCAGCGCAGTGAATGCCGACGACACCCGCAGTGCCGATGCCTGTGCAGTGGCACCCAGACCGGACGCGGCAGCGGAAACATTGACCTGGGTCAGGTCCATCCACGCGTCGTTGCTGCTGTAGCCGTACTGCGCCTGCAGCAGGGTCAGGCCGTTGGCACCGGTGTTGGACACCGGGGTGGTGAACGTACCGTTGATGCCGCCGTTGGCATGGATCAGGCCCTGGCGGCTGCCGACCTGCGGCACGTAGCCGGAAACGATGCCATTGACCACCACGCCACCGGCCAGGCGTGCGGTGCCGGTCACCTGCAGCGGGTTCACGCCCAGCGCGACAATCAGCTGCGCATCCGGCCGCTGACTGTAATTGCCTTCGATGGTCGCGTTGGTGTTGGCGTTGGTCAGCACCACGCTGGCGCCGTTGTCGACGTTGCCGATCACCCGTGGCGTGCCCGGCATGAACTGCAGCCCGACCATCGAGGCACCGCCGGCACCAGAGATGCTGACGTTGGAACGAATCACAGCACCGCCCCGCAGGGCCAGGCTGCCGCGCTCGATGCGGGTCGCACCGCTGTAGCTGTTGTTGCCGCTCAGCTCCAGCCGGCCGTCGCCGCGCTTGACCAGGCCACCCGTGCCGGCGATGTCGTTGCTCCAGAGCGAGCCCGAGGAAGACGCATCGACATTGACCGTCACATCGCCCCAGTCGAAGCGGCCGGGGCCGTTCACCGCCTTGCCGACGTTGAGCATGCCGTAGCCAAAGACCGCATCGACGCCTGGCGCGCCGATGTCGGTAGCGGTGCCCAGCAGGGTCTGCCGCACCAGGTCGTTGTCGAAGTACGGGTAGCGCTGCCAGACCAGCGCAGCGGCACCGGAGATCAGCGGTGCGGCGAACGATGTACCGTAATTCCACAGATACTTGCCGGTACCCGGCTCTGGGAACACCGCGCTGCCGGGAGCGGTCAGGCAGTAGCGCGCCGTGTCGCCACAGGCGTTGGCCCAGGGCGCGCGTTCACCCGGCTTGTTCGGATCGATCGCGGTGGCCACCAGCCAGCCCTTCTCCAGGTCGGCCGCCGGCAGCGTTCCACCAAAGCCACGCTGGCTGGGCAGCGCAGCCACGCTGCTGGGCTGGTCGCGCCCCTCGTTGCCCGCAGCGAACACCACCAGGCCACCATGGTTGATGATGAAGGGGCGGTATTCGGCCGCGACCTGCGCGGTGGTGCCGAGGTCGGTCCAGTAGAGGCCGCCCCAGGAATTGTTCATCACCTTCACGCCGTAGTTGATCAGGTCCTGGTGGACCCCGGCCACGCCCAGCGTGCCGCTGAAGGAATTGCCGTTGCCGCTGCCGTCATCCTTGGGCTCGGTGTCGGAAATGATGCGCGCCGAGACGATCTCCGCACCGGGGGCGATCCCCCCCGGCCAGACGCCCACCGATGCGCCGGCGGCCAGGCTGGCGACGGCCGTGCCATGGCCAAGCACGTCGTCGACTCTGAGATTGTTGCGACTCGGGTCGATGTAGTTGAGGTTGGCCACCACCCGTCCGTTCAGTGCCTCGGCATTGCGCAGCACGCCCGAATCGACAATGCCGATGCGCACGCCGCGACCGGTCGCGCCAGCGGCCTGTGCGGCACGCGCGTTGGTCTGTGCCAGATGCGCATCCACAGCCGGTTCCAGCGGTCTGCCGGCTGGCGGCGGAGTAACCGGGGGGGTAACGGGAGGCGTGACCGGTGGCGGGTCGATGCGCACGTTGCTGCCGCCTCCTCCACCGCCACACGCCGACAGCGCCACTGCCAGCGCCGATGCCAGGACCGACCTTCCCATCGTCTTACGTTCCATCGTTTCCTTCCCATGAACGTTGGCCTGCCGCCATCCGGGCAGGCATCAAGGACTGCCCAGCGGCAGTCTTCGCCGACCCTCTATACTGAGCCGACCCCCACGCAGTCTGCCGGGAAACGGCGCCGCATCCAACAGCCGCCGTCTCCTTTCCGAACATTGCTCACGCATCAACGAGATTGCCATGTCCAACATCGTCATCGCCGCCGCCAAGCGCACCGCCATCGGCTCCTTCCTCGGCCAGTTCAACGGCGTTCCGACCCCGACCCTCGGCGCGGCCGCCATTGCCGCCGCACTGGAACAGTCGGGCGTTCCTGCCAGCGACGTCTCCGAAGTCCTGATGGGCTGCGTGCTGCCGGCCAACCTCGGCCAGGCCCCTGCCCGCCAGGCGGCGATCGCCGCCGGCATCCCGCTGTCGGTCGGTGCGACCACCCTCAACAAAGTCTGCGGTTCGGGCATGAAGGCCATCATGCTCGGCCATGACCTGATCAAGGCCGGTTCGGCCAGGATCGTGGTCGCCGGCGGCATGGAATCGATGTCCAACGCCCCGCACCTGCTGCCCAATTCGCGCACCGGCAACCGTTTCGGCAACTTCCAGGCCGTGGACCACATGGCCCACGATGGCCTGGTCAACGCCTATGACGGCAAGGCCATGGGCGAATTCGCCGAATGCGCCGTGGACAAATACCAGTTCACCCGCGAAGAGCAGGACGCCTACTCCATCGAATCGGTCAAGCGCGCTCAGGCGGCCCAGGCCAACGGTGCCTTCGCCGACGAAATCGTTGCGGTGAAGGTCGCCACCCGCAAGGGTGAGGTCGAGGTCACCAGCGACGAACAGCCCGGCCGTTCGGACATTGCCAAGATCCCGACCCTGCGCCCGGCCTTCAAGAAGGACGGCAGCGTGACCGCCGCCAGCTCCTCCAGCATTTCCGACGGCGCCGCCGCGGTGGTCCTGCTGACCGAAGAAGATGCTGTCGCACGCGGCCTGCAGCCGCTGGCGCGGATCGTCGGCCACGCCACCCATTCGCAGGAGCCGGAGTGGTTCACCACGGCCCCGATCGGCGCCATCCACACGCTGCTGGAGAAGACCGGCTGGTCGCTGGACCAGATCGATCTGTTCGAAGTCAACGAGGCCTTCGCCGTGGTGGCCATGGCACCGATGCGCGAACTGGGCATCCCGCACGACAAGCTCAACGTGAATGGCGGTGCCTGCGCACTGGGCCATCCGATCGGTGCCTCCGGCGCACGCCTGGTGGTCACCTTGGTCAATGCATTGCGCACGCGGGGCGGCAAGCGCGGCATTGCCACCCTGTGCATCGGCGGCGGCGAAGCGACGGCTATCGCCATCGAGTTGATCTGAAAGGGTTTAACGTCTATTTCGCAAAAATGAATGCGGGATCGCTTGACACCCAATCTTGGCTTGTCATCATGTTGTCGGCGCGCAGCATGCGCGTTGCCTAATTCTAACGACGAGGATTTACACAATGAGCATCAACAAGCTGCTGGTCGCGATGTCCCTGGCTCTGGCCCTGGCCGCCTGCTCGAAGCAGGAAGCTGCCCAGGACGCCGCTGCTTCGGCCAACCAGGCCGCCACCGAAGCCCAGGCTGCTGCCGACCAGGCCGCCGCTGCTGGCGCCCAGACCGCCGACGCTGCCCAGCAGGCCGCTGACACCGCCGCCACCGCTGCTGACGCTTCGGTTGACGCCGCTGCCCAGGCTGCTGGCGCTGCCACCGACGCTGCTGCCGGCGCTGCTGCCGACGCTGCCAAGGCTGCTGAAGGCACCGCCGAGAAGGCCAAGGACGCTGCTGAAGAAGCCAAGAAGTAATAACTTCTTTCTTCAAGCTGTTCTGAAGAAGCCGCTGGTTCGCCAGCGGCTTTTTCTTTGCGCGCGGTTCTGCGCGGGTCACCACCACGTCTTCACAACGGCATGAATAGGCTGGCGTCCCCATCCATTGCAGTACCGGAGACCGCCATGAAGATTCGCCCGCTGACCACCACCCTGCTGGCCGCCTCCCTGCTGCTGGCACTGGCCGCCTGCAAGGGCCCGGAAGCCGAGCAGGCCAAGCAGGATGCCGCGCAGGCCGCCGACAGCGCCGGCGCCGCCGCACGCGATGCCGTCGACAAGGCCGCCGAAGCCACCCGCGACGCCGCCGACAAGACCGCCGCCGCCTCCGAGCAGGCTGCTGCCGATACCCAGCAGGCGCTGGACAGCGCCGCAGCCGCTACCGCCAATGCCGCCGACAAAGCCAAGGTCGCAGCGACCGATGCTGCCGCCCACGCCAGCGACGCCACGGCCGATGCCGCGCAGAAGGTTGCCGACAAGGCCCGCGATGTGGCCGACGACGCCAAGGCCACTGCCGCCAAGGAAGAAGCCAAGCACTAAGGCCTTCGCGTTCGCCGGGCATGGCCCGGCGCTCGGCTCTACAGGAAAAGCCGCGGCATTGCCGCGGCTTTTCTGCTTTCTGCTTTTCGCTTCTTCTGTTGATTCCGTGCTGGACGCGCACGGAAACCGTCCAAGGCCGCGCGGGTGGGCTGCGCAGGGGTGTCCGCGGCATGGATGCCGCGGCCAAGCCCCCAGGGATGGGTTCACGGCGCCCCCTGCGCAGCCCACCCGCGCGGCCCCGCCCCACACTCCCGCAGCGCCCACCACGAGGGGCTCCGCCGTTGGCCGTCACCTACGGCAGCGCGCGCGCCAGCATCCCCGCCACATCCACCCCGGCCGGCAGCGTGCCGAACGCCAGCCCATGTTCGCCCTGCAGCCGGCTGCGGATGAACGCATCAGCCATCGGACTGCGCGCACGCAGCAACAAGGCCGCCTGCAGCAGCAATGCCGTGCGTTCGCAGAACACCCGCGCCTGCGCCTCCTCCGGCGCCGGCGCATCTCGCCACTGCTGCAGCGCCGCCGCATAGCGCGCATCACGGTCGGCCACCGCCTCCAACTCACCGTGCAGTGCCGCCAGCACCTCCGGTTCGCGCGCCAGCGCGCGCAGCACATCCAGGCACTGGATGTTGCCGCTACCCTCCCAGATCGAATTCAACGGCGCCTGCCGGTACAGCCGCGGCAACATCGATTCCTCCACGTAGCCGGCACCGCCGAGGCATTCCTGTGCCTCGTTGACGAACGCAGGCGCGCGCTTGCATATCCAGTACTTGCCCAATGCCGTACCCAGCCGCGCAAGCGCGGCCTCGGCTGGATCGCTGCCGGCGTGATCGACCGCGCGCGCGATACGCATCGCCAGCACCGTAGCGGCTTCCGATTCCAGCGCCAGATCGGCCAGCACGTTGGCCATCAACGGATGGTCCATCAGGGGCTTTCCAAAGGTGCGCCGATGCCGCGCGTGGTGCAGCGCCTGCGCCAGCGCCATGCGCATTTCCGCCGCAGAACCGAGCATGCAGTCCAGCCGGGTCATCATCACCATGCCGATGATGGTGGCCACGCCACGCCCTTCCTCGCCCACCCGCCAGGCTTGCGCCCCACAGAACTCCACTTCGCTGGAGGCGTTGGCCCAGTCGCCCAGCTTGTCCTTCAAGCGCATCAGGCGGAACGCATTGCGATCGCCGTCGGCCAGCCGTCGCGGCATCAGCAGGCAGGTCAACCCGGCCGGCGCCTGCGCCAGCACCAGGAAGCCATCGCACATGGGGGCGGAGAAGAACCACTTGTGCCCGATCAACCGATAGCGCTCGCCATCGATGGGCTCGGCACGGGTGGTGTTGGCACGTACGTCCGAACCACCCTGCTTCTCGGTCATGCCCATGCCCAGGGTGATGCCGGCCTTGTCGGCCACCGGCACATCACGCGGGTCGTATACCGGTGCGGCGGCCTTGCGCGACCACTCGGCCAGATGCGGCTGCCCGCGCAGCACGGCCACCGCGGCGTGGGTCATGGTCAACGGGCAGCTGGTGCCCGCCTCGGCCTGGTGATGCAGGTAGCTCAGCGCAGCGCGCGCGACATGCGCGCCAGGCTGCGGCTCGTGCCAGGACAGACCTGCAACGCCATGCTCTTTCGCCGTCTGCATCAGCTGGTGGTACGCCGGATGGAATTCCACGGTATCGATGCGATGGCCCTGCGCATCATGGGTACGCAGACGTGGGCGATCGCGGTTGGCGTCGAAGCCGATGCGGTACAGCTCGTCACCGGCCAGCCCTCCGTACACCGCCAGGCGTGGCGCGAAGGCCGCCGCACCCTCGCGCTGCACCGCCTCCATCAGTGCCACGTCGTCGGTCCACAACTGGCGACCGGCGAACGGTGGCGGCTGGTTGAGCACCACGTGGGTTTCGTAGTGAGCGCTGCTGTTGAAGCTCGGTCCACTCATCGGTTCTTTCCCCGCCGGCAAGAGGTGTGCGGCCCGATTGTGCCGTATCGTCCGGCAACCCCGCGTTCAGGCCGATTCTCGCCGCGTGCACGACCGCCACGCCACAGTGATGGCATGGCAGGCAATGACGATCTGGTGGTACTGCGGCCGGAAGGGCTGTACTGCGCGGCAGGCGATTTCCATATCGATCCCTGGCGGCCGGTACCGCGCGCGGTCATCACCCATGGCCATGGCGACCACGCGCGTCCTGGCATGGGCGAATACCACTGCAGCACCGGCAGCGTGCCGATCCTGCGCTGGCGCCTGGGCGATGTGCCGCTGCATGCGCATGCCGAGGGCGTGCCGTTCGCGCTGGGCCGGGTGCAGGTATCGCTGCATCCGGCCGGCCACGTGCTCGGCTCGTCGCAGGTGCGCATCGACGACGGTGAGCAGGTCTGGGTCGCTTCGGGCGACTACAAGCGCCAGCCCGACCCCACCTGCACCCCGTTCGAAGTGGTGCCCTGCGATACCTTCATCACCGAAGCCACGTTCGCGCTGCCGATCTATCGCTGGCCCGATACCCGCGCAGTGGCGGCCGAAATCGCCGCCTGGCGCCGCGAGTGCGCACAGCGGGGGGAAGCGGCCGTGCTGCTCTGCTACGCGCTGGGCAAGGCGCAACGCGTGTTGTCCGAGCTGCGTGCGGTGGATGACCAGCCTGCGTGGTTGCATGGTGCCATCGCCAACGGCGTCGCCGTCTATCGCCAGGCCGGTGTCCCGATGCTCGATACGCTCACCGTTGCCGAGCAGGGACGTCAGCCCGATGCCGCCGGCCAGCTGATCCTGGCGCCGCCTTCAGCCGCCGGTACGCCCTGGCTGCGACGGTTCGGCCGCCACCAGCTTGGATTCGCCTCGGGCTGGATGCAGCTGCGCGGCAACCGCCGCCGACGCAACGTCGACCGCGGCTTCGTGATTTCCGACCATGCCGATTGGCCTGCGCTGCTGCAGACCATCGCGCAGACCGGTGCGCAACGCATCATCGCCACCCACGGCAACACCGATGCGCTGATTCCATACCTGCGCGAACGCGGCGTTGCCGCCGAAGCCTTCCGCACCGATTTCGGGAGCGAGGAATGAAGGCCTTCGCCGCGCTGTACCAGCGGCTGGATCGCAGCACGGCGACGCTGGACAAGCGCGCGGCGCTGATCGACTACTTCCAGCACGCACGACCACACGACGCGGCGTGGGCGCTGTACCTGCTCAGCGGTGGCAAAGTGGGCGGTGCGCGCCGCAGGATCGCGGGCAGCGGCGAACTGCGGACGTGGATCGCTGAAGAATCCGGCCTGCCACCATGGCTGGTCGAGGACAGCTATGCGCAGGTCGGCGACCTTGCCGAAACGCTCACGCTGCTGCTGGATGATCCGGCCAGCGAAGCCGAGGATCGCCCCCTGGCCGACTGGATCGAACAACACCTGCTTGCCGTTGCCAACCAGCCGGAGCCGGTGCGTCGTGCCGCTGTAGTCGAGGGCTGGCGTCAGCTTGCATCGGCCGAACGCCTGGTCTTCAACAAGCTGCTGACCGGTGCACTGCGCGTTGGCGTATCGCAGCGCGTGGTGCAGCAGGCATTGGCCGAATGGTCCGGGCTGGACATCGCCCGCATCGCCCAGCGCATGCTCGGCGACTGGGTGCCCTCCCCCGGCCTGCTGGCCACGTTGCTGTCTGCCGAAGAACTGCCGACCGATCGCCAGCAGCCCTATCCGTTCTTCCTCGCCTCGCCACTGGATGGCGAGCCCACCGAGCGGCTGGGCGAGATCGGCAACTGGCTGCTGGAATGGAAGTGGGACGGCATCCGCCTGCAGTTGCTGCGGCGCCAGGGCGAAGTGGCGTTGTGGTCGCGCGGCGAAGAACGGCTGGATGGTCGCTTCCCGGAAATCGAGCAGGCCGCCGCATTGCTGCCCGATGGCTGCGTGCTGGATGGCGAGCTGCTGGCGTGGGACGAGGCCGACAATCTGCCGCGCGCATTCACTGCGCTGCAGACGCGCATCCAGCGCCGCAAGCCCGGCGCCGCCACCCTGCGCAACACGCCGGTGCGCGTGCTCGCCTACGATCTGCTTGAACGCAACGGTCAGGACCTGCGTGCACTTCCGCTGCAGCAACGTCGCGCGCAGTTGGCCGAGGTGGTCGGCGCGCTCGGTGACCCTCGCATCCAGCTGTCGCCCGAAGTGCGCGCTGACGATTGGCAGCATGCCGCGCAGCTGCGCGACGCATCGCGCGAGCGCGGCGTGGAAGGGCTGATGCTGAAGCGCCGCGATTCGATCTACCAGTCCGGGCGTCGCCGCGGCGACTGGTGGAAGTGGAAGGTCGAACCGCTCACCATCGATGCCGTACTGCTGTATGCGCAGGCGGGTCATGGCCGGCGCAGCACGCTCTACACCGATTACACCTTCGGGGTCTGGGACGGCGACACGCTGGTTCCCGTGGCCAAGGCCTATTCCGGGCTGGACGACAAGGAAATCCTCGCCCTCGACCGCTGGATCCGCGCGCACACCCGCGAGCGCTTCGGCCCGGTACGCAGCGTCAGTGCCGAGCAGGTATTCGAACTCGGTTTCGAAGCGGTCAACCGCAGCGCGCGGCACAAGTCCGGCATCGCCGTGCGCTTTCCACGCATCCTGCGCTGGCGCCACGACAAGCCGGCTGCCGAAGCCGACCACCTGGCCCAGTTGCAGGCGCTGGCGCGATGAAGCGCAGCGATGCGCTGCTGCGCCTGAACGACTGGTTCGGCAGCCACGGCTGGCGCCCCCTGCCCTTCCAGCGCGCGATGTGGCGCCACTACCTGGCCGGCGAATCGGGCCTGCTGCACACGCCCACCGGCAGCGGCAAGACCCTTGCCATGTTCGGCGGCCCGCTGCTGCAGGCGATGCTCGACCCGCCCCCCGCACCGCGCCGTGCCAGCGCGGTACGCCCGCTGCAGGTGCTGTGGGTGACACCACTGCGTGCGCTGGCCAGTGATACCGCACGCGCGCTGCAGGCGCCGATCGACGGCCTTGGCCTGGGCTGGCGCGTGGGGCTGCGCAGCGGCGATGCCAGCAACCGCGACAGGCGCCTGGCCCGCGAAGGTCGCATCGACGTGCTGGTGACCACGCCGGAGTCGCTGGCGCTGTTGCTCAGCTATCCCGACACCCTTGAGCGCATGCGCCAGCTGCGCTGCGTGGTGGTGGACGAATGGCACGAACTGCTGGGCAACAAGCGCGGCGTGCTGCTGCAGTTGAACCTGGCGCTGCTGCGTGCGGCAGCGCCCACGATGCAGCTGTGGGGGCTGTCAGCCACCTTGGGCAATCTGCCGCAGGCGCGCGACGTACTGCTGCCACACCAGCCACAGGCACCGATCGTGGAGGGCGCCCGGCAGCGGCCGGTGACGATCCGCAGCCTGCTGCCCGAACCCGGCGAACGCTTTCCATGGGCCGGGCATCTTGGCCTTTCCCAGCTTCCGCGCGTGCTCGATGCAGTGTTCCGCGCACGCAGCAGCCTGTTTTTCACCAATACGCGTGCGCAGGCCGAACTGTGGCACCAGGCGCTCGCAGCGGTGTGGCCGGAGGATGCCGACACCCTCGCCCTGCACCACGGCTCACTGGATCCCACGCTGCGGCAGCAGGTGGAAGACGGACTGCGTGCGGGCGCGCTGCGGTGCGTGGTGGCCACGTCCAGCCTGGACCTGGGCGTGGACTTTCCGGAAGTTGACCAGGTGCTTCAGCTGGGCAGTCCCAAGGGCGTAGCCCGCCTGCGCCAGCGGGCCGGGCGTGCGCGCCATCGGCCCGGTGCCAGCGGCGAAATACTGTGCATTCCCAGCCACGCGCTGGAACTGGCAGAGTACGCGGCGGCCCGGCGCGCGTTGCATGACGGCGTGATCGAAGCGCGACGTCCCCCCACGTTGTCGCTGGATGTCTTGGCCCAGCACGCGGTCAGTCGTGCGCTGGCTGGCGGCTTCGACGCCGATGCACTGCTGCAGCAGGTTCGTGGCACGCATGCCTTCGCCGCGCTGGAAGACGCGCAATGGAAGGCCGTGCTCGATTTCATCGTGCAAGGCGGACGCGCACTGTCCCGGTATCCGGAGTTCCACAAGGTGGTACGCGATGCCGATGGCATCTACCGCATGCCCGATCGCCGCCAGGCGCTGCGCCACCGGCTGTCGATCGGCACCATCAGCAGCGACGGCAGCGTGCGCGTGCAGTTCCTGCGCGGCGGCAGCCTGGGCGCGGTGGAAGAACAGTTCGCCAGCCGCCTGCGCCGCGGCGACCGCTTCCAGTTCGCAGGACGGCTGCTGGAGCTGGTGCAGCTGCGCGACATGACTGCATTCGTACGCGTGGCGCGCGGCGGTGGTGACGGCGTGGTGCCGCGCTGGCAGGGCGGCCAGCTGCCGTTGTCGATGCCATTGGGACGCGAACTGGAGAGGGTGCTGTCAGGCGCCGACCAGAGCGCGGAGTCGCGCTGGCTTGCGCCACTGCTGGCGTTGCAGTCGCAGCTCTCTGCGCTGCCTTCACCAGGCCACCTGCTGGTGGAAAATGTGCGCCGACGCGAAGGCCAGTTCCTGTTCGTCTATCCCTTTGCTGGGCGCCATGTGCATGAAGCGCTGGCTGCGCTGCTGGCCCTGCGCTGCACCCGGCGGCAACGCAACAGCATCGGCTATGCAGTGAACGACCATGGCCTGGTGCTCGCCCCTGCCACGCCGTTGGACCTGCAGGAACAGGACTGGCGGGCGATGCTGGACGCGGACGATCTGCTGCATGACCTGCGCGAAGCGGTGAACCTGGGCGAGCTGGCGCGCCGTCAGTTCCGCGGCATCGCACGCGTGGCGGGCCTGCTGGTGCCCAGCCTGCCGGGTGGCATGCCACGCTCGCTGCGCCAGCTGCAGGCCTCTGCCGGCTTGCTGCATGACGTGCTGCGCGAACATGATCCGGAACATCTGCTGCTGGTGCTGGCCGAGCATGAGGTGCTGCACGACAGCCTGGATCTGCCCGGCCTGCAGCAAGTGCTGGCAGGCATCGCCACACGTTCGTTGTCGTTGCAGCAGCCATCGTCGCTGACGCCGCTGGCGTTTCCTTTATGGGCCGAGCGCCTGCGTGGGCAGTTCAGCAATGAAGACTGGCGCACGCGCGTGCAGCGTGCCGCGCAGCAACTGGAGCGCCGCCATGGCCGCTGATCTGCCGCTGCAGCTGGGCGGTGAATCCATGCTGCTGCTGGGTGGACGCGCGCTGCTGTGGCCAGCGCGTCGCACGTTGCTGATCGCCGACCTGCACCTGGGCAAGGCGGACGTATTCCGGCGCGCGGGAATCGCCCTGCCGGCCGGAGGTACAAGTACTGATCTGCAGCGCCTGCAGGACATGGTGGCCATCCATCAGTGCCAGCAACTATGGATCCTCGGCGACGTCCTGCATGGCCCGGCACATCGCGCGGCCTGGTACCAGCAATGGCTCGGTTGGCGCGAACAGCATGCCGCGCTGGACATCCACGTGGTGCGCGGCAATCACGACCGTGATCTGCCGAAGGCAGCACTGCAGGTGCGGATGCATGACGACGCACGGTTGGGACCGTTCCTGTTGCGGCACGAGCCGCTGGCCGATGCCTCCACGCACGTGCTGGCGGGCCATGTGCATCCGCAGGTTGCGTTGCCGGCACTGCGTCGGCGCTTCCCCGCGTTCTGGCTGCGCCAGGGCGTCACCGTCCTGCCGGCGTTCTCGGCATTCACCGCCGGTGTCGTGCCTGTGCTGGCAGCGGGCGAACAGCTGCTCGCGTGTGTGGAAGGCAGTGTGGTTCCGCTGCCGGTTCGCTGATGCGTCCAGGCCTGCCCTGCATTACGACGGGCGGGCGACGATTTCGGGCATCAGGCTGAAATCCGGCGTGGCCTTGTCAGCGTGGCGCGGCAGTGCCTGTATCGCTGCCAGCATCTCATGGGCGCAGGCGCGGATATGGTCGTGGCTTTCCGGTGATGCATGGCTGATCAAACTGCCCACATGAAACTCGAACACATCCTCCAGTACGTCGGGCTGGTCCTCGTGCAGCATCCGCAGCAGACCGCGCAGCTTGCAGATTTCCGATTCCAGCTTCTCGACCGCGAACAACATGGCGTCCTCCTCGTGCATCGTGCGGCACATCCGGGCCGCAGCAGGCAGCGACGGCGGCGCCACCCGGGCCACGCGATGAACGATCACGAAAAGGAAAGCGGGCGACGCGGCTGCCGCGTGCTCATCTCTTGTCGCATATACGGGGTGAGGTAATCGTTAAGTGAGCCGACGAATGGCTTCACGCGGTGGCGGGCATCGCCATGCCCCGTACCGGCGTGGGCGCAGTGGCGAGCGCTTCGATGAATGCCGGATCGAGCGGTAGCGCGCCCAGCCAACCGTGCTGGGTACCGCTGAGCACACGCAGCATGTGTCCTCGTCCGCCAGGCAGCCGTCCCATCGGTCCCAGCAGTACGTCGCGCGCCTTCGCCCATGCATCACGATCAGATTGGAACAGCGGCGTCAGCCAGCGGCTCCAGCGCTGATAGACCGCCACATGCGCACGCCGTTGCGCCTGGTAGGCCTGCAATGCAGGTTCGCCTGCACCATGGGTGCGCAACGCATCGCGCAGCGCCAGCGCATCCAGCAGCGCCATGTTCACGCCTTGCCCCAACTGCGGGCTCATCGCGTGTGCTGCGTCACCCACCAGTACCAGCCGGCCTTGATGCCAACGCCTCATCACCGCATCGCGGTACACCGCCCGCGCCAGTTGCCCGGCGTCCTGCAGATGGGCGAAGCGCGCACCCGCCTGTGGCCACAGCGTATGCAGTTCTTCCAGCCAGGGCGCCATGCCATCGCCCTGCCAGCGGTCGAAATCCGCACGCGGCAGGCTCCAGAAGAAGCTCAGTCGAGGTGTGTCGTCACCCGGTCGGGTACCCACCGGCAGCAGGCCGATCATCTTGCGCGCGGCGACGTAGCGCTGCCGCAGCTGCTGCATGTGCGGCCAGTCTTCGGCTGGCAACAGGCACCACAGCGCGCCCCACGGGTACACCCGGTCCAGCGCCGCGCCGCCTTCGATGCCGTTGCGCAGCGTGGACGCAGCGCCATCGGCGGCAACCACCAGATCGAACGGTCCGTGCGTGCGGCCGTCGCTGTCGCGCAGCCGCCCCTGTTGGTGGTCGACCTCGACGATGGTCGTACCCACGTGCAGCTCGCCGGCGCCTTCACGCGCCTGGTCCAGCACCGAGAACAACGCGCCGCGCTGCATGCCCAGGCCATGCAGGCGCGCATCCAGGCCGTCATAGCCCATGTCCATCACTGCGCGCTCGCACGGGGTATCGCCATACAGCCGACGCACCGGCATGGCGTAGCCGCGCACGGCATCGAGCAGGCCCATTTGCCACAGCGCCTGCAGTCCACTGGGCTGCAGCAGGAACCCCGCGCCCACCGGCCCTGGCGTCGGCACGCGTTCGAAGATCTCCACCTCGTGGCCATCACGGGTAAGCAGGATGGCCAAGGCCTGGCCAGCGGTGCCGTATCCAATTACGGCGATGCGCAGTCGTTCCGTCATGCCCGCATTGTGCCATCGGCGCAGGAGCGGCACATCGGGCGTCTTCCCAACAGAAGCGGTACTTCGGGCTCCGCCACCACTGCAGGCTCTCCTGCGAATGTCCCCCGGCAGCCTCTGCGCGGCTGCCTCCTCCTTTACTTCGCAGGAGAGCCTGCAGCGGTGGCGGCGCTCGGCCTTCATGGCATCCGCTGGCGCGCGCGATTCCGCAACGGGAGCGCCTGTCCTTGCGTGCGAAGTAAAGGAGGAGGCGATGGCCGGAGGCCAGCGCCGGGGACATTCGCACGCAAGGACAGGCGCTCCCGCAGCAAGAGCATCTTCACGACCCGAAAAAAAACCCCGCCGAAGCGGGGTTTTCAACGCACTGTCGAGTGGATCACTCGGCCGGAACGATGTTCGAGGCCTGGGCGCCCTTCGGGCCCTGGGTCACGTCGTAGGTGACCTTCTGGCCTTCCTGCAGACTGCGGAAGCCCTTGGAGTTGATCGCGGAGAAGTGCGCGAAGACGTCGGCGCTGCCGTCCTCCGGCGAGATGAAGCCAAATCCCTTGGCGTCGTTGAACCACTTGACGGTACCGTTCGGCATGGTGATGCGTGACCTTATGCAATGAATGGGTGGTGTACGCTGAACCCGCGCACAAGCTGAGTATGCAAAGCTTGTTACGCGAAGACAATCACCCCCGCGCCAATTCGCCGACCAGTTCCGGAAGTCCGTTGCTGGCGGCCTGCACATTGGCCAGTACTTCGGCCATGGTGATTTCCTCGCCGTCACCGCACCCGGCCGCCCAGTTTGCAACGATCGCCAGGCACGCATAATCCAGCCCCAGCTCACGTGCCAGCGCCGCTTCGGGCATGCCAGTCATGCCTACCAGGTCGCAACCATCGCGTCGCATGCGCGCGATTTCGGCGATGGTTTCCAGTCGCGGGCCCTGCGTTGCGCCGTAGCAACCGCCGTCGTGGACCTTCACACCGGTCACCTTCGCCGCCGCCAGGATCTTGCTGCGCAGCATCGGCGTGTACGGATGGCCAAAGTCCACATGCACCACGTCGGTGCCCTCTTCCTCGCAGATCGTGCTGATCCGGCCCCAGGTGTAATCGATTACCTGATCAGGACAGGCCAGCACGCGCGGGCCGAAATCGTCACCGATGCCGCCCACGGTATTCAGTGCCAGCACCCGCTGCGCGCCGATCTGCTGCAGCGCGGCCAGGTTGGCGCGGTAGTTGATCTTGTGCGGCGGCAGCGAATGGCCTTCACCATGACGCGCCAGGAAAGCCACTCGATGACCGAGCAATGTCCCGACCCGCACCGGGCCGGATGGCTGTCCGAATCGGGTCGAGACTTCGTGGGTCTGCACGTCGTCAAGCTTGGCCAGGTTGTAGACACCGGTGCCGCCAATCACGGCCAGGGCGATCTGTTGCATGAAAAGCACTCCAGAGAAAAAAGAACGCCGGCACCCGAGGATGCCGGCGGCAGCAAACGCAGGCCCAGGCGGCCGCGTCGTTATTCCTTCATCGCGTAGATGGCCGGCACGCAGCGCAGGGTTTCGTTGACGTCCATGCCGAAACCGAACACGTAGCGATCCGGCAGTTCGATGCCGGCGTAGTCGGCGATGACATCCGGCAGCGCGCGGTCGTGCTTCTTCACGGTCATCGCGGCAATACGCACGTCGGTTGCGCCCTGTTCCAGGCACCAGGTGCGCACGCCCTGCAGGGTGTAACCCTCGTCGAGGATGTCATCGACCAGCAGCACGCGGCGGCCGAACAGCGCGGTGGCCGGCTTGTGCTTCCACACCAGGTCGCCGCCGGTGGTCTCGCCGCGGTAACGGGTGGCGTGCAGGTAATCGAACTGCACGTCCTGGCCACGTGCGCCCAGTTCCAGCGCCAACTGGCCTGCGAACGGCAGTGCACCGTGCATGATCGACAGGAACAGCGGCACCTCGCCCTGGTAATCGCGCGCGATGGCGTCGGCGATGCCGGCAATGGCCTTGTCGATGGTGGGACGATCGACCAGCAGGTCAGCTTGGGCCAGGGCCTGGGAAATGGTGAGGTTCGGCATCAGACGGTTCTTCCAAGGGTTTGAAGCAGACGGGATTGGGTGTCGCCATGGCGGGCATCGGCCAGCAGGCCATCCCAGCCAAGCGCGCCGCGACCGAGCAGGCCCAGCAGCGCAGCGGTATTGAGGGAGCGTCCCTGCACCGCGTGCAGGGCTTCATCGACCAGTTCCGGGTGGCAGACCAGCACCACATCGCAGCCGGCATCCAGGTGCGCGTGCACGCGGGCCGGCACGCCACCGGCGCTGTGCGAGGCGGCCATGCCGATGTCGTCGGAGAACACCACGCCGCGGAAGCCGAGCTCGCCACGCAGGATCTGCTGGATCCAGCGCGGCGAGTAACCCGCCGGTTCCGGCGCGACCTGCGGATAGATCACGTGCGCCATCATCACTGCATCGGCGCCTGCGGCGATACCGGCCGCGAACGGGACCAGATCCTGCGCACGCAGTTCATCCAGCGCGCGCGGGTCGATCGCGGTGTCCACATGGGTGTCTTCCAGCACGGTGCCATGGCCGGGGAAATGCTTGAGGGTGGCGGCCATGCCAACCGCATGCATGCCACGCACGTAGGCGGCGGTGAACGCAGCCACGATCTGCGGATCTTCACTGAAGGCACGGTTGCCGATGGCGCGATTGCCACGGCCAAGATCAACCACCGGCGCGAAGCTCAGGTCCACGCCGCTGGCACGCACTTCACTGGCCATCAGCCAGGCGTGCTGCTCGGCCAGTGCCAATGCAGCGTCGGGGTCCTTCGCGTACTGGACACCAATGTCCTGCAGCGGAGGCAGCTCGCTGAAGCCCTCGCGGAAGCGCTGCACGCGCCCCCCTTCCTGGTCCACGCAGATCAACTGCGGGCGCGGTGCGCCAGCGCGGATGGCCGCGGACAGTTCGGTCACCTGCTGCCGCGAAGCGAAGTTGCGCTTGAACAGCACCACCCCGGCCACAGCGTCGTGCTGCAGCCAGTCACGTTCCTGGGCGGTCAGTTCAGTACCGGCAACGCCGATCAGCAGCATGGTCGATCTCCACAACGGGCGCCCGCATGGCGCAGTGCCGCATTGTCGCAGAACCGGCCAACAGGCGCAGTGTTCAAGAAAGGGGACGGAGGGGATTGACGCGCAATCGACCCAATGGTGCCAAATACGCCTTGATCGCCTCCGTCCCCTTTTGTGGTGCGGTCAGACCTTGCAGCCGTCCGCGCCACAGGCGTCGTCGCTGCCATCCGGGGCGCCCTGCGCACCCTGCCCCGCAGCCTGTTCGGCGGCAATCTGGCGCAGCGCGTTGGCGAAGGCTTCCGGCGGCTGGGCGCCGGAAACCGCCCAGCGGCCGTCGATGACGAAGGTGGGCACCGAGGAGATGCCCAGCGCATGGGCCTGGGCCAGGCCCGCTTCCACTTCGGCCAGGCCACGATCGCCGGCCAGCATCTGCTGGATCTCGTCTGCGCCCAGACCGCCCGCAGCGCCAGCCTCGACCAGCACGGCCGGGTCGGCCAGATTTCGTCCGTGCTCGAAGTGGGCGCGGAACAGCGCCTCGCCGACCGCCTCCTGCACGCCGTGCTGGCCCGCCAGCCACAGCAGGCGATGCGCCGGCAGCGTGGTCACCCGCACCTGGCCCTGGCTGAAGTCCATCGGCAGGCCCTCGGCCCGCGCGGTGGTCTGGGTCTGGCCAAGAATCTGCTCGGTACGCTCGGCACCGCCGAACTTGCGCACATAGGCCTCGCGCAGCGGCACCGGGGTGGCGTCCGCATCCGGGTCGAGCTGGAACGGCTGCCAGTGGATCTCGAGTTCGGGCGCGTCAGCGCCCAGCAACTGCACACCCTGCTGGAAGCGATGCTTGCCGATCCAGCACCAGGGGCAGACCACGTCGGAGTAGATATCGATTCTCATCCCTGCGACATGTGGCCTGCTCGCCCTGAAAAAAGGGGACGGAGGGGATCAAGTTGCTTTCTGCACAGCTGGGATCAAGGCCCCCCTCCACTTCACCACTGTGAATAGGGCTTGTTGGCCAATGCCACGTTGTAGTAGCGCGCGTCGTCAGTCACTTCGACACCGACCCAGTCCGGCAGGTCGATGGGCTGGTCAGCGCTGTCGAGTTCCACTTCGGCGACCACCAGGCCAGCGTTTTCGCCAAGGAACTCGTCCACCTCCCAGATCAATCCAGCGTACTCGACCAGGTGCCGGCGTTTGTCGATCAGGCCGCCAACGCACAGCGCCAGCAGGTCACGCGCATCCTGCACCGGAATCGGGTAGTCGAACTCCTGCCGGGTGTGGCCCAGGGTCCGTGACTTCAGGTTCAGCGCGGCCGTATCGCCTTCGATGCGGACCCGCACCGAGGCATTCTGGGTGCCGCGGTCGAGCGCGCCCAGATCGTTGATATAGCCCTGCGCCATCGGGATGACCCGGTGCGCGGCCGTGCGCCACCCATCATGGGTGACGAGAAATTTGCGTTCGATTTCGATGCCCATGGGCACAGTATGCGGCTCACGCCAGACGCTGCCTATCGGCACGGCGACAGGCACGACTACACTGCGCAGCCCCCCCACCAAGGAATGGTCGCTCATGACACTTTCCCGTCGTCTTCGTCGCTGTCTTGCCCTGTCGGCGCTGCTGCCGTGCGCCATCGCCGGCGCCGCATCGCCGCACATGCCATCGCTGCAGCAGGCACAGGCCGCAATGGACCGGATGTTCGATCAGGCCGTGGCCGATCGTCCCGCCAGCGACAGCAGCCGTCTGGTTGCCGAGACCTTCCGGCCCCGTCTGCTGGCCCTGGACAGTTGCGCAGCCGCCGAGGCCAGCGACGCCGTCGACTGCATCGCCACCACCAGCGCAGGCATCGAATCGCGACCACGGTTGCTGCGTCTGGCCCGCGTGGACGGCGTGTGGACACTGCCTGACCAGCGCGATGTGCCCGTACCGGCGCCGTCCAGGGAGCGGGTGCAGGCCCTGCTGCGGGAACGGATCGCCGAACAGGCGCAGCAGCAGGGCGACCCCGCCCTGCGCGCACGCTACGAGCAGGCGGCCGGCACCCTGCAGGTGCAGGACGTGAGGAACTGCGACGTCGCCAGCGACCGGGCCGTCATCGAGTGCACGGTGCGCGCGGGCGACGGCAACGAGCACGGCGAGCAGTCCATGGCCTTCGTGCGCGTGGACGGCCAGTGGCAGAACGCCCCGGCCGACTGACCGCGTTGCCTGCGTGCAGGCAGCGAGGCAAGCGCCGGGCAGACCCCGGCGCTGCAGGTATCAACGCTTTTCGAACACCGCGATGCTTTCCACGTGTGCGGTGTGCGGGAACATGTCCATCGCACCGGCGCTGACCAGGGTGAAGCCCTGTTCGTTGACCAGGTAGCCGGCATCGCGGGCCAGCGAGCCCGGATGGCAGCTGACATACACGATGCGCTTGAACTGCTTCAACGGCAGCTGCTGCAGCACTTCAATGGCGCCCGAACGCGGCGGATCCAGCAGCAGCTTGTCGAAGCCCTGGCGCATCCACGGCGTGCTGCGCTGGTCCTGGGTCAGGTCGGCGCTGTAGAACTGCGCGTTGGCCAGTCCATTGCGCTCGGCGTTCTCGCGCGCACGCGCCACCAGCCCGGCATCACCTTCCACGCCCACCACTTCGCGAACCTTGCGCGCCAGCGGCAGGGTGAAGTTGCCCAGGCCACAGAACAGGTCCAGCACGCGCTCGTCGGCACCCGGCTCAAGCAGGTCCAGCGCGTGGGCAATCATCTTCTCGTTGAGCTTGGCATTGACCTGGATGAAGTCCAGCGGGCGGAACGCCAGTTCCACGTCCCACGGCGCCAGCCGGAACGACAGCGCTACACCCTGCCCGTCCAGCGGCTGCACGGTATCCACGCCACCCGACTGCAGGTAGATGACAAAGCCCTGTTGCTGGCCAAAGGCCGCCCAGGCAGCGCGATCGGCATCACTCAGCGGTTGCAGGTGGCGCACGGTCAGCACCACGGCCTGGTCACCGGCGATGAACTCGATCTGCGGGATGTCGCGCTTGCCGTCCAGCGATTCAATGAAGGTCGACAGCACCTCCACCTTGGTGCCGATTTCCGGGATCACGGTCAGGCACTGCTGCAGGTCCGCGACGAAGCGCGGGTCCTGTTCGCGGAAGCCGACCAGGGTCTTGTCCTTCTTCTCGACCCGGCGCACCGAGAACCGGCCCTTGCGGCGGTAGCCCCAGCTGTCGCCGACCAGCGGCGGCAGCACGGTGCCCGGCTTCACGTGGCCGATGCGCTCCAGGTTGTCCATCAGCACACGCTGCTTGGCGACGATCTGCTGGTCCTCGTCCAGGTGCTGCAGCACGCAGCCGGCGCAGGTGCCGAAATGCGGGCACTTGGGGGTGACCCGCTGCGGCGAGGCCTGCAGCACTTCGACCGTGCGCGCCTCATCGAAGTGGCGGCTGCGGGCCGTCTGTTCGGCCATCACCACTTCGCCCGGCAGGGCACCGCTGATGAAGGTGACCTTGCCGCCCTCGCCTTCACGGCGGGCAACACCCCGACCATCATGGCTGAGGTCGAGGATCTCGGTCTGGAAGGGAGTACGGTCGATACGGGAGCGGGATCGGGCCACGTGGCAACAGGCTGCGGGCAAAAGTGGGGCGGTATTGTCGCAGATCCTGACCGGCGGGGCCGCTGGCCGCTTGCGCCCGCCGCCGCCGTGCTTGATGATTGACCCCAGCTGACATGGAGGCAGCCCTGATGCAGATGACCCCGCGGGCCAGTCGACCCCGCTTCCTGCTTGTCGAGGACGACATCATCAGCCGTGGTTTTTTCAAAGCGGCGTTGGAAACGTTACCAGCGGATGTGGACACCGCCGATTCTCTGGCCAGCGCCTTGGCGCGCGCCGAGCCCGGGGCCCACGATCTGTGGCTGATCGACGTCAACCTGCCCGATGGCAATGGTGCCCAGCTGTTGCACCAGTTGCGCCGCTCACACCCGGACACCCCCGCGCTGGCACATACCGCTGACGGCGATGCTGCCATTCACGCACGCCTGCGCGAGGCAGGTTTCAGCGACACCCTGGTCAAGCCGCTGGGTCGCGACCAGCTGCTGAAGGCGGTCCGGCGCGCACTGGTCAACAGCCCCGGCGGCTCCACGGCGCCGCCAGCGGCGGTCGAGCTGGCGCTGGAGGACTGGGACGAAACTGCGGCCCTGGCCGCGCTGAATGGCCAGCGCAACCACCTGATCGCACTGCGCGAACTGTTCCTGGCCGAACTGCCGGGCGTACGCGACGCGGTCGAACAGGCCGTGGACCAGCATGACGAGCGCCAGCTGCGCAGCCAGCTGCACCGGTTGCAGGCCAGTTGCGGGTTCGTGGGCGCGGCGCGGCTGGCGCGTGCGGTCCGGCAGCTGCACCACACGCCAGAATCGGGGCAGGCGCAGGCGGTGTTCCGGGCGGCTGTAGCGGCTCTGCTGCACTGAGCGGTTCGGCCGGGCTGCGCCCGGCAACCGTGGTAGTGCCGGCCGCTGGCCGGCAACCTCAACAGCAACAGCCAAAGCGGCTTCCTGCGGGATGGCGGGGCACTGTGGGTTTGCGGGGCCGCCGTGAACCCCCAGACCGGCCCAGCCGCCGGCGGCTGTGCGTTCGGACGCTTGCGAAGCAGTGCTTCGCAAGCAAAGCGCCCTCACCCATGGGGGCTTGGTCGCCGCATCCATGCGGCTCACACCCCGCAAACCCACAGTGCCCCGCCTTCGACAGTTTCCCGGTGGCCAGTAGATCCACGCCAGGCGTGGATGAATCTCCATCGAAATCGAAGGTTTCGACAATTGAAAAAAGAGCATCCACGCATGGCGTGGATCTACGTGTCGACCAAGGTCGACACCTACCAACAGCAGCAGAAAACTGTCGACGCCGTGAATCCATCCATGGGGCTTGGTCGCCGCCTCGACAGTGTCCCGATGGCTGATAGATCCACGCCATGCGTGGATGAATCTCCATCGAAATCGAATAGTTCGAAAATTGAACGTAGAACATCCACGCATGGCGTGGATCTACCGTGTCGACCAAGGTCGACACCCACCAAGAGCAGGCCATGCCATTCCGGCAGATCGCAGAAATCTGTCGAAGGCGGGGTGGGTCCGGTTGCGGGGGTGTAAGCGCCATGGATGGCGCGCCCAAGCCTTATCTGATCGGAATCTGGCAGCGTAGGTGCCGAGAGCCGGCGTGGGCCGCCGTGCAAGCCTGGATCTCGACGATCGCCTTGGAGCTTGGCGCCCACGCCGGAATCTCCCTTGATCCGCCCGAACAGTTGCTGGAGCTGACACTCGCAGTAATAAGACTGGGCAAGCGGGGGAGCTCTCGACCCTTCCAGACTATACGGAGTCCGGTGATGAACGGGATCGGGATTGATGTCAGCAAGCGCCAACTGGATGTCGGCACGACGGACGGAGAGGTGCTGCAGGTTAGCAATAGCGCTTCGGGTTTCGCTGAATTGGATCTCTGGTTGAGGAAACATCCGGTGAGCCAGATCGTGCTGGAGGCCACTGGGGGCTACGAACAGTCAGTACTGAACTTTCTGCACAACGCCGGTCATGCGGTGGTTCGTGCCAACGCGC
This sequence comes from Stenotrophomonas sp. NA06056, assembly GCF_013364355.1. NCBI lineage: Bacteria > Pseudomonadati > Pseudomonadota > Gammaproteobacteria > Lysobacterales > Lysobacteraceae > Stenotrophomonas > Stenotrophomonas sp. NA06056. Next base: position 1,109,205 of record NZ_CP054931.1, on the reverse strand, counting down.
TGCGGGCTCGCAGGCTGGCCCAGGGAATGGGCCAGGTGGCCAAGACCGACCGTCTGGATGCCTATGCATTGGCGCAGATGGCGGCCTTGGTGAAACTGCCCGCCTATCAGCCACTGGAGCCCTGGCAGCAAAAGCTGCGGGAATTTGTGCGGGCGCGTCGACAGACGATGGAAGCCCTGACCGTAGCGCGCCAGCAGCAGGAGATGGTGACCGATCGTGAGTTGCGCCGACTGCTGCAAGCCAGCATCAGCCGCCTGCAGAGGATGGTTGGGCGTTTGGGACAGCAGATTGCCGAGCAGGTTGCCCAGCAACCCCAGCTGGCGGTACTGAAGTCGATGAAAGGCGTGGGCCCTGTCCTGCAGGCGGTATTGGCCAGCTATCTGCCGGAGCTGGGCAAGATCAGCGGCAAGGCCATCGCCAGTCTGGTCGGTGTAGCACCCATGTCCCACGACAGTGGAACCATGCGCGGCAAACGAAGCATCCATGGCGGCAGGGCCGAGATCCGTCAGGTGCTTTACATGGCCAGCATGTCGGCCATGCGGCATGAACCTCGACTGCGCGATTTCTACCAGTCGCTGCGAGCCCGAGGCAAAGAAGGAAAAGTAGCCATCGTGGCGGTGATGCGGAAGATGCTGGTGATTCTCAACGCCCGCGTGCGTGACGCTCAAGGCGGATCGATCCCCGCCTGAAGCCAGTCTGCGCGTGCCCCAAAAGGCTGCCGGCCAGCGGCCGGCACTACCGTGCGTGACTGTCGGAGGGGCCGAGGCCCCTCTCTCAACACAGTTGCTCCATGGATGGATTCACGGCGTCCCCCGCAACCGGACCCGCCCTGCCATCCCACGGAATGCCGGCTTTTGCCGTTGCCGTTGCCGTTGCTGTTGCTCCGGCCTCTGCGGGTGCAGGGCGCAGCCCTGCCGGGCACCCCCACCCTCAACGCCTGGGTGCCAACTGCTCCAGCATCTCCCACGATTTCAAGCCGCGTGCGCCAAGGTGATGGGCCAGCACCCGCCGCATCGGCAGGCGCAGGCTGGCCAGATCCGCTGCGTCCGGTTCGTCGTCGGCTGCCAGCGCCAACAGTGCCGAGCCGGTAGCCGCCGCACGACGTTCGCCGCCACGCTCGCTGAGCAGGCGCTGCGGCCCTTCCTGCGGATCCAGTTCATAGCGTGCCGCCGGGTCGATCGGCTGGCCATCGCTGGCGGTCTCCAGATCGAAGCCCACACCCAGCGCCGCCAGCAGCTCGCGCTCGAAACGGCGTAGTGTCCAGGCCAGTCCGGCCCCCACAGCCAGACGCGCCCGCGCTTCGCCATAGGCCAGGTACAACTCCGGCAGCGGATCCTGGCGCGGCGCCAGCCGCAGGGTCAGTTCGCTGAGATAGAACCCGGCCAGCATGGCCTGGCCATGCAGGCGCGGCGCAACATCCAGCGCTTCGGCACCGCGCAGCTGGGCCAGTTCGCCACGCTGCAGGGCGCTGAAGCGGATCCATTGCAAAGGCTGCAGGGCTGCCCGCAGCACCTGGCCCTTGGCCGTGGAAACTCCACGCGCGAGCAGACCGATCCGGCCGTGCTCGGCGCTTAATACCTCGACCAGCAGGCTGGTCTCGCGATAGGCCCGCGCATGCAGCACGAAACCAGTGTCGTCCTCGATCAGCATCGAAGCGACCGTCGCGGCTTATTCGTAGCCGAAGGCCTTCAGCGCGGCCTCGTCATCGGACCAGCCCTCACGCACCCGCACCCAGGTTTCCAGGAACACCTTGGCCCCGAACAGTCGCTCCATCTGCAGGCGGGACTTGGCCCCGATCTCCTTCAGGCGGGTGCCGCCCTTGCCGATCACGATCGCCTTCTGGCCTTCGCGCTCGACCCAGATCACCGCACCGATGCGCAGCAGGTTGCCGTCCTCGGTGAAGCGTTCGATCTCCACCGTGGTGGCGTACGGCAGCTCTTCGCCCAACTGGCGCATCAGCTGTTCACGCACCAGTTCGCCGGCCAGGAAGCGCTGGCTGCGGTCGGTGATTTCGTCTTCGCCGAACATCGGCGGAGCTTCCGGCAACAGTGCCAGCACATCACGCACCAGGGCTTCCAGGCCGTTGCGCTTCTGTGCCGAAATCGGATGCACCGACGAGAAGTCACGGCCTGCGGTCACTTCCTGCAGGAACGGCAGCAGTGCGCCCTTGTCCTTCAAGCGGTCGATCTTGTTGACCACCAGCACCACCGGGATACCGGCGTCGCGCAGCACGTTGAACGCCAGGCTGTCCTCTTCGTCCCAGCGACCGGCTTCGATCACCAGCAGGCCGGCGTCCACGCCTTCCAGCGAACCACGGGCGGCGCGGTTCATGACCCGGTTCATCGCCCGCTTCTGCACCTTGTGCAGACCGGGCGTGTCGACCAGTACCAGCTGTCCTTCCGGGTAGGTGGCGATGCCCAGCAGGCGGTGACGGGTGGTCTGCGGCCGGTTGGACACGATGCTGACCTTGGCCCCGACCAAGGCGTTGGTCAGGGTCGATTTGCCCACGTTCGGGCGGCCGATGACGGCCACGCTGCCGCAATGATGGGGAGTTTGTTCGCTCACTTGGAATCCAGTTGTTCAAGGACGGCCGCAGCCGCTTGTTGTTCGGCAATCCGCCGCGAGGAGCCTTCGCCCTCGGTGCTGGCGGCGGGGTCGGCTACGTTGCAGCGTACCCGGAAGTGTTTGGCGTGGTCGTCACCGGATTCTGACACCAGCTCGTACTGTGGCAACGCCTTCTGTCGGCCCTGCAGCCATTCCTGCAGGCGGGTCTTGGGGTCCTTCTCCGGTCGTCCGGTGGCCGGCAGCGCCTCCATCGAGGCAGCGAACCAGGGCAGCACCTTCGCCCGGCAGGCGTCAAAACCCACATCCAGGTAGATCGCAGCGACCACCGCCTCGAAGGCATCGGCCAGGGTCGAGTCGCGGCGATGGCCGCCGGACTTCATTTCGCCAGGCCCCATCGTCAGCCGGTCACCCAGCTGCAGGGCACGTGCGATCACCGCCAGCGCACCCTCGCGCACCAGCTCGGCGCGGGCGCGGGTCATCGCGCCTTCGTCCGCCTTGGGCCAGCGCAGGTACAACGCCTCGGCGACCATCATGTTGACGATGCTGTCGCCAAGGAACTCCAGCCGCTCGTTATGCGGCGCGCCCGCACTGCGATGGGTCAGCGCCTGCTTGAGCAGGTCTGGATCGCGGAAGGCGTGACCGATCAGGTCTTCACGTTGGAAAGATTTATTCGGCACCGCTACGGGTCAGGTCCTGGGAAGAATCGAATTTGCCAACCACATCCAGGTTGCCGACCAGCGGGCGGCGCACTTCGTAGTTGACCTTGAGGGTCCAGCCATTGTCGCGACGGTCGAACTTGACGTCGGCCGGCTTCAGGCTGTCGGAGTAGTTCATGTCCAGGCGCTTGAAGAACATCGACTGGATGCGTGCCGGCTCCATGCTGCCCACGCCGGGCTCGTTGGCCAGGCTCTTCATCGCCGAACGCACTGCGTAGTACTCCTGGTACATCGGGAACAGCTTCATGCCGACGTACAGGAAGAAGCCAACCACGATCAGGACAACCAGGAACGAAGTCAGGGTCATGCCGCGCTGCGTGTTCATCGTCTTCATTGCGTTCTCCCCAGATACGCGAGTGGATGTGAAGTCAGTTGATGCTCGAACCGATCCGCGACGGTTCGAAGCCGTCCTTGCAGAACCAGCCCTGACAGTTCAGCCAGATCAGGAAGGCCTTGCCGCGCAGATTCTCTTCCGGCAGCAGGCCCCAGAAACGGCCGTCGTCGCTGTTGTCGCGATTATCGCCCATCACCAGGTACTTGCCGGCCGGCACGGTCCACTGGCCCTGGCCACGCGGATAGTCGGTCTCCAGCACGGTGTGGGTACGGCCCGGCAAGTGCTCGACCAGCAGGTTGGCGCCCTCGCCCTGGCCCTTGTGGCCGGCGTAGATGCCCTTGTTGTCGTACTTCAGCGGCTCGCCGTTGAGGATCACGCCGTCGCCTTCGAACACGACGGTGTCGCCCGGCACGCCGATCACGCGCTTGATGAAGTTCTCGCCCTTGGCCGGGTCGTTGTCGCCATGGCCGGGGAAGTGGAACACCACCACGTCACCACGGGCCGGATCGCCGACCGGCACGAAGCGGGTGTTGGTGATCGGCAGGCGCAGGCCATAGGAGAACTTGTTGACCAGGATGAAATCGCCGATCAGCAGGTTCGGCATCATCGAGCTGGACGGGATCTTGTACGGCTCGGCGATGAAGCTGCGCACGATCAGCACGATCGCCAGCACCGGGAAGAACGCACGCGAGTAGTCCACCAGCACCGGCTCGGTGTCGAGCAGGCCGGCGCGCTGGGCGCGACGCTTGGCCAGGTACAGCTTGTCGGCCAGCAGGATCAGGCCGGAGGCTAGGGTCAGCACGACCAGGAGGATCTCAAACAGTTTCATTCAGGGTCCTTTGCAACGTCACCGGACGATCGGCCCGAAGGCCGGTTTCGGGGCTTATTTGTTGTCCATCTGCAGCACGGCCAGGAAAGCTTCCTGCGGAATTTCCACGCGGCCGACCTGCTTCATGCGCTTCTTGCCTTCCTTCTGCTTTTCCAGAAGCTTCTTCTTGCGCGAAACGTCGCCACCATAGCACTTGGCCAGAACGTTCTTGCGCATGGCCTTGACCGTGGTGCGCGAGATGATCTGCGAGCCGACGGCGGCCTGGATGGCGACATCGAACTGCTGGCGCGGGATCAGGTCCTTCATCTTCTCGCACAGCTCGCGGCCACGACGATCGGCATGGCTGCGGTGCACGATCAGCGACAGGGCGTCGACCTTGTCACCGTTGATCAGCACGTCCACGCGCACGAACGGGCCGGCATCGAAGCGGACGAAGTGGTAGTCCAGCGAGGCATAGCCGCGGCTGACCGATTTCAGCTTGTCGAAGAAGTCCAGCACCACTTCGGCCATCGGCAGCTCGTAGCTGATCTGCACCTGGCTGCCCAGGTAGTTGATGCCGAGCTGGCTGCCGCGCTTTTCTTCGCACAGCTTGATGATGTTGCCGATGTACTCCTCGGGGGTGAGCACGTTGGCGCGGATGATCGGCTCGCGGATCTCCTGCACATGGTTGACCGGCGGCAGCTTGGCCGGGTTGTCCATGTTGACGATGGTGCCGTCGGTCTTCAGGACTTCATAGATCACCGTCGGCGCGGTGCTGATCAGGTCCAGGTTGTATTCGCGTTCCAGGCGCTCCTGCACGATTTCCATGTGCAGCATGCCGAGGAAGCCGCAGCGGAAACCGAAGCCCATCGCCTCGGAGCTTTCCGGCTCGAAGCGCAGCGCAGCATCGTTCAGGCGCAGCTTGTCCAGCGCTTCGCGCAGATCCGGGTAGTCCTCGGCATCGACCGGGAACAGGCCGGCGAACACGCGCGGCTGCATTTCCTGGAAGCCCGGCAGCGGCTTCGGTGCCGGGTCGCCGGCCAAAGTGAGCGTGTCGCCGACCGGAGCGCCGTGCACGTCCTTGATGCTGGCGGTGACCCAGCCCACCTCGCCCGCGCGCAGTGCCGGCAGCACCTTGCGCTTCGGGGTGAACACACCGACGTTGTCGACCTGGTGGTTGCGGCCGGTGGACATGACCTGCAGCTTGTCGCCGGCCTTGATCTCGCCCTGCATCACGCGCACCAGCGAGACCACGCCCAGGTAGTTGTCGAACCAGGAGTCGATGATCAGCGCCTGCAGCTTGTCGGTATCGCGCGGCACCGGGGCCGGGATGCGATGGACGATGGCTTCCAGCACGTCCTGCACGTTCAGGCCGGTCTTGGCGCTGACCGGCACGGCGTCGGCGGCATCGATGCCGATGACGGCCTCGATTTCGGCCTTGGCACGCTCGATATCGGCGGTGGGCAGGTCGATCTTGTTGATGACCGGCACCACTTCCAGCCCCTGCTCCACGGCGGTGTAGCAGTTGGCCACCGACTGCGCCTCCACACCCTGCGCCGCATCGACCACCAGCAGCGCGCCTTCGCAGGCGGCCAGCGAGCGGCTGACTTCATAGGAGAAGTCGACGTGGCCGGGCGTGTCGATGAAGTTCAGGTGGTAGGTCTGGCCGTCCTTCGCCACGTACGGCAGCGACACCGACTGCGCCTTGATGGTGATGCCACGCTCGCGCTCGATCGGGTTGGAGTCGAGCACCTGCGCTTCCATCTCGCGGGCCTGGAGGCCGCCACAGAGCTGGATGATGCGGTCGGCCAGCGTGGACTTGCCGTGGTCGACGTGGGCGATGATGGAGAAGTTGCGGATGTTCCGCATCGAATCAGAGGACATAGAGAGGTGGCGGCGGCGCGCGGCGTCGTCAGGGTAACGGTGGATTATCGCACGCCCGGAGGGTAGCGGCGTGGTTGGCCTGGCCGGACGGGCCTGGAATGGCCGAAGCCCCGCCAGGGCGGGGCTTCGGGGACACCACAAGGGCCGCCGCGAAGGCGGCCATCCGTTCTTACGGGCCGGCCTTGACCGCCACAAAGGCGCTGTTGCCGCTGCCGGTACGGACCAGCAGCATGACCACGTCGCCCTTCTTGTACCCGGACAGCGCACGGTTCAGGGTTTCAACGCTGCCGACCGGGGTGCTGGCCACCTGCAGGATCACCATGCCGCCGGACAGGCCGGCATCACGGGCGCCCTCGCCCTTCACTGCAGTGATGCGCACGCCCTCACCCGCCTCCAGGCCCAGCTGCTTGCGCTGCGGCGCGGTCAGGTCGGCAACCTCCAACCCAAGCAGGGCATTGGCGCCTGTCTGCGGAGCAGCCGTGTCATTGCCTGCGGACGGGCTGCGGGCATTGCCCTGCGCATCCTCGGCCAAGGCAGTCAGGGTCGCACTCAGGTCCCGCGGCTTGCCGTCACGGATCACGCCCAGGGTGACGCGGCTGCCTGGTGCCATGGCACCGATCAACGGCGGCAGATCGGACCAGCTGTTGACCGGCGCACCATTCACCGTGCGGATCACGTCACCGATCTTGACCCCGGCCTTGGCCGCAGCGCTGTCCGGCACGATCTGGTTGACCAGTGCACCACGGCTGTCGGGCAGGCCCATTGCCTGTGCCTTCAGGCCGTCGATTTCCTGCACCACCGCGCCGAGCTGGCCACGGGTGACCTTGCCGGTCTTCTTGATCTGCTCAACCGCACTCATCGCCAGGTCGATCGGGATCGCGAAGCTGATGCCCATGTAGCCACCGGAGGCCGAGAATATCTGCGAGTTGATGCCGACCACTTCACCGCGGGTGTTCAGCAGCGGACCGCCGGAATTGCCCTGGTTGATCGCCACGTCGGTCTGGATGAACGGCACGTAGCGCTGGTCCGGCCCACCGGTGTTGCGGCCGAGGGCACTGACCACGCCGGCGGTAACGGAGTGGTCGAGGCCGAACGGCGAGCCGATTGCGACAACCCACTGACCGGGCTTCAGGCTGTTGGAGTCACCCACGCGCACGGTCGGCAGGTTCTTGCCGTCGATCTTCAACAGGGCGACGTCGTACTGCTGGTCGCTGCCGACCACCTTCGCGGTGAACTCGCGACGATCACCAAGCTTGACCTTCACTTCACTGGCGTCGGCCACCACGTGGTAATTGGTCAGCACGTAACCGTCAGGCGAAATGATGAAGCCCGAGCCCATGCCGCGGCCCTTGATGCTGGGTCCGCCGCCCTGACCACCGGGACCCTGCCCCGGCATCGGGAAATCCGGGCCGAAGAAGCGGCGGAAGAATTCGGGCATTTCGTCATCGCCCGGGCCCATGCCGCCCCGCGCCTGGCGGTTGCTGCGGACGATGGTGGTGTCGACGTTGACCACGCCGGGGCCGACCTGTTCAACCAGATTGGTGAAATCAGGCAGACCACTGACCAGCGGTTGCGCAGGTGCGCGTGGTGCAGCGGCGGCGGCCGCGGCCTGCGGCTGGGCGGCAGGTGCCGCCGGTTGGGCACAGGCCACCAGCGGCAGGGTCAGGGCGAACAGGCCAATGGCCTGTGTGCGGAGTCGGGGAGTCATCGGACGGCAACCTCCGGGTCGTAGGGAAAGGGAGAGAAGCGCCCCGCCGACGGCGGGGCGTGTGACGGTACCCGGCTCAGTCGCGCGGGTGCTGCGACGCCGGCAGGTTGTCCTGCAGGCGCGGCTCGAACGGATAGAACGCGGCGCTACCGGCATGGGCCGGGAAGCTGGCATTGAGAGCGCCACCCGCGGCGGGCGCCAGGCTGGAGCGCGGCCACGGCCGTGCCTGCAGGCTGCCGACCTCGCCAAATGGCAGGTTGCGCGCACTACCGGCGGGCACGGTCGGGATCAGCGGCGCCTGGCTGGCGACCGCGCGCAGCGGTGCGTCATCGCGCTGGGCCACGCGTGCGGCCTGCTGGCTGCGGGTGGCGCTGGCGCGGCGTGCGTCCTGGCGACGGCTGGCGGCGGCCATGGCCACCGCCGGCACGCTGGCCACGGCCATCGTAGCGGTGTCCACCGACGCCTCGGTGACAGCGGCGGGTTGACCAGATGCCGGCGGCAACTGCGCCTGGCTGGCGATCACCTGTGGTGCGGAGACATCGACGGGCGGCGCCTCCTGCAGCTTCTCCCGGCCGACGAACAGCGCCACGGCGGCAACCGAAGCGGCCAGTGCGCCGCCGCCCCAGGCGCGCCAACCACTGCGGCGGGCCTGACGCTTCGGCTCGGCCTGCGCCGCAGGCTCGGCGGCGATGGCGGCAGCCACGGCGGCACTGAAACCGGCCGGTGCCAGCAGCGACGCCTGGCCTCGCATGACGTCACCCAGCAGCTGCCAGCGTTCCTGGCAGCCAGCCAGTTCCGGATCGTGTTCCATGCGGCGCACCAGGAAGCGCGCCTCATCTGCCCCCAGCTCGCCGTCGACCAGCGCCGACAACTGCTGGCGATGGCGTTCGTCCAGGCGTTGCCCGGCGGGAGACTGATGGTTGTGCGATTCGTTGTTCGGAATGCGGGTCATATACGGCTCTTCTCGCGGGTGGCGCTGCCGATGTCCAACAGCGGCCGGAGTTCGGTGTCGATCGCCTCGCGCGCCCGGAAGATCCGTGAACGCACGGTGCCGATCGGGCACCCCATCTTCTGCGCGATTTCCTCGTAACTCAGGCCTTCCACCTCGCGCAGGGTGATCGCTGACCGGAGCTCTTCCGGCAGCGCGTTGACGGCCTTCATCACCGTCTGTTCCAGCTCCTGTCGCATCAACTCACGCTCGGGCGTGTCGGTGTCGCGCAGGCGTGTCCCGCTGTCGAACTGCTCGGCGTCGCCGATGTCGATGTCATCGGTCGGCGGGCGGCGATTATGTGAAGCCAGATGATTTTTGGCGGTATTCACAGCGATCCGATGCAACCAGGTTGAGAACTGGGCGTCGCCACGGAAGCTTCCAATCGCACGGTAAGCACGGATGAAAGTGTCCTGGGCCACGTCCTGACATTCACTCCAGTCGGCGATGTAGCGTCCGACCAGGGCCACGACCCGATGCTGGTACTTGCGCACCAGGACATCGAAGGCGGCACTCTCGCCGTGCTGCACGCGCCGGACCAGTTCCAGATCCAGCTCCTGAGGTGTATCAACATCGGCCATGAGGGGCCGCACTCCTGTCAGCCCAACCGACGTCGGGCAATGAGACTGCCAATCCCGGGAAAAGTTCAGTCGCCGATCACCCGGCGCCGCACCAGCTTTTAACCACCGTTCCGTTAACGTTCCGGTCCAAGGCCTGCGATCCGGGGCGCCACACCCCTGCTATTGGGATTTGACGCGGGGGAAACAACCTCTGGATCATAGCCCCCTTCTCCATACACAACCGGATGGAACGTCCATGCTCTCAAGCTTCGATGGTCTCCGCTTCAGCCACTGGCACCCCGAGATCCGCGACGATGGCGTGGTGGTCCTCTCTCTTGATCGTCAGGACAGCAGTGTCAACGCAATGTCGCAGGATGTCCTGCTGGAGCTGGGCGATCTGCTTGAACGCATCGCCATGGACCCGCCCAAGGGCGTGGTGATCCAGTCCATCAAGAAGGCAGGCTTCATCGCCGGTGCCGATCTGAAGGAATTCCAGGAGTTCGATCGCCGCGGCACCGTCAACGATGCCATCCGTCGTGGCCAGTCCACCTACCAGAAGCTGGCCGAACTGCCCTGCCCGACGGTGGCCGCCATCCACGGCCATTGCCTGGGCGGCGGCACCGAGCTGGCCCTGGCCTGCCGCTATCGCGTTGCGTCCAATGACAGCACCACCCGCATCGGCCTGCCGGAAACCCAGCTTGGCATCTTCCCGGGCTGGGGCGGCAGCGCGCGCCTGCCGCAGCTGGTCGGCGCACCGGCGGCGATGGACATGATGCTGACCGGACGCACCCTGTCGGCCTCGGCCGCACGGGGCATCGGCCTGGTCGACAAGGTGGTGGCACCGGCGGTCGTGCTCGACACCGCCGTGGCGCTGGCATTGTCCGGCACCACCCGCCCGTTCAAGCAGCGTGCGCTTGCATGGGTCACCAATACCTGGCCGGCACGCCAGCTGCTGGCACCGCAGATGGTCAAGCAGGTCGCACGCAAGGCGAAAAAGAACCAGTACCCGGCGCCGTATGCGTTGATCAGCACCTGGCAGCGCAGCGGCGGCAAGCCGGTGCAGGCACGCCTGGATGCCGAACGGCGCGCCGTGGTGAAGCTGGCCAGCACGCCGACCGCGCGCAATCTGATCCGCATCTTCTTCCTCACCGAACGTCTGAAGGGCCTGGGCGGTGGCGATTCCGGCATCCGCCACGTGCACGTGGTCGGTGCCGGCGTGATGGGCGGTGACATCGCCGCATGGGCCGCCTACAAGGGCTTCGACGTGACCCTGCAGGACCGTGAGCAGCGCTTCATCGACCCGGCCATGGAACGTGCGCAGGCACTGTTCGCCAAGAAGGTACGTGACGAGAGCAAGCGCCCCGCCGTCGCCGCGCGCCTGCGTGCGGACCTGGAAGGCAACGGCGTGGCGCAGGCCGATCTGGTGATCGAAGCGATCATCGAGAACCCGGAAGCCAAGCGTGCGCTGTACCAGACGCTGGAGCCGAAGATGAAGCTCGACGCGTTGCTGACCACCAACACCTCGTCGATTCCGTTGGTGGAACTGCGCGATCACATCCAGCGTCCGGCGCAGTTCGCCGGCCTGCATTACTTCAATCCGGTGGCACAGATGCCGCTGGTGGAGATCATCCATCACGACGGCATGGCCGCTGAAACCGAGCGTCGCCTGGCGGCCTTCTGCAAGGCGCTGGGCAAGTTCCCGGTGCCGGTGGCCGGTACCCCCGGCTTCCTGGTCAACCGCGTGCTGTTCCCGTACATGCTGGAAGCGGCCACCGCATACGCCGAAGGCATTCCGGGCCCGGTGATCGACAAGGCGGCCGTGAAGTTCGGCATGCCGATGGGCCCGATCGAACTGATCGACACCGTGGGCCTGGACGTGGCCGCGGGCGTGGGCAAGGAACTGGCACCGTTCCTGGGCCTGCAGATTCCGGCGGCGCTGCAGACGGTGGAACCGGACAAGCGCGGCAAGAAGGATGGCCAGGGCATCTACACCTGGGAGAACGGCCGGGCCAAGAAGCCGGACGTGGCACGCGACTACCAGGCACCTGCCGATCTGGAAGATCGCCTGATCCTGCCGCTGTTGAACGAGGCCGTGGCGTGCCTGCACGAGGGCGTGGTGGCCGACGCGGACCTGCTGGATGCGGGCGTGATCTTCGGTACCGGCTTTGCACCGTTCCGCGGCGGTCCAATCCAGCATATCCGTGCGGTGGGCGCCGATGCGATCGTCGAGCGGCTGAAGGCACTGCAGCAGCGCCACGGCGACCGTTTCGCCCCGCGCCCGGGCTGGGACAACCCGGTCCTGCGCGAACCGGTGGTTTGATCGGCCGGGCCTGCGGCCCGGCACCCGCAGAGACAACAACAGCTACAGCAAAAGCCAGGGCCAAAGCGGCTCTGGCTTTTCTGTTTGTTGGGTGGGGCGGTGTGGGCTGGCAGGACACGCCGTAAACCCATCCATGGGGGCTCGATGGCGCCATCCATGGCGCCAACGGTCCTGCCAGCCCACACCGCCCCACCCCTGACGGTTTCCCGGTGACGGTCGGTCAATCGCGATTTCCGGTTGATGTCGACCTTGGTCGACAGTAGATCCACGCCATGCGTGGATGCGAGCGAAGCGACCAGCGTTTGATCTTGATTTTCTTTTTTCTTCTCCGTGGCTGGACAGCACACGGAAACTGTCAGAGGCCGGGCGGGGTGGGTTCGCGGGGGTGTCCGCGGCATGGATGCCGCGGCCAAGCCTTATCTGATCGGAATCTGGCAGCGTAGGTGCCGAGAGCCGGCGTGGGCCGCCGTGCAAGCCTGGATCTCGACGATCGCCTTGGAGCTTGGCGCCCACGCCGGAATCTCCCTTGATCCGCCCGAACAGTTGCTGGAGCTGACACTCGCAGTAATAAGACTGGGCAAGCGGGGGAGCTCTCGACCCTTCCAGACTATACGGAGTCCGGTGATGAACGGGATCGGGATTGATGTCAGCAAGCGCCAACTGGATGTCGGCACGACGGACGGAGAGGTGCTGCAGGTTAGCAATAGCGCTTCGGGTTTCGCTGAATTGGATCTCTGGTTGAGGAAACATCCGGTGAGCCAGATCGTGCTGGAGGCCACTGGGGGCTACGAACAGTCAGTACTGAACTTTCTGCACAACGCCGGTCATGCGGTGGTTCGTGCCAACGCGCTGCGGGCTCGCAGGCTGGCCCAGGGAATGGGCCAGGTGGCCAAGACCGACCGTCTGGATGCCTATGCATTGGCGCAGATGGCGGCCTTGGTGAAACTGCCCGCCTATCAGCCACTGGAGCCCTGGCAGCAAAAGCTGCGGGAATTTGTGCGGGCGCGTCGACAGACGATGGAAGCCCTGACCGTAGCGCGCCAGCAGCAGGAGATGGTGACCGATCGTGAGTTGCGCCGACTGCTGCAAGCCAGCATCAGCCGCCTGCAGAGGATGGTTGGGCGTTTGGGACAGCAGATTGCCGAGCAGGTTGCCCAGCAACCCCAGCTGGCGGTACTGAAGTCGATGAAAGGCGTGGGCCCTGTCCTGCAGGCGGTATTGGCCAGCTATCTGCCGGAGCTGGGCAAGATCAGCGGCAAGGCCATCGCCAGTCTGGTCGGTGTAGCACCCATGTCCCACGACAGTGGAACCATGCGCGGCAAACGAAGCATCCATGGCGGCAGGGCCGAGATCCGTCAGGTGCTTTACATGGCCAGCATGTCGGCCATGCGGCATGAACCTCGACTGCGCGATTTCTACCAGTCGCTGCGAGCCCGAGGCAAAGAAGGAAAAGTAGCCATCGTGGCGGTGATGCGGAAGATGCTGGTGATTCTCAACGCCCGCGTGCGTGACGCTCAAGGCGGATCGATCCCCGCCTGAAGCCAGTCTGCGCGTGCCCCAAAAGGCTGCCGGCCAGCGGCCGGCACTACCGTGCGTGACTGTCGGAGGGGCCGAGGCCCCTCTCTCAACACAGTTGCTCCAGGGACGGATTCACGGCGTCCCCCGCGAATCCACCCCGCCCGGCCAAGCGCGGCTCTTGATCTTGCTTCTGCCTTACGCGACCAACCAACCAACAGCCACGAGGGGCTGCGCCGTTGGCTGGAACAACCTGTTACCCGAACGGGGAATGCCACCGTCACGACAGCATGCGATGCTGACCGCCTTGATCCCTGCCAGCGAGAACGCCCGCATGACCACCATCATCGCCCCGCGCGTACACGACATCGGCGGCCTCGAAGTGCGTCGCGCCGTCCCCACCCTGCAGGCCCGCAGCATCGGCTCGTTCGTGTTCGTCGACCAGATGGGCCCGGCACTCATGCACCCCGGTACCGCCATCGACGTTCGCCCGCATCCGCATATCGGCCTGGCTACCGTCACTTACCTGTGGTCGGGCGCCATCGGCCACCGCGACACACTGGGGTCGGACCAGGTGATCCGCCCGGGCGATGTGAACTGGATGACCGCCGGCCGTGGCATCGCCCATTCCGAGCGCACGCCGCAACCGGACCGCGATCATGACAACCCGATCCACGGCATGCAGACCTGGGTCGCATTGCCGAAGTCGCATGAGGAAATCGAACCGGCGTTCTACCACCATGCCGCTGCCACCCTGCCCGAGCAACGTCGCAACGGCGCGTGGCTGCGGGTGATCGCCGGGCGCGCCTATGGCGAGGAGTCGCCGGTCAAGGTATTCGCCGACACCCTCAACGTGGCGATCGACCTCGACCCGGATGCAGAGATCGACATCGATGATGGTCATCGCGAGCGTGCGCTGTACATCCTCGAAGGCCAAGCCCAGCTGGATGGCGTGGACATTCCCGCCAAGCACCTGGTGATCCCCGAAGCCGGTGCGCGCGGCCGCCTGCGCGCGAAGACGCCGGTCAAGGCGATGCTGTTCGGCGGCGAGCCGCTGGATGGCCCGCGCCATCTGTGGTGGAACTTCGTTTCCAGTTCGAAGGAACGCATCGAGCAGGCCAAGCACGACTGGGAAGCCGGGCGCTTCGGCACCATTCCCGGTGACGACAAGGAATTCATTCCCCTGCCCGAGCATTGAGCATCGCGTGTTACACACATCCGAAGGTGTATCCCTGCACCCGGCGTTGACGCTACAGTCACCCGCTGATCACTGAAATGTGACATAAATCACACTTTAGACCGTCAAAGGAGTGCAACACATGAGCATGGGTAAACGCTTGTCCGCCGAGTTCCTCGGCACGTTCTGGCTGGTTCTGGGTGGCTGTGGCAGTGCCGTGCTGGCCGCCAAGTTCGGTGGCGACAGCAATCCGCTGGGTATCGGTTTCCTCGGCGTGGCCCTCGCCTTCGGCCTGACCGTGGTCACCGGCGCCTACGCCTTCGGCCACATCTCCGGTGCGCACTTCAATCCAGCGGTCAGCGTGGGCCTGTGGGCTGGCGGCCGCTTTCCGACCAAGGACCTGATCCCTTACATCATCGCCCAGGTGGCCGGCGGCCTGCTGGCCGGCTTCATCCTGCTGCAGATCGCCTCCGGTGCCAGTGGCTTCGCCATTGATGGCAGCCAGGCGGGTGCGTTCGCCAGCAACGGCTATGGTGCGCTGTCGCCCGGTGGCTACAGCGTGGCAGCCGCGTTCCTGTGCGAGGTGGTGCTCACGGCGGTGTTCCTGATCGTGATCATGGGTGCGACCCATGGCAAGGCGCCGGCGGGCTTTGCGCCGCTGGCCATCGGCCTGGCGTTGACCCTGATCCACCTGATCAGCATTCCGGTCACCAATACGTCGGTGAACCCGGCCCGCTCCACGGCGGTGGCCTTCTTCGCCGGCAGCGGCGCCACTGGCCAGCTGTGGCTGTTCTGGGTCGCCCCGCTGCTGGGCGGTGCGATCGGCGGCATCATCTACAAGTGGATCGGCAACGACCACTGAGCCGTGACCGTGCCATTGCGGCCGACCTTCGGCCGCAATGGTTACGGATGTAACCGCGATTTGTGCGATCGCTCACGTTCCGTTAAGGTCTGGTCATCCGCCCGTGCTTGTGCCGGGCAGGACGGCATCCGGGGATGGGATGCCTCGGCCGCCGATGACATCGGCGGTGCCAACGACACGCCACCTTGGGGGATGCATGAAGTTCGCGCCTGTTGTTTTGTCGAGCCTGCTGTTCGTTGCGGCGTCTGCCTGCGCGCAGGCCCCGGTCGAATGTCCTTCGTTGCCCGCCAGCAGCGGCCTGCAATGGCAGCAGCAGGCACAGTCCGGCTTCCTGATCTGCCGCGCGGCCACTGGGGACGGTCGCGAAGTGCTGAGCCTGATGCTCAGCCAGCGCGATCCGGGCATTCCGCTGACCCGCTCGCTGCGCCAGGAAAAGGGCAGCTTTGCCGGTGAATCGATGTACTGGTATCAGCCGGATCTGGGCGGCCAGCAGCCGCCCGGCTATGCCGAGCGCCGCATCAGCGTGGTCAAGCTGGACAAGGGCCGCTACGCGCAGATCGCGCTGTATCCCGACAGCTCCCAGGAACTGGGCGCGCTGCAGCAGCTTGCGCAGGGCATGAACCTGACGCCCTCTGCCGTCGCCGACGGCCGCTGAGGGGCTGCGGGGATGACTGCATTGCAGCGTCCCCGCAGGATCCGGCACACCGGGCGTCCGCCGGGCATAGCCCGGCGCTCCCCCTCAGAACCTGCCTTCCTGGAAATCAACGAAGGCCTGCATCAGTTCTTCGCGGGTGTTCATCACGAACGGGCCGTGGCGCATCACCGGCTCGCGCAACGGACGCCCCGCCACCAGGATCAACCGCGCACCGTCAGCACCTGCCGACAGATGCAGCTGCTCGCCGCCGCCCAGCACCGCCAGCTCCTGACGTGCCACGTCGCGCGCAGCGTCCTGCTCACCCACCGTCAGTCCACCTTCGAACACATAGGCGAATGCGTTGTGGCCTTCCGGCAGCGCGTAGGTCCAGGCGCGGTCGGCGGCCAGTTCGATATCCAGATACAACGGATCGGTGGCCGGCTGTGCAATCGGGCCCGCCGTGCCATCGACCGTGCCGGCGATCACCTTGACCTGCACGCCTTCTGCCGGCCGCACCACCGGAATCTTTTCCGGCGCGAATTCCTGGTACTTCGGCGCAGTCATCTTGTCGCGCGCCGGCAGGTTCACCCACAGCTGGAAGCCGCGCATCTGCCCGCTTTCCTGCTCGGGCATCTCCGAATGCACCAGACCACGGCCTGCAGTCATCCACTGCACGCTGCCCGGGGTCAGCAGGCCTTCGTTGCCGTGATTGTCGCGATGCCGCATGCGGCCATCGAGCATGTAGGTAACGGTCTCGAAACCACGATGCGGATGCTCGGGGAAACCGGCGATGTAATCCTCTGCGCGATCGGTGCCGAACTCATCGAGCAGCAGGAACGGATCGAGGTCGGGCAGCGACGGACCGCCGATGACCCGGGTCAGGCGAACACCGGCACCGTCGGAGGTGGGCATGCCACGGATGGTGCGCAGAACGCGGACCGGCTCGGGAAGGCTCATGGTGACTCCTGTTGGATGGATGCCAGTAAAAATGGACGCTGCAGCGCGCAACGCCAATGGATGCCGTCGCAACCGATTGTTCCATCCCTGGTGTTCGCCGCATGTCATGTCCGCGCGCCGGCATCGCCTGCGTTCTGGGCAGCGAGGGAACATCGCCACCTGCCAGACCCATGTACGACCAAAGTACTACCGCAGAATGGTCCCGTGCACATTGACCCTGCCAGGGGCACGCGGGACTCTTTGCCTGTCTTTCCGGGAGAGAGCACCTCATGAAAGGTTTTTCCAAAATAGGCTGGGCGGCCCTCGCCCTGCTCGGCGCGTTCTGCCTGGGTACGGTGGCGCTTCGACGCGGTGAGCACATCAACGCGTTGTGGATCGTGGTGGCGGCGGTATCGCTGTACCTGGTCGCCTACCGCTTCTACAGCCTGTTCATCGCCGACAAGGTGATGCAGCTCGATCCGACCCGGGCCACCCCGGCGGTGATCAACAACGATGGCCTGGACTACGTACCAACCAACAAGCACGTGCTGTTCGGCCACCACTTCGCCGCCATTGCCGGTGCCGGCCCGCTGGTCGGCCCGGTCCTGGCCGCGCAGATGGGCTACCTGCCCGGCCTGCTGTGGCTGGTGGTCGGCGTGGTGCTGGCCGGCGCGGTGCAGGACTTCATGGTCCTGTTCCTATCCAGCCGCCGCAACGGCCGCTCACTGGGTGACCTGGTGCGCGAGGAGATGGGCCAGGTGCCCGGCACCATCGCCTTGTTCGGTGCCTTCCTGATCATGATCATCATCCTGGCCGTGCTGGCGATGGTGGTGGTCAAGGCGCTGGCGGAAAGCCCGTGGGGCATGTTCACGGTGATCGCGACGATGCCCATCGCGATCCTGATGGGCGTGTACATGCGCTACATCCGACCGGGCAAGATCGGTGAGATCTCGGTGGTGGGCCTCGTGCTGCTGTTGGCCGCGATCTGGTACGGCGGCAAGGTCGCTGCCGATCCGGTGTGGGGCCCAGCCTTCACCTTCACCGGTACCCAGATCACCTGGATGCTGATCGGCTACGGTTTCGTCGCCTCGGTGCTGCCGGTGTGGCTGCTGCTGGCCCCCCGCGATTACCTGTCGACCTTCCTCAAGATCGGCACGATCATCGCACTGGCCATCGGCATCGTGGTGGTGATGCCGGAACTGAAGATGCCGGCGCTGACCCAGTTCGCCGCCAGCGGCGACGGCCCGGTGTGGAAGGGCGGCATGTTCCCGTTCCTGTTCATCACCATCGCCTGCGGCGCAGTGTCGGGCTTCCATGCACTGATCTCCTCTGGCACCACGCCCAAGCTGCTGGCCAATGAAGCGCACATGCGCTACATCGGCTACGGCGGCATGTTGATGGAATCGTTCGTGGCGGTGATGGCGCTGGTCGCGGCCTCGATCATCGATCCGGGCATCTACTTCGCAATGAACAGCCCGGCGGCGGTGATCGGTGCCGATGCGGCATCGGCCGCGCACTTCATCACCAATACGTGGGGCTTCACGATCACCCCGGAACAGCTGACCGCCACGGCGGCGGCCATCGGTGAACCGACCATCCTGCACCGCGCTGGTGGTGCGCCAACCTTGGCCGTGGGCATCGCGCAGATCCTGCATGAAGCGATCCCCAGTGGCA
Organism: Stenotrophomonas sp. NA06056; assembly: GCF_013364355.1. Taxonomy (NCBI): domain Bacteria; kingdom Pseudomonadati; phylum Pseudomonadota; class Gammaproteobacteria; order Lysobacterales; family Lysobacteraceae; genus Stenotrophomonas; species Stenotrophomonas sp. NA06056. The sequence continues at coordinate 1,090,524 of NZ_CP054931.1, read as the reverse complement.
GCAACGCGATGATGGCGTTCTGGTACCACTTCGCCATTCTGTTCGAAGCATTGTTCATCCTCACCGCAGTGGATGCCGGTACCCGCGCCGGACGCTTCATGCTGCAGGATCTGCTCGGCAACTTCGTGCCAGCCCTGAAGAAGACCGAATCGTGGACCGCCAACATCATCGGCACGGCGGGCTGCGTGGCACTGTGGGGCTACCTGCTGTACACCGGCGTGGTTGATCCGTTCGGCGGCATCCAGACGTTGTGGCCGCTGTTTGGCATCTCCAACCAGATGCTGGCGGGCATCGCGCTGATGCTGGGTACCGTGGTGCTGTTCAAGATGAAGCGTGACCGTTACGCGTGGGTCACTGCGGTGCCTGCGGTGTGGCTGCTGATCTGCACCACCTATGCCGGTTTCATCAAGATCTTCGACAGCAACCCGGCGCAGGGCTTCCTGGCCCAGGCACACAAGTTCCAGGATGCATTGGCCAGCGGCACCATCACCGCACCCGCCAAGTCGGTCGCACAGATGCAGCAGATCGTGGTCAACGCCTACGTCAACACCGGCTTGACCGCACTGTTCCTGCTGGTGGTGGCATCGGTGCTGGTGTATTCGATCAAGACGATCGTGGCGGCGCGCCGCAATCCGCAGCGCAGTGACCGCGAGACCCCGTACGTGGCGCTGAAGCCGCATGAAATGGTGGACCTGTAATGAGTACGCAACTGGTTCCGGTGGGGCAGTACCAGGCACATCGTCGGATCTGGCGGCGCCTGGTGCAGACCGCGCGGTTGTGCTGCGGCATTCCCGACTACGACAACTACGTGCGGCATGTGCGGGAGAAGCATCCGGACCGCGAGCCGATGGATTACAAGACGTTCTTCCGCGAACGGCAGGAAGCGCGGTATGGCGGGCGCAACGGTGGTCGCTGCTGTTGAAGTGTGAGGTGGGTGCCGGGCTTGCAGCCCGGCGCCCGCAGAAGCAACGGCAACTGCAACTGCAACGGCCGAAGCGTCGGCTCTGGGTTTCTGTTGGGTTGGCGGGGCGGTGTGGGCTTGCAGGACACGCCGTAAACCCGTCCATGGGGGCTCGATGGCGCCAACGGTCCTGCAAGCCCACACCGCCCCACCTTTGACAGATTTCCGGTGACGGTGCGGAAACATCAGGGGTCGGATCCGTTTTCCTTTGGAAAACGGATCCGACCCCTTTTTGTTCGTGGATGCCGATGGAATTGATCCGCGGATGGCGGTTTCGGGTGCGGTCCGGCGGGACTACTCCGTGAGCGTGATCGGGGTCAGGGTGACCTTGGCGTTGTTGGCCGCGCCCATGCGGTCCTGGTAGGCCTGACCGCGCTGCAACAGGTAGTAGCTGTCGAGATAGTCGATGTCATTGGCAAACCACGACGTCGGCATGGCCTTGAGGATCGCGCCTGCGATGTCGGCGATGACGGCATACTCGGGGGCGAAGGCGCCCAGTGCCGCTTTGACGCCGTTGCTCAGCGCCACCAGAAGCTCCTGGTAATTGGTATCGCCGTCGTCCTCGAACAGCTGTACGTTGGCAGCGTTGAAGCGATAGTTGCCCCAGATGATCAGCGGTTGCTGCGGGGTGTAGTCGGTACCGTCGTAGTCCAGGTACGGCATGTCGACGGTGACCATCTCCGGTGCGGTGGCGCCCACCTGCAGGCCGGAAACAACAGCGAACACCTCGGCCGCCCCCAGCGCCCAGGGCTCCTGGTCGTCGGCCAGGCGGATGCGGTCCAGGCGGGTGATATCCAGCGAAGCCTGCGTGCCGTCAGCCGACAGCCGGATGCGTTCGGGCGATTGCAGGCCGCGGGCCTTCAGCCCCGCATTGACCAGGGCCATGCCCTCCTGCACGGCACGCCGCGTGTCGACGTCGACGATCAGCACCGGAAAATCCGGGGCCTGTTTCGCATCCAGTACATGCGCGCGGCCGTGCGCATCGTAGGCGGTGATCGTGGTCCAGTCGCGATCATTGCCACGCGGCAGACTGGCCACCCACAGCGGGTGCGGATTGATGGCCGCCAGCGAGTGCCCCTCGGGCACGTACGCACGCAGCTGCAGCAGCCCCTGCCCCTGTGCCGGGAGCCCCTTGCGCTGGCGCAGCTGGCGATCGCCGGCTGCCAGCGCTGCACTAGCCAGCGTATGCGCCTGCGGATCGAAACGGCCCATCAACGATTGCACCGACACGCCCTGCTCCGGCACCGCATGCAGCGAGCTGCGCACTGCATCGGCGAACCCTGGCTGGGCGAACAGTGCCGCCACCTCGCGCGCACCGGCATCCGTCAGCACCTGTACATCGGCGCCGCCGGCCCTCACCGGTCCCTGCGCGAATGCCCCCGTGCTGGCCAGCAACAGCACCAGTGCGGAAACCCGAAACCTCCATTGCTTCGTCATCGACGGCCCCATCGAACGTCGCCGGCAACGCCGGCAGGAGCTTCCCACGCTACGTCGCACGCGCCATACGTTCCGGTATGTGCCGCACAGTTCCGGCAGTATCCTGCGCAAAGCAGCCGAGCGTGGGCTCGGCTCTACCCGTTTCTGATTTCCGTGGCGGCCGCGAGAGGGCTCAGCCGTTGGCCATCCACTTCAGGATCAACCCGGTCACGTACGCCAGGCCGGTACCGGTGGCGTAACCGACCGTGCCCAGCAGCACGCCCACCGGCGCCAGCGTCGGATGGAACGCTGCCGCCACCACCGGTGCCGAGGCAGCGGCGCCGATGTTGCCCTGCGAACCGATCGCGAAGAAGAACAGCGGTGCGCGCACCAGCTTGGCGACGATCCACAGCACAAGGACATGGGTGGCCATCCAGATCGCACCGAGCAGGAACAGCCACGGACGATCCAGCAGCGACAGCAGGTTCATCTGCATGCCGATGCAGGCGATCAGGAAGTACAGGAACACGGTGCCCAGACGCGAAGCACCGGCCGCTTCCAGCCGCCGCGCGCGGGTGAAGCTGAGGGCCAGGCCCATCGCAGTGGACAGCAGGATCACCCAGACAAACTGACTGTCGAGGCTGAACTGGCTGGCCCAGCTGACGTTGGTCTTGAACCAGCCCGACAATGGCGCAGCAATCGCATGGGCCAGGCCGACGCCACCCAGCGCCACACCGACGATCACCATCAGGTCAGTCATGCTCGGGATGCGTGCGTTCTGCGCGTCGTAGGCGCTGATGCGCGCCTTCATCTCATCGATGGCGCGGGTGTCGGCACCGTTGCGGGCATCGATCTGCTGGGCGCGGTTGGCCATGAACAGCAGGATCGCCATCCACAGGCTGGCGCAGGCCACGTCGACCACGGCGAACTGGCCAAAGGTGGTGGCATCGGTGCCGAACACTTCGCGCATCGCGACCATGTTGGCGCCGCCGCCGATCCAGCTGCCCGCCAATGCGGCCATCCCGGCCCAGGTGTCGCCAGCCACGGTTTCCGGGTGGATCAGCTTCATCACCTGGAAGGAGACGATGGCACCGAGCATGATGCCGGCGGTGCCGGCGCAGAACACCAGCAGCAGCTTCGGCCCCAGCTTGGCGATGCCCTTCAGGTCGATCGACAGGGTCAGCAGGACCAATGCCGCCGGCAGCAGCACGTCACGTGCGACCGGGTTGTACAGCGAGGTGTTGTGGCCATCGATGACACCGGCGGTGTTGTAGATGGCAGGGATGAAATAACACAGCAGCAGTGCGGGTACCCAGGCGAAGATCTTCTTCAGCAAGGGCGTGGGGCCGCTGGCAGCCCAGAAGATCAGGGCGAGCGTGGCGGCAATCAGACCCAGGCCAACGATATCGTTGCTGATCAGGGCAGTAGCGGGTTCGGTCGGCATGGGATCCTCTGTCGATCGAAAGAGCGGAAAAGAAAAGCGCCGCATAAGCGGCGCGGGTCGAAATTAACATAGTCTTCACGCAGGGTCATGCTGCGCTGCTTGCGGCAGCGCGCGGGCCTGCCGAGAATCGCAGCATTCCCTTCTGGAGCCTGCCCCATGCAACTCGGCGCTTTTTCAGTCAGCCTGGCAGTGAAGGACCTCGCCATCTCGCGTGCGTTCTATGAGGCGCTCGGGTTCTCGGTGACCGGTGGTGATGCGTCGCAGAACTGGCTGGTACTGCGCAACAACGGCATCGTGGTCGGCCTGTTCCAGGGCATGTTCGAGGGCAACCTGCTGACCTTCAACCCTGGTTGGGACCAGCACAAGCAGGAGCTGGCATCTTTCCAGGACGTCCGCGAGATACAGACCGAACTGGATGCGAAGGGGATTGAACTGGCGCTCCGTACTGATCCTGATGGCCAGGGCACGGGCTACCTGCAGCTGGCCGATCCAGACGGCAATGTGATCCTGATCGACCAGCACGTAGCGCGGCCAACGGGGGGCTAGCGCCCCTCGGATTGCCGGCCAGCGGCCGGCACTACCCTCAATTCGGGCGCGCGGCGCCGAAATCGAGCGAGGCCAGGGTACCGCGCGGCTGACAGGGCTGCAGCTGCAGGGTCCAGCCCAGATGCTCACACAGCCGCGCGATCAGCTCCAGGCCGATGCCGCCGCGGTCGCCTCGCTCCCCGCGCGCCATCCGCGCGTGGATCGCAGCGATCTCTTCCGGACTCATGCCATGGCCGGGGTCCTGCAGGGTCAACACCGCTGCCGAGGTCAGGCGCAGCTCGATATGACCGCGGCCGCTGTTCTCGATCGCGTTGCGCAGCAGGTTGCCGATCGCGGCCTGCACCACGGCCAGCGGTGCGACAATGTCCACCGGCGCAGCCTGGATGCCGATGCTCAGGTCCTTGTCGCCGAGCAGGTGGCGATGGTCGTCGACGATCTCCGGCAGCAGCTGGTCCAGGGCGATGCGCTCGGCGCGGCTGGCCAGGCGTGCGGGATCACGTGCCAACACCAGCAACAACTCGATCAGCTGCTCGACGCCCTGCGCGGTACGCAGCACACGCTGCATCTGCTGGCGTGCGCGCTCAGGCAGGCCTGGCTGCTCCAGGGCCAGCTCGGCGGCACCGGTCATCACCGCGATCGGCGTGCGCAGTTCATGGCTCGCGGTACTGATGAACACCCGCTCGCGCTCGACGAACTGCTCGTTGCGATCAAGATAGTCGTTCAGCGCATCGGCAATGGTGTGCAGCTCGGAACTGCCGCGCGGATCAACGTGGATGCGCTGGCCCTGCACGCCCGGCCGCAGTGCACCGATGTGCTGGGCCAGCAGGCTCAGCGGGCGCACCATGCGCTCCATGCCGAACGAGGCCATCAACACGGTGACGAAGATCATGATGATGCCGGCGAGCATCACCCAGCGCGTGGCGAACTGTTCCAGGTCGTGGAAATCGGAGATGTCCAGGGCCAATGCAACCCGCCCCATCGAGCCGGTATCGCGCACCATCACCGCCGTCTCGCGCTCGCCGATCATCACCCCGTCATGCAACCCCGGATGCAGGCTGCGCAGGCTGGAGGGCATGTTGGCTTCATTGAAGCGGAACAGGCTCAGCGTGTCCGAATCCTGCCAGCGATAGTGCGGCTCGTGCTCGGTGTGTTCGACGATGCTGTCCAGTTCGGAATTGAGCAGCGCGCGCCACGCGGCATGCTCGGCGTGTTCATGCACGTAGTTGCCCACGCTGAACACCGCCAGCGAGATCAGCGCCAGGTAGCCCAGCAGCCACCACACCACCCGCCGGTACAGCGGCCCGGGTTTACGCGCCATCGTCATCGTTCCGTGCGTCGGCGCCTGCGGTGGACGCCAGCCGGTAGCCAACCCGCGGCAGGGTGTGGATCAGCTTGTCGGCAAACGGGCCGTCCACGCTGCGGCGCAACTCGTACACGTGCGAGCGCAGCAGGTCGCCATCCGGTGGTTCATCACCCCACAGTGCGAATTCCAGCTGCTGCCGGGTGACCGCCCCCGGGCTGGCCCGCATCAGCACTTCCAGCAGCTTGCGGCAGGCCGGGTACAGGTGCAGTACCTGGCCTGCGCGCTGCGCCTCCAGGGTCGCGAGGTCCAGCACCAGGTCGCCCACCTGCAGGCGCTTGCGCGGATTGCGACCCTGCGCGCGCAGCAGCAGCGCCTCCAGGCGTACTTCCAGTTCCGGCAAGGCGAACGGCTTGGTCAGGTAATCATCCGCCCCGGCGCGGAAGCCAGCGATCTTGTCCGGCAGTTCGTCGCGCGCGGTCAGCATGATCACCGGCACTTCCGAGGCATGTTCGGAACGCAGCCGCCGCAGCACCTCCGGGCCTTCCATGCGTGGCAGCATCCAATCCAGGATCACCGCGTCATACGGATGGCTGCCCGCCAGGTGCAGGCCAGTGATGCCGTCCGGGGCCACGTCGAGCACATGCCCGCGCGACTCGAAATAGTCGAACAGGTTGGCCACCAACTGGCGGTTGTCCTCGATCACCAACAGGCGCATGCACGAAACATCCACGGAAGTTCATGCCATGGTAGCGCTGCGGATGTCGGAATGCGGTCGCCGTGTCGGCGACTCTGACGACTTTCCCACGTACCCCTCGCCAGAATGGCCGTTTTGCTCTCGGAGCCCGCCGTGCCCGTAGCCCTGCCCCGCCGCTGGCACCTTCCCCTGCTGTGGCTGCTGATCGTGATGGCGCTGGCTGCTGGTCTTGGCATGCGCCAGCCGCAGCCGCCGGACGAACCACGCTTCGTGCTGGCCGCACGCGCCATGGTGGACAGCGGCGAGTGGCTGCTGCCGCACCGGGGCAGTGAGCTGTACGCAGAAAAGCCTCCGGTGTTCATGTGGCTGCAGGCCGCTGCCCACCAGGTGGTCGGCAGCTGGCAGTGGTCGTTCCTGCTGCCGTCGCTGCTGGCCGCGCTGCTCAGCCTGTGGCTGGTTTCAGACCTGGCTCGCCGGCTGTGGTCGCCACGCCATTCGCTGTACGCACTTGGCGCACTGTTCTGCACCCTGCAGTTCGGCCTGATGGCCAAGCGCGCGCAGATCGACATGGTGCTGGTGGGCATGACTACGCTGGCCCTGTGGGGCCTGCTGCGTCATCTCTGCGAACGGCGCAACCTGCCGGCGCTGTGGCTGGCCGGCTTCGCCGCCGGCGTCGGCACAGTGACCAAGGGCGTGGGCTTCCTGCCGCTGTTGATGGTGCTGCCCTGGTTCGGCTGGTGGCTGTACCAGCGCCGTCGCGGCCTGCCGCTGGACGGCCCCCACCCCGCCAGCCTGCTGTGGCTGATTCCGGCTTTCCTGCTGGGCACGGCGGTCTGGCTGGCGCCTCTGGGCTGGGCGCTGCTGCATGAGCCCAGTGCATCGCTGCAGTCGTACGCGCACGAGCTGCTGTTCAAGCAGACCGGCACCCGCTATGCCAACGCCTGGCACCATCGCCAGCCGGTCTGGTACTACCTGCAGGTAATCGCCACCCTGTGGCTGCCGGGCGCCCTGTTGCTGCCGCTGATGGTCAAGCCGTGGTGGCGCCGGCTGCGTCGCGGTGACCGGCGCCAATGGCTGCTGCTGGGCTGGGCCGCGCTGGTCCTGCTGTTCTTCACTGCCAGCCCCGGCAAGCGTGAGGTGTACGTACTGCCGATGTTGCCTGCGATGGCACTGGCAGTGGCGCCGCTGCTGCCCGGCCTGCTGCGCCGCCTGTGCGTGCGCCGCTACCTGTTCGGCTACAGCCTGCTGCTGATGCTGGCCACCGGCGCGCTGGGCGTGATGATGCTGACCGACAGCCCCTGGGCGCAGGCGCAGCTGGCACGGCGGGCGATGCCCGACACGTTGCTGCCCGCGTTCGGCGACGGCCTGCTGACCTTCGCCATCGCCGTGGCGACACTGGCGGTGTGGCTGCGGGTACGGCGCGCGGCCACGCTCGTACTGCTCACCCATGGCCTGCTGTGGATGCTGTACGGACTGGTGCTGATACCGGCGCTGGACCCCTATGCCTCGGCGTCGGCGGTGATGCGCCGGGTGGGCACGCGGATCGGACCCGATGCGGAACTGGCACTGGTGGCCTGGCGCGAACAGAACCTGCTGCAGGCCGACCGGCCGGTGCGCGAGTTCGGCTTCAAGCGGCCGTGGGCGGAGCAGTGGCACGACGCTGGCCCGTGGTTGGCCGAGGCCCCGGACAAGCGCTGGTTGCTGGTGCTGGACCAGGCGATGAGCCCCTGTGTCGATCCAGCCCAGGTCATCGAGATCGGTGTTGCAAATCGCAATCGTTGGCAATTGCTTCCAGGCACCGCGTGGGACCCGGCCTGCCACGCCGAACGCGCCGGCGCCAACGAAGACGAAGACTGAACGACAATTCGCGGCGGGGGCGTATTAACCCGGTGCAAACGCAGGTACGACCCTTCTCCGACATGCCAGTGACGAGCATGGCCGCGGATTCCCGTAACGGCCCCTTCCCTGCATGCCCGCTCGTCCTCTTGCCCCGGCAGTCTCCTTCGCGCCATCGCTGTTGGCGTCGCGTTTTGCCGTTACCCATCTTTGGCTGCCTTCTGCAATCGGCATTGCGGTGTTCACCCTGCTGATGGGCTTCGGTGGTGACCAGTGGCTGGCCGACCATCTGTTCCGGCTGGAAGGCGGCCATTGGGCGCTGCAGGATGCGTGGCTGACACGTTCGGTGGTGCACAAGGCCGGCAAGTGGCTGAGCACCACAGCGGCCCTGGTAGCGATGCTGCTGTGCTTCCATCACTGGCGCCGCGGCCGCGATCGCAGGCTGCGTTGGGCGCTGCTGTATGTGGTGGTCGCCGTGGCACTCGGCACCGGGCTGATCTCGCTGCTGAAGTCACTGGTGCCGATGGACTGCCCGTGGGATCTGCTGCGCTATGGCGGACACGAACCGTTCGTCGGCCTCTTCAGCAGCCGCCCGACCGGCATGGCCGCGCGCGCCTGTTTCCCCGCCGGCCACGCCAGCGCGGGATACGCATGGCTGTGCCTGTATTTCTTCGCCCTGCTGTGGCGACCGTCGTGGCGCTGGGCCGGGCTGTGGATCGGCCTCGGCAGTGGCCTGGTATTCGGTATCGGCCAGCAGCTTCGCGGCGCCCATTTCCTTTCGCATGACGTTGCCACCGCCTTGATATGTTGGCTGCTGTCGCTGGGCCTGTACCTGATGGTCCGCCGCCAGTTGGACCGCTCGACCCGCCAGGAGGCGATTGCATGAACGCATCGGTCCAACGTTCCTTCCGGTTGCCGACACTGGCCAGCATCCGCGCATGGCGGCCGCAGCTGTCCACCGAAGCGCTGATCGTCCTGACCAGCCTGTTCTTCGCTGTCGCCGGCAACGGCCTGTTCTGGCACAGCGCCATGGCCAGCCATCCGGGCAGCCTGCGCTACGCGCTGTCGCTGTTCCTGCTGCTGCTCGGCGCACACGGCGTGTTGCTGGGCATCCTGGTGTGGCGCTGGAATGCCAAGGTGGTGATCAGCGTACTGCTGCTGGTCACCGCGTTTGCCGCGCACTACATGAGCCGTTACCACATCTACCTGGATGCGGACATGCTGCGCAACGTGCTGGCCACCGACCCGAAGGAAAGCCGCGAACTGATGACGGTGTCGCTGTTGTGGCCGGTACTGCTGCTGGCGGTGCTGCCGATGGTGGTGGTGTGGCGCGTTGAACTGCGCCGCCGCAGCTGGGGCCGCAGCCTGCTGTGGCGCGTCGGTTTCCTGCTGGTCGCCGCGGCCACCGCACTGGGTGGCGCGCTGGTGTCCTTCCAGGATGTGTCGGCCTTGATGCGCAACCAGCGCGAAGTGCGCTACCTGGCGACACCCGCCAATGTGCTGCTGGGGCTGCCGCGTGCGCTGCGTGGCGACAATCCTGTGCAACGTGCGCCGAAGCTGCCGATCGGTACCGATGCCAAGGCGACCCCGCGCGCACCGACCAGCAAACCACGCCTGCTGGTGATCGTGATGGGCGAAACGGTCCGCGCGCAGAACTGGGGCTTGAATGGTGGTCGCAACACCACGCCGGAGCTGGCCCAGGCGGCAGTGGTCAATTTCCCGGACATGCACTCGTGCGGCACCAGCACCGAGGTATCGCTGCCGTGCCTGTTCTCACCGTGGGGACGCCACGAGTACGACGAGAAGAAGATCCGTGCGCACCAATCGCTGCTGCATGTACTGAACCGCGCCGGCATCACGCCGCTGTGGCGCGACAATCAGTCTGGTTGCAAGGGCGTATGCGAGGGGCTGGACTTCCAGTCGCTGTCGGACGCAACCACGCCGGGGCTGTGTGCCGATGGCCGCTGCATGGATGAGATCCTGCTGCAGGATCTGGCGACCCAGGTGCGTGCGCGCCCGGGTGACCGGGTGGTGGTGATGCACCAGCTGGGCAACCACGGACCGGCCTACTTCGAGCGCTACCCGGCCGCCTTCCGCCGCTTCACCCCGACCTGCGATACCCGCGACATCGGCCGCTGCACGCGCGAAGAGATCACCAACAGCTACGACAACGCCGTGCTGTACACCGATCATTTCCTGAGCAAGACCATCGGCACGCTGCAGGGCCTGCAGGACTACGACACGGCGATGATCTACCTGTCCGATCACGGTGAATCGCTTGGCGAAAAGGGCCTGTACCTGCACGGCGTGCCGTACGCGATCGCCCCGGCCGAACAGACCCGTGTGCCGATGACGATGTGGTTCTCGCCAGGGTTCGCCAGCAGCCGTGGGCTGGATCTGCAGTGCGTGCGCAAGCGTTCGGCCGCGTATACCGACCATGACAACCTGTTCCCGTCGGTGCTGGGCCTGATGCAGGTGAAGACCTCGCTGTACGAGCGCGATCGCGATCTGTTCGCCAACTGCGAGAGTTAGGGTTGTTCGGCAGGGCTTGCAGCCCTGCACCCGCGGAGGCAACGGCAACGGCAACGGCAACAGCAACGGCCGAAGCAACAGCAGAAGCGGGTTTCCTAAGGGGTGGCGGGGTGGGTCCGGTGGCGGGAGACGCCGTAAACCCATCCATGGGGGCTTGGCCGCGGCATCCATGCCGCGGACACTCCCGCCACCGGACCCACCCCGCCTTCGACAGTTGGCCGCGATCTGTCGGAACGACGTATTGCCCTGGTGGGTGTCGACCGTTGGTCGGCACGAATGAATTCATTCGATGTCTGACAGATGTGCCGACCAACGGTCGGCACCTACCAACAGCCGCGTGAACCTGTCGAAGGTGGGGCGGTGTCGGAGTGCGGGGTGTCAGCCGCATGGATGCGGCTGCCAAGCCTACAGGGACGTACTTGCGGCGTCCCCGCACTCCGGCACCGCCCCGCCAAACCACAGATAGCCCGCATTTGACGTTGACGTTGCCTTGGCCTCTGCGGGTGCAGGGCGCAGCCCTGCCGACCTTTGCCACTTGCGGTAGCAGCGACGGCCCACTAGCCTTCGGCCGTCGTTCACCACCCAAGGACCGCCCGTGAAACACCGTCATCTCCTGCTGGCCGCGGCAATCGCCACCGCCACGCTGGCCCTGGCCGCCTGCAAGAAGGAAGCTGCCCCAGGCACCGATACCGCCAGCAGCAGCGCGCCGGCCGGCGAAACCGCCGACCAGTTTGTCGCCCGCATCAATGCCGAATTCAAGGCGGCCTACCCGGAGATGACCTCGGCCCAGTGGCTGTCCTCCACTTACATCAACAGTGATTCAGAGCGCATCGCCGCCAAGGCCAACGAGCGTTCGCTGACCCAGCTCAACAGCTGGATCGAGCAGGCCGGCAAGTACGACGGCAAGCCGATGAGCGAGGACAGCAAGCGCGCGATCCACCTGCTGAAGCTGATGTCGTCGATGCCGGCACCGCGCGACCCGGCCAAGCTGGCCGAACTGACCCAGATCGCCACCCGCATGGAAGGCAGCTACGGCGCAGGCAAGTACTGCACCGACGCCAACGATCCGAATTCCTGCCGCCAGCTGGGCGAGCTGGAGCAGGTGCTGGCGCGCAGCCGCGACTACGACCAGCAGCTCGATGCCTGGCAGGGCTGGCACAGCACCACCAAGAACATGCGCGGCGATTACCAGAAGTTCGTCGGCCTGGTGAACGAAGGCGCCAAGGGCATGGGCTTCACCGATGCCGGGCAGATGTGGCGCAGTGGCTATGACATGCCGCCGGAGCAGATCGGCCCGGAAACCGACCGCCTGTGGGAACAGGTCAAGCCGATGTACGAGCAGCTGCACTGCTACGCGCGCGGCAAGCTGGACAAGACCTACGGCAAGGACAAGGCCGAGGTGGGCAACGGCCTGATCGCCGCGCACCTGATGGGCAACATGTGGCAGCAGGACTGGTCGAACCTGTGGGACCAGCTGGAACCGTACCCGGGCGCCGGCAGCCTCGACATCACTGCGGCCCTGGAAAAGCAGTACCAGACCAACCTGAGCGCGGCGCTGGCCAAGGCCGGCAAGGATGCCAACGTGGCCGCGCAGTACAAGGCGCAGCGCGAAGCCGAACTGCGCACCGCCAAGCAGATGACCGAGCGTGCGCAGGACTTCTACGTGTCGCTGGGCATGCCGTCATTGCCGCAGTCCTACTGGGACAAGACCCAGTTCATCAAGCCCGATGACCGCGACGTGGTCTGCCACGCCAGTGCCTGGGACATGAACATGGAAGGCGACGTGCGCACCAAGATGTGCATCAAGCCCAACGAAGAAAACTTCACCACCATTTACCATGAGCTGGGCCACATCTATTACGACCTGGCCTACAACCCGCTGCCGCCGCTGTTCCAGGGCGGTGCCAACGATGGCTTTCATGAAGCAATCGGCGACACCATCGTGCTGGCGATGACGCCGAAGTACCTCAGCTCGATCGGGCTGGTCGACGCGCCGACCGAGAGCCGCGAGGCGGTCATCAACAACCAGATGCGCATGGCGCTGTCCGGTGTGTCGTTCCTGCCGTTCGGCCTGATGATCGACCGCTGGCGCTGGGGTGTGTTCGATGGTTCGATCACCGCGGACAACTACAACAAGGCCTGGTGGGACCTGAAGGCCAAGTACCAGGGCGTGGCACCGGCCACTACCCGTGGTGAAGAGTTCTTCGATCCGGGCGCGAAGTACCACGTGCCGGGCAACACCCCGTACACCCGCTACTTCCTGGCGCGCATCCTGCAGTTCCAGTTCTACAAGGGCCTGTGCGACGCGTCCGGCTTCAAGGGCCCGCTGCACGAGTGCACCTTCTACGGCAACAAGGAAGCCGGCCAGAAGTACTGGGCGATGCTGAGCAAGGGTGCCAGCCAGCCCTGGCAGGCCACGTTGAAGGAACTGACCGGCTCGGACAAGCTCGATGCCGGCCCGATGATCGAGTACTTCAGCCCCGTCAACGCCTGGTTGAAGCAGCAGAACGAAGGCCAGATGTGCGGCTGGCAGGCCAACGCAGCACCGGCAGCAGCGGCGAAATGAAAGAAGGGGCGGGTCCGCGAGGATCCGCCCCTTCTCCGTGTTGTAGAGCCGAGCCATGCTCGGCTGCTTTTCATCACACCGCTGCGCTCGCCGGGCATGGCCCGGCGCTACCGCGATGACGATCAGCTGTTCTTCTTCGCCGCCATCGCCGCAGCCAGCGCGGCCTTGAATTCCTCGAAGGTCTGGCCCTTCTCGTTGGCTTCAGCCTGCGCCGCATCGCGCAGCGCATCCGAATAGATCAAGCGCACCGGCGTGCCCTGCCGTTCGTGCAGCTCACCGGCCTGCATGATCAGCGCCAGCACCTGCGCCGCGCTTTCGCTCTGGCCGGCAATGCGGCCATCCATGCCCAGCACCCATTCGCCATCGCGACGGACGACGCCGGCCAGCAGCGTGCGCTGGGTGTCGCGCAGTTCGGCATGCGGCTCGACGGGCGAGGCGGTGGCGGCGGCCTTGTTGGCAGCCTGCTGTTCCTGGCGACGGCGCTGGTCGCGGCGGGATTTGGAAGAGGTCGACATCGGTGGGGCTTGCATTGCGGGGGCGCAAGGATAACCCACGCCACCTGCATGCTGGTTCACACCGGCACGGCTTCGGCTCAGTCCAGCACCCGCCCCTGCCGCCAGTAGCCCATGAAGGTGATCGCGCGACGATCCAGCCCGCAGTCCTTCACCAGATGCCGGCGGATCGCCATTACCGCTCCCGCCTCACCTGCCACCCAGGCATACAACGGCTCAGCCACGCGGGCATCGGCCTGCTCCCAGAGGATCTGTGCATCGACATCGATGTCCTCCAGTTCAGCGCCGGCAACCACGCTTGAAGCCGCCGCCAGCCGCGCCTGCACCGCGTGCAGCAGGGGCGCCCCGTAAGCCGCCTGTCCGCGCGGCAACCAGACCAGCTCGGCCGTGGCCGGCGCCTTCAATGGCACCGCGTCACCGGCCTGGCCGACCTCCAGCAGGGCCAGCGTACGTGGCGGCTCGGCCAGCGCGGCCAGTTCTTCAAGAATACCGGCCACCGCCGGCAGCGCGGTTTCATCGGCCACCAGCAGCACCTGGCCGACACCCGCCGGCGGCTTCCACTCCCAACCTTCGCTGCTGTCGGCACAGTCGGCGTCGGGGGCCAGCAGCACCACGCGGTCGCCCGGACGGGCGTGGATGGCCCAGCGCGAGGCTGGCCCGGTCTCGCCATGCAGGACGAAATCCACGTCCACCTCGCACCGTTCCGCGCGCAGTTGACGGATGGTGTAGGTGCGCATCGGCGGTCGCGCGTCATCTGGCAGCGCCCGGTAACGGGCATACCAGTCTTCGCCGCTGGGCACGTGCGGCGCGTCCTGCCCGGGCAAGGGGAAGAACACCTTGATGCGTTGGTCCGGGCCTTCAGTCTTCATGCGCGCTACATCGGCGCCGGTGAACACCAGGCGGTCCAGAGAAGGAGAAAGAACGCGGCGCTCCTTCAGCGCCACCTCGAACAGGCGGTAGGTCTGCTGCGCAGCCATGGGGGTACCTCATGCGACGACATCGGAATGGCTGGCTGTCGTGCATCCACGAACCGGCTCGCTGGAAACCCCAGCCTAGCCCCTGCCCGCAGCGCCGCAAGGGGGCACTGCGCGATGCTGTGCCCTACCCCTGCGCGACGCTCAATGCGCCGTGCCGGCTGCCTCTGATGCGCGTTCGCGCTGATGCTCCCAGAACCAGAACAGGAAGCCGGCCGCGAAGAAGCCCGCCTGCCCCAGTGCCAGATGCAGCGGGCTGTCGTGCAGCAGCGGTGACACCACACCCGCCACCACGGTGCTGATCATCAGCTGCACGAAGGCCTGCAGCGACGAGGCCAGACCGCGCTGCTGCGGATACATGTCCAGCACTGCCAGCGCCAGGATCGGGAAGATCAGCGCCATGCCCATGCCGCCCAGGAAGATCGGCATCACCGCCCACGGCAACGCGAACTGCGGTGCCAGGCTGACGTAGCCGATGTTCAACACCGCAGAGACCGCACACAAGGTGAAGCCAAGGGAGACCTGCCGCGTCGGCGTGCTGTGCCCGGCCATGCGCCCGGACAGGAACGAACCGGTGGTCATGCCGCCGATGGTGGGAATGAACAGCCAGGCAAAGCCGCCCTCACCCAGGTGCAGGTGCTGCATCACGATGGCCGGCGCCGAGGAGATGTACAGGAAGATGCCGCCAAAGCCGATGCTGCCCGCCAGCGCCAGGCGCAGGAAACGCGGGTTGAAGCCGATGCGCACGTAGTCGCGCATCAACGTGCGTGGCGACAGTGCGACCCGTGCCTGCGCCGGATGGGTTTCCGGCAGGAAGCGCGCGGTGGCCGCCAGCAGCACCAGCGCGAATACCACCAGGAACCAGAAGATCAGCGGCCAGCCGGCACCGCTGAGCAGGATCCAGCCGCCGATGATTGGCGCGATGGCCGGGGCGATGCCGAACAGCATCGACACCTGGCTCATCAGCCGCTGCGCGTCGTGGCCGTGGTACAGGTCGCGGATCACCGCCCGGCCAACGATCATGCCGACACCGGCAGACAGGCCCTGCAGCGCGCGGAACGCCAGCAGCGTGGTCAGGTCGGTGGACAACGCGCAGCCCACCGAGGCGCCGACGAAGATCACCAGGCCGCCGAGGATCACCCGCTTGCGCCCCCACGCATCGGACAGCGGGCCGTGGGCCAGGCTCATCAGGCCGTAGAACAGCAGGTAGACGCTGATGGTCTGCTGCACGGCCACCTCGTCCACCGCCAGGCGCTGGGCCAGCTGCGGGAATGCAGGAAAGATGGTGTCGATCGAGAACGGACCGAACATGGCCAGGCCAGCGAGCAACAGGGCCATGCGGCGGGTGGAAGGAGCAACAGCGGCGGTCATCGGGCAAGCGTCCGGCAGGGCCATGCGTGACACGCACGGCGGGCGCCGATCCCCTGCAGCAGGGACGGCGCCAGATGAATACGAGAATCCGCCCATCATAGGTGGGGAATGCGCGCGATGCCATGCACGGGTGCACAGAACGCACGCCCGGGCCATCGGCCATTCAGGCCTGTGAGGCCGTTGCGGGCCACCGTCGGGCGCCGGCAAGAGGCTATAATCGGCGGGCAACATGGTGGGAGAAGCAGGTCACCGCTGCCGAAGGCGCAACGCCCGTAATCGCTCAGGCCCGATACCACCCGTAACAGAACTCTGGAGAGACCGGTTCGATCCGGCGCCGAAGGGGCACGAAGCTGCGGTTTCCCGCGCTTTTAAACTCTCAGGCAAAAGGACAGAGGGGCGCCCGCAGACCGCCGACCGGCGGCTTGTGCCCGTGCGTGTGCCCTTTCCTGACGGATCCTTCGCCATGTCCCAGAACACCCCTTCCCTGCGTGAGCTCGAGCACCATTCCGCGTTCGTCGAGCGTCACATCGGCCCCAACGATGCCGAGATCGCGCAGATGCTCGGCGTCATCGGCCACGCCTCGCTGGATGCGATGACCGATGCCATCGTCCCGGCCAAGATCAAGTCGCCGGCACCGCTGGCGCTGCCGGAGTCGATCACCGAAGTGCAGGCGCTGGCGAAGATCCGCGCGATCGCCGACAAGAACACCGTGCTGCGCAGCTTCATCGGCCAGGGCTACTACGGTACCCACACGCCGAACGTGATCCTGCGCAACATCCTGGAAAACCCGGCCTGGTACACCGCCTACACCCCGTACCAGGCGGAAATCTCGCAGGGCCGCATGGAAGCGCTGATCAACTTCCAGACCCTGTGCGCCGACCTGACCGGCATGGAAATCGCCAACGCCTCACTGCTGGACGAAGCCACTGCCGCCGCTGAAGCAATGACCCTGGCCAAGCGTTCGGCCAAGTCGAAGTCGGACACCTTCTTCGTGCATGACGCCGTGCACCCGCAGACGCTGGAACTGCTGCGCACCCGCGCCGAGCCCATGGGCATCGTGCTGCGCGTCGGCACTCCGGCCGAAGCGCTGGAAGCGGAAGCCTTCGGCCTGCTGCTGCAGTACCCGGATACCTTCGGCCAGGTGGGCGACTACAAGGCGCTGGTCGATGCCGTGCATGCGCGCGGCGGCCTGGTGGCCGTGGCCACCGACCTGCTGGCCCTGACCCTGCTGGCCGCCCCGGGCGAATGGGGTGCGGACATCGTGGTCGGCAACAGCCAGCGTTTCGGCGTGCCGTTCGGCTTCGGTGGCCCGCATGCTGCGTTCATGGCCTGCCGTGACGCCTACAAGCGTTCGATGC
The DNA here is from genome assembly GCF_013364355.1 of Stenotrophomonas sp. NA06056. Lineage (NCBI taxonomy): Bacteria > Pseudomonadati > Pseudomonadota > Gammaproteobacteria > Lysobacterales > Lysobacteraceae > Stenotrophomonas > Stenotrophomonas sp. NA06056. The sequence goes on along the minus strand of NZ_CP054931.1, from coordinate 1,073,011 downwards.
CGGGCCGCCTGATCGGCGTCTCGATCGACGCGCAGGGCAACCCGGCCTACCGCCTGACCCTGCAGACCCGCGAGCAGCACATCCGCCGCGAGAAGGCCACCTCCAACATCTGTACCGCGCAGGTGCTGCTGGCGGTGATGGCCTCGATGTACGCCGTCTACCACGGCCCGGAAGGCCTGACCCGCATTGCCCGCCGCACCCATCGCCTGGCCTCGATCCTGGCCGCAGCGCTGCGCAATGCCGGCGTGCAGGTCGGTGGCGATTTCTTCGACACCCTGCATGTCACCGGTGTGCACGCCGATGAGATCCATGCCAAGGCCCGCGCCGCCGGCTACAACCTGCGCGCGATCGACAGCGACTCGGTCGGCATCAGCCTGGACGAAACCACCACCCGCGCCGACATCGTGGCCCTGGCCGCGGTGTTCGGTGCGCAGCTGGATGTGGACGCACTGGACGCCAGCACCGCCGATGCGCTGCCGGCCGGTCTGCTGCGCCAGTCCGCGTTCCTGACCCACCCGGTGTTCAACACCCACCACAGCGAGCACGAACTGCTGCGCTACCTGCGTTCGCTGGCCGACAAGGACCTGGCGATGGACCGCACGATGATCCCGCTGGGTTCTTGCACCATGAAGCTCAACGCCACCGCCGAGATGATCCCGGTGACCTGGCCGGAGTTCTCGCAGATCCACCCGCTGGTACCGGCCGACCAAGCGCTGGGCTACAAGGAACTGATCGATTCGCTGGAAGCGATGCTGGTCGAGTGCACCGGCTACGACGCGGTCAGCCTGCAGCCGAACTCCGGCGCGCAGGGCGAGTACGCCGGCCTGCTGGCGATCCGCGCCTACCACCGCTCGCGCGGCGAAGATCATCGTGACATCTGCCTGATCCCGGATTCGGCGCACGGCACCAACCCGGCCTCGGCACAGATGTGCGGCATGAAGGTCGTGGTGACCAAGACCGATGCCAACGGCAACGTCGACGTCGAGGACATCCGCCTCAACGCCGAGAAGTACAGCGATCGCCTGGCCGCGATCATGATGACCTACCCGTCCACGCATGGCGTGTTCGAGGAGGAAGTGGTCGAGATCTGCGAGATCATCCACAAGCACGGCGGCCAGGTGTACACCGACGGCGCCAACATGAACGCCCTGGTCGGCGTGGCCAAGCCGGGCAAGTGGGGTTCGGACGTTTCGCACCTGAACCTGCACAAGACCTTCTGCATCCCGCACGGCGGCGGCGGCCCGGGCGTTGGCCCGTGTGCGGTCAAGTCGCACCTTGCCCCGTTCCTGCCGGGCAAGCTGGGTGACAACGGCCCGGTCGGCATGGTCAGCGCGGCCAGCTTCGGCAGCGCCTCGATCCTGCCGATCAGCTGGATGTACATCGCGATGATGGGCACCGAAGGCCTGCGCAAGGCCACCCAGGTCGCCCAGCTCAACGCCAACTACATCGCCAAGCGCCTGGCCCCGCACTTCAAGACCCTGTACACCGGTCGCAACGGCCTGGTCGCGCACGAGTGCATCCTCGACGTTCGCCCGCTGGAGAAGACCAGCGGCATCGGCGCCGAGGACGTGGCCAAGCGCCTGATCGACTTCGGTTTCCATGCCCCGACCCTGAGCTTCCCGGTGGCCGGCACGCTGATGGTCGAGCCGACCGAAAGCGAATCGCTGCACGAGCTGGACCGCTTCATCGACGCGATGATCCAGATCCGCGAAGAGATCACCGCGATCGAAGACGGCCGCCTGGACCGCGAGGACAACCCGCTGAAGAACGCCCCGCACACCGCCACGGCGGTGACGGCCAGCGAATGGACCCACGCCTACCCGCGTGAACTGGCCGCCTTCCCGCTGCCGAGCCTGAAGCTGCAGAAGTACTGGCCGCCGGTGGCCCGCGTGGACAACGTGTACGGCGACAAGAACGTGATGTGTGCGTGCATCCCGGTCGATGCCTACAAGGATGATGAAGTCGAGGCGTAAGCCTTCGCGGCATCGGTAGAAGAACGGCCCGCGCAAGCGGGCCGTTCTCGTTTGCATCCACGCATGGCGTGGATCTACGACCTGCCACGGTAGGCGCATTCTTCAGTAGATCCACGCCATGCGTGGATACCTTGCCGTCACGGGTCCGGCATCTGCCCCAGGCTCAGCTGCCACGACACGCCGAAGCGGTCCTGTACCCAGCCGTAGCGGCTGCTGAATTCCTGCTCGCCCACCGGCATCAGCCAGTGCCCGCCCTCGCCCAGCACGCGCGCGGCACGCTCGAACGATTCGGCACCGGCACATTCAACGAACAGCGATATCGAGGGCGTGAACGTGAAGTCGTGCACATCCAGGCTGTCGAAGCACAGGTAGTGGGTGCCGCCGAGCAGGAAAATGGCCTGGCGCACCTGCCCGGGAACGCCCGCGCCCGCCCCGTCCGGATGACGCTGCAGGGCCAGCAGGCGGAATTCCGCAAAGGCTTCGGCGTACAGGGCGAGCGCGGCTTCGGCCTGGCCGGTGAACATCAGGAAGGGACGGCTGCGCAGCATGCGGTGCTCCTGGTCGACGGGCCGGTGACGGCCCACGCAAGCAGGATTGCACGCCGAATGTATGCCTTCTGTAGAGCCGAGCCCATGCTCGGCTGACGTCTGCCCGAACGGCAGCCGACCGTAGGGTCGGCTCTACAGAATCACGCCTCGCGCAGGCGCCGGGCGATGGCGCTGCTGGCCGCGATGGTCGCGGTCAGCGCCACCATCGACAGGAACTGCAGGCGCGTATGCGACTCACTCAACAGCAGGCCGAAGATCAGCGCCAGGATCGCCAGCGCACACACGGTCAGCCACGGGAAGCCGGCCATGCGGAACGGCAGGCGGGTGCCCAGGCGGTCGGCGCGGCGGCGCAGCACCAGCTGCGAGACCAGCGACAGCGTCCACACCAGCAGGCAGGTGGAACCGACGATGTTCAGCAGCACCGGCAGCACTTTGTCCGGGAACAGCAGTTCCATGATGGTGGCAGCGAAGCCGAACAGCACACTGGCCAGCACCGCGATCACCGGCACCTGGCGCGGATCGGTCCAGCCCAGCACGGCCGGTGCTTCGCGGCGTTGTGCCAGCGAATACATCATGCGCGAGGCGCCGTAGAGATTGGCATTGAGCGCCGACAGCAGGGCGATCACCGCGATCAGGGTGATCGCAGTGGCTGCCCCCGGAATATTGGCAACATCAAGAACCGCGGCAAACGGCGACTTCAGCGACTCGCTGGTCCACGGCACCACGGCGATGATCACGCTCAGGGAGCCGATGTAGAACACCAGGATGCGCCAGGCCACGGTGCGGATGGCGCGGGCAATGCTGCGCTCGGGGTCTTCGGTTTCCGCTGCCGCGACGGCCACGATCTCGGTGCCGCCGAAGGCGAACACCACCACCAGCAGCGCAGCGCCGATACCGGCCAGACCCTTCGGCGCGAAGCCACCGTGCGCGGTGAAGTTGCTCAGGCCGGGCGAGGCCACCTGCGGCAGCCAGCCCATCAGCAGCGCCACGCCAACGGCGATGAAGGCCAGGATCGCCGCCACCTTGAGGATGGCGAACCAGAATTCGAATTCGCCGAAGTTCTTCACCCCAAGCAGGTTGATCGCGGTGAAGAACAGCATGAAGGCCAATGCCGCCATCGGGACCGGCACCACTGGCCAGACCGTGGCCAGCAACCCGGCCGCGCCCACCGCCTCGGCGGCGATGACGATGACCAGCTGCACCCACCACAGCCAACCCACGGTGGCGCCCGCGGTGGCGCCCATGGCATCGGCCGCATACACCGAGAACGCGCCGCTGGTCGGCTTGGCGGCGGCCATTTCGCCCAGTGCGTTCATCACGATGATCACCAGCGCACCGGCGACCAGATACGACACCAGCACCGCCGGGCCGGCCGCCTGCACGCCTACGCCGGAGCCGAGGAACAGGCCCGCGCCGATGGCGCTGCCCAGCCCCATCATGATCAGCTGGCGTGGCTTGAGCGAATGGCCGAGGCGGGAGGGCGAAGCGGTCTGATCGGGAGTGGCGGGCATCGGCAGGGCTGGCGGCGGCGACAAGGGCGACACCTTACCGTGTCCAGCCGCTGCGGGGATAGGCACAGCGCAGCAGGAAACTCAGGCCGGTAGCGGTTCGCCGACGTTCCCGCCAATACGGGCCCGATAGGCGCGCGGCGAGAAACCGGTTTCAGCCTTGAACTTGCGGGTGAACGCGCTCTGGTCGCTGAAACCGCAGGCCTGGCCGATGCAGGCGATGCTCTCGTTGCCATGCAGCAGGTGCATGGCCATCTGGATCCGCAACCGGGTCAGCACCTGCTGCGGGGTCATCTGGAACACCTTGCGGAAGCTGCGCTCCAGCTTGGACAACGAAAAACCGGTGATGTCCAGCAGCGTCTGCATCCGCACGTTCTCGGCGTAATGCATATTGAGGTGGGCCAGGGCCAGCCGCAGTTGCTCGTACTGGGTGCCCAGGCTGTCCTTCTGGCCGAGGTCGCGGGAGATGCCGATCAGCCCTTCGACCTGCCCATCGACCACCAGTGGGCGCTTGCAGGTCAGGCACCAGCCCGGTTCGCGGTTGGCGAACAGGTGCAGTTCCATCAGGTTCTCGATCACTTCGCCGGACAGCACCCGTGCGTCCTGGTCGACATAGTCCGCACTCAGGCCGGTGGGGTAGATCTCGGCCGCGGTGCGGCCGATCACGTCCTTGCGCGCACGCAGGCCCAGCCGTCGCAGCATGGTCTGGTTGACGTAGGTGTAGCGGCCCTGGCGGTCCTTCATGAAGAACAGCACGTCCGGAATGGCGTCGAACAGGGCTTCGATGTCGGCGGGTTCGACTCGCATGCGGCAAGCATACCCGAGCCGCCGATTTGTCTGCGCGTTCACTCCCGCGGGACCGTGCTTTAACGCCGCCGGCGCCAGTGTCCGGGGTCTGCCCCTACCCGCTCCAGGAGATCCTCCATGGCCGCCAGCAAGCCGACCGGCAAGCGCGCTCCCGCCACTCCCTCCGCCGACCGTGACAGCCGCGGCCAGGGCGATGAACTGCATCAGCTCGCGGGAGGCGACCATCCGGTACTGACCAGCAACCAGGGCATCCCGGTCGCCGACAACCAGAATTCCCTGCGCCAGGGGCCGCGTGGACCCACCCTGCTGGAAGACTTCCTGCTGCGCGAGAAGATCACCCACTTCGACCACGAGCGCATTCCCGAGCGCATCGTGCACGCGCGCGGCTCGGCCGCCCATGGCTTCTTCGAACTGACCCGGTCGCTGGGCAAGGTGACGCGGGCGAAGATCCTCACCGAGGTCGGGGTGAAGACGCCGGTGTTCACCCGTTTCTCCACCGTTGCCGGCGGCGCCGGCTCGGTCGATACTCCGCGCGACGTGCGCGGCTTCGCGGTGAAGTTCTACACCAAGGAAGGCAACTGGGACCTGGTCGGCAACAACATTCCGGTGTTCTTCATCCAGGACGCGATCAAGTTCCCCGACCTGATCCATGCGGTGAAGATGGAACCGGACCGCGCGTTCCCGCAGGCCGCCAGCGCGCACGACACGTTCTGGGATTTCGTCTCGCTGATGCCCGAATCGATGCACATGATCATGTGGGCGATGAGCGACCGCACGATCCCACGCTCGCTGCGCACCATCGAGGGCTTCGGTATCCACAGCTTCCGCCTGCTGGATGAAGACGGGAACTCCACCTTCGTCAAGTTCCACTGGCGCCCGAAGCTCGGCTTGCAGTCCACGGTCTGGGACGAGGCGCTGAAGCTGCAGGCGGCCGACAACGACTTCCACCGTCGCGATCTGTTCGAAGCGATCCAGCACGGCGACTTCCCCGAGTGGGAACTGGCGGTACAGCTGTTCACCGAAGAAGAGGCAGAGGCGTTCCCGTTCGACCATCTGGACCCGACCAAGATCATTCCCGAGTCACTGGTGCCGCTGCAGGTGATTGGACGCATGGTGCTGGACCGCTGGCCGGACAACTTCTTCGCCGAGACCGAGCAGGTGGCGTTCTGCCCGGCCAACGTGCCGCCCGGCATCGACTTCAGCAACGATCCACTGCTGCAGGGGCGTCTGTTTTCCTATCTGGATACCCAGCTGATCCGCCTGGGCGGGCCGAACTTCAACCAGATCCCGATCAACGCACCGAAGTGCCCGTTCGCCAACCACCAGCGCGATGGCCACATGCAGATGCAGGTACCGAAGGGACGCGTCGCCTACGACCCCAGCTCGCTGCAGGGGGACAGTCCGCGCGAAACCGCAGCAGGCTTCCGCAGCCACGCCAGCGCCGATGACGGGCGCAAGGGCCGCACCCGCGCGGAGAGCTTTGCCGACCACTACAGCCAGGCACGGATGTTCTTCCGCAGCCTGGAGAAGCCGGAACAGGCGCACCTGGCCTCGGCGCTGGTGTTCGAGCTGTCGAAGGTGGAAACGGAGAAGGTGCGCGTGCGCACCGTCAGCCATCTGCGCAACATCGACGAAGGACTGGCCAAGCGTGTGAGTGACGGCCTGGGCTTGCGCGCCCTGCCCGACCCGGCACCGACGGCAACACCCGCGCAGGACCTGCCGGCCGCCCCGGAAGTGCGCGTGATCGGCCGCACCACGCCACTGCTGCAGGGGCGTTGCATCGGCATCCTGTTCGACGACGGTTCCGATGCACGGGTGATCGCCAACCTGCGCAAGGCCGCTGAAAAGGCCGGTGCCAGCGTCAAGCTGGTCGCACCGAAAGTCGGTGGCGCCACGCTCAGCGACGGCAAGGTGCAGGCCGCCGATGGACAGCTGGCCGGTACCCCGTCGGTGGTGTTCGACGCAGTGGCAGTGGTACTGAGTGCCGATGCTGGCAAGGCGTTGGCCAAGGAAGCGGCGGCCGTTGGCTTCGTCAGTGATGCATGGGTGCACCTGAAAGCGATCGCCAGTGACGAAGGCGCACAGGCCCTGCTGAAGGCAGCGCGCGTCGGTAATGATGCCGGCAACGTGGACGCTACAGACAGCAAGGCCTTCCTGGCTGCTGCCGCCACTCGCCAATGGGCGCGCGAGCCGAAGCTGCGTCTGCTGGCCTGACCATCCGATGAAGGCATCGCGTACCCACGCTGGCGGATGACTTCGACTACCCCGGCAACGCCTTGATCCAGCGCGCGATCAACGCGGCAGCGGGTTCGGCCCGCGCCTGCAGCAGCAGGTGCGGGCCTTCGATGGCGATGTGCCGTGCGTTGGGCAGCAACGCCTGCAGCTCGCGTACGCTGGGTGGCCACAGCAGTCGATCCTGCAGCGCCTGCACATTCAAGGTGGGCGCCTGGATCCTGGGCAACAGCGCACGCACATCAACGCGCAGGGTGGCCGCTGCGCGCTGGCGCAGCACCGACGACGGCACCTGGGCCAAAGCATCCTGCAGGGCCTGCTGATTGTTGCGGGTACGCCAGCGCCCCAGCAGCAGGCGCGCCATCAGCGGCACCGGCGGCATCGGCCACGCAGGTGCCAGCCCCTTCGCAGCGCTGGCGGGAAACGGCACGGGCCGCCGCGCGAACGTCGTGCACAGCACCAGTCCACGGAGTCCGGGCAGCTGGCCTGCGGCCAGCTCCATCGCTAGCGGGCCGGCGAAGGACTCGGCAAGAAGCACGAACGGCTGCGCAGGCAGCTGCGGCCGTAGCAGCTTCGCCAACGTCGAGTAATCCTGCGCGCCCGTACAGGGCAGCGCCAGCACACGCGTATCCAGCCCATGCGCGCGCAGCTCATCCACAAAGGGCACTGACAACCAACCGGTGCCGTCCAGCCCGGGCAACACAACGACCTGTAGTGGCAACGGATCACTCAACGCAATGCCCTTCGCATGTCCACGGTGGAGGACCTCGAGCATGGCCGAACGGCAGCCGACACGCCATACGCTGAGGTACGCAGACGTGCGCGATGACCCGTTCAGACGCCCCCATTGGCAAGGGCGGAGAAACGGATAGAATCGCCGCCACACGGGTTGCCGACGGTGGCCCAGGGGATTGAGGAAGTACGTGCCACGGCACGGAAATTGCATCACGGCAATGGACTGTCGACCGGCAACCCGGCCGACATCGGGAATCTGAAAAGAAGGAACGGCCCACCGGCAGATGCGCGCAGGCGCGATGCGGTGGCTGACATTCGTGGATGGATCAGGGGGATCGCATGTCCGCACCAAACTTTGTCCGTCCGCTGCTGCGGGCGGCGCTTCTGCTGCTGTGCGCGCTGACAGTCTGGTCCGCGCAGGCCGCGCAGCTCAATTTCAGCTCGGGGACCTGGCCGGACGGCGTTGCCAGGAGTGGCGAGGGTGGCTCGCAGGCTATTGCAGGGTTGACTCTGCAGATTCTCAACACGAACAACGCATCGAGCACCGCAACAGGCGCGATCTCATTCCAGAACGAAGGATTCTTTCAAACACTGGACCCCGCATTCGGAGGGGCGCTGACCGACCACCAGACCGAGCATCTGGCAATGGTGGTCAGATCCTCCAATGGCAGGCCCTTTTCGCTGAAGTCCTTCCTGTACATCAACTGGGGAGAGAACTACGGCACCCAGATCCAGGTTACGGGCTTCCGCTCGGGTTCTGCGGTGAGCGGGGCAAGCCGGACCTTCAACTGGCCCGACTACACGCCGGTTACCGTGTCCCTGCCAGCCGCCTTCGACAACGTCGATGAGGTCCGGATAGAAATGCTCGCCGGCGGTACGGTCAATCCCAATCGATTCTCCTGGCACTCCATCAACAACCTGGTCGTTGAGATTCCCAACAGCCCGCCGTCCGATGTTTCCTTGTCGGGCAACACGGTCCTGCAGAGCAGTTCGGCCAACACCACCGTTGGCACGCTGACCAGCACCGATCCGGATATCGGAAGCACCTTCACCTATTCGCTGGTCGCCGGTGCCGGCAGCACCGACAATGCCAGCTTCACCATCGCCGGCAACACACTGCGGGCCAGCACGCCCTCTGCGCTGGCTGCAGGCAACCGCAGCATACGCATCCGCACGACGGACGAGAACGGCGCCATCTTCGAAAAAGCGCTCACGATTGTCGTCACCGATGACCTCGCCCCGACCGTCAGCAGCACCGCGCCCAGTGGTTCGCCGGCAGCCACCGCCACCAGCGTGAGCTTTGCGGTTACTTTCAGCGAGGCGGTCAGCAATGTTTCCATCGACGACTTCACTCTGGTGGGTACAGGCAACGCCACCGGCAACTTGGCCGCAGTGTCGGGTAGTGGCGCCGTCTACGGCGTGGACGTGACGGGCATTACCGGCAACGGCACCCTCAAGCTCAATGTCAACGGCAGCACCAATATTGTCGACGCGGCCGGCAATGTCGCCACGGCCTACAGCAGCGGCACCACGCACAGCGTCGCCATTCCCACCGCGCCGGGTGCCCCGACCATCGGCACGGCGACCGCTGCCAACTCCCAGGCCACGATCAGCTTCACTGCACCTGCCAATACCGGCGGGTCTGCCATCACCGGCTACACCGTCACTTCCTCGCCGGACAACGTCATTGGTACGGGCTCGGCATCGCCCATCGTCGTCACCGGCCTGACGAACGGCACGGCCTATACCTTCACCGTCACTGCCACCAACGCCATCGGCACCAGCGCGGCGTCCGGCGTATCGAATGCCGTCACACCGAAGTCCCCGCAGACCATCACCTTCACCAATCCGGGTGTGCAGAACTTCGGCACTACGCCAACGCTGTCGGCCACCAGCAGTTCGAGCCTGCCGGTAAGCTTCAGCTCCGCCACGACCGGGGTCTGCACCATCGCGTCTGGTGGTGCCCTGACCTTCGTCTCCGCCGGCAGCTGCACCATCAATGCGGATCAGGCAGGTAATGCCACCTACACGGCCGCAGTGCAGGTGTCGCAGACCTTCACCGTCGCCGCGATCGCACCCGGCGCGCCGACGATCGGCACCGCGACCGCTGGAAACAGCCAGGCATCGGTGACCTTCACTGCGCCGGCCAGCAATGGCGGCAGCAGCATCACCGGGTACACCGTGACCTCCAATCCTGGAGGACTGACCGGCACCGGCAGCAGTTCGCCGATCACCGTTACCGGCCTGACCAACGGCATTGCGTATACCTTCACCGTCACCGCGACCAACAGCGCCGGAACAGGCAGCGCGTCTGCCGCCTCCAATGCCATCACCCCGGCGTCTCCGCAGACGATCACCTTCGCCAACCCGGGCGCGCAGACCTATGGCACCACTCCCACGTTGACGGCAACGTCCACCTCCAGCCTTGCGGTCAGCTTCACCTCGTCGACAACTGCGGTCTGCACCATCACCAGCGGTGGGCAGCTGAGCTTCGTCACCACCGGTACCTGCACGATCAATGCGAACCAGGCCGGAGACAGCACCTACCTGCCGGCATCGCAGGTCAGCCAGTCGTTCACCGTCAATGCGGTGGTACCCGGCGCACCGACCAGCGTGTCCGCCAGCCCGTCGGGCACCGGTCAGGTCAGTGTCACGTTCACCGCTCCGGCCAGTACCGGCGGATCGACGATCAGCGGCTACACGGTCACCGCCTCGCCAGGCGGCGCTACCGGCACGGGTGCAGGTTCTCCCATCACCGTCACCGGTCTGACCGTCGGCCAGTCGTACACGTTCACCGTCACCGCCACCAACAGCGCAGGCACCGGCAGCGCGTCTGCTGCATCCAATGCGGTCACCGCTGCGGATGCGATCGTTGCCAGCCCATCCAGCGCAACGGTGGCCTACGACACCGCAAGCGCTGTGGCACTGACGATCAGCGGCATTCCGACCAGCGTGGTCATCATCGGCAATCCGGCCCATGGCCAGACCGCCGTCAGCGGAACCTCGGTCACCTACACGCCGACAACCGGCTACTACGGCGCGGACAGCTTCAGTTACCAGGCCAGCGACGGCAACACGACCTCGGCCACAGTGACGGTCAGCATCACCGTGTCCCCGCCGACGCTGGTGGCAACGCCCGCCTCGCTGGGCCCGGCAACCGCGGGCACCGCCTACACGCCGACGCTGTCCACCAGTGGTGGCGCGGCGCCGTACAGCTACCAGGTGATCGGAACGCTGCCGCCGGGCCTGTCGCTGAGCCCGGCAGGCGTCTTCAGCGGCGCGCCCACCGCAGCCAACACCTACAGCTTCAGCGTGCGCGTGACCGACAGCAGCACCGGTAGTGGCCCATCCAGCAAGGACACCGCCTACACCCTGGTGGTGAACGCTCCGCAATTGGCGTTTGCACTCTCCAACCTGCCGCAGTCGTCCACGGCCACCGGCTATACGCAGCGCCTGCAGGTCTCCGGTGGTGCCGCGCCGTACAGCTTCGCGGTAAGTGCCGGTGCCCTGCCGACCGGCTTGGCGCTGGCCAGCGATGGCGTGTTCTCCGGCACACCCCAGGGCGCAGGCAACTACGGTTTCACGGTGACAGTTACCGATGCGAACGGCTTCACCGCCAGCCAGGCCTATACCCTGCAGGTGCTTGAAGCGACGCAGCAGATCAGCGCATTCCTGGCCAACCCGACCGCGCCGGTCTACAGCGAGAATGGTCGTTTCAGCGTGTCGGCCAGCGGCGGCGCGTCCGGCAATGCGATCGTGTTCGCCACCACCACCCCGGCGGTGTGCCGCGTGGATGGCGGCAGCGTCACCATGCTCGCGGCCGGCCGCTGCAGCCTGACCGCCAACCAGGCCGGCAATACGCAGTACCTGGCAGCCCCCCAGGCCCTCCTGGAAGTGGACATCGCCGCCGCTGTGCCGGTGCTGCAATGGCCGCAGGAGCTGCACAAGATGTTCGGCGAAGCAGCCTTCGACCTGGTCGATCCGCAGAGCCCCAGCCGCGGCACCTTCAGCTATTCCAGCAGTGATGCGACGGTGGCCAGCGTGCAGGGCCGTACCGTCACTCTGGTTGGCGAAGGCGTAGCGATCCTCACCGTCACCCAGGCAGCCTCAGGCGGCTATGCAGCGGGTACTGCGCAACTGCGCCTGGTGGTCAGCCAGCGCCCCGACCCGACGCGCGATCCGGGCGTTGTGGCCGGTCTGCAGGCGCAGGTCGATGCCAGCGTGCGCTTCGCCAGTGCACAGCAGTCCAATATCCGCGACCGTCTGCGTCAGGTGCGTGGTGGCAGCAACGCGTCCAGCAACCAGCTGTCGCTGAACTACGCTGGCGGCAACGACCTGCCCAACGTCTCGGTGCCCATGTCCAAGCTGGGGGGCGATGCCCTGCCTGCATTGCCTGCCGGTTGGGGCATGTGGGCGTCCGGCACCGCCAGCTACGGTGCCGGGCCGGGCCGCGGCAGCCGCTACGACTTCCGCACCGATGGCCTGACCATTGGCGTAGACCGCGCGTTCGGTACTCGTTTCCTGTTCGGTGTGGCCGGCAGCCTGGGTCGCAACAACAGCGACATGGAAGACACCGACGCACGGGTGAAGTCCGATCAGCGTTCACTGGCAGCCTATGGCCTGTGGCGCGGCGGTGAGCACGTGTTTGTCGACGGCATCGTGGCCACCGGCACACTGGACTTCGACACCCGCCGCTGGAGCGTGGACGCCGATGCGTTCGCACAGGGCAAGCGCGACGGCGACCAGTGGTTCGGTTCGCTGGCCTTCGGCTACGAGCATCGCCATGCCGGCACAACATTGACCGGCTATGGCCGCATCGAGGCCAGCCGCAGTACCCTGGACAGCTACCGCGAAAGCGGCGCTGGCCTGTACGACCTGGTCTATCGCCAGCAGGTGGTGCGCAACAGTGCCATGGCGCTCGGCCTGGAAGGTGCGTACCTGTCAGCCGACCCGGAAGCACGCGTGCGCCCGTTCTGGAGCATCGAATACCGCCAGGCGCTGGATGACAAGGGCGATGCCTACCTGAACTACGCCATCGGACCGCGCGCGCAGGACTACCAGTTGCGCATGCAGAGCTACAACGACCACGCATTGTCGATTGCTGCAGGCATGGACGTGCGCCTGCAGCGTGGCTGGTTCATGTCGCTGCTGCTGGGCCACGAGCAGACCCGCGGCTCGAGTCGTGCCAGCAGCATCGGACTGCGTGTCGGCTATGGGGCCGCGGGCGGTGCTGCCGGAGGCAGCGCTGTCGGCAGCAGTGACGCGACCGGCAAGCCACGCTGCAACCCGCGTCGTTGCCCGCCACAGGCCAGCGCTGCACCGCGCTGAACCGGCCTTGCAACCGACATGCCCCCCGATTTTGGGGGGGGCATGCCGGATCGGCGATACTTGCGCCGCCGCAGGACGCGGCTGACAGGAGAAACGATGATGCGATGGACATCCGCACTGGCCATGATGGCCCTGGTGCTGCCGCTGCCTGCCTTTGCCGATGGCGGTTGGATCAATCACGACGGCAAGGCGGTGCCGCAGACCGATGCCATGAAGTCCAGGGATGGATTTGCGGCATCACTGCTGCTCACCTCCGACGCCGATTGGCGGGCCAAGTGGGAAACCCCAGCGGACACCACGCCGAACTTCACCGAGGCCAGCGACGTGCAGCTGGGTGGAGAGTTGTTCGTGCTGACGTTCCTGTCCAACCCGCAACTGGGCGAGGATGGCGCAGCCAAGGTCCACTGCGACGTGCGCATGCTGCGCCCAGACGGCAGCACCAGCGCGGATGAGCGCGATGTTCCCTGCTTCACCGCCCGCCTGCCGGGTCCACCCACCTTGTTGTACATGACCAACGTGCAGCTGAAATTCGTCGCCGAGCTCGGCGATCCGAAAGGTACCTGGACTGCGCAGGTGGTGGTCAAGGATCTGCTGCGGGGTGTGAGCCTGCCGCTGCAGGCCCGCTTCAAGGTCCGTTGAAAGGAGGTCTGCGGATGAAGATGCGACGATTGTTCAGCTGGACCGGCCTCGCGCTGTGCGTGGTCTACCTGCTGTTTACCGCGTGGCTGGTTCACGGCGCACAGTCGGATGCGGACCCGAAGGGTACCTACATCCTGATGGCGCTGCCCATCACTCTGCAGTCTGCCGCGCTTGATGCCATCGGCGCAGGCGGCCTGCTGTACGGCAAGCCCTGGTCGACCGCGTATGCGGTTCTGGTGCCACCAACACTACTGTTCCTGTACGCGGCCGGTTGGTTGATCGAACGCTCTGCACGCGGGCGCTAGCTGTTCCCACCCGTTGCGTACATCGACGCCCTGCATGCGGGCCATCGCATGCAGGACGTCATCCAACCAGAGATCGCTTACGCCGCGCGCGCAGACACGGCAGGCTTGCGCACACCCTGCTCCAGCTGGAACACCGACACCGACGTGGTCAGTGCATGCGCCTGCTCTTCCAGCGCGCGGCTGGCAGCGGTGGCTTCTTCCACCAGAGCCGCGTTCTGCTGGGTCACCTGGTCCATCTGCACCACCACCTGGTTGACCTGCTCGATGCCGGCCGCCTGCTCCTTGCTGGCGGCGGCGATATCGCTCATCAGCAGGGTCGTGCGCGAACTGGCCTGCGCCACGCGCGCAATGGCGGCTTCCGACTGCACCGTCACCGCCAGGCCACTCTGCACCTTGGCGGCCGCGTCTTCGATCAGTTCCTTGATCTCCTTGGCGGCCACACCGGCACGCTGGGCCAGCGTACGCACTTCGCTGGCGACCACGGCAAAGCCGCGTCCCTGTTCGCCGGCACGCGCCGCTTCCACCGCGGCATTCAACGCCAGGATGTTCGTCTGGAAGGCAATGCCATCGATCACCGTGGAGATTTCCGAGATGCGCGCGGATGACTGGTCGATCTCGCCCATCACCGTGGCCATCTGCGCCATGGCCTGCTCGGTCTCGCGCACGGCAACACCGGCCGCGTGCGCTTCGCTGTCGGCCTGGCGGGCCAGCTCGGCGTTCTGGCGCACGGTCGAGGTCAGTTCTTCCATCGAGGCGGCAGCCTCTTCCAGGTTCGCCGCCTGCTGTTCGGTACGGCGCGACAGGTCGTTGTTGCCGGCCGCCAGTTCCTGCGCCGCGTTGTTGATGCTGTCGGCGGCCACCTGGATGCCACGCACGATACCGGTCAGCTGCGTGGTGGTGGTGTTGGCATCATCACGCATGCGTGCGAACACGCCCTCGTACTCACCGTCCATGCGTGCGGTGAGGTTGCCATGCGAGATGGCGCGCAGCACATCGGAAACATCGGCGATGCTGGCCTGCGAGCTGGCCATCATGCCGTTGAGGTGGTTCACCATCGCCTGGAACTGGTACTGGAATGCCGCAGCGTCGCCACGCATGCTGAAATCGCCGGCGCGTGCGGCACGGGCCAGTTCATCGATCTGCGCGTTGATCGCCATCAGGCTCTGCTTGACCGCCGCCAGGGTGCGGGTCAGCGTGCCCTTCTCGCCCGGGTACTCGGGCAGGTCACGGCTGAGATCGCCGATGGCATAGCGCTGCATCACCTCGGCCATCAGCAGCTGCACCTGCACGTGCGATTCGACCAGGTGGTTGGTGGCCTGCACCATGCGTCCGAAGTCGCCAGGGAACGCAGTGGCGTCCATCCGGTAACGGATCGCACCGGCTTCGTGTTGTTCGGCCATCTGCAGCTGCGCGCCGATCGCAGCCTGCACACTCTGGCGCACACTGGCCATAGCCTCGCCGAGCTGGGTCAGCTCGTCGCGACCGCCAAGGCGGAATTCCTGGTCGAGTTCGCCCTTGGACAGGCGCTCGGCCAGTTGCACCGCACGCGCCAGCGGGCCGGTCATGCTGCGTCCGATCAACACCGATGCGGCGATGCCGACCAGCAGGGCCACGCCGCCCAGCACCAGCAACTGCAGCAGGCTGCGCTCGCCCAGGCGGATGGCCTCGGCAGCCGCCTCGCGGCTTTCCTTTTCCTCATAGGCCACGCCATCGGCGAGGGCCTTGTTCCAGCCATTGGCCGCTTCCTGCACCGGGCCCAGGGTCAACGCCACGGCACCGGGGAAATCGCCCTGCTCCATCAGTTCGCTGGTCTGCTTGTTGAGCGGACGGGCGAGTGCGCGCTTGGCCGCGATGGTCTCGCCGATCACCTTGCCCTCGGCATCGCCGGGCAGGGCCTGGTAGGCGGTCCAACTGGCCTCGTAGCGCTTGACCAGATCGGCGATGCGCTGCTCGTCGCTGGCGCGGTCTTCGCCCTGGCGGATCAACATCTCGCGGCGCACGACCATCATCTGGTTGTTGGCATCGAGCATCTCCGACAGCAGCCGTACCTTGGCGACGCCAACCTCGACCACCTGCTCCATCGCACGCTTCTGCACGGTGGTGGCGGTAGCACCGGTGGCCACCACGGCGGCAACCAGCAGCAGCAACAGGCCAAAGCCAAGCCCAAGACGCCAGGCAACCCTGACGTTCCTCAAGTAGTTCATGGGGTGAATCCAAAACGGGGGGATGCGCCCATATCGGCCTACCGGCCGGGAATCTTGATCGCTCCACGCTCGCCTGCGTCGGAAGCCGTTCACCTTGGTGAGGCCTTGTCTCCCGCTTCTGCTGCGGGCCTTCTGCCTGGCGGCGCGCCCCACTGCTCATGCCGGCATCAGTTCCCTTTCACGGCGGCTGCGCAGCGTTTGCAGGCAGGGTGGAGGCGTTATCCGCTGGAGATGCCCATGCCCGTATGCCGCCCCGCCCTGCTCGCCCTGTCACTGCTGATTCCGCCCGCCTTCGCGCAGGCCCCGCCACCGGCAGGCCTGCCCGCACCGATTGCCGAAAAAGCCGGTCCTGACACCGCGGCGCGCTCGCCCCTGCATGCACAGGTGCTGCTGGACCGTGCCAGCTTCTCTCCGGGCGAGATCGATGGCGAGGTGGGCAGCAACCAGCGGCGTGCGGTGTCCGGCTTCCAGGCCGCCCACGGTCTGACGGTCAGCGGGGAACTGGACGACGCCACCTGGAAGGCCCTGCAGGCCGATACGGTCGCTCCTTTGGCGAGCTACACGCTTACCGCCGAAGACGTAGCCGGCCCCTTTGTCGCCATCCCCAAGAAGCCGGCCGAACAGGCCAAACTGAAATCCCTGGGCTTCAGCAGCGTCGAAGAATCGCTGGGCGAACGTTTCCATGCCTCGCCCGATCTGCTGAAGGCACTCAACCCCGGCGTGGATCTGAGCAAGGCCGGCAGCCGCATCCAGGTACCCAACCTTGCGCCGGCCGCATTGCCCAAGGCCGTCAAGCTGGTGGTCGACAAATCCGATTCCACCCTGCAACTGCTGGATGCGCAGGGCAAAGTGATCGCGCAGGTGCCGGTGTCGTCGGGCAGCGAACACGACCCGCTGCCGATCGGTGAATGGAAGATCCTCGGTGTGTACCCGGACCCGCCATTCCACTACAACCCGAAATTGTTCTGGGACGCGAAGAAGGGGGATCGCAAAGCCACGATTCCGCCCGGCCCGAACAACCCGGTTGGCCGGGTCTGGATCGACCTGTCCAAGCCGCATTATGGCCTGCACGGTACGCCGGTCCCCGGCCACGTCGGCAAGACCGAGTCGCACGGCTGCGTGCGCATGACCAACTGGGATGCGCTGCGCGTGGCCGCGGCGGTTGATACGTCGGTGGTCGTGGTGATGCAGGAGTAAGCCGATGCGACTTGCGCAACTGATCGTGCTGGGACTGGTGATGGGCGTGACCGCCGGATGGTGGCTGCAGCGCGATGGCGAGCCGTCCGATGGCACGACTGCCCACCCTCCCGCAGTGGTTGCGGCGGACCACGCACCTGCCCTGTCCGCGGAGCAGGCAGCGACGACAATCGCTGAGCCCGACCCAGCCGCAGCGAGCGGCACACCCTCCGGCCTGCTGCTGCCGGTACAGGGCATTGCGCCGTCACAGCTGCAGGACACCTTCACCGACGCACGCAGCGAAGGCCGTGTGCATGACGCTATCGACATCATGGCCGCTGCCGGCACGCCGGTGCTGGCCGTGGCCGATGGCCATGTCGAGAAACTGTTCGACAGCAAACGCGGTGGCCTGACGATCTACCAGTTCGAACCCAGCGGCCGCTGGTGCTACTACTACGCACACCTGCAGCGCTACGCCGACGGCCTGGCCGAGAAGCAGGCCATCAAGCGCGGCGATGTGATCGGCTACGTCGGCAGCACCGGCAACGCCAACCCCGAAGCCCCGCACCTGCATTTCGAAGTGCACGTGCTGGGGCCTGAAAAACAGTGGTGGAAGGGCGAGTCAATCAATCCCTATCCGCTGCTGAAAAAAGGGGACGGAGGGGATTAAGTCGCAATCCGCACGGCTTGTTCGGGCGCCTAAGCAGCACGTGGACGTTGCCTTCGCAGCGCGAGGGTGAAGATTGCCAATGCGACACCTGGAACCAGCAGCAACAGCGCCGCCAGTTTCCAGAAGAAGAACGGCCACAACCAGATGTAGTCCAGGTCGGTCAGCTTCAGAAGATCCATCGGCGGCTGCACCTCGATCGTTGCCTGCCTGCCGACCAGCGCTGGCTCCACTTCCAGCACGGTCACCCGCAGCCAGGAGCGGCCACGGGGCAAGGCGTCACCGCGGCCATAGCCGAAGTACGCGGCGGTGAAACCTGCCGTTTCAACGGTTTCCACCCTGCGCACGACATCCGCCGCAGGCGGGCCTGATCGCACGCTCGCACGGAAATCCGCGTGCTCGTTTGGGGTTTCGACGCGCATCAGCACGTCAGGATCGAGGGCCGGGTCGGCAGCGTTGGCCGGATAGCGCAGCCGCAACCGCAGGCGATCGTCAATGAAGCGGTAGACCGTGATTTCCGCGCTCGCACCGGGGCTCAGCATCAGCGGCAGGGTCTGCGTGCGTGATGCCAGGTGGTTGGCCACGGCGCCCACCGCCAGCACCACGCAGGCGGCGGACCACAGGCCCCAGAACACCCACAGGGTGATCCGCAGCAGCCTCGCCCCTTTCACGCTGACATCGCCGGTCATCGGTCCGCTTCCCTGCTGGCACTGCGTACACACTAACGAAAAAGCCCCGCTTTCGCGGGGCTTTTCCTTCACGTCAGCGTGTGACCACTCAGGCGAACGGATCCTGCAGGACCATGGTGTGGTCGCGGTCCGGGCCGGTGGACACGATGCTGATCGGGCAACCGGCCAGCTCTTCCAGCGAACGCAGGTAGGCGCGTGCGGCCGGCGGCAGGTCGTCCCAGTTGGTGATGCCGTGGGTGTTCTCGGTCCAGCCCGGGAACTCCAGGTACACCGGGGTGCAGTCTTCCCAGCCCTGCGCGTCCAGCGGCGCGTACTCGGTGCGCTTGCCGTTGTATTCGTAGGCGATGCAGACCTTCAGCTTTTCCATGCCGTCCAGCACGTCCAGCTTGGTGATGCACAGGCCGCTGATGCCGTTGATGGCCACGGCACGCTTCAGCGCGACGATGTCCATCCAGCCGCAGCGACGCGGACGGCCGGTCGAAGCGCCGTACTCGGCGCCGCGGTCGCGGATGCCCTGGCCGATTTCATCGTCCAGTTCGGTCGGGAACGGGCCGCCGCCAACGCGGGTCGCGTAGGCCTTGGCAATGCCCAGCACGTAGTCGATCGCATCGGCGCCGACGCCGGCACCGGCCAGCGCACCACCCACGGTGGTGTTGGAGCTGGTGACGTACGGGTAGGTACCGTGGTCGATGTCCAGCAGCGCGCCCTGCGCACCTTCGAACAGCACGCGCTTACCCTGCTTGCGCAGGTCATGCAGGATGCCGGCAACGTCCGACTTCATCGGCTGCACGTACTCGCCGAAGGCCAGCGCTTCGTCGAAGGTCTTCTGGAAGTCGACCGCATCGGTGTTCAGGTACTTGGTCAGCACGAAGTTGTGGTAATCCAGCGCGGTGCGCAGCAGTTCTTCAAGCTGCTTCGGGTAATGCAGGTCGGCGATGCGGATGCCGCGACGCGCCACCTTGTCTTCGTAGGCCGGGCCGATGCCACGACCGGTGGTGCCGATCGCCTTGCCGCCGGCAGCGCGCTCGCGTGCCTGGTCCAGGGCGATGTGGTACGGCATGATCAGCGGCGCGGCCGGGGAGATCTTCAGGCGCGAACGCACTTCCACGCCGGAGGCTTCCAGCTCGGCGATTTCCTTCTGCAGCGCAGCCGGCGAGATCACTACGCCGTTGCCGATCAGGCACAGCGCATCGTCACGCAGGATGCCCGACGGGATCAGGTGCAGGACGGTCTTCTTGCCGTTGATGACCAGGGTGTGGCCGGCATTGTGGCCGCCCTGGAAGCGCACGACGGCGCCGATTTCCTCAGTGAGCAGATCGACGATCTTGCCCTTGCCTTCATCGCCCCACTGGGCACCAAGCACTACGACAGACTGACCCATGACGGGTTCCTCTATTTGTTGCGGCCATCGGGGCCGCGGACGGGTAAACCGCAGCAGGGCTGGCCAGCGCTTGGGTGGCGGCTCCAAACGGGGAGCGGCCGGCAATGGAAGGCCCAGACACGGAAAAAGCCGAACGGGGAGGCCCGTCCGGCTTTTGTGCATTATCCGGGTTTCGGGGGTCGGGTGCCACCTTTCCGACGGACGGCTTCACCGGCCGGTCAGGCCGGTAGTGCCGGCCGCTGGCCGGCAGCCCCGGGTTGCCGGCCAGCGGCCGGCACTACCCTCTCAGTGGCGCACCCACCACAGCAGGCTCAACCCGGCCAGCAGGACCAGGCCGCCGAAGCTGCGCAGGGCCGGGCTGGGCAGTTCCAGCAGGCGTTCGGCCATGCGCTTCCAGGCCAGGGGGGCCGCGAACAGCAACAGGCCTTCCAGCACCGCGACCAGACAGACGGCGGCGAACAGATCTTTCATGGGGGAACTCCGGAAAAGCACGGGGCCCGGCGTATGGCCGGGCCCCGTGAGGTACTGCCGTGCGGTCTCAGCGATCGTTCTTGAGGTACTGCAGGAACGGATCGTTCTTGTCCAGCACGATTACGCCGTTGCCGTCGGTCATCGAGCCGCGATAGGCCTCGAGGCTGCGGTAGAACGCGTAGAACGACGGGTCAGCCGAACCGGCCTTGCCGTAGATGCGTGCGGCCTCGGCATCGCCTTCACCACGCAGGCGCTGGGCATCGCGTTCGGCTTCTGCGATCAGCACGGTGCTGTCACGGTCGGCCTGGGCGCGGATGGTCAGCGACTGCTCCTCGCCTTCGGCGCGCAGCTTGGCGGCTTCCTGCTTGCGCTGGGCGCGCATGCGCTCATACACGTCATTGATCACCTGGCTGTCAGTCGGCAGGTCCACCTGCTTGATGCGCAGGTCGATCATCTGCATGCCCAGGCCGGCAACGGCTTCGTTGATCCCCTTCAGCTGCTCGGCGATCAGCTCGCTGCGGTCGCCGGAA
Source organism: Stenotrophomonas sp. NA06056 (assembly GCF_013364355.1). NCBI lineage: Bacteria > Pseudomonadati > Pseudomonadota > Gammaproteobacteria > Lysobacterales > Lysobacteraceae > Stenotrophomonas > Stenotrophomonas sp. NA06056. The sequence goes on along the minus strand of NZ_CP054931.1, from coordinate 1,051,818 downwards.
ACCAGCTGCTGCAGGGTGCGCGAGTTGATCTGGTTGCGCAGCGAGTCGGTGATGATCGGTGCCAGACGGGCGTTGGCGATGCGCGGATCGCCGCCGGTGGCACGGAAGTAGTCACCCACGTTGGAGATGTAACCGATGGCGAAGAAGTCGACGCTGACGTCCTTCTGCTCGGCGGTGAAGTAGCGTGCCGGCGCGGTGTCCAGCACCTGGAAGCGGCGGTCGAACACCCGCACCGTTTCCACCACCGGCAGCTTGAAGTGCAGGCCCGGCTTGATGTCCGAACGCACCACCTTGCCCAGGTTCAGGACCATGGCGGTCTGGTCCTCGCGGACCACGTACACCGAGCCCAGCAGGCCCAGCAGCACCGCTACGACAACGGCGATCCACATTGAATTTCTCATCGGCTGCCCTCCTCACGGCCGCTCGAACGCCCGGTCGGGCGGCCCACCGGCCGGCCCGGATCCCGGGAAGCTTCCACTGCCGTGGTACCCGGCAGCGACGGCATCACCACCTCCGGGTTCGTCACCCCCGGCGGAGCCGAGGTCGTGGCACGGGTATCGCCGGTCATCGGCACGTAGATCAGCTGACGGCCATCGCCACCAATGACCTTGCGGTTCTCGCTCAGGACCTGCTGCACCGTTTCCAGCCACAGGCGCTTGCGGGTGACTTCCGGTGCATCCTTGTACTGGGCCTGCAGCAGGCTGAAGCGCTGACCATCACCTTCGGCCTTGGACACCACCGCCTGCTTGTAGCCTTCGGCGGTGGTACGGGCACGCGACGCCTGGCCACGCGCTTCAGGCACGACCTTGGCCGCATAGGCCTGGGCTTCGTTGATCAGGCGTTCCTTGACCTGCTGGGCACCGTTGACCTCGTCGAAGGCCGGCTTGACCTCCTCCGGCGGACGGGCGTCCTGCAGGGTCAGGCCGGTCACGGTCAGGCCGGTCTTGAACGCCTTCAGCAGCGCCTGCAGGCGCTCCTCGGCGGCCACGGCCAGCGGGCCACGGTTGTTCAGCACGGCATTGAGGTCGGCACGGCCGACTTCCTCACGCACCGCGCTCTGCGCCGACTGTTCCAGCACCTGGTTGGCATCGACGGTGCCGAACAGATACTGCTGCGGGTCATCGATGCGGTACTGCACGTTCAACGAGACGTTGACGATGTTCTCGTCGCGGGTCAGCACCGGCACCTGGATCGAGAAGGTCTTGATCTCGGTCGCGTTGACCTTGGTGACCGATTCGATCGGCCAGGGCAACTTGAAGTTCGGGCCTGGGGTCAGGATGCGCGAGAACTGGCCGAAGCGCAGCACCACGCCACGCTGCTGTTCGCCGATCAGCTGGAAGCTGGAGAACAACACCAGCAGTACCACTGCTGCTGCCACCCAACGCAGGATGCCGCCGTCGAACAGGTCCTTCAGCGGTCCGGGCAATCCGCCCCAGCCGCCACCATTGCCACCGCCGCGCGACCCGAACGGCCCGCGTCGATTGTCCTCGGGGCCTTGTCCGCCCTTGTTGCCGCCGGGTGTATTCCAGGCCATGCACGCTCCATCAAGATGTGGGCTGCGACGCGGGCCCTTCCCGCAACGCCAGCCATGAACCATTACCGATCATACAAGATGGGGCTGACCGGCAGGATTGAAAGGGTCCGGAACGGGTAAGGTGGCGTTTTCCTCGAAGTCAGGCAACGCCGATGGCCCCCACCGCCCCGTTCACCGCCTTCCGCATCGAAAAAGACGACGCCGGCTACCGCAGCGGCCTGGTGCCGCTGAGCCTGGACGACCTCAATCCCGGCCAGGTGCTGATCCGCGCGCACTGGTCCTCGGTCAACTACAAGGATGCGCTGGCCGGCACCGGCAAAGGCCGGATCCTGCGGCGTTTCCCGCTGGTGGGCGGCATCGACGTGGCCGGCACGGTGGTCGCCTCCACCGATCCGGCCTGGCGCGAGGGCGACGCGGTACTGGCCACCGGCTGCGGCCTCAGCGAAACCCGCGATGGCGGCTACAGCCAGTACGTGCGGCTGGAATCGAGCGCGGTCATCGCCCAGCCCGCGGGCCTGAGCCCACGCGAGGCGATGGTGCTGGGCACCGCCGGCTTCACCGCCGCGCTGGCACTGCTGCGCCTGCAGGACAACCGGCAGACGCCCGAGCTTGGGCCACTGGCGGTCACCGGTGCCAGCGGTGGGGTCGGAGCCCTGGCCGTAGACATCTTCAGCCGCGCCGGCTATGCCGTGCACGCGATCAGCGGCAAACCGGAGCAGACCGACTTCCTGCGCGGCATCGGTGCTGCAGAGGTGCTGCCGCGTGATGCCCTTGCCGACACCGGTCCGCTGCAGTCGGCACGCTTCGGCGGTGGCCTGGACAACGCCGGCGGTCCGATGCTGGCCAGCCTGCTGGCACAGACCGTGCCCTATGGCAGCGTGGTCAGTGCGGGCCTGGCCGCCAGCCCGGCGCTGGACATGACGGTGATGCCGTTCATCCTGCGCGGTGTCTCGCTGCTTGGTGTCTCGTCGGCCAACGCCCCACGCGCGCTGCGCGAAGAAGTGTGGGCACGCCTGGGCGGCGCGTGGAAACCACAGCACCTGGACCGCATCTGCACCGCCGAAGTCGGTCTGGACGGTCTGCCCGCGGTGTTTGATCGCATGCTGGCGGGCGGCTCGCTTGGCCGCACGGTGGTGCGGATCGACTGAACGTCGCAGGCAGGCGACGGACGGCAACCGTCGCCCTCCCGCCAACAGGATGCCGGCACTACACTTCCGGCATCACATGGGGAACAACATGGCACGCATTCTGATCGTCGACGACTCACCGTCGCAGCTGTTGGGGATACAGCGCATCGTCGAGAAGCTCGGGCACCAGATCCTGACCGCCACCGATGGTGCGGCCGGGGTGGAGACCGCCAAGGCCGAGCTGCCCGACCTGGTGCTGATGGACGTGGTGATGCCCAACCTCAATGGCTTCCAGGCCACCCGCACCCTTGCCCGCGATGAAGCAACCCGGCACATCCCGGTGATCCTGGTGACCACCAAGGACCAGGACACCGACCGCATGTGGGGCATGCGCCAGGGCGCCAAGGCCTACATCACCAAGCCGTTCTCGGAAGACGAGCTGTCCGAGGTGCTGGAGCGGGTGTTCGCCGGGCAGGGCTGACACGCCGCCCTGGTAGGCGCCTACCTTGGTTGGCACACCTTTGCCGGCCAGAGGCCGGCACTACCGGCAAGGCGTGCGGACCAAGGTCCGCACCCACCAGACTCCATCTCAGATCGTTTCGCCAAACGCCTTGGCCAGATTCCGATAGGCCTTCTTCTGCGCCTCGTCGGTCGCCGCCGGGGCTACGATCTCGATTTCGACGATCTGATCGCCGTCCGGGCTGCCCGGCAGGCCACGCCCACGCAGGCGCAGCTTGCGACCGGCATCGGAGTCGGCCGGAATCTTCAGTTCCACCGCTCCGCCCAGGGTCGGCACGCTGATGCTGGTACCCAGCGCCGCCTGCCACGGGGTGACCGGCAGCGTGTACAGGATGTTGCGGCCGTCGACCTCGAACTGCGGATGCGCGGCGTACTCCACTTCCAGCAGCAGGTTGCCGCCGTGGTTGCCCTGCCCGGCCAGGCGGATCACCTGCCCGGGACGGATGCCCTTGGGCACGCGCACGTCCAGCTGCTTGCCGTTGACGGTGATGCGCAGGCTGTCGCCGTTGTAGGCCGCCTCCAGCGGTACCGACAGCTTGGCCCGGGTATCACGGTTGGGCGCGTGCCCGTGGCTGCTGAAGCCCGGACCGGGCCCCGCGCCCTGGCCGCCGCGCTGGCGCGCGAACAGGCTCTCGAAGAAGTCGCTGAAGCCACCATTGGGCCCACCGCCGCCGCCACCGAACACTTCCTCGAAATTGAAACCGCCACCACCGTAGTTGGGCGGCACGTTGAATTCCTCGCCCGGGCGATAGCCCTGCGCGCGCAGCTGGTCATAGGCCGCGCGCTTCTCTGGATCGCGCAGCGCCTCGTAGGCTTCGTTGATGGCCTTGAACTTGTCTTCGGCCCCGGCCTCCTTGCTGACGTCCGGGTGGTACTTGCGTGCCAGCCGACGATAGGCGGTCTTGATTTCCGCCTCGCCCGCGCTCGGTTCCACCCCCAGGGTGGCGTAATAATCCTTGAATTCCATCCAGCTACCTCGATTCGCTTCGGCGGCGCCGGTGGCGCCGCCCCGGGTTCATTCTACGCGCCGGCGATGCTACGCCGGCGGTCGTGCGGCAACGGTGAGGCAGACTGATTCAGCGCAATGCGCCTGCCATCGCCCTGCCCCATGCTGTGGCTGACAGCCCGCCGCGGACGACAGAGATGGGGTGTATACATGGGTTTTCCAATGTCTTGACGCGTCCGTCCCGTCCTGGCCCCTACCCTCATCCAGCAAGGAGTTCCCATGACCATCCATGTCGGCGACCGCATTCCGGAAGTCACTCTCAAGCGCATCCGCGAAGGCATCGAGACCCTCGATACCCACGCTCTGTTCGACGGGCGCAAGGTGGTGCTGTTCGCCGTACCCGGTGCCTTCACCCCCACCTGTTCTGCGCGCCACCTGCCTGGCTATGTGGAAACGTTCGAGGCCTTCCGCAAGCGCGGCATCGACGTGTACTGCATGGCGGTCAACGATCCGTTCGTGATGAAGGCCTGGGCCACTGACCAGCACGTGCCCGACGGTCTGCTGATGCTGTCCGACGGCAACGCCGAACTGACCCGCGCGCTTGGCCTGGAGCTTGATGCCAGTGCCTCGGGCATGGGCATCCGTTCGCGCCGTTTTGCCCTGTATGTGGTGGACGGCACGGTACGCGCCGCCTGGATCGAGGAGCCCGGACAGTTCGACGTGTCTTCGGCCGAGCATGTGCTGGAGCACCTTCCTACCTGAAACCCTGACTGCAAAGGAAACCGGCCAGCCATGTCCAACAAGCCAGCCAAAGCCAGCAAATCCTCCCCGTCCGCCAGGATTGCTGGCATCAGTGATCGGCAGACCCTGCGCGAGCGCGCACGGAAGAACATCGAGGACGGAGCGATCACCGACAGCTACGCCGCCGATCGCAAGGTGGTGATCAAGCTGTTGAACGACGCACTGGCCACCGAGTACGTGTGCGTGCTGCGCTACTACCGGCACTATTTCATGGCCAAGGGCATGCTGGCCGATGCAGTCAAGGGTGAATTCCTCGAACATGCGCAGCAGGAACAGGCGCATGCCGGCAAGCTGGCTGAGCGTATCGTCCAGCTCGGCGGCGAGCCGGACCTCAACCCGGACACGCTGACCGCGCGTTCGCATGCCGAATACAAGGAAGGCCGCGACCTGCGCGACATGGTCCGCGAAAACCTGGTGGCCGAGCGCATCGCCATCGACAGCTACCGCGAGATGATCAACGTCATCGGCGACCGTGACACCACCACCAAACGCATCCTGGAGGAGATCCTGGCGCAGGAGGAGGAGCACGCCGATGAATTCGCCGACCTGTTGGATGGGTGGATCGGGGAATAGCGGTTACGCCACACGCTCGCTGTCATCTGCGGCGTTGTAGCGCCGAGCCCATGCTCGGCTGACTGCTCAACGCACGTCGCAAGAGCAGCCGAGCATGGGCTCGGCGCTACAACAGCGTCGCAAATATACGGAAAGCGCCGACCAAGGTCGGCAGCTACCGCAGCACATTGAAACGCACTTGTGTCCAGGTACCGTCAGCGGCAAGTGCGGTCAACGCATGCGCGCCCGGATCGGCGAACTCGCGCTGCATCAGCTGCGCACCGCGCGTCTGCGCGATCCAACGGCCATCCAGCAGCCAATCCACGGCTTGTTCGCTACCCAATGCGCGCAACTGCAGGCGTACACCGTGCTCGGCATTCGGCGCACGCGCCAGCGTCGCGCCCTCGTTGAGGCCATCGATATGCAGGGCCACGCTGGCCTCGCGCCCATCATCGCGGCAGTCCGGCGACAGCACGGGAAGCTGTGAGGCGTCGCGTGTGGCCTTGGGCAGCCAGGGGGACAGCAGCGCCGGCCACCGCGCGATCTCACGCGCGACTTCTTCATGCGGTGCGCTGCAGTCAGCCGATACACGCAGACCCGTTCGCGCGTCGGCCAGGTAACGCTGCCGACCTGGCTGCCAACGCCTCGCATCGCGCTCCGGGAAGGTGGGTGGCGCAGCGCCGTCCAGCAGATACGCCGACAGGCGCCGCTGGCAGAGCTCGGCAGGCAACGCTTCGGCCAGTTCGCCGGTCGGCCAGCAGATGTCCGCTTCGGTCACGCTGGCCGGCATCGGCGCGGCCGCCGCATCGCCGCGCTGGCGCGGCAGGCTGTCGACCACTTCAAACATCAGCGGCAACGCAGTGACTGCGCCGTACTGGCCCGGCAGCGGCGTACCATCGGGCCGCCCCACCCACACGCCCACGGTGTAGTGACGCGTGCTGCCGATCGCCCACGCATCGCGATAGCCGTAGCTGGTGCCGGTCTTCCAGGCCACCCGCGGGCGGCCGCCAACATCGAAGGTACCCACGCCATAGCCCGGGCGCGGGTTCGATTCCAGCATCTCACGCACGATCCAGCTGGCACCGGGTGACGCGAGCCGCCGCTCGATCATCGGTTCGTCATCGGTGTAGCGCACGCGGCCAGCAATGCCGTTGCGATTGAGTGCGGCAAACGCACCGACCAGATCCTCCAAGCGTGCACCGGTGCCGCCAAGAATCAGCGACAGATTCGGCGAGCTGCCCGGTGGGAAACGCAGCTGGATACCAGCGTGCGACAGGCGCGCGGCAAAGCGCGCAGCACCCACCCGCTGCAGCAGGTCCACCGAAGGCACATTCAGCGACAGGCGAAGCGCGCTGGCGGCACTGATCGGTCCGTTGAAGGCCATGTCGAAGTTGCCCGGCCGATAATTGCCGAAACTCTGCGGAGCATCCACCAGCAGGCTTTCGGAATGGATCAGGCCGTCATCGAGCGCCATCGCGTACAGGAACGGCTTTAGCGTGGAGCCTGGGGAACGCCAGGCCTGCACCATGTCCACGTGACCCAGCCGTTGCCGATCACCGAAAGACAATGTGCCGACGTAAGCACGCGCCTGCAGGGTCTGGTTGTCGACCACCAGCAGCGCCGCGGAAGTGCGCTCGGGCAGCGTGGAGAAATAGCTGGCGACGCGCTCTTCCAGCGTGCGTTGCAGACCGATGTCGATGCTGCTCTGGATCCGCGCCTTGCCGGGCTGTGCCGAATGCAGGCGTTGCGCCAGCAGTGCGGCATGCAACGGCGGACGCAGTGAGCGGGCAACCACGTTCTCGATGCGCGCATCTTCCACTTCGTCCGGCGTCCACGCGCCCAGCTCGGCCATGCGCGCCAGCACCTTGTCGCGTGCCTTCTGCGCGGCTTCGGGATGACGGTCCGGGCGCAAGCGACTGGGCGCCTGTGGCAGCACCGCCAGCAGCGCGGCCTCGGCATGCGAAAGCTGCGCGGCCGGTTTGCCCAGATAAGCCCAGCTGGCCGCCTCCACGCCCTCGATGGTGCCACCGTAGGGCGCGCGCTCCAGATACAACGCGAGAATCTCGCGCTTGGACAGGTGCACTTCCAGCTGCACCGCACGCAGCATCTGCTTCAGTTTGCCCCAGGGCGTGCGCGTATGCGGATCGAGAATGCGCGCGACCTGCATGGTCAGGGTCGAGCCACCAGAGACGATGCGTCCACCGCGCAGCAACTGGCCGCTGGCACGCAGGATCGCCAGCGGATTGATGCCCGGGTGCTGCCAGAACCAGCGATCCTCGTAGGTCAGCAGCGCCTGCAGGTACAACGGCGAAACGCTGTCGACCGACGCTGGATAGCGCCACACGCCCTCGGCGTCGGCGAACGCACGCAATGGACTGCCGTCGGCGGCGACCACCAGCGTGCTGGTATCACGCTGCTTCGGCAACGGTGGCGGGAAGACGACATCCAGCACCAGCAACAGCATCAGCAACGCAGCCGTGCCCCAGCGCAGCCACGGCCACAGCGGTTGCAGCCGCTGCCGCAGGCGCGGCAGCCGCGTTTTCAGAGATCCCACTTTCATCCACGGCATCCTGTGGGACGGGCCGCGCCGTCGCGGCCCGTCCGCACGATCACGGCTGTACCACCGTCAACGTGGTCGGGTTGCTGCGGCCAACGCCACGCAGCTGCGGCCTGTACATGTCCTCCACCAGCGACGGCGGCACCGTGTAGGTACCCGGAGTGACCGCACGCACCAGATAGAACACATTGGCCTTGCTGCCACGCGAGAGCTTCAGCGCCGCCACATAGCGGTCATCGCGGAACTCTTCGTGCTTGGTATCGGCCGCTTCGCTGCGGTCGCTGATGGTGATGCCATCCACCACCACGTCGGCCCACTGCTTGGCATCGCCCAGGTTGAGGTTCTCGATCTCAAGGCCTGCCGGCAGCAGGTCGGTCAGCAGCGCATCGGGCATCTCGCTGTCGGCGGTGATGGTGACGCGCACGATCAGCGCTTCACCCTCCTTCAACGGACGCGGCGACCACGGTTTGCCATCGGTGCCGAAGTAACTGCGCTCCACGCCGATCACACTGTTGTCCGGCGCAGGTGCACTGCGCGGAATGCCGGCCACATCGATGCTGGCGAACATCGGCGGCTGCCCCTGCGGCGTGAAGCGCACGCCCGCGGCCAGCTGCCCTGCATCGAAGTTGCGGCCAAACAGCTTGCGCTCGCCGATGGCCTCGGTGTTGCCACCGATCACCAGTTCACCGGCCACCAGTGCCTTCTGGTTGGCAGCCAGCGCCTTGCCGAGGCGGGCGATGGCCACCTGCTCCTGCGTGCTCAGCCACATCCAGCCACTGTTGCGGCGCGCATCCAGGCCGCGGCCAAGATCGACCGCGCGTGCATCCCATGCCGGCTTGGCCAGCTTGTTCTCGTGGGTCAGTGCGATCATCAGCGCGTCATCACGCACCGCGCTGCCGTAGTCGCCGAAGTACGAAGGGCGTTCGCTGCTGGACTTGGCGAAGCCGGCCGCAAGAGCGGCCTGGCCACGCTTGGCGTCTCCCTGCAGCGACAGCGCCACACCCAGGTGCACCAGCGACAGGCCACCCACGGCCTTGCTGCGTTCGTTGTCGTACAGCGTGCGCAGGGTACCCAGCGGCGCGCGGTTGACGCGGGCCAGCACGTAGCCCGAGTAGGCCTGGTTGGCGAACTTCAGGCTCTCGCGCTTTTCCTGGCCGTAGAACTGGTTGCCGCCAGACAGCAGGTCTTCGCTCAGGCGGTTCAGCGCCTTCTGCAGCACGTTGTCGGGCACTGCGAAACCACCGTCCTTCGCGTCCAGCAGGAACTCGGCGATATACGGCGTCAGCCACGGGTTCACGTAGCCGTCGTCGCCCCACATCGAGAAGTTGCCGTTGGCCACCTGCATCGACGCCAGGCGACCGAACGCACCTTCCATGCGCTCGCGGCGGGTCTTCGCGTCCAGGCCATCAGCGCCGAGCATGGACGACGTCGCCTGATCCAGGATCAGCGCGGCGTAGCCCTTGCTGGTGGTCTGTTCTGCGCAGCCGTACGGGTAGTTCAGCGCCCCCTGCAGCGCGCTGGCGAACGGGATCGGCGGCAGCGGGCTGACCAGCAGGCGGGCATTGACCGATTCGGACATCAGCCCGTCCATCAGGCCGCCATCCAGGCTCACCGCGGCCAGCGGATCGAGCGTGCGTACCTGCGAGCGCAGCACCTGCGGCCACGCCGCGCGTACCGGCAGATCGTAGCGGCGGTCGGCCTTGAAGCCGTTGCCGTCCACGCGCACGCGCACCTTGGCCACGCTGTGGCCCTCCCGCGCGGACAACGGGAAGCTCAACGTGGTCTTGGCATCGGCATTGAGCTGCACGCTGCGCGTGCCCTCGCTCAGGCTCAGCGGGCCTTCGCTGTCCACGCGCACGTTGAACTGACCCGGCTTGCCGGTGAAGTTCTGCACGTCCAGGGTCACCGTACTACGGTCACCCGGGGCGAGCACACGCGGCATGCTGGCCTCGGCGAGGATCGGTGCACGCACCACGGTTTCAACATCCCGCTTGCCATACTGGTCATCGCTGTAGACCAGCGCCGACACGCGCAGGGTGCCATTGAAATCCGGCACCTTCAGGCGGATGCGGGCAATGCCCTTGGCATCAAGCTGCACCGGGCCGGAGAACAGGTCCACGGTCTGCACGCGCGCAGTCGGCCGCTTGGCCTGCGGCAACGCCTGCAGCGCCATGTCACCACCGAACTTCAGCTTGCCACTGCTGCCGTCGAAGCTCTCGATCACCCGGCTGTAGATGTCATAGGCATCGATGCCGAGGCGACGCTGGGCGAAGAAGTGCGCACCGGCATCGGGCACCGGGAAGCGGGTGATGTTGAGAATGCCCACGTCCACGGCCGAAACCGTGACATGCGCGACCTTGCCGGCCAACTGCGGTGCACTGACCGTCACCGGCAGGTCCTGCTCCGGTCGCATCTGCTTGGGTGCAGCCAGGCCGACGGCCACGGTGCGGCCCTTGCGGTCCATCGGCACGTGCACCACGCCTACGGCACGGGCAGGGGTGATCTTGCTCGGCGCACTGCCACCGCGGAACACCAGCGCGGTGATGTAGACATCGTGGCGCTCCCAATCGGCGGTGACCGGGATCTTGTAGGTGGCACCGGGCTTGGCGTCGATGTCCTGCACGTACAGCATGCGGTCGGTCTCGACCATCAGCACGCCCTTGCCGGCATGCGGCGGGGTCACCGTCACTTCCAGGGTATCGCCGGCCTTGTAACCGGTCTTGTCCAGACCCAGCTTGACCTTGTCCGGGCGGGCATCGAGGCCACGGTTGTCATCGCCCCAGCTCCAGCCGGCGCGGAACGGATAGCGGCTGGTCAGACCGGTGGACGGATCGAACACGTCCACCCGGTACTCACCCCACTCCACCGGGAAGTCGAAGGCCACCGCGCTGCTGCCGGCGTCGACGGTACGGGTTTCCTTGTTCTCGAAGCGGCGGGTGAAATCGTAATCCCAACGGTTGTCATTGAAGGTCCAGTGGTAGTCGCGCAGCTCGCGCACCAAGGTGATCTTCAGGCCCTTGGCCGGCTGCGGCTTGCCGTCCGCATCCACGCGCATCAGTTCAAACCGCGCGTTGCCGTTGGAATCAGCGCCGTCGTCGGGATTGAACAGCGGGCGCACACCGACCAGCGCAGCGGCCGGCCACACCACCCGCTTCAGGGTGCGGGTGACCGTACGGCCACCGGTTTCATACAGGCTGCCGGACAGCACCACCGCGATCGGTGCCTTGGCCTTGGTCGCTTCTTCCGGCAGCGACACGTCTTCGCGCAGCTGGCCATTGGCCGGCAGCGTGGTGTCGATCACATCCTTGGCTTCGCGCGGCAGCTGCAATGTCGGGTCGCCGAAGAAGTAACCCGGCAGACCCTCCACCGGCTTCTGTTCAGCGGCCACCGCCATGCGCGCGGTGAAGCGGTTGCCATCGGCCGGGGCGCCGTACAGATAGGCACCGTTGGCCTGCAGGCGCAGGTCTTCGCCCGGCTTCAGCGTCTTCTGCGTGCTGTCCAGGTCCAGCTTCATGCGCTCGGGCAGGAACTCCTCGATGCGCAGGGTCATGCCCTGGATCGCTTCCTTGCTGGCCGGGTCGGTGCGGAACTCGACCTGCCAGCGCCCGGTCGGCGCCTCGGCAGGAATGGTCTGTTCGAAGTTGATGTAGCCCTGTTCACCCGGTTGCACGCGGGTTTCGCGGAAGGTTTTGCCGTCGGGCTGCTTCAGGCGCAGGAAGACGGGCTGGCTCTTCACCGGCTTGCCGTCGTTGTCGCGCAGCAGCGCAGACAGGCGCACGGTTTCGCCGGGGCGGTACAGGTCGCGACCGGACCAAGCGTAGACGTCGAACCAGGCATTGTCACGGCCGGCCACGGCGAACTCGCTCAGGTCCAGCGCGGGCTGGTTGAACGGCAGGAAGCTGGTGTCCTTGCCGCTGCTGGCCACCAGCACGTGGGTGGCATCCAGGGTGTAGTTAAGCAGCGCATTGCCGTTGCTGTCGGTGCTGCCCTTGAGCACCACCTCGCCCTTGGCGTCGAGCACACGCAGGTCGATGCCCTTCAGCGATGCACCGTCCTTGAGTGCGGCGGTGTGCACGAACAGCTTGTCCTTGTACGCGCGGGTGTGCAGGCCGATGTCGCTGACCGAGAAGAACGCGGTATCGAACTCGCCCTCGTAGTCGCCGGTCCGCTTGAGCAGGGCGAAATACAGGCCCGGCTCCTGCAGCTCCTTGATGTCCTGGGTTGGCAGGTAGGTCAGCACCCGCTCGTTCTGCTTGCCGCCCAGAATGAAGCGGTTGACGTAGACCGGCTCGGCCAGCTTGTTGATCGGGCTGCGCTCGTAATCGCTGCTCAGTTCCCAGCTGCCACGGCGACCGCCGCGCTGGTACTGGCTGAAGAAGGTCGGCAGATCCTTTTCGCGCACGCGCAGGAACTCGACGTCGACTTCCGGCACGTTCACCGACACCACCGGCAAGCCACGGCTGTCCTTGGCCGGCAGCACGCTGCCCTGCGAGGCGAAACCGGCCACCGGCTTCAGCTCACCGCTGAATACTTTCTGCTTCAGTTCCTTGCCCAGGCGGCTGCCATCGGCGGCCAGCAGCTCCGGCGAGACCACCAGGCTGAATTCCTTGCCGGCTTCGACGAAGGGATAGCGCAGGGTCAGGCCGTCATCGGACAGGGTCCAGCTGCTGTCATCGGTGCCGACCTTCTCTTCGAAGCGCACCAGCTTGTCGAAGTCCTGGGTGCCGACCAGCGGGCGCGAGAACTCCAGCGCCAGCGACAGGCCTTCACTCTTCTGGTCCGGGTAGGCACGCAGCAGGGTGAACTCCTTCACCTGCTCGGCCTTGGTGGCAATGGCCTCGCCGCTGGCCTTGGGCAGCTGCCCGCTGTCGTTGCGGCAACCGGCCAGGCCCAGCAACAGGCCTCCTGCCAGTACCGCCGCCGCCCATCCCCACCGCTTCCGCCGTGCCGGACCGCTCATGTCGTCACTCCTTGATCGAGGTGGCCATTATAGGCAGGCCGCGTCAAGGTGTTGACGCGGATTCGGCAGGAATGCATCGGAACGGTAGCGCCGGGCCATGCCCGGCGGGGGCGGCAGTCGCCAACCTTGGTTGGCGCCAACCCCGTGCCAACCAAGGTTGGCATCTACCAGAGCGCCCTCACCCCGGCAGGTACAGGTCCACGTAGTCCGTCACCGGCATTGCCGCCAGCGCGACCGGGTCCAGCGAGGCGGCCAGCACCCGTTGCTGCTGGGCGGTCGGGAAGCGGTGGGCCAAGTGCCGGCGGAACTTGTCCATCAGCAGCGGGATGCCTTCCTCGCGCCGGCGCGCGTGGCCGAGCGGGTACTCCACCAGCACCTCCGGCAGTTCAGTGCCATCGCTGAGCCGCACGCTCAGGCCATTGGCAATGCTGCGCTTTTCCGGGTCCAGGTAATCGAGGCTGAGCTGCGGGTCTTCATGGCAGGCCATCTTCGCCCGCAGCGTGTCGATGCGCGGATCGGCCGCCATGTCGTCCTCATAATCCTCGGCCACCAGCCGTCCATGCAGCAACGCGATGGCCACCATGTACTGCACGCAGTGGTCGCGGTCAGCCGGATTATGCAGAGGTCCCTGCTTGTCGATGATGCGGATGCAGGCTTGCTGGGTACGGATCGTGATGTGTTCGATGTCCTCGACCTTGCGCCCCAGCGCGCGCAGTTGTTGATGCAGCAGGATCGCCGCCTCCACCGCCGTCTGCCCGTGGAACTCTGCCGGGAAACTGATCTTGAACAGCACGTTCTCCATCACGTAGCTGCCGAAGGGGCGGCCGAGGGTCAGCGCCTGGCCATGCATCGATACCGCTTCGAAGCCCCAGGCCGGTGCACTCAGCACGCTGGGGTAGCCCATCTCGCCGGCCGCAGCCATCAGCGCCAAGCGCACGCCACGGCTGGTCGCATCGCCGGCAGCCCAGCTCTTGCGCGAGCCGGTATTGGGCGCATGCCGGTAGGTGCGCAGTGCCTGCCCATCCACCCAGGCCAGCGATACTGCGTTGAGCATGCGCTCGCGGTCCAGCCCGAGCATCTGCGCGACCACCGCGGTGGTCGCCACTTTGACCAGCAGCACATGGTCAAGACCAACCCGGTTGAAGGAGTTTTCCAGCGCCAGCACGCCCTGGATCTCATGCGCCTTGATCATCGCCAACAGCACGTCGTGCACGGTCGGCGGCGGACGTCGCAGCGCGGCCGCGTTGCGGCCGAGCCAGTCGGCTACGGCGAGGATGCCACCCAGGTTGTCCGAAGGGTGGCCCCATTCGGCGGCCAGCCAGGTGTCGTTGAAATCCAGCCAGCGCACCATCGCGCCGATGTTGAAGGCGGCCTGCACCGGATCGAGCACGAAGTTGGTGCCAGGGACGCGTGCGCCGTTGGCTACGCTGATGCCCGGCACCAGCGGCCCCAGCAGCTTGCTGCAGGCGGGGAAGGACAACGCCTCGAGCCCACAGCCGAGCGTGTCGAGCAGGCAGTGATGCGCCGTCTGGAACGCCAGGGGCGAATCGATGCGGGTGTCACGTACGTAGTCGACGATATCCACCAGCAGCGCATCCCAGGCTGCACGCGCGTTGGATGGGGTGTGGCTGCTGGACATCATGTGTTCTCCGGTAGCGCCGGGCCCCGCCCGGCGGTTCATCGGCGGGGCCCGCTGCGCTCGCCGGGCGTGGCCCGGCGCTACCGCAATGAACCTGCCTTACAACGTATCGGCGGGCACCCGCACCTTGCCCTCCATCAGCACACGGGCGCTGCGGCTCATGATGGCCTTGGTCACCGTCCACTGTCCGTCAACGAGCCCGGCCTGCGCGCCCACGCGCAACGTGCCGGAGGGATGGCCGAAGGTCACCGCCTCGCGTTCGCCACCACCAGCCGCACGATTGACCAGCGTGCCCGGAATTGCCGCTGCGGTACCGATCGCCACGGCAGCGGTGCCCATCATCGCGTGGTGCAGCTTGCCCATCGACAGCGCACGCGCATGCAGGTCAATGGCCGAAGCCACGACTGCCTTGCCACTGGACGACACGTAGTCCTGCGCCGGTGCCACGAAGGCCACCTTCGGCGTGTGCTGGCGGGTGGCCGCGTCCTCCAGCTTCGTGATCAGGCCCATGCGCAGCGCACCGTATGCTCGGATCTTCTCGAAGCGCTCCAGTGCTGCCTTGTCCTCATTGATCGCCGGCTGCAACTCGGTACCGGTGTAACCGAGATCGGCGGCGTTGAGGAAGATGGTCGGAATGCCTGCGGTGATCATCGTCACCTCGAAGCTGCCCACGCCCGGCACGTCCAGGGTGTCCACCAGATTACCGGTTGGGAACATCGCACCGGCATCGCCATCGTCGGATGGGTCGATGAACTCCAGCTGGATCTCGGCCGCCGGGAAGGTCACACCATCCAGCTCGAAATCACCGATCTCCTGCACCTGCCCGTCGCGCATCGGCACATGGGCGATGATGGTCTTGCCGATGTTGGCCTGCCAGATCCGCACGGTACACAGGCCGTCGCGCGGCACGCGCGCGGGATCGATCAGGCCATTGGCGATCGCGAACGGACCAACCGCGGTGCTGAGGTTGCCGCAGTTGCCGCTCCAGTCGACAAAAGCCGTGTCGATCGACACCTGGCCGTACAGATAGTCCACGTCGTGGTCGGGCACCGAGGCGGCCGAGATGATCACGCACTTGCTGGTGCTGGACGTTGCACCGCCCATGCCGTCGGTCTGCTTGCCATACGGATCGGGCGATCCGATGACGCGCATCAGAAGTGCATCGCGTGCGGCGCCCGGCGCCTGCGCTGCTTTGGGTAGGTCCTGCAGGCGGAAGAACACGCCCTTGCTGGTGCCACCGCGCATGTAGGTGGCGGGAAT
Source organism: Stenotrophomonas sp. NA06056 (assembly GCF_013364355.1). NCBI lineage: Bacteria > Pseudomonadati > Pseudomonadota > Gammaproteobacteria > Lysobacterales > Lysobacteraceae > Stenotrophomonas > Stenotrophomonas sp. NA06056. The sequence goes on along the minus strand of NZ_CP054931.1, from coordinate 1,035,923 downwards.
ACGGAGTTGCGGGAGGACGGTCATGGATCAGTATCCTGGATGCGACGAACCAATATCGGGGTTGAGCTCCTCGTCTTCGAACAGTGCTTCCATGCCCCGCGAAGCATTCCAGATGCGCACGATGGAAACGTGCGCAGGTAGCTCCACGTAGTAGACCAGGTAGCCGTCGAAGCGACGAACCGGATGAAAACGCAATGGCGCTGGCAGCGAGGGCAACAGACCCGCATGCAGTGCGGAACCAGCACCTGGGTGGATCTGGATCAGCTTGACGACGGATTCCACCGCATCGATGAAGCCGATTTCCAACGCCTCTCCGCCTTGATCTCCATACCAGCTTGCCGTCTGGTCAAGATCTCGAATCGCTGCAGGGGACCAGTGCGCGGGCTTCACTTGCGGTTCCGTGCACGCTCACGCAGCTTGTCAAAGTGGTCAGGCGGCAGAGGCGCCGAAGGGCCTGACGCCAGACCCTCGGCGATCAACTGCCTGAGCAGCTCCTCGGCCTTGCTTCTCTGGCGCTGGCGGATCAGGTCGCGCACGTAGTCGGAGGTACTGGAGTAGCCGCCTTCGCGCACTTCTTCGTCCACGAACTGCTTGAGCGGATCGGTCAGCGAAATGTTCATGGTGGCCATGAAACTCTCCTTTGGCAGTTTTTGCCAAGTCAGTGTGCGCCCCACCCTGCTGTCGGACAAGCCCGCCCCCCGGCCTACGGGGGCAGGCATTCAGCCCGGCATCACGCCACCTTGGCCCCTTCCAGGAAGTCCTGCGCGAAGCGCTGCAGCACGCCGCCGGCCTCGTAGATCGCCACTTCCTCGTCGCTGTCCAGACGGCAGGTGACCGGCACGACCACGTCCTGGCCGTCACGGCGGTGGATGACCAGGGACAGCTCGGCACGCGGGGTACGCTCGCCGACCACGTCGAAGGTCTCGGTGCCGTCGATGCCCAGGGTCAGGCGGGTGGTGCCCGGCTTGAACTCCAGCGGCAGCACGCCCATGCCGATCAGGTTGGTGCGGTGGATGCGTTCAAAGCCTTCGGCCACGATGGCTTCCACACCGGCCAGGCGCACGCCCTTGGCGGCCCAGTCACGCGAGCTGCCCTGGCCGTAGTCGGCACCGGCAATGATGATCAGCGGCTGCTTGCGGTCCATGTAGGTCTCGATCGCTTCCCACATGCGCATGACCTTGCCTTCCGGCTCCACGCGCGCCAGCGAGCCCTGCTTCACGCTGCCGTCGTCGTTGCGCACCATCTCGTTGAACAGCTTCGGGTTGGCGAACGTGGCGCGCTGCGCGGTCAGGTGGTCACCGCGGTGGGTGGCATAGGAATTGAAGTCTTCTTCCGGCAGGCCCATCTTCGCCAGGTATTCGCCGGCGGCGCTGGAGGCCATGATCGCATTGGACGGCGACAGGTGGTCGGTGGTGATGTTGTCCGGCAGCACCGCCAGCGCGCGCATCCCTGCCAGCGTGCGCTCACCGGCCAGTGCACCCTCCCAGTACGGCGGACGGCGGATGTAGGTGCTCTGCGCGCGCCAGTCGTACAGCGGGCTGACCTTTGCACCATGCTCCACGCGCACGTTGAACATCGGGTTATAGACGCTGCGGAACTGCTCCGGCTTCACCGAAGCCTTCACCACCGCGTCGATCTCGGCGTCGCTCGGCCAGATGTCCTTCAGGCGTACCGCGTTGCCATCGGCATCCACGCCCAGCACATCCTTCTCGATGTCGAAGCGCACGGTGCCGGCGATGGCGTAGGCGATCACCAGCGGCGGCGAGGCCAGGAAGGCCTGCTTGGCGTAGGGATGGATGCGGCCATCGAAGTTGCGGTTGCCCGACAGCACGGCCGTGGCGTACAGGTCACGGTCGATGATTTCCTGCTGGATCTTCGGGTCCAGCGCACCACTCATGCCGTTGCAGGTGGTGCAGGCGAAGGCGACGATGCCGAAGCCGAGCTGCTCCAGGTCCGGCAGCAGGCCGGATTCTTCCAGATACAGCTGCACGGCCTTCGAGCCCGGCGCCAGCGACGACTTCACCCACGGCTTGCGCTGCAGGCCCCGCGCGTTGGCGTTGCGCGCCAGCAGCGCCGCAGCGATCACGTTGCGCGGGTTGGAGGTATTGGTGCAGCTGGTGATGGCGGCGATGATCACCGCGCCGTCCGGCATCAGGCCCTGTGCCTGCTCGGCCTTGCCGGCTTCCAGCTTGGCGGCGTCGGCGATGCCCCGCTCGGACAGCTCCGAGACCGGCAGGCGGCGATGCGGATTGCTCGGGCCAGCCATGTTGCGCACCACCGTCGACAGATCAAAGCGCAGCACGCGTTCGTACTGTGCCGTGGCCAGGTCATCGGCCCACAGGCCGGTGCTGCGCGCGTAGTTCTCGACCAGTGCGACCTGCTTCTCCTCGCGGCCGGTCAGGCGCAGGTAATCAAGCGTCTGCCCGTCGATGTAGAACATCGCGGCGGTCGCGCCGTACTCGGGGCACATGTTGGAGATGGTGGCGCGATCACCGATGGTCAGTGCCGCGGCACCCTCGCCGAAGAATTCAAGCCAGGCGCCGACCACGCGTTCCTTGCGCAGGAACTCGGTCAGCGCCAGCACCACGTCGGTGGCGGTGATGTCCGGCTGCGGCCTGCCGGTCAGCTCGACGCCGATGATGTCCGGCAGGCGCATCCACGACGCGCGGCCAAGCATCACGTTCTCCGCTTCCAGGCCGCCGACGCCGATGGCGATCACGCCCAGCGCGTCCACGTGCGGGGTGTGGCTGTCGGTGCCCACGCAGGTATCGGGGAAGGCCACGCCGTCCTGCACGTAGATCACCGGCGACATCTTCTCCAGGTTGATCTGATGCATGATGCCGTTGCCCGGCGGAATCACGTCCACGTTCTCGAAGGCCAGCTTGGTCCAGTCGATGAAATGGAAGCGGTCTTCATTGCGGCGATCCTCGATGGCGCGGTTCTTCTCGAACGCCTGCGGATCGTAGCCGCCGCACTCCACTGCCAGCGAGTGATCGACGATCAGCTGCACCGGCACCACCGGATTGACCTTGGCCGGATCACCGCCCTTGTCGGCGATCGCATCACGCAGGCCAGCCAGGTCGACCAGCGCGGTCTGCCCAAGAATGTCATGGCACACCACGCGCGCAGGAAACCACGGGAAATCCAGGTCGCGGCGACGCTCGATCAGCTGCTTCAGCGAATCGGTCAGCGTGGCCGGCTCGCAGCGCCGCACCAGGTTCTCTGCCAGCACGCGCGACACGTACGGCAGCGTGGCGTAAGCGCCCGGCTGGATCGCGTCAACGGCGGCGCGTGCATCGAAATAGTCCAGCGAGGTGCCGGAGAGGGTCTTGCGGTAATCGGTATTCATGGGCTGGCGGAATGCTCGTGGCGGGCCGGGTGCCGGCGATACGGCGATACAGGCATCCGGCCGGCACGCGGCCGGCCGGATGGGTACAGCGGATGGATCAGACGCGCTTGTCGATCGCAACGAAGTCGCGATCTTCCGGACCGATGTAGTTGGCGCTCGGGCGGATGATCTTGCCGTCGATGCGCTGTTCGACGATATGCGCGCTCCAGCCGGCGGTGCGGGCGATCACGAACAGGGGGGTGAACATCGCGGTCGGCACGCCCATCATGTGGTAGCTGACGGCGCTGAACCAGTCCAGGTTCGGGAACATCTTCTTGATGTCCCACATCACCGTTTCCAGGCGCTCGGCGATGTCGTACATCTTCAGGCTCGACTGTTCTTCGGACAGTTCGCGGGCGACGTCCTTGATCACCTTGTTGCGCGGATCGGACACGGTGTAGACCGGGTGGCCGAAACCGATCACTACTTCCTTGCGCTCGACGCGGGCCTTGATGTCTTCCTCGGCCTCATCGGGGTTGTCGTAGCGCTTCTGCACTTCGAAGGCCACTTCGTTGGCGCCGCCGTGCTTGGGGCCACGCAGCGCACCGATGCCACCGCAGATCGCGCTGTACATGTCGCTGCCGGTGCCGGCGATGACGCGGCAGGCGAAGGTCGAGGCGTTGAACTCGTGCTCGGCGTACAGGATCAGCGAAGTGTGCATCGCCTTCACCCACGAATCCTGCGGCTTCTCGCCGTGCAGCAGATGCAGGAAGTGGCCACCGATGGAGTCATCGTCGGTTTCCACGTCGATCGCGCGGCCGTTGTGGCTCCAGTGGTACCAGTACAGCAGCATCGAGCCCAGGCAGGCCATCAGCTTGTCGGCGATGTCACGTGCGCCCGGATGGTTGTGGTCGTCCTTCTCCGGCGACACGCAGCCGAGTACGGACACACCGGTGCGCATCACGTCCATCGGGTGCGCCGACGGCGGCAGCTCTTCCAGCGCAGCCTTCACCGCAGCCGGAATGCCACGCAGCGACTTCAGCTTGGCCTTGTACGAAACCAGCTCGGCGCGGGTCGGCAGCTTGCCGTGCACCAGCAGGTAGGCGATTTCCTCGAACTCGCTGGTGTTGGCCAGGTCCAGGATGTCGTAGCCACGGTAGTGCAGGTCGTTGCCACTGCGGCCGACGCTGCAAAGCGCGGTGTTGCCGGCAGCAGTGCCGGACAGAGCGACGGACTTCTTCGGCTTGAAGGTCGGGGTTGCGGTCGTATCGTTCATGTTTCCCTCCGAAACTTGATGGTGCAGGGTACTGCTTATTTCTTGGCGGCGAACAGCGCATCGAGCTGCTGCTCGAAGGCGTGGTAGCCGATACGGTCATACAGCTCCTCACGGGTCTGCATGCTGTCGATCAGGTTGCGCTGATGACCCTCACGGCGGACCGTCTGGTAAACGTTCTCGGCTGCCTTGTTGGCAGCGCGGAACGCCGACAGCGGGAACAGCTGGATGGCCACGCCGGCCGAGGCCAGTTCATCTCGGCTGAACAGCGGGGTCGCGCCGAATTCAGTGATGTTGGCCAGCACCGGCACCTTCACCGCATCAACGAAGCGACGGTAGGTGTCCAGGTCGTAGGCGGCCTCGGCGAAGATTCCGTCTGCACCGGCTTCGACGCAGGCGATGGCGCGCTCGATGGCCTTGTCCACGCCGTCCACCTGGATGGCGTCGGTGCGTGCGATCAGGAAGAAGTCCGGATCGGTCTTGGCGTCGGCAGCCGCCTTCACGCGATCGACCATTTCACCCTGCGAGACGATCTCCTTGCCCGGCCGATGACCGCAGCGCTTGGCGCCCACCTGGTCTTCGATATGGCAGGCGGCCGCACCGGCCTTGATCAACGACTTCACGGTGCGGGCGATGTTGAACGCGCTCGGGCCGAAGCCGGTGTCGATGTCGACCATCAGCGGCAGGTCGCAGACATCGGTGATGCGGCGCACATCCACCAGCACGTCTTCGAGGGTGTTGATGCCCAGGTCCGGCAGGCCCAGCGAGCCGGCCGCCACGCCGCCGCCGGACAGGTAGATGGCGCGGAAACCCGCGCGCTTGGCCAGCAGCGCATGGTTGGCGTTGATCGCGCCGATCACCTGCAGCGGCGATTCGGCTGCCAGCGCCTCGCGGAAGCGGGCACCAGCGGAGAAGGGGGTGGAAGCGGTCATGCGGCGATCCAGGTTGAAGGACAGGAGGGTAAGCGCAAGCACCATGCCAACCTGCAAGTGATTGATTTCACGGGGATGACCGGGATGCAACAGTGAAACATATGAAACATTGAAACAGATGTATCATGAAACATCGCCACACCCGGTCTCCGCACCATGTACCTGCCCCGCTCGCCCCTGCGCCACGCTGATACCGATCCCGGTCGGCCGGTGATCTGGACCGTCAGCGTCTCGCGCCTGACCGGCCTGCTGGGCGATGTCATTCCCGAATTCGACCGCCGCGCACGCATCGAGCAGATCAACCTCGGCTTTGAGGAAGCAGTGGAAGTAATCGGCCAGCGCCTGCGCCGCGAACACTGCGATGTAGTGATCGCTGGCGGATCCAACGCGGCCTGGCTGCGCGGCCGACTGGACCTGCCGCTGGTGCCGATCCAGGCCAACGGTTTCGACCTGATGGAAGCACTGGCACGCGCACGCCGCATCGCCCCTCGCATTGGCCTGGTCACCCACGCCAGCGATGTGCCCGTGTTCAGCAGCTTCCAGCAGAGCTTCGGTCTGGACATCGAGCATCGCCGCTTCGTCACCCGCGAGGACGCGCGCGACTGCATTGCCGACCTGCGTGCCAACGGGATCGAGGTGATCGTTGGCACCGGCATGGCCATCGACCATGCCGAACAGGCAGGCCTGCCCGGCGTGCTGCTGTACTCGGCCGATTCGGTGCGGCAGGCCTTCGAGCACGCGCTGGAGCTGACCCAGGCGCTGGCACGCTCGGCGGACGCGCGCCCAGCCGCGCGCCGAAGGGCCGCACCACGCGCCGATGCGCATGCGCTGCTCGGCGACAGCAACGCAATGGCCCAGGTGCGCGCGCAGATCGCGCTGTACGCCCCGCACGACAGCACCGTACTGGTCACCGGCGAGACCGGCACCGGCAAGGAACTGGTGGCGCGCCAACTACATTCCGCCAGTGGCCGTCGTGGCCGCTTCGTGGCACTGAACTGCGGTGCGATCAGCGAATCGCTGCTGGAGGCCGAGCTGTTCGGCTACAGCGACGGCGCCTTCACCGGTGCACGTCGCGGTGGCCGCGTCGGCCTGGTCGAGGCCGCCGATGGCGGCACCTTGTTCCTGGATGAGATCGGCGAGCTGCCGCTGCCGCTGCAGACCCGTCTGCTGCGCGTACTGGAAGAACGCGAAGTACTGCGCGTGGGCGCCACCGAACCGACCCCGGTCGACCTGCGCGTGGTGGCCGCCACGCTGCAATCGCTGGAGCAGCGCGCAGCGGCGGGCAGCTTCCGTCGCGACCTGTATTACCGGTTGGCCGCGCTGCGCATCGCGCTGCCCAACCTGCGTGCACGGCGCGGCGATATTCCGTTGCTGACCACGCACTTCTTCCGCGAACTGCGCGGCATCGATGCGCCGCTGGATGCAGATGCACTGGCCCTGCTCAGCGCTGCGCAATGGCCGGGCAACGTGCGTGAGCTGCGCAACCTGGTGGATCGACTGCGCATCCACTGGCAGCCGGGTGAAGGGCTGATCGACACAACACGACTGCTGCAGTTGGCGCCGGAGCTGGTGAATGAAGGCCTCGCCGCGTTACCGGCGGAAAGCAACGGCAAGCGCCCGCCGCGTGCGCAGCTGGAGGCGCTGCTGCAGGAACATCGCAACGACCGCGAGGGAATGGCGCTGGCACTGGGGGTGTCTCGCACCACGCTGTGGCGGTGGCTGCGTGCGGAGGGGTTGTAACCGTCTATTGCCTGGTGGGTGCGAACCTTGGTTCGCACCACGCTTCCGTCAAGCACCTCATCCACGCATGGCGTGGATCTACCGGAACACACCGAACGCTACAGGCGCGCTCTGGCTGCGCGCGGACGAGGAGCCCTCACCTTGCCCATCGCGCTTCGATGGCAAACCGGCCACTGCCCACTGCGGCAATCCATAGCAGCAGTACCCCCAGCGGCACTTCGCTCAGGTAGAAGAACCAGCTGAGCCAATCGGGCAGACTCAGCCCAGCGGGAATGCGCGCAATGCCATCGGTCAACGCTGCCACCGCGCAGATCGCCGCCAGCAGCAGGGCCGAAGGACGGCTGAGCAGGCCGAGTACCAGCAGTCCACCGGCAATCCATTCAATTGCACCCAGCACTGGCGCACTAAGCGCCGGGAACGGAATGCCCGCTTCGACCAGCGTGTGCACCATGCGCTCGCGCCCGGCGTCGGTAAACACCTTGTTCCAGCCGGACACACTGAACATCACACCGGCCACGATGCGGGCCAGCAGCAGCAGGAACGCTTCCATGCCGCGGCGCGGTGACGGCACGGCAAACAGGCAACGCCAGGACGACATGGCAACTCCGGAACAGGAAATATCGACCCGAGTGTGCCCAATGGCAGCCTGCTCGCAGATGAAGCTGGCCGGTCCATTGGCGACAAGCGTGGATGCCCGTAGAGCCGAGTCCGTGCTCGGCTGAACTTTCCGAAGAATGCGCAGCCGAGCATGGGCTCGGCTCTACAACAGCGCCCGATCAGCCGGCACGAGCGTCACGCGCCCCATCACTGCGCCTTACGGATACAGCAGACGCTTGCTCCAACGCCCTTCGGCACCGGCTTCATAGCACCAGCGCTCGTGCAGGCGGAACTGCGCGCCGTACCAGAATTCGATGCGGTCCGGGACCACCCGCAGGCCACTCCAGCCGTCCGGACGCGGCACATCCTTGCCGTCGAAACGTGCCTCGACTTCGGCCACGCGTGCGTCGAACTCCTCGCGCGTGTTCAACGTCTTCGACTGCAGCGACGCCCAAGCGCCGATCTGGCTCATGCGCGGACGGCTGGCAAAATAGGCATCGGCTTCGGCATCGGCCACCTGCTCCACGCGCCCCTCGATACGCACCTGGATGCCGGCCTCGCGCAGGCTGCGCCACAGGAACAGCAGCGCCGCTTGCGGATTGGCCTGCAGTTCGTTTCCCTTGTGGCTGTGCAGGTGGGTGTAGAACACGAAGCCGCGCTCGTCGAACGCCTTCAGCAACACAGTACGCGCCGACGGCCGGCCCTGCGTATCGGCAGTGGCTACGGTCATCGCATTGGGCTCCACCTCACGGCTCTGTTTCGCTTCTTCGAACAGGGCGGCAAAGGTCGACAGGGCTTCGGCGTACAGGTCGCTCATGACAGCATTCTTCTCACACGGTTTGGGCTATTGTGGCGGCATGGTCGCTGCTGCGTACATGCCCCAGGTGAAAGGATTCCCCGAAACAGTGGTCGAGCAGGCGCTGGATGACGCGCTGGGCAGCAGTACAGCCGTACCAGTATTGGCGATCAGCGGCCTGCAGGGGAGCGGCAAATCGACGCTGGCCGCGCAGGTGGTTGCCCGCGCCAAGGCCCGTGGCCTGAACGCCGCAACGCTCTCCATCGACGATGTGTACCTGACCCGCGCGCAGCGCCAGCGCCTGGCACGTCAGGTGCATCCGTTGCTGATCACCCGTGGCCCGCCGGGCACTCATGACCTGCCGCTGGCGCATGCGGTACTGGATGCCGTGGCCGCACGACAGCCGCTGGCCCTGCCCCGCTTCGACAAACTGGCCGACGAGCGCCTGCCCGAAGCGCAGTGGCCGCAGCTCGAAAGACCGCTGGACCTGCTGGTCTTCGAGGGCTGGTTCCTCGGCACTCCGGCGCAGGACGAGGCTGGACTGGATACTCCTCTGAACGCCCTGGAGCGCGAGGCCGATGCCGATGGCCGCTGGCGGCGCTGGTGCAACCAGGCGCTGGCCCGCGACTATCCGGCGCTGTGGCAGCGCTGCGACCGCCTTTGGTTCCTGCAGCCCCCGGATTTCTCGGTCGTGCCGCGTTGGCGCTGGCAGCAGGAGCAGAACCTGCAGGCGGCCCAGCCGGGCCGGCATGGCATGAGCCGGCCGCAACTGGAGCGTTTCGTGCAGTACTACGAGCGGGTCAGCCGGCAGGCATTGCGTGCGCTGCCGGCCATTGCCGACCGGGTGGTGGTGCTGGACGCGCAGCGCCAGGTGCAGGCGCTGCGCTGAGCAGGCTCACTCCACCAGGAAGGTGATCCGCAGGTTCACCCGCCATTCGGTGATTTCACCGTTGCCGTCGGTGACCACCTTGGTCTCGTTGATCCAGGCGCCCTGGATGCCCTTGACCGTCCCGGACACCTTCTTCAATCCGCTGCGCACCGCGTCCTCCACGCTCTTGGGCGAGGACGCATTGATTTCGATGACCTTGGCAACCGACATGGCAGGCACTCCGTCAGGCGCGGGAAACCCCGCAGGAACCTCCACCCTGACGTGAAGAACGTAAAGGCCAAGGCACGGAGGTGTTAGCATCAGAGGGCATGAATCCCGCTCCGAACCTGATCCTGATCGGCCCGATGGGCGCCGGCAAAACCTGCATCGGCCGCCGCCTCGCCGAGCGCTTCACGCTGGACTTCGTCGACGTCGACCAGGCCATCGTCGATGCGACCGGGGCCAGCATCCCCGCGATCTTTGAACATTCCGGCGAAGCCGGCTTCCGTGCCCATGAGCGCGAGGCGCTGGCGCAGGTGCTGGCCGGTCGCGGCCAACTGGTGTCCACCGGCGGTGGTGCCGTGCTCGATCCGGACAATCGCGCCCTGATCGCCCGGCGCGGCTTTGTCGTCTACCTGCGGGTCAGCGTCGCGGCCCAGCTGGAGCGCCTGTCACGCGACAAGGCCCGCCCCCTGCTGCAACGGCCGGACCGCGAACAGGTACTGCATGATCTGGCCGCGCATCGCGACCCGCTGTATCGCGAGCTGGCCGATGTCACCCTGGATACCGACCCGTTTACCGCAGCCGATGCGACCGCCCAGCTTGTCGTCAAGCTGGCCACGCACTGGCAGCGACAGGACCCCACTGCATGACTTCCCCTGCCCTGCTGCAGGTCGCCGTTGGCGGCGACCGTCCCTATTCCATCACCATTGGCGCTGGCGCCCAGGCCGACGGCGCTGCGTTGGCCAGCCATGTCCGTGGCCGCCACGTGCTGCTGGTCAGCGACAGCGAGGTTGCGCCGCGCTATCTGGATGCCGTCAGGCAGACCCTGCTGGCCGCACGCCCGGACCTGATCGTGGGTGAGCATGTGCTGGCCGCCGGCGAAGCCTCCAAGACCCTGGCCGAGTTCGGCTCGGTCATCGAGGCGCTGGCGGCACTCGGCGCGACCCGCGATGCCTGCGTGTTTGCCCTCGGCGGCGGCGTGGTCGGCGACCTCGCCGGCTTTGCCGCGGCCTGCTGGATGCGCGGCGTCGACTGCGTGCAGCTGCCGACCACGCTGCTGGCGATGGTCGACTCCTCGGTGGGCGGCAAGACCGCCGTGGATATCCCGGCCGGCAAGAATCTGGTCGGCGCGTTCCATCCGCCGCGTGCGGTAATCGCCGATACCCGCGTGCTGGCTACCCTGCCGCCGCGCGAGCTGCGCGCCGGTCTGGCCGAAGTGGTCAAGTACGGTGCGCTGGGCGATGCGGTGTTCTTCGAGTGGCTGCAGCAGCACGCCGATGCACTGGTGGCTGGCGAAGATGACGTGATCGCCGAGGCCATCGCGCGCAGCTGCCGGCATAAGGCCGCGATCGTCGAGCGCGACCCCTTCGAGAAGGGCGAACGGGCCCTGCTCAACCTGGGCCACACTTTCGGCCATGCCATCGAAACCGAACAGGGCTACTCCGCACCGGGGCGCGATGCGCTGAATCACGGTGAGGCCGTCGCGGTGGGCATGGTGCTGGCGGCCCGCCTCTCCACCCAGCTGGGCCTGGCCGAGGACGCCGACCGTGCTCGCCTGCAGGCCCTGTTGCAGCAATTGGGCCTGCCGGTGGCAATCCCCGCTGGACTGGACCCGCTGGCCCTGCTCGGCCGCATGCGCCTGGACAAGAAGAACGTGGCCGGCCGTCTGCGCCTGGTGCTGTGGCGCGGCATGGGCCGTGCCGAAGTGGTGCCGGATGTGGATGAAGCGGCGGTACTGAAGGTGCTGGGCGAGGGCTGACCGCTTCCGCGTTCGCCAGGCATGGCCCGGCGCTACCGGGGAGGTTTCATGAGGTTGCCGGCCAGCGGCCGGCACTTCCGCGTTGCGGCAGGGGTCACACCACCCCCGCTACAATCGACGCCATGCACGTCCACCTGCAACAACCCGCCGACGGTGCCCAGGCACCGCGTTTCCTGCGCCTGACGCTGGTCCCGGACCTGTTCGGCGGCTGGGAGCTGCTGTGCGAATCCGGCCGCATCGGCGCCCGCTCGCAGCTGCGGCGCGAGCTGTACCTCCAGGCCGACGAAGCCCGCCACGCCTATGAGAAGGCCCGCGATGCCGAACTGCATCGGGGCTTCCAGATTCTTTCGCACGGCGACTGACTGCGCCGCTGCCCTTTTCGCCCAAGGAATGCCCACTGTGACCAGCCCTCTCCGCAACGATCGCCTGCTGCGCGCCCTGCGCCGCGAACCGGTGGACTGCACCCCCGTCTGGCTGATGCGCCAGGCCGGCCGCTACCTGCCGGAATATCGCGCCACCCGGGCCAAGGCCGGCAGCTTCCTGGCCATGGCCAAGAACCCGGAGATCGCCTGCGAAGTCACCCTGCAGCCGCTGCGCCGCTTCCCGCTGGACGCGGCCATCCTGTTCTCGGACATCCTCACCATTCCCGATGCCATGGGCCTGGAGCTGTACTTCGTCGAAGGCGAAGGCCCCAAGTTCCGCCATCCGGTGCGTGACGAAGCGGCCATCGCCAAACTGGCGGTGCCGGACATGGAACAGGACCTGGGCTACGTGATGGACGCGGTGCGCCTGATCCGCCGCGAGCTGGACGGCCAGGTACCGCTGATCGGCTTCTCCGGTAGCCCGTGGACACTGGCCTGCTACATGGTGGAAGGCGGCGGCAGCAAGGATTTCGCGCGCATCAAGGCGATGGCGCTGAATCATCCGCAGGCCCTGCACCGTCTGCTGGAGGTCACCACCGACGCGGTCATCGCCTACCTCCGCGCACAGCGCGCCGCCGGTGCGCAGGCCCTGCAGGTGTTCGATACCTGGGGCGGCGTACTGTCGCCGGCGATGTACCGCGAGTTCTCGCTGCGTTACCTGCAGCGTATCGCCGAAGGCCTGGAGCGCGGCGAAGGCAGCGAGCGCACGCCGCTGATCCTGTTCGGCAAGGGCACCGGCCTGCACCTGGAAGCGCTGTCGCAGACCGGCGCCGATGCGCTCGGCCTGGACTGGACGCTGGATCTGGATGAAGCACTGCGCCGCACCGGTGGCCGCGTCGCCCTGCAGGGCAACCTGGACCCGACCACGCTGTATGCCTCGCCCGATGCGATCGCCGCCGCCGCCGCACGCGTGCTCGACACCTATGCGGCCGGCAATGGCGGCTCGCGCGAGGGCCATGTGTTCAACCTCGGCCACGGCATGTCGCCGGACATGGACCCGGCCCACGTACAGGTGCTGGTCGACGCGGTGCACGCGCACAGCCAACGCTGAGCGTCCCGCATGCGGTCGCGGCGCGATGTTGATCGCGCCGTGACCCGCAGTGCGCGATCATGGCGCCCCCACGTTGCACCGGCCACACCCCATGTCCACAGCGCCATCGACCTATACCCGCCAGCGTCCCCTGCTGTGGCTGGTCTCGCTGGCGATCTTCATGCAGATGCTGGACTCGACCATCGTCAACACGGCGCTGCCGGCGATGGCAGCCAGCCTTGGCGAGAGCCCGCTGCAGATGCAGTCGGTGGTGTTCAGCTACGCACTGGCCGTGGCCACCTTCATTCCCGCCTCCGGCTGGATCGCCGACCGCTACGGCACCCGTCGCACCTTCCTGGTGGCGATCATCCTGTTCACCCTCGGCTCGCTGGCCTGCGCGATGGCGCAACAGCTGCACCAGCTGGTAGCTGCACGCGTACTGCAGGGCATCGGTGGCGCGATGCTGCTGCCGGTCGGGCGCCTGGCGGTGATGCGCTCGGTGCCGCGCGAGGACTTCCTGCGTGCGATGAGCTTCATCGCCATCCCCGCACTGGTCGGTCCGCTGATCGGCCCGACCCTGGGCGGCTGGCTGGTCGAGATCGCATCGTGGCACTGGGTGTTCCTGATCAACCTGCCGATCGGCGTCATCGGCTTCATCGCCGCGATGAAGATCATGCCCGACCACTACGCCAGCCATCGCACCCGTTTCGACCTGCGCGGCTACGCCATGCTTGCCTTTGCGATGGTGGTGCTGTCGCTGGCGCTGGACGGCATTTCCGGGCTCGGCACACCTCACGCGCTGGTGATGCTGATGACCGTGGCCGGCCTGGCTGCGCTGGTCGGCTACTGGCTGCACGCGGCGAATTCAACGGCACCGCTGTTTTCGCTGGCGCTGTTCCGCGTGCCCAGCTATCGCATCGGCATTCTCGGCAACCTGTTCTCGCGCATCGGCAGCAGTGCCATGCCGATGCTGATTCCGCTGCTGCTGCAGGTCGGTCTTGGCCTGGGGCCGATGAACGCCGGCCTGATGATGGTGCCGGTGGCCGCCGCGGGCATGGTGTCGAAGAAGCTGGCGGTGAAGCTGGTCGAGCGCTACGGCTATCGCCGCGTACTGATGACCAACACCGTACTGGTCGGCCTGGCGATGGCCAGCTTCGTTCTGATGACACCCGGCCAGCACCTGTCCGTGCGCCTGCTGCAACTGGCCTTCTTCGGTGCGGTCAATTCGCTGCAGTTCACCGTGATGAACACCGTCACCCTGCGCGATCTCGATCGCGAGTTCGCCAGTTCCGGCAACAGCCTGCTGTCGATGGTGATGATGCTCGCCGCCGGCTTCGGTGCGGCGGCTGCAGGCAGCCTGCTGGCCGCGTTCGGCACACAGCTGGAAGGCCATGGCGCGACGGCTGCGCTGCATGCCACGTTCCTGTGCGTGGGCGCGATCACCCTGACCTCGACGCTGATCTTCTGGCAGCTGCCTGACACCAAGCCGGAACCGCGCGAGGTCGAGCACGTAGCGGAGTAGTGGGTTCGGCAGGGCTGCGCCCTGCACCTGCAGAGGCCGGAGCAACGGCAACAGCCGAAGCAACAGCGGGTATCTCGTGGGATGGCGGGGCGGTGTCGGAGTGCGGGGACGCCGCAAGTACGTCCCTGTAGGCTTGGCCGCGGCATCCATGCCGCAGACACCCCGCAATCCGACACCGCCCCACCTTTGACAGATTTCCGGTGTCTGATGGATTCACGCCATGCGTGGATGAATCTCCATCGAAATCGAATATTTCGACAATTGATCGAAAAACATCCACGCATGGCGTGGATCTACATGTCGACCAAGGTCGACACCCACCAAGAGCACGCCATGTCATTCCGACAGATCGCGGAAATCTGTCGAAGGCGGGGTGGGTCCGGTTGCGGGGGCGTGAGCGCCATGGATGGCGCGACCGAGCTTACATGGACGTACTTGCAGCGTCCCCCGCAACCGGACCCACCCCGCCATCCCACGGATAGCAAGCTGTTGCTGTTGCTGTTGCTTCGGCTGTTGCTGTTGCTTCGGCTGTTGCTGTTGCTTCGGCCGTTGCCGTTGCCTCTGCAGGTGCAGGGCGCAGCCCTGCCGAACCCCCTACCGCCCCAGCACGCGGGCGATCGCTTCCACCAGCAGCTCACCGGTCACCGGCTTGCGCAGGAAACCTCCAATGCCCGCCGCTTCCACCTGCTGCTGCAGGTCAGGATCAGTGCGCGCGGTCACCGCGAGCAGGGGCAATGTGTAGCCCTGGTTGCGCAGGTGCTGGGCCAGTTCAAAACCACTCAGGCCCGGCAGGTCCAGATCAAGCAGGCCAACATCGAAATCACCCGCGCTGATTTCACGCAGCGCGGCCAGCGCGTGGGCGGCGTGGACCACCTCGTGGCCGCGAGTCGTGAGCAGGCCGGACACCACATCAGCTACGGTCGCATCATCCTCCACCAGCAACACCCGCAGCGGCGGCATGTTGACCGCGGCAGCGGCGGCATCGCTGTCGATACCGCCCTCGCTGGCTGCACCTTGCTGCAGCGGCAACGGCAGGCTGACGCCGAAGCACGTGCCAGTGCCCAGCTGGCTTTCCACGCGGATCCGGCCCTGCATGGCCAGTGCAAGCTCGCGGCAGATCGCCAGGCCCAGGCCACTGCCGCCGTACTGCGCTGCAGTGCGCGCGCCGTCAGCCTGTTCGAAGCGCCGGAACAACCGTTGCTGCTGCTCCTGGCTGATGCCAGGCCCGGTATCGCGCACCTCGAAATACAGTCCACGTGGTCCGTCTTCGCAACGCGCGTGCAGCGTGATGCTGCCGCGGCTGGTGAACTTGACCGCGTTGGACAGCAGGTTGAGCAGGATCTGCCGCACCCGCATCGCATCGCCGGTCGCCTGCAAGCCAGCGGGCAACTGGTTGTCGAGGATGAACCGCAGGCCCTTCTGTGCAGCCAGCGGCCCCATCAGCGCGGCCAGATCCTGCAGCAGGCGATTGAGCGCGAATGCATTGGATTGCAGTTCCAGGCGCCCCGATTCAATCCGGGCCAGGTCCAGCGCATCGTTGACCAGGTGCAGCAGGTGCTCACCCGCATGTCGGATCGACTGGGTGTAACCGCGCTGCTGCGGGTCCAGCGGCGAGGCCAGCAACAGCTCACTCATGCCCAGCACGCCGGTCATCGGCGTGCGGATCTCATGGCCGAGATTGGCGAGGAAGCGTGTCTTGGCCGCCGACGCGTGTTCGGCGAGATCCTGCTTGTGCAGAGCGAGCTGATAGGCATGCTGGCGCTGCAGGCGCCGCCGGTACAGCCAGGCGAACCAGCTGGTCAGCAGCAGTGCGATCGAGGTCAGCACCAACAGCCCTGACAAGCTGCGCCACCATGGCGGCTGCACGTGGAATTCCAGGGTCTGCACCCGCGACCATACGTGATCAGCTGAACGCGCCTGCACTTCCAGCCGGTAGGCACCGGGTGGCAAGCGCGAGAACAGGCGCTCGCCGGCCGGCCCCACTTCCACCCAGTCGGGGTCGTAGCCGGCCAACCGGTAGCGGTAGGTGTTGGAGGCCGAGTCGGCGAAGGACAGCAGGCGCGCGACAATACGCAGGTCGCGGTCGCCGTCGGCGATCTGCAGCGGCGTGTCATGGGTCAGGTCCAGCAACTGCTCGTTGCGGCGCACCTCCACCCGCTCGATCACCAGCGGCGCACGCCGGGTGGACGGTCGAACCTGCTCGGGATCGAACACCACCACACCCGCAGGTGTACCCGCCACCATGCGCCCTGCGGCCGAGGCGATCAGGGTGTGCTCGCGGAACTCCTGGCTGGGCAGCCCATCGTGCACCCCGTACAGGCGCACGCTTTCGCCATCGGCACTCACCCGCACCAGGCCACGGGCACTGGTGGCCCACGCCACGCCCTGCGCGTCGACCACCAGACCGGTGGCGGAAATTGCCGGATAGCCTTGCTCCGCCCCCACCACCGCCTGCCGCTCCAGCCTGCCCTGGCTCCAGAGATAGCGCGACAAGCGACCATCCTCGGACAACCAGACCTGCCCGTCCTTGCCCACGTGCAGGGCATACACCGCAGTGGCCGGCGCACCAGGCACCGGCTGGAAGCGCTGCGCATCCGGTTGCCATTGCAGCAGGCCGCGGCTGCTGGCCAGCCAGATCCGGTCCTGCGGGCCGCACTCCACGTCCAGATTGAGCTGACCGGCCTGCAGACCCTCCCGGCCGTTTTCCAGCTGCCGGCGCACATGCCCGTCCAGGTCACGCTGCTGCAGGCCCGCTGACAGCATCAGCCAGAGACTGTCGCCATCGCAGGTCATCATCGCCTCGATATTGCCTTCCATGGTCGCATCCGCGCCGGAATCCCGCCCCCAGCGCCGCAACTCGCCCCGACGCGGGTCGTAACGCATCAATGCGTCGGTCGAACCCACCCATACCTGTCCCCGCCGGTCTTCGCGCACCGACGTCAGCCAGTGCATGCCGTTGACGAAGGTGCGGTGCTGTTCGATCACGCCCGTGCGTGGATTGAAACGATCCAGCGCGCCATGGCTGCCGACGGTCCATACGCCGCCATTGCTGGAGGGGCTGGTACCCAGCACATAGGAATTGCGCAGCGAGGACGGATCATCCTCCAGCCGCGAGAACACCGAGAACTGCCACCAGCGCGGAAGCAGATGCCACAGGCCTGCGTTGGTGCTGGCCAGCCAGATGCCGCCTTCGCGGTCCTCATAGGCGCCGGTCCAGTTCGGCCGCACCAGGCCGCGGGCGATGGCACTGTACAGCGGTACGGTCTGGTACCGGCCATCGATGCCCCTGCCCAGGCCACTGCGCGTATCCAACCAGTGCCCGCCCTGCTCGTCACGCAGCATCATGCCCAGCACCTGGTCGCCGGCCGGCAATGTCCAGGGCACGGATTCGAAACGGCCATCCGGGCGCCGCACGGTCGCCCCGGCCAGCGTGCTGATCCACAGGCTGCCGTCGGGTTCGGCGGTCAGTCCATTGATCAGCAGGCTGGGCACCAGGTCGCCGCCGATGCGTTCGAAATCGGTGCCGGTCCAGCGAGCTACGCCATGCTTGGTGCCGACCCACAGGCTGCCGTCGGCAAGCGTGGCCAGGTAGGGCACCGATGCGGCCGGCAAGCTACGCGGGTTGTTCGCTTCCGGCAGGAACCGCTGCAGACGATCTGTCTTGTCCAACCGGTACAGGCCGCCCTCATGGGTGCCGAACCAGATCGCGCCATCCGGTGTCGCTGCCAGGCTCCAGACCGTGTTGCTGCCCATCAGCGGCTGGCTGCTGCGGTCATAGAAGCGCAGCTGTCGGCGGTCTGCCGACATCCGCACCAGGCCGGCATTTTCAGTGCCGATCCACAGCTCGTTGCGGGCGTCGACCAGCACGCTCCAGATGCGGTTGTCGCGCAGGCCGTCCTCGGAACGCCAGATGCGGTAGTTGCGCCCGTCGTAGCGGGCCAGGCCGTCGTTGGTGGCAATCCACAGGTAGCCGTAGCGGTCTTCGGCCATGCGGTTGACGGTGTTGGATGGCAACCCGTCGAACACGGTGACCTGCCGCGGCGACGGCGGCACCGGCTGTGCAGCAGCGGGCGCCAGGCAGCACAGCAGCAGCATCAGCAGCGTCACTGCCCGCAGATACACCACCGATGGCCTCCTCACGCTGCTGTTGATGATCCCCACGCCGTGGGCGTCGGCATGGTAAACCGAAAGTTGCGGGATTCACGTCGCAAGATGCCGTACTCAGCTGATGATCTGCCGCTTGCTGCGTGCCTGGGCGATCGCCGCAACCAGCAGATCGCCGGTCACCGGCTTGCGCAGGAAACCATCGAAGCCGGCTGCAAGCACCTGGGTCTCGGCATAGGCATCCGAGCGCGCGGTAACCGCCACCAACGGCAGTTCGTAGCCCATCGCACGCAGCTGGCGGGCGATGGCAGTGCCATCCAATGCCGGCAGGTCGAGGTCGAGCAGGCCGACATCGAAGCCCTCGGTGGAAATCTCCGACAGCGCACCCAGGCCATGCAGCACATGCACCACCTCATGGCCACGGCTGCGCAGCAGGCCGGCAATGACCTCGGCAACGGTTGCATCATCCTCGACCAGCAGGATGCGCAGTGCAGGCAGCGTCGGCGACGTTGCTTCACCATGGCTGGAGGCCTGCTGCCGGCTCCATGGCAGCGGCAGCCGCACTGAGAAACGCGCACCACGCCCCGGCTGGCTGTCGACATCGATGCGGCCACCCATCGCCACCGCCAGCTCCTGGCAGATTGCCAGGCCCAGCCCACTGCCACCATAGCGCGAGGCGGTCCGCGGGCCATCGGCCTGTTCGAAACGATGGAACAGCCGCTGCTGCTGCTCGGCATTGATGCCCGGCCCACTGTCGCTGACCTCGAAGGTCACCACGCCGCCGTTCTCGTCCAGGCGTGCCGCCAGGCCGACATGGCCACGCTCGGTGAACTTGATCGCGTTGCCCAGCAGGTTCAGCAGGATCTGGCGGACGCGCATCTCATCGCCACTGATGCAGATCGGGCCTGGCAGGTCTCCCTCACGCAGGAAGGCCAGCCTGCGCTGCTGCGCCATCGGCTGCATCAGCGCCTGCACCTGGTCCAGCAGCCCGCCCAGATCGAACGGCCGGATATCCAGTTCCAGTCGGCCGGCCTCGATCCGTGCCAGGTCCAGGGCATCGTTGACCAGGCGCAGCAGATGGCTGCCAGCCTGCTGGATCGAGCCTGCATAGCTGCGCTGCACCGGGTCCAGTTCGGTAGCCAGCAGCAGTTCGCTCATGCCCAGTACGCCGGTCATCGGCGTGCGCACCTCGTGGCCCAGGGTCGCCAGGAATCGGCTCTTGGCCTGAGATGCCTGCTCGGCGATCTGCTGCTTGTGCACCGTCAACTGCCACTGCTGGCGCCGCCGCAGGCGCCTGCGGATCAACCACAGCAGTGCCAGCAGCAACAGCGAACCCAGCATCACATAGCCGAAGATCGCCATGCTGCTGCGCCACCAGGGCGGCAATACCTTGATGTGCAGCTGCTGCGAAGGCGTCCACGGCCCACTGGCCGATGCGGCCTGCACCTCGACCGAATAGGCTCCGGGCGGCAGCCGCGACAACGTACGCTGGCCATCCCCGCCCTGTTCCACCCAGTTCTGGTCGTAACCGTCCACACGGAACCGATAGCGGTTGCCCTGCGGGCTGGCGTAGGACAGCAACCGCGCATCGATCTGCAGATCACGGTCATCGGGACCCAGCAACAGCAGGCCGGAGGTTGGCAGGGGCTGCCAGCCGCGCGCATCGTCGCGACGGACGCGAACCTGCGCGATCACCAGCTGCGACGGCGGCAGTTCGGTGTCGGCGGCATTTGGATCAAAGCCCACCATGCCGGTCTGAGTCACAGCCAGTACCCGGCCATCGGCAGCGATCGCCGGCGGGCGTCCGGTGAACTCGGCATCGAGCAGGCCGTCGCGCTCGTTGAAGATCTGCAGGCGACGCTGTTTCGGATCCCAGCGCAGCAGGCCACGGGGCGTCGTCGCCCACACCTGTCCGTTGCTGGCCAGGGCCAACCCTCCCATGCTGACCGGCGGCACGCCGGCACTGGCATCGACGCGCTGGATCAGACGCAGGCTGAGGCCATCCCACTGGTAGCGTTCAAACGCGCCCTGGCGTGCGATCCACATCTGCCGGGGATCGATCCACACCAGATCGTAGATGGAACCCTGGGACACGCCCGGCACCGCTTCGAAGCGGTCACCCTGCTCGCGCCAGATACCCATTTCCCCCATCACCCAGGCCCGCCCGCCGGCATCGAAGCGGATCTGCTCGACCGGCGCATCAGTGCTGCCACGCAGCGTCGCCGCGTCGAAACTGCGCAACAGGCGGCCCTCCGCACTGCGCTGCTGCAGGCCCAGATTCATCACCGACACCCAGACCGTTCCATCAGGCGCCTGCCGCATCAGATCGATCCGCTGCCGCAGGTCGGAGCCGCCGTCGATGCGCCAGTCACGCAGCGCGCGCGTCGCCGGGTCATAGACGCTGATACGGCCAGCGCGGCCCAGCCACAGCCGTCCGTCGGGACGCGGCAGCACCGACCACACCGCACCGCTGCCCAGCTCACGGTTGCTGGCCAACAGGCTCAACGTCCCCTGTGCATCGATCTGGTAGACACCATGCGCTGAACCGACGTAGTAGCTGTCACCGTCAGCGGCGGCACTCAGCAGGTACTGGCTGTCCAGCGGCCTGCCATCGAGCTGGTACCAGGTCGAAAAGCGTCGCCAGTCCGGTGGAAGATAGGCCAGCCCCTGCGTCAGCAGGGCCACCCAGAGCCCGCCTTCGTGGTCCTGCAGCAGGTCGAGCACGCCGCTGTGACCGGTCAGGAAGCCACTGCCACGGTCGCCATCCAGTTTGCGCAACACCTGGCCGTCACCGCGCAGCAGTCCATCGGAGGTTCCCGCCCAATAGCCCCCGCGGCTGTCGGGCAGCACCAGGGCCGAACGCAGGCCAGCACTGTCGGCCCAGGCCGGTCGCGTCACCCGGTCCTGCGCATCGATGCGATACAGGCCGTCGTTCTGTGTGCCGACCCAGATCGCGCCATCGGCATCGCGGCTCAGCCGCAGGACATTGACCGCTTTCAGTTCGCGCGGCGCCACGGCCTCGAAGGCGTGGCCATTCCAGCGCGCCACGCCAGCTTCGGTTCCCACCCACAGACGTCCCTGCGCATCGACCAGGCTGCTGAAGATCGTGTCGCTCGGCAGTCCGCCGGGCTGCGCCGGATCATGCTGGAAATAGCGCAACGAGCCGTCTTCGCCAAAGCGGCAGACCCCATGGCTGCTGCTGCCGATCCAAAGCGCGTCCTCGGCATAGGCCAAGGTCCAGAACTGCCCTTGGCAGCCTTCGGTAACGGACTCGAAGGTCTTGAAGCGCTCGCGATCGGCATCCAGGCGGGCCAGGCCCTTGCCATTGATGCCGACCCACACCCGGTCCCGCGGGTCGATCAGCAGGGTTTCGATCTCGTTGCCGGGTAGTGAATCCGGTTGTGCCGGGTCGTGCTGCCAGACCCGCAGCTCCCCACCGTCATAGCGGGCAAGGCCACCGTCGGTGGCGGCCCACACACGGCCCTGACGGTCTTCAGCCAGCGCGACCACCATGCGCGAGGGCAGCCCTTCGGCCGCGCCAAAGCGGCGCAGGCGCGGCGTTTCACCGGCCATGTCCAAGGTCGCGGCTGCAGCGGAAAGCGCCAACAGCACCAGACCTGCTCCTGCAATGCCTTGGCACCACCGGCGCCAGCCGCTCGTCATCCTGAACCCCCTGTCCTGTGCCGATTGTCACACAGGGCTGGAGACATCGCTGCAACAGCCTGTTTCCGGCCACATCGGCACCACAAACTGTTGCAGTCGTGCACACAGCGTTGCGCAGGGGCTATGGGTATGATCGAACGGTCTTTTTTCCCCGAGTCCACCGCCGATGCGCCTCTGCCTGGCCCTGCTGCCGATGCTGCTTGCCGTCGCCCCCGCCTGGGCAGGCAACGATGCCTACCGCATCGATCCGGTGCACACCCGGGTGCTGTTCGCGATCGACCACGCCGGCTACTCGCAGGCGCTGGGTACGATCTCCGGCAGCCAGGGGCAACTGTACTTCGATAGCGACAACTGGCGCGAAGCGACGCTGGACGTCGAGATTCCGGTAGCGCGATTGGACCTTGGCGATGCCAAGTGGAACCAGGCCACGCTGGCGCGCAGCCTGCTTGACGGCGACCGCTTCCCCACCGCCCGCTTCGTCTCCCGCCAGGTCGAACCGGTCGACGCCCGCCATGCGCGCGTACTGGGCACCCTGACCCTGCGCGGTGTCAGCCAGGAGGTCACGCTGGACGTGACGTTGAACCAGATCAAACGCTATCCACTGCCGCCGTTCCGGCGTACCGCAGGATTTTCCGCCACCACGTCACTGAGCCGGCGCGCCTTCGGCATCACTGCCTGGCCTGGCGTGATCGGTGATGCGGTGCAGGTGCGGATCGAGGCTGAAGCCACGCTCGACCGCAGCGATTCTCCGGGAACTCCCGCGCCCCAACCCCACTCCGACAGCCAGACGGCCACCAAGGACCCTTCATGACCGCCAAGAACACGCCCGCCGCCTGGGGGAGTGTCAGCCAGACCCTGCACTGGCTGATCGCATTGCTGATCCTCGCCTTGGGCATCGTCGGCCTGACCATGGGCGAACTGCCCAAGACGCCCAAGTATTTCTGGGTCTATACCGCGCACAAGTCGATCGGGATCACCGTGCTGGCACTGGTGGTGCTGCGCCTGGGCTGGCGTCTGTACGCCGGTGCCCCCAAACCGGTACCGGGCGTACCGGGCTGGCAGGAGCGCATCGCCAGCGCCACCCATGTGCTGCTGTATGTGCTGATGTTCGCCATTCCGTTGTCGGGCTGGATATACGACTCGGCCAGCGGCCTGCGCCCGTTCCGCTGGTTCGGCCTGGTCGACGTGCCCAAGCTGAGCGGACCGGACCCGCAGGTCGTGGCGGTTTCCCATGCCCTGCACGAATACGGCTTCTGGCTGTTGATCGCGGTGGTGCTGGCCCATGCCGGCGCCGCCTTCTACCACCACCTGTTCCAGCGCGATGCCACCCTGTCCCGGATGTTGCCGCGTGGCTGGCTCGCCTCTCCCCAGAAGGACTGACCGATGAACCTGAAACTGACCACCCCGGCCGCCGTGGCTGCCGCCCTCGCCGGCATGCTGGCCACCGCACCGGTACTCGCCGCCGACTACGCCCAGGCCCCTGGTGCCGGTTCGTTCCTGGCGTTTGCCACCAAATACGATGGTGAAGTGTTCACCGGCAGCTTCCCGGGCTTTGCCACCAAGCTCAGCTTCGATCCGGCCAACCCGTCCGCAGGTTCGCTGGACGTGGTGATTCCGCTGGCCGGCGCCAAGAGCGGCAACAGCGACCGCGACTCCACCCTGAAGGAGGCGGACTTCTTCAACGTCAGCAAGTTCGCTACCGCGCGCTACACCGCAAAGGGCTTCCGTGCGCTGGGCAACGACCAGTTCGCCGCCGACGGCACGCTGGAACTGCGTGGCGTGAGCAAGCCGGTCACCTTCACCTTCACCTGGAAGCCCGGCGCACAGCCGGTGCTGACCGGCAAGGCCACGGTCAAGCGTCTGGACTTCGGTGTTGGCGGCGGCGACTGGGCCGATACCAAGACCATTCCGGACGAAACCGCGATCAGCACCATCGTGAAGTTCGACGCGAAATAACACGGGTCTGCCGCCGGGCATGGCCCGGCGCTACCTTGAACGGTGACACAGGGTAGCGCCGGGCCATGCCCGGCGGATTCACCCGGCCGCCAGCCAGGCCTGCACCGAGGCCGCATCGAACGGCCAGTCCAGCTCCCGCCCGCCCGTCTCATCGCGCAGCACCGGCACCCGCGCCCCATAACGCGCCTCCAACGCTGGCTGGTCATCGAGGAACACCGATTCAAACTCGGGCGCCCGCGCCTTGGCCAGTTCGGCCAGGGCCATATCACACAGATGGCAGTCGTCACGCTGGAACAGGATCAACACCGGGGCTTGCTCCCTTGGCGGAAATGCTGCGCCGCAGTCATGGAAGTGCGGCGTGAACCGCTAGAATAGCGGTCTCTCCCGGTACCCGCAGTACGGCAACCATGGCTGTCAGCACGTTCGACGTTTTCAAGATCGGCATTGGCCCGAGCTCCTCGCACACCGTCGGGCCGATGAGGGCCGCCGAGCGCTTCATCCATCGTTGGCTGCTCGACCCGGGCAAGCTTGCGGAGGTCGCGCGCATCCGTGCCGATGTGTACGGCTCGCTTGCCCTGACCGGTCGCGGCCACGGCACCGACAAGGCGATCCTGCTTGGCCTGGAAGGGCAGCGCCCGAACCTGATCGACCCGGACATCATTCCGTCCACGCTGGAACGCATCCGCAGCAGCAAGCGCATCATGCTGATGGGCCAGCACGAGATCGCCTTCGACGAAAAGCGCGACCTCGGGCTGAACAAGCGACAGAAGCTGCCCTACCACACCAACGGCATGCGCTTCACCGCGTACAACGCCGACGACGAAGTGCTGGCCACCCGCGACTACTACTCGGTGGGCGGCGGCTTCGTGGTCAACCAGGATGACGCGGCCGATGACCGGATCGTACCTGATGAGACACCGTTGCCCTACCCGTTCAAGAGTGGCGACGAGCTGCTGGCGCAGACCGCCCGCAGCGGCCTGAGCATCGCCCAGTTGATGTTCGAGAACGAGAAATGCTGGCGCAGCGAAGAAGAGATCCGCGACAACCTGCGCGAGATCTGGAGCGCGATGCAGTCCTGCGTGGCGCGTGGCATCCGTGAGGAAGGTGTGCTGCCGGGAGGCCTGAAAGTGGGCCGCCGCGCACCGGCGCTGTACCGCGAACTGTCCTCCAAACCGGAAGCGGCGATGCGCGACCCGCTGACCACGCTGGACTGGGTCAACCTGTACGCGCTGGCAGTGAACGAAGAAAATGCTGCCGGCGGCCGCGTGGTCACTGCGCCCACCAACGGCGCGGCCGGCGTGCTGCCGGCGGTACTGCACTACTTCGACCGCTTCTGCCCGGGCGCGAACGAGCAGCGGGTGTTCGACTTCCTGCTGACCTCGGCGGCAATCGGCATCCTGTACAAGGAAAACGCCTCGATCTCCGGCGCAGAAGTGGGCTGCCAGGGTGAGGTCGGCGTGGCCTGTTCGATGGCCGCCGGTGGTCTGGTTGCAGCGCTGGGTGGCAACCCGAGCCAGATCGAGAACGCGGCGGAAATCGGCATGGAGCACAACCTGGGCCTGACCTGCGATCCGATCGGCGGTCTGGTGCAGATTCCGTGCATCGAACGCAATGCGATGGGTGCGGTGAAGGCGATCAATGCGTCGCGCATGGCCATGCGAGGCGACGGCAAGCACAAGGTGTCGCTGGACAAGGTCATCAAGACCATGCGCGATACCGGCCGCGACATGCAGGACAAGTACAAGGAAACCAGCCGCGGCGGCCTGGCGGTGAACGTCATCGAGTGCTGATGATGGGTGCAGCCAGGCATGGCCTGGCTCTACCTGTGCAGCCGGGCGTGGGCTCGGCTCTACAACGGACAACACCGTCCCCACTTTCCGGTTAGGCTCGGGCATCCCCTGCCCCGGAATCTCCCATGCGCGTGATCGCTGCAGCCTTGCTTGCCTGCCTTCCGTTGTCCGCTCTCGCTGCGCCAACCTACGGGCCGCGGTTGGAGGGATTCGATTACGGTTATCCGGTGAAGATCTTTGCGCTGGAATCACAGCGCCAGCCGCTGGAAATGGCCTATCTGGATGTCGCGCCGAAGAAGAAGCCGATCGGCGTGGTGGTGCTGCTGCATGGCAAGAACTTCTGCGCAGCCACCTGGAAGGAGACGATCAAGCCACTGCTGGCTGCAGGCTACCGGGTGATCGCGCCGGACCAGGTGGGGTTCTGCAAATCGAGCAAGCCCGAGCGCTACCAGTATTCCTTCGGGCAACTGGCCGACAACACGCATGCGTTGCTGCAGCAGCTGCAACTGGGTGACGTACCGGTGCATGTGGTCGGCCATTCGATGGGTGGCATGTTGGCGATCCGCTATGCGCTGATGTATCCGCAGGAGCTGCGCAGTCTGTCGCTGGTCAATCCGATCGGACTGGAGGACTGGAAGGCGCTGGGCGTGCCCTGGCGCAGCGTGGACGCGTGGTACGCCGGCGAAATGAACATCAGCTATGACAGCATCCGCCGCTACCAGCTGGACGTGTACTACGACGGCAAGTGGAAGCCGGCGTACGAACCCTGGGCGCGCATGCAGTCGGGCATGTACGAGGGCCCAGGCAAGCAGCAGGTCGCCTGGAGCCAGGCGCTGACCTCGGACATGGTGTTCAACCAACCCGTGATTTACGAGCTGAAGAACCTGCAGGTGCCCACCACCCTGTTCATCGGCCAGAAGGACCGCACAGCGATCGGCCGTGACCAGGCATCGCCCGAACTGAAGGGCACGTTGGGCAATTACCCGGCATTGGGCAAGGCCGCAGCGGCGGCGATTGCTGGCTCGACCCTGGTCGAGTTCGCGGCACTGGGCCATTCGCCGCAGGTGCAGGATCCGAAGCAGTTCAATGCGGCGTTGTTGAAGGCACTCAAAGCGCGTTGACGTTCCATGACCGCCGGGCATGGCCCGGCGCTACCAGGATCGGTGTGGGTAGCGCCGGGCCATGCCCGGCGAGCGCAGCGGCTGGGCTCAGCCCACGATCCGCAGCACGTCATCCAGCAGCGCGGCAGCGGTGACTTCCGCACCCGCCCCAGGCCCCTGGATCAGCAACGGCTGGCGCTGATAGCGATCACTGTGGATGGCCACGCGGTTGTCGGTGCCCGCGCCCTGCGCCAACGGGTGATCGGCCGGCAGCTCGCGCAGGCCCACCTGCGCGCCTTCGCCATCAACACGCCCCACAAACCGCAGCACCCGGCCGTTCGCGCGCGCCTGCTGCCAACGCGCCTGCAGCGGTGCATCCAGCTGTTCCAGCGCATTGACGGCATCTTCCAGCGGCAACGCCGCCAGCGTATCCGGCACCAGTGAATCGACCTGCACCTGCGAAGCGTCCAGCGCCAGTCCGCTGCTGCGGGCCAGGATCAACAATTTGCGGCGGACATCCTCGCCGGAAAGATCCAACCGCGGGTCCGGCTCGGTGTAGCCGGCCGCCAGCGCTTCACGCACCGCCGCCGAGAACGGCGACTGGCCGTCATAACGATTGAACAGCCACGCCAGCGAGCCGGAAAGCACGCCTTCGATGGCATGGATGTGGTCGCCACCGGCAACCAGCGCACGCAGGCTGCTGAGCAACGGCAGGCCAGCACCGACGGTGGCACTGTCGCCGTAGCGCGCACCACTGTCGGCGCAATGCTGTGCGATGGCCTGCGCGCGTGACAGCTGCGCACCGCGGCCGAGCTTGTTGGCGGTGACCACGTGCACACCGCGCGCCAACCACTGCACGTGGCGCGCCGCTACGTCTTCGCTGGCAGTGGCATCGACCACCACGTCACCACGCTCCAGCCCTTCGGCACTGGCCCACGGTGGCGAGCTCTGCCCATCGCGCGGCGCACGGCGTGCCAGTTCCAGCGGCAACACCAGATCACGATCGATCGCCAGCGCCGTGCGCGAATTGGCCAGCCACTGCACGCTGGGCAACTCCAGCCCACGCGCCTGCAACGCCTGGTAGCGCTGTACGAAGGCCGAACCGACGGTGCCGGTTCCGAGCAGCGCCAAGCGGCCACTGCCCAGCAGCGGAATCTCGACAGGCAAAGCGCTCATGCGTCTGCCACCTGTTTGCCGCGTGCCACTGCGTCGATCACCGCTTCGGCGCGTGCCAATGCAGCGCCCAGATCCGCCAGCAGGTCGCGCTCGCCTTCGATACCGACCGACAGCCGCAGCAGCCCGTCGCTGATGCCCGCAGCAGAGCGGGCTTCGGCAGTCATCGCTGCATGGGTCATGGTTGCCGGGTGCGCGATCAGGCTCTCCACGCCCCCCAGCGACTCGGCCAGCGTGAAGTAGCGCAGGCCATCGACAAACGCGCGCACCGCGGCGTGCGGATCTTCGCCGGCACAGCTGGCCAGTTCGAAGGACAGCATCGCGCCGAAACCACTCTGCTGCCGGGCGGCAACGGCGTGGCCCGGATGATCGGCCAGGCCCGGGTAATAGACCTTGGCTACCGCCGGATGCGCATCAAGCAGTGCCACGATTGCGGCGGTGTTTTCCTGGTGTGCGCGCAGGCGCGCATCCAGCGTGCGCAGGCCGCGCAGGGTCAGGAACGCATCGAACGGTGAGCCGGTAAGGCCCAGCGCGTTGCCCCACCACACCAGCTGCTCGTGCACGGCGGGATCGCGGGCAATCACTGCACCGCCGACCACGTCGCTGTGGCCGTTGATGTATTTGGTGGTGGAATGCAGCACCAGGTCCGCACCGAACGACAGCGGCTGCTGCAACGCCGGCGACAGGAACGTGTTGTCGACCACCACCAGCGCACCGGCCCTGTGCGCCGCGTCGATCACGAAGCGCAGGTCGGTGATGCGCAGCAGCGGGTTGGACGGGGTTTCCACCAGCACCAGCTTCGGCTGCGTGGCCAACGCCTGGGCCAGCGCACGCGGGTCGGTCAGGTCGGCGGTGACCAGGTCGAAATGGCCCTTCTTCGCCAACGCGTTGAACAGGCGCCAGCTGCCACCGTACGCATCATGGGGCACCACGAGGGTATCGCCGGGCTGCAGCAATGCGTTCAGCACCAGGTTGATCGCGCCCATGCCGGTGGCGGTCACCACGCCACCGGCGCCGCCTTCCAGTTCGGCCAGCGCTTCGCCCAGCAGGTCGCGCGTGGGGTTGCCACTGCGGGTGTAGTCGTACTGGCGCTTGTTGCCGAAGCCTTCAAAGCTGAAGTTCGACGACAGCACGATCGGCGGCGTGACCGCGCCATGGGCGGTGTCCCGATCGATGCCGGCGCGGACGGCGGCAGTGGTGCGACAACAGGACGGTTCAGCGGCGTGCAGGCTCATGCGGACTCTCCAGAAGTGCGGAAGGCGGTGGCGAGGATCGCGTCGATGCGATCGGTTTCTTTCAGGAAGGCGTCGTGCCCGTAGGGCGAGCGCAGCACGCGCAGGCTGCCGCGCGGGCCCAAGCCCTCGACCAGGCCGACCAGGTCGGCGAGCGGCACCAGGCGGTCGCCTTCAACGGCAACCACCACGGTCGGCGGCAGGATCGCGCTCGGGTCCACGCGGTGCAGGTCGATCGACTCGGACAGGCGCAGGTAGGCATTGACCGGTGTCCGTGCGACGTACTGTGCGCCAGCGGCGTCGAGGTAATCTTCGGCCGCCACACGGACGCGGCCATTGACCACTTCCGGTGCGGCATCAAAGCGCTCGCCGAATTCTTCCGGCGTGCGATAGCTGAGCATCGCGAACTGGCGGGCCAGTGCCAGACCGTGGTCTTCGCCACACTGCAGTTGGCCCAGCGCCACGGCACGGCGCTGCAGCGCACGCCAGGCGGCGGCATACGGATGCGGACGGTGCGCGCCGCTGACCAGCACCAGCTGGCGTACCCGTGCACGGTGCCGGATCGCGAACTGCTGGCCGACCAGCGCACCGTACGAATAGCCGACGAACGCCTTCAGCGCGCGGATGCCGAGGTGGTCCAGCAGCAGTGCCAATGCATCGGCCTGGTCGGCGGTATCGATCGGCACATCCAACGCACCGTCGGCACCGATGAAATCGAACGCGAGCACACGCAGCTGCTGCGGATCCAGTGCGCGGCCACTGCCGACCAGGCCTTCGGCCCAGCCCTTCTCGGTGAACTGCGCGTTGGAGGCCACATGGCGGTGCGCGGAAATACCGCCGGCCAGCACCACCACAGGGGCGTTGACCGGACCGACCCACTCATAGCGCAGGCGTACCGGGCAAGGACCGGCATGACGCATCGACAGCACTGCGGCGAACTCGCCGCGCTCGGCATGCACGCGGTCATCGACCGGCACGCTGACGGGGACAAAGGGTTCGGGGCGAAGCACGGTGCTGGTGGCGAAGCTCATGGCGGGTTCCGGTAGGGAAATCGGCCATCGAGCCTTCGCGGGGCTCGCGTTCGACATGCACGTTGTGTGCAGGTTCGAACCATCTTTCGGTGGACGCCACGGTCCCCGCAGGATTTGGCACCTACGCAGGCGCTTTCGCGTCTGCGGGCTGCCCCGGCTTCAAAGGGCCTGTCCCTCTGCCGGTCTCGATGGTGTAGCCACGATGCCAGCCCTTTCCGGCCATGTCAATCCCTTCATGCGGATAAAGCGATGAATGAAGCACGACCCGTCGACACTACCCGCCCGGGAGCCGCTTGCGTACAGTCACGGCGGTCCATTGCTCCGGAGTTGTCGATGTCGCGCCTGCGCCTGCTGTGCCTGCTGTTGCTGCCTGTAGTGGCAAGCCCAACGGTGAACGCCGCCGATTGGCGCCAGGGCTGGGGATTGGCAGACCGCAAGCTGACCGGCGACACCGCAGGCAACGGCATCCCCGCCCCCCAGGTGGGACTGCGGCTGCAGTCGCTGGGCGACCAGTGGCAGGCGCGGATCGACAATCCCCTGTCCGGCCCGGTGCAGATCGAGCTGCGCGCGGCCCCCGGCACGCAGATGGAGGGCCTGCCGCTGCAGTCACTGGTGCAGGCCACCAGCAGTCTGGTGGTAGGTCACCTTCCCTCCCCTTCCAGCGGCAAGGCACTGGACCTTCGCCTGCAATCGGTGCCGGGCAATCCGGCCGCGCACGCCGAAGACGTCGCCTATCGCCTGCCCTTCGAGGCTGCCCAGCTTCGTGTGGATCAGGCCCCGCAAGGCCGGTTCAGTCACGATGACGAGGAAAACCGCGACGCCATCGACTTTGCCTTGCCCGAAGCAACGCAGGTCCTGGCCGCCCGCGAGGGCACGGTGATGCAGGTACAGGACGGTTTCCACGGAAATGGCGTGGATCGTGAACGAGATGCCGGACGCGCCAACTTCGTTCGTATCCTGCACAGCGACGGCAGCATGGCGATGTACGCCCACCTACAGGCCGGCGGCATGCGGGTCCGCCCCGGCCAAGCGGTGCAGGCCGGCCAGCCGATCGGCCTGTCCGGCAACAGTGGCTACAGCACCGCCCCGCACCTGCACTTCGTGGTGCAGCTCAACCGCGGCATGGGCCTGCGTTCAGTGCCAGTGCGCATCCTCGCCCCGCAGGGCGAACTGCACTTCGCCCGCGAGGGCAGCGGCGACGCCAGCGCTGGGCGCTGACCCGCCGACGCCGGCAGGCCGGTATAATCGGGCGCTTATCTCTTTGAAAAGCGCCCCGTGCGGGCGCCACTGCCATGTCCGAAGTCGCCACCGAAGCGTCGCGTCGCCGCACGTTCGCCATCATTTCCCACCCTGACGCCGGCAAGACCACGCTGACCGAAAAGCTGCTGCTGTTCGGCGGCGCGATCCAGATGGCCGGTTCGGTGAAGGGCCGCAAGGCTGCCCGCCACGCCACCTCGGACTGGATGGCGCTGGAAAAGGAGCGCGGCATCTCCGTCACCTCCTCGGTGATGCAGTTCCCGTACGAAGGCAAGATCATCAACCTGCTCGACACCCCGGGCCACGCCGACTTCGGCGAGGACACCTACCGCGTGCTGACCGCGGTGGACTCGGCGCTGATGGTGATCGACGTGGCCAAGGGCGTGGAAGAGCGCACCATCAAGCTGATGGAAGTGTGCCGCCTGCGCGACACCCCGATCATGACCTTCATCAACAAGCTTGATCGCGAGGGCAAGGAGCCGATCGACCTGCTGGATGAGGTTGAAAGCGTGCTCGGCATCCAGTGCGCACCGGTCACCTGGCCGATCGGCATGGGTCAGCGCCTGAAGGGCGTGGTCCACCTGATCACCGGCGAAGTGCATCTCTACGAGCAGGGCCGCAACTTCACCCGTCAGGATTCGACCATCTTCCCGTCGATCGATTCGCCCGGGCTGGCCGAGAAGATCGGCGAGCGGATGCTGGCCGATCTGCGCGACGAACTGGAACTGGTGCAGGGCGCCAGCCACCCGTTCGACCTGCAGGCCTACCGGGCCGGCAAGCAGACCCCGGTGTTCTTCGGTTCGGGCGTGAACAACTTCGGCGTGCAGCCGCTGCTGGACTTCTTCGCCGAACACGCACCGTCGCCGCAGGCGCGCTCCACCACCGGTCGCGAGATCGCGCCGCAGGAGCCGAAGCTGACCGGCTTCGTGTTCAAGATCCAGGCCAACATGGATCCGCAGCACCGTGACCGCGTGGCCTTCATGCGCGTCTGCTCGGGCAAGTTCACTGCCGGCATGAAGACCCTGCACGTGCGTACGGGCAAGGACATGAAGCTGGCCAATGCGCTGACCTTCATGGCCAGCGACCGTGAAATCGCCGCCGAGGCGTGGCCGGGCGATGTCATCGGCATCCACAACCACGGCACCATCTCCATCGGTGACACCTTCACCGAAGGCGAAGCGATCACCTTCACCGGCATCCCCAACTTCGCACCGGAACTGTTCCGTCGCGCCCGCCTGCGCGATCCGCTCAAGCTCAAGCAGCTGCAGAAGGGCCTGGCACAGTTGTCCGAGGAAGGCGCCACCCAGTTCTTCCGTCCGTTGACCAGCAACGATCTGATCCTGGGCGCGGTGGGTGTGCTGCAGTTCGATGTGGCCGCCTACCGTCTGAAGGACGAATACGGTGTGGAAGCCACCTTCGAGCCGGTCAGCGTGACCACGGCGCGCTGGGTCCACTGCAGCAACGAGAAGAAGCTGGAAGAGTTCCGCGAGAAGAACGCGCTGAACCTGGCCCTCGACGCCGCCGGCCACCTGGTCTACCTGGCGCCGACCCGGGTCAACCTGCAGCTGGCGCAGGAACGCGCGCCGGACGTGCGTTTCTCGGCAACCCGTGAAGCCGCGCATACGGTCACCGGCAACTGATTGCAGCGACCATACGGTGGCGGGGGTGCACGCGCCCGCCATCGCGGCGATGATAGGGGGGTGCGGGTCCCCCTCCCTGCAGATGATGCCCATGCCATGTCCACGACTTCCGTTGCTTCGATCCGTGAAGAAATTGCCAGCGCCCTGACCCACGGCCTGGGTGCGGTGCTTGCCCTGGCCGCCAGCGCGGTACTGATCACCCTGGCCGCGATCTACGGCGATGGCTGGCAACTGGCCAGCGCGATCGTGTTCGGCATCGCCCTGCTGCTGCTGTACACCGCCTCCACGCTGTACCACGCCATCCAGCACCCGCAGGCCAAGGGCCGCCTGAAGGTGTTCGACCATTGCGCGATCTATGTGCTGATCGCCGGTACCTATACGCCGTTCACCCTGATCGGCCTGCGCGGCCCCTGGGGCTGGGGCATGTTCACCGCGATCTGGGCGCTGGCGCTCGGCGGCGTGGTGTTCAAGCTGTTCTACACCGGCCGTTTCAAGGTGTTGTCCACGGTGATCTACATCGCCATGGGCTGGCTGGTGGTGGTGGCGATCAAGCCGATGTGGGCTTCGATCGATGGCGGCACCTTGGCCTGGCTGTTCGGCGGCGGCCTGTCCTACACGCTGGGCACCTACTTCTACCACCGCGAATCCATTCCCTACTCGCATGCGATCTGGCATCTGTTCGTGATCGGCGGCAGTGTCTGCCACTTCGTCGCAGTGACCCGACAGGTGCTGTGACCGCTGATCTGCGGTAGCGCCGGGCCCTGCCCGGCAAGCAGGCGTCCACTCTGCACGCCATCTACATGATCGCTTCGCGCCCCGTCCACCCCGACAGGGCAACCATGGCAGCGTGAATGCTGCCTCTGCTCCTGCTGCTCCCAAGGCGTCGCGCTGGCGCCTGCGCCGCCCCGGTCCACGTGGGCAGCGCTGGCTCGCCGCACTGGTGTTCCTGTTCGCGGCACTGCTGGTCCTCATCGCTCTGTGGGACTGGAACTGGTTCAAGGGCCCGGTGGAACGTGCGGTGCAGGCGCGTACGGGGCGCGTCCTGCATATCGGCAACCTGGATGTCGACCTGGGCCGCACCACCACCGTGCGTGCCGATACCCTCACCTTTGCCAATGCGCCCTGGGCCAAGCAGCCGAACATGGCCAGCGCCGACCGGGTCGAGATCGACGTGCGGGTCTGGCCACTGCTGCGCGGTAGCGTGCAACTGCCCGAAGTCCGCCTGACCCGCCCTGACGTACTGCTGGAGACGGCACCGCGGAAAGGCGACCCGGGCAACTGGAATTTCCTCGGCGACAGCAATGGCGGCACCACGCCGCAGCTCAAGCGCCTGAGTATCGATGATGGCCGCCTGCAGTTCCTCGACGCGCTCGGCCGCACCGATATCCTGGTGAACGTGCGCAGCGGCGAACCGAAACAGGCCGACGCCGCACCACCGTTGCTGGTCGCCGGCAAGGGGCGCTGGCAGGGCAATCCCTTCATCCTGAGCGGTGGCACCGAATCGCCGCTGGAACTGACCGACAGCGCCCACCCCTTCCGCATCCATCTTGATGGCCGCGCCGGTGCCACCCACGCCGTCGCCAGCGGCACCTTGACCAACCCGTTCCAGCTGCAGGTATTCGACCTGCAGTTCGCGCTGAGCGGCAACGACCTGGCCGACCTGTATCCACTGCTGGGCATCGCCATTCCGCCTTCCCCGCCGTATGCCCTGGAGGGCCGCCTGAAGCGCGATCATCAGGTATGGCGCTACGAGCGCTTCACCGGCAAGGTCGGCGACAGTGACCTGGGGGGCGATGTGCAGTTCGACGTGTCCCGGGAGCGCCCACGGATGACCGCGAACCTGGTGTCGCGTCGTCTCGATTTCGATGATCTTGCCGGCTTCGTTGGCGCGCCCCCGAAGACCGGCGGCGGTGAGACCGCCAATGCAGAACAGAAGGCCGAGGCTGCCCGCGTGGCTGCCAGCGCGAAGGTGCTGCCGGCCACACCGTACAACCTGGGCAAACTGCGTGCGATGGATGCCGACGTGCGTTGGAAGGCGCAGCGCATCAATGCGCCGAAGCTGCCGCTGGACGACATGGATGCGCACCTGCTGCTGGATGATGGCGTGCTGCGGCTGGATCCGTTGAACTTCGGCGTTGCAGGCGGCGACATCCGCAGCACGATCCGCATGGACGCACGTCGGCCACAGATTGCCACTTCACTGAAGGCCAGCGTGCGTGGCGTGCAACTGGGCCAGCTGTTCCCCGATGCCAAGCTGGCCGAGCAGGCCAAGGGTGGTATCAGTGGCGACATTGACCTGACCGGTAACGGCAACTCGATCGCGGCGATGCTTGGCAGCAGCAGCGGCAACGTGGCGTTGGGCATGGGCCGCGGCCATGTCGGCAACCTGTTGATGGAAGTGGCGGGGCTGGACATCACCGAGTCGCTGAAATTCCTGTTCACCGGCGACAAGCAGATTCCGCTGCGCTGCGCGTTCGCCGATTTCGGCGTACGCGAGGGCCTGATGCATACCCGGTCGATGGCAGTGGACACCACCGACACGATCATCCTCGGCGAGGGCGATGTCAGCCTGCGCGATGAAACGCTGGACCTGCTGCTGAAGCCCCGACCGAAGGACAGGAGCATCCTGGTGCTGCGCTCACCCTTGCGCATCGGCGGCACGTTCAAGGACCCATCGTTCCGTCCGGACTTCAAGGCGCTGGGTATCCGGGGGGCGGTGGCGTTGACGCTGGGCAGCATCGCGCCGCCAGCGGCACTGCTGGCCACCATCGAACTTGGCCCGGGCAAGAATGCCGACTGCGGTGGGCACTACGCGAAGTAGAGCGGGCGTTCGGCGCCTTTGTTGATTTTGGCTTGAGGGGTACGGGTGGCCCAGGCAGGACACGCCGTGAACCCATCCATGGGGGCTCGATGGCGCCATCCATGGCGCCAACGGTCCTGCCTGGGCCACCCGCACCCCTCCCGACAGTTTCCTGAGCGCGCGGAACGAGAGCAGGAATTCAAAGTCAAAAGAAAAAAGCAGAATCAGAAGCTGTGCCAACCGAGGTTGGCATCCACCAACCGCGGATTGTCGTGGTGAAAGCCACCGCGCTCGCAGGAACGTGTCCTGAGGCGGAGGGCATGGCCGTGCAGGACCGTTGGCGCCATGGATGGCGCCATCGAGCCCCCATGGATGGGTTTACGGCGTGTCCTGCACGGCCATGCCCTCCGCCTCCGCTGCGTAACAGGAAGGCGCTGCTTTGGCTTCGGCTTTGGCAGTTGCTTGGAAGAGCGGGCCAGCGGGCCGGCGGGCCGCAGGCCCGCCAGCGACAAACTCACCCCGCCACGATGTACTGCTGCAGCTGATCCAGCTCGCGCCGCTGCGCATCGATCACCGACTTCACCAGGTCACCAATGGAGATCACCCCCAGCACCTGCCCGCCCTCGACCACCGGCAGATGGCGGATGCGGTAATCGGTTACCAGTTGCAGGCAGTGTTCCACCTGCTCACCCGGGGTCACCGTCACGACTTTCCCGGTCATGATCTCCGACACTGCGGTATCGCGTGACGAACGATCGTGGAGCACGATCTTGCGTGCGTAATCTCGCTCGGACAGGATCCCGACCAGTCGCGGTCCATCCATCACCAGCACCGCGCCGATGCCTTTCTGCGCCATCAGCCGGATCGCATCGATCACCGCCGCGCCGGGCGCGACCGCATGTACTTCAGGGGATTTGCCGTCCAACAGTTGCCGTACCGACGTCATCTGCCTGCCCTCCCAGGGTGGGTTGCAGTCCCGAGTCTGCCACGGAAGGAGTCAGCCATGCGTCAACCAGGTACAACGGTCGCTGCTTGGACTCCTCGTACAGGCGCCCCAGGTACTCGCCGATCAGCCCCAGCGCGATCAACTGCACGCCTCCCAGGAACAGGATCACCGCCATCATGGTCGGCCACCCCGCCACACGGTCGCCGTAAATCGCTGCCTTGGCGATCACCCATATGGCAAACACGAACGCCACGCCCGCGGTGGCCAACCCCATGTAGGTCGCCGCCCGCAGCGGAACCGTCGAGAAACCGGTGATGCCTTCCAGCGCGAAATTCCACAGCCGCCACAGGCTGAACTTGCTGGTGCCGGCCAAGCGGGCATGCCGGTGATACGGCACCGCAATGCGACGGAAACCGACCCAGCTGAAAAGCCCCTTCATGAACCGGTGACGTTCGCGCATCTCGCGCAGTGCGCTCAGCGCGCGCGGTGACAACAAACGGAAATCGCCGGTATCGGCAGGAATGGGCGTACGCGAAAGGCGCCCTATCACCCGGTAGAACATCGATGCGGTCGCACGCTTGCTCCAGCTCTCCCCGTCGCGCAACAGGCGGGTGCCGTAGACGTTGTCGTAGCCTTCGCGCCAGCGCTCGACAAAGTGCGGCACCAGTTCCGGCGGATCCTGGCCATCGGCATCGAGGATCATCGCCGCGCCTTCGCGCACCTGGTCCAGGCCGGCGGTCAACGCGGCCTCCTTGCCGAAATTGCGCGACAGCTTCAGTGCCGATACCCGCGGATCGGTCTGGGCAAGCGCGGTGATCAACGACCAGGTCGTGTCACTGCTGCCATCATCCACGTACAGGATGTGTCCATCGATTCCGACCAGGCCATCCAGTACCGCGCACAGCCGCGGATGCAGCTGGGGCAGCGCCAGCGCCTCGTTGTGCGCGGCGATGACGAAAGTAAGGCGTTCGCGGGTCATCGCGCGATTGTACGTCGTTGACGGGCGTGCAGCCCCTCAGTCCTCCGCCAGATACCCCGCGCCACCCAGCTGCCGTGCCTGCCGCTGAATCCACGCTGCACGCCGCTGCACGTAGGGGCCGGGCTTTGCCGCGTTGTAGCGGCGTGGCGCCGGCAGCACTGCCGCCAGACGCGCGCTCTCCGCAGGGCTCAGCCGCGCGGCATCCTTGCCCCAGAATGTCTGCGCCGCCGCCTGGGCACCATACACCCCATCGCCGAACTCGGCGATGTTGGCGTACATCTCCAGGATCCGCTGCTTCGGCCAGAAGGCTTCGATCAGCACCGTGTACCAGACCTCCAGGCCCTTGCGGATCCAGCTGCGTCCCTGCCACAGGAACAGGTTCTTGGCCACCTGCTGGCTGATCGTGCTGGCCCCGCGCAGGCGCCCGCCCCGCGCATTGTGATCACGCGCCTTTTCAATGGCCTGCAGATCGAACCCGCTGTGGTCCGGAAAGCGCTGGTCCTCGGCGGCCACCAGCGAAATCGGCAGGCTCGGCGCCATCTGGTCCAGGTCCCGCCACTGGTAATGCAGCCGGTAGGACCAGTCGCCTTCACCCAGTGCCTCGCCGAAACGCCAGACCATCACCGTGGACAGCGGCGGATCGATGAAACGCAGCACCAGCACCTGCAGGCAGCTGAAGGCCACGAACAGCACCGGCAGCCACAGCAGCCGCTTCCAGCGCCAGCGCCGACGCGGCGCCGTGTCGGCGGCGGCCACTACCTTGTCCTGCTCTCCCCCTGCCCCCATTACTGGTGCATCCTTCTTATGCCTGGTTGTCGGCGCATTATCCGGCAACCATCCCCGTTTCCGCGCGATGTGAGCCGATGACCGCCCAATCCGATTCCCTTATCCGTTTCCTGCTCCCCGACGCCGGTGTCCGTGGCGTCCACGTGCGCCTGCAGGCCACCTGGCAGGACATCCAGTCCCACGGCGAGTATCCGGACAGTGCCACCGAACTGCTCGGCGAGGCCTGCGTGGCCTCGGCGCTGTTCACCGGCCACACCAAGGTGGACGGCCGCCTGTCGATCCAGCTGCGCAGCAATACCGCCCTGCGCACCCTGTTCGCCGAATGCACCGCTGCCGGCACCCTGCGCGGCATCGTCCAGCTGGCTGAAGGCGGTGACGCCCCCCGCGACCTGACCGACCTGGGCCAGGACGCTCTGCTGGCCATCACCATCGAGAACCCCGGCCTGGACCCGCGCGAACCGCAGCGCTACCAGAGCCTGGTGGCGCTGACTGCGCCGGAACTGGATGAAGCCTTCGAGGACTATTTCCGCCAGTCCGAGCAGTTGCCGACGCGGCTGCTGCTGGCCGCCGGCCGCGACGGCGCTGCCGGCCTGCTGCTGCAGAAGCTGCCGGGCGACGAGGGCGACGACGACGGCTGGGCCCGCGCCAGCGCGCTGTTCGACACCCTGGGCAAGGCCGAGCTGCTGGCCACCCCGGCCGAAGAACTGCTGCACCGGTTGTTCCACGAGGAGAAGGCGGAGCTGGTGGGGGACAAGGCCCTGTCCTTCGCCTGCTCCTGCTCGCGTGAACGGGTCGCCTCCATGCTGTATTCGCTGGGCGAGGACGAGGCCCGTGCCGCCGCCGAAGACACCGGTGCGGTGGACGTGCGTTGCGAATTCTGCGGACAGGAGTATCACTTTCCGTTGACGGAGTTCGGCATACTGTTCCACGGTGCCCAGGGGGCTGTACCGGCACCTGAACGTCTTCAGTAAAAACG
The DNA here is from genome assembly GCF_013364355.1 of Stenotrophomonas sp. NA06056. Taxonomy (NCBI): domain Bacteria; kingdom Pseudomonadati; phylum Pseudomonadota; class Gammaproteobacteria; order Lysobacterales; family Lysobacteraceae; genus Stenotrophomonas; species Stenotrophomonas sp. NA06056. Next base: position 996,001 of record NZ_CP054931.1, on the reverse strand, counting down.
AATGAGTCTTGTATCTGGGGAGGAACAAGGCTTGTTAAGAATTCATAAACACCCTAGGATCGAGTTCCCGCCCCAGCGGGAACTTTCACTGTCTGTCCCTGTCTGAACTGGTCCGATGCGTACCTTCCTGCGTCTACCGCTGGCCCTGCTGATCGCCCTTGGCGCGATCACGGGCGTGCACGCGCAGAGCAAGGACACCCGCACCGTGATTCCGGTCTGGAACAAGGGCAGTGGCAAGGTCGAGGCCCTGCTGTACCTGGAGCCGACCGGTGAACAGGCCGTGGGCGCGCGTTGGCATTTCGGCCGCAATTCGCTCGATGCAGCGTTCGGCCTGTCCTCGGGCGACTCGCTGGGCCTGCTGTGCAACAGCAGCAGCGGGTCCAGCATCAGCGGACTGGCCAGCCATTGCATGCTGGCCAGCCTGGGCGACGACGACGACGCCATCGGCTCCAACCGACGCCTGACCGGTACCGCCGCGCTCAACCGCGGCACCGGACGCCTGGGAATCACGGCTGGCACCGGCCGCGAGACACTGCCCGCCTGGCTGGCGACGCCCAGCAAGACCCCGTCGCTGCGCGCCGAACAGAATGACCTGACCGTGTTCGCACAGAAGAACATCGGTCGCGAAGGCTTTGTCTCCATCGCCGGCACGTATGCCAAGGCACGCCTGGTACCACTGGCTGACGCCTCACCGGCCATCGTTGACCGTTGGGACAGCAAGAGCCTGAGCCTGGGCGCCGGCTACGGCAATTTCAGCGGCAGCATCGTCGGCCGGGTGGTTGACGTTCCGGGCAAGCCTGGCAAGTGGGAAGGCCTGGGCATCGGCCTGACCTGGCGCACCCCGTGGTCCGGCCAGCTCACCGTCGGCGCGGAAAACGTCATCAGTCGCGGCAAGAACCCGTTCTCCCCGCGCAACGAAAGCAACGATGACGGCACCGTGCCGTACGTCCGCTACGAGCAGGACCTCTAGCCGGTTATTGACCGCGAACATGCTGTGTTCAACATCGGGCGCCCTGGGGCGCCCGAATTGTTTCTGGACGCGTCTGTCAAGTGCGAAAAGCACTCACCCGTTACAAACGGATACATCACGACATGCATCAACTGAAACTTTTTTGTGCCTCGGACGCGGGTAGACGCAGTGGCACCCGCCCACGCACCAGGATAACTCATTGAAATAAAAGAAATCGAAGCGCATTCATGTGTGATCACACCGTGAATTAACGCAGCTTTAATTTTTGGCAGAGGGCCGTTACTATCGATTCAGCCTCGCGATTTTGGAGCCCTCTTTTGGGCTCCGCCGCGCAGGCACTACCCCAGCCAAGATTTCTTGGAGAGAGAGAGCCAATGAATTTCCAGTCCAACAAGCTGCGTGACGCTGTCGTCGTCGCGCTGATCGCCGGTGCGGCGACGTCCGTAACAGCCCAGGCGCAGGAAGCGACCAACCTGGATCGCATTTCGGTAACCGGTTCGCGCATCAAGAGCACCGATATCGAAACCTCGCAGCCGGTCCTGAGCCTGACCCGCGCTGACATCGAAAAGCAGGGCGTGACCTCGGTCGCCGACATCCTGCAGCGCGTTGCCGCCAACGGCGCCGCTCTGAACCGTACGTTCAACAACGGCGGTGACGGTTCGGCCGGCGTCAGCCTGCGCAACCTCGGTGCCGAACGCACCCTGGTGCTGGTCAATGGCCGCCGCTGGACCACCGGCCTGGACGGCAGCGTCGACCTGAACACCATCCCGACCGCGATGATCGAGCGCATCGACGTCCTGAAGGACGGCGCTTCGACCATCTATGGTTCGGACGCCATCGCCGGCGTGGTGAACATCATCACCAAGCAGAACTTCGACGGCGCCGAAGCGAACTTCTACAAGGGCCAGTACAGCGCAGGCGACGGCGAGCGTGAAGCAGCCGACTTCACCATCGGCACCACCACCGATCGCGCATCGCTGGTGCTGGGTGTGTCCTATGTGAACGAAAAGGAAGTCATGGCGGGTGATCGCAAGATCTCCGCAGGCGGCCCCCCGTTCTTTGGCGGCCAGAGCAGCACCGGCATCCCGGGTTCCTACATCCGCAATGACGAGCGCTACGTCATCGTCAATGGCGTTGAAACTCTGTTCGACGCCAATGTGCACGGCTACAACACTTCGCCGGACAACTACCTGCTGACCCCGAACGAGCGTACCTCGCTGTTCGCTACCGGTTCCTACAACGTCACCGACAACATCACCTTCCGTACTGAGGCGATGTACAACGAGCGCAAGTCCGAGCAGCTGCTCGCGGCGATGCCGGTGACCAGCCGTCGCCTGAGCGCCAGCAGCATCTACAACCCGTACGGTGTGGATCTGACTGGTGTGAATCGCCGCTTCAATGAAACCGGCGGCCGTTCGTTCAACCAGAACGTCAAGAACTGGCACTTCTACGGTGGTTTCGAAGGCTTCTTCGAATTCGCCGATCGTAACTTCGACTGGGACGTCGGCTACCGTTACGACAAGACCGACCAGAATGACCTCACCTACGGCTTGTTCAATGTCCAGCGCTTGAACGAGGCCTATGGCCCGTCGGCCATCCGTGATGGCCAGGCCGTCTGTCTGACCGCAGGTGGCGCTGTCATTCCGGGCTGCGTGCCGATGAATCCGCTGGGCGGGCTGGGCTCGATCTCGCAGGAAGCGTTGGACTACGCCTCCTTCACCGCGCATGACTCGGCCAGCCTGGTTTCCAAGAGCTACTACGCCAACATCTCCGGTGAAATCGTGCAGCTGCCGGCCGGCGCGCTGGGCTTTGCAGCCGGTTATGAAGGCCGCAAGGAAAGCGGCCAGTTCGATCCGGACGCGTTCATTGCCGCTGGCCTGAGCACCGGCAACGGTGCTGCACCGACCAAGGGTTCCTACGACCTCGACGAGTTCTTCCTGGAACTGTCGATTCCGATTCTGGCTGACCTGCCGGGTGCCAAGCTGCTGGACTTCAGCGTGGCTTCGCGCTACTCGAAGTACAGCAACTTCGGCAACACCACCAACAACAAGTTTGGTTTCCGCTGGAAGCCGATCGACGACCTGATGGTGCGTGGTAACTACTCCGAAGGCTTCCGCGCACCGAGCATCAACAACCTGTATCGCGGCGACGCTGATTCGTTCGAAACCTATGCCGATCCGTGCTCGGCCTCCAGCGGTCGTCGCACCGGTGCGGTGGCTGCGCAGTGTGCCGCTGAAGGCGTACCGGCGAACTTCCAGCAGCCGGGTGCCGGCAGCGGCGCCAACAAGCAGACGCCGGAAGCGTTCACCTGGAAGTCGAATCCGGATCTGAAGCCGGAAACCTCGACCAGCAAGACGCTGGGCCTGGTGTGGAGCCCGAGCTTCGTCCAGGGCCTGAACGTGACCTTGGACTGGTGGCAGATCAAGATTGAAGACGCGATCACCCGCCCGGCCATCCAGGACATCATGGATCGCTGCTACGGTGGCTCCCCGCAGGAACAGGCCGCCTACTGTGGCCTGATCACCCGTGATCCGAACTACGGCACTGCCACCCAGCGCTACACGATCACCAACGTCGACATGCCGCTGCAGAACCTGTCGTCGTACAAGGTGGAAGGCTGGGATCTGGGTATCCTGTACAAGCTGCCGGAAACCTCGTTCGGTCAGTTCACCATCAGCCTGGACGGCACCTACCTGTCCAAGTGGGACACGAAGTCGACCGAAGATGCACCGCTGGATGGCCGCGCCGGCCGTTACCTCGACCAGGATCCGTACTGGCGTGTCCGTTCCAACCTGTACGTTGATTGGACCTACGGCGATTTCGGCGTGAACTACGGTCTGCGCTACAAGTCCGGCATGACCGAAGACTGCCCGTTCGATCCGGTGCGTGACTCTGACCTGGTGGGCTACTGCTCCGATGGCCAGAACGGCAAGAACCACATGGGTGCCACCACCTACCACGACATCCAGTTCCGCTACAACACTCCTTGGAAGGGCACCATCATGGTCGGCCTGAACAACGTGTGGGACAAGGATCCGCCGGTCTCGTACTCGACCTCGTACAACATGTTCGACCCGCAGTACGACCTGCCGGGCCGCTACATGTACATGCAGTACAAGCAGAAGTTCTGATCGATCCGCTGATCAGCTGATGCAGCAACGGCCCCGAAAGGGGCCGTTGTTTTTTATGGATCGCAACGCCAACAGAAAAATGCCGATGAAAAAAATCATTGCCCCTTCGCGCATTGTCACCACCCGGCTGATTCTTGAACGCCACCAACACGATGACTTCGCTGACTGCGTCGCCATGTGGCAGGATCCAGAGGTGGTACGACTGATCCGCGATCGTCCGTTTGATGCAAGTGAAACCTGGAGCCGCGTGCTCCGCTGCGTTGGCCACTGGGAGTTCACCGGATTCGGCTACTGGACCATTCGTGATCGCGAGCAGGGTACGTTCTGCGGCGAACTCGGCTTTGCCCAAACACACCGCGCAATGCCCCCGGGTTACGCGGACCTGCCCGAATTCGGCTGCACGCTCGCCAGACATGCGTGGGGCCGGCGCATCGGCACCGAGGCAGGCACTGCGGCATTGGCTTGGATGCGGCGCCATGGTGACGCAGACCGCGTTGTAGCCATCACCGATGAAAACAATGCCGCTGCGCTGGCCATGGCTCGCTCGCTGGGCTTCCAGCGCCGCCAACGGATGACCTACGACGCGCGTGACTTCTGCCTGATGGAACACGCACTCACACAGCCGGTCACCGAGCCTGTCCCGGCTGCATGAGCTCGCCTGCGATCAGACCGGAGCTGCGCGCGGAGACCCGCGTCGCAGCCGGGTGAACGTACTACGCGCTGCGCCGGTTCACTCCACCATGCTTGGAGTAGAAATACACCAATGAGTTGCGTTCGCCGGACAGCACCGTGCTGACCTCATGGCGATACCTGCAGTTGGTCACCAGCACCGACGCATAGGACGCCATGTAGGCGTGCTGCTGATCGTCATCGGTATGAACAACGAAGGCCCCACCTTCAAATGCACGACCCAATTGCACGATGACCGAGTACTCGTAGTCCGGGTTGCTGGCTGCATCCAGGTGCAGGCCGATGAAGGAGTTGGCGGTCATCCGGTTCATCTGACAGCGGCGGATGAAGTACGGATCGTTGGATTGGAACAGCTCCGCAAGGCATGAGCGACGCGGCTCCGCCGACAGAATGTCAGTGATCGCACCGGAAAAAGGCTGATTGACCAACGTCGGCATCTCACCCGCGAGATCCAGCATGATGCGGCGGACGTAGATGTCGTGCGTATCGCCAGCATCACCATTGGTCACCGCCTCTTCTGGAATCTGCGCCTGCAGTCCTTCCAGCCGCGTAATCTCTTCCTCGGTGAATACCAGCCCTGCCGGAATCAACGTGCTACCGGTGCGTTGGAGCTCCTCGGCGTATTGCTGGAACAACGTCGTCGCTTCCGTGGCTACTGCTTCACTCATCACCTACTCCTTTCCATGGGTGTGGGGGGAATACAATGTCAACGCATCGAATGAAGTCTATCGGACAGACTCTCGCGCTCGTCCGCGGTGAGTACCGGCGCCCAACCCGCGCAAGCGCCACTGCCTGCATTGACGACCGACGAACCACGCGCGGAGCGTACGACGATGCCACTGGGCCGCTGGCCGTGCAGATACAGTCCCAGTACCTGCCTGTGCGCAGCCGATGCACCATCGTTGTCTACGGCGTGGACTACCTCAGGACTGTCAGCAAAACGTTGGGCGATCCAGCTGTCCAAGCCGGCCTGCTGCAGCTCCTGCCACAGCGCTTCTCCGGTCAATGAGCCACCCGGCACGATGCCGCTGCCGCCATAGGAGTTCTTCTGCTTGAAGATCAGCCGGTCCTTCTCAGCCAGCATCCATTGTCGATCCTCGGCGCGAACCTCCCAGCTCTGCAGCAGGAACGTCTTGATTGCAGCGATTTCCTCAGGATTGAACAATGCATGGTGGGCGGTATCCCACAGCAAGGCCAGCCAGCCTTTGCTCATCAGCAGTTCGGCTTCAAGCCCGTTGGAAAAGCGCGCACCGCGCTCCACCAGGTCATCGTAGAGCGTGGCGTTGGCCGTCACGTCGTCATAGGTGAAACAGCGGTGGATCAGCGCGTCCGACAGATCGCTTCGTGCCGCCCAGGCCGTCGCCAGACTCAGCTCATCATGAATCTGGATGTCGACACCAGGAAGACTGCGCATGAGTTGTTGGCGACAGAGGGACGGGTTGGGATAACCCAACGCGGCATGCGAACTCCAGTCGAGCAGCACCAAATTCTCGAATGGCTGCCGTACCTGCGTTGCCTGGTAGAGGCATCCCAGGTTCTCGAACGGTGAGATATCGCACTCAGAACGAGGAAAGCCGATTACATCTGCAAAAACCCGGTAATAGTCATGCAGTTCTCCGCCGCCCACGGCCGCCGAGAAGTTGAACTCGCAGATATGGTGACCACTCGCGCTTGCGATCAGATCGACGCGTACGACGCGATGTTGGCCAGACGCCAGTTGTGTCCAGTCGACGTACTTTTCCCAAGCCGCCGGCAGGCCCAGGCGCTGCATCATCTCCCCGGCCGACTGCCGGGCACGTAGTGCAGCGACCAGCTTTGCCTGGGCACTGAGGATATGCAGCGCACCTGCGGTAATCCGATCGTATTCATCCCGATCAAACACCAACGGGTGCGGGATCAACCGGATTCGTTTGGCACCGATCGCCTGGGAGAAGAGTGACAGGCGTTGATCGATAACCGCCTGCAACGGGGAGTCACGGATTCGCGCCAACGCTGGAATGATTGCATCGTTCCATGCCTTGAACATCCCACACCTTCCTTGAAGTGGCCAGCATTTCAATCCGCATGTTTGATAGATGCCCGGCTGATGTCAAGCACGCTTGGGAACAGAAGATCATCGCGCGCTGTAGCCTGCAAGGCGCACCTGCAAACAGAAACGGCCCCCGAAGAGGCCGTTGCCACGCATGTATCGCAGTGTATGCAGACGACCTGACTGCCAGTTCAGGAGAACCGCTCAGCCGTTCGGAATCAACGTATCGATGAGATGCTCGACATACGCTTCGAAATCCTCGCGCGCCTGCTTGGGCTGCTGCAGCTGCAACGACAGCTGCAGGAAGCCGACATACGCCGCGTAGGCCAGGCGTGCGCGATGGCGGGCATCGGTCGAGCTCAGGCCCGCCTGGCGGAACGAGGCGATCAGGTAGTCGAGCCGTCGCTGCGACACACGGTCGATCACCGGCCGCACCATTGGATGGTCCAGCGCCTTCAGCAGCTCACTGTAGATGATGTGCGGCTGCACTTCGTGCGCCACCATCTGGAACAGCTGGCGCAGTCGCACGCGCGGGTCCGGCACGTCTTCAAGGCTGCCGAACACCTGTTCCTGCTCGAACAGTTCCCAGCGTTCCAACGCAGCCTGCAGCAGCGCATCACGCGAGGGAAAATGCCAGTAGAAACTGCCCTTGGTCACGCCAAGGCGGCGCGCCAGCGGCTCCACCGCGACGGCACTCACACCTTGCTCGGCAATCAGATCGAGGGCCGCCTGGGCCCAGTCTTCGGCACTCAGGCGGCTGTTGCGGCCGGCACGCGGTTCGCCGGCGGAAGCGTCAGGTTGATTCATTCGCTGATTTAACCATACGCCGGGGTTCGTTGCAGTACGCGGTTGCGGCCGAAACCGTCGGCAGCTGGGTCAAAAGGGATTCCTGCAGCGCACCATACCGTACAGTATTGACTTCCTGCCGAAGCAATCCATACTAGCGAGTATGGTTATGTCCCCTACTCCCGCTGCGTTCCATGACCTGCACCTGGAGGCTGCCCACGGCGCCTCGCTGGCTGCAACCGCCAGTACGGTCGGCCGTCGCGGGCGCGTGCTGTTCGCGCATGGTTTTGGCCAGACCCGCCACGCCTGGACGAGCAGCGCCAAGGCCCTGTCCGCCGCGGGCCTGCAGACCCTGGCCTACGACGCCCGGGGTCACGGCGATTCCGACTGGAATCCGGCCAACCTGCCCTATCACGGCGAACAGTTCGCCGATGACCTGATCGTGCTGGCCGGCGAACAGCCGCGACCGCCGGTACTGGTCGCCGCTTCGATGGGGGGCCTGTTTGGCCTGCTGGCCGAATCGCGCTGGCCCGGTTTGTTCTCGGCGATGGTGCTGGTAGACATCACCCCACGCTGGGACACCGCCGGGGTCGAGCGCATCCTCGCCTTCATGACCGCGCATCCGGAAGGATTCGCCTCGCTGGCGCAGGCGGCCGACGTGATTTCAGCCTATATGCCGCACCGCCCGCGCAAATCCGAGGATTCGCTTCGCGCCCTGCTGCGCGAAGATGGCCACGGCCGTTGGCGCTGGCACTGGGACCCGCGCCTGGTGGCCGAGCTGGCCCGCGACAGCGAGCAGCACCAGGACGCGCTGGCCGAGGCCGCGCGCCAGGTGAAGTGTCCCCTGCTGCTGGTCAGCGGTGGCCGCAGCGACCTGGTCACCCCGCAGACCGTGGCCGAATTCCTGGCATTGGCGCCACACGCACGCCACGTACAGTTGCCGCAGGCCACGCACATGGTCGCCGGTGATGACAACGACGCCTTTACCGCTACTGTGTTGGACTATCTGGACGTGTTGCCCGCAGCGGATGCTGCAGCTTCGTCCGCCATAAACGAGCACGTCACCGGAGCACGCTCATGAGCCTCGTCATTCCCTTCCTCGCCCTGCTGCTGGCAGGCGCGTTCGTCGCCTACCACCGCATGCGCCTGCTGACCTGGACGCTGATCAGCGTGGCCCTGCTGGTTGCCTGCTGGTTCATTCCCTACGTCAACCAGACCGCCACCATCGTCGCTGCTGCCGTACTGGCCGTGATCGTCGTGCCGCTGCTGCTGCCGTTCATCCGCAAGCCGCTGCTGACCGCCCCGATGATGAAGGTGTTCCGCAAGGTGCTGCCGCCGCTGTCGCAGACCGAGCGCATCGCCCTGGAAACCGGCTCGGTCGGCTTCGAAGGCGAACTGTTCACCGGTGACCCGGACTGGAACATCCTGCTGAACTACCCCAAGCCGCAGCTGAGCGCTGAAGAACAGGCCTTCCTCGATGGCCCGGTCGAAGAGCTGTGCAGGATGGTCAACGACTGGGAGATCACCCACGTCCATGCCGACCTGCCGCCGGAGCTGTGGAGCTTCATCAAGAAGAACAAGTTCTTCGGCATGATCATTCCGAAGGAATACGGCGGCCTGGGCTTCAGCGCGCTGGCCCACCACAAGGTGATCCAGAAGCTGGCGTCGGTATCGAGCGTGGTCAGCTCCACCGTGGGCGTACCGAACTCGCTGGGCCCGGGTGAGCTGCTCAACCATTACGGCACCCAGGAACAGAAAGACCAGTACCTGCCGCGCCTGGCCGATGGCCGCGAAGTGCCCTGCTTCGGCCTGACCGGTCCGTTCGCCGGCTCGGACGCGACCTCGATTCCCGATTACGGCATCGTCTGCAAGGGCGAGTGGAACGGCGAGCAGGTCCTCGGCGTCAAGCTCACCTTCGACAAGCGCTACATCACGCTGGCCCCGGTGGCCACGCTGATCGGCCTGGCCTTCCGCATGTACGACCCGGATGGCCTGATCGGCAGCACCCGCGATATCGGCATCACCCTGGCCCTGTTGCCGCGTGACACCGCCGGTGTGGAAATCGGCCGTCGCCATTTCCCGCTCAACTCGACCTTCCAGAACGGCCCGATCCGTGGCAAGGATGTCTTCATCCCGCTGACCCAGCTGATCGGCGGCGCCGAGAAGGCCGGCAAGGGCTGGAACATGCTCAACGAGTGCCTGGCCGTCGGCCGCTCGATCACCCTGCCCTCCACCGCCAGTGGCGGCGCCAAGGCCGGCGCGGTGGTGACCGGTGCCTACGCGCGTATCCGCAAGCAGTTCGGCCTCTCGGTCGGTCGCTTCGAAGGCGTGGAAGAAGCGTTGGCCCGCATTGGTGGCAAGGCGTACAAGATCAGCGCGCTGTCGCAGGCCACCGCTGCCGCTGTTGACCGTGGTGACGTGCCGTCGGTGCCGTCGGCGATCGCCAAGTACCACTGCACCAACATGAGCCGTGAAGTGATTTCGGACGTGATGGACGTGATCGGCGGCAAGGGCATCATCCTGGGGCCGCGCAACTTCGCCGGCCGCAGCTGGCAGGCCGCACCGATCGCGATCACGGTCGAGGGTGCCAACATCATGACCCGCAGCCTGCTGATCTTCGGCCAGGGTGCGATCCTCTGCCACCCGTGGGTGCTGAAGGAAATGAAGGCCGCGCAGGATCCGGACACCCGTACCGGCCTGCAGGACTTCGACCGCAGCCTGTTCGGCCACATCCGCTTCGGCATCTCCAATGCCGTGCGTTCGTTCTGGTTCGGCCTGACCGGCGCGCGCTTCGGTGCTGCCCCGGGCGATGCCTACACCCGCCGCTACTTCCGCAAGCTGGACCGTTACTCGGCCAACCTGGCGCTGATGGCCGACATCTCGATGATGACGCTGGGCGGCAAGCTGAAGTTCAAGGAATCGCTGTCTGGCCGCCTGGGCGACGTGCTGAGCCACGTCTACATGACCAGCGCCATGCTCAAGCGCTACCACGACGAAGGCGCACCGCAGGCCGACCAGCCGCTGCTGGCCTGGGCCTTCCATGACAGCGTGCACAAGATCGAGGAATCGCTGTCGGCCGCCCTGCGCAACTTCCCGATCCGTCCGATCGGCTGGCTGATGTGGGCGCTGATCTTCCCGCTGGGCCGTCGTGCCGAGGCCCCGGGTGACCGCCTGAGCCGCCGCGTGGCCGCCCTGCTGATGGCACCGAACGAAGCCCGCGACCGCCTCGCCAGCGGCGTGTTCCTGACCCCATGCGAGAACAACCCGGGCGGCCGCATCAACAGCTACCTGAGCAAGGCGATCATGGCCGAGCCGGTGGAGCGCAAGTTCATCAAGGCGCTCAAGACCAAGGGCATCGAGGCGCTGGACTTCGTCACCCAGCTGGACGAGGCCGTGGCCGAAGGCGTGATCACCCAGGACGAGCGCACCCTGCTCGAAGAGCTGCGTACGCTCACCCTGGAAACCATCACCGTGGACGACTTCGATCCGGAAGAGCTGCGCTCAGCGGGCTACTACAAGCGCGAGCAGAAGGGCGCGCAGTCGCAGGCCGCGTGATCGAAGCCACCATGTAAACGACAACGGCGGACTTCGGTCCGCCGTTTCTTTAGGGAGACCCCCGATGTCCGCTCCACTGCTTACGCTTTACCACCGCCTGCAGCGCTGGCCCGCCGGCAACTGGTTGTTCTCGCGCGCGGTGTGCTTCAAGGCGCCCTACTTCGCCAGCATCGCCCCGCGCATCACTCTCCTCGAGAACGGCCGCTGCGAGGGCACGCTGGCCGACCGCCGCAAGGTGCGCAACCACATCGGTACGGTGCACGCGATCGCGATGTGCAACCTGGCCGAGCTGACCGCCGGCCTGATGGTCGACGCGTCACTGCCCAAGGGCATGCGCTGGATTCCAAAGGGCATGCAGGTGCAGTACCTGGCCAAGGCGCGTGGCACGCTGCACGCGGTAGCGTTGCCAGCGCAGCCGATCGCGGTGGCGACGGAAGGCTACGCGTTGCCGGTGACGGTGAGCGTGCGCGACCGCGCGGGCACGGAGGTGTTCAGTGCGGTGATCGACATGTGGGTGTCGCCGGCGAAGTGAGGTTCCCGCGAACGGCGCAGCCCCTCGTGGGTGGACGCGGGATGCGATTTATCGGTTGGGCCGGAGGGGTGGGGCCAGGCGGGGACGCCGCAAGTACGTCCGTGTAGGCTTAGCCGCGCCATCCATGGCGCGGATACCCCGCCCGGCCCCACCCCTCCGGCCTCTGGCAGTTCTCTGCGGCGTCCACCCACGCAAGAGAAAAAAGAAGAGCAAAAGCAAAAACAAAAGCGGCCCGGTGGCCGCTTTTTTCATGCGCGCAGAACCCACGAGCGCAGCGACCCGCTGTTGCTCTTGATCTTCTTTTTCTTCTCCGTGGGCTGGCCGCACACGGAAACTGTCAGGGGCCGGGCGGGTGGGCTGGGCAGGGGTGTCCGCGGCATGGATGCCGCGGCCAAGCCCCCAGGGATGGGTTTACGGCGTCCCCTGCCCCCCCCCCCCGCCCGGCCAGCCCCATGACCCGCATTACGCGACCAACCCACGAGGGGCTGCGCCGTTGGCTGGAAACTACGCCAGCGCGCGCAACACCAACGCCAGGATCGCCGGCACCGCCTGGATCATGAAGATGCGACGGCTCACGCTGTACGCGCCATAGCACCCCGCCACCACCACGCACACCAGCGAGAACGTCACCAGCACCGGCTGCGCCAGCACCAGCCCCACCACGATGCCCGCGGCCAGGAAGCCGTTGTACAGGCCCTGATTGGCCGCCAGCACGCGCGTGGTCTCTGCCTTCTCCGGCGTATTGCGGAACGTCTTCAGGCCCAGCGGGCGGGTCCACAGGAACATCTCCAGCACCAGGAAGTACAAGTGCAGCACAGCGACCAGCACGGTCAACAGCAGCGCGATCAGCGACATCGTCTCTCTCCTTGGAAGGGGTGCGACCTCAGCGGTCGCGCGGCAGCTTCTTCTCTTCGCGCAGCACACCGAACGCCGCCAGGGTCATCAACCCGGCTACGGCAACGCCACCGATGAACACCACGTGCGAACCGAACAGCGACAGCCCCTTGTGCAACCAGGCGAAGCTCAGATCGGCACCACGATAGACCACCGTGTCGATCGCTGCGCCAGCCTTGTAGCGCCACTGGCGGTCCACGCGGGTGTAGATGGTTTCGCGGGCTGGTTTGGCCAGGGCGAACTCGCTGGCGCGGGTCATCACCTGCACCACCGCCACCATCAACGGCATCGGTGAAGCGGCCAGCACCGAGAAGCCGATCAGGATCGCGAAGCCGGGAATCAGCAACGCCGGGGCGATACCGTGGCGAGACAGCAGCCAGCGGGTCAGCCCGAGCTGCATCAGCAACGCCAGCGCGTTCACCGCCAGGTCGATGCGCGAGAAGAACGCGGTGGCAGCACCTGCATCGGTGAACGAGGCACGCACGATGGTGGCCTGCTGGTTGTACAGCAAGGTGCCGACGCCCACGCCGAACACCACCATGATCGCCAACCAGCGCAGCAAGGGCTCGCGCACGATCAGCTTCAGGCCATCCAGCACGCTGCCGCCCATCGGCTTTTCACCGGAGACGAGCTGCTGCTCGCGCTCGCGCAGCACCGCCCAGTGCCGCAGCCGCCAGATGCTCAGCAGGCAGATCGCCAGGAAGCCGGCCGAGACCAGCATCAGGTTGGCGATGCCCACGCGCTGCACCAGCGCACTGGTGATGATCGGGCCCAGGAAGGCGCCGATGGTGCCGGCCGCACCGATATAGCCGTAATACGCCCGCGCCTGCGCATTGGAGAACACGTCGGCCATGAAGCTCCAGAACACCGCCACCGCGAACAGGTTGAACACGGTGATCCAGAAGAAGAACGCCATGCCACGCCCAGGCATGCCGCTGTCGAACAGCACGTAGAAGCCCAGCAGGGTGACGATGAAGAAGCCGTACACCACCGGCAGGAACACCCGCCGCGGAAAGCGGCTGACCAGCCAGCCGTACACCGGCTGCAGTACCAGCATGATCACGAACACGCAGGAGAACAGGAACTGCAGGACGAAGTCCTTCAGCGCGATGCCGTGGCTGGCGAACCAGGCGATCAGCACCGGTGGGAACACCGTCTCCAGGTCGGCCGAGGCGGCCATCGCCTCGCGTACCGGGCGCAGCACGTAGTAACCGCTGAGCAGGCAGAAGAAGTACAGGAACGACCACCAGAGCGCCGGCGACTCGCGCAGCGCTGCGACCAGCTTCTTCAGCGGGCCGCCTGTCCAGGCCGCGCTCACGCGGCTCCCCTCGCCAGCAAACGGCGGTTGGACAGCGGCATGGCAGGCTCCGGGGGCAGTGAAGCGCGTACGTTATCCAATGCACTGCAACATCGCCAGCACAGGCCCCCCCATGACTGCAACGAAGTGTCACGACCTGCCACCCGGGACACCTTCTGATACCCGCGTTTGCCGCGTCAAAAATCCAACTTTTTCAACGAGATGCGCATTCATCTTCGCTTTGTTTGTGCATAGACGAAAAGCGGCGCTAGAATCGTCCCCAGCAGTCGCGCACGGGTTCCAACCGATGAAAAAGAACAGCCTGCGTCGTCCGATCCGTTCGGCGGCCACCGGTTTGCTGGGCATGTTGATGCCCCTTGCCTTGTCCACCACCGCGCAGACCTCGCCGGCCCTGCCGCCGATGCCGACCAACATCGAAACCGCTGCCGGTGGCGCCGTCGCCCACACCCAGCCTGCGGCCTACCGCACCGGGCTGGTGCCGCAGGTGCAGTTGCCGGCGGCTGGCTTCAACGTCGCCAACATCGAATCGATGGCGCAGCAGCTCACCTATGGCGAGCGCGTGCCGGGCATGGCCGTGGCCATCGTCCAGGGCGGTCGAGTACTCAGCGCGCGCGGCTACGGCGTCACCGACGTCAACAACCCGTTGCCGGTCGACGCCCACACCGTGTTCCGCCTGGCGTCACTGTCCAAGGCCTTCGCCGGCACCATGGCTGGCCTGCTGGTCAACGACGGCACCCTGCGCTGGGACAGCAAGGTCACCGACTACGTGCCGGGTTTCCGCCTGAACTCGCCGGAGGCGACCGACCGCCTGACCGTGGCCGATGTACTCAGCCACCGCGTCGGCCTGCCGTACAACGCCTACGACCGCGACATCGAAGGCAATGCCGAGTACTACGCGCTGACCCAGAAGCTGGCCAACACCGGCCTGAAGTGCCTGCCGGGCGACTGCTACGCCTACCAGAACGTGGCCTTCAGCCTGATCGGCGACGTTGTCTACGCCGCCTCCGGCAGCTTCTACGAGCAGTCGGTCGAACGCCGCATCTTCAAGCCGCTGGGCATGAACGATGCCAGTCTCGGCCTGGCCGGCATCCAGGCCAGCTCGCGCTGGGCGCGCCCGCACGTGCGCAGCCGCAATGGCTGGGTATCGCTGACGCCGAAACCGACCTACTACCGTGTCGCCCCTGCTGCCGGCGTCAACGCCAGTGCCAGTGACATGGCGCAGTGGCTGCTGGCTCATACCGGCCACCGTCCGGACGTGCTGCCGGCGCCGCTGCTGGCGACCCTGCACTCCAGCCTGATCAACACGCCGGGCGAGATGCGCTCGGGCTGGCGACGCGAGCGCCTGCACTCGGCGGGTTACGCGCTGGGCTGGCGCACCTTCGACTATGCCGGTCACGATGTCGTGTTCCATGCCGGTGCCGTGCAGGGTTACCGCGGCCTGGTCGCATTGGTGCCCGAGCGCGACCTCGGCATCGCCATCATGTGGAACGGCGAAAGCGGCCTGCCCAGCGGCCTGTTGCCGACCGTGCTCGACGCAGCCCTCGGTCTGCCGTCGCAGCGCTGGCTGGATGTGGACACCGACTTCGGCAGCGACAACCTGATGGCCGAAGGCGCCGCCCCTGCACAGCAGGACAAGCGCAAGGGCAAGGGCGCTTCGGGCAATCGCGCGGTGGCGTCGCCGCGCTGAGCTGGCAAGCTCGACCGTAAACAGAAGGGCGGCCCACGGGTCGCCCTTTTCTTTTGTTGTAGAGCCAAGCCCATGCTCGGCTGATTCAAGCAGCCGAGCATGGCTCGGCGCTACCGTTCCGCAGCGCTAGTGCGCGAAGTAGTGCATGCCTCCATCCACCGGAATCACCGTCCCGGTGATGTACCCCGCCAGCGGGGAGGCCAGAAACGCGACCAGATGCGCCACCTCCTCCGGTTCGCCGAAACGCCCCATCGGAATATTGCGGGCGATGAAGTCACGCCGGCTCTCCTCCGTGGGATGCAGCCGATCCAGGATCTGCGCGCTGTTGATCCGCCCCGGGGCGATCGAGTTGATGGTGATGCCCTCGCCCGCCACATCGCAGGACAGCCCCTTGCTCCACAGATGCAGCGCCGCCTTCGCCGGGCTCGCGGCATTCACCGCACGCGGCTCCATCGACCCGCTGAGGTTGATGACACGCCCCCAGCCATTGGCCCGCATTGATGGCAGCAATGCCTGCGTCAGTCGCCGTGCCGCCGAGAAATTCAGCGCCATCGCTTCGTCCCACACCTCATCCGCTGCCGCTACCCCGGCCAGCCGTGCGCCCCCGGCCGCATTGACCAGGATGTCCACGCGCTGCAACGCATCCAGCGATGCACGGGCGATGCGCTTTACAACGTCGGCGTCGGTGAGATCGCCCAGCAGCACGGGCGGTACCGGTCCACCCGCCGCCTCGATCGTGTCCGCCACCGATTGCAACGACGCCTGCCGCCGCGCAGTGATCGCAACACGTACACCCAATGCCGCCAGCACCCGCGCGACACCCGCGCCGATACCACTGCCTGCGCCGGTGACCAGCGCGGTACGGCCTTCAAGATCCAGCTTCATGTGTTACCCCTGCCAGGGTCTACCGGCCCATCTGGCCGTGCGGACATGCTCTTTGAATACCCTCGATTGATAAACTCCGGAAAAGTTTCAACATTCAGAACCCGGAGTGTCAGATGAACCTGTTTGAGAGCATGCAGGTCTACGTGCTGGCCGTGGAAAAAGGCAGCCTCAGTGCCGCGGCATCGGCACTGGACATCTCCGCAACGATGGCCGGCAAGCACCTGCGCGCTCTGGAAGAACGGCTGGGCATGCAGCTGCTGAGCCGCACCACCCGACGGCAGCACATGACTGCTTTCGGTGAGGCCTACTACGGCCGCTGCAGGGAGATCCTGCGTCTGGTGGAGGAAACAGATGCGCAGGCCCAGCACCAGCATCTGGCACCGGCCGGCAAACTGCGGATCAGTGCACCGGTGATCTTCGGCACGCATGCGCTGGTGCCGGCACTGTCGACCTACATGGACCGCTACCCCGAGGTCAGCGTCGAACTGGTCCTGACCGATCGCGTGGTCGAACTGGCCGATGAGGGGTTCGAGGCCGCCATCCGCATCGGCACGCTTGCCGACGCCACGCATCTCGTAGCGCGTCCGCTCAGCCCCTACCGACTGACCTTGTGTGCAGCACCGGCCTATCTCGCACGGCATGGCACGCCGCACAGCGTGCAGGCGCTGCGGCAGCATCACTGCCTGTCGCTGGACCCGGCAGCGCTGTCGCACTGGCTGGGCGACGAGGCGACGTCGGCGGGGCAGCTACCCTCAGGACGCCTGCAGATCAACAACGGCGAAGCGTTGCGGCAGGCTGCGCTGCAGGGCCTGGGCATCATCCTGCAGTCGAGCCTGCTGCTGGCGGCGGACATCGATGACGGCGGCCTGGTCCCGTTGCTGCCGGAACTTGGGCGGCGCGGCCGGCCCATGCACGTGGTCTATCCGCATGACCGCTATCACTCGACCCGGCTGCGCAGCTTCGTGGATTTCCTGATCGAGCGGTTTCCGTACGAAGCCGCTGACCATCGCAACTGGCCAGGCGCAGACAGCCCATAAAAAAACCCCCTCCCCGCTGGGCAGTCGGGGAAGGGGTCTCAGGGTACGGCTATCGGGAAGTACTTAGATCAGCGGTGCCGGCGTTGCCGGAAGGGCCACCGGGGCGGCCTTCTTCTTGCGGGCGGCCGGCTTGCGCTTGGCAACCTTCTTGGCAACCTTCTTGGCAGCCTTCTTCGGGGCAGCCTTCTTGGTGGCCTTCTTCGCAGTCTTCTTCACCGCCTTCTTGGCGGTCTTCTTTACCGCCTTCTTCACTGCCTTCTTGGCCGGCTTGCGGGCAGTAGCTTTCTTGGCGGTCTTCTTTACGGCTTTCTTGGCAGTCTTCTTGGTGGCCTTCTTGGCTACCTTCTTGACGGCCTTCTTCGCGGTCTTCTTTACGGCCTTCTTGGCAGTGGACTTCTTGGCTACCTTCTTCGCAGCCTTCTTCACTGTCTTCTTCGCCGTGGCCTTCTTGGCGACCTTCTTGGCAGCCTTCTTCACTGCCTTCTTGGCGGTCGCCTTCTTCGCGACCTTCTTCACTGCCTTCTTGGCAGCGGCCTTCTTGGCGACTTTCTTCACCGCTTTCTTGGCGGCGGGCTTTTTCTTCGCAGCTTTCTTGGTTGCCATGGTGATGGCTCCTCGTCAGTGATAGGGAGTTGAAACGCCCAGGTGGATCAAACCCGCCCATGCTGCGTGCGGGGACCGCCGGCGCGTCAGGCGCGCCGTTACGGATGCGGTGATGCCCGCCACGATCGGCGGAGCAGGCATCGGAACAGGGGTCGCCTTGCATTTCTCCGGGGGAAGCGGGGCCATGTCCACCGTCTTGAGGATCGCGGTGGTCTTCGAGGGGCTGCTTCGCATCGGACGATTGATTCTGCGCACTCGGTTTGGCAGGCAAGGTCTGCTGAGGCGAAACCTAATCACGGTTTTTTTTACTGTCAACAACCCCCGCGAAAAATTTTCACATCCGCCGCGTCCCGGGAGGCCTTCCCACGCCCGCCGCTGCTCGTTCGCGAGCGCCGGCAAACACCGCATTGCGCATCGTGGCAACCATCAACTGCGCACGAGCAGCGAAGAAAAAACACTTGAAACAAGCACTCTGCGCCATGTAGAGGCATGAAGTAGAACGCCGCACGGCGACGCTGCCACGCACGGCAGTGCACTCGCCAACGGCAGCACAACGGACCTGCAACACGGCCAAAAACTTTTCACATCCGGGCGCGCCGCCGCGGGGGTCGAAACACGGATTTGCGCAAAACTGCGCACGCCTTTTGGCCGCGCTCAACGCCGGCTGATGCCATGGCGATGGCATGCGGCGAACCGGTCGGCATAAGTTCGACGCGTCCTCCAAAACGAAAACGGCCACCCGAGGGTGGCCGTTTTCGTAGCTGGGAAACGACGACTCAGTGCTCTTCGTCTTCCAGGCCTTCGGCGTACGCGTCCGGGTCCAGCAGTTCGTTGAGTTCGTCGCTGTTGGACACTTCGACCACGAACATCCAGCCGTCGCCGTAGGCGTCTTCGTTGATGGTTTCCGGCTTGTCGGCCAGCGCCGAGTTGACCTCGACGATGGTGCCGCTGATCGGGCTGTAGACGTCGGAGGCGGCCTTCACCGACTCGACGACCGCGATCTGCTCGTTGGCCTTGGCGGTCGCGCCGACTTCCGGCAGCTCGACGTAGACCAGGTCACCCAGCAGGCCCTGGGCGTGGTCGGAAATACCGACGGTAACGCGGCCATTGCCTTCGACACGGGCCCACTCATGGGACTTGAGGAACTTGAGGTCGCCGGGGATCTCGCTCATGGGACTGCTCCAGAGATATGCAGGGGTGGAAAAAACGGGGCTAGTGTAACCAACCGGCCGCCACTGCTGGCAGTGACGACCGGCACGTTTGGATCATGCGTCGGCGAGCACGCCGGGCTGGGCCTGGCCTTCGCGCACGAACGGGAACTTGACCACCCGCACCGGCACCTGGCGGCCGCGGATGTCGACGGTGACCTGGCCGAGTTCACCGGCCGGTACGCGCGCGAATGCGATGCCCTTGGCCAGGGTCGGCGAGAAGGTGCCGGACAGGATCTCGCCCTGGCCGCCGGCAGTGGTGACCGCCTGGCCATGGCGCAGCACGCCCTTCTCATCCATCACCAGGCCGATCATCTGACGTGCGTTGCCGGCCGCCTTCTGCGCCTCCAGCACGTCGCGGCCGATGAAGTCGCGACCTTCGTCCAGCGACACCGTCCAGGCCAGCGCCGCTTCGTACGGGCTGATTGCTTCATCCATGTCCTGGCCGTACAGATTCATGCCGGCTTCCAGGCGCAGGGTGTCGCGCGCGCCGAGGCCGGCCGGCTTTACGCCAGCAGCAAGCAGGCGGTTCCAGAACGCGACCACGGCATCCTGCGGCAGCAGGATCTCGAAACCGTCTTCGCCGGTGTAGCCGGTGCGGGCGACGAACAGTTCAACGCCGTCGTCGGACTGCACCTGCAGCGCGGCGAAGCGGCCGAGCTTGCCCAGCGCCTCACGGTCGGCCTCGCGGGCCAGGCCGATGACGATGTCGCGCGCCTGCGGCCCCTGCACGGCGAGGATCGCCAGGTCCGGGCGCTGCTCGACGGAAACGCCGAACGGTGCGGCCTGCTCACGCAGCCATGCCAGATCCTTCTCGCGGGTGGAGGCATTGACCACCATGCGGAAGAAGTCCTCGCCCAGGTAGTAGACGATCAGGTCGTCGATGACGCCGCCCTGCGGATTCAGCATGCACGAGTACAGCGCCTTGCCGGTGGCCTTGAGCTTGTCGACCGAGTTGGCCAGCAGGCGGCGCAGGAACGGCTTGACCTGGTCACCGCGCAGGTCGACCACGGTCATGTGGCTGACGTCGAACACGCCCGACTCGCGACGCACCAGGTGGTGCTCGTCCAGCTGCGAGCCGTAGTGGATGGGCATGTCCCAACCCCCGAAATCGACCATCTTGGCGCCAAGGGCGCGGTGGGTATCGTTGAGCAGCGTCTTCTGGGTCATGACCGGGTCCGGCAGCAGAGGAAACAAGAACGCGCATTATCCCAGATCGGTCGGCCGCAGGTCGCGCCGCAGCGCAGCGGGGGATGTTGGCCGGCCTGCGGCCGGCGAGCGCTTTCTACAAGCCAGGCAACGGCAACGGCAACGGCAACAGCAACAGCCAAAGCCAAAGCGTATCGGCTCGGCGAAGTCGACGGCTTGGCCGGAGCGGTATGGGCGATCGGGACACGCCGTGAACCCATCCCTGGGGGCTCGGTCGCGCCATCCATGGCGCGAACGGTCCCGCTCGCCCATACCGATCCAGCCTTTCAACGTTCCCAGTGACGGAACGGAAGTCAAATGCAGGAGCAAGAGCAGATTTGGGTGTCGATACATATATAGAGAGGTGTCGGAGCCCTTTCCTGCGGAAAGGGCTCCGACACCACAGAGCGCAGCGACCGGCTTTTGCTTCTCGCTTTTGATTTCTTCTCCGTGGGCTGGACGCGCACGGAAACCGTCGGGGGGGGGGGGGGGGGGGGGGGGGGGGGGGGGGGGGGGGGGGGGGGGGGGGGGGGGCCCCCCCCCCGCCCCGGGGGGGCGGGGGGGGGCGGGCGCGCCCCCCCCCCCCCCCCCCCCCCCCCCCCCCCCCCCCCCCCCCCCCCCCCCCCCCCCCCCCCCCCCCCCCCCCCCCCCCCCCCCCCCCCCCCCCCCCCCCCCCCCCCCCCCCCGCCCCCCCCCCCCCCCCCCCCCCCCCCCCCCCCCCCCCCCCCCCCCCCCCCCCCCCCCCCCCCCGTTGGCTGGAAACCTAGGCCACCGCTTCGACCACCAGCGCACTGCCCTGCACCGCCACCACCCGCACCAGCGTGCCGGCCGGCAGCTCCGGCCCACTCACCTGCCACGATGCATCGTCGATGCTGACCCTGCCCTGCCCGCCAATGATGGCCTGCTGCAATGGCACCACCCGCCCAACCAGTTGTTCAGCGCGACGGTTCAGCAGCGGCGCGTCGCTCTGCCGTGCACGCGGCTTGCCCCAGTGCCGGTAGCACTGGATCGACAGCACGCTCAGCACCACGAAGGCGACCACCTGCCACAGCACCGGGATATCGGCGAACACCGCGACCAGCGCGAACACCGCCGCCGCACCGATGCCGATCCACAGCATGAACGCGCCGGGCGCCAGCGCTTCGGCGGCGAACAGCAGCAACGCCAGCGCACCCCAGGCAACGACTTCCCAGCGCATGTCAGCCTCCAATCGGCGGCGGGCGCTTCGCCGGCGGCCGGGTTTCCTGGTTGGACAGGGCCTGCTTGGCCAGTTCGGCCACGCCGGCGATCGAACCAATCACGCCGCTGGCCTCCATCGGCATCAGCACCAGTTTCTGGTTCGGCGAGGTGGCCAGTTCCTTGAACGCTTCCACATACTTCTGTGCGATGAAGTAATTGATGGCCTGGACGTCGCCGTCGGCGATCGCCGCTGACACCACCTGGGTCGCCTTGGCTTCGGCTTCGGCCAGGCGCTCGCGGGCTTCGGCATCGCGGAACGCGGCTTCACGTCGCCCCTCCGCTTCCAGCACCGTAGCCTGTTTCTCGCCTTCGGCACGCAGGATCTCGGACTGGCGCGAACCTTCCGCCTCGAGGATCTGCGCGCGCTTCTCGCGCTCGGCCTTCATCTGCCGTGCCATCGCATCGAGCAGGTCGCGCGGCGGCTGGATGTCGCGGATCTCGATGCGGTTGACCTTCACGCCCCAGGGGTTGGTCGCATGGTCGACCACGCTGAGCAGCTTGGCGTTGATCACCTCGCGCTGGCTGAGTGATTCATCCAGGTCCATCGAGCCGATCACGGTACGGATGTTGGTCTGCACCAGGGCGATCATCGCCACTTCCAGCACCGACACCTCGTAGGCGGCCTTGGCCGCGTCCAGCACCTGGAAGAACACCACGCCGTCGACGCGCACGGCGGCGTTGTCCTTGGTGATCACTTCCTGACCGGGCACGTCCAGCACCTGCTCCATCATGTTCACCTTGCGCCCCACCCCGTAGACGATGGGGATCAGGAAATGCAGACCGGGTGACATCGTGTGGGTGTAACGGCCGAACCGTTCGACGGTCCATTCATAGCCCTGCGGCACCATCCGTACCGCCTTGAACAGGATGACCACGGCCACGAAGGCCAGTACCGCGCTGAAGAACATGGTCGGGAACATCGCGCTTTCCTTATGGGAGACGTCCGGAGCCCAGCATAGCGCGCGGATACAGGCTATGCGGGTATCGCACGTTCCAGCGCAAAGCAGCCGAGCGGAGCCCGGCGCTACCGGATGGACCCGGTCAGATCCGGGTCGTGGCCAGGAACCGCTCGCGGTCCTGCTGGGTCTGCCGGCGGATCTCGGCCAGGGCCTGGCTTTCGGTCGCCTCCAGCATCGCCTCGAACAGGCGCTGGAAGTGATGTCGCATTGCATTGCGCGCCGCGACCGGATCACGCGCACGCAGCCCCTCGAAGATCGCCATGTGCTCGTCGGCGCGGCTGGCGCCATCGTCATGGCACACCCGGGCATAGACCTCGGTCACCCGCGGCAGCTCGCTGCGCATGCGCCAGATCTGCTGCACGAAATACTCGACCACCGGGTTTCCGGACAGGCGGGCGATGGCCAGGTGGAAGCGGCGGTCGTAATCACCGGCCTCTTCATCGGTGAGGTCACGCCGGCACAACGCTTCGGCCAGCACCTGCAGTTCGGCGATACCGGCCTCATCGACATTGCTGGCCGCCAGCGCGGCGGCTTCTGCCTCGAACACGGCACGCGCAGCGGTCAGGTCGAAGGCGCTGATATCGGGCAGCCCGCCGGCAGCCTGCGCCGGGCGCGGCTTCACATAGACGCCCGAACCGATACGGATCGCGATCCAGCCCTGCGCTTCCAGGGCGATTTCCGCCTCGCGGATGGTGACCCGGCTGACGCCGAAGCGTTCGGCAAGTTCACGTTCGCCCGGCAGGCGCGAACCCGACGGATATTCGCCATCTTCGATCAGCTTGCGGAGCTTGGCGGCGATGGTCTGGTAGAGACGGTTGGCGGACATGCGGCTGACCCTTGGCGGTTCCCTCCGGGCCCGTCCCCGGCCACCGGGCACGGTGCGGGTCCGGTTGGAGCGACGGCGCGACCATTGGCCGCGCCGCCCTGTTCAGAACTTGTATCGTACACCGAAATACGCGCGCCGCCCGTAGCTCACCACCTCGCGGAAATTCCCGTAAAGCGGTTGGTATGCCACACGCGGTTCGTTGGTCAGGTTCATCAATTCCAGCGACAGCGACAGTTGCTTGTTCACCCGGTAGCGCAGGCGCAGGTCGACGCTGGTGTTGTCATCGTAGTAGCGGTTCTGTTGCGCCGTGTTGCCGGTGAAGTCCTGGTAATAGTGCGAACGGAACTTGCCGATGGCTTGGATGTTGAAGCGGCCCACATCCCAGTAGAGGGAACCGGACAGTACGTGCCGCGAGAATCCGCTCAGGCCGGCCGGCGGCACGATAGCCGGGATGATCGATCCGTCGGCGGCCAACTGCTCGCCCAACCGTGAATCCTGCGTCTGGTAGTCGGCGTCGGCATAGTTGTAGCTGACCTTGAAGCCAAGGCCATCGAACGGCTTGGGCAGGTACGAGAACCGGTGGGTGGCACTGAGCTCGATACCGGTCAGGGTGCTGTCCTCGTCGGTGGTCACCTGCTGGCGCACCGGCACGGTCACCGTCTGCCCGTTGATGGTGTAGGTTTCCGGCACCAGCGCGGTGGCGGTGCCACCGTTGAACTGCTTCCAGTACACCGCACCGGCCAGCAGCGTGTCCGGGTTGGCATACCACTCCAGCGAGACATCACCATTCCAGGACATCAACGGTTGTGCGGCCGGATTGCCGCTGGCACTGATGTCGTCCAGCGCGTCAGCCAGACCGGTATAGGTGGCATCGCTGCTGACATTGATGGTGCGGCCGGCGCCGAGTGCGGCGATATCCGGGCGTGACATCGCCCGGTACGCCCCCACCCGCAGCAGCAGGTCCGGCTTCAGCTCGAAAGCGGCATTCAGGCTCGGCAGCAGCTTGTCGTTGCCCGCCTTGAACACCTGGGTGGTGTAGTCGCCGGTGGGCTGCAGGCGGATCGTGCCGTCGCCGTTGTCGATGATTGCCAGGTCGGTGCGCACTCCTTCCGAGCGCACGTCGGTCTTGACCCAGCGCAGGCCGACATTGCCGGTGACCGGCAACCCGAACAGCGTGCTGCTGAACTCGCCCATCAGGTACAGCGCGCGGGTTTTCTCGGTCACATCGACGTTGTTCGGATCCTGGAAATCCGGGTCCAGGCCGCTGTCGCTGGTGCCGCGGAAGGATTCATAGAGGCAGCTCGGATCGAAGTACGCCCACGAGGAGATCGTGTTGCCGCTGGCCGCGTCCATGAAGTCGTCCTGCGGGAAGGGGGCTCGGCAGGCACGGTTGGCGGCGATGATCTTCGCTTTGTCTGCCGCAACGCGCTGGTCGTAGTCGGTCACCAGGGTGTTGTCGCGCAGGCGGTAGTCGGCCTGGCTGGCGCGCACGCCGCCCTTGATCCGGGTGAAGAAACCGGACTCCGGCATGAAGCTGGCATCGAAGCGGCCAGCCTTGATCTTGTGGTCGTTCTCGGTAGCGCTGGAGGTCACCCGCGCTGCACCGGTGTAGGCATCCCAGTTGTTCGGATCGAAGTTCGGCGCCAGCGCCACGCTCGGCACCTCGCCATGCCAGTCCCAGTCGTAGTCGACATAGCCGGTGGCGCCACTGCTGATGCCCGGCACGATGGCGTTGTTGACGTCGCGCTGGTTGGCGCGCAGCCGGGTCATGCGCTCGCTGTCCAAGCGGTTGGTATGCGAATAGGAAAGATCGGTGGACAGCTCCCAGGCTGGGCTCGGGCGCAGGATCAGGTTGAGGCCACCGCCGGTGTATTCCTCGCCACGCCAGTAGCGGTTGGAGGTCGAATCGATGGAGGTGCTGCCATGCAGGTGGCGGACGATGCCGTCCTCGTCCACATCACGCTGGGTGATGCCGCGACGTGCATTGGACAGGCTCAGGTCGCTGCGGTTCTCGTCCCAGTTGCGCTCGGTATGCTCGAAATCGAGGTTGACCTCGACCACGTCGTTGGGCCGCCACTGGATCGCCGCGAACTCGCTCTGGCGATCATTGCGTTCCTGCTTCAGGCGATAGATGCGGCTGCTTGGCACCAGGTAATACGGTGCACCGTTGGCGATGGCCTGGGCGCTGACTTCATTGCAGTTGGCATTGGCCACATTCTGCCTGCCATCGCAGGCATACCAGGTGGAACCGCTGGTAATGCTCTCCTCCGGATCGGTACCCTCCAGCCGCTGGATGCCCAGCGAGATACCGAGCTTCTGGCCGTTGCCGAATTCGAGCTGGTCGATGTAGCTGGCGGTACCGCGATAGCCGATGCCATCGTCGTCGCGGTACTTCTTGTCATACTCGGCCCAGCTGCCGCGCAGGTCGAACTGCGCCGAGCGCTTGCCATACTCCAGCGGCTTGACCGTCTCCAGGCCGATGGTTCCGGCCACACCGCCTTCGATGATGTCGGCACGCTGGGTCTTGTAGATCGCCACCGTGTTGATCAGCTCGGCCGGGAACATGTTGAAGTTCACCGAGCGGTCGCCGCTGCCGTTGGTGATCTCGCGGCCATTGAAGTTGGTGCTGCTGAGGAATGCGCCCAAGCCCCGGATCGAGATTTCCGACGCACCGGTCTTGTCGCGGGTCGAGGCGGCACCAGTCAGCGTTTCGATCGCATCGGCCAGCGACGGCGCGGGCAGGTCGCCGATGTCATCGGCCGACAACACATCGGCAATCACCGTGTCGTCGCGCTTCTTGTTGATCGAGCTCTGCATCGACTCGCGGATGCCGGTGACCTGCACCTGATCCAGGGTGGTGGCGTCCTGCCCGGAACCGGTACCGGCAGACTGCGCCTGCACGGCCGGCGAAGCCGCCAGCGCAGCGAGCAGTGCCACGATCAGTGGCGTGGGTGACAACGGTGTACGACGTACAACTCCGGCAGGTAGCCGCATGGTTTTCCTCCTCCCAAAGGAACGCCCGGACAGTAGGCGTGGGACGCAGCTTCGACACGTCGACACAGAAATGTCAACCAACTGGACTGGATTTTTCGTATTACCTTTGATTCAGACCGGTTGCCCGCCATTTCATGTGCTCATGCAGCATGACTTTGCGCGCAACGTGGCTTACAACACACCCAACAAGTGGTATGCACACCGACTCTGAAACCTCGACATAGCCGTCTCTGGAAGGACTTCATGCGCACTCAATCGACTTCGCACCGCCTTTCAAGAACCACCGTCGCATCTTGCCTGACAATTGGTCTGGCAGCATGCCTGACCAGTTCCCCTGTAACGGCCGCCAGCTGGCTCGTCCATGACGCCAGCGCATTCGCCACCGCCGCTGCCGCCCTGCAGCCAGGCGATGAGATCGTGCTGGCCGATGGCACCTGGACCGATGCGCGCCTGCTGCTGAAGGGCCAGGGCACGGCTGCCGCGCCGATCGTGCTGCGCGCGCAGACACCGGGCAAGGTGATCCTCAGCGGGGCGTCGGACCTGCGCCTGGCCGGCAGCTACCTGCAGGTCTCCAACCTGGTGTTCCGCAACGGCTACACACCGGGTGACGCGGTGGTGGCCTTCCGCGAATCGAGCAAGGCGGTGGCCAGCCACAGCCGCGTCACCGGCCTGGTCATTGATGACTACAGCAACCCCGATGGCAGCGACCAGGACTACTGGGTGTCGCTGTACGGCAGCAACAACCGCCTCGACCACAGCCAGCTGCGTGGCAAGACCAATGCCGGCCCGACGGTGGTAGTGGTGCGCGATGCGGTCCAGGGCCTGGACAACCAGCACCGCATCGACCACAACTGGTTCGGCCCGCGGCCGGCACTGGGCGTCAACGGCGGTGAAACGATCCGCGTCGGCACCAGCGATACCTCGCTGAGCGATTCCAACAGCACTGTCGAAAACAACTGGTTCGAGGGCTGTGATGGTGAGACCGAGATCGTCTCCAACAAGTCCGGCGGCAACACCTTCCGTGGCAACGTGTTCTATCGTTCGGCCGGCGCGCTGACCCTGCGCCATGGCAACGGCAACCGGGTGATCGACAACCTCTTCCTCGGCGACGACAAGGCCGGCACCGGCGGCGTGCGCATCATCAATGCCGACCAGACCGTCAGCAACAACTACTTCGAACGGCTGGCCGGCTCCAGCAACCGTTCGGCGCTGGCGGTGATGGATGCGCAGGCCAATCCGCCACTGTCCGGCTATGCGCCGGTGGTCAACGCAACCATCAGCCGCAACACTTTTGTCGACGTGGCGAAGATCAGCTTCGGCGTGGGCCATGACGAGGCCAAGGGGATCGTGGTCGCGGCCAGCAACAGCCACTTCAGCGGCAACCTGATCGTCAACCGCACCAGCAAGAATCCACCGAATGCGGCCAGCTCGCTGGCGGGCATCGCCTTCAGCAACAACGTGCAGTCGCCACAGGCCAGCAGCGTATTCCCGGGCGGCGTGAGCAGCGCCAACATCGCCCTGCAGCTGGCGGCCAGCGGCCTGTGGGTGCCGGCAACGGCGCTGCCCGCCATCGGCGCCGATCCGGCGCTGGCGATGACCCCGCGCGAACAGACGGGGGTGGACTGGTATCCCAAGGTGGGCGAGGTTGCCCTGTCACGCACCAGCACCGGAGTTGATCGATGAGGTTGCAGCCGCTGTTCGTTTCCCTGGCCCTGGCCCTGCCCGCCGCCGTGTTGCCGGCCCTGCCGCTGCAGGCGGCACCGACGCCCGCCGCACGCCAAGCCGACACCGCGCCGGTACTGGTGACCGCTGCACAGTGGCAGCAGATGGCCAGCGAGGGCAGCCGCTATCCGTGGTTCGCCAAGGAGCAGGCACGTACGCAGAAGTCGCTGCAGAAGATGATGAAGGCCGGCATCGACGTGCCGGTGCCGAAGGACAAGGGTGGCGGTCGCACCCATGAGCAGCACAAGCGCAACTACCAGGCACTGCTGGCCGCCGGCACCCTGTACCGGCTGACCGGCGACAAGGCCTACGTGACGTACGCGCGCGACATGCTGCTGCAGTACGCCCAGCTCTACCCGACCCTCGGCCCGCATCCGGAAGGACGCGGGCAGATTCCCGGCCGGGTGTTCTGGCAGGTGCTCAACGATTCGGTCTGGCTGGTCAACGCCATCCAGGGCTACGACGCGATCCGCGATGCCCTGTCGCCGCAGGATCGGCAGACCATCGAATCGCAGGTGTTCCGGCCGATGGCTGAGTTCCTGGCCAGTGAACCGAAGAACTATGATCAGATCCACAACCACGCAACCTGGGCGGTGGCGGCCACCGGCATGACCGGCTACGTGCTGCGCGATCCGGAACTGGTGGAAAAATCGCTGCGCGGCAGCCGCAAGGATGACCAGTTCGGTTTCCTGCGGCAGATCGACCTGCTGTTCTCGCCCGATGGTTATTACGAGGAAGGCCCCTACTACCAGCGCTATGCGCTGGCGCCGTTCCTGCTGTTCGCCAACGCAATCGAGCGCAACGAGCCGCAACGGAAGATCTTCGCGCGCCGCGACGGCGTGCTGTTGAAGGCGGTGGACGTGCTGGTGCAGACCAGCTACGGCGGCCTGTTCTTCCCGATCAACGATGCAATCCTGGACAAGGGCATCGACACCGAAGAGCTGGTGGCCGGCATCGGCATTGCCTATGCGCGCACCGGCGATGACCGTCTGCTGTCGGTCGCGCAGCAGCAGAAACGCCTGCTGCTGTCACCGGAAGGGCTGCAGGTGGCGCAGGCGTTGGCGGCCAACAAAGCCAAGCCGTTCGATTACCGGCCGATGCTGCTGCGCGATGGCCCGGACGGTGAACGCGGCGGTCTGGCGATCCTGCGCATGGGCGGCGAACGCGGCCAGGCGCTGGTGCAGAAGGACACCATGCAGGGCATGGGCCATGGCCACTTCGACAAGCTCAACTGGTTGTTCTACGACAACGGCAATGCCGTGGTGACCGACTACGGCGCAGCACGCTTCCTCAACGTGGAAGCCAAGCGAGGCGGCATCTACCTGGCCGAGAACCGCAGCTGGGCCAAGCAGACCGTGGCCCACAACACCCTGGTGGTGAACGAGCAGAGCCACTTCAAGGGTGACTGGAAGCGCGGTGAGGAACTCGCCCCGCAGGTGCGCTTCTTCCAGGCCGACGCAGATACCCAGATCGCCTCGGCGACGATGCGCGATGCCTATCCGGGCGTGGTCTTCACCCGCACCCAGGCATTGCTGCGCCACCCCGAACTGGGCCTGCCGGTGGTGCTGGACCTGCTGCAGGTGCACGGCGACAAGGCCGCGCGTTACGACCTGCCGCTGCACTTCAACGGCCATATCGTCACCACCGGTTTCGAGGCCGAGCATTTCCCCACCCAGCGCCCGGTGCTCGGCGGCGACAACGGCTACCAGCACCTGTGGCTGGACGCGCGTAGCAAGGCCGGCAGTGAACCGCGCACGCTGGCATGGCTGCTCGACGGACGCTTCTACACCTACCGCTTCGGCAGCAGCGCGCCATCGCAGGCGTTGCTGGTGGAAAGCGGTGCCAACGATCCCGAATTCAACCTGCGCCGCGAACCGGCACTGCTGCAGCGCGTGGAAGGACAGAAGGATGTGACCTTCTTCAGCGTGCTGGAGCCGCATGGCGAGTACAACGGCACCGCCGAGTACGTGCACGGCGCCTACAGCCGCATCAAGCAGATCATCCGCACGCGCGGCAATGATGCCGAGGTGCTGGAACTGCGCCTGTCCAGCGGTGCACGCATCGCACTGGGCGTGGCCGACGACAGCGACGCGAAGGGCGAACACAGCGTGACCGTGGACGGCCATGCCTACCGCTGGAGCGGCAGCCATGCGCGCATGGACCGCAGCAAGGGTGAGGCACGATGAACGGCCCCGCGGCCGTGGCCGCGCTGCGCAAGGTACCGGTGCGTTCAGCCGTGCGCTGGCTGGTCGTCGGCCTGATCGCGGTGGCCACCGTGATCAACTACATCGACCGCAATGCGTTGGCGGTGATGTGGCCGGAGATCGCCAAGGAAGTCGGCGCGACCAAGGACGACTACGCGCTGCTGGTGACCGTGTTCATGCTGTTCTACGCCGCTGGCCAGTTCCTGTTCGGGCGCCTGTTCGACATGATCGGGACGCGTCTGGGATTCGCGTTGTCGATCAGTGTCTGGTCGATCTCGATCGCGCTGCATTCGGTCACTCACTCCATGCTGTCCTTCAGCGTGGTGCGGGCGATGCTGGGCATCAGCGAAGCCGGTGCCTGGCCCGGCGCGGTGAAAGCCAACGCCGAGTGGTTCCCCGCGCGTGAGCGCGCCCTCGCGCAGGGCATCTTCAACGCAGGTGCGTCCATCGGCGCCATCGTTTCGGCACCGGCCATCGCCGGCCTGTACTTGTGGCTGGGCTGGCGCGGCACCTTCGTGCTGGTCGGTGCGCTTGGCTTCCTGTGGCTGCTGCCGTGGCTGTTCGTCTATCGCGCCGGCCCGGACAAGCACCCGTGGGTGAGTGACGCGGAGCGACGCCTGATCCTGGAAGACCAGGCAGGTCAGCAGCGCGCCGATGCGCCGAAGGTGAGCGTGCGTTCGCTGCTGGCCCACCGGCAGAGCTGGGGCATGCTCGCCTGCCGTTTCCTGCTGGATCCGATCTGGTGGCTGTTCGTATCGTGGCTGCCGATCTACCTGGCCGAGACCTTCGGCTTCGACATCAAGCAGATCGGCCTGTTCGCCTGGGTGCCCTTCGTCGGCGCCATGCTGGGCAGCCTCAGTGGCGGCTGGCTGTCAGGGCGGTTGATCAATGCCGGACAGAGCGTGGACCGCGCGCGCAAGCTGTCGATTTCGCTGGGCTGCGTGATCATGGCACCGGCCCTGCTGGGTGCGGTACTGGCCAACCAGCCGCTGTTTGCGGTGCTGGCGATCGCTGCAGTGCTGTTCGGTTTCCAGATCGCCATCGGCAACATCCAGACCCTGCCCGGCGATCTGTTCGACGGCCGCTCGGTCGGCACGCTGGCCGGTCTCGGCGGCCTGGCCGCAGTGGCCGGCACGTTGATCACCACCTGGCTGGTGCCGGTGCTGACCCGCCATTCCTATGCACCGATCTTCATCCTCGTTGCCGCACTGGTGCCGCTGTCGCTGGCGGCGCTGTGGTGGTGGACCGGACCCATCCACAAGCTCGACCGCACAGACGGTTGAGCGCCCCCTCTTTCCTCGTATTCCCCCGCAAACCAAGGAGTTTCCCGTATGTCGTTCCAGGACAAGGTGGCCATCGTCACCGGTGGTGGCCGTGATATCGGCCGTGCCGTCTCGATCAAGCTGGCCGCGGCCGGTGCCCGCGTCTGCCTCAACTACGCCAACGACGAAGCCAGCGCGCAGGAAACACTGGCGCTAATCAAGGCGGCTGGCGGCCAGGCCATCGCCCACCGCGCTGACGTCACCGATCCGGCCGCAGTGGCCGGTCTGGTCGCAGCAACCCAGGCTGCATTCGGCCAGCGCATCGACGTGCTGGTGAACGTGGCCGGCGGCATGGTCGAGCGTCGTCCGCTGGCCGACATCGATCCGGCGTTCTTCCACAAGGTCATCGACCTCAACCTGACCTCCACCTACCTGACCACCCATGCCGTGGTACCGCACATGAGCGAAGGCGCGGCGATCGTGAACTTCGCCTCGCAGGCCGGTCGCGATGGTGGTGGCCCTGGCGCGGCGATCTATGCCACAGCGAAAGCAGGCGTGATGACCTTCACCCGGGCCATGGCCAAGGAGCTGGGACCGAAGGGTATCCGCGTGAATGCGTTGTGCTGCGGCATGATCGCCACCCGCTTCCACGATGAGTTCACCAAGCCTGAAGTGCGCACGGCGGTGGCCGGTGCGACGCCGCTGCGTCGCCAGGGCCTGCCGGATGAAGCGGCCGATGCGGCGGTGTACCTGGCCTCGGACGCTGCAGCGTTCATCACCGGTGCCAACCTGGACGTCAACGGCGGCACCTACTTCTCCTGACCGGACCAAAGCCCATGCAGCGCTGGATCACCCTGCTTTCCCTGGCCATCGGCAGCGCCGTGACCGCCCCCGTGGCGCTGGCCGCACCGGTCTGGGTCACCGCCTGGACCGCCTCGCCCGCACCTGACCGCAAGGATGGCAGCGCCGACGCGCCGGTACAGTTCGCAGCGCAGACCGTGCGCCAGGACATGCGCCTGGGCAGCAAGGGCGATGCGCTGCGTCTGCGCATCAGCAACGAGCTGGGCACCACGCCGCTGCATGTGGAAGAGGTGCGGGTGCGCCTGAAGGACGGCAAGGCGGCAGCACTGCCGGTCACCGTCGATGGACGCACGTCCATCGACGTACCGGTGGGTGCAGCGCTGCTGAGTGATGCGCTGCCATTGCAGGTCGCCGCCCTGCAGGAGATCAGCGTGATCGCGTACTTCCCACAGCCCACCCGCCCTGCGGTGCGCCGCACCGTGGTGCGCGTGGCCGACGGAAAACAGGATGCGGTGGCCGACAGCGTGCGCGTGGGCTACCAGCAGAATGTGTTCTCGGCCGTACTGGTGCAGCGCGCTGATCGGCCGCAGGTGATCGTGGCCCTGGGTGATTCCATCACCGAAGGCGCGACCGCCTCGCGCGGCTCGCTCAACCAATGGCCCGAGCGGTTGGGCCTGCGTCTGCAACAGGCCTGCCCGGACCGCTTCGTGGTGCTCAACCAGGGCATCAGCGGCAACAAGCTGCTGGACCATGGCCGCAGCCACAGCGCGCTGTCACGGCTGGATCGCGACGTGATCGCGGTGGCCGACGCCGACCAGGTGATCCTGTTCGAAGGCATCAATGACATCCGCCACGGTGGCAGTGCACAGCCGCTGCCGGGACGCAGCGCTGCGGACATGCTGCTCGGCTATCGCCAGGTGGCCGCACGGCTGCACGCGCATGGCATCCGCGCGCATCTCGGTACGCTGACGCCGTTCGGCGATTCGGAGCGCTACGAACCGGTATCGGCCGCCACCCGCACCGCGATCAACCAGTGGGCACGTGGCAAGGACACCGGATTCGATGGCGTGGTGGATTTCGATGCGGCGCTGCGTGATCCGAAACAGCCGGAATCACTGCCAGCGAACATTACCCGCGATCATCTGCATCCGAACGACGAGGGCTACCGGCGCATGGCCGACTCGATCGACCTGGCGATGCTGGGCTGCACGGGCCCGCGTTGACGTGGTTCTGTAGAGCCGAGCCATGCTCGGCTGCCTTGGCTTCCTGTAGAGCCGAACCATGCTCGGCTGCCTTGGCTTCCTGTAGAGCCGAGCCATGCTCGGCTGCCTTGGCTTCCTGTAGAGCCGAGCCATGCTCGGCTGCCTTGGCTTCCTGTAGAGCCGAGCCATGCTCGGCTGCCTTGGCTTCCTGTAGAGCCGAACCATGCTCGGCTGCCTTGGCTTCCTGTAGAGCCGAGCCATGCTCGGCTGCCTTGGCTTCCTGTAGAGCCGAGCCATGCTCGGCTGCCTTGGCTTCCTGTAGAGCCGAGCCATGCTCGGCTGCCTCTGCCAAAAGCAGTCGAGCATGGCTCGACTCTACAGAAGGTCAAAAACCCGGGTCACCATCTGATACGGCCCCGCAGGATGTCGGCGAACATCACCCAGTCACCGATGAAGGAATACAGCGGATGGCGGAATGTGGCAGGGCGGTTCTTCTCGAAGAAGAAGTGACCGACCCAGGCAAAGCCGTAGCCACAGGCCAGCGCAGCCAACAGCAGCATCGGCTGTCCTCGCAGCACGGCGGTGGCGACCAGCAGCAGCACGCCGCAGCTGCCAATGAAGTGCAGGCGCCGCGAGACCGTGTTGCGGTGCTCGCTGAGATAGAACGGGTAGAACTCGCGGAAGTTGGCGAAGCGGGACATGCGCATGCTCCGGGGCGATGACCGGCTCCATCATGCGCCTTTGCTGCGTGGAGTCGAGCCTACTCGGCCACGCCGGACAAGAGCAGCCGAGCATGGCTCGGCTCTACAGGAAAGGAGACGCGGCCATTAGACCGGCTGCCGCGGCCCGAACATGATCACCGCCATGCCGGCCAGGCAGAGTGCCGCACCCAGCATGTCCCAGCGGCTGGGGCGGATGCCATCGACCAGCCACAGCCAGAACAGCGCCGTGCCGATGTACACGCCACCATATGCGGCGTAAACGCGGCCACTGGCGGTCGGGTGCAGGGTCAGCAGCCAAGCGAACAATGCCAGACTGGCCGCAGCCGGCAGCAACAGCCAGATACTGCCGCCCTTGCGAAGCCACAACCACGGCAGGTAGCAGCCAACGATCTCGGCCAGCGCGGTCAGCAGGAACAGCCCGAGCGTCTTCACGCCTTCTCCGCCGCCTTGGCGTGCTGCCAGAGGGCTTCCTGTGCATCCAGATCAAGGGCAGCCAGCGAATCGCCTTGTGCCTCGGCCTGCGCCTCCATCGAACGGAAGCGACGTTCGAACTTGTGGTTGGCCCCGCGCAGCGCCGCGCCCAGATCGATGTCCGCATGCCGCGCCAGGTTGGCGCAGACAAACAGCAGGTCACCCAGTTCCTCCTGCAGGCGCGCCTTGTTGCCGGCGATATCGCCGCGCTCGAATTCCTCGCGCAGCTCCTGCAGCTCCTCGGCCGCCTTGTCCAGCACCGGCAGCGGACCGGGCCAGTCGAAACCGACCTTGGCCGCGCGCGACTGCAGCTTCACGGCCCGCTGCCATTCCGGCAGGCCCCGCGAGATATCCGCAAGCGCCGAGGTGTCCTGCTCGCCCTTGGCAGCGCGCTCGGCACGCTTGATCGCATCCCAGTTACGCGTCACACCGTCGGCATCGGCGACGCTGACATCGGCGAACACATGCGGGTGACGCCGCTGCATCTTGTCGCTGATCGCGCGCGCGACTTCGGCGAAGGCAAATGCCCCCTGCTCTTCAGCCATGCGTGCATGGAACACCACCTGCAGCAACAGGTCACCCAGTTCATCGCAGAGGTCGTCGAGGTCGCCACGGTCGATCGCGTCGGCCACTTCGTAGGCTTCTTCGATCGTGTAAGGCGCGATGGTCGCGAAGTTCTGCTGCAGGTCCCAAGGGCAACCGCCCTGCGGGTCGCGCAGGCGCGCCATGATGGCCAGCAGGCGCTCCAGCTCCGCGCTGGCCTCGCCGGTGGCGGGGGTGTCGTGCGTGCTCATGCGTTTCTCCAGCATCAATCAGACAACCAGTCGCGCCACGGCAGGCTGGTATCACCCAGCGCCATGAACTCGCCGTTCAACAGCGTCGGCCGGCGGTTGTAGCGGAACGGCTTGCCGGTGCCGACCGAGAGCACCGCACCACCGGCCGCGTGCAGTACGCACTGGCCAGCTGCGGTATCCCATTCAGAGGTCGGGCCGAGCCGCGGATAGACATCCAGTCCGCCCTCGGCGATCCGGCAGAATTTCAGCGAAGAGCCCTGCACCACGGTCTCGATGTCGCCCATCCGGGCCAGCAAGGCATTGGTCTCGGCAGACCGATGCGAACGGCTGGCGGCAACCCGCAGCGGCGCAATCGCGGGTGTACGGGTACGCAGCACGGTGTCATGTACACCCTGCCGGCGATACGCCAGCTCGCCCCGCATCGCGTGCCAGACAATACCGGTGACCGGCGACTGGACCACGCCGAAGGCCGGAGCACCCTGGTAGATCAGCGCAATGTTGACGCTGAACTCGCCATTGCGCTTGACGAAATCACGGGTGCCATCCAGCGGATCGACCAGCCAGTACGCGCCCCAGTGCTGGCGCTGCTCCCACGGCACCAGCGGCGACTCCTCCGACAGGATCGGCAGGTCCGGGGTCAGCTGCCGCAGCCCCTGCTGGATTACCCGGTCGGCGGCGAGGTCGGCAGCGGTAACCGGGCTGTCGTCGTGCTTGAGCGTCACGTCGAAACCGTTGTTGTAGATCTGCATGATGGCCTGCCCGGCTTCCTGGGCGATGGCGATCGTGGTCTCTCGCAATTCCGTGGTCAGCTTGATCATCGCGTTCCCTGCAGCCACTGGCGGGCGATGAACAGCGCCGCCAGTGAACGCCCTTCGGAAAAGTCCTCGCGCAGCATCAGCTGGTCCAGATCGGCCAGCTTCCATGGCACCACTTCCAGCTCCTCCGGCTCGTCGCCGGCCAGCTTCTCCGGGTACAGGTCGCGTGCGACCACCAGCCAGGACTGATGGCTCATGTAGGTCGGCGCCAGGGTCATCGCGCGAAGCACGTCAACCTGCCGAGCGCCATAGCCGGCCTCTTCCTTCAGCTCACGGTCGGCAGCCTGCTCCGGCGTTTCGCCGGCATCGATCCGGCCCTTGACCAGGCCAAGCTCGTAGCGGTGCATGCCAGCCGCGTATTCACGCACCAGCAGTACGGTTTCATCATCAAGCATCGGCACCACCACCACCGCGCCATGGCCACGGCTGACCAGGCGCTCGAAGCGGCGGCGTTCACCATTGGAGAACTCCAGATCCAGGTGCTGGCGCTGGAAGGGCCCGTTCTCCTCATCGGTGATCCGATGGATGATCGGCAGCGGACGCCTGGCGCGGTCATCGTTCATGCGGAATCTCCGTGGCAGCCGGCGCGTGCGCCAAGGCCGATAGAATGTGCAGGCAGCAACATGTTCATGAGCCCGAAATGCTAGCAGACCCAACCCCCTCTCCGCTGGTCCAGCACTGGCGGCAACGCGACCTCCAGGTCCTGTGGCATCCGTGCACGCAGATGCGCGAGCATCCGGACACGTTGCCGCTGGTGCCGATCGCCCGCGGCGAAGGCGCCTGGCTGATCGATCACGACGGCAACCGCTACCTGGACGCCGTCAGCAGCTGGTGGACCAACCTGTTCGGCCATGCCGAGCCGCGCATCGGCGGTGCCATCGCCGCTCAGGCTGGACAGCTGGAACAGGTGATGCTGGCCGGCTTCGGCCACGAGCCTGCGATCACCCTGGCTGAACGCCTGTTGGCCCTCGCGCCACGCCAGCCCGGCCGCGCGCCGCTGGCCAAGGTGTTCTACGCCGACAACGGCTCGGCCGGCGTCGAAGTGGCGCTGAAGATGGCCTTCCAGTATTTCCAGAACCGTGGTGAGACCCGACGTACGCGCTTCGTCTCGCTGGAGAACGGCTACCACGGCGAGACGCTGGGTGCCCTCGCACTGGCCGACATTCCGCTGTATCGCCGGGTCTATGCGCCACTGCTGGCCGAGGGCCTGTTCGCGCCCTCGCCCGACGCCTACCTGGCCGAGCCCGGGCAGAGCGCGGCCGACCGCGCACGCCAGGCCGCCGATGGCCTGGCCACGCTGTTCGACCAGCATCCGGGCGAAATCTGCGCGGTGATCCTGGAGCCAAGGCTGCAGTGCGCCGGTGGCATGCGCATGCACGATCCGGCCTATCTGCAGCGCGTGCGTGAACTGTGCGATGCCCATGGCGCTTTCCTGATCGCCGACGAGATCGCCACCGGTTTCGGCCGCACCGGCACGATGTTCGCCTGCGAACAAGCCGGGGTGATGCCCGACCTGCTGTGCCTGTCCAAGGGCCTGACCGGTGGTTTCCTGCCATTGGCTGCAGTACTGGCCACGCAGGTGCTGTATGACGCATTTCTTGATGATTCGCGTGAACGCGCCTTCCTGCACTCGCACAGCTACACCGGCAACCCGCTGGCCTGTGCGGCGGCGCTGGCCACGCTGGACATCTTCCGCGACGACGATGTGATCGCGCGCAATCGTGGTATTGCCTCGGTGATGGGCACCTTGGCCGCACCGTTCGCCGACCATCCACACGTGGCCAACGTACGCCAGGCCGGCATGGTTGTGGCCTTCGAACTGACCCGCAACGGTGACAAGCGCACGCCCTTCGATCCCGGGTTGAAGCTTGGGCTGCACGCCTACAAGTCGGCGTTGAAGCGCGGCGTGGTGCTGCGCCCGCTGGGCAACGTGCTGTACTGGATGCCACCGTACTGCGTGGACGACGAACAACTGGAGCTGCTGGCGCATACCACGCTGGCAGCCATCGACGAGGCGATTGCATGCGCGTGACCCGCTGCCCCATCGACCTGGCGCTGCACAGCGGCCAGACCGTGACCCTGCCGGAAGAGACGGCCAACCACCTGGTGCGGGTGATGCGCCTGCGCGAGGGCGACAGCTGCGTGCTGTTCAACGGCGATGGCCACGACTACACCGCCACGCTGACGCTGGCCGGCAAGCGCGAGGTGCAGGTGCGCATCGACGAGGTGCAGCCGATCGCCAACGAATCGCCGCTGCACATCACCCTGCTGCAGGGCATCGCACGCGGCGAGAAGATGGACCTGATCCTGCAGAAAGCCACCGAACTGGGGGTGAGCGCCATCGTGCCGGTGAACGCGGAACGTACCGAGGTGAAGCTGGATGCAGCGCGCGCTGAGAAGCGCGTGGCGCACTGGAACAACGTGGTGCAGTCAGCCTGCGGGCAATCCGGCCGTGCGCGCATTCCGCAGGTAGGGGCGCCGCAGTCGCTGGCACAGGCCGGCGCGGCACTGCCAGCCGATACGTTGCGGTTGACCCTGGACCCGCTGGGAGCGCACCGGCTGTCGACACTGCAGGCGGCGCCTGCAGGCGGCGTGGTGATCGCCATCGGCCCGGAAGGTGGCTGGTCGCCGCGTGACCGTGAGCAGCTGGCAGCCGCAGGTTTCCAGGGCCTGCAGCTGGGCCCACGCATCCTGCGCACGGAAACCGCAGGCCTGGCCGCGATCGCGGCGTTGCAGGCACGGCTGGGCGATCTGGGGTAAGGCGCCGGTCCGGTGGCCGCTGCGCTCGCCGGGCATGGCCCTAGTGCCAACGCGTGTGACTTACGACCCGGTAGTGCCGGCCGCTGGCCGGCAACCTCGGGATCATGACGTTGCCGGCCAGCGGCCGGCACTACCGATCGGCGGTATTCACGCCGTCAGCGAATCCAGCGCGGCTTCCAGTGCGTCGAGATTCGGCAACAGCGCACTCTGTTCGCCCAGCAGCACGCGCATGTGCACGATGTCGGGCAGGTTTTCCTCCGACGCGTCGGCCAGCAGGCCATCGCGCGGTACCGAGATCAGCTGCGGGAAGCTCTGCGTCAACAGCGCGTAGTAGGGACGCTCCGGGTTGCCGCTGAGGGTCTTGAGCACGACCACCTTGTTGTGGCCGGCCACCGTCTCTTCGCCCAACCCGGAGAGCCGTGCGAACGACACCAGCGGCACCTGCCAGCCGTGCCAGCCGATCTCACCCACCAGCCAGCGCGGCGCGTCGGCCACCGCCTGCACCGGTACCCGCGACATCATCTCGGCCACGGTTGCATTGGGCAGCAGTACCCGTTCGGCACCGGCCGAGATCAGGACACCACGGATCTCATCATTGCTGGCGTAGCTCATGCGGCATCTCCGTCGTCATCCAGTCCCCAGCGCGCGGCAATCACCTGTGCCAGTTCCTGCGGTTCACCTGCCACCATGCCGGCAGCAACCACGGCCGTCGCCGCAGCCGGGTCGTAGCAGCCTTCGCCCACCTGCCCGGCCACCCAGGCGCCGGCGGCGGCGAGGTCCAACGCCGGTCCTACATGGGCCAGGTCTGCACCGCTGAGCAGTACCAGCGCACTGTGCTCGGCCGACAACGCGGCAATCGAGATGCCCTGCGCTTCGGTCTGGAAATACAGGCCGTCGGCGGCGGCATGCACGCCGATGTCATCGGCCAGCACATGCACTTCGCCTGCCGTGGCGCGCTGGCCGGCTTCGGCCAACTGCACCGGCAGCGGCGATACGCGTGCCATCTGCTTGACCAGGTTGCCGTAGCGGCCGCCGTCCAGGCGCATGTGCACCAGCACCGGCACGGCCAGCCCGCTGGGCAGTGCAGCGAGCAGGCGGCGCAACGCATCGGGACCGCCGATCCCGGCCAGTACCAGCAACGCACCGGCACGACTGCCTGCGGGTGCGGCGGCGTCCAGATCGACCAGTGAAAGATGCTCGGTGTCGAACGTCGGTTCCGGTGCGGCGACCGTCGTAGCGGTACGCAGATCTGCCGGCGCCTCACTGGCCTCGTCGACCAGCGACCAGGCCGTGTGATCGGTGAATACCGTCGGTGGAGCTGCTGGAACCGGTGGCGGCTCAGGCGCCGCATCAGCGGGCGCGGCCCTGTCCGGCAGCACCGGCTGCAACGCAGCCAGCGCCTGCTCCAGCGCGATCGGCTCATGCAGATGCGCCGGCGGCGAATAGAGGCCATCCGCCGGCACGTCGTCGGCCCACGAACGGGCCTGTTCCAGGTGCGGTTGCAGCGCGATTTCCTTCGGCACCGGCGGCGTCGACGGCAGGCCCGGTTCAAGCTGCAGCGCCGGTTCGTCCTCGGCGCCGGGCGGCAGCACCTGCTGGTGGCCGTGCAGCTTGGCGGCAAGGTGACGGCCCCAGCGCTGCGCTTCCCAACCATCGCGCCGCGCGGCCAGTTCAGCCTCGTCGAACACCAGGGTCAACCCGGGGGCAGACAGCGCCGGTTCCAGGCGCTCCAGCGCATCTTCAATGGCCACTTCCAGCGCGATGACCACGAACTGCGGGCGTGCATCGTGCAGCGCCTGCGGCTCCAGCGTGATGGGATCGTCTTCCAGCACGATCTGCACATCGGCATGGGCCAGCGCCTCGCGCAGGCGCTCACGCGCCGCGCCCGGGCGGGCCAGCAGGGCTACGGCCGGAACCGGATCGAGGTCACTCACGGACACGGGCAATCCCCAGCAAGTCGTATACGTTACGCATCAGGTCCAGCTCCTGGTACGGCTTGCCCAGGTAGCGCTGCACACCGATTTCGAAGGCGCGCTGGCGGTGCTTGTCGCCGCTGCGCGAGGTGATCATCACGATCGGCACGTCCTTGTAGCGCGGGTCGGCACGCATCGCGGTAGCCAGCTCGTAGCCGTCCATCCGCGGCATTTCGATGTCCAGCAGCATCAGGTCCGGCACGCGCTCCTGCAGCTGTTCCAGGGCCTCGATGCCATCGCGGGCGACGCTCACCTCGAAGTTGTGACGCTCCAGGATGCGGCCGGTGACCTTGCGCATGGTCAGCGAATCGTCCAC
Organism: Stenotrophomonas sp. NA06056; assembly: GCF_013364355.1. Classification (NCBI taxonomy): domain Bacteria; kingdom Pseudomonadati; phylum Pseudomonadota; class Gammaproteobacteria; order Lysobacterales; family Lysobacteraceae; genus Stenotrophomonas; species Stenotrophomonas sp. NA06056. The sequence continues at coordinate 954,428 of NZ_CP054931.1, read as the reverse complement.
CACCATCACCAACGGCACCTGCCGTTCCTGGCGGGGTGCATTGACCAGAACCGGCGCGGTCGGGTTGGCCAGGAAACGACGCACCAGCGGGGCCACGTCCAGGATCACCACCACGCGGCCATCGCCGGTGATGGTGGCGCCGTAGATGCCCGGTACCGAGGCGATCTGCAGACCCACGGGCTTGACCACGACTTCGCGGTTGCCCAGTACCTGATCGATCGCAACGGCGGCGCGCAGATCGCCCGCGCGGACCAGCAGCAATGGCACCTGGGCCTGGCCATCGGCGCGTGCCGGGGCCTGGCCGACCAGGCTGCCGAGGTCGTACAGCGGATAGTCTTCGCCGCCGTAGCGATAGCTGCTGTCGGCCGCTTCGAAGCGTTCGTGCGACAGCCGGCCGATACCACTGACCGAGGCCACCGGCACCGCGAAAGTGGTTTCGCCGATCTGCACGAACACCGCCTGGGTGACCGCCAGCGTCTGCGGCAGGCGCAGGGTGAAACGCACGCCCTGGCCACGTACCGACTGGATGTCGACCGAGCCACCGAGCTGGCGCACTTCGTTGCCGACCACGTCCATACCGACGCCACGGCCCGCCAGCTGGCTGACCTGATCGGCGGTGGAGAAGCCTGAAGCGAAGATCAGGTTGTCCAGTTCCTGTTCGCTCGGCTGCGCATCGGCAGGCAGCAGGCCGCGTTCGATGGCGCGACGACGGATCGCCTCACGATCCAGGCCAGCGCCATCGTCGGCCACGTCCAGCACGATTTCCGAGCCTTCCCGATGCAGTCGGATGGCGATTTCGCCTTCTTCCGGCTTGCCGGCGGCGCGACGTTGCTCCGGTGCTTCCAGACCATGGGCAACCGAGTTGCGCAGCATGTGCTCCAGCGGCGCGACCATGCGATCGAGCACGTTGCGGTCGAGTTCGCCGTGGGTGCCCTCCAGGGTCAGGTGGACCTGCTTGCCGGTGTCCATGCCGGCCTGGCGGACCACCCGGCGCAGGCGCGGTACCAGGCCGTCGAACGGCACCATGCGCGCGCGCATCAGGCCATCCTGCAGTTCCGAACTGACGCGCGACTGCTGCTGCAGGAGCGAATCGTACTGACGCGACAGATCATCCAGCACGCCCTGCAGGCCACCCAGATCGGCGGCGGACTCGTTCAGCGCGCGGCTGAGCTGCTGCAGGGTGGAGAAACGGTCCAGTTCCAGCGGATCGAACTTCTGGTCGGCCTGGTCCTGCTCGCGCTGGTAGCGGGCTACGATCTGTGCTTCGGTTTCCAGGTCCAGGCGACGCAGCTGGTCGCGCAGACGCGCGTTGGTGCGTTCCAGCTCGCCCATCGCGCCGCGGAAGGCGCCGAGCTGCTGTTCCAGGCGCGAACGGTAGATCGCCACTTCACCGGCGTGGTTGACCAGGCGATCGAGCAGGTCGGCGCGCACACGCACCTGTTCCTGCTGCGGACGGGCCAGCGGGTCTTCCTCGGTCGCGCCTTCCACCGGCAACGGTGCCGACAACGGCGCGTCGGCCACGGCCACGGCCGGAGCCGCCTGCGGGGCCTGTTCCGCGACGACGGCAGCAGCGACTGCTGCTGCGTTGGCAGCGGCGGTGATGTCGGCCGTGGTGCGTGCTTCAAAGGCGTCAAGCAGATCCTGCGCCGGCTCGACAACGCGATGCTCACCGGTGCGGGTCAGCAGCTGGTGCAGACGGTCGAAACCACGTTCCAGCAACTGCACGTCACGACGTTCGATCTCGGTGCGTCCACCAGCCACGGCTTCGAGCAACGATTCGATGCTGTGGCCGAGGTCGCCGATGGCGTTGATGCCGGCCATGCGCGCACCGCCCTTCAGCGTATGCAGATCGCGCTGCAGGCCGGCCAGCGCTTCGCGATCCTGCGGCGCTTCGCGCAGTTCACTGATCAGCCCATCGCAGTGATCCAGCAGGTCCTTGCCTTCCTCGACAAAGATGTCGACCAGCTCGCGGTCATAGGTGCTGAAGTCGAGCAGGTCGCCGCTGTCTTCGGATTCGGATTCGGATTCGGATTCGCTCTGAGCGTCGGACAGAGCCGTATCCGTCAGCACCACCGCATCACCGCTGTCGGCTGCAACAGGTTCGGCCTCGATGGTCGCAGCATCCGCCGCGATCGGCACCACGATCATGCCGCTGTCTGCCAGGGCAGTCTGGCCCGGAGCATCTTCCAGTTCGAAGAATCGCGAGGGCGAAATGGCGTCCCGCGCCGTCTCCGCGGACCCAACATCTTCCACCGTCGCCGGGGACGGCTGGTCGGTGCTCTCTCCTTCACCGACCGCCGTCTCCCCGCCGACGTCCGCATCCTCGGCAAAGGCTTCCGCCTCGCCAGGCGCGAGTTCGCTGGCCTGCAGGCCGAGCACGGGCCATTGCCCGTCTTCGTCCTGGCCCTGCTCCTCGTCGATCACGTGCAGGCCGGCCTCGAGCGCGGCTTCCAGCGTGACCGGGTCTGCGAAGCCCGGCACAGCCATTTCATCCTGCAGGCTGGACAGCTCGCTGTCGAGTGGCAGTGCAGCAGCGTCGTCATCCACCGCCGTTTCAGGTGTGAACGACAGCGGCGTATTCAGGTCGATTGCGACATCCAGGTCGCGGTCGTCAACCGGAAGTGCGCTGGCGTCCAGATACGGCGACAGATCGTCCACCGCGTTCAACCCGATTTCGTCCAGCGCGTCGTCTTCCGACACAGCCACTGCCGTCCCAGCGCCGATAGCCGCGCCCTCGATGGAGGAAGCAGCCACCTGCAACGTAGATTCAGGCGCTGCCACGTCCGGCATTGAAGGCCACCCGGCATCGAAGTAGCGCGACAGATCATCGCTGCCGGTCAATTCAGCCGACTCCAGGCCCGCCTCATCAGTCAGCGAATCCTCGCTGACCTGCACCGCATCCAGCATATCGGCATCGACAGCGGCGGCATCGGTGTCACGTCCGGCGTCCGCCTCGATCTCAGCCCCAGACTCCGGCGCGACCAGGTCGGCATCGGTATCGACGATCTGCGAGGGCAGCGGGCCGTCTTCGCCCACATCTTCGCGCTCGTCTTCATCCTCGACGTCCAACCCGGCCATCGGCCAGCGAGCTTCCGGCAGTTCGCCAGCCAGCGCCTGCAGGCGCTGCGCCAGTTCAGGCTGCGGCGTAATGCGCGGCTGCTCGGCCTGCAGTGCATCCATGGTCGCGTTGATCGCCTGCGCGGTCTCGTCCAGCGCCGCCACGGCGTCATCACCGGGCACCACCTGGGCGGCCAGCGCGCGCTTGATGTACGACTCGGCGCCGCCCGTAACGGCGGTGATTTCCGGCACTTCGGTCATCGCGAAGGCGCCGTTCATGGTGTGCACCGCACGCAGCAACGCGTCGCTGACCGGCTGCGGTGCCTGCTGCGCAGAACGCAACCAGCCCTGCAGCGTGGCCTGGTGCAGTTCCACCTCGGCCTCCAGAATCTCACGCAGCACACTGTCGATGTTGGCCGGAGTACCTGCCGCTTCGACAGCGCGCTCTGCCGGGGCATCCTCAACAGCCACGGCGCTGGCCACCGACTCGGCCGCGTCGGCCGACGCCACTGCCATCGGCGCGGGGGCGCCCGGCAGCGCAACGTAGAATGTCTCTTCACCTGCAGCCACACGATCGGCGATGGCCTGCATCGCCTGCAGGTCAACGTTGATCCGCTGGCCGTCGCGCAGCGCAGCGTTCAACTGCGGCAGTGCCGTGTAAGCGTGATCGACCATCGCCAGCACCGCCGGCGTGGCGGCACGGGTGCCATCAAGCACGCGATTGAGCATGCCTTCGATCTTCCACGCGAACTCACCCAGGGTACGTGCGCCAACCAGGCGGCCACTGCCCTTCAGTGTATGGAAAATGCGCCGGATCGGTCGCAGCCGGTCCATGTTGTCCGGTTGCATGCGCCATGCCGGCAGCAGCGTGCCGAGGTTGCCCAGCTCGTCGTCGAACTCCTCCAGGAACACCTCGCGGATGTCCTGGTCGATGTTTTCGGCATCGTCGTCGAAACCCGCATCGAACCCACCCTCGGCCACGGCCGACGGTACGGTTTCGGTCAACCCGGCAGTTGCCTGCATGGCCTGGGGATTGAAGTCGGCGGCAGCGGCATTCAGCTCCGCGAAGAACTGCGCATCGGCCTCGCTGAAGTCGATCGGCGCGATGGTATCCACATCGACCAGCGCCACGGTCGGCGCAGCCGCCGAAGCCGGCAGGTCCTCCGACGCGGGTAGATCAGCGGTCGGAGCGGCGTAAGCCTCAGCATCAGCGCCAAAGGTTGCGTCGGTCAGTTCGGCAACGGCCAGGCCATCGTCGGCCTGCGGCACCGCCGCTGCGTCAATCAGCTCCAGCGTCGCAGGCGACGCCTGTTCGTCGTCCAGCGACAGGGTTTCCATCGCCTCCAGCGACAGCACGTCATCGGCGTTGTCCAGCAGACTGCTGTCGAAACGGAACACGACATCATCGTGCAGCGGCGCTTGGCTGTCCTGCTCGGCGGCAACCGGATCGAACGCCGTCGAAACGGCTGCATCCATCGGCGCGGCAAACGACGCGTCATCCAACGACGTCGCCAGGAAGGCAACATCGTTGCCGTCCACGACGGCTACCTGCGTATCGCCCTGTTCCTCCACCGGCATTTCGGACAACGTCCAGGCAACGGTGTTGGACTGTTCGGCGGGCACGGGATCGAAACTGACCGGATCGAAGCTGTCGAACGTCGGTGCACGCTCGTCGCTGCGCTCCACAGCCGCAACTGCGGACGCGTCGAATCCGCCCAGTTCCCACTGCGGCACTTCCGGCGCGGGCGCGCTGGAAGCAGCGAACAACAGGGGCGCCGGGGTACCGTGCGGTTCTGCAGGCGACGCGGGCGTAGCGAGCGATCCGAACATCAGGTCGTTGTCGGCGGCCGGAGCCTCCGGCAACGGATCGAAGGTGAAATCGGGCAGCGAGGCAGGCACATCGCCAGGAACCGGCGCGGCGGCCTGCACGATCACGTCCAGCGGTTCGATCTGCAGCGGCACGTCCGGCATCGCCACGGCTTCGCGCTCGACCGGCTGCACCGGCTCGGCGGCGATCGCGCCGCGCTCCGGCAGCGGCCAGTAGCGCAGCGCTTCCAGGCTGCTGCGGGTGATGTCGAGGATGTCCTCGCGGCCCGGACGGCGGTCACGCAGGGCTTCCAGGTAGTACTCCAGGCTGGCCATGGCATCGGCCAGGGTGTCCAGCTGGCGTCCACTTGGCACGCGCTGGCGGCCGATCAGTTCGGCTTCGATGTACTGCTGCACGCCGCGCAGGTAGTCGGCAGCGGTGCCCAGGTCGAGCATGCGCAATGCGCCTGAGACATCCCCGAGCAGGCGTGGCACATCCTGCAGTTCCGCGTGGTTCCAGCTGGTTTCAATGAAAGCGACGAAATGCTCGCGGGCGGCGGCGAAATTGGCGATCGCCTCGTGTGCCAGCACCTCCACCGTGCGCCGGTTCTCCACCGCGCTCGGATCATCCTGGCCACTGCCACTGGCCCCCAGGTGTGCGACCTGGTCGTCCAGCGATGCGTCGACATAAAGCAGCGCACCGGCGATATCCAGCAGCATGTCTTCGTCGATCTGCTGGCGGCCTTCGACGACCCCGCGCAGTGCATCACGCTGTTGCACGACCACGCCGCGCGCAGCGCCCAGGCCGAGCATCCCCAGCGTATCGGCCACCGAACCCAGCTTGGTCACCTGCTCCTGCAGCTGCTGCGGCGCACCGTCGGTGCGCAGGTGCAGGTCCAGGGCGTCCTTGACCTGCAGCAGTTCTTCCTTCACCGCGTTGCCAACGGTATCCAGCAGTTCGCGGTTGCGGCCGCTGAGGCTGCCACGCGCATGGTCCAGCTCCGCTTCGGTGGCGGTCACCGAATCGGGTGCGAACGCGAACAGCACACTGTCGTTGATCAGCGCTTCGCCACGCGCGGCGCGGATCTCGTTGAGCAGGGGCTGCAGCACGATCGGAATGTCACGGTGCCCGTTCTGCAGGCGTTCCAGATAATCGGGCAGCAGCACGCTGCCGCGCATCAGAGTGGCGCAGGCCTCATCGCGCTCGGCCACCTCGCCCTTGCCGACAGCAATGGCCAGCTGTTCCAGCTCTTCGGCCACCATTGCCGGTGCATACAGTTCCACCATGCGCAGCGTGCCCTGCACCTGGTGCAGGTAGCCGGCGCAGATGCGCATGCGGCTGCTGTCGCCCGGGTCTTCGGCGAAGTACTCGACCTCGTTGCGCACCAGGCGCAGGGTCTCGTCCAGCTCGGGCTTGACCCAGCCCAATGCCGCGTGGCTCATCGCATCGCGCAGGCTGCTCATGGATGCGCTCCGGTCGCCGCCGCGCGACGGTCGCGCGGATCCTGGCGTGGGAAATGGAAATGCTTCATCGACTGGTTCCTTGCTCGCCGCCCTGCCCGCGTCACGCCGGCAGCTTGAAGTCGGCGACCGAACGACGCAGGTCGGCCGCCAGCTGCGCCAGGTGGCCGATCGACTCGGCGGTCTGCCCGGCACCCTGCGAGGTCTGGCCGGTGATCTGGCGGATGACGCCCATCGTGCGGGTGATGTCCGACGCTGCCGACGACTGCTGCTGGGCGGCGATGGAGATGTTCTTGATGAGGGTGTTGAGTGCGTTGGACACGCGCTCGATCTCGGTCAGCGCGGTACCGGCGTCTTCGGCCAGGCGCGCACCGGACACCACTTCGGCAGTGGTCTGTTCCATCGAGGTGACCGCTTCGTTGGTATCGGCCTGAATGGCCTGGACCAGGTTTTCGATGCGTCGGGTCGCGCCCGAGGTGCGTTCTGCCAGGCGCTGCACTTCGTCGGCCACGACCGCGAAACCGCGACCGGCTTCACCGGCCGACGCTGCCTGCACGGCCGCGTTCAACGCCAGGATGTTGGTCTGCTCGGAAATGTCGTTGATCAGTTCAACGATCGAGCCGATTTCCTGCGACGACTCACCCAGGCGCTTGATGCGCTTGGAGGTTTCCTGGATCTGGTCGCGGATCTGGTCCATGCCCTGGATGGTCTCGCGGACCACGCCTGCACCCTCGGCGGCGATCACCACCGAACGCTGTGCCACGTCGGCCGACTCGGCCGAGTTGCGCGACACCTGTTCGATGCTCGCTGCGATTTCGCCGATGCGGTCCGACGCCGAGGTGATCTGGTTGGCCTGGTGGCCGGCCGCTTCGGCCAGCTGCATCGCTGTTGCCTGCGTTTCCTGGGTCGACAGCGCGACCTTGGCCGAGGTGTCGTTGATGGTGGTCACCAGGTGGCGCAGCTCATCCACGGCGTAGTTGATGGCGTCTGCGATGGCGCCGGTCATGTCCTCGGTCACCGAGGCTTTCACGGTCAGGTCGCCCTCACCGAGCGAGGAGATTTCATCCAGCAGCCGCATGATCGCCTGCTGGTTGCGGCTGTTGAACTCCACCTGGGTCTGGTAGCGCAGTTCCTGTTCGCGCGAGCGGCTGCGCACGTTGGTGGAGACGAAGCCGATGATCGCGATCAGCGACAGCGCGCCGGATACCACGCCGATCCAGAAATTCGGGAACAGGCGGGTGTCGGACACCGAGCCGAACGAGGAGAACGCTTCGAACAGCTTGCGGCTGTCGGTCAGCATCTTCGCCGAACCCTGGCCCAGCGTGGCGGCAGCAGACTGCGCCGCAAACAGCTGGCGCGAGCTGGCCAGGATGGCGTCGGCGTCCTGCTTCATCGCCTCCCACTTCTGTTGCGACTGCTCCAGCGCAGCAACGGCGGCAGCGCCGCGCACAGCGGTGATGCCCAGATCCTCGTTGCCATTGCGCAGCGCATCGAGCACCTGCGAGAACACGGTGATGTCGCGGGCCAGCGCGTCACCGGCAGCTGCAGCGGCGGTTCCACCGGCGCGGATTTCAGTAACGCGGCGTGCCATCGAACCGGCCACCACGACCTGCTGCAGGGCACTGTAGACCTGCGAGGACGGGGCGCCGGAGGCGGACATCGCGCGCACCAGCTCATTCAACTGAGCCTGCAGGCCGGGCACCGCACCGGAGAAGTTGTTGGCGTTGCCGGCCAGGGCCAGCACTGCCGGTTCACTGGCGACCAGCTGGCCTGCCTGCTTGCCCAGCGGCGTCCAGGTGTCGGCCAGGGTCGAGATCGCGCGGGACACACCCGGCTCGTTGCCGTAGCGCCCTTGCAGGGTCGACACGTTCTGCTCGATCGCGTTGCGGGTGGCCTTGAAAGCGGTGAAGGCCTGCGCGTTGCCGCCGACCGCGTCACGGCCCTGGTTGGCCAACTGCTGCGACAGCACCTGCAGGTCCGCCGCCTTGGAGCCGGCGTCGGCCAAGCGACTGCCCTGCCAAGTGGACACACCGGTGTTCACGCCGAACAGGATCATCGACAGCGCCAGCAGCGCCAGCCAGAGGTTGCTGCCGCCCAGCCGCAGCTTGCCGGACTTGGTGGCATCCGAAGCAGTACTCATCGTTCAACCTCGATTTTCAATGCAGGGGGCGATGCCCGGCCTCAGGCCGCGGCTTGCCGGAATTCAGGGGTACGCGACAGCAGCGAGAGCGAGAACACGCCCCAGTCGTTGCCATCGGCATGGAAAGCGCGATCGACGAAGTGCCCGTAGCGTCCCTCGGCCAGTGAACCGGCCTCGATCTGCTGGGTCAGCTCGAAGCTGCGCTGGCCGAACAGTTCGTCAATGGTCAGGGCGACGTCGCCGCCGGCCTGGCGCATGATCAGCACGCGCTGGCCTTCCTGCTGGACGGTGCGCGCACCTTCCAGGAAGTACTTCAGGTCGACCACCGGGAACAGGTTGCCACGCAGGTTGCCCACGCCCAGCAGCCACGGCTGCGCGCAGGGCACCGGGGTCACCGGCGGCATCGGCACGATCTCCACCACTTCACGGAAATCGGACACCAGCCGGCGCTGACCCACACGGAAACCGACGCCACGCCACAGGTCCTGGGCGAACTGCCGCCCGGGCAGCTGCACCGCATGGGCCAGGCTGCGCCGTTCGTAGGCTTCAAGAATGTCGAAAGGCGAGCGCATCAGGCCACCAGCTCGTTGATCCGCGCGATGAGTTCTTCCTCACGCGGCGGCTTGACGATGTAATCGGCTGCGCCCTGGCGCAGCCCCCAGGCTTTGTCCGTTTCCATCGCCTTGGTGCTGACGATGATCACCGGGATATGCTTGGTCGCTGCGTCGCGGGCCATCGCCCGGGTGGCCTGGAAACCACTCATGCCCGGCAGCACCACGTCCATCAGGACCAGCTGCGGCACCTGGTCGCGGACCAGCTGCAGGCCATCTTCGGCGTTGTCCGCTTCCAGCACCTCATGGCCGGCACGGCGCAGCCATTGGGTGAACACCGCGCGGTCAGTCGGTGAATCCTCGATCAGGACGATACGAGCCATTGTGCCTTTCCCCCCTGGTCAGGCGTTGACGTACGTGCGGATGGCACCCAGCAGTTCTTCGCGCGTGAATGGCTTGGTCAGGTATTGCTCCGAGCCGACGATGCGCCCCCGCGCTTTGTCGAACAGGCCATCCTTGGATGACAGCATGATCACCGGGGTCGCCTTGAACAGCTGGTTGCCCTTGATCAGTGCGCAGGTCTGATAGCCATCCAGGCGCGGCATCATGATGTCGACGAAGATGATCTGCGGCTGCTGGTCGGCGATCTTGGCCAAGGCCTCGAAACCGTCCGTCGCGGTCACCACTTCGCAGCCTTCGCGCTTCAGCAGTGTTTCCGCAGTCCTGCGGATGGTCTTCGAGTCATCGATGACCATCACCCGGAGTCCTGCGAGCTCCCCGCCCGCAGTCGTGTTTTCAGTCATTGCCATTCCCCAAGCGCACGGCCCAATCTTTGGCGGGAGCCGCTGCGAAAGCGTATCTATATCGCACTTTCCGCGCCCGCTTCAAGGGACGCCCACGGGGCTTGGGGTGGCGGCTGGCTGAACGTGACCGGATTGGCAATGACTGCGCAACCGGGGACGGACGCAGCGTTGCAGCGCCACAGGGAGGCGCACAGCGGGCGTTGCCGCTACCATCAACGCCTTGCCTGACAGGTGCGCCCATGCCGTTGAACGTCATCGTGGTGATGGATCCCATCGCCCACATCAAGATTGCCAAGGACACCACCTTCGCCATGCTGCTGGAAGCCCAGCGCCGCGGCCATGCCCTGCACTACGTGCGCCCGGGCGGACTGGCGCTGGAAGGCGGGGTGGCCGTGGCCTGGACCGCCCCCCTGCAGGTGCGCGACGACCCGGCCGGCTGGTACGAGCTGGGCGCATTCAGCCGCACCGAATTCGGCCCCGGCCAGATCGTGCTGATGCGCAAGGACCCGCCGGTCGACGCTGAGTATGTCTACGACACCCAGGTGCTGGATGTTGCTGCCGCCGCTGGCGCGTGCGTGGTCAACAACCCGCAGGGCCTGCGCGACTACAACGAGAAGCTGGCCGCGCTGCTGTTCCCGCAGTGCTGTCCGCCGACCCTGGTCAGCCGCGACGCCAAGGCGCTGAAGGCCTTCGCACTGGAACACGGCCAGGCCGTGTTGAAGCCGCTGGATGGCATGGGCGGACGCTCGATTTTCCGCAGTGGCCAGGGCGACCCCAACCTGAACGTGATCCTGGAAACGCTGACCGACGGCGGCCGCAAGCTCGCCCTTGCACAGAAGTTCATCCCCGACATCACCGCCGGCGACAAGCGCATCCTGCTGGTCGATGGCGAGCCGGTCGACTACTGCCTGGCGCGCATTCCGCAGGGCGATGAGTTCCGCGGCAACCTGGCCGCCGGTGGCCGCGGCGAAGGTCGTCCGTTGAGCGAACGCGACCGCTGGATCGCCGCCCAGGTCGGCCCGGAGATGAAGCGCCGTGGCATGCGCTTCGTCGGCCTGGACGTCATCGGTGACTACCTGACCGAGGTCAACGTCACCAGCCCGACCTGCGTGCGCGAGCTGGACGCGCAGTACGGCCTGAACATCTGCGCCACCCTGTTCGACGCGATCGAGGCCGATCTGCACTGATGGATGCCGCACCCGCCGTCCTTGCCCCGCCGCCGCGCGAAGCGCAGCGGCTGGGAGCCACCATCGCCCTGTCGGTGCTGGTGCATGCCCTGCTGATCCTCGGGGTCGGCTTTGCCGTGAAAGGCGACGCGCCACTGGTGCCGACCCTGGAAGTGATCTTCAGCCAGACCCGCACCGCGCTGACCCCGAAGCAGGCGGATTTCCTGGCCGCCGCCAGCCAGGAGGGTGGTGGCGAGCATGATCGTGCGCAGCGTCCGCGCGACAACCAGGCGGGCATCGTGCCGCAGGCCCAGTCCGGCATCAGCCCGGTACCCCAGCAGCAACAATCGGCAGCACCGGTGCCGCCGCCGCAGGCGCGCGTGGTCAGCAGCCGCAATGGCCAGGACACGGTGGCCCTGGCGCAGTCGCGCCCGACCCCGTTGCAGCCCACGCCGGACGCCCCCCTGACCGCACGCGAACAGCGCGATGCCGAGATGGCGCGGCTGGCCGCGGAGGTACACCTGCGTTCGGCGCAGTACGCCAAGCGCCCGAACCGGAAATTCGTTTCGGCCAGTACGCGCGAATACGCCTACGCCAATTACCTGCGTGCATGGGTGGACCGCGCAGAGCAGGTCGGCAACCTGAACTACCCCGACGAAGCGCGGCAGCGCCGGCTGGGTGGGCAGGTGGTGATCAGCGTAGGCGTGCGCCGCGATGGCAGCGTGGAAAGCAGCCGCATCCTGCGCTCCAGTGGTACGCCCCTGCTGGATGAGGCGGCGCTGCGGGTGATCCAGCTGGCGCAGCCGTTCCCACCGTTGCCCAACAGCGATGATCAGATCGACATCCTGCAGGTCACGCGCACGTGGGTGTTCCTGCCGGGTGGCGAACTGCGCGACGACCGGTAAGGTTTTCTGCCCGGGCCTGCGGCCCGGGACCCGCTGGAAGCAACTGCAACTGCAACTGCAACTGCAACGGCAACGGCAGGATCAAGAGCGGCGGTTCGTTTACTGAAGCCTGGCGGGGCGGTGTCGGGCGGCGGGGACGCCGCAAGTACATCCCTGTAGGCTTAGCCGCGGCATCCATGCTGCGGATACCCCGCCACCCGACACCGCCCCACCCCTGACAGATCGCGGCGCATCGTCGCCCCGCTGTTGGTAGATGTCGACCTTGGTCGACACGACGCATCCACGCCATGCCTGCACGGTAGATCCACGCCATGCGTGGATGCGAGCGAAGCGACCGGCTTTTGACTTTGATTTTTTTGATTTTCCGTGGCGGACGCGCACGGAAACTGTCAGAGGTCGGGCGGGTGGGTTCGCGGGGGTGTCCGCGGCATGGATGCCGCGGCCAAGCCCCCATGGATGGGTTCACGGCGTCCCCCGCGAACCCACCCCGCCCGGCCAAGCGAGGCTTTTGATCTACGCGACCAACCCAGCCACGAGGGGCTCAGCCGTTGGCCTTCGCCTTCGCGTCCCGCGCAGCCTGCTGTTCGACCAGCGTCAGCGCCACGTTGTCACGCAGGTACGCCGGCTCGACCTTCTCTGCCGCGATGCCTTCGCCGCGTGCGAACGCCGGTACCGCCAGTGCCAGCACATCCGCTGCATGCGGCAGCGCCGTCGCATCGAAGCGGTGCAGACCCGCACCCAGCTGCGCGACCAGCGCCCCCTCAGCCGCGGCAAAACCGGTGCCGACACCGTAGACGGACGCTCCTTCCGGCAACGACACTGCCGTCGGCAAGCACACGCGCTCGGCATCACGCGCCACCGGCAGGCCGTCCACGCGCTCGAAGCGTGCCACGTACAACTCGCCCATCCGCGCATCGATCGCCGACAGGATCTGGCTCTCTTCCTTCGGCGCGCGCAGCGCCAGCACCTGCAGCGTCGACACCGGCAGCAACGGGCGATCCAGCGCCAGTGCGATGCCCTGTGCCAAAGCGATTGCCAAGCGCACACCGGTGAACGCACCGGGCCCCCGACTGAGTGCGATGCCATCCAGTTGGCGGCGGCTGATGCCCGCCTCGGCCAGCAGCTCCTCCGCCCACGGCAGACTCAGTTCGGCATGCCGGCGGGGGGCGATCTCGAAGCGTTCCAGCACCTGCCCGTCAACGTGCAGGGCTACGGAACAGGCTTCGGTGGCGGTTTCAAAGGCGAGCAGTTTCATCGGGTCGGGTCAGAACAGGGGGAACGTGGCACCGGGGGCCGGCTGCGGGCCCGCCACGGCGGTGGTCGGGGCAGCGGCGTCTGCCACGGGGGCCCATTGTGGCGCAAAGAAGGCCTGCACATCGGCCAGTGCCCGGGTTCGCCGGAACGGCGGCAGCGACTGCAGGAAGACCTTGCCATAGCCACGGTTGAGCAGGCGCGGGTCGCACAGCACCAACACGCCCCGGTCGGTCTCACTGCGGATCAGGCGGCCAACGCCCTGCTTCAGGGCAATGACCGCCTGCGGCAACTGCTCATCGCGGAACGGGTTGCCGCCCTGGGTACGGATTGCCTCCAACCGCGCTTCATACACCGGATCGTCGGGCGTGGCGAAGGGCAGCTTGTCGATCATCACCACGCTCAAGGCCTCGCCGACCACATCCACGCCCTCGCGGAAGCTGGCCGATCCCAGCAGCACGCCATTGCCGGATTCGCGGAAGCGCTGCAACAGCGTCGCGCGTGGCGCTTCGCCCTGTACGAACAGCGGCCAGGGTCCATCACGCAACGCCTCGGCGGCCTCACGCAGCGCACGATGCGAAGCGAACAGCAGGAACGCCCTGCCCTGCGACGCCTGCAGCACCGGGCGCAGCACCTGGATCAGTGCGGTTCCGAAACCGCGCGCGGCCGGATCTGGCAGACCTTCCGGCAGGTAGCACAGCGCCTGCTCGGGCCAGTTGAACGGGCTGGGCTGCACCAGCGTCTGCGGATCATCCAGGCCCAGGCGCGTGGCGATATGCTCGAAGCCATCACCCACGGTCAGCGTGGCCGAGGTGAAAATCCATGCGGCATGGCTGCGCTCGCGGTGTTCGCGCAGCGGCGCGGATACATCCATCGGCGTGCGCTGGCAGCGGAAACCGCGCGGGGTCAACTCGTACCAGAGCACGTCACCGCCCGCGGCTGTCGCTTCAGCAGGATCGGCATCGAAGTCAAGCGCGGGCTCTTCATCGCCCAGCCAACGGCTCAGCCGCGAAATCGCCTCACGTGCGCGCGCATGACAGGCATCCAGGCCAGCAGCAGCTTCGCGCAATGGCTGCAATGCCTGCTCCAGCACCACCAGGCTGGACATCACCGCATCGAAACCCTCGCGTACCTGCGGCATCGCCAACGCCCGCCACTGTGTGCCGCGTGCAGGCAGCCCCTCCATCGCTGCACGCAGTGCAGACAACGCCTGCTGCAGATGATCGACTGGCTCCTGCAATGCCGACTGCGCGCCACCCACACCGCGCGCTTCAACCAGACAGTCTCGGCCCAGTTCCTGCCAGGGGCGCATGCCGAAACCCTCGCCGAAGAACTGCGCAGCCAGCTCGGGCAACTGATGGGCCTCGTCGATGACGAAGGCCTGCGCGCCGGGCAGCAGCTCTCCAAAACCCTCCTGCTTGAGCGCCAGATCGGCCAGCAGCAGGTGGTGGTTGACCACGACGAGGTCGGCGGCCTGTGCGCGCTGACGGGCACGCACGACGAAACAGTCATCCCAGAAGGGACACTCGTTGCCCAGGCAGTTGTCGACGGTGGAAGTGACCATCGGCAACAGCGGTGAGTCGTCGGCCAGGCCCTCGAGCTCGGCGATATCGCCCGAGTCCGAACGCCCCGACCAGGCCAGGATGCGCTGGAACTGTGCCGCCTGTTCCGGGCTGGAGAAGCGCGGTTCACCGCGTGCCTGCTGCAGGCGATAACGGCACAGGTAATTACTGCGTCCCTTCAGCAACGCGCTGCGCAGGCCGACGCCCAGCGCTTGACGCACGCGCGGCAGATCGCGGTGGTAGAGCTGGTCCTGCAGCGCGCGGGTACCGGTGGAAATGATGGTGCGCATTCCAGACAGCAGCACCGGCACCAGATAGGCAAAGGTCTTGCCGGTGCCGGTACCGGCCTCGGCAAGCAGCAGGTCGCGCTGCTGCATCGACGCGGCGATGGCCTCGGTCAGGCGCAGCTGCGCAGGACGCGGGACGAATGCATCCAGGTGGGAGGCGAGCGCGCCGCCTTCGCTGAGGGCTTCGCGGCTGGCATGGACAAGGTCGGACATCAGGTGGAAAGGATACCCGGCCGGGCGCTGCCCGGCACCCGTTTCAGGCCAGAGCACAAGCAAAAGCAACGGCAACAGCGCTTGTTCATGGCTCTGGGTTGCTACGTGCTGGGGTGGGTCGGACAGGGCAGGCAGGACACGCCGTGAACCCATCCATGGGGGCTCGATGGCGCCATCCATGGCGCCAACGGTCCTGCCTGCCCTGCCCGCCCCACCCTCGACAGTTTCCCGGTGACGGGAGGCAAAGGCGGAGCAGAAGCGGTTGGTGTAACGGGGAAAGTAGAAGGGGTCGGAGCCGTTTTCCTGCGGAAAACGGCTCCGACCCCTCAGCGAGTGCGCGCAGCGCGCGACCCGCGTTTGAATTTGATTTTGTTCTTGCCTGCGGCCCGCGCGATGTGTGGAAGGCCGGGTGGGTGGGGCGGGCAGGACCGTTGGCGCCATGGATGGCGCCATCGAGCCCCCATGGATGGGTTTACGGCGTGTCCTGCACGCCCCACCCACCCGGCCCATCACGACCATCCATCAGTGCGAGTGCGTGCCGCAGAGGGGGCAGCGCCCGATGGAGGGGAATACCTCAGTACCGCTTGATCCCAGGCACCGTGCACCCTTCAATCTGCGCATGCGCGGACACCGCATTCTCCTTCTCGGCCCGCGCCAGGCGCGCCTGCTCGATCGTCGCCCAGTGCCGGCGGCACAGCGGACCCGTCTTCGAACCCAGATCCACGGCCTTGCGCGCGAACGTTTCCGCCTCCGCCCAGTGGCCCTGCAGCAACGCCAGTTCCGCGCGCTCCTGCAATACCGATGGATCACCGGCCACGATCTGCAATGCCTGGTCCAGGCTGCTGGCTGCGCCGGCCAGATCGTTGGCCTGGCGCTGGGTCAACGCCGTCAGCCGCAGATCCTCGACCTGCGAGTCGCGCAGCGGTTGCACCGACAGTTCCTTGTCATCCGGGCCGGCGGCGGCTTCTACCGCAGCCAGTCGCTGCGCGGGCGTGGTGGTGTCCACCGGCTTGACCACCTGCGGCGCGCTGCTCACGCAGGCCGCCAGGGTCAGACTGAGGCCACTCAGGACCAGGGGCTGGAACAGTGAACGGAGAGTCATCGGCATCATCGGCTTGGAGGAGGAGTGGCTGCAGCGGGTGCTGCGGCAGGTTCAGCGGCGGGTTCCGGCTTGCGGTCAAGACCGAACCAGCTGCGCCAGCCGCCGCCCTCGCCTTCTGCACCATCCTGCGCGTCCGGCACGGTAGCCGGTGCGCACGGCTCATAGGCAGGCGCGTAGCCCACCACGAACGGGAAACGTCGCGCGCCCGGACAACCTTCATCGGTGCTGTTGGTGCCCGTCGCTGCAACCGGTTGCCAGTCAAGGCCCTTGTTGCTGACCTTCAATGGCGCGGTCGGCAGGCGCTGGAAGATGCCCGACCACACCCGCATCGCACCGGTGGCGCCATACAGACCGGCCTGCTCGTTCTGGTCGTTGCCCATCCAGATCACCGCCAGATGGTCACCGGTGTAACCGGCATACCAGCTGTCACGGCCATCGTTGGTGGTACCGGTCTTGCCGGCCGGCTGCAGGCGGCCCAGGCCGTCGGCGTTCAAACGCTGTGCGGTGCCACTTGCCACCACCTGCTGCAGGCCGATGCTGATCAGGTTGGCAGCAATGGAGTCGCCCTCCTGTGCCGGCGCGGGGGTCTTGTCGTAGCGCTTGAGCAGCTTGCCCTGCGGATCAAGGACGCCACGCACCGCGTGCAGCGGCTGGATCTCGCCACCCGATGCCAGGAACTGGTACAGCTGCGTCATCGCGTACGGGCTCTGGTCGGTTGAACCGAGGATCACCGCCGGATTCGGCTCGGCCTTGATGCCGGCCAGCACGTGGATCAACTGGGTCACCCGTTCCGGGCCCACCTGCATGCCCACACGCACCGTGGCCTGGTTGTAGGAGTGGGCCAGCGCATCGATCAGGCGCACGGTGCCATGGCTGCGGTTGTCCGCATTGCCCGGGTTCCAGTTGCGGCCACGGCTGAGCTGCACGGTCACCGGGGAATCGTCGACCCAGCTGGCCAGCGAATAGCGGTCCGGCTGCGCGAGCGCCAGCAGATACACGAACGGCTTGAGCAGCGAGCCGACCGGACGCTGCGCCTCGATGGCGCGGTTGAAGCCGACCTCGGACACGTCGCGGCTGCCGATGACCGCCACCACGTCACCGTTGTGCACGTCGGTCATCACCAGACCGGCCTGCAGCTCGGGGCGACGCTTGCTTTCCAGCGACTTGATGGTGCGCGTGACCGCGCCTTCGGCATAGGCCTGCGCCGACGGTGACATGCCACTCATCACGCTCAGGCCGGCACCCTGCAGGGCGGATTCCGGATAGTCGTGGCCCAGCTGGCGGCGCACCAGATCAACGTAGGCCGGGAAGCGGTTGGCTGCCACCAGGCCCGGGGTCTTGGGCACGCCCAGCGGCGCCTTCAACGCCCGCTGGTACTCGGCATCATCGATCAGGGTCGCTTCATGCAGTTTGCCCAGCACGAAGTTGCGACGATCCAGCGCACGCTCCGGATTGCGCCGCGGGTCATAGTAGGACGGTCCCTTGACCAGACCGATCAGCAGCGCGATCTGCTCGGTTTCCAGCGAGGAAAGATCGCGCCCGAACCAGAACTCGGCGCCGGAGGACATGCCGTGGATCGCCTGGCTGCCGCGCTGGCCCAGATACACCTGGTTGAGGTACGCCTCGAAGATGGTGCGCTTGTCATAACGCGCTTCCATGATCAACGCGTACAGCACTTCGTTGAACTTGCGGGTATAGGTCTGTTCCTTGCCGATTCCCAGCAGGCCACTGCGGGCCAGCTGCTGGGTCAGGGTGGAAGCGCCCTGCCGGCTCTGACCACCGGAGCGGACCGTCACCCAGACCGCGCGCGCGATACCGGACAGATCGATGCCGTGATGGCGGTTGAAGTCCTTGTCCTCGACCGCCTGCAGGCCGGTGACCAACAAGTCGGGGGCCTCGTTCATGCGGATCAGGCGGCGTTCTTCCTGCTTCTGCCCATACAGCGTGGCGATGCGCGCAGGATCCATGCGGGCCGCCTTCAGCGCCTTGCGGCTGTCGGCGTCGCGCAACGAGGCGATGCTGCCGCCAGACAGCGACAGCTCGACCCGACGCGCTGCGACCTGGCCGTCAACATCGTTGTAGCCGCGGCTGGAAATGACGAAGCGCCCGCCCTGCACCGCATAGGTTGCCGGTTCCTTGCCCTGGCCATCATCGCGATAGGCCGAGGCGGCCAGTTCGGTCTTCAGGGTCGCCGCATCCATCGCCTTGCCGGGCAGCAGCACCAGCGGCCGTGCATAGACGCGCGTCGGGATCTGCCAGCGCAGTTCACCGAAACGTTGCGTCACCTGCTGGTTCAGGTACAGCGTATAGGGGATCAGGAAACCCAGCCCCAACGCGACCGCCGCCATGCTCCAGGTGATCAGCCGGCGGCGCCAGAGCGGACCGGTGTCCTGCTGGTCGTCGTCGTCGAAATCGTCGATATCGTCTGAATCGTAGCGTCGGGGCACGGGAATGCGACAATGTAGGGTCTGGCGAGTCTACCCCAGCCGCTGCGGCAGGCGAATTCTCCCGGCCCCCCTGCTTAAGCTGGAGTTGCAACCGGATGGCGATGTCCCTGGCCGAAATCCGCTACCTGATCAATCGCCTGACCGGCCTGGCCCGCCGCAGCCTGGCCAGCCTGCGCACCCGCGGCTGGCGGGCCACCTGGCAGCGGATCCGCGTGCACAGCCAGCGCGCCGTTCCAGCACCGCGCAAGCCCCTGTACCTGCCACCGGCGCAGCCGTTCGCTCCCTTCGCGGTGCCCACCAGCGATGCGCCGGACGTCAGCATCGTCATTCCGGTCTACAACCACGTCGACCATACCCTGGCCTGCCTGCGCGCACTGGCCGCGCACCCGCCGTCGGTGGCCTGCGAGATCCTCGTGGTGGACGACGGCAGCAGCGACGCAACGCTGCAGTGGATGCCACAGATCAGCGGCCTGCGCTACGAAGTACGCGAACGCAACGGCGGCTTCATCGAGGCCTGCAACGACGGCGTATCGCGCACGCGCGGCCGCTACGTGGTGCTGCTCAACAACGACACGGTGCCGCAGCCGGGCTGGCTGGAGGCATTGCTGGACACCTTTGCGACCGTCGCCGATGCCGGCCTGGTCGGCAGCCAGCTGCTGTACCCCGACGGCCGCCTGCAGGAGTCGGGCGGGGTCATTTTCGGCGATGGCAGTGGCTGGAGCTACGGCCGTTTCGAAGCGGCCGATGATCCCCGCTTCGCCAGCCTGCGCGACGTCGACTACTGCTCCGGCGC
Source organism: Stenotrophomonas sp. NA06056 (assembly GCF_013364355.1). Lineage (NCBI taxonomy): Bacteria > Pseudomonadati > Pseudomonadota > Gammaproteobacteria > Lysobacterales > Lysobacteraceae > Stenotrophomonas > Stenotrophomonas sp. NA06056. The sequence continues at coordinate 934,884 of NZ_CP054931.1, read as the reverse complement.
CGCGCTGATGCTGCCCCGTGCACTGTGGCAGCAGCTGGGCGGCTTCGACACCCGCTACAAGCCGGCCTACTACGAAGACACCGACCTGGCCTTCCGCGTGCATGCGCAGGGCCTGCGGGTGCTGGTGCAGCCGGCCAGCCGGGTGATCCACGATGAAGGCACCAGCAACGGCACCGATACCGGCAGCGGCGTGAAGGCCTACCAGGTACGCAACCAAGGTGTTTTCGCAGCCAGATGGGCCGCCGAACTGGCCTCGCATCCGAAGGTCGGCGAAGTGCCCTCGCCTGCGCTGCTGCTGCGCGGCCGGCGCCAGGTGCTGATCCTCGATGAGGAAGTGCCGCGCCCGGAACGCGACTCCGGCTCGCTGCGGCAGGTCAACCTGATCCGCCTGCTGCTGCGGGGCGGCGCCCACGTGGTGTTCGTGCCCACCCGGCGCGAACACGGCGGCGTGGCGACCGAAGCCCTGCAGCGGATGGGTGTGGAAGTCTGGTACGCCCCCTTCCTGGACGGTGTTGCAGGCTGGCTGCGCGCCCACGGCACCCGCTTCAACGTGGTGATGATGGTGCGCCACCACGTCGCCAACGAATGCCTGCCGTTGCTTGAGCGCTATGCGCCACAGGCCCGCACTGTGTTCGACACCGTCGACCTGCACTACCTGCGCGAACGCCGGGGTGCGGAAGTGGCGGGCGATGCTGGCCTGCTGCGCAACGCCGAACGCACCCGCGCCAGCGAACTGGCGGTGATGGACCGGTGCGACATCACCGTGCTGGTCAGTGCTGCCGAGCGCGAACAGCTTCAGGCCGACGCCCCAAAGGTCAGGGTGGAGCTGATCTCCAACCTGCATGAGGTCGCCGGCACCGGCGCACCGTTCGAACAGCGCCACGACCTGGTGTTCGTCGGCGGCTTCCGCCATCCGCCGAACCTGGACGCGATGGAGTGGTTCATCGGCGACGTATTCCCGCACATCCGCGCGGCACTGCCGCAGGTACGCCTGCATTGCATCGGTGCCGGCGCACCGGACACGCTGCTTGCCCTGGCCGCTACCCAGCCGGGCGTGGAGATGCACGGCTTCGTCGAAGACATCGTTCCGTACATGGACGGTGCCCGCATCGCCATCGCGCCGCTGCGCTTCGGCGCCGGCGTGAAGGGCAAGATCAACCTGAGCATGGCCCATGGCCAGCCCGTGGTCGGCACTACCTGCGCGGTGGAAGGCATGCATCTGCGCGCCGGCCAGGATGTGCTGGTGGCCGACGATGCAGCGGGCTTTGCCGACGCGGTGGTCCGCCTGTACCAGGACCCTGTGCTGTGGCAGCAGCTGGCCGCCGCGGGCCTGGCCAACGTCGCCGAGCATTTCTCGCTGGACGCCGCGTCGGCCACCGTGCAGCGGGTGTTCTTCGACTAGTCAATGTGGCCGCCTGCATGCCGCAGGCGGTCCTCGAACGCGGGAAGCTCGGCCAGATCCGGCTGCAGCCGCCGCACCTGCTCCACCGCCGAGGCGGCGAACTCCACATCCCCGCGCCCCAGCCGTTCGCTGCCGATCGCCAGCCAGCGCTGCGCCAGGCGGAAACGCGCATCGGGCAATCCTGCTGCCGTCGGCGCCAACGTCTGCCAGGCCTGCAGGCAGGCACCTGCGGCCTGCACCCGGTTCTGTCGCAGGTTGTCATCGAAACAGGACCTGCTGGCGGGCAGCAGGCGCGCCGCCGCTGCCTTGACCCGGCTGTCACGCGGCGCCAGTGCCTGCGCTTCGCGCAGCGCATCGAAAGCGCTGTGCCCGGGAGGGCTGATCCACTGTCCGGCGCGCTCGGCGCGGTCGATCTGGCGCAGCCGATCACGCAGCTGGCGCTCACGCTGGGCAGCGCTGATGCCCGGCTGCTGCAACGACTGGCGTGCCTGCCGCGCACGCTGCAGGCGCTGTGCCAGCTGCTGCTGTGCCGCCTGCGAGGCGCCCAGACCTGCCGCGAGCGCCGCATCCTTGTCGGCCGCCTCGAACTGGAAGTCGTCGGCCCGCTTCTGGCTGCGCGCCAGCAATGCCTGCACGGTCTGCTCGCGCCCACGCAGTGCAGTGGGATCATCGGAGGTAACCGCCAGCACGGCCTGGAAACTGTCTGCCGCCGCCTCAAGCTGCTGCCGTTTGAGGGCGCGCTGACCCTGCTGCAGCCGCTGGTCGACGGCCTGGGCCAGCGCCTCCTGGCTGGCAGGAAGTTCGGAATGGCCTGCATCGAACTGGCGTGCACGCTGCAGGATGGCAGCCGCGGTGGCCAATTCGCCGCGTACCGCCTGTGCACGCGCCTGCTGCAGCAGATCGCTCAGTGCATCCTCGCGGCCTTCCAGCGCAGGCAGATTGTCCGGTTGCAGCGTCAGCACACGCTGGAACAAGGGCAACGCACTGCTGTCGCCGTCGTCCAACCGCCCCGCTGCAAAGGCATTACGGGCCTGCGCAAGCAACGCGCCGATTCCCGCCCCGGCGCGACGACGCGCCTGCAGTTGCTGGGCCACCGCGTCTGCCTCGGCGCGCGGTACCTGCAGTTCACGCGCCAACGCCAGCGCCTGCGCGCAGCCGTCCAGGTCGCCTGCCTGCAGCAGCTCACGTGAGTGCTGCAGCGCTGCAGCGCCGGTGCGCGCCAGGCCCTGCCGCGCCTGTGGACGGTCACCGTCCAAGGCCAGCACTGCCTGGTAGCGCTCACGCGCGCCGCTGCCGTCGCCCGCGGTCAGGCGTCCTTCTGACAGCGCGCGATCGCCCTCGGCCAGCAGCTGCTCGATCTGCGGCTCATCCCAGAACCAGTCGGCCAGCGGCTTGCGCACCAGCACCAGCAGCACGAACACGGCTGCAGCCGCCAGCAGCGCCCAACGCCACACCCGGCGTGCATGACGCGCCTGCAGCCACCACCAGCGGCTCTCGCGGCGAACGCGATCGAGCGCCGGATGTGCGGCGCCGTGTGAGCGATGCGGGGGCTCGCGTTCCATGCGTGCAGGGTAGCCGGGGCAGCGTGAAGCTCAGCCCAGACGACGCGCCTCGCTGACACCCGGCAATGCGTCCAGCTTGCCCAGCAGGTTCGACAACTGGCCGTAATCGCTGACCTTCAGCCGCAGGCGCAGATGCGCGCGGCCACTGTTGCGGACGTTGTCGCTGTGGATGTCCAGCACGTAGGCGTCTTCCTGTGCGATCAGGTTGGTGATGTCCTTCAACAGCCAGCGACGGTCGACCGCGTCGACCACCACGTCCACTTCATAGCCACCGCCAGCCTGGCCCCATTCCACCGGCAGGATCCGCTGCGGGCTGGTCGCTGCCAGCCGCGCCAGCGCGACGCAGTCTGCACGATGCACGGTGACACCCCGGCTACGGGTCAGGTAGCCGACAATCGGTTCACCGGCCACCGGCTGGCAGCAGCGCGCCAGCTGCACCAGCAGGTTGCCTACGCCCTGCACCGTGAACTTGGACTTGCCCAGGTTCTCGCGGCGCGCGGTCGGCCGTGGCAACGCCGACGTCGGCGCGGGCTGGCTGGCCGCACGCTCGGCTTCCAGCAGCGAACGGCTGACCTGGTTGGGGCCGGTATCGCCCAAGGCAACCTGGATGTACAGGTCGTCGACGCTGTCGGCATGGAACTTCTTCGCCGCCGCGGACAGGTCCGAATGCTGCAGGCCCAGCCGTTTCAGTTCGCGCTCCAGCAGCTCGCGCCCCGCCTGCACGTTGCGCGCACGGTCCAGCTTGTGGAACCAGCTGCGCACCTTCTCGCGCGAGCGGTTGCTGGCCAGGAAGCCGTTGGCCGGCATCAGCCAGTCGCGGCGCGGGTCGGCCTCCTTGCCGGTCAGGATCTCGACCCGGTCACCGCTGCGCAGACGGTAGGTCAACGGCACGATGCGGCCGTTGACCTTGGCGCCACGGCAGCGGTGCCCGACCATGGTGTGCACCTGGTAGGCAAAATCCAGTGGTGTGGCGCCCTGCGGCAGGTCCAGCACCTCGTCCTTCGGGGTCAGCGCGTAGACCCGGTCCTCGGTCAGCTCGGCATCGAGCGCCCCGGCCAGTTCATTGCCCTGCCCGTCCTGCGCCTGTTCCAGCAGTTGCCGCATCCAGGTGATCTTGCGATCGAACGACTTCTCCGCGCCCTTGCCGCCTTCCTTGTACTTCCAGTGCGCGGCCACGCCCAGCTCGGCCTGCGCGTGCATGTCGTGGGTACGTATCTGCACTTCGATGGTGCGCCCTTCCGGGCCAACCACAGCGGTGTGCAGCGAACGGTAGTCGTTGGCCTTCGGCCGTGCGATGTAATCATCGAACTCACTCGGCACCGGCGCCCACAGCGCGTGCACCACGCCCAGCGCGGCATAGCAGGCGGCCACGTCGTCGACCATCACCCGCACTGCGCGGATGTCGTACAGCTGGTCGAACGCCAGCCGCTTCTTCTGCATCTTCCGCCAGATGCTGTAGATGTGCTTGGGCCGGCCACTGACCTCGGCGTGGATGCCCTGCACGCCCAGTTCGCGCGACAGGACCTTCTTCACGTTCTCGACGTAGCGCTCGCGGGCGATGCGCGTTTCGTCGACCTCGCGCGCGATGCGCCGGTAGGTGTCCGGTTCCAGGTGGCGGAACGCCAGGTCTTCCAGTTCCCATTTCAACTGCCAGATGCCCAGCCGGTTGGCCAGCGGCGCATGGATGTCGCGGGTCAACTGGGCCAGCGCGCGGCGCTGCTCCTCATCGAGCTTGTCGGCCGCGCGCATGCGCGCCAGCTGCCGGGCCAGCAGGATCGGCACCACCCGCAGGTCGCGGATGATGGCCAGCAGCAACCGGCGCAGGCCTTCGCTGTTGCGGCCCGCCTCGCGCCCGGCATGCAGGGCCCACACCGGATCGGCCGCATCCTGGCCATCGAGCAGACCGATCACGGCCGCTTTGTGGCTGCCCAGCGGCAGTGCGTCGAGGTGGGCGCGCAGGCCGGGCAGATCGAACAGCAGGGCCGCTACCACAGCGCCCTCGTCTGCCGAGAGCATGGCCAGCGCGTCGAGGGTATCGCCCAGCACAGACCAGCTGGCACGCATCTGCGGGTCGCAGTCGGGTGCTTCCCAGTGTCCGCGCAGGGCCTCGCGCAGCGGAACAGGCAGCACGGCTGCCGAGGGGCGGTTCAACAAGGCATCCAGGCCGGGGACAGAAGCGCGGTTCACAGCATCAAGCAGGCAAGACAGAGGCCTCTACACTAGCGCCGCAGCCGTTCAGGAACAATCGCCGCGGCCACCATCGCCGGGAATGTGGACATGCCGCTACACTCGCCGACATCCACGGGAGAGTTCCGCCATGCCTTCGATCACCCTGCCTTTCCGCCCTCGCCTGCTGGCCTGTGCCGCTGTGCTGCTGTCCCTGTCGGCGCCTGCGCTGGCCCAGCGCGTGGTGCAGGGCGACCTGCAGCAGCAGATGTCGCCGGCCGAATTCAAGGCCGCAGGCCTGGACAAGCTCAATGCCGCCGAGCTGGCCACGCTGAACCGTTGGCTGCAGGGCAAGGTTGAAGCTGCCACCACCGAAGCCGTCGCTGCGGTGCGCGAAGAAGCGCGCGAGGAAGGTCGCCAGGAGGTGATCGTGAAGAACCGCGGCTTCTTCGACTTCGGCAGCAACGAACCGATCAGCGGCGTGCTGCAGGGCGAGTTCCGCGGTTTCGGCAAGGGCCGGATCTACGTGCTGGACAACGGCCAGCAGTGGGAGCAGACCGATACCACCTCGGTGTCCGGCGTGCGCAAGCAATCGCCGAAGGTCAGCATCAGCCCCGGGGTGATGGGCGTGTGGTACCTGAAGGTCGAAGGCGTGAACACCCAGCCCAAGGTGCGCCGTACCAAGTAACAGCACCATCGACCGCTACCGCCCAGACCCGCAGTAGATCCACGCCATGCGTGGATGGCATTCCGCGCGACCCCACCGGCGAGCACCCGGCGGGGTCAGGCGAGAAGTTACGAAGCCTGGCGCAGTGCAGTCACCCGCTGCGCCAGTTTCTTCGCCGAAACGCCAGTGCGTGCGCCCAGCTCCTGCGCGAACAACGACACCCTCAGCTCTTCCAGATCCCAGCGCAGTGCCTGCCACTGTGGCCGTTCACGCAGGCCCTGCTGCTCGCCCACCTGCAACGCCTCCAGGAATGGATGCAGTTCCAGCATGCGCGCCTGGTCGCGCGGAGGATCGCGCTTGGCACGTTCGGTGCGCAGGATCATCGCTTTCAGGTAGCGCGGATACTGCGCCAGAGCGTCAGCCGGTGTGTCGCGCAGGAAGCCCGGGTGTATCAGCCCGACCAGCTGCGCTTCCATGTCGTCCAGATTGCCGCGCGCCCAGCCCATCAACGGCGCTTCCAGCATCGGCTTCAACTCGGCCACCAGGGCAAGGATCGACTCGGCCAGCTTCAACCGCTGCATGGCTTCGCCAAACAGTGTTCTTGCGGCGTGTTCGCGACGCTGCTCGAATGCCGCTGCATCGCGGATATCGCCCAGGCCGTCGGCCAGCACGGCATTGAGCGCAGCGTCGACCAGATCGCCACGCAGGCGCTCCTGGGTTTCGATCGAGGCGTACAACAGGCCGGTTTTCGCTGCGACCGGCAACTGCTTGCGAGCCTGCTTGATCTTCTCACCCAGGCCGATCTCCAGCAGCCGGCGCACGCCGAGCGGGTGCACTTCTTCGGCCTGTTGGCGATCAGCAAAGATACGCAATGCAACGCTGTCACCCTCATCCTTCAACGCCGGATACGCCGGCACCCCGGCTTCCCCCGGCACTTGCAGCGGAATCGGCGTAGCCGGGAACGTGCGCAGGCCATCGGCCGCCATCTCCCGCCCGGCACGTGCAGCGAACGCGTCACCAGCCTGGCCACCAAACTTCGCACGCAGCACCTCCAGGTCGCGCGACGTCGCCAGCACTTTGCCCTGCTCGTCGCGCAGGCGCAGGTTCATGTGCAGGTGTGGCTCGATGGAACCGGGCTCGAAATCGGTCGCGGCCACGGTTGCCCCGGTTGCCCGTGACAGGAAGCGCGCCAGCTCGCCGGTGATCGCATCGGCGCTGGGCTGCGTGAAGGCCTCGTAGAACGCGCGCGCGAAATCCGGCGCCGGCACGTAGTTGCGCCGCATCGCCTTGGGCAGGCTGCGGATCAGCGCGGCCGCCTTGTCGGCGACGAAACCGGGCGCGAGCCATCCCAACTGCACCGCATCCAGTGCATTGAGCAGATGCAGCGGAACGTCCAGGGTCACGCCGTCATCTTCGGCGCCCGGCTCGAAACGGTAGTGCAGCGGCAATCGCGCCTGGCCCAGGGCCAGGTACTTCGGGTAGCGCTCCTGCTCGCTGCCTTCGCCCGGCAGCAGATCCACAAGCGACCAGTGCAGTCCCTTGCGCTGTTCCGGCGGCAACGCCTTCCACCACGCATCCAGCCCGGACGCGGAGTGAATCTGCGGCGGCACCCGGTCCAGGTACCAACGTGCCTGCCAGTCCTCGTCGGCGACGATGCCGGCACGGCGCAGCTTGGCCTCTTCCTCGCGCGCCTGCTCCAGCACCTTCTGGTTGTCCGCCACGAAACTGGCACGCGTATTGATTTCACCGGTCACCAGTGCCTGGCGCACGAAGATGTCGTGCGCTTCGCCGGCATTGATGCGGCCGTAATGCACCGGCTTCTTCGGTGCCAGCACCAGCCCGAACAGGCTGATCTGTTCGGAGGCCAGCACCTGGCCCTGCGCACGCGACCAGTGCGGATCAAAGTGCTTGCGCAGCAGCAGGTGCGGCAGTTCGGCGATCACCCAGTCCGGCTCGATCGCCGCCAGGGTCATGCCCCATACTTTCTGCGTATCCAGCAGGTTGGCCGCCAGCAGCCACGGCGGCGGTCGCTTGGACAGCGTCGAGCCGGGGAACGGCAGGAAACGGCGCTGGCGCGGCGCCTCGAAATCGCCCCTCTCGGTGCGATGGCCGATCTGCGTGGGCAGGCCTGCCACCAACGCCCGGTGCAGGGTCTGGTAGGCAATGGCGCGGACGCGTTCACTGTAACCGCCGCCGTCAGGTGCCTGGTCCTTCTGCGCGCGCGCAGCAACCGGCGCAGGCGCCGTTTCGGCCTTGCCCTCCCGGGCCAAGCGCGCGGCACGGTGCAGCTGGCCACGGGTCGCCTTTACTGCGGTGGCCTCGTCGCGTGCGGCTGGCGGTGCACTGCTGCCAGCCAGCAGCGGCGCCATCGATGCCTCGTTGGCTTCTTCCTTCCAGCCCAGCTCCTCGCATAGCAGGCGAAGTTGTCGATGCAGTTCGCGCCATTCACGCATGCGCAGGAAACCGAGGAAGTGGCGGCCACACCAGTCACGCAGCTTGGACTGGGTCAGATCCTCATGGGACTGGCGATAGGCGTCCCACAGGCGCAGCACGCCAACGAATTCGGAGCGACCGTCAGCGAACTGCGCATGTGCGTTGTCGGCGGCGCCACGCGCCTCGGGCGGCCGTTCGCGCGGATCCTGAATACCCAGGAACGAGGCGATCACCAGCATCGGCCGCAGGCAACCGGCCGCCTGTGCGGCAACCAGCATGCGCGCGAGTTTCACGTCCACCGGCAAACGTGCCATCTGCTTGCCGATTGCCGTCAGGCGGCGTTCGCTGTCGATCGCCCCCAGCTCGTTCAGATGCTGCCAGCCGTCGGCCACAGCGCGCTCGTCGGGCGCCTCCAGGAACGGGAAGTCCTCGATCCGGCCCAACCCCAGTTGCAGCATGCGCAGAATCACTCCGGCCAGGCTGGAGCGACGGATTTCCGGATCGGTGAACTCCGACCGTGCCTGGAAGTCGGCCTCGGCGTACAGGCGGTAGCAGATGCCCTCGGCAATACGGCCGCAGCGGCCCTTGCGCTGGTTGGCGCTGGCCTGCGAGATCGGTTCGATGTGCAGGCGATCGAGCTTGTTGCGCGGGCTGTAGCGCTTCACACGCGCGAAACCCGGATCAACCACATAGCGGATGCGCGGCACCGTCAACGAGGTCTCGGCCACGTTGGTGGCCAGCACGATGCGCCGGTTCGGGCCCGGGTTGAACACCCGGTCCTGATCCTGGTTGGACAGGCGCGCATACAGCGGCAGCACCTCGGTGTTGCGGTACTTGCGTCGTTCCAGCGACTGGTGCGCATCGCGGATCTCACGCTCGCCCGGCAGGAAGATCAGCACATCACCGCGCGAATCCAGGCGGGTGATTTCGTCGATGGCCGAGACGATCGCATCGTTGACCGTGCGTTCGCCCTGGTCTTCGCCCTCGCCTTCCAGCGCGCGATAGCGCACCTCCACCGGATAGGTACGGCCTTCGACGCTGATCACCGGCGCATTGTCGAAATGCTGGGCAAAACGCTCGGTGTCGATGGTCGCCGAAGTGACGATCAGCTTCAGGTCCGGGCGCTTGCGCAGCAGCTGCTTGAGATAGCCGAGCAGGAAGTCGATGTTGAGGCTGCGTTCGTGCGCTTCGTCGACGATGATCGTGTCGTAGTTCGACAGCCAGCGGTCGCTGGCGATCTCCGCCAGCAGGATGCCGTCGGTCATGAACTTGATGCGGCTGTCGTCGCTGACCTTGTCGTTGAAGCGCACCTGGTAGCCCACCAGCTGCCCCAGTTCGCTCTGCAGTTCCTGCGCGACCCGGCTGGCCACCGCACGCGCGGCGATCCGTCGCGGCTGGGTGCAACCAATCATGCCGGCCTGGCCACGGCCGGCGGCCAGGCACAGTTTTGGCAGCTGCGTGGTCTTGCCCGAGCCGGTTTCACCGGCGATCACCACCACCTGGTGGTCGCGGATCAACTGGGTGATGGTCTCGGCTTCACGCGCAATCGGCAGCTGCGGGTCCAGAGTAATGGCCGGCAGTTGTTGTGCCCGCGCCTGCCGGCGCTGCACCGAAACCTGCAAGGCCTGCTCGAAGGTGGCGGCCAGCGCCGCATCCTGTGGCTTGGCCTGGCAACGCGAGAGCATTCCCAGCAATCGTCCACGGTCGCGGCTCATGGCGCCGTCAATGGCGGCACGCTGTTGGCGCTGGCGGGACTGCGGCATTTTGTCGATAGCGTTCATCAATCGGTTCGTTTAAAACTTTGAATGCGACCAGTCATCACGACTGATTTATTGTGAAGGCCAACGATTCCACAAGGAGGAACCCCATGGCGAAGACCAAGAGCACGACCAAGCCCAAGACCGGCAAGCAGAAGCTTGCGGCCTCCGCGCCGTCGGCGCCCAACATCGATATCGGGATCACCCAGGGCAACCGCAAGAAGATCGCCGACGGTCTGGCGCGGTTCCAGGCCGATGCGTTCACGCTCTATCTGAAGACCCACAACTTCCATTGGAATGTCACCGGGTCGATGTTCAACTCGCTGCACACCATGTTCGAGACGCAGTACACCGAGCAGTGGGCGGCACTGGACGATGTGGCCGAGCGCATCCGCGCACTGGGCTTCAATGCCCCGGGCTCCTACCGGGAGTTTGCTGCGCTGACCTCGATCGCCGAGGAGCCGGGCCTGACCGACAGTGCGGACTGGCGTGAAATGGTACGCCAGTTGGTGGTCGCCAACGAAGCGGTATGCCGTACGGCACGTGAAGTGCTGGATGTGGCCGACGACGCTGACGACGCCCCGACCGAGGACCTGATGACCCAGCGCCTGCAGACGCACGAGAAGTACGCCTGGATGCTGCGTTCGCTGCTCCAGTAAGAGTTGGGGGTGGTTCGGCAGGGCTGCGCCCTGCACCCGCAGAGGCAACTGCAACGGCAACCGCAACGGCCGAAGCAGGAGCTGGTTTCCTGTGGGTTGGCGGGGTGGGTCCGGTTGCGGGGGACGCCGTGAATCCATCCATGGAGGCTTGGGCGCGCCATCCATGGCGCTTACACCCCCGCAACCGGACCCACCCCGCCTTCGACAGATTCCCGCGATCTGTCGGAATTGGATGGCCTGCTCTTGGTGGGTGTCGACCTTGGTCGACACGGTAGATCCACGCCATGCGTGGATGTTCTTCGATCAACTGTCGAAATATTCGATTTCGATGGATTTTGATCCACCCATGGCGTGGATGGCTCAACCGTCACCGGGAAACTGTCGAAGGTGGGGCAGTGTCGGAGTGCGGGGTGTCAGCCGCATGGATGCGGCTGCCAAGCCTACAGGGACGTACTTGCGGCGTCCCCGCACTCCGACACCACCCCACCAAACCACGAATTCCCCCAGAGCCGGCTGTTGCCTTTGCCGGTGCTCTGGCTCGTAGCAGGTGCAGGGCGCAGCCCTGCCGACTCCCCCGCCGGGGTAAACTAGCCGGATGGCTTCCCGTCCCGCGCACGACCTGCTCCGCCGCGTCTTTGGTTACGACGATTTCCGTGGTCCGCAGCAGGACATCGTGGAGCATGTGGCTGCCGGTCACGATGCCTTGGTGCTGATGCCCACTGGTGGCGGCAAGTCGCTGTGCTACCAGGTGCCCGCCTTGCTGCGTGACGGATGTGGCATCGTCATCTCGCCACTGATCGCCCTGATGCAGGACCAGGTCGAAGCCCTGCGCCAGCTCGGCGTGCGCGCCGAATTCCTGAACTCGACCCTGGACGCCGAAACGGCCGGCCGGGTCGAACGCGAACTGCTCGCCGGTGAGCTGGACATGCTCTATGTCGCCCCCGAGCGCCTGCTGACCGGCCGCTTCCTGTCGCTGCTGTCGCGCAGCCGGATCGCCCTGTTCGCCATCGACGAAGCCCACTGCGTGTCGCAATGGGGCCACGACTTCCGCCCGGAATACCGGCAGCTGACTGTCCTGCACGAGCGCTGGCCGGAGATTCCGCGGATCGCCCTGACCGCTACCGCCGACCCGCCGACCCAGCGTGAGATCGCCGAGCGCCTGGACCTGGCCGAGGCCCGTCACTTCGTCAGCTCCTTCGACCGCCCCAACATCCGCTACACCGTGGTGCAGAAGGACAACGCCCGCAAGCAGCTGAGCGACTTCCTGCGCAGCCATCGCAGCGAGGCCGGCATCGTCTACTGCATGTCACGGCGCAAGGTGGAGGAAACTGCCGAGTTCCTGTGCACGCAGGGCTTCAACGCCCTGCCCTACCACGCCGGCCTGCCTTCGGAAGTACGTGCCAACAACCAGCGCCGGTTCCTGCGCGAGGATGGCATCGTCATGTGCGCGACCATCGCCTTCGGCATGGGCATCGACAAACCGGACGTACGCTTCGTCGCCCACACCGACCTGCCCAAGTCGATGGAAGGCTACTACCAGGAGACCGGCCGCGCCGGCCGTGATGGCGAGGCCGCCGAGGCCTGGCTCTGTTATGGCCTGGGCGATGTAGTGCTGCTGAAGCAGATGATCGAGCAGTCCGAGGCCAGCGAGGAGCGCAAGCAGCTGGAGCGGTCCAAGCTGGACCACCTGCTGGGGTACTGCGAATCGATGCAGTGCCGCCGCCAGGTGCTGCTGGCCGGTTTCGGTGAAACCTATCCCAAGCCCTGCGGCAACTGCGACAACTGCCTGACGCCGCCGGCGGCCTGGGATGCCACCATCCCCGCGCAGAAGGCCTTGAGCTGTGTGTACCGCAGTGGCCAGCGCTTCGGCGTCGGTCACCTGATCGACGTCCTGCGCGGCAGCGAGAACGAGAAGGTCAAGCAGCAGGGCCACGACAAGCTGAGCACCTACGCCATCGGCCGCGACCTGGATGCGCGCACCTGGCGCAGCGTGTTCCGCCAGCTGGTGGCCGCCAGCCTGCTGGAAGTGGACAGCGAGGGACACGGTGGCCTGCGCCTGACCGATGCCAGCCGCGATGTGCTGACCGGTCGCCGTCAGATCAGCATGCGCCGCGATGCAGTCAGCGCCAGCGCCGGGCGCGAACGCAGCGCGCAGCGTACCGGCCTGTCGGTGCTGCCGCAGGACCTGACCCTGTTCAATGCACTGCGCGGCCTGCGCGCCGAGCTGGCGCGCGAGCAGAACGTGCCGGCCTTCGTGATCTTCCACGACAGCACCCTGCGCAACATCGCCGAACAGCGCCCGACCTCGCTGGACGAGCTGGCCCGGGTCGGTGGCATCGGCGGTACCAAGCTCAGCCGCTATGGCCCGCGGTTGGTCGAGATCGTGCGCGAAGAGGGGTAGCGCCAACCGTACGCTGATGCCCCTGTAGAGCCGAGCCCGCGCTCGGCTGCCGTTCGCGCAGAAGCAGCCGAGCATGGGCTCGGCTCTACATTGGTGCGGCTCCAACCTTGAACCATCCATTCAGGCAGAAGTGCATCCCACGCCGCTTGCCGCTAAATTGACGCCATGTCCCTCGCCTCGACCCTGCTCCGTGTCGTGCTCATGCTCAGCCTGTTGCTCAACGGGCTGAACGCGGCCATGGCCAGCGGACACGAGGAAATGGGTCGCATGGCCCATGCGATGACCTCGGCCATGACCGATGAGGGCGACGTGGACTGCCACCACCACGCCGGCATGACCGCCGACGAAGCGCCGCAGGCCAAGGCGCCCGCCCATGACGCGCACTGCCAGATCAAGGACTGTGTGCGCAGCTGCGCCCAGCACCCGCTGCTGGCGGTGCAGGCACTACCGTTCCTGGCTGGCCCGGGTCTTTCGCTGACCCCGCAGCCGATGCCTGCCAACGGCCGCCCGGCACCGCCGCTGCCGCCGATCTCACGCCCTCCCATCGGCTGATCCAACACGCCTCGTGCGCGCTGCGCACTGAAGCCAGCCCTGCGCTGGCGTCTTTCCGTGTCTGGAGTCACCACCATGAATACCCGCATTCCCCCCGGCCCGGGCGCTGTGCCCATGCCATCGCGTCGTCTTTTCGTGCAGGGCATCGCCGCTGGCGGCGTGGTTGCCGGCATCGCCGCAGCCGGCGTCCCGCAGCGCGCGCTCGCCGCCGCTGCTGCCGCGCCACGCCTGGCCGGCGCGCCGGCGGTCATCAGTGATACCCGCGTCGAACTGGCCATCGGCGAATCACTGGCCAACTTCACCGGCCGCACCCGCCCAGCAATCACCGTCAACGGCTCGCTGCCGGCACCGATCCTGCGCTGGCGCGAAGGCCAGACCGTGGACCTGTTCGTGCGCAACACGCTCGGCCAGCACCCCACCTCCATCCACTGGCACGGCATCCTGCTGCCGGCCAACATGGACGGCGTACCCGGCCTGAGCTTCAACGGCATCGGCCCCGGCGAGACCTACCACTACCACTTCAATCTCAAGCAGTCCGGCACCTACTGGTATCACAGCCATTCGCTGTTCCAGGAACAGGCGGGGCTGTACGGTGCGCTGATCATCGACCCGGCCGAGCCGGCGCCGTACCGGCATGACCGCGAGCACGTGATCATGCTGTCCGACTGGACCGACATGGATCCTGGCGCGCTGTTCCGGCGCATGAAGAAGCTCGCCGAGCACGACAACTACTACAAGCGCACCCTGCCCGACTTCCTGCGCGACGCGCGCCGCGACGGCTGGTCGGCTGCGCTGTCCGACCGCGGCATGTGGGGCCGGATGCGGATGACGCCCAGCGACATCTCCGACATCAACGCGCACACCTACACCTACCTGATGAACGGCACTGCGCCGGCCGGCAACTGGACCGGGCTGTTCCGCAGTGGTGAAAAGGTGCTGCTGCGTTTCATCAACGGCGCGTCGATGACCTACTTCGATGTGCGCATCCCTGGCCTGAAGATGACCGTGGTCGCTGCCGACGGCCAGTACATCCATCCGGTCAGCATCGACGAATTCCGCATCGCCCCGGCCGAAACCTACGACGTACTGGTTGAACCCAGCGGCCAGGATGCCTTCACCATCTTCTGCCAGGACATGGGCCGCACCGGCTATGCCGCCGGCACCCTCGCCGTGCGCCACGGGCTGCAGGCACCGATTCCCGCGCGCGACCCACGCCCGCTGCTGACCATGAGCGACATGGGGCACGACATGGGCGGCGGTGGCCACGGCGGCCACGACATGGCGGCGATGAAGGGCATGGAAGGCGGCTGTGGTGCCAGCATGGGCCACGGCGCGCATGGCGGCGGCAGCGATGCCACCAGCAAGGCGCCAAAACATCCGGCCAGCGAGCGCAACAACCCGCTGGTGGACATGCAGAGTTCGGCCACCGAGCCGAAGCTGGACGACCCCGGCATCGGCTTGCGCGACAACGGCCGCCAGGTGCTGACCTATGGCGCGATGCGCAGCCTGTTCGAAGACCCCGATGGCCGCGAGCCCAGCCGCGAGGTCGAACTGCACCTGACTGGCCACATGGAAAAGTTCTCCTGGTCGTTCGATGGCATTCCCTTCGCCGGTGCCGAACCGCTGCGCCTGAGCTACGGCGAGCGCATGCGCATCGTGCTGGTCAACGACACGATGATGCAGCACCCGATCCATCTGCACGGTGTATGGAGCGATCTGGAGAACGCACAAGGCGAATTCCAGGTGCGCAAGCACACCATCGACATGCCGCCCGGCACACGCCGCACCTATCGCGTGCGCGCCGATGCACTCGGCCGCTGGGCCTACCACTGCCATCTGCTGTACCACATGGAAGCGGGCATGATGCGCGAAG
Organism: Stenotrophomonas sp. NA06056; assembly: GCF_013364355.1. Lineage (NCBI taxonomy): Bacteria > Pseudomonadati > Pseudomonadota > Gammaproteobacteria > Lysobacterales > Lysobacteraceae > Stenotrophomonas > Stenotrophomonas sp. NA06056. The sequence continues at coordinate 919,412 of NZ_CP054931.1, read as the reverse complement.
TGAGGATCGAAGAATGAGCCGCTCACTCCTTTCCCCCACCCTGCTGGCCTTGGGCTTGACGGCTGCATTGCCGGTGTTCGCGCAATCACATGCCGGCCATGACATGGCCGCGATGGAACCGCCGGCGAAAACCGCGAAGGCGCCGGCCGAACCGGTCGATCATTCGAAGATGGACCATTCGAAGATGGACCACGGTGCGATGGAACCGGCGACGATGGACCATTCCACGATGGACCATTCCCAGATGGATCACGCGGCGATGGGCCATGGCACACCCGCGCCTACCGAACCGCGCGAGCCGATTCCGGTCCCCACCGATGCGGACCGCGCCGCCGCCTTCCCACCCATCGCACACGGTGCAATGGAACACGCGCCGGAGATCAACAGCCTGCTGCTGATCGACCGCCTCGAACACTGGGATGGCAAGAGCAGCAACGGCCAGGCCTGGGAAGCCACCGGCTGGATCGGCGGCAACATCAACCGCCTGTGGCTGCGCACCGATGGCGAACGCAGCAACGGCCGCACCGAATCGTCTGCGGTCGAAGCGCTGTATGGCCGCAGCGTGTCGCCGTGGTGGGACGTGCTGGTGGGCGTACGCCAGGATTTCCGGCCAGCCGACTCGCGCACCTGGGCGGCCATCGGCATCCAGGGTCTGGCGCCGTACAAGTTCGAAAGCTCGGCCACGCTGTACATGGGCTCCGGCGGCCAGGTGCTGGCCAAGGCCGAAGTCGAGTACGACGTGCTGCTGACCAATCGTTTGATCCTGCAACCGTTGCTGGAGGCTACAGTGGCAGCGAAGGATGAACCCGAGTACGGCATCGGCCGCGGCCTGAACAAGGTCGAAGCCGGCCTGCGCCTGCGCTACGAGTTCAACCGTCGCTTCGCGCCCTATATCGGCATCAGCCACGAACGCAGTTTCGGCGACAGCGCCGACTATGCCGGCGACCACGCCCGTGACACGCGCTGGGTGGCGGGCGTGCGGATGTGGTTCTGAGCAGCGGATCGTGAGCAGCAGCCAGCCCCGGCAACCGCCGGGGCCGGCTACACTGCGTCTCGTTCCATTGCAGGCTCCATCATGTCGCTGCAGATCCGCCGCGCCACCCTTGCCGACGTCGACGCACTGTCGGCCATTGCCATTGCCACCTACAACGAAACCTGGGGCGACTCGTACCCAGCGCAGGAGCTTCAGGATTTCCTGCAGGCGCACTACAGCAGCGAACCCCAACGCGCCGAGCTGTGCGACCCGCGCAGTGCGATCTGGCTGCTGATGGAAGGCGACAATGTCGTCGGCTACCTGGCCGCTGGCGCCAACACCTTGCCGCATGCCGAGGCCCGCGAGGGCGACATCGAACTGAAACGCTTCTACATCCTGGCCACGCACCAGAACGGTGGCCACGGTGCGCGCCTGATGGACGCTTTCATGGCCTGGCTGGACCAGCCGCAGCGCCGCACCCTGTGGGTGGGCGTCTGGGAAGAAAACTTTGGTGCGCAGCGCTTCTACGCACGCTATGGCTGCAGCAAGGTCGGCGAGTACGACTTCGTCGTGGGCGATACCCACGACCGCGAGTTCATCCTGCGCCGCCCCTGAGCGGCATCAGAAATCGAACAGCTCGGAGAGGAAGCTCTCCTTCTTCTTTTTCTTGTAGCCGTCGCTGTACTGGCCCCGATTGTCCTCGTAGCGCTGGCCAAGATGGCGGGTGTCGCGATGCATCACCGGCGGCGGCGGCGCGACGGCCGGCTGTGCCTGCACCGGGGCGGGTGGTGGCACCGCAGCACCGGCGTTGGCGCGCTCGATGATCTTGTCGAGCTCGCCACGGTCCAGCCACACGCCACGGCAACCCGGGCAGTAATCGATCTCGATGCCATGGCGCTCGGCCATCTGCAGGGTCTGGGTCGTACACACGGGGCACAACATGCGCATTGCTCCTGTCGGTCTGACCTCGACTGTACCTGCGTGCGGATGACTGTGCGGCAACGCATGACCGATGGCACAGAGACTTCCGGCGCGCGCCGGGGCCGCCGCTGTGCCCGCACACTGCGCCCTGACCCGCAAGGAGTGCGTGCATGACCATCCTGTCCCGCGTACCCGCCCCGCTGCGCCTGATGCTGGTGCTGCTCGGCGTCGGTCTCGGCCTGAACGTGCGCGACATCGCCGCGGCCATCGGCGCTCCGATCGCAGCCCTGCCCATGCCCTACGGCGGCAGCCTGCTCGACAACGCGCTGGCCGTGCTGCTGGCGCTGCTGCTGGCCTCGCTGCTGCGCCCCAAGGGCATTGGCCTGCTGGCCAGCCTCGGCCTGCGCGGAAACGGCTGGCGCGGCCCGCTGTGGGTGCTGCTGGCCAGCCTGCCGTGTTGGCTGGGGTTGGCGCTGCTTGGCACACCCAACACCGCACTGACTGCCCTCGATGCGGCGATGCTCACTGTGCTGTTTCCGCTGGCCGAGGAAGTGCTGTTCCGCGGTCTCGGCTTCGTGCTGCTGGTGAAGATCGTGCGCGGCCCGTGGCCCCTGCTTGCGCTGCCGCAGGCGCTGCTGTTCGGCTGGGTGCATTGGCTCGGGTTCGGCGGCTTCGACGGCGGCGGCACCGCCTTGTTCGTCGGCGCGGTGATCGCCTTGGGCGGCTTCATCTTCGCCTGGCTGGACCATCTGGATGGCGACACCCTGTGGTGCGGCCTGGTGCTGCACGTATCGATGAACCTGGCCTGGAACGTATTCCGCCTCGATGACGCTGTCGCACTGGGCTGGCAGGCTACCAGCCTGCGCATCGGCACCGCCCTGCTGGCGGTGGTCGTGCTGGCCTGGCAGGTACGCCGCCAGCGCCAGCATCGGCTGTAACGCTCACTTAGCCTGGCGTGCACGCCGGGATCACCCCCGGCTTGCGCATACTTGCGCGCCTTTCATGCCCTGCCGTCCGGAGTTGTTGCGTCATGCTGCTGTCCAAGCGCCACGTTGAACCACGCGTCCTGCTGATCGAAGATGCCGAGGAAACCCGTGAACTGAGCCGGATGGCGCTGGAGAGCCAGGCCTGCCACGTTGCAGGCGTCAGCAGCGCCGAAGCCGCGCTGGGCCTGTTGGCCGCCGGAGAGCGCTTCGACCTGCTGTTCACCGACGTCAATCTTGGCCGCGTCAGTGGCATCGAGGCCGCCAACCACGTGCGCAGTCTGTATCCCGATCTGCCGATTCTGGTGACCTCCGGCATGGACCAGCATGCCGTGCTGCCGCAGCTGCATCACGGCATCCATTTCCTGCCCAAGCCCTACAACATGAGCGAGCTGCTGGATGCGATCCGGTTGTGCTTCCGGCATGCGGATGTGGGCGTGTTGACCGGGGCGGATGCACGGGCGGCGTGAGGCATTCATCCACGCATGGCGTGGATCTACTGACTCCGCGCCCGATACAGTAGATCCACGCCATGCGTGGATGCCGCCCAACATCAACCGCCGGTATCACGCCGTGTGTGGATTGAAGCAGTAGATCCACGCCATGCGTGGATGGGATCGGCAATCAACCGCCCGTGTACGGCCCTTCACCCGGAAACACCTGCAACAACGCACGGGTGATCACGCGCGGATACACCGTGAGATGGTCCTCACCGTCGATCACCACATTGTCCACCTGCAGCGTGCGGCCACTCCGCTCAAGCTGGGCGGTGAAGTCAGCGGCCTGCCGCAGCATGTCGTTGCCGGTTGAATAGCGTGGGCCCGGCTTGACCGTCTCGTAGCTGCCGACTGACAGCAACACGCGTGTCGGGTTCGCCGGTGCCTTCGCCTCGTCCTGCATGCGCGGCAGCAGGTGCTGGTCGAACCACAGCGAAGGACTGGACAGGATGTAGGTCCGGAACATATCTGGCCGCGTGGTCAACACATAGGCGCCGAACAGGGCCCCATAGGAATGACCAGCGAACGCCCGCCGCGCCGGATCGGTGCGGTAGCGCGCATCGATCATCGGCAATACGTGGTCGGCCACGAAGTCGCGATAGTGGGCCGCGCCACCGTAGGTGACGTCATCGCTGTAGTAACCAGGCCTGTCGCGCACGGGCTCGCTGGGCGTGTAGTCACGCGAGCGGCTCTGTTTCGACGTCAGGCCTTCCTGCGGCGGCAGCCCGACCAGGATGAAATCCTCGATGTTGATGCCCTGCTGCCCCACCAGGTTGCGCACGCTGCGCACCAGCGGAAAGCTGTACAGCGCATCGGTCACATACAGCACCGGGTAGCGCTTCTGCGGCTGTGCCGCGTAGCCGGCAGGCAATGCCACCCACAAGGCATAGTCGCGCCCGATCGGGTCATGTACACGCAGGGATTCGGTATCGGGCAGCACCACGCCTTGCACGGCCGTCGCGGCGTCCTTGGCTTCATTCTGCGTCGCCGGTGGCGCCACCGACATCGCGCAACCTGCCAGGGCCAGGCAGGCCAGCACACTCCATCCACGCACACGCTGCATCCGCGCTCTCCTGTTGCGGGCGGCGCACCCAGATGGCGCCGCTACCGCATCCTCACACGCTACGTTGCTGCATGCCAAGCCAAGCTCATCAGGGCGAGGCCGGCGGCGCCGGGAACAGCGCACGCAGGGCCTGCAGCGCCGCCGGGTGATAGATCGTCGCGTGGGTCTCTTCCGGCAGCGGCTGGTATTTCACCAACGTTGCCGGTGATGACTGCTGCAACAGGGCCGCCAAGCGTGCACTCGACGCCGCCAGTTCCGGCTGGCCACTGCTGGCCAGGAACAGCCGTGCGCCGCTGCGGGCAACTGACGGCAACTGCTTGCCTGCACCAGACAGCAACGCGCTGCGGTTCCACCACAGGCTGGGGTCCAGTGCGATGTAGCTGTTGAACAAGGTCGGTTCCTGCAGCAGCGTCTCGACCACGAACAAGCCGGCCAGCGACTCACCGATCAACGCGCGCTCGTCGGTGGTCGGGTAGCGCTGGCGCACCTGCGGCATCAGTTCGTCGCGCAGGAAATCGCGAAATGCCGCCGAGCCACCGATGCGTGGCGCGATCTTGCGATCCTCCGCCTCGCTGCTGGGGCCGGTCATGTCGCGACGGCGTTCGGTGTTTTCGATGCCCACCAGCAGGAACGGGCGCATGCTGCCGTTGCCGGTCAGCACCTGCACCAACCCAGCCACGTGCAGGAAATCTTCGCCGATGCCGCCGTCGGGCATGTAGAGCACCGGCAGCGGCGTCTTCGGGTCCAGGCCCCACGGCTGCGGGCGGTACACGTTGATGCGGCGGGTCTCGCCCAGCGCCTTCGACTCGATGGTGAAGGTCTCACCGATCACCAGCGGGGTTGCGGCAGCTGATTGTGCGGACGGCGCCGGTTCGGCGGCCATCAGCGGCGCGGCGGAGACAGCGGACAACAACAGCGACAGCACGATCAAACGCATTGGGGCGACCCATCCAGGGAAAGACACCGAGCATAGCGCCCGGACACGAGCGTTGGCGGCTGCGGCACGCTCAACATCCCTGCCGGATGCGTAGATCCACGCCATGCGTGGATGATTTCCCGTGAATCGCGCCGAGGTACGCCCCCCATACCGCGCGTGCACCGCCACGTGTCGCGTTTGAACCGCCAAGGACGCCGCTGCCGTCGCATCTGCACCGAAACGCGGCGGGGACGGCTGGCACGCACGGAGGACTTTGATGGCAAAAGTGAAGTGAGCTTTACACGCGTTGGTTCACGGCAGATGCCCCGCCATATGCGATTTGCGCCATTTTCCAACGTGACCAACCAAACGTGGAAGCGAATACGTCGTGTACTGACGCTTGCTGCGCAAGACACGCCTGCGCCACCATCGCCACGCGTCTGGAGTCCGCATTTCCCTTCGGAAAATTCTGATTGAACTCCAAGCGCGGGCGTAAACACCATGCTGCGCCACCGACAACGGGTGGCACCGGGCCTGCAAGCCTGGGAAGACAAAAAGCATGTTGTTTGCGCTCACCCGTCGGCACTGTCTCCGGACCGTGCCGGCGGGTGATCCGTCGGCCTTTATGGCGGGCGGTGCGTGGGGGTCTTCGGATCCGCCGGTTAACTGCTTACTGTCTTCCCGGCTTGCAGACACGCACCGTCCGCCACCCGCCTCACGCGGTGGCATTCCCACCCCAGAGCCGAGGAAGCCGAGATGACCGAACGTCCGCCCTATGCCTCATATGCCGCCAGCGTCAACGACGACGATGACAACCCCGCGCCCGAACTGAGCACTTTCCTGGGCTGCCTCGAACGCATCCGAACGGGCGAAGGTGCAGACGGCCAGCCCTGGCCGGATGCAAGCCTTCCCACAGGGCGCGGGGTGGCACTGTCACGCGTGGAACGGGCAGCCGTCGGCATGCTGACCGTGGCAGAGATGCTGCATGCCGCCGAGCGCTGCCGATCGATGGCAACGCCGGACCGGCATCTGGATGACGGCGTGATCGACGGGCTGTTCTTCGCCTGCCGCGGGCTGGCAGAGCTGGTATGCCGGGATATCCGGCCAGAGTAGGAACAGCTGCACCATGATCCGGCCCATACCGGGTCGGGCCCGTTCCGGGTTCCATCGACACTGACACAAGGAGGTTCGCATGTTGAATGCCATGATCATTGCCGCCCTGGCCGCTGGCCCGGCCGCGCCTGTACCGTACGCCGACTGCCTGCTCGGCAACATCCAGCCCGGCCTGTCCGACCGTGCCGTGCAGTTGGTGCAGCAAGCGTGCGCCGCGAACCATCTCGACAGCTTCATGGCCTCGCTGGAACTGGAGCGCAATTACAGCGCCCAACGGCAGGCCCGGTTCGACGCTGATCGCGCCGCAGTGGAGCGTGCTGCGAAGGCTGCCGCCAACGCGGCAGCGGTTGCCGCACAGGTGGCGGCAGAACGCGAGGCGGCCCGTTCTCAGGGTTCGAAGTCGCTATAAGGCCTCACGTTCCGCGACGCCATCTGCAACGGCACCCTGAAGACCCTCTGTAGCAGGGCACCGTTTCGCGTTGCGGAGCGGTCCTGGCCGGTCCAGCCCACTTTTGGCGGCTGCCATATAGTCAGCACCGGACCCTAAACCCGCCCCCTACTCAGGCCGGGGGGGCGCTGACACCCGCAGCAGTGCAGGAGCAGGGGCCTGGTGCTAGCATTCGCCCCCACGTGGAGCGCAGAGCAATGGGCACAAGATATCGAATGGACTCGCTACAGTGCCTGCGCGGTGTCGCAGCGCTCGCTGTCGTCCTGTTCCACCTGCGTGGTGTGGAGATCAAGTACCTACAAGGCCCAGCGGTGCTGGATGCGATTGCGAGGTATGCAGATGCAGGCGTGGACCTGTTCTTCGTGGTGTCGGGCTTCGTGATGACAACCGTGTCGGCAGGACGCTATACCCGAGACGGGGCGACCTCGCAGTTCCTGGTCAAGCGCGCCTGGCGCGTGCTGCCGCTGTACTGGATCTTCACCACCCTGGTCGTGGTGCTGATGGCTTTGTTCCCGACCATGGTGAACACCTCATACGCAGACCAGAGCGTGCTGGCCTCCTACCTGTTGATTCCACACGCGCAGCTGCCGGTGCTCACCGTAGGCTGGACCTTGGTGCACGAAGCGTACTTCTATCTGGTATTTGCAAGTGCGATTGCGTTCGTCCCGGAGCGCTTCGTGCCCGTTTTTCTGCTGGCCTGGGCTGCTGCGGTTGGGGTGGCGCCCTGGCTTGCGGAAGGGCCGGCCACACCCGCCCACAATCTGGTCACAAATCCGCTGACCTACGAGTTCATTGCCGGGGCAATGCTCGGTCTCTACTGGAAAAAAATCCCATCCTGGCTGGCATTGCCCTTGATCATCACGGGCGCCGCCGTCGCGGTCGCTGCAGCTGTTGCGCTCCCGGAGGCAGGACCCGCAAGCATGAGTGTCTACACGCGGGTGGCGTTGTTCGGTACCGCGTCGGTGCTGATACTGGCGGGGTGCGTGGGACTGGAAGCGCAGAACCGCATGCGCATGCCCCTGTGGCTGACCCGCCTCGGCGACTCTTCCTACTCCCTCTACCTGACTCATATCTTCGTGATTTCAGCAATCGGGCGCATATGGACGATGTTCCTGCCATCGTCGGGATGGGCCTGGCACGTAGCCTTCGTTGCGATTGCCACGCTCGCCTGCTGTATCACTGGCAGCGTGGTGCATGCTCGCCTTGAGCGCCCCCTGCTCGCCCTGCCCAGCCGCTGGCGCGCGGGCAGGAACCAACGCGCCGACTAATCGGCAGCGACCAGGGCGGTACCGGAACCGGCAGACTGCATCGAGGCATCACCGATAGCGAAGGGCCAGAGCATGGCGGGCATAAGAGCGCCGCCATGCGCGATGGATACGATCATCGCTTGCCTGTCGTGAAACCTGCATCGGTCCCTGAGTTTTCAGGAGGTTTTTCAGCAGGCAAAGAAAAAGGCGCCGCAAGGGCGCCTAAGTCATTGCCTGCAATGGTGGGCCGTGATGGATTCGAACCATCGACCAAAAGATTAAAAGTCTTCTGCTCTACCGACTGAGCTAACGGCCCATGCAAGCCCCAGCCTTTCGGCGGGGTGGGCATTCTACCGTACTTTGCGGGGCTGGGTGAAGTCGGGGATCTACGACGTTGCCGGCCAGCGGCCGGCACTACCCAAATGCGGGCTTCTAAACCTTTCTGGCGCCCGCCGCATCTCACCTGCGACCCTGTCCCGGAGCGATGGATGCGCCTGTCACTGCCGCTGATACTTGCCCTGCTGCTGCCGTTCGCCGCCTCGGCCGCAGCGCCCACACAGGTGCGGACCGACGATATCGACCGCTTCTGGGTCACTTACGATGCGGTCCTTGCCGAGCCCGATGCCGCGCAGCGGGTGGCCCTGGTCCAGCGGCGCTATATCGACCCTGGCAGCCCCGGCCTGCATGCGCTGATGAAGGTGCGCAACTACACCGCCGCCGAGTACGCCAAAGCAATGCTTGCCTGGCCGCGCTTCTGGGCCTCGGTACGGCCACTGACCGCCAACGCCCAGCAGGCCAGTGCCACGCTGGAGCGGGATCTGGCGGCGTTCCGCGCGCTCTACCCTGCCCTGCGTCCTGCCAGCATCACCTATGCGGTAGGCGTGCTGCGCACCGGCGGGACCACGCTGGGCAACGAGGTGCTGATCGGTGCGGAGATGGCGCTGGGCGATGCAAGCGTGGATGTCAGTGAATTGCCGGAGCCGTTGCGCAGTCGCCTGCGGGTCTTCTACGACAGCCGGCCGGGTGCCAACAACGCGCAGAACAACCTGCACGAGTACGTGCATACCCAGCAACGCGAGACCACCGGTTCGCTCGCGCAGTACGCGGTGCGCGAGGGTGTGGCCGAGTATGTGGCCGAGCGGCTGAGCGGGCGTCGGCCGGCACTGCCCTTCTATGACTACGGCGCGGGCCACGAGGCGGAGATCCGCGCTCGCTTCATCGCGGAGATGGACGGCGATGACCTGGACAACTGGCTGTACAACAACAACCGCAATCCATTCGGTATGAGTGATGTGGGCTACTACGCGGGTTACCGCATCGCGCAGGAGTACATGCGCCAGCAGGCGGATGAGAAGGCGGGGATCGCGCGGATGATCGAGCTGGATTATGCCGATCCGAAGGCAGTGCAGGCGTTCATTGATGCGTCGGGGTGGTTGCCTGATGAGGCTGCCGGCCAGCGGCCGGCACTACCAGACTCCAGCCGCCGGTAGCGGCGGGACAGCGAGTGCGAACCAACGGTTCGCACCCACCATTGGGGCCGTCAGCCCCCATTACCTCAGGCGTACAGCGTGGGGTCGGGCACGCCGGCTTCGGTGAAGCCCTGCGCGCGCAGGCGGCAGGCATCGCAATGGCCGCAGGCCGCGCCGTTGGCATCGGCGTTGTAGCAGGACACGGTCAGGCCGAAGTCCACGCCCAGGCGCACGCCTTCGCTGACGATCTGGCCCTTGCTGAGGAACTGCAGCGGCGCATGCACGGTGATGCCCGCGCCTTCCACGCCCGACTTGGTGGCCAGGTTGGCCAGCGCCTGGAAGGCCGCGATGAACTCGGGGCGGCAGTCCGGGTAACCGGAATAGTCCACGGCGTTGACGCCGCAGAAGATGTCGTTGGCACCGAGCACTTCGGCCCAGCCCAGCGCCAGCGACAGCATGATGGTGTTGCGCGCCGGCACGTAGGTGACCGGGATGCCCTCGCCGCCCGCTTCGGGCACGTCGATGTCGTCGGTCAGCGCAGAGCCGCCGATGCTGCGCAGGTCCACGTCCACGGTCTTGTGCACGATCACGCCCTGGGCCTTGGCCACACGCGCGGCGGCGTCCAGCTCGGAGGTGTGGCGCTGGCCGTAGCGCACGCTCAGGGCATGCACGGCGAAGCCCTGTTCCTGGGCCATGGCGATGACGGCGGCTGAATCCATGCCGCCGGAGAGAAGCACGACTGCCTTCTTCATGGGTAAATCGTCCGGTTTGGGGGAAAAGCCAGCACGCTGTCCCGCGCCGGAACTACATCAAGGAACAACGGATGGGCTCAGCGGCCCGGTTCGTCATTCCAGAGAATCTTATGCAACTGCATCTGGAAGCGCACCGGCAACCGGTCTTCCACGATCCAGTCGGCCAGTTGGCGTGCAGTGATCTCGCCCTTGCTGGGCGAGAAGAACACCGTCGTGCGCTTCACCAGCGCGTGCTCGGCCAGCATGACCTTGGCCCAGTCGTAGTCTTCGCGGCTGCAGATGACGAACTTGACCTGGTCACGTGCGGTCAGCAGCGGCAGGTTTTCCCAGCGGTTGCGGGCGACTTCGGCCGAGCCGGGGGTCTTGATGTCGACCACGCGCGATACGCGCGGATCCACCGCGCTGACGTCCAGTGCGCCGGAGGTCTCCAGCGACACGTCCATGCCGGCGTCGCACAGCTTCTGCAGCAGCACCAGGCAGCGCTTCTGCGCCAGCGGCTCGCCGCCGGTCACGCATACATGGCGCACGCCTTGGGCCAGGACCTCGGCGACGATGTCGTCGATGTCCCACCAGGTGCCGCCGTGGAAGGCGTAAGCGGTGTCGCAGTACTGGCAGCGCAGCGGGCAACCGGTCAGGCGCACGAACACGGTCGGCCAACCGGCGGTATCGGCTTCGCCCTGCAGCGAGGTGAAGATCTCGGTGATCTTCAGGCGCGGCAGGGGTGATTGCACGATCTCGCTGGGCGTGGCGACGGCGTTGGACGGAGTGACGGCGGTCATGGCAGACAATTCTTCATGGGGCGGGCGACGGATGTATCGGCGCCGGAAACGAAAGCAGCCGAGCATGGGCTCGGCTCTACAGAAGGCTGCCGGGAGTCAGCCCAGCGCCAGGGTGCGTATTGTACGCCCGGTCAGCGGATCAGCGGATCTGATTGCCGAGGCGGATCGACTGCAGACGGTCCTGCGCGGTGCGCGCGGCGTCCGAGCCCGGGTACTGCGCCACGACGGTTTCCAGCGTCTGCTGGGCCTGGTCGACCTTGCCCTCGCCATACTGCGAGAGGCCGACCTTGAGCAGGCCACCTGCGGCCTTGTCGTGGGTGGGATAGCGCGAGAGCAGTTCGCGGAACTGGGACTCGGCCATCGGGAAATTGCGGGTGGCGTAATAGCTTTCGCCCAGCCAGTACAGCGCGTTGGGGGCGTAGACGCCGTTCGGGTACAGCTCCAGGAAGCTCAGGAACAGCTGCGCCGAATCATCGTACTTGCCCGCCTTCAGTGCGTCGAAGGCCACGTTGTAGGACGTACGCTCGTCACCGGTGACGGCCAGGCTGCCCGGGTCACCATGGACGGAAGGCGGCCGCTCGGAAGTGGCCGCCGCTGCGGGTTTTGCCGGGGCCGCGGGGGCCTTCGGTGCGCTCGCCGGAACAGCAGGCAGGGCCGGGGCGGCAGAGCCCCCTTCCAACCGGTTCAGGCGGCCGTCCAGATCCAGGTACTGGTCCTGGGCGGACTGCTTGAGCTGGGCATTGTCGTGCTGGAGTTGCTCGATCGAGGCCTGCAGGCTGGTGACCTGCTGCCGCAGCTGGTTGATCTGGTTCAACAGGTCCTGGTTGGCACTGTTGTTGTACATCTGCTGCTCGAGCGAACCGACACGGTCGGCCAGGCTCTGACGTTGTGCATGCGCCGGTGCGGCAGCCACGAGGGCTGCCGCAACGACCAGCATCAGTTTGATGCCAAGGCGCATGGATTACTGCGCGGTGTAGACGATTTCGACGCGACGGTTCTGCGACCAGCAGGACTCGTTCGACTCGGTGCAGACCGGACGCTCTTCACCGTAGGACACGACGGTCAGCTGCGAGGCCGAGCCACCGTTGGCCTGCAGTGCCGAGTTGACGCCGTTGCCACGACGCTCGCCCAGGGCCTGGTTGTACGCGCGCGAACCGCGCTCGTCAGTGTGGCCCTGCAGGGTGATGCGCGAAGACGGACGGTCACGCAGGTACTTGGCGTGGCAAGCCATGATGGCCTGGAATTCCGGCTTCACGTCTTCCTTGTCCAGGTCGAAGTAGACAACGCGCTGGCGCAGGCAAGCGTCGGTGTCCAGGTCGCCCGGGCCGTACAGGCCGGAGGTCGACGGACCGGTCGGGGTGGTGGTCGAGGTGCCGGTATCAACCGGGGCTGCCGGCTCTTCCTTCACCTTCTTCGAGCAACCGGCCAGGACGGCCACGGACAGCAGGGAAACAAGCAGAACGCGGGTGGACTTGTTCATGGCGATACCTTTGTGGCTCCTAAGCCGATGAGGGGTTCAATACAGAGAAAATGTTAACACTCTTTTAGCGCTGGGTACGGTATGGGGACCATGCCGGCTCGCGCACATCACCATCGGCCAGGACCAGGCGCTGGCGAACCCGCGCATCGGCCGAGACGGCATACAGCACACCACGGCCACCCTCACGGGCGGCATACAGCACCATGCTTGCGTTGGGCGCAAAGCTCGGCGACTCGTCCAGCGAACCCGGCGACAGCGTGCTCCAGCGGGGCGAACCCAGCGAGCTGTCCATCATCGCGATCTTGTAGCTGTTGCCCGAACCCTGGGCCACGGCGATCTTCTTGCCGTCATAGGACACCGAGGGCTTGGCGTTGTAGTTGCCCTGGAACGTCACGCGCTCGGCACTGCCGCCACCGGCACCGACCTTGTAGACCTGCGGACGGCCGCCGCGGTCGGAGGTGAAGTACACCGCGCTGCCATCCGGGGACCAGGTCGGCTCGGTGTCGATGGCGAAGTGGTTGGTCAGCTGGGTCAGCTGCTTGCTGCCCAGGTCCATCACGTAGATTTCCGGGTTGCCCGAACGCGACAGGGTCAGGGCCAGCTTGCGGCCGTCCGGCGAGAACGCCGGGGCGCTGTTGATGCCGCGGAAGCTGGTGACCAGTTCACGGGCGCCGGTGGAGATGTTCTGGATGTAGATGGCGGAGTTGCCACGTTCGAAGCTGACGTAGGCCAGCTTGTTGCCATCCGGGCTCCACGACGGCGACAGCAGCGGCTCGGCCGAACGCACGATGGTCTGCGGGTTGAAGCCATCGGAATCGGCGACCATCAGCGCATAGCGCATGGCATCACCCTTGCCGCTGGCGGTCACGTAGGCAATGCGGGTCCAGAAGGCGCCACGGACACCGGTGATCTTCTCGTAGATGGCGTCGGCCATCTGGTGGGCGACGTCGCGCATGGCGTTGCCGCGGGCGGTCATCGCCAGGCCGAGCAGGCGCTCGCCCTTGGGCACGTCGAACAGTTCGTACTCGACGCGGTAGGCGCCGGCACCGGCGTCCATGACCCGGCCAACGACGATGTAGTTCTGCTTCAGCGCGCGCCAGGTGGCGAACTGGATGTCGCCACCACGGGTCGGCTTTTCGACGATCTGCGCTTCGGGCAGGGTGCGGAACTGGCCGGAGCGTTCGAGGTCGGCACGGACCACGCCGGCGACGTCGGTCTGCGGTGCGCCAGCGGCGCCCTGGTAGGGCATCGGCACGATGGTGATCGGGAGGGCGGAGGCATTGCCGCCGATGATGTCGATATCCAGCCCCTTCTGCTGCGCGGCGGCAGCAAAGGGCAGCAACAGGGCCGCAAACACGGCAAGCCAGCGAGGCATCTTCTTCATGGAGCGCTCAAATAGGGGGAACCGGAACGAGGGATAACAAAACGGCGGTGAACCGCTTCGCAATCATGAACCAAGGGTACGTGAATTCCGGGTCAGTGCCAGCCGGGTCTCTCACATGCCGTTAACGTCATGGCCACCTTCCGTGCGAATGACTCGTCCAAAGCATCGCTTGGACGGCGCCGCACCATCCAGAGCCAAAGGCGTCATTGGAGGACGGGACAGCCCCAAAGGGCTGCCCTCCCCTACGCCTCAGCGATCCTGGGCGGTGAAGGTGAAGTTGATCGTGCGCGCGAACACCTGCTCGAAGCCGCGGTACGGCAACGGCTGGGCGTTGAGCACGGCCGCCTCGATCGAGCGCTTGCCAGCCTCGTCGAACGGGCAGCCGGCGCTGACCGTAGCGCTGCGGACCGTTCCACCCGGCAGCTGGTTGATGGTGATCTGGCAGCGTTGACCCAGCGGCACGCTGTCCGGACGCACCCACTGCGCCAGCACCTTGGCCTGGATGGCCGCAGCATACTTGGCAGACAGATCGTCACTGCTGCCGCCACCACCGGCGGCCGGCTGTGCTGCACCACTGGCACCGGCTGCGGCGGTACCGGCCGCGTTGCGCGCAGCAGCGACCTGACGCAGCTTCTGCTCGGCCAGCTTGGCCTCCTTCTCGGCCTGCTCACGGCGGGCACGGATGTCGGCAATCTTCTTCTGCCTCTCGGCCTCGGCCTTGTCGGCCGCCTGGCGTTCCTGATCGGCCTGTTTCTTCTTGGCGTCCGCTTCCTGCTGCTTGGCCAGGCGCAGCTTCTGCTCCGCCTCTTCCTGGCGCTTGCGCTCGGTCAGGTCGATCTGCTCCTGGCGGCGCTTGGCTTCCTGCTCCTGCTTGGCCTTCTCCTGCGAGATCGCCAACGCGCTCACCGCGTCCTGGTCCTTGGTGTCCGGCTGCGCCACGCGCTCCTGCGCCTGTTGCTGCTGCGGCGTGGGTGCGTCCTGCGGGCGCGGCTCTTCAATCGGCTGCGGCGGCGGGATGGTGTCTTCCGGCACCGGGATCGGCTCGGCCACCGGCGGCGGCAGGTCTTCCAGCCTTTCCGACTGGCGCAGGGCCTGGCGCGCGGCAGCCGCTTCGGACGCGGACAGCGCCAGGCTGGCCTCGACCGAGGGATCGCCTGCGGCGGCATCGGTATTGCGCTGCGGTGACCACAGCCAGGCGCCGATGAAGATCAGCGCCACCAGCAGGTGCACCAGCACGGCCAGCACCAGGGGCAGGCCCCAGCCCGGTTCCTGCTTGTGCGGTGGCGGCAGGACGTCAGTTTGCATCGGTGGCCAGGCTCACCTTGTCGACGTGGGCACGCTTGATCACATCCATTGCCGCGATGACCTTTTCATAGGCCACGGCACGGTCGGCGGCGACGATCACGCGCACGTCCTTGTCCTGGGCGGCGATGCCGGACAAATGACCCTGCAGTTCCTCGGCGGTCACCGCGGAGGGTTCCTTGGCGTCGGGCAGCTTCAGGCTGAGCTGGCCGTCCTGGCGCACCGAGACGATCAACGGATCCTGCTTGCTTTCCAGCGCCTTGGCGTTGGAGTTGGGCAGGTCGACGTCGAAGGTCAGGGTGAGCATGGGCGCGGTGACCATGAAGATGATCAACAGCACCAGCATGACGTCGATATAGGGAACGACGTTGATTTCCGATTTCAGCTTGCGGCGCTTGCGGCGACCGATGGCAGCGGACATGGCTTGGACTCCCGGGTCAGGCGCTTACTCGTCGCCAGCGCTCTGGCGCTGCAGGATCGAGCTGAACTCGTCGGCGAAGGTTTCGAACCGCACCGACATGCGCTCTACGCGGGTGGTGAAGCGGTTGTAGGCCCACACCGCCGGAATCGCCACGAACAGGCCGATGGCGGTGGCGAACAGTGCTTCGGAGATGCCTGGGGCGACGGCGGCGATACCGGCCTGGGCACCACTGCTGATCATGTCGTGCATGGTCACCATGATGCCGAACACGGTACCGACCAGGCCCACGTACGGGGCAGTCGAACCGATGTTGGCCAGCAGTTCCAGGTTGCGCTCGAGCTGGTCGACTTCGCGGGTATAGGTGGTGCGCATGGCGCGCTGGGCACCTTCCAGCTGGGCACGGCCATCCAGCCGGCGCTTGTCACGCAGGCGGGTGTACTCGCGGAAACCGGCTTCGAAGATCGCTTCCAGGCCGCCGACATTGCGGCTGCGGTCGGTGGCCGAGCTGTACAGCTTGCCCAGGTCGGCGCCCGACCAGAAGCGGTTCTCGAACTCATCGGCTTCGCGGGTGGCCTGCTTGAAGATGCGGGCCTTGCGGAAAATGATCACCCAGCTGACGAACGAGCCGACCAGCAGCGCCAGCACGATGATCTTCACCGGCAAGCTGGCCTTGGCCATCAGTTCGAGGTAGTTGATGCCGCCGCCGGTGGTGGCCTGGGCAAGGGTCTGGGTCGCGGCATTGCTGACGTCAGCCGGCAAAGCCTCGGTGACCGTGGCCTGCAGGGCCAGGAGCGTTGCGATCATCCGTTGTTCCTCAAGTGTTCTGTTCGGATTCGGGGTGGAGGTGGGGTTGCAGCGCGGCAAGGACGGCATCGTCCATGCCACGCGGGCGGAAACTGGCCGCGTCCAGTGCGGCGATGCGGACCTGCGCGGACAGCAGCAGCTGGCCATCGCGCAGGACCTGCTGGTCGAAGACCATGCTGGCCTTCTTCAGCTGGACCAGGCGGGCGCTCACCTGCAGCTGGTCATCCAGCCGTGCCGGCTTGATGAAGTCCATCTGCATGGAGCGCACCGCGAAGACCATGCCGTGCTCGGTACGCATGCGCTCCTGGCCATAGCCCAGCGCACGCATCCATTCGGTCCGGGCCCGTTCCATGAAGGCCACGTAGCGGGCGTGGTAGACAACCCCGCCAGCGTCGGTATCTTCCCAGTAAATGCGTGTCGGCCAACTGAATCGGGGTTCAACCGAGGGCTCAACCGACATCGGGAACCTCGGCAAACAGGTCCTGCGGCGGGTTCTTCGGCTTCAGGCCCATGTGCCGGTACGCCTTGTGGGTCGCCATGCGACCACGCGCGGTGCGCACCAGGAAGCCCTGCTGGATCAGGTAGGGTTCGACCACGTCTTCGAGGGTGCCGCGCTCTTCGGACAGTGCCGCTGCAAGCGACTCGATGCCGACCGGGCCACCGTCGAAGTAGTCGACCATGGTCTTCAGCAGCCGACGGTCAAGCTCATCAAAGCCTTCCGGATCGACCTTCAGCATCTGCATCGCGGCCTGGGCCACGGTCTGGTCGATGTGGCCACCGGCCTTGACCTGGGCGTAATCGCGCACGCGGCGCAGCAGGCGGTTGGCGATACGCGGGGTGCCACGCGCGCGGCGCGCGATCTCCCCTGCCCCATCAGCGGTGCAGTCGATGGCCAGGATCGCGGCCGAGCGACGCACGATCCGGGTCAGCTCTTCGACGCTGTAGAACTCCAGGCGCTGGACGATGCCGAAGCGGTCACGCAGCGGCGCGGTCAGCAGGCCGGCGCGGGTGGTGGCACCGATCAGGGTGAACGGCGGCAGATCGATCTTGATCGAGCGCGCCGCAGGGCCCTCGCCGATCATGATGTCGATCTGGAAATCTTCCATCGCCGGGTACAGCACTTCCTCCACCACCGGTGACAGGCGATGGATTTCGTCGATGAACAGCACATCGTGCGGCTGCAGGTTGGTCAGCAGCGCGGCCAGATCGCCGGCCTTTTCGATCACCGGGCCGGAGGTCACCCGCAGTGCTACGCCCAGTTCGTTGGCGATGACATGGCTGAGGGTGGTCTTGCCGAGGCCGGGTGGGCCGAAGATCAGCACGTGATCCAGCGCATCGCCACGACCCTTGGCAGCCTGGATGTAGATCTCCATCTGCTCGCGCACCGGCACCTGGCCGAGGTAATCGGCAAGTCGCTTGGGTCGGATGCTGGCGTCGGCGGCGTCATCCTCGCGGGTGGCGCCGGCGCCGATGATGCGGTCGTCGGTCATGTGCTGATTATGCGGCAAAAGCGGGGAAATTCGGCCGGCCCCGCACCCGCAGAAGCCGAGGCAACGGCAACAGCCTAAGCAAGAGCAGAAGCAGGTTTCCTGGGGGATGGCGGGGTGGGTCCGGTTGAGGGGGACGCCGTAAACCCATCCATGGGGGCTTGGTCGCGGCATCCATGCCGCTCACACCCCCTCAACCGGACCCACCCCGCCTTCGACAGATCTCCGCAATCTGCCGGAATGGCATGGCCGGCTCTGCCTGCTCTTGGTGGGTGTCGACCTTGGTCGACACGGTAGATCCACGCCATGCGTGGATGGATCTCTGGATGGATCGACGGTGGAGATTAAATCTCCACCTGCGCGCCCAGCTCAACCAACCGGTTGCCCGGAATCCGGAAGAAGCCTGTCGCGGGAGCAGCATTCCTGTGCATCAGCGCGAACAGCTTGTCACGCCAGATCGGCATGCCGCGGTTGGCGGTGGCGACGATGGTTTCGCGGCTGGCGAAGAAAGTGGTGTCCATCGGGTCGAAGTAGATGCCGCCGTGGTCGCATGAGCGCATCAGCGCCAGCGGTACGTCCGGGGTTTCCATGAAGCCGAAACGCACGTAGACACGGTAGAACTCATCGCCCACCGATTCGATCTTGAGGCGCTGCCCCTCCGCCGCGTATGGCACCGGCAGGGTCACCACGTGCAGGAACACATTGCGCTCGTGCAGCACCTTGTTGTGCTTCAGGTTGTGCATCAGCGCGTGCGGGGCCACGGTGGGGTCGGCGGTGAGGAATACCGCGGTGCCCGGCACGCGTACCGGCGGGGCCAGCATCAGGCCCGGCAGGAAGGTGTCGATGCGGATACCGTCCTTGCGGATCTCATCGCGCAGCAACTCGCGGCCACGGCGCCAGGTACGCATCATGGTGAACAGGAAGATGCCCAGCACCACCGGGAACCAGGCACCCTGCAGCAGCTTGGCGCCGTTGGCGATGACAAAGCCCAGGTCGATGATGAAGAACACCACGCACAGCGGCAGGATCCAGTTACGTGCCTTTGGCCACAGCGAACGGGCGACCAGGGCCAGCAGCAGGGTATCGATCAGCATGGTGGCCGACACCGAGATACCGTAGGCCACGGCCAGGTTGGACGAGCTGCGGAAGGCCAGCACCAGGCCGATCACCATCACCGCGATGCCCCAGTTGATGCCGGGGATGTAGATCTGGCCGATGGTGTCGTGCGAGGTGTGCTTGATGCGCATGCGCGGGATGTAACCCAGCTGCATGGCCTGGCGCGAAACCGAGAACGCGCCGGTGATGACCGACTGCGAGGCGATCACCGCGGCCATCGTGGCCAGGATGATCATCGGATACAGCGCCCACGACGGCACTGCTTCGAAGAACGGGTTCTTCACCGCCTCGGGGTGGTTGAGCACCAGTGCGCCCTGCCCCAGGTAGTTCAGCACCAGGCACGGCAGCACGAAGAAGTACCACGCGTGGCGGATTGGCTTGGCACCGAAGTGGCCCATGTCGGCATACAGCGCCTCGCCACCGGTGACTGCCAGTACCACCGCGCCGAGGATGAAGATGCTGTGCCAGCCATGCTCCATGAAGAAGCGGATCGCCCACCATGGGTTGAACGCCTTCAGCACTTCCGGCGCATCGACGATGTTGTAGATGCCGATCGCCGCCAGCGAGATGAACCAGATCGAGGTGATGGGACCGAACAGCTTGCCGATCTTCGCGGTGCCGAAGCGCTGCACGGCGAACACGGCCAGCAGCACCACCACCGTGATCGGCACGATGAAGGCGTGCAGCCCGGGAGCCGCAACCTCAAGGCCTTCGACCGCACCCAACACCGATATCGCGGGCGTGATCACGCCGTCGCCGAAGAACAGCGAAGCGCCGAAGATGCCGAGGATGCCCACCACGTACGCCGAGCGTGATCCGTTGCGCAGCGTGCGCTGGGTCAACGCCATCAACGCCATGATGCCGCCCTCGCCATCATTGTCGGCGCGCATGATGATGGTCACGTACTTCAGGGTGACCACGATGTTCAGCGCCCAGAACGCCAGCGACAGCACGCCCAGCACGGTGTCATGGTCGCTGTTGAGCCCGTAGTGCGGCGAGAACGCCTCCTTCAGGGTGTACAGCGGGCTGGTACCGATATCGCCGAAGACCACGCCGATCGCACCGATGATCAGCGCCAGCCCCCCGGCGGGGGGAGCGTGACCATGGCCGCCATGGGCGGCGTTGTGCGGGGTTTGACTGCTGGACATGGGGCTCCTGGCGAAGCTCAGGGTGTGATTGGAAGGGAAACGGAGCGGCTCAGCGCAGCGCCGATTGCAGGGCCTTGCGGATGACGGTGGCCACTTCGTCGCCTTCGTTGAAGGCCTCGCGCGCCATCCGCGCCGCCTCGGTGGGCTTATAGCCCAACTGCTGCAGCGCCACGGTGG
This sequence comes from Stenotrophomonas sp. NA06056, assembly GCF_013364355.1. NCBI lineage: Bacteria > Pseudomonadati > Pseudomonadota > Gammaproteobacteria > Lysobacterales > Lysobacteraceae > Stenotrophomonas > Stenotrophomonas sp. NA06056. Next base: position 898,932 of record NZ_CP054931.1, on the reverse strand, counting down.
CATCGGACAGCGGATCAGCGGGAGCCGGGCCACTGCCGGTCGGCAGTGCGCCACCGGCGCCGAACTGGGCCGCGCGATCACGCAGTTCCAGCACCATGCGCTCGGCGGTCTTCTTGCCGATGCCGGGGATGCGGGTCAGCGCGGTGATGTCGCCGGCCTGGACCATGCGGGCGAATTCTTCGACAGTGACGCCGGACAGCACGGCCAGCGCGATCTTCGCGCCGATGCCGCTGACCTTCTGCACGTCGCGGAACAAGCGGCGCTCGCCCTCGCGCAGGAAGCCGTACAGCGAGACGCTGTCTTCCTTCTGCGAATAGTGGGTGTAGAGGATGACCTCACGGCCCAGCTCGGGCAGGTCGTAGAAGGTGCTCATCGGCGCCTCCAGCTCGTAACCCACCCCGTTGACGTCCACCACCAGCCACGGCGGCGCCTTGTAGGCGACGATTCCGCGCAGTCGACCGATCATTGCGTGCAGCTCCTCATTTGCGACCCCACGCCTGGCGGGCAGTCAGCCCCAGGCGGTTGGCCGTTGCCCTTACGTGGGCATGGGTGATGGCCACGGCCAACGCGTCGGCCGCGTCGGCCTGCAGCTTGGTTTTCAGGTTGAGCATGAGCCCGACCATGTGTTGAACCTGTTGCTTTTCGGCGCCGCCACGACCGACCACCGCCAGCTTGATCTCGCTGGCGGCGTATTCGTGCACCGGCAGGTCGCGCAGCACCACCGCCGAAATCGCCGCGCCGCGGGCCTGGCCCAGCTTCAGCGCCGAATCGGGGTTGCGCGCCATGAACACCTTTTCGATGGCCACTTCCTGCGGCTGGTACTCGCGGCACAGGTCGGCCAGGCCCAGCACCAGCAGCTTCATGCGCTGCGGGAAGTCATCGGCGCCGAGCAGGACCAGCGGCTGGTGGTGCACGTGGCTGACCCGGCCGCTGGCATCGACATCAATGATGCCGACGCCGGTCCGTTGCGAACCCGGGTCGATGCCGAGAATACGGGTCATGCGGCACACACGCCGAAGCCGCCGATCCGGGAAGGACGCATGCGGCGGTGATGGCTGGAAACGTCTGGGGTCATCATGGTCCGCATTGTCCGCTCACCGGCCGCCAAAGGCGACCGGTGGAGCGTCCGTTCAGGCGTAGGCGTCCGCGCCGAGATCGGCGTTGGAGTACACGTCCTGCACGTCGTCGAGGTCTTCCAGCATGTCCAGCAGCTTCTTGACCTGCAGGACGGTGTCGCCCTCGACCTTGATGTCATTGTCGGCGCGGAAGGTCAGCTCGGCGTGGTCCGGCGTGCGGCCCGCCGCCCGCATCGCATCCTTGACCGCGTGGAAGCTGTCCGCGGCGGTGAGCACGTCGATCGCGCCATCCTCCGGGTAGACCACGATGTCATCCGCGCCAGCCTCGATGGCCGCTTCGGAGATGGCGTCCTCATCGGCGCCGGCGGCGAAATGCAGCACGCCCACGCGCTTGAACATGAAGCTGACCGAGCCTTCGGTGCCCATGTTGCCGCCGCACTTGCTGAACGCATGGCGGACATCGGCCACAGTGCGCACGCGGTTGTCGGTCAGGCAGTCGACGATGACGGCCACGCCACCAGGCGCGTAGCCCTCGTAGCGGATCTCTTCGTACTCGACGCCTTCCAGTTCACCGGTGGCCTTCTTGATGGCGCGCTCGATCACGTCCTTGGACATGTTCGCGGTCAACGCTTTGTCCACGGCCACACGCAGGCGCGGGTTGTTGTTGGGGTCGCCTCCACCGCCGCGCGCGGCCACGCCGATCTCACGGATGATCTTGGTGAAAATCTTGCCGCGCTTCGCGTCAGACGCGTTTTTGCGGTTCTCGATGGAGGGGCCTCTACCCATGGGTCTTTCCGTACGTGCGTTGATGGATAAGGCCGCGGATTCTACCTGATCGGGCCGGGCCACCGTGTCGAGGGCGGCCAGATGCCGCAGGGCTTGGCGCCCCGGTAGCGCCGGGCCATGCCCGGCGAAAGGCGTGCGAACCAACGGTTCGCACCCACCAACCTACGCGGCGGCGGCGTCGCGGGTGTGATCGAACTGGCCATGGCGGAGGAAATGCGCGGTCTGCCGTGCGGCATCCGGCGACACCACCAGGCCACTATGGCTGGTGCGCACCACGCAGTGGTCGGCCAGGCCCGGTAGGCGGGTCTCGGCCAGCGCCACGGTGCCGTCGGAATCGTCATCCAGCGCCCCGAGCAGGCTGCCCAGCCCATGCGGCACCGAACCTGCGATCAGGCCGACCGCGGCCTTGCCGCGCCAGTCCGGCAGCCCATCCAGCAGCAGTTCGCTGCTGCGGCCCAGCGCCAGGCCCCAACCATGTTCGGACAACGAGCGCGCGGTGCCGCTACCGCGCAGTGGCGAACCCAGGCAGACCACGCGCTGCACGGGCAGCTGCGGCTGCCGGCGCAGGGCTTCCAGCGCCAGCAGGCCACCCAGGCTGTGCCCGACCAGCGACAGCGGGCCTGCGTCTGCCAGCCGCTGCAGCAACTGCGGGACGGCCACATCGGGGCCACCAAATACGGACGAGTAGCCAAAGGTATGGACCTGGAAGCCACGCGCGCGCAGGCGCCAGGCCAGCGGCCCAACCCAGGCACGGGCATTCCAGATGCCATGCAACAGAAGAACGGGGGGAGTCATGTGCAACAGCCTGGCGGTCAGCGGGGCGGAACTACGGTGATTGAACAGAAGCCAGGGGCAAGCGGCAGTGAACGGCGTCAGGCCGGATGCGGCAGACGGCGCAGGATGAATTCAAGATCGTTGGTGTCGCCCACCGGGAACAGGTACTCGCCGGCCTTTTCGAAACCATACCGGGCGTAGAAGCGCTGGGCGCCGAAGTTCTCCGACCACACGCCCAGCCACAGCGTGCGCGGGCCGTCGCGCTCCAGCCAGGCCAGTGCGGTTTCCAGCAGGCGGCTGCCCCAGCCGCAGCTCTGCTGCGTCTTCACCAGGTACAGGCGCTTGAGTTCGCCGTCACCGGGCTTCACGTCCGGATGCGGCAACCCACAGGGGCCGGCGGCGGCATGGCCGACCGCCTCCCCGTCCAGCTCCAGCAGCCACACCGCGTAATCCGGGTGAGCCAGGATCACGCGCTGGCGCTCGACCGTGTAGGCCTCATCGAGGAAGGCCTGCAGGTCCTGCGGCGGATAAAGATGGCCGAAGGTTTCGGTGAACGTGCGCGCGGCCAGCGCCGACAGGGTCGGCGCGTCGTCCACAGTGGCGCGGCGGATCGAATACATGGGTCGAGTTGACGTCAGGACAACGGTTCGGGTCAAGCCCGCTCCGCCGGCTCCTTGTCGTCTTCTTCCTCTTCCTCTTCTTCGTATTCCTCGTCGTCCTCTTCTTCCTCGCCCTCTTCCTCTTCCTCGCCTTCCTCGTCCTCGTCGTACTCTTCCTCTTCGTCGTCTTCGTAATCCTCGACGCCGAAGTCTTCACCGTCCCAGCGACCTTCGCCGTCGGCGACGAAGGTCAGGGCCATGGCCGACGGGTTGGTACCGACGCGGACCAGCCAACCACCAAAGACACGTGCACGCTCGGTGACCAGGTTGGCCTCGGAGCCTTCATTGCCCAGCTTTTCCCACTCCAGCGAAAACGCAAACTCGGTCATTGCCTGGATCTCCTGATCAGTTGGTCTTGGGGCGAACCTGGATGTGTACTTCGGCCAGCTGCGCGTCGACGATCGGCGACGGCGCGTCGGTCATCAGATCCTGTGCACCGGTGGTCTTCGGGAACGGGATGACGTCGCGGATCGACTCGGTGCCGGCCATCAGCGCGGCGATACGGTCGATGCCGAAGGCGATGCCGCCGTGCGGCGGCGCGCCGTAGTTCAGCGCGTCGAGCAGGAAGCCGAACTTGGCACGGGCCTCTTCGGCACCGATGCCCAGCAGCTCGAACACCGCGCTCTGCATGTCCGGACGGTGGATACGGATCGAACCGCCGCCGATTTCATTGCCGTTGAGCACCATGTCGTAGCCGCGCGATACGGCGGTACGGGCATTGGCGCGCAGGTCGGCGATGTCGTCCACGGCCGGCGCGGTGAAGGGGTGATGCAGGGCAACGTAACGCTGTTCTTCCTCGTCCCACTCGAACATCGGGAAGTCGGTGACCCACAGCGGCGCCCAGCCGTCGGCGACCAGGCCGAAGTCCTTGCCGGCCTTCAGGCGCAGCGCGCCCATGAAGTCGGACACCTTGTTGTAGCCACCGGCACCGAAGAACACGATGTCGCCGTTGCCGGCGCCGACGTGGGCGACCAGCGCAGCGAAGCTTTCTTCGCTGAAGAACTTCTGGATCGGCGAGCTGATTTCACCGGTCTCGCCCACCTTGATGTAGGCCAGGCCCTTGGCGCCGTACTTGGCGGCATGCGCGGCGTACTCATCGATCTGCTTGCGCGACAGCGACGCACCGCCCGGGATGCGCAACGCGGCGACGCGGCCATCGGCATCATTGGCAGCGGAGGTGAACACCGGGAACTCGCTGGCCTTGACCAGCTCGGCCACGTCCACCAGTTCCAGCGCGATGCGCAGGTCCGGCTTGTCCGAACCGTAGCGGCGCATGGCTTCGGCCCAGGTCATGCGCGGGAAGCTGGCGTCCAGCTCGACGTCGACCACTTCCTTGAAGATGCCGCGGATCATGTCTTCGACGAAGTCCTGCACGTCGCGCTCGCGGACGAAGGCGAACTCCATGTCCAGCTGGGTGAATTCCAGCTGGCGGTCGGCACGCAGGGCCTCGTCGCGGAAGCAGCGGGCAATCTGGTAGTAGCGGTCGAAGCCGGCCACCATCAGGATCTGCTTGAACAACTGCGGGCTCTGCGGCAGGGCGTAGAACTCGCCCGGGTGCATGCGCGCCGGCACCAGGAAGTCGCGTGCGCCTTCCGGGGTGGCCTTGGTCAGGATCGGCGTTTCGATGTCCTGGAAGCCCTTTTCGTCCAGGTGGCGGCGCAGGGCCTGCACCAGCTTGATGCGGGTGCGCTGCATGCGCTGCATTTCCGGACGGCGCAGGTCCAGGTAGCGGTACTTCAGGCGGGTTTCTTCGCCCGGGTTCTCGTGGGCGTGGAACGGCAGCGGCGCGGCCTTGTTCAGCACGGTGATTGCAGTGGCGATCACTTCCACCTTGCCCGTGCGCAGCTTGTCATTCACTGCGTGGCGGGCGCGGACCACACCTTCCACCTGCAACACGTCCTCATAGCCCAGGCTGGCGGCCACGGCGAATACTTCGGCGTTGTCGAGCTCCACCGTCACCTGCACGATGCCTTCATGATCCCGGAGATCGATGAAGCAGACGCCGCCCTGGTTACGGGCCACGTCGGTCCAGCCGGCGAGGGTGACAGTCTGGCCAATCAGGGTCTCATCGACCAGGCCGCAGAAGTGGGTACGCATGGGGGAAAGCTCCGCTGGAGAACGCCGGCGCCTGATGGGGGCCGGAAAGCCTCTTATTCTGCGGCCGAGGCCCCGGCGGGGGCAAATGCAGACGGTCACGCGGGCTTGATCGCCCCGGTCCTTATAGTCGCGCACCTACTCCCGTATGGGGATGTCGCCATGAAACCGCTGTCCCTGGCCAGCCTGGCCGTGATCCTCGGTAGCTTTACCGCGCTCGCCCTGCCCTCCGCACCTGCCGCCGCGCAGAGCGGGGTGGTCCGCTGCGAGAGCCAGAACAACCGCGAACGTGTCTGCAACACCGGTTGGCGCGACGCCCAACTGGTCCGCCAATTGTCCGGCTCGGCCTGCGTGGAGGGCCGCACCTGGGGCACCCGCAATGGCAGCATCTGGGTCAACAACGGCTGCCGCGCCGAGTTCACCCAGGGCCGCGGCGGCTGGGGGGGCGGCAACGGTGGCGGCTGGGGCGGCGGCAACGGCAGCGGCGGCACCGTGCGCTGCGAAAGCCAGGACAACCGTGAGCGCAGCTGCCCGGTCGGCTGGCGCAACGCGCGCGTGGTCCGGCAGATCTCCGGTACCCAATGCGTGGAAGGCCAGAACTGGGGCGTGCGCAACGGCGCAATCTGGGTCAACCGCGGCTGCCGCGCCGAGTTCGCCGAAGCCCGCGGTGGTTGGGGCGGCGGCAATGGCGGCGGCTGGGGGGGCGGCAACAGCAACTACACCGTGACCTGCAGCAGCAACAACAACCGCCAGCAGAGCTGCAACTGGGACGACCGCCAGGGCCGGCCGGTGCTGCAGCAGCAGCTGTCCGGCAGTGCCTGCCAGGAAGGTCGGACCTGGGGCTACTCGCGTGGCAACGTGTGGGTCAGCAACGGCTGCCGGGCGCGCTTCGGCACGCGCTGAGGGGTAGCGCCGGGCCATGCCCGGCGAGCGCAGCGGCAGGGTCTCCGCTTGAAAGCCGCCGGGCATGGCCCGGCGCTACCGGGCTGTCCGCGGCAGCATGCCAGGGCGCCGATCAGGGTGCCGGCGCCGCTGCATCACCCCAGGGCGCCGGCGGCAATGCGACCGGCTTGCTGAGATCGAACTGGACCCGGAATCGACGGCCCTCCGGACGGGTCAGTTCGTAGACGAAGCGCTGGTCCGGCTCGATCTCCATCGCCCAGGTGTTGTGGGTCGAGGCCAGCATATCGGCACGACGGAACATCGCCACCGATTCGCCATCGGCGGGGAACTGCTGGCGTTCGGCGGTGCCCGGCGGCGTGCTGTCGCCCCCGTACAGCGTGATCGCATCGGGGCTGCCATCGGCGTGGCGGTGATCGTGCTTCAGGCGCACGCCGTGCTCGGTGCGGGTCAACACCCAGGTACGCGAATGGTCATCGCCCACGTGGAACGGGATGCGCAGCTCATGCCCCGGGTCGGCACAGCCACGCACGTGCATCACCAGCTTCTGCCCGGCAAAGGGATCTTTGCCAGTGGGTGCCGGCGTGTCCTCCACCACCTTGCCTTCGTAGGCTTGGCCGCAATGGGCCGCGATGGCGGCCATGAAGGCGTCGGCCGGTGCGGTGGCCAGATCGTGGTTGACCGTGTGCGATGGCTGCGAGCAGGCGACGAGGCCGAGCAGGGCGATGGCGGAAGCAACAGCGGCGATCGGTTTCATGCCCCAACCCTAACGGCCATGGCCGATGCGCGCAAACCGCGCTTCCGGGGTTTGCCTCAACGCTCGGCTGCTGGGGCGGCGGCAACCACTTCCGTCGCCGCCACCGGCGCATCTTCGCCCTGCCCTGCCGGCTCCTGCTCGACCGGGTCGACATCGAACGGCGTGCGGAACACCAGCGAGGGCAGCAGCGTGGTCAATGCGGCGTACAACAGCAACGCACCGAACAGCACCGCCGGAATCTGGAAGCGATCACGCATGATCGCGGCCAGCACCAGCGTGAAGATCAACGTAGGTGCCAGCGCCAGCGATACGCGCAGGCTGCTGCGGAAGCTCTCACCGAACATCACCCGGCGCTGCAGCCAGACCACGGCGATGCGCAGTGGCAACACCACCATGGTGATGACGATGCCCAGCCCCAGCGCCTCCCAGCTCAGCGCTTCGCTGGGCACCTTGGTACCGGCGTTGAAGAAGTAGAACGGCACGAAGAACGAGGCGAACAGGCGCAGCGCATGCAGGTTTTCATGCGAGGCCAGCAGCGGCATGCGCTGGTGCAGCAGGCGCGCGACCAGGCCGGCGATGAACGCACCGACCAGGTAGTACACACCCAGCAGGTAGGTGATGTACGCCGCCACCATGCCAACCATCACCAGCAGCGAGAATTCCGAGCCCGGTGCGTGCGGCGCAACCCAGCGACCGAGCGCGATGAACAGCAACGGCAGGCCGACCATCATCGCCAGCAGCGCCGTGCTGGACAGCGCCATGTGTGCCGGATCCCCCGCCTGCAGCACGATGAACAACGCCGCCAGGGCCAGCAGTTCCCCAGCGATGGCCTTGCTGGTGACCCAGAAACGTTCGTCTTCGCTCAGCCCCAAGCGCGACAGCGAATCCATGATGAAACCGGTGGACGGGGTCAGCAGCGCCAGCGCCAACAGCCCTGCTGCCTGCCATGGCAGACCCGCGTAGCGCCAAGCCAACCAGCCGACGCCGAACAACGTTGCACTGCGGATGACCAGATGCGCCAGCAGCGGCCACATGCCGCGGCGCAGGGCCTGCAGGTCCACTTCCAGGCCGGCGAACAGGAACAGCGAGGAGATGCCGAGCGTGGCCAGCAGGCCGATCACCGCGTCGTGCGCCTGGTCGCCCAGCCAGAGCATGCCGATGATGCCGAACAGCAGGCAGGTCAGGGGCGCGGGCAGGCTGAACCGCTGCAGCGCGCGCGGGATCACCAGCAGCGCGAAGATCAGCAGCAGGTAGACCAGTTCATGGCTCATCGGGGACTTCCGTGTGGATCGAACGCGCGCAGGATGCACGCCTGCGCGCGGCGGGACAAGTAGAACACTGCTGAAAAGTGGTCCCTGCTGCGCAGCCGCCGTGCACGGCTGCTACGGTCAGGCGATCAGTCCATCGGCGATCCGCCCGACCTGCGCAAGCACGGCCGCGCGCTGTTCGAAGCTGATCGCGCCCGCCTGCAGATAGGCGGTCAGCACCCAGGGCGAACCGCCCTGCACCGGCCACAACACGGCGATGTCGTTGCGCGCGTCTTCGCCATTGCTGCCGGTCTTGTCGCCCACCCGCCAACGCTTGCCCAGGCCTGCACGAAGGCAGGCATCGCCGGTTTCGTTGTCGATCAGCCAGTCGGCCAGTTGCTGGCGTGAGCCCGGCTGGAGTGCATCGCCCAGCACCAGCCGCTGCAGCGTTGCAGCGATGGCCGCCGGGGTGGTGGTGTCGCGAGGGTCGTCGATGGCGAAGCTGTTCAGTTCCGGCTCCAGGCGATCGCTGCGGGTGATCGTGTCGCCGGTGGCACGCAGGAATGCCGTCACCGCCGGCGGCCCACCGATTGCGGCGAACAGCAGATTGGCGGCGGTGTTGTCACTGGTGATCAGCGTGGCCCGGCACAGGTCACGCACGGTCAGGTCCTTGCCGACGTGGCGGCGGGTAACCGGCGCGTGCTCGAGGATGTCCTGGGCCCGCACCGGCAGGCGCTGCTCCAACAGTGCCGGATCGCGTTCGGCCTGCTTGAGCACCGTGGCAGCCAGCACGCTCTTGAAGGTGCTGCAGAGCGGGAAGCGTTCGTCCTGGCGATGACCAAGGCGGCGACCACTGCGGGTGTCGAGCAGGGTTACGCCGAGGCGGCCGCTGCACGCCCTTTCCAGTGCGGCGAAATCGGTGGCCGATGCGAAGGCCGATGCGGCCGCAGCCGGCGTGCTGGTGGCACGGGCAGCCTGGGCCAGCAGCGGCAACGCAAGCGTGGAGGCAACAGCAGCACTGCTGAACTGCAGGAATCGGCGACGAGCGAGCATGCGGGGTTCTCCTGGAAGCTGCCCCTGATTATTGGGAGGCCTGGCAGAGGCGACCAGCGCGATTTTTCAGCGACAGCCATTAGCTTTATTCATGCATGACGCGATCAACTCTTTATTTCTCCGATATTTACAGGAAGGACGCTACCATCAGCCATCACCCTGCCTCACACGTCCTCATGCTGCATCCCACTCTGTCGCTGAATGCACTGCGCGCCTTCGAAGCCGCGGCTCGCCACCAGAACTTCACTCGTGCGGCGCTGGAGCTGTGCGTGAGCCAGGCGGCGTTGAGCCACCAGATACGCGGACTGGAAGACCGGCTGGGCATCCGCCTGTTCCATCGCCTGCCCCGCGGCGTGGCGCTGACCGAAGAGGGAGCGGCGCTGTATCCGGTGCTCAATGAATCGTTCGAGCGCATATCGGCCAGCATCGCCCGCTACACCGGCGGCCCTGCGCGGGAGGTGCTGACGATCGGCGTGGTCGGCACCTTCGCCACCGGTTGGCTGCTGCCACGCCTGGCCGCGTTCGACGCCGCGCACCCGGATATCGAACTGCGCCTGCAGACCCACAACAACCGCATCGACCTGGCTGGCGAGGGCCTGGATCTGGCGATCCGTTTTGGCGATGGCGACTGGCAGGGGCAGACCTGCACGGCGATCCTGGATGCGCCGTTCGCACCGTTGTGTGCGCCGGCACTGGCGCGCCGGCTGAAGCATCCGCGGGACCTGGCGGCCTTGCCGCTGCTGCGTTCGTACCGCAGCGACGAATGGCCACGGTGGCTGAAGATGGCCGGGGCCAACGGCGTGGAAGCACGCGGCCCGGTGTTCGATTCGTCGTTGACGCTGGCCGTGGCTGCCGCTGGTGGCGCAGGCGTGGCCTTGCTGCCGCTGCGCATGTTCGAGGCGGACCTGGCCGAGGGCCGGCTGCTGCAACCGTTTGCCACTACGCTGGAACTGGGCCGCTACTGGCTGACCCGGCTGCGTTCGCGTGCAGAGCGGGAACCGGCCAAGCGGTTCCGCGAATGGCTGCAGGCGCAGGGGTGAAACACGCGCGCCGCGGGTAGCGCCGGGCCATGCCCGGCGAGCGCAGCGGATGGAAAAAGCCGCCGGGCATGGCCCGGCGCTACCGATGGAATCAGGACTCCAGCAGCTCCATCCAGGCCGCTTCGGCCTTTTCCAGCTGCGCGGCGGCAGCTTCGCGGTCGCGGCCAAGCACGGCCATGCGCGTGGCATCGGCGTAGTTGCTGGAGTCGGCGAGCTGTCGGTCCAGTTCGGCCAGCACACCTTCCAGCTCGGCGACCTTGGCTTCTGCACTGGCCAGCTTGTGCGGGTTGACCGGCTTCTTCTGCACCACCTGCGCCACTGGGGTGGTGGTGACCACCACCGGCTCCTCCACCTGCTCCATCCGCGCCTTGGTGCCCTGCGCCTGCGGGCGGGTACGCAGCCAGGCGGCATAGGCGTCGAGGTCACCGTCGAACGGCTCGACCACGCCATCGGCCACACGCCAGAAGGTGTCGCAGACCAGGCCGATCAGATGGCGATCATGCGAGACCATCACGATCGCGCCGTCGAAATCGGCCAGCGCTTCGGCCAGCGCTTCGCGCATTTCCAGGTCAAGGTGGTTGGTCGGTTCGTCCAGCAGCAGCACGTTCGGCTGCTGCCAGGCGATCAGCGCCAGCGCCAGGCGCGCACGCTCGCCGCCGGAGAAACCATCCACCGGTTCAAAGGCACGGTCGCCCGGGAAATTCCACTTGCCCAGGAAGTCGCGGAACGACTGGTTCGGTGCATCCGGTGCCAGGTCGCGGAAGTGCTCCATCGGCGACTGGCCTTCATGCAGTGACTCCACCGTGTGCTGGGCGAAGTAGCCGATGCGCAGGTCCGGGTGCGCGGCGCGCTCGCCGGCGATCGGTGCCAGTTCACCCACCAGGGTCTTCACCAGGGTGGTTTTACCCGCACCATTGGGGCCCAGCAGGCCGATGCGCTGGCCCGCTTCCAGGCCGAAGCCCACGTTGTGCAGGATCACCGAGTCGCTGCCGTAGCCGGCCTCGACGTGGTTCAGGCGGATCAGCGAGAACGGCAGCTTGGCCGGCGGCGCGAACTCGATGCGGAACTCGCGCTCGGCGCGCACTGCCTCGGTACCGGCCAGCTTGGCCAGTCGCTTCATCCGGCTCTGCGCCTGCGCGGCCTTGCTGGCCTGGGCCTTGAAGCGGTCGATGAAGCTCTGCAGGTGGGCGCGTTCGGCCTGTTCCTTCTCGTGCGCGATCTGCTGCTGGCGCAGCTGTTCGGCGCGCTGGCGTTCGAAGTCGGTATAGCCGCCCGGGTACAGCTTGGCGCCGCCACCGTGCAGGTGCAGGGTGTGGGTGGCCACGTTGTCGAGGAACTCGCGGTCATGCGAGATCAGCAGCAGGGTGCCCGGGTACTTCAGCAGCCACTGTTCCAGCCAGTACACCGCATCCAGATCCAGGTGGTTGGTCGGTTCGTCGAGCAGCAGCAGGTCGCTGGGCATCATCAGCGCGCGGGCCAGGTTCAGGCGCACGCGCCAGCCACCGGAGAACGAGGACACCGCGCGGTGGTGCGTTTCGGCCGGGAAACCCAGGCCGTGCAGCAGCTTGCCGGCGCGCGCTTCGGCGTCGTAGGCATTCAGCTCGGCCATGCGCGTATGCGCCTCGGCCACCGCTTCCCAGTCCTCGCGGGCGGTAGCGTCGGCCTCAGCCGCCAGCACGGCGGCAACCTCAATGTCGCCACCCAGCACGAAGCTCAGCGCCGGGTCCGGCAGCGACGGGGTTTCCTGGGCGACGCTGGCGATGCGGATCTTGCCGGGCAGGTCGACGTCACCCTTGTCGGCCTCCAGTTCGCCCTTCACCGCCGCGAACAGGCTGGACTTGCCAGCACCGTTGCGGCCGACCACGCCTACCCGGTAACCGGCGTGCAGGGTCAGGTCGACATTGGACAACAGCAGCCGCTCGCCGCGGCGCAAGGCGAAATTACGAAGCGAAATCATGGGGGGAGGCGTCCATATAACCGAATGGAATGTGCTGGTAAGCACTGTTCCTGCGACGCAATTCTAACGTTAACGAATACTTGACGCGCCCCGGGATGCGCGGCGGGCGACGTTCCTCTCTCCCACGTCCTGTCCACGCGCCTCCCGGGCCCCTCCCCCGTCACTGCCTGTCGCAGCTAAATGGTTGCTGCTGCAACGTTTTTTCTGATGACCGGCATTTGACAGGCACTGAATATCCCGTTAATTCCTGTATTGCGCACCGCAACAACCGTCGTCCGCTCACCCCCGTGATGTCGATTCCGGTGCCATCCCGCCAACCGGAGCCCCCTCCCGATGACCCGCAAGACCAGCCTGATCGCCGCCGCCGTCGCTGTCGCACTCGGTGGTTCTCCGTTCGTTGCCGTCGCCCAGCAGGCCGGCACCGCCGCCAACACCCTGGATACGGTGATCGTCACCGGCACCCGCGTGGCCGACCGCACGGTCGCCGAATCGCAGTCGCCGATCGACATCATCACCCCCGAGATCCTGCAGTCCACCGGTACCGGTGAGCTGGCCACCGCGCTGTCGCGGGCGCTGCCGTCGCTGAACTTCCCGCGCCCGGCGCTGACCGACGGCACCAGCGGCGTGCGCCCGGCGCAGCTGCGCGGCCTGTCACCGGACCAGGTGCTGGTGCTGGTCAACGGCAAGCGCCGCCACACCTCGGCGATGATCAACGTCAACGGCAGCATCGGCCGTGGTTCGTCGGCGGTGGACATCAACGCGATTCCGATCGCCGCCATCGAGCGCGTGGAAGTGCTGCGTGACGGTGCCTCCGCACAGTACGGTTCGGATGCCATCGCCGGCGTCATCAACATCGTGCTGAAGGGCGGCGGCAGTGGCGGCAGCCTGGCCGTCGACTACGGCCAGTACTCGGCCGGCGACGGCAACAAGTACCAGCTGTCCGGCGATACCGGCGTGGAGTTCGGCAACGGCCGTGGCCGCGTGCACGTGGCCGGCCAGATCAGCCAGCAGGATGAAAGCGACCGCGCCGGTCCGTACCGCGGTACCACGCCGAACACCGGCAACTTCCCCAGCATCGGCCAGACCACCTTCATCGTCGGTGACCCGAAGGTCGACGCCACCGCGGCCTCGGTCAATGCCAGCTTTGATTTCAGCGACCACGTGACCGGCTATGCCAGCGCGCTGCTCAGCAACCGCGACATCACCTCGTTCGCGTTCTATCGTTCGCGCAACCACAGCGGCCAGACCGCGCTGCTGGCGCAGACCTATCCGGACGGCTACGTGCCGCAGATCAACCAGTACTCCAAGGACCGCTCGCTGGTGGCCGGCGTCAAGGGCAACACCGACAACGGCTGGACCTGGGACCTGAGCCTGAACCACGGCGAGAACACCCTGGATTTCCACACCCGCAACAGCATCAACTACAGCCTGGGCGCGACCAGCCCGCGTTCGTTCTACGACGGCACGCTGAAGTACCAGCAGGACATCTTCAACGCCGACCTGACCAAGTCGCTGGACTGGGGCCTGGCCTATCCGGTCACGCTGTCCTTCGGCGGTGAGTACCGTCGCGAGAAGTGGGACCAGAACCCGGGTGAACTGAACTCCTACACCGGCAGCGGTGCACAGGGCTTCGCCGGCTTCACCCCGACCAACGAAGTGCACACCGACCGCCACAACTACGCGGTCTATGCGGGCCTGGAAGCGGACCTGACCGAGAAGTTCTCGGCCGGCATCACCGGCCGCTACGAGGATTACTCGGACTTCGGCGACCGCTTCTCCGGCAAGCTGTCGGCGCGCTACGCGTTCACCGACAAGGTCGCGCTGCGTGCCACCGCCTCCAGCGGCTTCCGCGCACCGTCGCTGCCGCAGCAGGGCTACCAGGCGGTGACCAGCCAGTTCACCAACGGCGTGTTCGTCGAACGCGGCACCTTCCCGACCACCAGCCAGGCCGCACAGGCGCTGGGCGCCTCGCCGCTGAAGGCCGAGACGTCCACCTCCTACAGCCTGGGCCTGGTACTGCAGCCGGTCGACCGCCTGTACATCACTGTCGATGCCTACCAGATCGACATCGATGACCGCATCGCGCTGTCGTCCAGCATCACCACCAACGCTGCCAGCAGCGCCCTGCTGGCCGGCCTGGGCCTGCCGCAGGTAACCGCGTTCTCATACTTCACCAATGGCCTGGACACCCGCACCCGCGGCGTTGACTTCGTGTCCAGCTACACCGTGCCGTTCAGCGCCAGCAGTCTGGAACTGACCGCGGCGTACAGCTACAACGACACCGAGGTACAGCGCGTAGGCGGCACGCCGGCGGTGTTCGGGACGCTGGGCCTGACCCAGTCGCTGATCGGCCGCGATGAGATCGGCCGCATCGAAGACAGCTACCCACACGACAAGACCATCCTCAGCGGCACCTGGCGTTCGGATCACTGGGAACTGGGCCTGGCGGCGACCCGCTACGGCAAGTTCACCGTGCGCAACTCGGCCACCGCCGCGCGTGACCAGACCTACGGCGACAAGTGGGTGCTGGATGCTTCGGCCAGCTACAAGCCGAGCGCGAACTGGACGCTGACGGTGGGTGCGGACAACCTGCTGAACGAGTACCCGGACCGCACCGAAGACCTGCAGAACTCGACCTTCGGCATGCTGCCGTACAGCAACTACTCACCGTTCGGCTTCAACGGCGCGTATGTCTACGGGCGGATCAAATACAACTGGTAAGCGGTAACGGTAGCGCCGGGCCCTGCCCGGCGGCTGCTCTGGTAGTGCCGGCCGCTGGCCGGCAACAACGCCTGGGCAAACCCGCAGAACACTAGATTGTGGCCTGCGGGTTTGCTGCATCTGGCCGCTTAGGTGAAAATCGGGGCATCCCCCCGATTTCTGCGAGAGCCGATGCACCATGACACCGACCTGATCAACATCGTTGCCGTTGGCCTTGGGCTCGCCTTCATCTTCGGCGCGCTGGCCAACAAGCTGCGTTTGTCTCCGCTGGTCGGTTACCTGGTTGCTGGCATCTGTGTAGGACCGTTCACCCCCGGCTTCGTCGCCGACCAGGCGCTGGCCAACCAGCTGGCCGAGCTGGGCGTGATGCTGCTGATGTTCGGCGTCGGCCTGCATTTCTCGCTGAAGGACCTGATGGCGGTGAAGGCCATCGCCATTCCCGGTGCCATCGGCCAGATCCTGGTCGCCACCCTGCTCGGCTGGGGCCTGGCGGCATTGATGGGGTGGCCGGTCATCCACGGCGTGGTGTTCGGTTTCGCGCTGGCCACGGCCAGTACCGTGGTGCTGCTGCGCGCGATGGAAGAGCGCCGCCTGCTGGAAACCCAGCGCGGCAAGATCGCGGTCGGCTGGCTGATCGTCGAGGACCTGGCCTGCGTGCTGGCACTGGTGATGATGCCGGTGATGGCCGGTGTGTTCGGGCCCGACGCAGCCAATGAACACCACACCATCGGCAGCGTGCTGGCCAGCATCGGCTGGACGTTCGTGCAGCTGGGCCTGTTCGTGGCGGTGATGCTGGTGGTCGGCCGCCGGGTCATTCCGTGGATCCTGGAGCGCATCGCCGGTACCGGTTCGCGCGAACTGTTCACCCTGTCGGTGCTGGCGATCGCGCTGGGCGTGGCGTTCGGTTCGGCGATGCTGTTCGGCGTGTCCTTCGCGCTGGGCGCGTTCTTCGCTGGCATGCTGCTCAACGAATCCGAACTCAGCCACAAGGCGGCCAGTGATTCACTGCCGCTGCGTGATGCATTCGCGGTGCTGTTCTTCGTCTCGGTGGGCATGCTGTTCAACCCCAGCATCCTGATCGAGCACCCGTGGCAGGTGCTGGCCACCGCCGGCATCATCATGTTCGGCAAGTCGGCCGCGGCGTTCTTCATCGTACGCGCGTTCGGCCACCCCACCGGCACGGCGCTGACCATCTCGGCCAGCCTCGCGCAGATCGGTGAGTTCGCCTTCATCATCGCCGGGCTTGGCGTGACCCTGAAGATCCTGCCGCCCACTGGCCAGGCGCTGGTGCTGGCCGGCGCGCTGATCTCGATCATGCTCAATCCGCTGGTGTTCGGCCTGCTCGACCGCTGGCTGCTGAAGCATCAGGAAACCACGCCCACGGCAGTGGAGACCGAGTTGCCGCCCGGGCCGTCGCTGGACCTGCATGACCATGCCATCGTCATCGGCTATGGCCGCGTCGGCAGTGCGTTGGCGCAGGTGCTGCGCGACCGTGGCGTGCCGGTGATGATCATCGACGACAACAAGGAACACGTGGCCGAGGCACATGCGGCGGGCCTGCCCGGCATCCGCGGCAGCGCTGCGTCGGACAAGGTGCTGGCCGAGGCCCATCCCGAGCGCGCGAAGATCGCGGTGCTGGCGATCCCGCAGCCACTGGAAGCTGGTGAAACGCTGGCCAAGCTGCGCGCGCTCAATCCGAACCTGACCCTGCTGGCGCGTGCGCACAGCGACGCCGAAGTGAAGCATCTGCTGGAACACGGTGCCGATGGCACGGTGATGGCCGAGCGCGAACTGGCCTATTCGCTGGCGGAAATGATCATGGCTACGCCGCCGTACCGGAACCTGGGGCAGCACAGCATTCCGGTGGTGTGAGGGGTGTGCAGCAGGGCTGCGCCCTGCACCCGCGGAGGCAACTGCAACTGCCGAAGCAACAGCAGAAGCTGGCTTCCTGGGGAATGGCAGGGTGGGTCCGGTTGCAGGGGACGCCGTGAATCCGTCCATGGAGGCTCGGTCGCGCCATCCATGGCGCTCACGCCCCTGCAACCGGACCCACCCCGCCTTCGACAGATCTCCGCGGTCTGCCGGCATTGCATGGCCTGCTCTCGGTGGTGCCGACCTTGGTCGACACGTCGATCCACGCATGGCGTGGATCGACCAGGGTTGGTTGCTCTCAAAAGAATCCCCGGCCGACCCGCATCGGCCGGGGATGATATCGCCACGCCCTTGGAGAGCGTCTCTACCGTAGCGCGTTCCTGCAGCGGTGGTGATCGCCTGTAGCGATGACAACCAAGCCGGTGGCTATCAGCCTGCCAGCGGCAGACAGACGTCGGCGCGCAGCTGGTCGGCAGGCACCTGTTCGGGATCATCCAGGAAGTGGAAATACAGAGGCGCATCGGCAAGCGCGTGCCCGCTGTCCGGCCACCAGTCGCGCAGCAGCGCATCCCCCACCGCCTGCAGCTGCTCGTAGGGGCCGACATGGTGGACAACCGCATGCGGTCCGACCCCGAGGGCCTGCCGCCGCAGCGGCGATGACAGGGGCGGCAACCCGGTGGCGAATCCCATGCCGCAGTCGAAGCGGTGCGCCCGTGCCGGTACGTCACGGTGGTCATCGATGGCGATGCCCACCAGATGCAGCAGATCGTCGGCCAGGCCGTGTGTCTGCGCCCATTCGAACAGGCGACCGAAGCTGGCGTCGAGATCACCGAAAGCACCCTGTGCGCGCAACAGCACGACCTCGAACGGTTGCAGCGCGCGCACTTCCACCTTCAACGGGGCAGCGGTCTCTGCGTCCACGTCGGCCGGCGACTGCGCCAATACCTGCTGCCAGTGTTCACGCAACACCGGATCATTGCGCAGTGCGCTGGGAGTAGCCTCCAGGCGCTGGCGACAGCGCCGCGCCAGCGCCTGCGCACTCTCGTAGCCGGCGGCCAGCGCGGCGTCGGTGACGCTTGCGTCGGGCTGCTGCAGCGCCTGCAGGGCGTTGAGCAGACGCAGTCGATCCAGCGTCTGCCCCGGGCTTTCGCCGGTCAGCGCCCGGTACAGGCGCTGGAAATGATAGGGCGACTGATGCGCGACCGTTGCCAGTGCGGCTACATCCGGCAGCGCCTGCTGCTCACGCAGGCAGGCCTGCAGATGGTCGATGACCCGTTCGATTCCCTGCGCCTGGCGCAGGCCTGCAAGCCGTTTCATGACCATCTCCCATCGAGGACATGGCTGCGATCCTGCCTGATCCGCCGCCCGAGCGCGTAACCGATCCTGCGCGATTGCCTGCCCTCAGGTGCCGGCCAGGGCTTGTTCCAGGTCAGCGCGCAGATCGTCGATATGCTCGATGCCGATCGACAGGCGCACGGTGTCCTCGCTGACCCCGGCCCTGGCCAGTTCGTCCGCATCGAGCTGGCGATGGGTGGTCGACGCCGGATGGGTGGCCAGCGACTTCGCGTCCCCCAGGTTCACCAACCGGGTGAACAGTTTCAGTGCATCCAGGAAGCGCGCGCCGGCAACGCGCCCGCCCGGCAAGCCGAAGGTCAGCACGCCGGAGCCATGGCCGCCCAGGTAGCGCTGCGCCGCCGCGTGTTCGGGGTCGTCGGCCAGCCCGGCATAACGCACCCAGGCCACTTTCGGGTGGGTGCGCAGGTACTCCGCCACGGCCAGCGCATTGGTGTTGATCCGCTCCATGCGCAGGGCCAGGGTCTCGATCCCTTGCAGGATCAGGAACGCATTGAAGGGTGACAACGCTGCACCGGTATTGCGCAACGGCACCACCCGCGCACGGCCGATGTAGGCCGCCGCGCCGAGCGCTTCCGTATAGACCACACCGTGATAACTCGGGTCGGGTTGGTTCAAGCGGGCAAAGCGTTGCGGCTGTGCCGTCCAGTCGAAGCGGCCCGAATCGACGATGGCCCCGCCCAGACTGGTGCCGTGGCCGCCAAGGTACTTGGTCAGCGAGTGCACCACGATATCGGCGCCGTGTTCGAACGGGCGCAGCAGGAACGGCGTGGCCACGGTGTTGTCGACGATCAGCGGCACACCGGCGGCATGCGCGACCTCGGCGATCGCGGCGATGTCGGTGACGTTGCCGCGCGGGTTGCCAATCGATTCGACGAACACGGCCTTGGTGCGCTCGTCGATCAGGGCAGCGAACGCCGACGGGTCGGCCGGATCGGCAAAACGCGTCTGGATGCCGTACTGCGGCAGTGTGTGGGCCAGCAGATTGAGGCTGCCGCCATACAGCGCGCTGGCGGCAACGATGTTGTCACCGGCCTCGGCGATGGTCTGGATGGCATAGGTGATGGCCGCCTGCCCGGAAGCCAGTGCCAACGCGCCGATGCCCCCTTCCAGCGCCGCCACGCGCTGCTCCAGCACGTCGGTGGTGGGGTTCATGATGCGCGTATAGATGTTGCCCGGCACCTTCAGGTCGAACAGGTCCGCCCCGTGCTGGGTGTCATCGAACGCGTAAGCCACGGTCTGGTAGATCGGCACCGCCACCGCGCGGGTGGTCGGGTCGGGACGGTAGCCGCCGTGCACGGCCAGGGTTTCCAGTTGCCATTGCGGATCGCTCATTGCGCCAGGCTCCATCCGGGGAAACCCCCACCATAGGCCAGCCGTCGACCGCCATTGAGAGCGCCTGGCGATGACGCCAGTACCGGCGGTTATCAGGTTGCCCGGGATTCAGGCAGACGACATGGGCCGTTGCTAGGCTTCGCCGCCGGGCGCTTCGCCCCGGACAAGGACGCCCTACCGATGCAGCCCTCCCCGTGGACTCCCGCCGCCGGCACCCCGACCCAGGTACTGCTGGTCGAAGACGACCGCCGCTTGGCCGAGCTGGTCAGCGACTACCTGCACGAACATGGATTTGCGGTGCAGCACGTGCCACGAGGTGACCTGGCCAGCGCGGCCTGCCGCCAGCACGCGCCGGAACTGGTGGTGCTGGACCTGATGCTGCCTGGGCTCGGTGGCATTGATGTGTGCCGGCAGATCCGCAGCTTCTCCGATGTACCGATTCTGATGCTGACGGCATGCGAGGACGATATCGAACAGGTGCTGGGCCTGGAGTCCGGCGCCGATGACTACGTGCACAAGCCGATCGAGCCGCGCCTGCTGCTGGCGCGCCTGCGTGCGCTGCTGCGCCGTCGCCATGGCAGCGGCCCTGCCGGTGTGCCGTGCCGGCTGATGCATGGGCAACTGCTGATCGATCGCGTGCAGCGCGAGGTTCACCTGCATGGGCAGCCGGTGGAACTGGGCACCACAGAGTTCGAGATCCTCTGGCTGCTGGCCAGCCAACCCGGGCAGATCCTCTCGCGCGACCAGATCCTGCAGGCGGCGCGCGGCATCGGCTTTGATGGCCTGGACCGCAGCGTGGACGTCTGCATCGGCAAGCTGCGGCGCAAGCTGGGCGATGACGCGCGCGAACCGCGCCGGATCAAGACCGTGTGGGGCCGCGGTTACCAGTTCAATCCGTCGGCCTGGTCGGCGTGAAGCGCCTGTTCCTGTGGCTGTGGTTCGTCACTGGTGCCTGCCTGCTGGTGTCGGTGTTCAGCCTCAACCATCTGCTGGACCGCATCTACACGCCCCTGCAGGAACGTGTCTTCGTCGAACAGGTGCGCGGACAGGTGTACGCGTTGCGCAGCGGACTGACCGGCCTGGACCGCGTGCAGCAACAGCAGCGTGTGGCGCAGTGGCAACCACACTACGGCATCACGCTGTCATTGCTGGATGCACCGCCGGTGCTCGAAGACGAAGAGCGCAGTGTCCTGCGCGGGGACGGCTTCATTGTCCGCAACCGCTACCAGCAGGTCCTGCTGCCCATCGATGGCGCTGACGGGCGCTGGCTGGAGCTGCGCTTTCCCGGCGAAGTGCAGATGACCCTGTACATGACCGTCGCCGCGTACCTGTGCATCCTGCTGCTGGTGGGCGCCTGCCTGTATGCGTGGGTACGCCTGCTGTGGCGCGACCTGGAGGCGCTGCGGGGTCATGCCGACCGCATCGGTGCTGGCGATCTGCAGGCGCGAGCCCAGGTATCGCCGCGCTCGCAGATCCGGGTCATCGTCGAGCATTCCAACCGCATGGCAGCACGCGTGGCCGAACTGGTGCAACGGCAGCGCGATCTTACCCATGCCATTTCCCACGAGCTGCGCACGCCGATCGCACGCCTGGCCTTCGGCCTGGATCTGATGCAGGACAGCAACGATCCGGCGCGGCGGGCACACCTCGCTGCCGGCCTGCATGGCGATCTGGCCGAGCTCAATCGCTTGGTCAGCGAGCTGCTGGCGTACGAGCGGCTGGAGCACCCCAACGATGCCGAGCCCCTGCAGCGGATCGAGGCGAACGACTGGCTGCAGGCCTGCATGGAAGACGCGCGCCGCGATGCCGAGCGCGTGGGCCTGGTGTTGCAGGTGTGGCCCAGTGCGCTGCCGCGCGTGGATGCCGAGCCGCGCCTGCTGCAGCTGGCCCTGAGCAATCTGGTCGGCAATGCGATGCGCTATGCACGCACCCGCGTGGAGGTGTCACTGGTCAGCGTGGCCGGCAAGGCCTGCCTGCGCGTGGATGACGATGGCCCCGGCATCGCCGAAGCCGATCGCGAGAAGGTGCTGCGCCCGTTCACCCGTCTGGATGACAGCCGCAGCCGTGATACCGGCGGCTTCGGCCTGGGCCTGGCCATCGCCGGGCGCATCGCGGTTCGCCACCATGGAGAACTCCGCGTGGGACGCGCGACCCTCGGTGGCGCGCGCCTGGAAATGCACTGGCCCATGGCTGCCAGCTGAACGGCGCTGCCCGCGCTTACAGTTGCTTACAACTCCCGCACAACTGCGGACGGATTGGTCGCTGGCGTCCCGCCACGCTGGCGACCCTGCAGCACGCGCCGGATGCGCGCGCTGCGTTTCCTCCCAATGTAGAGAGTTGCCATGTCCCACCTTCGCCGTTTTCCCACCCTGCTTGGCCTGGCCCTGCTGCCCTTGTTCGCAACGTCCACAGCGCATGCCAAGGATGACCAATGGACCTTCGAGCTTGCCGCTGGCGGCGGTGTCGCCCCGCGTTACAGCGGCAGCGAGGAATTCCAGGCCGCCCCTACACTGTCCTTCGACGTGACGTCGCCGGGCGGCTGGTTTCTGGGTACCAGCGGTGCGGGTTGGGGTACGGCGATCGGCGAACACACCCGCGTGCGTGCCTACGTCGGCGGCAGCGGCAGCCGCCGCGAGAAGGACTCGATCCTCGGCGGCTCGGACTTCCTGCGTGGCATGGGCGATATCCGTACCCGGCCCCTGGTCGGCCTGGCAGCTGGCTATACGCTGGGTGAGGCGGTGCTGAGTGGTTCCTGGCAGTACACGCTGAAAGACGACGACAAGGGCGACAACGGCCTCGCCACCCAGCAAATCCACCTGAACCTGGAGATGCCGTTGTTCGACCTGGCCGGTGGCGTGGTCAGCGGCAGCGTCTCCACCGACTACGGCAACCGCGGCTACATGCAGACCTGGTACGGCGTCAGCCCTGACCAGGCCGCACGCACCGGTTTCGCCCGGCACAAGCCCAAGGCCGGCCTGGTCAGCGCCGGCCTGGGCATGAAATGGAGCCATCGCGCCGGTCGCAACGGCAACTGGTACATCGCCGTGGAAGGCACCCGCCTGCTGGGCGATGCGGCCGACAGCCCGATCGTGCAGAAGGCCAACCAGTTCGGGTTGATGACCGGGTACACGCACCGGTTCTGAGCATTGCCGGCAAGCGCCGCGCGCAGCTGGTGTGGAAACAGGGCGCTGCGATCATGCAGCGCCCCGTTCGGCTCAGGCTTTGGCAAACACCAGATGGCCGCCGTCGTTGCCCACTTCGATGGTGTCGCCGTTGGCGAAGGCACCGGACAGGATCTGCTGCGCCAGCGGATTCTCCAGCTGTGCCTGGATCGCACGCTTCAGCGGACGCGCACCGTAGACTGGATCGAAGCCGACATTGCCGAGCAGATCGAACGCCGCATCGGACACCACAAGCTTCAGGCCACGCTCGGCCAAGCGCTTCTCCAGGCCACGCATCTGGATGCGCGCGATCTGCTTGATCTGCTGCTTGTCCAGCGGATGGAACACCACGATGTCGTCCAGGCGGTTGATGAACTCCGGACGGAAGTGCGCCTGCACCACGCCCATCACCGCCGCCTTCATCTGCGTGTAGGCTTCCGGCGTGTCATCGCCACTCATGTCCTGGATCTGGTGCGAGCCCAGGTTGGACGTCATCACGATGACGGTATTGCGGAAGTCCACCGTGCGGCCCTGGCCGTCGGTCAGACGACCGTCGTCCAGCACCTGCAGCAGGATGTTGAACACATCCGGATGCGCCTTTTCCACCTCATCCAGCAGGATCAGCGAATACGGGCGGCGGCGCACCGCCTCTGTCAGGTAACCGCCTTCCTCGTAGCCCACGTAGCCCGGGGGCGCACCGATCAGGCGTGCGACGCTGTGCTTCTCCATGAACTCGCTCATGTCGATGCGGATCATCGCGTCGGCGCTGTCGAACAGGAACTCGGCCAGTGACTTGCACAGCTCGGTCTTGCCCACACCGGTCGGGCCGAGGAACAGGAACGAGCCACCCGGTCGGTTCGGATCGGACAAGCCAGCGCGCGAACGACGCACCGCATCGGACACCACCTTGATCGCCTCTTCCTGGCCGACCACGCGGTTGTGCAGCACCTCTTCCATGCGCAGCAGCTTGTCACGCTCGCCTTCAAGCATCTTGTTGACCGGAATGCCGGTCCAACGCGAGACGACCTCGGCGATCTCCTCGTCGGTGACCCGGTCCTGCACCAGCTTGAAGTCGTGGTTCTCCACTTCCTGTGCGGCCGCCAGCTGCTTTTCCAGCTGCGGCAGCACGCCGTACTGGATCTCGCTCATGCGGGCGAAATCCTGCCGACGCTGCGCAGACTCCAGTTCAACCTTGGCCTGCTCGACCTGCTCCTTGATCTTCGTGGTGCCCTGCAGCGCGGCCTTCTCCGACTTCCAGACTTCGTTGAGATCGGAGAACTCGCGCTCCAGCGCATCGATATCGTTTTCCAGATCGGCCAGGCGCTGCCGCGAGGCATCGTCCTTTTCCTTCTTCAGCATCTCGCGCTGGATCTTCAGCTGGATCAAACGACGTTCCAGTCGATCCAGCTCCTCCGGCTTGGAGTCGATCTCCATGCGCAGGCGCGAAGCGGCTTCGTCCATCAGGTCGATGGCCTTGTCCGGCAGCTGGCGGTCGGTGATGTAGCGGTTGGACAGCGTTGCAGCGGCAACGATGGCCGGGTCGGTGATTTCCACCCCGTGGTGCACCGCGTACTTTTCCTTCAGGCCACGCAGGATCGCGATGGTGTCCTCCACCGTCGGCTCACCCACGAACACCTTCTGGAAGCGGCGCTCCAATGCGGCATCCTTTTCGATGTACTTGCGGTACTCGTCCAGCGTGGTCGCACCGACGCAGTGCAGTTCACCGCGTGCGAGTGCCGGCTTGAGCATGTTGCCGGCATCCATCGCACCGTCGGCCTTGCCCGCGCCGACCATGGTGTGCAGCTCGTCGATGAACAGGATGATCTGCCCTTCGCTCTTGGCCAGGTCGTTGAGCACGCCCTTCAGGCGCTCCTCGAATTCACCGCGGAACTTCGCACCGGCAATCAGCGCGCCCATGTCCAATGACAGCACGCGCTTGCCGCGCAGGCCTTCGGGCACTTCGTCATTGATGATGCGCTGGGCCAGGCCCTCCACGATCGCGGTTTTGCCCACGCCGGGTTCACCGATCAGCACCGGGTTGTTCTTGGTGCGGCGCTGAAGCACCTGGATGGTGCGGCGGATCTCCTCGTCACGGCCAATCACCGGATCGAGCTTGCCACTCTCGGCACGCGCGGTCAGATCGATCGTGTACTTTTCCAGCGCCTGGCGCTGTTCCTCGGCGTTCTCCGACTGCACGTTCTCGCCGCCACGCAGCTTGTCGATGGCAGTCTGCAGCCGCGCCTTGTCGGCACCGGCAGCGCGCAGCGCCATGCCCAGCGTGCCGCCGTCCTCCAGTGCGGCCAGCACGAACCACTCGCTGGCGATGAAGGCATCGCCCTGCTGCTGTGCCAGCTTGTCGGTGTGGTTGAGCAGGCGGTTGAGGTCGTTGCCGATCGACAGGTTGCCGGCCTGGCCGGACACCTTCGGCAGCGCTTCAAGCGCTTCGTCCAGGCGCTCGCGCAGCACCGGCACGTTGACGCCGGCCTGCGCCAGCAACGGTCGAGTGCTGCCACCCTGCTGGTCCAGCAGGGCGCTGAAGACATGTACCGGTTCAATGATGCTGTTGTCGCGGCCTACCGCCAGCGACTGTGCGTCTGCCAACGCCTGCTGGAAACGCGAGGTGAGCTTGTCCATGCGCATTGCGAAACCTCATCGGTCATCGTTGGCCGGCCCGCGCCGGCGATGCTGGAAAGATGCGGTTGCCCCACCCCGTTTCAAGGGTGGCTGCGACTGCATTCGCAGGCCAGTCAGCCTGCGGCCAGCATGCCGGAGAGGGTGTGGTCGGCGCGTTGATCCGGATCAGATCCGCACAGGGCGTGGCTCAACGGCTGATCGCGCCCCGGATCGCCCGCAGCTGCTGCTTGACCGCCCGCGCCTGCGCCGGGTCCATGCGCAGCAGCGCCTTCTGGCCAATCGAGCGCGACTGCAGGGAGGCGTCGGCAAAGCGGTAGCGGCCACGCTCATCACGCTGCACCAGTGGCGCTTGAGCCAGTTCAGGGGTATCCAGCAGGTGATCGATCACCGCCACCAGGCGGTCATTGAAATAGCCGTCGGGCCTGCCAAGATCGACGTAGGCCTGCTGGATCAACGGATAGAAGCGCTTGTACGCCAGGGCTGCCGCCGTCGGGTCCATCGCGCTGAAGGCCTGCACATAGGGCGCATAGCGCGCCGCATTGCCCGCGGCGATGCGTTCGCCACCGTCGGTCGGCTCCACCTGCAGGCTGCCCGGCAGCGGCCGTGCGGCCAGCGCGGTTGGCGGCACACTGGTCTTGTCCAGGTTGTCGACCTGGGTGACCAGCCGCTGGATCAGGTGATCGCGCAGCAGCGCAGTCAATGCACCCTCGCCCTGCAACAGCTGGCTCAATGCGCTCCAGGCAGCAGCATCGCTGTCGGCCAGTTTCGGCAACGCCGGGTCGGCGGCGGCCTCGGAATCCAGTGGATGCTGGATCGGGGGTGCCGCCGGCGCTGCGGTCGCTGCCGGTTGCGAAGGTGCGCCGGTACGGGCGGGCGTTGATTGCACCGGCACCGAAACGCCGTCTGCCAGGCCCTGCAGCTGGTCGCGGAACAACCATGTGCCCGCACCACCCACCACCACCACGCCCAGAACCCAGGGCCAGACCGCTTTTGCACTCTGCATGATGCCGCACCTCGCTTTTCACCCGCATGGACAAGGTGTGACTGCCCTGATTCCGGCGGGTTCCCCACCCATTCCGCTGGCGTTGTGGTTCACGCCTGCTTTGCGCGACAAGCGCCACCCTGCTGTTCCTGTTGGATGGAGAAGCCTTCATGCAGTACGCGCTGTACTACTGGACCGGCATCCAGGGCCGTGGCGAATTCGTGCGGCTGGCGTTGGAAGATGCCGGCGCCGACTATGTCGACATGGCGCGGGTGCACGGCGATGCGGTGATGCAGCCGTTCCTCGACGGCCACAGCGAAGGTACGCAACCGTTCGCGCCACCGTTCCTGAAGGCAGGACGACAGGTCATCGCACAGGTTGCGGCCATTCTCGATTTCCTTGGCCCGACGCTGGATCTGGTTCCGCAGGCCGCCTCACGGCGCATGCAGGCGCTGCAGTTGCAGCTGACCATCGCCGATCTGGTGGCCGAGGTGCACGACACCCATCATCCAATCACCACGTCGAAGTACTACGAAGACCAGAAGACTGAAGCGAAGGCGCGCGCAACAGCGATGCGTGGCGAGCGCTTGCCGAAGTTCCTCGGCTACTTCGAGCAGGTATTGAAGGCCAACGGCGGTCGCCACCCACTGCGCGAACACTCCTACGTGGACCTGTCACTGTTCCAGATGCTGAGCGGGCTGGACTACATGTTTCCGTGCCGAATGCAGGCGTTGTGGCCCACGCTGCCGCTGCTGCGCGCATTGAAGGATCGGGTGGAACAACGGCCCAACATCGCCACCTATCTCGCGTCGGAGCGGCGGCTTGCCTTCAACACCAACGGCATCTTCCGGCATTACCCGGAACTGGATTCAGAGCGGTAATACCGCCGCCTGCCACTCTCCCACGTAGAGCCGAGCCATGCTCGGCTCAGAGCAGCCGAGCGCAGGCTCGGCTCTACAACGTACCCGAAGCCGACCGATGCCCAGCAGGGTGCCGGCCAGCGGCCGGCACTACCCGTGATCAGTCGTTTTCAGCCAGCGGCTTCACTGCTTGCTTCTGCAGCGACAGCAGGCCCAACAGGATGGCCAACGCCACATACGCACCGGCGAACTGCCAGCTGATGACGCGGGCCAGGCCCTGCAGGTCCCACGGCAGGTAGATGCCGCCGCGCGGATCCACCGAATGGATCAGGCCGAACAATGTAAGTACCGCCGCCACCAGCAGGAAGCCACAGGCGCGGCGCAGGCGCCCATCGACCATCGCCGCAACGGTAGCGATCCACAGCATCGAGGTGATGATGAAGCCGTTGCCCAGCGCGAAAATCACCGCCAGCTCTGGCAAGCCATGGCCATCGACGTGGGTCAGCAACGCGCCCATCTGCTCGGCCGGAATCCAGCCCGGCGCCTTGATCGCCAGCAGGTAGGCCGCCGACGGCAGGAAGCCCAGCACCATCGCACCGGCATGCTGGCGCGGCGTCGCCTGGAACGCCTGGGTGGTGATGTCGATCGACACGTACACGATGATCGGCGCCAGCACCGCCAGCGGCAGCCACTGCACCAGCCCGGAAATGATGCCGAGCATGCCGCCGATGCCGACGAACAGGCCGGTCAGCAGGGTGTAGCCGCTGCGCGCGCCCATGTGCTTGTACGCCGGTTGGCCGATGTACGGCGTGGTCTGCGCCACGCCACCGCAGACGCCTGCCACCAACGTCGCCACCGCTTCCACCAGCAGGATGTCGCGGGTGCGGTAGTCATCGCCGGCCGCGCGCGCGCTCTCGGACACGTTGATGCCACCCACCACCATCAGCAGGCCGAACGGCAGCAGCAGCGGCAGGTAGGTCATCGCCGTGGGCAGGCCCTCGATGAAGCCCAGCGTCGGCAGCGGCAGCACCACCTGCGGCGGCACCCAGGCCGGAATCTGGAAGCCGGGCACACCCAGCCCGGCCAGGCCAAGCCCGTAATACAGGGCGGTACCGAACACGAACGCCAGCAGCACGCCCGGGCCGCGCAGCGGCAGCTTGCCCTTTGCGATCAGCACGTACAGCAGCAGGCCCAGCGTGGTGAAGCCGACCAGCGGCGAGCGCAGGGTCTCCAGCAGCGGTAGCAGCCCCATCAGCACCAGCGCGATGCCCGCGATGGAGCCCAGCAGCGCGGCACGCGGCAGCGCGCGGGTCACCGCTTCACCGAAGAAGGACAGGATCAGCTTGAGCACGCCCATGATGACCAGCGAGGCCATGCCCAGCTGCCAGGTGGCGATAGCGGCGGCATGCGGGTCCATGCCCTGCTGCTTGAAGGCCAGGAAGGCCGGGCCAAGCACCAGCAGCGCCATGCCGATGCTGGTCGGCGCATCCAGGCCGAGCGGCATGGCGGTGACGTCGTCGCGCCCGGTACGCGCAGCCAGGCGCCGTGCCATCAGGGTGTACAGCAGGTTGCCGACCAGCACGCCCAGGGCGGTGCCGGGGAACATGCGGCCGAAGACCACGTCGGCGGGGAACTGGAACATCCCGACCAGCGCCATGGCGATGAAGCCGAGGATGGAGAGATTGTCGACGACCAGGCCGAAGAAGCCATTGAAGTCGCCAGCGACGAACCAGCGGCGCGGCGCGGTGGAAGCGGGAGCGGACATGGAAGGGGCGGTGGGGGTGGGGACCGCCGATGGTAGGCCCAGCGGGGCCGGCGCGCCAATTCCCGGGTGGAATGATGGGTTCCAGCCAACGGCGGAGCCCCTCGTGGCTGGTCGCCGAAAGCAGCCTATCGGAGTGGCCCGGGCGGGATGGGCTGCGCAGGACACGCCGTAAACCCATCCATGGGGGCTCGATGGCGCCATCCATGGCGCCAACGGTCCTGCGCAACCCACCCCACCCGGCCCCTGACAGTTTCCTGCGCGCGCCAGCCACGGAAGAGAATCAAAAGATCAAAGGCAAGAGCCGGTCGCTACGCTCGCGAGCACCTGATCGCAGACATCTGCCTGGTTGCCGGCCAGCGGCCGGCATACCGGGAAGCATCCACGCATGGCGTGGATCTACCGTGTCGACCAAGGTCGACACCCACCAGAAACCGGTCACGCCATTCCGACAGATCGTGGGATTCTGTCGAAGGCGGGGTGGGTCCGGTTGCGGGGGTGTCCGCGGCATGGATGCCGCGGCCAAGCCCCCATGGATGGGTTTACGGCGTCCCCCGCAACCGGACCCACCCCGCCATCCCACGGAATGCCCGCTGTTGCTGTTGCTTCAGCTGTTGCTTCGGCTGTTGCTGTTGCTTCAGCTGTTGCTTCGGCTGTTGCTGTTGCTTCAGCTGTTGCTTCGGCTGTTGCTGTTGCTGTTGCTGTTGCTTTGGCCTCGGCGGGTGCAGGGCGCAGCCCTGCATCAAACCCAACCCCTACTTCTTCAGGAAATTGTCCACCAGCAGATGCTTCACGTCGTCGATGCGACCGCTCAGCACCGCCTTGGCCGCATACAACGCCGTGCCCGCCACCTGCTTGGCCTCGATCTGCGGCGGCATCACCAGTTCCGCGCGGCTGGTATGCACGTCCAGCAGCGCCGGACCACGCTGGGCCAGGAAATCCTGCACCGCTTCTTCCAGATCCTCGCTACGGGTCACCGTGCGGCCATGGAAGCCGATCACCTCGGCCAACCGGCCAAAGTCCGGATTCTTCAGGTCGGTGTAGTTGTCCAGCAGGCCTTCCACCTTCTGCTCCAGCTCGACGAAATTCAGTGAGCCGTTGTTGAACACCACCACCTTGATCGGAAGATCCTCCTGCACCGCCGTCAGCAGATCGCCCAGCAGCATCGCCAGCCCGCCGTCGCCGGACAGCGAGATCACCTGCCGCCCCGGGAACGCCTTCTGCAGACCCAGTGCCTGCGGCATCGCATTGGCCATCGTGCCGTGCAGCAGGCTGGTCAAGGTACGGCGCCTGCCGTTCACCCGGATGTGCCGCAGCACCCACACCATCGGCGAGCCACCGTCAGCGGTGAACAGCGCATCGTCGGTGGCGTACTTCGACAGCAGCGCGGTCAAGTGCTGCGGATGGATCAGTTCGCCTTCACCCGGCTGCTCTTCCTGTTCGCGCTTCTTCAGCGCCTTGTCGCGGTGCTCGATGCACTCGTCCAGGAAGCTGCTGTCCTCGCGCGGAGGCAGCATCGGCAGCAGTGCATCCAGCGTCGGCGCGATATCACCAACCACGCCCAGGTTCACCGGGTGGCGACGGCCGAGGTGGCTGCCATCACGGTCGACCTGGATGATCGTGGCCTTGTCCGGGTAGAACTGGCCCCAGGCAAAATCCGCGCCGAGCAGCAGCAACGTGTCGCACTCCATCAACGTATGGAACCCGGATTCGATGCCGAAGACGCCGGTCATTCCCATGTTGTACGGGTTGTCCGGTTCGACGAAATCCTTCGCACGCGAGGTGTGCGCCACCGGTGCCTGCAGGCGCCGCGCCAGTTCCAGCAACTGCGCATGGGCGCCCTGGCAACCGGCGCCGGCATAGATGCCGATACGCTTGCCCTGCCCCAGCAGTTGGGCAATCTGCTGCAGTTCAGAATCGGACGGGCGCAGCACCGGCTGGGTGTAATGCACCGAGAACGGCACATCGTGCTTCACTTCCGCTTCGCTGATGTCGGCCGGCAGGATCACCACTGCTACACCACGCCGGCTGATCGCCGCCTGGCAGGCCAGTGTCACCACGCGTCGCGCCTGTTCGGCACTGTGCACCTGCTCGCAGAACACCGAACAGCTGGCGTACACCGCCTTGAAGTCCACTTCCTGCGGGAATTCCATGCCCAGCTCGCTGGTCACCACCTGGCTGGCGATCAGCACCATCGGCGCACGATTGCGGTTGCTCTCGAACACGCCGTTGATGAAGTGCAGGCCACCGGGGCCGCAGGAGCCGGCGCAGGCGGTCAGCTGGCCACTGATCAATGAATCGGCACCGGCCGCGAACGCGGCGACCTCTTCGTGGCGCACATGCACCCACTCAATTTCACTGCGATGCAGTGCGTCGGTGACGTGGTTCAGGGTGTCGCCGACGATGCCATAACAGCGGCGGACGCCCGCCTGCTGCAATGTATCGACGACGATCTCGGCAACGCGCTTGCTCATGGTGCTGCAGCCTGGTTCGGGGGAAACCCGAGGCTAGACCCGGCGAAGTGATGTTCCCGTGGGCAAGAGGCTGATCGCCTTGTTGTGCAAACTCCGGGCGGGGCTGCCGTCAATCGTTGACGTTGATCCAGCCCTCAATCGCGCCCTGTTTCGGATTGCGGTAACGCAGCTTCACCCAACCGTTCTGCTCATCGAGCATCTCCACGCGATCGCCCTGCACCAGATAGCGCTTGGTGCTGGACGCACCGGGCTGATCGAACAGGAACAGGCGCGCCGCCAGCACGGAAGCCTGTTGACCACGCAGAGGCCCGTCGGGCGGTGCACCCAGGCCATCGGCGATGGCGCTCTCCAGCACACGACCGGCCGCATCGTAGCTGCGCCACACCGCAAGCGGGCCCTGCTCGTCGGTCTGCACCCAGTGCAGGGCAGCGTTCAGCGTATCGCCCAGCATCAGTACGTTCTCGGCGCGGTACAGATAGAGCTGCGTACCTGCAAACCGGTACTGGTCGGTGTACCACATCGGCCCACTGCGGCAGCTGCTGGTCAGCGTGCGGGTGGCCGCGTCCACGCTCAGCCCCATCAGGTCGCCGCAACTGTCCTTGCCATGGGTCACCGCCTTCAGCGCGCGGAATTCGCCACTCCGCGCGTCGAACCGATAGGCCGCAACCGCCTCGTTGACCATGCCCACCGATGCCCGCGCGACCAGTTCAGGGTGTCCATCGAAATCAATGTCCTCGGCACTCAGACGCGAATTTCCATCAGCATCCGGCGCGCCGGGCAGGTGCTGGCGCTTCCCGGCAGGCTGCAGTTGCACGGCAAGCATGCCGTCCTCCTGCACCTCAGCCGTTGCCTGCACGCCCGCTGCCGGCGAAAACCGTAGCGAGCCCCGGCCCTCATCCTGCGCCTGCGCCACGGGCGCCAACACGCCGGCCAGCATCACGCCCAACAGCACATCCCTGGGTTTCATCGTCATTCCCTGTAGCGCCACTATGGCACCTCTGGGTCAGAACGATACGTCAACCGGCTGCCGTGACCACAACACCGACTGGTGCTTGGTCTGCTGCTTCCACGCCAGCCGGATCGCTTCGATGTCGGCACGGCGCTGCGGGCTGTCCTCGTGCAGCACCACCAGCACCTTGGTGCGCAGGCGGTTGGGCGCGGCATCGCCACGGAACAGCCACTGACCGTAGGCATCGAACACGGTCAGCCCATCCGGGAAGCGCGGCGTCACTTCCTTGTCCAGGAATGCGCGCCACTGCGCGTCGCTGATGGTGTCGGCCTGCGGGCGGTCACCGGCGCCCTGCTCTTCGCCCACGCCGAAGTACAGTTCGCTGCGCACCCAACCGTGGCCACTGGACGGCCGCGCGGCGTCGCCCTGCAGGTCGGCGGTGGTGGCATAGGCGCTGGGCGCCTTGGAGGACAGGCTGGCGCAACCACTGGTGGCCAGCAGCACAGCGAAGACAAGGCCAAGGTGTTTCATCGGGAACAGCACTCCGGGAAGAGGAAAAAGCACGACGAAGGGGCACGGAGGGTACACCTGCGCCTCGGTTGCGGCTGCAACCAATGCCCTCATGCCGGCAGGGCATGAAGTGATGCGATGGGAGGCGGGGCTTGCGTCGCACCACCTCCTCACGCCAAGATAATATATCGCTTCATCCGGATGGATGTAAGTGAAACTATCTGCCCCGCCCCTTCCCCACGTCGTTGCTGCTGGAGTCCGCATGTCCCCCCGCCTGTCTGCGTCGCCGCTTGGCCTCGCCATCGCGCTCGCGCTGTCCCCCGCCCTGGCTTCGGCCCAGGACGCCGCCACCAACCTGGACACGGTGATCGTCACCGGCACCCGCGCTGCCGACCGCACCGTGCTTGAATCCACGTCGCCGGTGGACGTGTTGACCGCCGAGGACATCCGCAAGGCCGGCGTGGTCAATGGCGAGCTCGGCAGCGCCCTGCAGGCCCTGCTGCCCTCGTTCAACTTCCCGCGCCAGTCCAACTCCGGCGGCGCCGACCACGTGCGCGCCGCCCAGTTGCGTGGCCTGTCGCCGGACCAGGTGCTGGTGCTGATCAACGGCAAGCGCCGCCACCACACCGCGCTGGTCAACACTGACAGCAAGATCGGCAAGGGCACCACCCCGGTCGACTTCAATTCGATTCCGGTCAGCGCGATCAAGCGCATCGAAGTGCTGCGCGATGGCGCCGGTGCGCTGTACGGCTCCGATGCGGTGGCCGGCGTGATCAACGTGATCCTCGACAACGGCGGCGACGGCGGCGAGATCGAAGCCAGCTACGGCGCCAACCACACCGATCTCAAGCCGATCGGGCGTACCCTCACCGACGGCCAGACCGGCAACATCAGCGCCAAGGTCGGCACCTCGCTGGGCGAGGACGGTGGCTTCCTGCGCGTGGGCCTGGAGTACAAGAAGCGCAACGGTACCAACCGCGCCGGTTTCGACCAGATTCCGCCGTGGGACCAGACCGAGGCCAATCTTGCCCTGCAGGGCAAGCGCAACTACGTGCTCGGTGATGGCGCCAGCAAGGACATCAACCTGTGGCTGAACACCGAGATTCCGGTTGGCAAGACCGCGACGTTCTATGCGTTCGGCACCTTCAACCAGCGTGACACCGAAGGCGCGAACTACTTCCGCTACCCCGACGGCGATGCCAACTGGAAGCAGGTCTACCCCAACGGCTACCGGCCGATCTCCGAAGGCGAGAACCGCGACGTGCAGGCGGTGGCCGGTGTGCGCGGCCAGTGGGGCGAATGGGCTTACGACGGCAGCCTGGATTATGGCCAGAACGACTTCACGTACCGCCTGCGCGACTCGCTCAACGCCTCGCTGGGCCCGACCAGCCCGACCCGCTTCAAGACCGCCGACTACGAGTACGCACAGACCGTAGGCAACTTCGATCTGAGCCGCGTGTTCTCCCAGTCCGACAGCATCAGCCACACCCTGGGCTTCGGTGCGGAAGCCCGCCACGAGCGCTACCAGACGCGTCCGGGCGACCCGGCCAGCTACGCCGCCGGCCCGTACACCGATCGTCCCACTGGCTCGCAGGCAGGTGGCGGTCTGACCCCGCAGGACGCGGCCACCCTGTCGCGTGATGTGGCCAGCGCCTACGCCAGCCTGTCCAGCCAGTTCGGCGAAAAATTCTCCACCGATCTGGCGGCGCGCTACGAACACAGCGATGACTTCGGCGGCGAGCTGACCGGCAAGCTCGGCCTGCGCTACGAATTCACCCCCGCATTCGCCCTGCGCGGCGCGATCTCCAACAATTTCCGTGCGCCGTCGCTGGCGCAGATCGGCTACGAATCCACCTCCACCGGGTACAACGCCGGTGGCCAGCTGGTGCAGGGTCGCCTGCTCTCGGTCAACAACCCGATCGCCCGCGGCCTGGGTGCGCAGGACCTGAAGCCTGAGAAGTCGCTCAATACTTCGCTGGGCTTCACCAGCCGCATCGGTGAGCATTTCGACCTGTCGCTGGACTTCTTCCAGATCGATATCGACGACCGCATCGCGCTGTCGGAAAGCATCACCGGCGATGCACTGACCGACTTCGTGGCCGCCAACTACGGTGTCACCGGGCTGCAGAGCGCCAGCTTCTTCGTCAACGCCGCCGATACCCGCACCCGCGGTGCCGAACTGGTGACCAACTGGCGCCAGGCACTGGGCGATGGGCAGCTGCTGCTGACCGGCACCTACGCTTACACCAAGACCACGCTGAAGAACGTGCTGGCCACCCCGGCCCAGCTGCAGGCGCTGGACGCGGACTACGTGCTGTTCGGCATTGAAGAGACCAATACGCTCACCGATGCCACCCCGCGCAGCCGCGCCGGTTTCTCGGCCGCCTGGAGCAACGACCACTGGTCCCTGAGCAGCCGCGTGAACCGCTACGGCAGTGCCACCCGCGTATTCAACTTCGGCGATGGCTACATTCCGCGCCAGACCTACCAGGCCGAGTGGCAGCTGGATGCGGAAGTGGAGTACCGCATCACGCCGCAGTGGAGCGTGGCCATCGGCGGGCAGAACCTGACCGACAACTACCCGGATCGCTCCAACGAGGACATCCATTACTTCGGCAACCTGCCCTACGACGTGCTGTCACCGATCGGCAGCAACGGCGCGTACTACTACGGGCGCGTGCGTTACACGTTCTGATTGCTCTGGGTGTGATTGCCTTGGGTGGGTGCGGACCGTTGGTCCGCACAGCATGCCGACCAACGGTCGGCACCCACTGGGACGCCATGGGTCCCTGCGGGTGGGTGCGGACCGTTGGTCCGCACCAGCCGGCACTACCCCAATCCGTAGCCTGACCTCGACCCCACGTACACGCCGACGCTGGCATGGTGGTGGACATGGCTGAACCGCTCCCCCTGCGTCCGCCACCTCCATTGCTGGACGATGCCTGCGCGTTGTTCCTCGATGTGGATGGCACCCTGATCGAATTCGCTGCACGCCCCGACGCCGTGCAGCTTCTCCCCGATGTGCGTGAAGCCATCGGCCGCATCAGCGATCGACTGGAAGGTGCAGTGGCACTGGTCAGTGGTCGCCCGCTTGAACAGCTGGACCAGTTGTTCGCACCGCTCAAGCTTCCTGCCGCGGGCCTGCATGGTCACGAGCTGCGTGCGCAGGACGGACACGTGATACGCGATGAGCATGGCGATGACACCGCCGACTGGCTGCATGCGCTTCATCAGCAAGCCATGCGATTCGCCCATGGCCACCCCGGCGTACTGGTCGAGAACAAGGGCGTAGGACTGGCCCTGCACTGGCGTGGTGCACCGCATGCGGCCGACGACGTGCGTGCCTTTGCTGACCGCCACGTGCGCGGCCGGGCCAGCTACCGCCTGCAACCGGGCGACCATGTGGTCGAATTCGTGCCGGTGGCGACCAACAAGGGCCGGGCCGTACGCCGGCTGATGCAGTACCTGCCGTTCCGTGGGCGTCTGCCGGTGTTCCTCGGCGATGACCTCACCGATGAATTCGGCTTCGATGCGGCCAATGGCCTGCATGGCTGGAGCGTGCTGATCGGCGAACGTGAACAGAGCGCGGCGGTGTTCGCGCTGCCCGACATACGCAGCGTGCACGCCTGGCTGCGTGAGAATGCGTATTGACCCCGGCCCCCACGGCCGCAACCGAGATGTACCGCGTGATGACCCAACCCGATCTTGATCTGGGCGTGGTCGGCAACGGCAGCTTCGGCGCCCTGGTCGACAAACACGCCCGTGTTGTCTGGAGTTGCCTGCCAACCTTCGACGGCGACCCGACCTTCTGTGCCCTGCTCAGCCCCAACCAGCAGACCGGCGGCGACTTCGCCATCGAGCTGGAAGACTTCGCCGACAGCGAGCAGGAGTACCTGACCAACACCGCGATCCTGCGCACCGTGCTGCGCGATGCGCATGGCGGTGCGCTGGAAATCCTCGACTTCGCCCCGCGCTGGCGCCAGAACGACCGTTTCTATCGGCCGGTGAGCCTGATCCGCCAGGTGCGTCCGTTGTCCGGCAGCCCGCGCATCGTGATCCGTGCACGGCCACTGGCCGACTGGGGCGCGCGCGTTCCCGAGTCCACCTGGGGCAGCAACCACGTGCGCTGGATCCTGCCCGAGCATGTGCTGCGCCTGACCACCGACGTCCCGGTGCGCTTCGTGCGCGATGGCCTGCCGTTCGTGCTCAACCATCCCATCCACCTGATCCTGGGTGTGGATGAATCGCTCAACCGTTCCATCAGCGGCTATGTGCAGGAAGCCTTCCAGCGCACCCGCGACTATTGGCGCGAATGGGTGCGGTATCTGTCCATCCCGCTGGAATGGCAGGACGCGGTGATCCGCAGTGCGATCACCTTGAAGCTGTGCCAGTACGAGGACAGCGGCGCGATCATCGCGGCGATGACCACCTCGATTCCGGAAGCGCCCGGCAGCGTGCGCAACTGGGACTACCGCTACTGCTGGCTGCGCGATGCCGCCTTCGTGGTGCGCGCGTTGAACCGCTTGGGCGCCACGCGCACGATGGAGCAGTTCCTCGGCTACATCTTCAACCTGGCTACCACCGACGGCACCCTGCAGCCGCTGTACGGCATCGGTTTCGAAGCCAAGCTGGACGAGGATGAAGTCCCCAGCCTGTCCGGCTACCGCGGCATGGGCCCGGTACGGCGCGGCAATCTGGCCTGGGTGCAGCGCCAACACGATGTCTACGGCAGCGTGGTGCTGGCCTCCACCCAGTTGTTCTTCGACCGCCGCCTGCAGGATCCGGGCGACAGCCACACCTTCGCTCGGCTGGAACCGCTGGGCGAACAGGCTTTCGCCCTGCACGACGTGCCCGATGCGGGCCTGTGGGAATTCCGCGGACGTACCGAAGTACATACCTACACCAGCGCCATGTGCTGGGCGGCGTGCGACCGCCTGTGCAAGATCGCCGTGCGCCTGAAGCGTGATGACCGCGCGCGGTACTGGCGCGAGCGTGCCGACACCATCCACGCGCGCATCATGGAAAAAGCCTGGAGCGAGGAACTCGGTCACTTCACCGACACCTTCGATGGCCATCGCCTCGACGCCTCGCTGCTGTTGCTGGCCGACATCGGCTTCATCGATGCCAACGATGCACGTTTCGTCGCCACCGTCGAGGCCATCGGCCGCGACCTCAAGCATGGCAACGCGCTGTACCGCTACATCGCGCCGGATGATTTCGGCGAGCCGGAAACCAGCTTCACCATCTGCACGTTCTGGTACATCGACGCGCTCGCTGCCATCGGCCGCATGGATGAAGCGCGCGAGATGTTCGAGGCGCTGCTGCGGCAACGCAACCATCTGGGCCTGCTGTCCGAGGACCTTGCCTTCGACGGGGGTGAGGCCTGGGGCAACTTCCCGCAGACCTACTCGCATGTCGGCCTGATCACCGCGGCCATGCGCCTGTCGCGGTCCTGGCAGGAGGCCTCGTGAGCCGTCTTGTCATCGTTTCCAACCGCGTTGCCGTCCCCGGTGAGAACCGCGCCGGTGGCCTCGCGGTGGGCCTGCTGGCGGCACTGAAGGAACGCGGCGGGCTGTGGTTCGGCTGGAGTGGCAAGAGCGTGCGCGAGACCAGTGGCACGCTGCACGAACAGCGCGACGGCGATATCCAGTACGTCACCATGGACCTGGCCAAGCGTGATGTGGACGGCTACTACAACGGCTTCGCCAATCGCACCTTGTGGCCCCTGCTGCACTTCCGCCTGGACCTGGTCGACTACGACCGTGGTACGCGCGAGACCTACCACAGGGTCAACGCCCTGTTCGCCGACAAGCTGGCGCCGCTGCTGCGCGAAGACGACATCGTCTGGATCCACGACTACCACCTGATTCCGCTCGGCGCGATGCTGCGCGAGCGCGGCATCGGCTGCCGCATTGGCTTCTTCCTGCACATCCCGATGCCCTCGGCTGATCTGCTGCAGGCCATGCCCGACCATCTGCGGCTGTTCTCCGCGCTGTACGCCTATGACCTGGTCGGCTTCCAGACCCAGCGCGATGCCGATCGCTTCCAGACCTATCTACGGCTGTTCGGCGGTGGCCGCGTACTCGACAACGGCAACCTCGAAGCGCCCGGCGGACGCCACTTCCGTGCCGCGGCGTTCCCGATCGGCATCGACACCGAACTGATCGCGCGCCAGGCCAGCACCGCCGCCAGCAAGGCCGCCGTGAAGAACCTGCGCAGCAGCCTGCGTGACCGCCAGCTCGCCATCGGCGTGGATCGCCTGGACTATTCCAAGGGCCTGCCCGAGCGCTTCCTCGGCTTCGAACGCTACCTGCAGCGCCATCCCGACCAGCGCGGGTCGCTCACCTACCTGCAGATCGCCCCGGTCTCGCGCGGCGATGTCACCGAGTACCGGCAACTGCGCAGCCAGCTGGAGCAGATCGCCGGCCACATCAATGGTGGCCACGCCGAACCCGATTGGACTCCGCTGCGCTACGTCAACCAGAACTTCACCCACGCCACCCTGACCGGCTTCTACCGCGCCGCCGCTGTCGGCCTGGTCACCCCGTTGCGCGATGGCATGAACCTGGTGGCCAAGGAGTACGTCGCCTCGCAGGACCCGGAAGATCCCGGTGTACTGGTGCTGTCCCTGCTGGCCGGCGCGGCCGATGAACTGAAGCAGGCGCTGCTGGTCAATCCGCACGACCTGGACGGTGTGGCCGATGCCATCGCCACCGCCGCCACGATGTCTCTGCGCAGGCGCAAGGAGCGCTGGCAGGCCATGATGGAACATCTGCGCACGTACGACATCAACCACTGGCGGCGTAGCTACCTGGAGGCGTTGGAGGGCTGATCCCCTCTTGCATCGCTATCGCTGCCCTCACAGCGCCGGTCCTGCCCGGCGCTTCTTCGTTGTGGACACGGTTCAAACGGTTTTCGCATGTGTACGGATTGTCGCTTTCAGCCCTAAATCGTTTCCGATTGAAACCTTTTCCCCGAGCGCGCAACCCTCGCCAAGAGATGTCGCAATCAGCACGGCGCGGCTGTAAACCCACCTTCGCACAAGGCCTTGCGTCTTCGGCTTGTGCCGCGCCATCGCGTGCGGCTGCAAACGAAACCGCGCTGGGCCCACTTATTTCATTTGGCGTTGACGCGCACTGCCCAGAGTGACGCCCCCAGAGCCATCGCGCTCCGCCACGGCGCTGTCCGCGAAGTGGCGTGCTCATCAACTCCTGGGGATTCACCGCATGTCTGCTTACAACCGTTTCATCGAAGACGCCGCAATTCGCTTCGAACTGGGCCACCGCGCCCGCTGGGTGGTCAGGGTGATCACCGCGTGGGTCGACTCGCACCCACAGGGGCTGGACGGTCTGCAGCAGCAGTTCGAGCAGGTGGGCCTGGGCGCCCGCTTCCACTCCTGGCGTCATCCCACGCGGCTGGCGTTGCCGATCGTCGCCAGTGAACTGGAACGAGCGCTCGGTGCCCACACTCTGGCGATGATCGCGCACCGCAGCGGCATGTCCCCTGGCGCATTCCGAGTGGTGGCCTGCCATCTGCTGCCCGGTGTGGTTGGCCTGTTGTCCTCGCCGACCGGTCTGGATCCCTCGACACCCCCGACCCGGCGCGCCCGCCTCGCCACGCCACGCCCGCTCATCACTGGCGGAGCCGCCTCCCGCGCCATGTATGGCATGGCACTGCGCAGCCTGCTGTGGACGCTGGCCGTGGTGGCGGTGCTGGCTGTCACCGCCTGGCTCCAGCTGAAGGCGCGCACGCCGCTGTGGACGGCGCAGGAGATTCCACGCGAACACGACGCACGGCTGTCGCTGCATCAGCAGGGCACGCAGATGCAGGTAGAGGGCAACCTGCCCCGCGAAACAGACCGTCGCCGCGTCTGGAATGCACTGTCGGCCGTGCATGGTCGGCAGAATCTGCACGGCAGCATCAGTCTGGACCCACGTGCGCGTCCCGCTCCTTGGCTGGACCGCCTGATCGACGATCTGCCCGTACTGCGCGGTGATGGCCTGCAGCTGGCATTCGAGGGGCCGCAGCTGCGGATCGACACCTCGGGCATGGGCGACGCACAGCGGCTGGCCATTTCAAGGCAACTGCGCCAGGACTTCTCCGCCTTGGAAATGAGTGGCCTGTGGGGCCCGGGGCTGGCTGCACTGGCGCAGTTGCCGGCAGACGCCGACGCAGCGCAGCGCATCAACGCGCTGAACCTGACCACCCTGAAGTTCCAGCCCGGTTCCACCGAACTGACCGGTGACTCCCGGCAGACCCTGACCGCGGTAGCCGCTGCACTGCGCGGCGTGCCAGCCGGGTCACGGGTGGAAGTGGCCGCACACACCGACAGCGCGGGCAGCACCGAGGGCAACCGGCAGCTCAGCCAGCTACGTGCGGACGCACTCGCCCAGGCACTGCAGGAGCACGGTGTTGCTGCCGACGTGCTGGTACCAGCGGGCTATGGTCACGATCATCCCGTGGCCGACAACCGCAGCGAAGAGGGGCGCGCCCGCAATCGGCGCGTTACCTACAGGACGCTGCAGTAACGCCGCGCCCCGTGCCAGCACAGGCGGTAGCAGCAAGTCGCGCCCAGCGCCGGTCAGTCCAGGAACCGTGCCGCCTGCTGCGGATCGGGTAGATGGCATGCAACGTGGCGCCCGAACCAACGGTATCGGTTGCGCGCCAATACCCGGTACGCACCATCGCGCCAGCGCCGTGGCAGCACGCGCAGCACGGCCGCCAGACGCCAGCCACCGCCCAGGCCTGTCAGCACGCGCAGGATCGCATCGGTATCGGTCCACGCCCCTTGTGCGTCCAGCAGCAGGAACGAGGTCGGGTCATGTGCATCCAGCCCGTGTGCCCGCAACAGCGCGCTGCCCTGCGCGCCCTGCATGGCCGCGAAGCGAAAGCGCTCCCGCCGGTCGAAGCGCAGCAGGAAACGCACCCAGCGGCTGCACAACGCGCAGACGCCGTCGAAGACGATCACGCCGCCAGGTTCTGCCCCCGCAGCGTGATCACCCCGCATCAGTCCATCCACACCAGCGTCGCCATCCGACCGGTACGGCGATCGCGACGGTGCGAATACAGATCTGCATCCGCCATCGTCGACACCGTTCCACCATGGATGCTGCCCAGGTCCATGCCTGCAGCCTGCAGGCGCTGTCGCGCCAGCGCGAACAGGTCCACCTTCCAGTGGCCTGGCCGGGTGGCCACGAAGGCCGCCGCAGCGGCCGCGTCGTGGCCGACGAAGGCGTGGTACACCTCTTCGCCGATCTCGTAGTCGGCCGGTCCCGCTGCCGGGCCCAGCCATGCGCGCAGCTGTGCCGGTGGCGTCTGCATGGCGGCCACAGTGGCCTCCAGCATGCCGTCGGCCAGGCCACGCCAACCGGCATGGGCAGCGCCCACCTCGCTGCCGTCGACGGCGGTGAACACCACCGGCAGGCAATCCGCGGTGAGGATCGCCAGCACCACGCCGGGTACCGAGGTCACTGCGGCATCGGCTACCGGTTCACTGGCTCCTTCCACCGGCGGCGCAGCGAAACGCAGCACGGTGCTGCTGTGCACCTGGCGCAGCCAATGCGGCGCCGATGGCAGTGCCAGCCCCTGCTGCAGCACCTGCCGGTTGTGCTCGACGTTGGCCG
This sequence comes from Stenotrophomonas sp. NA06056, assembly GCF_013364355.1. Taxonomy (NCBI): domain Bacteria; kingdom Pseudomonadati; phylum Pseudomonadota; class Gammaproteobacteria; order Lysobacterales; family Lysobacteraceae; genus Stenotrophomonas; species Stenotrophomonas sp. NA06056. The sequence goes on along the minus strand of NZ_CP054931.1, from coordinate 856,353 downwards.
GCGTGTCGCCATCGGCCGCATGCCGGTTGCCCAGGTTGAACTGGGCGAACGGCGCTGGCGAGACGCCCGCGCCGTGCCGGCGCGTGGTCAACGCATGCACGCCCGGGGGCGCCGGCCAATCGGCCTGCAGCAACGGCAGCGGAGTATTCATTACCAGCGGTCCCGCTCGCGTTCAGCGAAGGCCGCGCTGTCTTCACGCAGTACCTTCATCAGGTGCAGCATGTCGGCCGGCGCCGGCGCGGTGTTGCGCACCGGCTCCCCGCTGATCGGGTGCACAAATTCCAGGGTCTCGGCATGCAGGGCCTGGCGCTTGAAGCCGCGCAGCGCGGCCACCAGCTCGTCGCTGGCACCCTTGGGCAGCTTCAACGCGCCGCCGTACAGCTGATCGCCCACGATCGGATGACGCAGGTGCGCCATGTGCACGCGGATCTGGTGGGTACGCCCGGTTTCCAGGCGGCATTCCAGCGCGGTATGCGCACGGAAGCGCTCGCGCAGGCGGTAATGGGTCACCGCTTCCTTGCCATCCTCGCGAACGCCCATCTTCAGGCGGTCGCGTGGGTGACGGTCGATCGGCGCATCTGCCGTACCACCGGCCACCAGCGCGCCCATCACCACAGCCAGGTACTGGCGGTGCACGTCACGGGCAGCCAGCTGCTCGACCAGCGCGGTCTGCGCTTCCAGCGTGCGGGCCACGACCATCACCCCGCTGGTGTCCTTGTCCAGGCGATGCACGATGCCCGCGCGCGGCAGCACCGCCACCGACGGGTCGCGGTACAGCAGCGCGTTGACCAGGGTACCGCTGTGGTTGCCGGCACCGGGGTGGACCACCAGACCGACCGGCTTGTTGATCACCAGCAGGTGCTCGTCCTCGAACAGCACGTCCAACGGGATGTCTTCCGGCTCGGCGGTGGTCTGGGTTTCCAGCATCACCTGCAGGGTGACCACCTCGCCGCCACGCAGTGCCTCGCGCGGGCGCGCCTGTACGCCGTCCAGCAGGACGTCGCCGGTCTTGATCCACTCTGTCAGGCGGGAGCGGGAGTATTCGGGGAACAGCTCGGCCACGACCGCGTCGAAACGACGGCCGGCGGAGGTGTCGGGGACAATGGCCTGGCGGGCCGATTCGGAGGGTTGTTCAGACATGGCAGGGGGCATCTTTGAAATTTTGGGGTCCCGGCGAGCCGGTTTCAGTCGCTGGACAGGACACTAGGCTATCATCGACCCTTCGTATTCCAGCCGCGTCCCGCATTGACCCCATGATCCGACGCTCCGTCCTGCTCTCCGCGCCCGTCCGCCTCACCGCCCTTCTGCTGGTGCTGGTCATCGTCGCCACCGGCTGCAACCGCGGCACCAAGGGCGATCGCCCCGATGAAGGCACCCCGGTCGAACAGCTCTACGAAAAGAGCCACAAGCTGATGCAAGGCGGCAACTGGAGCGGCGCTGAAGCCAGCTTCCGCCGCCTGGTGGCACAGTATCCCTACGGCCCGTACACCGAGCAGGCGATGATCGAGTCGGCCTATGCCCAGTACAAGGCCGGCAAGCACGATGACGCGGTGTCCAGCATCGACCGCTTCATCCGCACCTACCCGACCCACCGCAACGTTGCGTACCTGTACTACCTGCGCGGCCTGGCCAACTCCAACCGCAGTACGGTTTTCCTGCGTCGCGTATGGTCGCTGGATGCAAGCCGCCGCGATCTGTCCACGCCGCACCAGGCGTATTCGGACTTCAACATCGTGGTCGACCGCTACCCCAACAGCCGCTATGCCGCCGATGCGCGCCAGCGGATGCTGGTGCTGCGTGACCTGTTCGCCCAGCACGAGCTCGACAACGCCCTGTACTACATGCGCCGTGGCGCCTGGGTCTCGGCCGCTGGACGCGCCAACTACCTGCTGGAAACCTACCCGCAGAGCGCGTTCCAGAACGACGCGGTGGCGGTGCTGGCCGACTCCTACACCCACCTGGGCAACAAGACCCTGGCCGACGACGCCCGCCGCGTCCTGCAGCTGAACCAGCCGGACCACCCGTGGCTGGAAGGCAAGTGGCCGAAGTACCCGTGGATGATCCGCAAGCTGAACCCGTTTGCCGGCGAGAAGTCCGCCGCCACCGGCCAGCGCAACGCGCGACTGGAAAAGAAGTAAGAAGAGGCCCCGCAAGGGGCCTTTTTTTGTCAGGTAGATCCACGTCATGCGTGGATGCACGGTGCATCGGGTTGCCGGCCAACGGCCGGCACTCCCTGTCGTCTGGTAGCGCCGGGCCATGCCCGGCGCCCCGCCTCAGCCCTTGAAGCCGTTGCTGATCGGGTACCGGCGCTCACGCCCGAACGCGCGACGCGACACCTTCGGCCCGGGCGCGGCCTGGTGGCGCTTCCACTCGCTGATGCGCACCAGACGCAGCACACGGTCGACCACCGCCGCGTCGTAACCGGCCGCAACGATCTCCGTGCGCGACTGCTCCTGGTCGATGTAGCGGTACAGGATGCCGTCCAGCACGTCATAGGCCGGCAGCGAGTCCTGGTCCAGCTGGTTCTCACGCAGCTCGGCCGACGGCGGTCGGCTGATCACCGCCGGCGGGATCACCGGCGCACCGCCCACGGTGTTGCGCCACTTGGACAGGCCGAACACCTCGGTCTTGTACAGGTCCTTCAACGGCGCATAGCCACCGCACATGTCGCCGTAGATCGTGGCGTAACCGACTGAGTACTCGCTCTTGTTGCCTGTCGTCAGCAACAGGCCACCGAACTTGTTGGCGAGCGCCATCAGGATCACGCCACGGCTGCGCGACTGCAGGTTCTCCTCGGTCACGTCCGGCGCAGTGCCTTCGAACATCGGTGCCAGCGATTCCATCAGCCCCTTGAACGCCGGCTCGATCGACACCGCCTCCAGCTTCACGCCCAGCGCCTGGCATTGCTCGGCGGCCAGGTCGTTGGACAGGCCTGCGGTATAGCGCGACGGCAACCGCACTGCGGTGACGTTTTCAGCACCCAGCGCATCAACGGCCATCGCCAGCACGATCGCCGAGTCGATGCCGCCGGACAGCCCCAGCCACACCTTCCTGAAGCCGTTCTTGCTGCAGTAGTCCTGGATGCCGCGGGTCACCGCGCGCCAGGCCAGCGCATCCATGCTCTCGTCGCCGTCGTCCATCCACACGTGCGGCATGAAGCGGCGCGTCGCGCCGTCGTACTCCACCACCAGCCACTGGTCGACGAAAGCCGCCGCCGCCGGATGCACCGTGCCATCACCATCGGCCACCACCGATGCACCATCGAACACCAGTGCATCCTGGCCACCGACCACATTGAGATAGGCAATGGCCGCGCCGCTTTCGCGGGTACGTGCCGCCAGCACCGCATCGCGCTGGGCATGCTTGCCGCGTTCGTACGGCGAAGCGTTGGGCACCACCACCAGCTGCGCACCGGCACGCACCGTATCGGCCAGCGGCTCGGCGAACCACAGGTCTTCGCAGATCAGCAGGCCAACGGGAATGCCGTCGACCTCGAACACGCAGCTGCCACCGTCCGGGTCGACATCGAAGTAGCGGCGCTCGTCGAACACCGCGTAATTGGGCAGCTCGCGCTTGCGGTAGGTCTGCTCCACCAGGCCATCGCGCAGCACGCTGGCTGCGTTGTAGACCACCGCGCCGGCCGCCTGCGGCCAACCGACCACGGCGGTGATGCCACGGCACGCAGCGGCAATGCGGGTCATCGCCTGCTCGCACTCGTACAGGAAGCCCGGGCGCAGCAGCAGGTCCTCCGGCGGATAGCCACTGACCGCCAGCTCGGGGAACATCACCAGCCCGGCGCCGTATTCGTCGCGCGCCTGGCCGATCATCTCGATGATGCGCTCGGTGTTGCCGGCGACATCGCCGACCGGAAAGTCGAACTGCGCCATCGCGATGCGGATCGAAGCCATGGGAATCCAGCCTGTGGTTGCAATGCCCACATTGTAACGCCGGGCCATGCGCGCGCCGGGCGCGCTCACTGCGTGGACAGCCCCGGCTCAGTAGATCCACGCCGTGCGTGGATGGGCCGACCAGACGGCCGCCAGACGCAGAAAAGCCGCCCGAGGGCGGCTTTTCCAAAGCAAGCCGAGCGTGGGCTCGGCTCTACAGAATCGGCTGCCAGAGGCAGTCGATCTTATTTCACCAGCTTGGCGATGGCCGCACCCAGGTCGCCCGGCGAACGCACGGTGACGACGCCAGCAGCTTCCATTGCAGCAAACTTGCCTTCGGCAGTGCCCTTGCCGCCCGATGCGATCGCACCAGCGTGGCCCATGCGCTTGCCAGCCGGAGCCGACGCACCGGCGATGAAACCGACGACCGGCTTCTTCACGTGGTTCTTGATGTACTCGGCACCGGCTTCTTCAGCGTCGCCGCCGATTTCACCGACCATGATGATGCCTTCGGTCTGCGGGTCTTCGTTGAACAGCTTCAGGCAGTCGACGAAGTTCAGGCCGTTGATCGGATCACCACCGATGCCGATGCAGGTGGACTGGCCCAGGCCGACTTCGGTGGTCTGCTTGACCGCTTCATAGGTCAGGGTGCCCGAACGCGACACGATGCCGATCTTGCCCGGCTTGTGGATGTGGCCCGGCATGATGCCGATCTTGCACTCACCCGGGGTGATGACGCCCGGGCAGTTCGGCCCGATCAGCACGGTGTCCGGATGCGAACGGGTCAGCACGTTCTTGACGCGCAGCATGTCCAGCACCGGGATGCCTTCGGTGATGCAGACGATGACCTTGATGCCGGCAGCAGCGGCTTCCAGGATCGCGTCAGCCGCGTACGGCGGCGGCACGTAGATGACCGAAGCGTTGGCGCCGGTGCTCTGCACGGCGTCGGCAACGGTGTTGAAGACCGGCAGGTCGATATGGGTGGTGCCACCCTTGCCCGGGGTCACGCCGCCAACAACCTGGGTGCCGTACTCGATCATCTGAGTGGCGTGGAAGGTGCCCTGCTGGCCGGTGAAGCCCTGCACGATCACCTTGGTGTTCTTATTGATCAAAACTGACATTGGATTTCCTTCGGTGTCGGATCAGGCGGCGTTCTTGACAGCTTCGACGACCTTCTTGGCACCGTCGTTGATGTTGTCGGCCGGGATGATGGCCATGCCGCTGTCACGCAGCAGCTGCTTGCCTTCTTCCACATTGGTGCCTTCCAGACGCACCACGACCGGAACCTTGACGCCCACTTCCTTCACAGCGGCGATGATGCCTTCGGCAATCATGTCGCAGCGGACGATGCCGCCGAAGATGTTGACGAAGATGCCTTCGACCTTGTCCGAGGACAGGATCAGCTTGAACGCTTCGATGACGCGCTGCTTGTTGGCACCGCCGCCCACGTCCAGGAAGTTCGCCGGCTCGCCGCCGTTGAGCTTGATGACGTCCATGGTGGCCATGGCCAGGCCTGCGCCGTTGACCATGCAGCCGATGTTGCCGTCCATGGTGACGTAGTTGATGTCCAGTTCCGAAGCGATCACTTCGGTCGGATCTTCCTGGGTCTTGTCGCGCATGGCGACCAGCGCCTTCTGGCGGAACGCGGCGTTGTCGTCGCTGTCGAACTTGCCGTCCAGCGCGTACAGGTTGCCGTCGTCGAGGATGGCCAGCGGGTTGATTTCAACCAGGGCCAGGTCCTTTTCGTTGAACAGGCGGTACAGGTTCACCATGATGTTGGCGAACTGGCCGGCCTGCTTGGCGGTCAGGCCCAGCTTGAAGCCGAAATCACGACCGTGGTAACCCTGCACGCCTTCGACGAAGTCGACGTTCAGCGAATGGATCAGCTCCGGGGTTTCAGCGGCGACCTGCTCGATCTCCACGCCGCCTTCCGAAGAAGCGATGTAGGTGATGGTCTTGGTGCCACGATCAACCAGCACCGACAGGTACAGTTCCTTGACGATCTCGCCAGCGGTGGTCACCAGCACCAGGTTGACCGGCAGTTCAACGCCGGCGGTCTGGTAGGTGGCCATCTTGGTGCCGAGCATCTTGGCCGCAGCGGCCTTCACGTCGTCGGTGGTCTTGCAGAACTTGACGCCGCCAGCCTTGCCGCGGCCGCCAGCGTGGATCTGCGCCTTGACCATCCAGGGGCCCTGGCCCAGGGAGTTGGCAGCGGCAACAGCTTCGTCCGGGGTCGCAGCGACCTTGCCGGCCGGGACCGGGATGCCGTACTCGGCAAGCAGTTGTTTTGACTGGTATTCGTGGAAATTCATGCGTCACCGTGGGAATAGGAACGACCGCACGCAATTCCTCAGGGCCCCGGCGGGGCGCCGGCATGGACCGCGGCGGGCCCACTATTGTGGCCGAGCCGGCGCCGGGGCGCAAAGAAGTATGGACAAAAGACCGCAACCGGCCAGATTTCCACGGGCATTCAGGCAGTTGCGGCATGGCCCGGCCCGCCGCCCCCGGGCCGGCCCCGGCCGATTGCGCAGCCCAGCCCGGTACAGGCGCCCTATACTGACCCCGTAAAATCGAGCCCACGGTGCCGGCAACCGGGCAGCGAACAGATCCGACGATCGGGGGACGTCGGGAAGGTTCGGCCCACCGCCGTCATGATCCAGTTCCAGGCAGCCAGAAGGGGAGTTCCGGCGTGTCACCCAGTGCTTCATTGATCGACCGCATCGAATCGATACCGCGGCGAGAGCTGTATTTCTTCGCCCTGTACCGGGTGCTGATCGCCTCGGTCATCGCCGCACTGCTGTACAGCCCGTTGTCGGCGATCGGCGGCGAAGCCCATCACCCGCGCCTGGCCTACACCGTGGCGGCGGCCTACCTGCTGCTGTCCCTGTTGTGGCTGGTGATCGGCCGCAACGAGCGCTGGCTGCGGCAGATCGTGGTCGGCGGCGTGCTGCTGGACATCGTTGCCGCCAGCCTGCTGGCGCATGCCCTGCCCGGTGCCAGCGCCGGCATCTCGATGTCGCTGCTGTTCAACATCGCCGCCGCCGCCACCCTGCTGCCGCTGAGCTGGGGCCTGGTGCTGGCGCTGGCCGCCAGCGTCGCCACCGCCGCCGAATACATGTGGAAGGTGCTGGAAGGCGGCGATCCCACCCGTACCCTGGCCGAGCTGGCGATGTTCACCACCAGCTACCTGGCGCTGGCGTTCATCAGCTACCAGGTCGGCAACCGCGCACGCCGCAACCAGCAGCTGGCCAACCAGCGCGGCGACGAAGTGGCCAACCTGTTCCAGATCAACGAACTGATCATCCGCCGCATGCGTACCGGCGTGGTCGTGGTGGATGCCGACAGCCGCATCACCCTGGCCAACGAAGCCGCCTCGATCCTGCTCGGCGACAATGACGGCAACGGCGAATCCGGCCGCCTGGATCTGGCCAGCGTCGCCCCCGAGCTGGCGCGCCGCCTGCAACGCTGGCGCAACGGCTGGGCGCAGGATGAAATGCCACTGCAGCTCAACCCCGACCAGCCGGAAGTGCAACCGCGCTTTGCCCGGCTGCTGGCCGGCAGCGACCTGGTGCTGGTGTTCCTGGACGACTCCAGCGTGGTCTCGCGCCGTGCCGAGTCGCTCACCCTGTCGGCGATGGGACGTTTCTCGGCCAGCCTTGCCCACGAGATCCGCAACCCGCTGGCGGCCATCAACTACGCCGTGCAGCTGCTTGAGGAAGGTACCGGCTTCAACGACAGCGACCGTCGTCTGCTGCAGATCATCCACCAGCAGTGCCAGCGTACCAACGGCATCGTCGAGAGCGTGCTCGGCCTGGCCCGGCGCGAACGCGCCAATCCGGAAAACGTGGATCTGGCTGCCTTCGTGCGCCGCTTCGTACTGGAGTACAAGCAGGGGCAGACGCTGGAAACCGACAGCATCGAGCCGATCATCAACGACACCTCGGTGCCGGCACAGGTCGACCCGCGCCACCTGTACCAGGTGCTGACCGTGCTGGTGCACAACGCCCTGAAGTACGGCCGCATCGGCGAGCAGCCCGCGCGCGTACGGCTGCGCGTGGCCCAGCACGAACGCAGTGCGGTGATCGACGTGATGGACCGTGGCCCCGGCATTCCCGAGACCGTCGCCGCACAGCTGTTCCGCCCCTTCTTCACCACCTCCGAGCACGGCACCGGGCTGGGGCTGTACATCGCCCGCGAGCTGTGCCGGGCCAACCAGGCACGACTGGATTACATCCCCGTTCCCGCCGGGGGCTCCTGCTTCCGCTTGGTTCTGCCTGGTCCGCACACGCTGTTTCCGGACTGATTCCGCCCGTCAAACATTTGTCGCATTCCACCCCCTCGGCTATCTTTCCCACCCATGAACGAAACCCGCAGCGCCCTCGTCGTCGACGATGAACGCGATATCCGCGAACTGCTGGTGTTGACCCTCGGCCGCATGGGCCTGCGCATCAGCACCGCCGCCAACCTCGCCGAAGCCCGCGAGCTGCTGGCCAGCAATCCCTATGACCTGTGCATCACCGACATGCGCCTGCCCGACGGCAACGGCATCGAACTGGTCAGCGAGATCGCCCAGCACTACCCGCGCACGCCGGTGGCGATGATCACCGCCTTCGGCAGCATGGACCTGGCAGTGGAAGCACTGAAAGCCGGTGCCTTCGATTTCGTCAGCAAGCCGGTGGACATCACCGTGCTGCGCGGCCTGGTCAAGCACGCACTGGAACTCAACAACAGCGAACGCCCGGTTGCCGGGCCCGCTGCCGAACAGGCCGCGCGCCTGCTGGGTGAATCGCCAGCCATGGACGTGCTGCGCGCCACCATCGGCAAGGTCGCGCGCAGCCAGGCGCCGGTCTACATCCTGGGCGAGTCCGGGGTGGGCAAGGAACTGGTCGCGCGCACCATCCACGCGCAAGGTGCACGCGCCGCCGGGCCGTTCGTGCCGGTGAACTGTGGCGCCATCCCCACCGAATTGATGGAGAGCGAGTTCTTCGGCCACCGCAAGGGCAGCTTCACCGGCGCTCATGCCGACAAACCAGGACTGTTCCAGGCCGCACACGGCGGCACCCTGTTCCTGGATGAAGTGGCCGAGCTGCCGTTGCAGATGCAGGTGAAGCTGCTGCGTGCAATCCAGGAGAAGTCGGTGCGTGCGGTGGGCGCGCCCAGCGAAGAACCGGTGGACGTGCGCATTCTTTCGGCCACCCATAAGGATCTGGCCGAGCTGGTCGAGGACGGTCGCTTCCGCCACGACCTGTACTACCGCATCAACGTCATTGAGCTGCGTGTGCCGCCGCTGCGCGAGCGCCGTCAGGACCTGCCGGCGCTGGCCGCGTCGATCCTGGCACGGCTGGCCCGCAGCCATGGCCGCAGCACGCCGCTGCTGGCACCTTCGGCGCTGGACGCACTGGCCCAGTATGGGTTCCCGGGCAATGTGCGCGAGCTGGAGAACATCCTGGAACGCGCACTGGCGCTGGCGGAAGAAGACCGCATCGGTGCCGACGACCTGCGCCTGCCGCAGCATGCACCGCGCTCACCGGGCAGTGCGGCCCATCCCGAAGCCGTGGTCGATCTGCACCCTGGCAGCGCCGCCCTGCCCTCGTACATCGAGCAGCTTGAGCGCAGTGCGATCCAGCGTGCGCTGGAAGAAAACCGCTGGAACAAGACCCGTACCGCCGCGCAGCTGGGCATCACCTTCCGCGCGCTGCGTTACAAGCTGAAGAAGCTGGGAATGGAGTAAGGGCCGAGCGGCCCTGGTAGACGCCAACCTTGGTTGGCGTTCCGTCGCCGCGTCATCCACGCATGGCGTGGATCTACTGGTAACGGCCATCCACGCATGGCGTGGATCTACTGTAGAGCCGATCCCGCATCAATCCTTGGTGACGCGGTTGATCTCGGCGAGGCTGGTTACACCCGCGGCCGCCTTCTTCAACGCCGACTGGCGCAGGTCGTTCACACCAATCGCCTGCGCCGCCTCGGCAATCTGCAGCGCATTGCCGCCCGCCAGCACGATGGTCGCGATCTCGTCGGTCATCGGCATCACCTGGTACAGGCCGGTACGGCCCTTGTAGCCCCCGGTGCATTCATCGCAGCCCACCGCTTCGTGCAACTGGATGCCCGCGTCCAGCTGCGCCTGGGTGAAGCCTTCCGCCAGCAGTGCATGTGCCGGCAGGTCAGCCGGCTGCTTGCAGTTCGAACACAGGCGGCGCGCCAGACGCTGGGCAATCACCAGCGTCACCGAGCTGGTGATGTTGTACGGCGCAATGCCCATGTTCATCAGGCGCGCGATGGTCTGCGGCGCGTCGTTGGTATGCAGCGTGGATAGCACCATGTGGCCGGTCTGCGCGGCCTTGATCGCGATCTCGGCCGTTTCCAGGTCGCGGATTTCGCCGACCATGATGATGTCCGGATCCTGGCGCAGGAACGAACGCAATGCAGCCGCGAAGGTCATGCCACGCTTGTTGTTCTGCTGTACCTGGTTGACGCCGGGCAGACGGATTTCCACCGGATCTTCGGCGGTGGAAATGTTGCGGGTCTCGTCATTGAGGATGCCCAGCGCGGTGTACAGCGACACCGTCTTGCCCGAACCAGTCGGGCCGGTCACCAGCACCATGCCGTAGGGCTTGTGGATCGCGTCCAGGAACAGCTTCTGCTGGTCCGGCTCGTAACCCAGCTTGTCGATGCCCAGCTTGGCCGCGCTGCCATCAAGGATACGCAGCACCACCTTCTCGCCGAACAGCGTGGGCAGTGTGCTGACGCGGAAATCGATCTGCTTGGTCTTGGAGAGGTTGAGCTTGATGCGGCCATCCTGTGGCACGCGCTTTTCCGCGATATCCAGCTGCGCCATCACCTTCAGGCGCGCGGCGATACGCTGGTTGAGCTTGTTCGGCGCGCGCGCGACCATCTTCAGCAGGCCGTCGATGCGCAGGCGCACGCGGTAGTCGTCTTCGTAGGGCTCGAAGTGGATGTCCGAGGCGCCCTTGCGGATGGCGTCGATCAACACCTTGTTGATGAACTTCACCACCGGGGTATCGTCGCCCTTGGCGTCGATGCCGCTATCGCCGCCGGCCATGTCCTCGTCGCCGCCGGACACATCCAGATTGGCCAGCGCTTCATCATCGCCGCCGAGCGATTCGCCCAGGGTGTCGTGGCTGGAGTGCCACTGCTCGAACGTGCGACGGATCTGATCTTCATCGACCAGGATCGGCTCGACCACCAGGTTGGTGTGGAACTTGATCTCGTCCAGCGAGTGGGTCGGGTTGCTGGTGCCGACGAACAGCTTGCCGCCGCGCTTGAACAGCGGCAGCACGTTGTGCTTGCGCAGCAGTTCCTCGCTGACCAGGCTCATCGCGTTCTGGCTGGCATCGAACACCGACACGTCGAACAGCGGCATGCCGAACTCGACCGCATTGGCTGCGGCCAGCTGTGGCGGCGAGACCACCTTGTTCTGCGCGAACCAGGTGGGCAGCGGCTGGCGGGCGGCGGTGGCCTTGGCCATGGCATCGCGGGCACCGGCTTCATCCAGTGCGCCGTCCTGGACCAGGCGACGGGCCAGGCCGGTGATGCCGACGAGATTGGCGGTGGTGACTGCGTTCATGGCGGCGGACTTTGGAAGGGGTGATCAGGTTATAGACGCCCGAAGCGGGCATTACAAATGCAGATGCCCGCGATTTCTCGCGGGCATCTGTGGGATTGCTTCCAGCATTGAAGCCTGAAAGCCCTGTCTCAATTACGGGGTCAGGGTTTCGCAGGGATCGCCGACATAATTTGCGACGCTGGACGCGGTCACAACACAAGCCCAAGTGATCTGAGTGATGCCATCGGCCGGAATGGTCGGGGTCAGGGTCACACCAGCGGTAGCCGGGGTATCACGCGACGCACCGGTCAGGACGCCCGCGCCGCTGCAGTTGCTCGCACCCTGGCACAGGTTGGCCACTTCCGAAGAGTGGTTTTCAGCAACCTTGATCTTCTCGCCAGCAACGCTCGCGATCGCCTGGGTGATCTTCGCCTTGGCGGTGTAGTTACGGTACTGCGGCAGCGCAATGGCGGCCAGGATCGCGATGATCGCAACAACGATCATCAGTTCGATCAGGGTGAAGCCCTTCTGGTTCTTCATGATTACATCCCCAAGATAAGTGGTGGTTGAGTCAGCGCACAGGATCGGTCCGGCCATCGGCCGGCTGAGCGGGTCCTGCGCCCTGCGGGTGGATCAACGCAGGTTGCGTGCCAACCCCGGCACGCCTCCCCCTGGATTTCCCCGCGCCCATGATGGCAGCAATTTCTGCGATGTGAACCCCCCAGTCATCATTCTGCGATGGACCCGGCAATGTGACGCAGTGCGTCACCTTTGGCCGGCAGCCGGCACGAATTCGCACTCTCGCCCCTCCCGGCTCTGCCAAGACGGCGGTGAACCCGCTACCATCGGCAGATGCCCGTCTGGGGATGGCGGGCCGGGGAGCCAACATGTCTGTCAGTCGCAGTGCGATCAAGAAAGAACCGGTGGCCCGCGCCACCATGGAGTTGCAGCCGTTTGTCTGGCAGGGGACCGACAAGCGGGGCGTGAAGATGAAAGGCGAGCAGCTGGCGAAGAACGCCAACCTGCTGCGCGCTGAGCTGCGCCGGCAGGGGATCAACCCCGACCAGGTCAAGCCCAAGCCGAAGCCACTGTTCGGTGCCGCCGGCAAGGCAATCGGCACCAAGGACATCTCCTTCTTCAGCCGGCAGATGGCCACGATGATGAAGTCCGGCGTGCCGATCGTGTCGGCGCTGGAGATCATCGGCAGCGGACACAAAAACCCGCGCATGAAGAAGATGGTCGACGGGGTCCGCACCGACATCGAGGGCGGCTCGTCGCTGTACGAGTCGGTCAGCAAGTACCCGGTGCAGTTCGACGAGCTGTACCGCAACCTGGTGCGCGCCGGTGAAGGCGCCGGTGTGCTGGAAACGGTGCTGGATACCGTAGCCACCTACAAGGAAAACATCGAAGCGCTGAAGGGCAAGATCAAGAAGGCCCTGTTCTACCCGGCGATGGTGATCGCGGTGGCGCTGCTGGTCAGCGCCATCCTTCTTATCTACGTGGTACCGCAGTTCGAGGACGTGTTCAAAAGCTTCGGCGCCGATCTGCCCGCTTTCACACAGATCATCGTCAACGCTTCGCGCTTCATGGTGTCCTGGTGGTGGCTGATCGCCATCATCGTGATCGGCAGCATCGTCGGCTTCGTCATGGCCTACAAGCGTTCGCCCCCGATGCAGCATGCGATGGACCGCTTCATCCTGAAGGTGCCGGTGATCGGCCAGATCATGCACAACAGTGCCATCGCCCGCTTCTCGCGCACCACGGCGGTGACCTTCAAGGCCGGCGTGCCGCTGGTGGAGGCACTGGGCATCGTCGCCGGCGCCACCGGCAACAAGGTCTATGAGGAGGCCGTGCTGCGCATGCGCGACGACGTGTCGGTCGGCTATCCAGTCAACATGGCGATGAAGCAGACCAACCTGTTCCCGCATATGGTGGTACAGATGACATCCATCGGCGAAGAGGCCGGTGCGCTGGATACCATGCTGTTCAAGGTGGCCGAGTATTATGAGCAGGAGGTCAACAATGCCGTTGACGCCTTGAGCAGCCTGCTCGAACCGATGATCATGGTGTTCATCGGTGTGGTCGTGGGCGGCATGGTCGTCGGCATGTACCTGCCGATCTTCAAGCTCGCCTCCGTCGTCGGATAACACATACATGGCTTTTCTTGACCAGCATCCCGGCCTCGGCTACCCCGCCGCGGCCGGCCTGGGACTGCTTCTGGGCAGCTTCCTGAACGTCGTCATCCTGCGCCTGCCCAAGCGGCTGGAGTGGCAGTGGAAGCGGGATGCCCGTGAAGTGCTGGAAGAGCCGGACTTCTACGAGCCGCCCCCGCCGGGCATCGTGGTGGAGCCTTCGCACTGCCCGCACTGCAAGCACAAGCTGAGCTGGTACGAGAACATCCCGCTGTTCAGCTGGATGATCCAGGGCGGCAAGTGCCGCCACTGCAAGGCACCGATCTCCATCCAGTACCCGCTGGTGGAGGCGCTGACCGCAGTGATGGTGCTGGCCTGCGTATGGCAGTTCGGCTTCGGCTGGCAGGGCTTCGGTGCAATCGTGCTGACCTGCTTCCTGATCGCCCTGTCCGGCATCGACCTGCGCACCCAGCTGCTACCGGACCAGTTGACCCTGCCCCTGATGTGGCTGGGACTGATCGGCAGCATCGACAACCTGTACATGCCGGCCAAACCGGCCCTGCTGGGCGCCCTGCTGGGCTATCTGTCGCTGTGGTCGGTGTGGTGGCTGTTCAAGCAGCTGACCGGCAAGGAAGGCATGGGCCACGGCGATTTCAAGCTGTTCGCCGCGTTGGGTGCCTGGTGCGGGATGAAGGGCATCCTGCCGATCATCCTGATGTCGTCGGTACTGGGCGCCATCATCGGTTCGATCTGGCTGTACAGCCGTGGCCGTGACCGGGCGACGCCAATCCCGTTCGGCCCCTACCTGGCCCTGGCCGGCTGGCTGTTCTTCATGTGGGGCGAGCCCCTGCTGAACCAGTATCTGGTGATGAGCGGGCTGCGCTGAGGGGAGTACCCATGAGCCAGTATGTGGTGGGCCTGACCGGCGGCATCGCCTCGGGCAAGAGTGAGGTCACCCGGCGCTTCGAGGCGCTGGGAATTGTTGTGGCCGATGCCGACTTGGCCGCGCGTGCGGTGGTGGCCATCGGCAGCCCTGCCCTGTCGCTGATTGCAGAGCGCTTCGGTGCGGACATGCTGCTGGCCGACGGCAGCCTGGACCGTGCCCGGCTTCGCGCCCACATCTTTGCGGACCCGGCCGAGCGGACGGCGCTGGAAGCGATCACCCATCCGGCCATCCGCCGGTTGATGCAGCAGCAGTGCGAACAGGCCGCCAGCCCCTATGCGCTGGCAGCAATCCCGCTGTTGACCGAAGTGGGCGGCCGCCAGGCCTATCCGTGGCTGGACCGGGTCCTGCTGGTCGATACCCCCGAGGCGGTTCAGCATGCCCGCCTGATGCAGCGCGACGGCATCGATGCAGCCCTGGCCGACCAGATGATCGCCGCGCAGGCCAGCCGCGCGCAGCGCTTGGCCCTGGCCGATGATGTGGTGGTGAATGACGGTCTGCCGGATGACCTGCAGGTGCAGGTGGAGCGGTTGCACGCGCGGTATCTGGAGCTGGCTGCCGGGTAAGCCGGCAGGTTTGCCGGCTTCGACCGAACACGCATCCACGCATGGCGTGGACCTACTCCAGTTGCTGGCGGGCGTAGCGGGCCAGCTCGCGGGTGGCCAGCAACAGGCCCTCTACTACGTCCGGGGGCAGTTGCTGGCCTGCGCCGCCCTGTACCCGCGCCGCTTCGGCGGCGTGCAGCATCTGGATCAGCGCATTGAGACCGGCCAGGGTGCGGCTGAGGCTGGCCAGGGTTACCGCCTGCGATGGCGTAAGGCCGGTGCCCTGCCGGGTCTGGCCGTCGGCGTTGTCGCGGCCATCCATGCGCGCCAGCAGCGCCGGCAGCAGATCGCTGGGCTCGGCCAGCACGTCTTCGATACGTTCGGCGATGTCGGCCGGCAACTGGTCGGCGGATTCGCCGACCAGGCGGCGCAGGTTCGGATAGGTGGTGCGTGCAGACATGGCAAAGCTCCTCGCAGACGGCAAGGCCACCCGCAGATGCGAGGTGGCGGACGGTGCGGGTTGGCGTACCGGAGACCCAACAACTCAACAGCAAGGAAAAAGACTCCAGCGGATTCTGGTGAATCCCCACGCACCGCCCGCCGAAGCAAGAGCATGCGGTGCATTTTCCATGATGGCCTGGGCGCATCAGGAGCTGTTGAATTGTCGGGTTTATTCAGGACGCCAATCCCGGCCAGGGCGATGACCCCAGCCATGCCATCTCACCCGCGGCGCGCAATGCGGTCATGAGGCGAAAACGCCATGTGGGCCAACGATCTGCGGAAGCGTGCGGTGTGACACGCACAGTGCGCGGAGTGCATCACGCAGCTGTCGTGCTGGGCCAGAAGCGCCGCACCTTCACCAGCCCTGCATTGGCGTTGCATGCGACATTTCGCGCCGAGTGGGAGATATCGGCGACGGATGGATTCGTGCCGACCAAGGTCGGCACCCACCACAGCCATGGACGCCAGCGATCCGCCGCATCAAGCCAGAGAGGATTACAGCGGCTTCGGCGAGAACGTCAGTGTGGCGATCACGCCACGGGCGCCGCCTGGACGCACGCTCACCTGCCAGCCGTACAGGTCGCAAAGCCGGCTGACGATCGACAGGCCGATACCGCCGCCCTGCGAGTGTCCGGCGTGGGTACCGCGATAACCGCGCTGGAACAGCTTGGCGGCATCCTCCTCGCTCAGGCCCGGTCCGCTGTCGGTCACCGACACGGCATTGGCCCCCACGTGCACGCGCACCTCGCCATCCTGCGAATACTTCACGGCGTTGCCGATCAGGTTGCCCAGCGCCACCGACAACGCGGCTTCCGGGGCGTCGATGACCAGATCGCGCTCGCCATCCAGGTGCAGCTCCAGTGGCTTGCCACCCAACTGCGCGCGATGCGCATCCAGCAGCTGTTCGGCCACACGGGCCACATTGCTGCTGCCCTGCCCGCGTTCGTTGCGCGACAGCAGCAACAGCGCGCCGATCAGATCGCTGCACTGCTGCTCGGCACGCTGGATGCGCTGCAGGCGCTGCAGCACCTTCTCGTCCAGACCCGGGCGGGTCAGCAGCAACTCGGTGGCACCACGGATGACCGCCAACGGCGTGCGCAGTTCGTGGCTGACGTCGGCATTGAACTCACGGTCGCGCTGCACCACTTCGGTCAGCCGCGAGGAATAGTCATCGAGCGCCTGCGCCAGCTGCCCCACTTCGTCATCGGGGAAGCGCGGCGCCAAAGGTTCGGGGTCGCTGGTGCCACCACGGTACGCGCGCAGGCGTGCGGCGAGGTCCGAGACCGGCTTCATCACCTTCGAAGCCGACCACCAGCCCAGCACCAGCGACAGCAGGCTGAACACCAGCACCGACAGGAACAGCGCGCGGTTGAGCTGCTGCCCACCGCGAACGCTGTCGGTCATGTCGTAGGCCAGGAACGCCCAGGCATCGGGGGTCTTGCGCACGGCCAGCTTGTAGGAATAGCGCTCGCCGCGCTCGTCCACACCGCCCATGTTGTACAGGCCGTCCTTGAACTCGTACCAGTCCGGCTCTTCCTCGCGCAGCGCCTCGAACTTGTCCGGCTTGATCAGGCGCGCGCGCATCTGCTGCACGGGCAGGTCGGGGTTGCGGTCGGGGCTTTCGTAGTAGCGCCGCACGTACTCGCTGATGTTGCGGTTCATCACGTCTTCCACCAGCTGGTTTTCCACCCGCATGCGGGCCCAGTTGGTGGCGAACGCGAACAGTGTCGTCAGGCAGAAGCCCAACAACACGAACGAGACGATGATACGGCTGCGCAGGCGCCGCCGATAAGGCGTGCGCCGACGCTCCCCCTTGCTTGCCACCGAATCAGGCTTCCGGCGTAGCGATGCGGTATCCGATGCCATGGCGGGTCTGGATCATCGGCACTTCAAAGGGCTTGTCCACCACGGCGCGCAGGCCATGGATGTGCACGCGCAGCGAATCGGAATCCGGCAGCTCTTCGCCCCAGACACGGGTTTCCAGTTCCTGCCGGGTGACCACGGCCGGGGCCGCTTCCATCAGCGCCTGCAGGATCTTCAGTGCGGTCGGATTGAGCTGCAGCAGCTTGCCCTGGCGGCGCACTTCCAGCGTGTCCAGGTTGTATTCCAGATCGCCGGTTTCCAGCACGCGGGTCTGCACGCCCTTGCCGCGACGCGACAGGGCGTTCAGACGCACTTCCACTTCCTGCAGCGCGAACGGCTTGATCAGGTAGTCGTCGGCACCGGAATCGAAGCCGGCCAGCTTGTTGTCCAGCGAATCGCGCGCGGTCAGCATCAGTACCGGGGTCTGCTTGCGCGCTTCGTTGCGAAGCTTGCGGCAGACTTCGATGCCGTCCATGCCGGGCAGGTTGAGATCCAGGACAATCGCGTCGAACTCGTGCACGACAGCCAGATGCAACCCGGTTACTCCGTCGGCAGCGAAGTCCACGGTGTGGCCCCGGTCCTCCAGGTAGTCGCCCAGATTGGCCGCAATGTCGCTGTTGTCTTCGATTACCAGGATTCTCACTGTCACCTCTAATTGACGAATTTACCGACGCGCTGGGCCTGGCTCATGTCGCGCTGTGCCTTGTCCTTCTGCCGAGCACGCTCGGCGACGGTCATGCACTGCGTGGACGACATGTTGGAACCAATGGCCTTCTCACGTCGGCATATTAGACGACTATCTTCACGCGCCTGTGTCAAAACGGTGTTCACGACCTGCTGATCGTTGAAGACCTCGGTTCGTACCGATTCAGGCATCGCGTCCCGGGTCGGATACTGCTCGGCGGCAGTGCGGATGCGAACCAGGGTCTCACGGACCTTGCCCCGCTCTTCCTGGCGCAGCTCGGAATAGGTTTCGCCATCGTTGAGCTCGATCTCGATGCGCTCAACCTGCTGCAGCAGCGGCTTGCCCGGCAGGAATACCTCTTCGGCGCTCTTGGCCGCTGCCGAGGCAGCAACCAGGGCCAAGGCCGAAACCAGAACTGCTGATATCACTGGATGCTTCATACAAACGAATCCCTGTCTGAGGTGAACGCCGACTGTATGCGGATGCGCGCTCTGCCAGCAAGTGCTGGCCGGCAGGGCGCAGGTGGCCTTAAAGCTTGGAATCCGGGTTCACGTTGCTGTAGGTGCGCTGGTCGTTGAGCAGGGCCTTGCCCTTCTCTTCGATACGGCGCCGTTCGGCGACGGTCAGACAGCGGCTCTTTGGCATGTTGCTGCCCGTGGTGCGCTGGTACGAGCAGATCTGGCGACTGTCTTCGTGGGCGCGCGTCAGGATGCTGTTGATCCGCTCCTGATCGTTGAAAACGTCGTTCTGCACCTGCGGTGGCAGCTCCTGGACAGTCTGCCTGTCGCCCATCCGCTGGGTGATCCGCGCCAGCGCCTGCTGGACCTGACTGCGATCATCGGCGGAGATTTCGTTGTAGTCGCCCTGCTGCAGGGCTTTTTCGACCTGGCGGACCTGCTCGGCCACCGGGCTCTGGCGGTCCATCTGCACAGCCGCCTTTTCCGGCTTGGCCAATGCAACGCCAGGCAGGCACAGCAACAGCACGATCATCGTGGTGCGGTACATCGCCAACCTCCCGATCCTTCGGAACGAAGGCCCAACTCTACGAGTGTCCCAGCGCGCCCACAAGGGACCCTTGGCAGGGGGACTTCGGGCATAAAAAAGACCCAGGCGGTGCACCCGCCTGGGCCTGAAGTTGTATCCCGATACCGATCCTGCTGAGAGGCAGAGCTGCGGTTCGTTGAAGGCTACGCCCGGGCCGATTAAAGCGGTGTTAAACCCGCCAACCCTGCCTGAACTAAATTTCAAGCCACTGAAATATCAGGATTTTTTTATTTTCTCGACATGCTCGATGATGCGTGCGGCCACGTCCACCCCGCAGGCCGCCTCGATCCCCTCCAGGCCGGGGGTGGAGTTCACTTCCAGCACCAGCGGGCCGCGCTCGGAGCGGATCAGGTCCACCCCGCATACCCCCAGCCCCAGCGCCTTGGCCGAACGCACCGCCACTTGCTGCTCGGCCCGGCTGGCCTTGGACGCCACAGCCGTGCCACCGGCGTGCAGGTTCGAGCGGAAATCCCCCTCCGGGGCCTGGCGCTGCATCGACGCCACCACCTGGTCGCCGACCACGAAGCAGCGGAGGTCGGCGCCTTTGGCCTCGCCGATGAACTCCTGCATCAGGAAGTTGGCATACAGCCCACGCAGGGCCTCGACGATGCCGCGCGAAGCACTCGCCTTCTCGGTGAGGATCACGCCGCGACCCTGGGTGCCTTCATTGAGCTTCACCACGTGCGGCGGTGGGCCGAGCATGGACAACAGATCAACGGTGTCATCCGGGTTGTCGCCAAAGACGGTGACCGGCATGTCGATGCCCTTGGCCGCCAACAGCTGGTGTGCCCGCAGCTTGTCGCGCGAGCGCAGGATCGCGTCGGATGGATTCGGCGTGCGCGCGCCCATCAGTTCGAACTGGCGCAGAACAGCGGTGCCATAGCGGGTGACCGAAGCGCCAATGCGTGGGATCACCACGTCCACGCCGGTCATCGGCCGGCCCTTGTAGTGCATCGAGAAGCCATCGGCGGCGATGCGCATGTAGCAGCGCAGCGGGTCGAGAATGCGTACGGTGTGGCCGCGCGCGCGCGCGGCCTCGACCAGCCGACGGGTGGAGTACAGCCGGGTGTTGCGGGACAGGATGGCGAGCTTCATCGCAGTGGGATCGGTCGGCAGGCGCGCAGCATAGCGTGGCGGCGTTGCGGGTGGATGATGCTGTTCGGGCAACGGAAGACCCCGGCAATAGAGCGCATTGCCGGGGCCAACATACCGCACGGTCTTCCGGAGCAAGCACCTCCGCACTGCTTGGCCGCGAATTACATGGATGTGACCTTCTGGCAGGTCACCGTTGATGCAATGGCAGCCACTCTCACGCCATCAGCGTCCACGGCAGTAGTTTCAACGCCGTAGGTAATCGACGGCCTTGACGCTGAAGAGTTGCAGCCAAACTTCCAGGAAAAGGTGTTTCCGTTCTCAGGAGAGTTGATCGTGAAATCAGCATCGTTGCAGGTGCCAGACGGGCAACTGGCCACATGCGCATGCACCTTGATGGGATACTGCGGGAACCCTTCGTAAGAAATTTTGACGGCTGGCTTGGTGCCATGGGGGCCGCTGGCATTAGCTGCACTGAGCAATTTGAAGGGTTTGCAGATTTCAGACCCGCGTGAGAGCCGCGCACCTTTTTCGACCCCCTTTGCCATCAACCCCTGGAACACCGGGTCGGCCATGGCCGCAGCATCAGTGACGTTGTCCTTGAAACCAACCTCGATGACGATTGCCGGGAGATTGGCAAAATTATTCTCGCCGTAGCCGGTGGTGGACGCCTGCTTGGTCACTACCCACGACGGATACTGCGCGCTGGCGTTGATGATCTCCTTCATCGCACAGGTGACATTTGTCGCCAATTCATCCGCACCGGTCTTGGCGCCATTGAAGTAAATACGGGTTCCCGACGCAGTTGTCTGCGGCGCGCCATCGATCGACGCCGCATTGGTGTGAATTGTGATCATCTGATCAGCCTGAAGATGGTTCGCGTAGAGACCGCGCGACCGGATGTCGTCGCTCTCGTGATCTTTCGGGCTGTGCAGGTTCTGAGCGGAGTAATTGTTCCAGATCTCCGGATTGCCAGGAAGAATGCTCTCAAGGTAGTACCGACCGGCCATATTCTTGAACGGCGGGCAGACGATGGGGCTGCCGGAACATGCCGCAGTGTAGGCATCATTTGATGTGGATCGGGCCAGGTAGCGAGAAACACTGCCACTCCGCGCAGCAACGCTCGACTCAACTGCCGCCGCCAGAACAATGGTCTGTAGATCCTCGATCTGATTTCCCACCGTTGGTCGCTGATACGCCCAGTAAGACGTGGCCGGATTCGTTGCATTCACAAGGACATAACCGTGACCTGCTGAAATCAACATGACAGGGTTTCCCGCAGATGCTGGCGAAACACCCTTGGATTTTCGACCTGGATTTTCGACCGGACCGCGATCTTCCGGAAAATAGGTGTAGATGTCGACGCCACCAAACAAAAACTTGATGCCGGACACCTGCACAGAGGGGGCAACAGTATCGTTGACCGTCTGGAAGATCAGCTGCAGGTGCTCATCAAAAGTGAGCGTATGCCGCTTGGGGACCGCCGACCTGCCGAAATCAATGATGACATCATGCTTTATCTGATCATAAGTCACCTTCAACTGTGGATTTTCCGCGGAACCCACCTGCAAGTCATTTTCACGGATCACGTCGCGCACAAGATCCTTAATCATCGACTCCAACTGCCGCTGCTGACTTATGGTCAAATTTCCCTGAGCAGGACTTGACTGCGCCATGGCAGCGTCAGTGAATGACACCAGCAGCGAAGCCAGCGCCCAGCCAAGCACGATCTTTCCTTTATTAATATTCACTTGCATCCTTCCTGTGGAGTGCGTGTTGGGATAGGCCCAAAGCGGTAGTCCATCCGCTGAACCTGACTTGGAGTGTAAACAGCTGATCAGAGATGGCACGCATTCAACGCCACACCCCGGAGTTATTTACCCGAAACAGGAACCACTTCTCAACTAAAATAAAATATTCATCACACTTCCGCCACTACCGCTCGGAACATGCGCCAGAATCCCCATCCATCATCGCCCAGCCAGCACTTCATGCCACACGAACAGAGGGCAAAGGGGGTGCATTGCAAATACGGCCCGACCAACACACCGCCTCACATGCTGCTGCTTACCGAAACCAGCGGAAAGAAAGATCGGGTGCAATCGGGGAGCAACACCGTCTCTGCCATTCCTGTTCCCCTGAAAAACAGGCGGTAACGGTGGACTACATTGCACAACATCAGAACTGTTGAAGTTCCACATGCCGGGAAAATAAAAAAACCCCGGCAACGGCGCAACCGCTGTCGGGGTTCAAATTCTGGAGCGGGCGAAGGGAATCGAACCCTCGTCAGTAGCTTGGGAAGCTACAGCTCTACCATTGAGCTACGCCCGCGTTGCCCGACAAGTCTATGCGGGGCACGTGTTCAAACGCAACGGGCAGGCCCTTGTAGCCTGCCCGTTGCGGTGACGGCAGGCCCGCAGGCCTGCCGTCGTCTGCATCAGAAGCTGCCGCTGAAGCTGGCAAACAGCGTCGCGTCCTGCGCACGCTTCTGCAGGGTGGTGGCGCTCAGGCCGATGTTGCTCTGCAGGCCGAACAGCTCCATGCGCGCGCCCATGATGGCGGTTGCATAGTTCTTGTCGAAGTCCATGCCCGGCACGCGGTACATGCCCACGTCCGGCAGGCTCTGCACCCAGGCGCTGGCCTGCTTGGTGTCTTCGAACTCGTGGTCGTAGGTTACCTGCACGTACGGCTTGACAGTGCCGCCGTCGAAGCGCGCTTGCCAACCGATACGGCCCACGGTGGAATCGGCATCCTGCTTGCCGTAACCCAGCGCGGTAGCCAGGGTGCCAGCATTGGCGCTTTCGGTGTAACCGTCGATCTTGACCTGCTGCCAGATCACCGAAGCGATCGGGCCGTGGCGGAAGCCGCCTTCGGTGCCGAACTCGTAACCAGCGTTCAGGGCGGCGGTCAGGTTGCTGCCGTCCGGCGAGCCGCCGTGTTCGCGGGTCGCCGGGCCGAGCTGGACCTTGCGGTTCACGTCATAGGACAACCAGGTGTAGCTGACCTGGCCATTGACCCAGATGCGGTCGCCATACCAACCGGCGAACAGACCAGCGGTGGTGTCCTTCTGGGTGAAATCGCCACGGCTGTTGCCGAAGTCGGCATTCAGACGGCCAAAGCCGGCGAAACCGCCGAAGACCATGCCGTCACGCGCCCAGTCGACACCGAACAGGCCAGCCGGGGCCAGGCCGTCGTACAGATCGGCATGGTCGTAACGCTGCATGTCGCCGCGCACGCCACCCCACCAGGACATGCCGTCGGCCGGGCGGCCGGCCTGGTGCAGGCTGACCTGGTCGGCGCGCGAGCGGCCGATGGTCTGCGCCGAGTGGCTCAGCACCTGCTGCAGGCGCGGGCCTTCCAGGATCGAAATGGCGTACTGGCCCAGCATCTGGTGGGCGGCACTGGTCGGGTGCACGTCATCAGCGAACAGGTAGGTACTTGCCGCATCCGGACGCGCATAAGCCAGCGGGCTGCAGCTCAGCGACGAGGCCACCAGGCACGCACGGCCGGTGACGTTGCTGAAGCCGTACATGCCGGGGTTGGCGACGATTTCGTGCAGCAGCGTGTAGGTATCGAGCGGGATGAACTCGATGCCGGCCTGCTTCAGGCCGCCATACAAGGCATTGTTGTAGGCGGTGGACAGGGCGGTACCCAGCGCCTGGCCGGCCGCACCGCGGTCGATGAACCCGGGGCTGATGCCGACGTCAGGCAGGTTCGGCACCATCACGTACTGGGCGCCGGCCTGCTTCAGGCTGGCCACGATGCCGATCTGGTCGGTCACCGCCGCGCCGATGACGGCCGGCGCCTGTGCCGGCGCGGTGATCGAGAACAGATCGTTGGCGCCGCCCCACACGGTGTACAGCGCGTTCGGATCGGCCTTGCCACCGTTGGCCGCCAAGTACTTGGCCATCTGCGTCTTCAGCGACGGCACCGGCACGTTGCCGAAGCCCGGCTGGGTCAGGTCGGTACCCACGCGGGCGCCACCAACAGCGTAGTTGTCGCCGTTCTGACCGTTGCCATTCGGGGCGGCATTGGTGCCGTAATAGTCGGCCACGAACTGCGCCCACACCCAACCCGGGTTGGTGGTGAACTGGCCCGCCACCGGGCGCGCATCGGCCGGCAGCAACGGACGGTAGTAGCCGCCGTCAGTCAGGCTGTCGCCGAAGAACACGGTGTTGGTGAACGGGGATTCGCCTGCCATGGCCGGCAGCGCGGCCAGCGCGATCGCGGCCGCCATGAGGGAGCGGATCGGGCGTTTGCTGAGCAGCATGTTGAAACTCCTGGGGGAAATGTTGAGGATCCGGCACACGTACGCCGGCGCACGGTGAATGGTTTCACCACGCCGCCGATTGCTCACGCTGCGCCGCCGCATGGATTGTCGCCCAAGCCAGGCCAGGCGGGCTTTGCCGGTGCGGGCGTAGGGCACAACTTGCAACAGTTCCGATGCGAACCGGCGATCAGCGACAATGGCCGCATGAACATCCAGCTCAATGGCGAACCCCGCACCCTGCCCGCTTCGGCGACCCTCCTGGACCTGCTGGCGGCCGAACAGTTGCTGCAACGCCGGGTGGCGGTGGAGGTCAACGGCGAGATCGTCAGCCGCAGTCGTCATGGCGAGCATCTGCTGGCCGAAGGCGACGTGGTGGAGATCGTGCACGCACTGGGCGGTGGTTGAAGCAAAGCCCGCGCCCTGCGCTCGCCGGGCATGGCCCGGCACTACCCTCGCTCACGTCTCCGGCGGGATCGACACGACGACCCCATCTTCAGGCGGATAAGCGATAATCGCGCCATGAACGCTCATGTCTCCCCCGATTCGCTGGTGATCGCCGGCAAGACCTACAGCTCGCGGCTGCTCACCGGCACCGGCAAGTTCAAGGATCTGGAAGAAACCCGCCTGGCCACCGAGGCCGCAGGCGCCCGGATCGTCACCGTGGCCATCCGCCGCACCAACATCGGCCAGAACCCGGGCGAACCGAATCTGCTCGACGTGCTGCCGCCGGACCGCTACACCATCCTGCCCAACACCGCCGGCTGCTACACCGCCGAGGATGCCGTGCGCACCTGCCGCCTGGCCCGCGAACTGCTGGACGGCCACAACCTGACCAAGCTGGAAGTACTGGGCGACCAGAAGTCGCTGTACCCGGATGTGGTGCAGACCCTCAAGGCGGCCGAACAGCTGGTCAAGGACGGCTTCGAGGTGATGGTCTATACCTCCGACGACCCGATCCTGGCCAAGCGCCTGGAAGAGATCGGCTGCGCTGCGGTGATGCCGCTGGCCGCGCCGATCGGTTCGGGCTTGGGCATCCAGAACAAGTACAACCTGCTGCAGATCATCGAAGACGCCAAGGTGCCGATCATCGTCGACGCAGGCGTGGGCACCGCGTCGGATGCAGCAATCGCTATGGAGCTGGGCTGCGACGGCGTGCTGATGAACACCGCCATCGCCGGTGCGCGCCACCCGGTGCTGATGGCCAGCGCCATGCGCAAGGCCGTGGAAGCGGGCCGCGAGGCGTTCCTGGCCGGCCGCATTCCGCGCAAGCGCTATGCCAGTGCGTCCTCGCCAATCGATGGGTTGATCGGCTGATGACCAATCCATTCGACAGCGCCGGTTCGAAGGCGCCGCCCAAGCCGTTCACGGTCAACGAAGGCCGCCGTGAAGTGCGCAGCTTCGTGCTGCGCCAGGGGCGCTTCACCCCCGCCCAGCAGCGCGCGTTCGACGAACGCTGGCCACGCTTCGGCCTGGATTTCAGCGGCGAACCGCGTGATCTGGATGCCACCTTCGGCCGCGATGCGCGCAAGGTGCTGGAAATCGGCTTTGGCAACGGCGCCGCGCTGCGCTTTGCCGCACAGCATGACCCGAGCCGCGACTACATCGGTCTGGAAGTGCACGCCCCCGGTGTCGGCCGGCTGCTGAACGCGCTGGCCGACGACAACGCCGACCACGTGCGCCTGTACCACCACGACGCGGTGGAAGTACTGGAAAAGGAAATCGCCGATGGCGCGCTGGACGAAGTGCGCATCTACTTCCCCGACCCGTGGCACAAGAAGCGCCACAACAAGCGTCGCCTGATCCAGCCGGGCTTTGCCGAACTGCTGGTGCGCAAGCTGCGCTCCGGCGGCCGCCTGCACTGTGCCACCGACTGGGAGGATTACGCCGAACAGATGTGGGACGTGCTGGATGCCACCCCCGGCCTGGTCAACCGCGCCGGCCCGCGTGGCAGCGTGCCGCGCCCGGACTGGCGCCCGCAGACCCACTTCGAGACCCGCGGCCAGAAGCTCGGCCATGGCGTCTGGGACCTGCTGTACGACCGCACCTGATGAACGCCTGAGGACGCCGCGCCCCACATGGATACCGCGCTGACGCTGACCACTGACATGAAGCTCGTGCTCGGGCTGGTCGGCTTCACAATGGCGATGTTCCTGTTCGAGCGCATCCGCGCCGACGTGGTCGCGTTGGTGGTACTGGTGGTGCTGGGCGTGACCGGCCTGATCGCGCCGGAGGAGATCTTCGGCGGCTTCTCCGGCAACGCGGTGATGAGCATCATCGCCACCACCATCCTCGGTGCCGGCCTGGACCGCACCGGCGCGCTGAACCGACTCGCGGCCTGGCTGCTGCGGCGCGGCCACGGTGTGGAGCAGCGGCTGCTGATGATGACCACGGCCATCGCTGGCCTGAACTCGTCCTTCATGCAGAATCCGTCGGTGATGGCGCTGTACCTGCCGGTCGCCTCGCGCCTGGCCGCACGCACCGGGCTGACCATGCAGCGCCTGCTGCTGCCGATCTCGGCAGCGATCGTGATGGGCGGCGCACTGACGATGGTCGGCAACTCACCGCTGATCCTGCTGAACGATCTGCTGGCCTCGGCCAACAACAACCTGCCCTCCGGCCTGGCTACCATCGAGCCGCTGCGCATGTTCGCGCCGCTGCCGATCGGCGTGGCACTGCTGATCGCCTCGCTGCTGTATTTCCGCTATTACGGCGACCGCAAGCTGGTGGAAGAAGAAAGCCTGGTCAACGACGGGGTCACCCCGGCGCGTACCGAGAGCTACTTCGCCAAGACCTACGGCATCGAAGGTGATGTGTTCGAGCTGGTGGTCACCGCCGAGAGTCCGCTGGTCGGCATGACCCTGGGCGAAGCCGAGAACCTGCACGATGCGCCACTGCTGCTGGCGCTGAAGACCGGCAACGACACCCGCCTGGCGCCGCCGGCCGAAATGCGCATCTGGGTGGGCAGCGTGCTGGGGGCAATGGGCCCGCGCGAACAGATCCACGATTTCGCGCAGAACCAGTTCCTGCGCATGTCCTCGCGCCTGAAACACCTGGGCGATCTGTTCAATCCCAGCCGCGCCGGCATTTCCGAAGCGGTGGTGCCGCCGACCTCGAACGTGATCGGCAAGAGCGCGGCCGACCTGCGCCTGCGCAAGGAACGCGGCATCAGCCTGCTGGCGATCAACCGTGACAAGCAGGTGATCCGCGAGGATGTGCGCGATGTGCAGCTGCGCGCCGGCGACATGCTGGTCTTCCACAGCATCTGGACCGATCTGGCTCAGGCGGCCAAGAGCCGCGACTTCGTGGTGGTGACCGACTACCCGACCGGCGAGCAGCGCCCGCACAAGTTCAAGATCGCCATGGCGATTTTCGCCCTGACCATCCTGATCGCGCTGACCAGCAAGCTGCCGGTGGCGCTGACCTTGATGACCGGCGTGGCCGGCATGCTGTTGACCGGCGTGCTGCGCATGGACGAGGCCTATGCCTCGATCAACTGGAAGACGGTGTTCATGATGGCCGGGCTGATTCCGCTTGGCTGGGCGATGGATTCCAGTGGTGCGGCGGCGTGGGTGGCCGGTCATACCATCGACAAGCTGCCCACCGGCATTCCGATCTGGGTGCTGGAGCTGGCGCTGGCCCTGCTGACCACGGTGTTCTCGCTGGTGATCAGCCATGTGGGGGCGACCATCGTGATGGTGCCGATCGCGGTGAACCTGGCGCTGGCGGCCGGCGGCAACCCGACCGCGTTCGCGCTGATCGTGGCGCTGTCGGCGTCCAACAACCTGATGACGGCGTCGAACCCGGTGATTTCGATGATCACCGGCCCGGCCAACTACACCCCGCGTGAGATGTGGCGGGTCGGCGGCCCGCTGTCGCTGATCTATACGTGCGTGGTGGTGGTGATGATCAACCTGATGTTCTGAGGTTGGGGTTTGTTGGCAGGGCGGCGCCCTGCACCCGCAGAAGCCACGGCAACAGCCGGAGCAACAGCAAAAGCTGGCTATCCGTGGGATGGCGGGGTGGGTCCGGTTGCGGGGGACGCTGCAAGTACGTCCCTGTAAGCTCGGTCGCGCCATCCATGGCGCTCACGCCCCCGCAACCGGACCCACCCCGCCTTCGACAGATCACTGCAATCTGCAGTAGATCCACGCCATGCGTGGATGGATCTCTGGATACCTGTTGATCTGTTGGGTGCGGACTGTTGGCTTGGTGGGTGCGGACCGTTGGTCCGCACACCGATGCATCAGGCCAGGTAGACCTGCCCGTCGCGCACGTCCACCGGCACTGCGCGCAGGCGGTCGCCCTTGCAGGGGCCGGCGATGCAATCGCCGCTGTCCAGCGCGAACGAGGCGCCGTGGGCGGCGCAGACCAGGTGGCCTTCGCGGCTCTTCAGGAACTGGCCGGGGGCCCAGTCCAGGCGGCGGCCCGCGTGCGGGCAGATGTTCAGGAACGCGCGCACCTGTTCACCGTCGCGGTACAACAGCAGCGACTCGGCATCGCCATCGACCACCGCTTCAACCTCGGCAAACGCGCCATCGGCAATGGCATCAAGGGTGATCAGGGCAACAGCGGCAGTCATGGCGAAGGCTCGGACGGAATCGCGCATTGTCGCATGCCTGGTCATGTGACTAGCTGCGACATGAACACAAGTCATTGATCCGTAATAAGCCAAGGCTATATTTAACGAGTTTTTCACTCAATGACAGTGGCAGCTGCCGATACTCATGGCTCGCTGATTTCCAGCCTATCGAGCCACCATGTTCAATCGCGATTTCGCCTTCAACCAGTTCCGCACCCTGTTTGCCCCGCGCAAGCCGCGCCATCCGCTGGTGCGCGTTGCCGTAGGCCTGCTCGGCCTGGCGATCCTGGCCGCGATGGTGTTCATCGGCGTATTCGTCGGTGCGGCCATGATCCTGGTGGGTCTGGCGTGGAAGCTGCTGGCTTCGCGCAAGCCCGGCCCGCGCCGCCCGATCGATCCGAACGTGGTCGAGGGTGAGTACCACGTGGTGCGCAAGTCGGCGCTGCCGACCTCGCATTGATCGACGCTGCCCGCTGACGGCGGGCCTTGCTGCGTTCTAGACTGCGGGCACTCCCTTTCTGGATGCCCGCATGTCCGATGTCTCCGATGTGATCCCTGCTGCAGCCACGCCGCGTGTGCCGGTTGTTGGCGGCGGCAGCTTTCCCGTGCACCGCATCTACTGCGTCGGCCGCAACTTCGCCGACCATGCGCGTGAGATGGGCGCTGCCGTGCCTGCCGCAGATGATCGTGGCCGCCCGATGTTCTTCACCAAGCCGGCCGATGCGATCGTGGTCGGCCACGACGATGTGATCCCCTACCCGCCTGCCACCGGCAACCTGCACCACGAGGTGGAACTGGTGGTGGCGATCGGCCGTGACGCGCCTGCCGGCGAACTGGCCGTGGGCGATGCCGAGGCACTGGTCTATGGCTATGCCGTGGGCCTGGACCTGACCCGCCGCGACCTGCAGGCCGCCGCCAAGGAGAAGGGGCATCCGTGGGATTCGGCCAAGGGCTTCGATGCCTCCGCGCCGATCAGCGAGATCGTGCATGCCGGTGAAGTCGGCGACCTGGCCGCGCTCAACTTGTCGCTGGAGATCAACGGCGAAGTACGCCAGCAGTCCCTGCTCGACCAGATGATCTGGAACGTGCCGGAGATCCTGCACGAGCTGTCCAAGCTGTGGCAGCTGCGTGCCGGCGACCTGGTGTTCATGGGTACGCCCTCCGGCGTAGCCGCGCTCAACCCCGGCGACCGTTTCAGCGCGCGCCTTGAGAACGTGGCCGAGCGCCACGGCGTGATCGCCGGCTGACATCACCTGCGCTACCCTGCGCGCTGTCCACTTCCCCACCGGAGAAAAACAACAATGGGAATGCTCACCGAGTTCAAGGAATTCGCGATGCGCGGCAACGTCATCGACCTCGCCGTCGGCGTGGTGATCGGCGCGGCCTTCGGCAAGATCGTCACCGCGCTGGTGGAGAAGATCATCATGCCGCCGCTGGGCTATCTGATCGGCCGGGTGGATTTCTCGCATCTGGCGTGGACGTTGTCGCCGGCCAGCATCGGGCCGGATGGCAAGGAAATTCCGGCCGTGGTGATCGGCTACGGTGATTTCATCAATACGCTGATCCAGTTCGTGATCGTGGCCTTCGCCATCTTCCTGGTGATCAAGGTGATCAACCGCCTGTCGCGCAAGAAGGAAGCAGCACCGGCAGCACCGGCTGAGGAAGTTCTGCTGCTGCGCGAAATCCGCGACAACCTGAAGAAGTAAGGCGCCGGGCGCCGTTGGCGTCCCTGCCACCTGTAGGGCCGAGCCCACGCTCGGCTGATCTGGAAACGGCAGCCGAGCATGGGCTCGGCTCTACGGAAGCATACGAAAGCCCCACCCCGGCGGGGCTTTCGCTTTGCCGTTCATGGCCGGAAAACAGCGTTCGCTGGAGCCATGACCTCCCACCCATGCGCGGCGCTGAACGACTGTTAAGCTCCAAGGCTTACACCCTTCCCGGAGCTGTCCATGCGTCGCCGCGTCCTTGCCATCGCATCCTCCCTCGCCCTGCTGGCCGCGCCGGCCTTCGCGGCGCCGCATGCCACCACCCTGCCGCCCGCCTCGCTGGCCACGGCCGCGCAGCTGCGCGACCAGGCGCTGGCCGACGACACCGGCTGGAAGGTGGTCGAATCGCTGACCACCGAAATCGGTCCGCGCATTGCCGGCAGCGAAGCCGACGCCCGCGCCGTGGCCTGGGCCGAAGCCAAGTTCAAGGCACTGGGCTTTGACAAGGTCTGGAAGGAACCGGTGACCTTCCCGAAGTGGGAACGCCGCAGTGAACACGCCGCGGTGACGGGCAAGAACCCGCAGCCGCTGCAGATCACCGCACTGGGTGGCAGCCCGGGCGGCACCGTGGAAGCCGAGGTGGTGCGCTTCGCCGACCTGGCCGCGCTGCAGGCCGCACCGGCCGGTTCGCTGAAGGGCAAGATCGCCTTCGTCGACTACCAGATGCTGCCGTTCCGCGATGGCCGCGACTATGGCCGCGGCGGCGCGATCCGCAGCAAGGGCCCGTCCGAGGCCATCCGCAAGGGCGCGGTCGGCTTCCTGATGCGTTCAGCCGGTACCGATTCGCACCGCGTGCCGCACACCGGCATCACCCGTTTTGACGATGGCCTGACCCCGGTGCCGTCGGCCGCACTGTCGGTGCCCGATGCCGACCAGCTGGCGCGCCTGCTGGCCCGTGGCAGCACCACGGTGAAGGTGGCGCTGGACTGCGGTTGGGATGGCACGGCGACCTCGTACAACGTCATCGGTGAGATCACCGGCCGCACGCTGCCGAAGGAAGTGGTCGTCATCGGCGGCCACCTGGATTCATGGGACCTGGGCACCGGCGCGGTGGATGACGGCGCGGGCGTGGGCATCACCATGGCCGCCGGTCATCTGATTGGCCAGCTCAAGCAGGCACCAAAGCGCACCATCCGCGTGGTTGCCTTCGCCAACGAAGAACAGGGACTGTATGGCGGCAAGGCCTACGCCGAGGCGCATGCCAAGGACGTGGCCCTGCACCAGTTGGCCGCGGAGAGCGATTTCGGCGCTGGCCGCATCTATGCCTTCAACACCGGCTCGCCGAACCCGGAAAGCTCGCGCGAGGCGACCAAGCAGATTGCCGAGGTGATGAAGCCGCTGGGCATCGAGTACCAGGCCGACAAGGGTGGCCCGGGCCCGGACGTCGGCCCACTGGCGGCCAAGGGCGGTGCATGGGCGTGGCTGGCGCAGGATGGCTCGGACTACTTCGACCTGCACCACACCGCCGACGACACGCTCGACAAGATCGACCCGAAGGCGCTCGCGCAGAACGTGGCGGCCTACACCGTGTTTGCGTATCTGGCGGCGGAAGCCGATGGCAGCTTCGGCAGCGAAGCCAAGACGACCACGCCGCCGAACGAGTGATGCAGTCGCGCCGGGCCATGCCCGGCGAGCGCAGCAGCAGGAGCGGTGCGAACCAAGGTTCGCACCCACCAAGGAAGATCCTGCATCGGTAGCGCCGGGCCATGCCCGGCGAGCCCAGCGGCAGGAGCGGTGCGAACCAAGGTTCTCACCCACCAAGGCAGATCCTGCATCGGTAGCGCCGGGCCATGCCCGGCGAGCGCAGCGGCGGGAGCGGCGCGAATCAAGGTTCGCCCCCACCAAGGCAGATCCCGCTTCGGTAGCGCCGGGCCATGCCCGGCGAGCGCAGCGGCAGGAGCGGTGCGGACCATGGTTCGCACCCACCAAGGCAGATCCTGCATCGGTAACGCCGGGCCATGCCCGGCGAGCGCAGCGGCGGGAGCGGTGCACCCACCAAGGCAGATCCTGCATCGGTAACGCCGGGCCATGCCCGGCGAGCGCAGCGGCGGGAGCGGTGCGAATCAAGATTCGCCCCCACCAAGGCAGATCCCGCTTCGGTAGCGCCGGGCCATGCCCGGCGAGCGCAGCGGCAGGAGCGGTGCTAACCAAGGTTCGCACCCACCGGGCGACACTCAGCCGCGTCGACTGGCCCACTGCGCCAGCAGCACCGCCGTGGCGGAAGCGACATTCAGGCTTTCAACCGCGCCACTGCCGGGAATCGACAGCTGCTGGTCACACTGGCTGGCCAGGCCGCGATCCATGCCTTCGCTTTCAGCACCCATCACGTACACCAGGCGTGCCGGCAGCGACGCACGGAACACGTCCTCGCCACCCTCGACCAGGGTCGCAGCCAGGCCAAAGCCAGCGGCGCGCAGTTGCGCCATCGCTTCTGCACCCTCAGGCAACTGCACCAACGGCACCGACTCGGCGCCGCCTTCAGCCACGCGTGCGGCAGCACCGGACAGCGCCAGCGTGCTTCCGGCCGGCAGCAGCAGCGCCTTGACGCCGAAGTGCGCGGCCGAGCGCAGGATCGCACCGAAGTTGTGCGGATTGCCAACGCCATCCAGCCACAGCGCCAGCGCCGGGCCTTCGCCCAGTTCGGCCAGCCACTGCGCCAGCGGCAGCACCGGCGCACGCAGCACGTCGGCCACCAGGCCTTCGTGGTGAGTGGTGGCGGCCAGCTTGTTGAGGTCGCCCTCTTCCACCACGCGATAGCCCACGCGGTTGGCCACGCACCACTTCAGCACCGGCTGCATGCGCGGAATCAGCGATTCCACCAGGTACAGCTTGCGCAGCGCCTGCGGGCGCTTGGCGAACAGGGCCTGCACGGCGTTCCAGCCATACAGGCGCAGTTCGTCGTTGCCACGACCCGGCGGTGGCGGGGTGCCGCCCTCACGCGGTGGCAGCGGGGTGGCCCGCGGCGGTCGCGACGACGGGCGGCGGGCATTCTTCCAGGGATCATTCACTACGGGACAACTCCAGCTTGCGTTGACGCCAGAAATCGGCGTTCTTGATGCCCAGGGCATCGGGGTCGAAGATCGGATCGAGGCCGAGCTTCTTCTGTCGTTCGTAATCGCGCAGGGCCAGCATGGCCGGCTTCTGCACGATGAGGATGGCGATGATGTTCAGCCAGGCCATCAGGCCTACGCCGATGTCACCCAACGCCCAGGCCAGGGTGGCGTTGTGGAAGGCGCCAAATACCACCATGCCGATGATGCCCAGGCGCAGCAGCAGCACTGTCAGCGGCCGCTTCCTGTTGTGGTTCACATAGCTGAGGTTGGTTTCGGCCATGTAGTAATAGGCCATGATCGTGGTGAAGGCGAAGAAGAAGATGGCGATCGAGACGAACGCCGAGCCCCAGCCCGGCAGCACCGCTTCCACACCGGCCTGCGCGTAGCCCGCACCTTCGGGAATGCCGGCCAGGCCCTGGAAGATCGGCGCGCCACCCGGTACCGGCGAATACACGTTGTAGGTGCCGCTGGCCAGGATCAGGAAGGCGGTGGCGGTGCACACCATCATGGTGTCGAAGTAGATGGCGAAGGCCTGCACGTAACCCTGCTTGGCCGGATGCGAGACCTCGGAGGCGGCCGCAGCGTGCGGGCCCGAACCCTGCCCAGCCTCGTTGGCATAGATGCCGCGCTTGATGCCCCACTCCACCGCCAGGCCCATCATCGCGCCGAACGCAGCGTGGGTACCGAACGCGCTCTTGAAGATGATGCCGAACATTTCCGGCACACGGTCATAGTTGATGATCATGATGACGATGGCCATCAGGATGAAGCCGGCCGCCATGAACGGCACTACCACTTCAGCGAAGTTGGCGATGCGCTTGACGCCACCGAAGATCACCACGCCCAGCAGCAGCGCGACGACGATGCCGATGCCCAGCTTCAGCGCCTGCGCCGATTCCATGCCAAAGGCCTGGCCATCGAGCGGGCCGCACAGCGCGGTACCACGGCAGGCATTGATGACGCTGTCGGCGATCGCGTTGGCCTGCACGCCGGGCATCAGGAAGCCGGCGGCGATGATCGTGGCGATGGCGAAGGCCATGGCGTACCACTTCAGTCCCATCGCCTTTTCGATGTAATAGGCCGGGCCACCGCGATAGCGGCCTTCGGCATCCTTGGTCTTGTAGATCTGCGCCAGGGTGCATTCCACGTACGAGGTGGACGCGCCGAGGAAACCCATCACCCACATCCAGAAGATCGCGCCGGGGCCGCCGAAGGCGATGGCGGTCGCCACACCGGCGATGTTGCCGATGCCCATGCGGCCGGCCATCGACATGGCCAGGGCCTGGAACGAGGACACGCCAGCATCGGATTTCTCACCGGACACGGTGAGGCGGCACATCTCGACGAAACCACGGATCTGCATGAAGCGCGTCCGCAGGCTGAAGAACAGGCCGGCGGCAAGGCACATGAAGATCAGCGCCTTGCTCCAGATGATGCTGTTGATGAAATGTACGGTAGCTTCCACGCGCGCTCTCTCCAGTCGGCGGGTTGTAAGGACGTCCCGTCGGCTGGAGGGGACCGGTCGATTCTCCCTGATCGAAGGTCGCTGCGATAGCGCCAGAAGGAATCCGCCGGGCATGGCCCGGCGCTACCGACAAGAGCGATCCCGCCCCAAGCAGCGCCGGGCCATGCCCGGCGGCCATTCAAGGCAGCTGCGTGCGCACCCGGGCGAAGCGGCGCAGGTCGTGCAGCTCACCCCGCTTGTAGATCGCGCAGCGATCCACGCCCTCTTCCTGGAAGCCGTTCTTTTCCAGTACCCGTGCCGAGCCGAGGTTGAAGTCGACCACCCCGGCCTGCAGCCTGAACAGGCGCAGTTCGTCCATCACCCACGGCGCGAACAGGCCGACCACGCGGGTCATCAGGCCCTGGCCCCAGTAGGCCTGGCCCAGCCAGTAGCCAAGTTCAGCCATATGACCGCGCTCGGCCACGCCCTGCTGGGCGCCCACGCTGCCGCAGGCCTGGCCATCTATCTCGATGGCCAGGTTCAGCGTGCCCGGGGCCAGCACGCGCCCGCCCAGGAAGGCTTCGCCATCCTCGCGGGTGTACGGATACGGGAAGCGGTCACGCAGCCCACGCGAGACGTCCGCGTCGTTGGCATGGCGCAGCAGCGACTCCAGGTCATCGCTGCGCCAGCGGCGCAGGAGGAAGCCTTCGCCCTGCAGAATGCGCGCCGACTCAGGCATGCCCGCCCACCGACGGCGAGTCGGCTTCCTGCTTCTCCAGCTCACGCTTCACCGCTTCCGGCGAGCGGGTGTACGGGGCCAGCCGCGCGTAGAACGCCGGCACCACGAACAGCGACAGGAAGGTGGACAGGGTGACGCCGAAGATGATCACGATGCCGATGGTGCCACGGCTGGCCGAACCCGGGCCACCGGCCACCACCAACGGGATGGCGCCGACCACGGTGGCGATCGAGGTCATCAGGATCGGACGCAGGCGCACCATCGCCGATTCGATGATCGCCTCACGTACGGTTCGCCCGTCGTCGCGCAGCTGGTTGGCGAACTCGACGATCAGGATGCCGTTCTTGGCCGCCAGGCCCACCAGCATGACGATGCCGATCTGGCTGAACAGGTTCACCGTCCCTCCGCTCAGCCACAGGCCGACCAGCGCACCGAGCACGCCCAGTGGCACGGTCAGCATGATCGTCAGCGGATGGATGAAGCTCTCGAACTGCGCGGCCAGCACCAGGTACACCACCAGCAGGGCCATGGCGAAGGTCAGCAGCACCGCGCCGCCCGCACTCTGGTACTCGCGCGATTCGCCCTTCCAGTTCACCTGCGCGTACTGCGGCAGCTCTTCGCCGGTGACCTGCTGGGCCCAGGCGATGGCCTCGCCCAGCGGATACCCCGGCGCCAGGCCGGCGCTGATGGTGATCGAGCGCAGCCGGTTGAAGCGGTTCAAGGTACCGGCTTCGGCCACTTCGCTCAGGGTGACCAGGTTGGACAACGGCACCAGTTCGCCGGAGGTCGCACGCACGCGGATAGCGGCGAGGTCGGCCGGGCTGGCGCGGCCATCACGGCCGGCCTGGACCAGCACGTCGTACTCTTCGCCGTTGTCGACGAAGGTGGTGACGCGGCGCGAGCCCATCATCGTTTCCAGCGCCGAACCGATCGCGGTGACCGGCACGCCGAGGTCGGCCGCACGTTGACGGTCGATGTTCACCCGCATCTGCGGACGGGTTTCCTTGTAGTCCGAGTCCGGGCCGACCAGACCGGGGTTGTCGGCCATGCGCAGCAGGATGCGGTCGCGCCACTGCGCGATCTCGGCGTATTCCGGGCCACCCAGCACGATCTGGAACGGCTGCCCACCACTGCGCACCAGCCCGCCTCCCACCTGGGTACGCACGCGCACGCCACGGATGGTGTCCAGTTCCTTCTGCAGTTCGTTGGCCACTTCCGGCGTGCCTTCGCTGCGCTGGCGCCACGGCTGCAGGAACACGCTGACTCGGCCGGTGTGCATTTCCTCGCTTGCGCCGAAGCCGCCGGGCACGCGCGGGTTGGCGCGCACGATCGGCTTGTCCGCGCCCACATGCGGTGCCAGCAGCGCTTCCACCTGCTGCACCTGCTGCACGGTGTAGTCGTAGCCGGCGCCTTCCGGGCCGTCGATCATGATCTGGAACGAGCCACGGTCTTCGGCCGGGGCCAGTTCCGAAGGCAGCACTTTGATCAGCAGCCAGCTGGCCGCCAACGCAGCGACCATCACCAGCAGGTAGATCCAGGTGCGATCCACATGATGATCGAGCACGCGACCGTAAGCGCCGGCCAGGCGTTCCAGATTGCGGTTGATGAAACCGTGCAGCCCGCGCGGTGCTTGCCCGGTATGCGGCTTGAGCAGCTTGGAGGCCATCATCGGGGTCAGCGTCAGCGCCACGAACGCCGACAGCGCGACCGCTGCGGCCAGGGCCACCGCCAGTTCACGGAACAGGCGCCCGGTATTGCCTTCCAGGAAGCCGACCGGCAGGAATACCGCCACCAGCACGGCGGTGGTGGCGATCACCGCGAACGCCACCTGTGCGGTACCGCGCTTGGACGCCACCAGCGGCGGCTCGCCCAGGTCGATGCGGCGTTGCACGTTTTCCACCACCACGATCGCGTCATCCACCACCAGGCCGATGCACAGCACCAGCGCCAACAGCGTCAGCAGGTTGATCGAGAAGTCGAATGCGTACAGCGCGATGAACGCGGCCACCAGGCACACCGGCACCGTTACCGCCGGAATCAACGCCGCACGGAAGCTGCCGAGGAACAACCAGATCACCGCCAGCACCAGGATCATCGCTTCCACCAGCGTGGCGTACACGCGGTCGACGGCGGCCTCGATGAAGGTGGTGTTGTCGAAGGCAACGAAGATCTGCGTGCCCTTGGGCAGGGTCAGCGCGACACGCTCGGCTTCAGCGCGCGCGGTACGCGCCACGTCCAGCGAGTTGGCGGTGGAGGTCTTGACAATGCCCAGGCCG
Source organism: Stenotrophomonas sp. NA06056 (assembly GCF_013364355.1). Classification (NCBI taxonomy): domain Bacteria; kingdom Pseudomonadati; phylum Pseudomonadota; class Gammaproteobacteria; order Lysobacterales; family Lysobacteraceae; genus Stenotrophomonas; species Stenotrophomonas sp. NA06056. The sequence goes on along the minus strand of NZ_CP054931.1, from coordinate 817,967 downwards.
ATGCCGGGCTCGCCGTTGCTGCGGTAGTAGGCGCGACGCTCGGCCGAGGCCAGCTCGATCTTCGCCACATCGCCCATGCGCACCACGTAGCCATCACTGCCCTTGCCCAGCGGGATGGTCGCGAAATCTTCCGGCTTGATGTAGTTGCGCTCCACGCGCAGGGTGAAATCGCGATCGGTGGACTCGATGCGGCCGGCCGGCAGTTCCACGTTCTCGTTGCGCAGCGCGGTTTCGATGTCGCCAGTGGTCAGGCCACGTGCGGCCAGCTGGTCACGGTCCAGCCAGATGCGCATCGCGTAGCGCTGGCGGCCACCGATGCGGACCTGGGCCACGCCATCCAGGCTGGAGAAGCGGTCGACCACGTAGCGGTCGGCGTAATCGCTCAGTTCCAGCGTGTCCATGGTCGAGGACACCATGTTGAACCAGATGATCGGATCGGCATCGCTCTCGACCTTGGCGATCTCCGGTGGCCGTGCCTCTTCGGGCATGCGATCGGCCACGCGGCTGACCGCATCGCGCACGTCGTTGGCCGCCGCTTCGATGTCACGGTTGGAGGTGAACTCGATGCTGACCTGCGAGCGGCCGTTGGTGCTGCGCGCATTGATCGTATCGATGCCTTCGATGCCGGCCAGCGCGTCTTCCAGCACCTGGGTGATCCGGCTTTCGATGACCGCTGCCGACGCGCCGGTGTAATCCACCGAGACCGAGACAATCGGCGGATCGATGGCCGGCAGTTCGCGCAGGGTCAAGCGGGTGAAGGACATCACGCCCAGCACCAGCAACAACAGGCTCATCACCACGGCAAACACCGGCCGCTGGATGGAGATGTCAGACAGCTTCATCCGCCGTGACCCTCGGCAGCGACCGGGCCTTCAGCCGTCGCCGGCTGCGCGCCACTGGCGGGCGCGGCGTCGGTGGCCGCCACCTTCAGGCCTGCACGCAGCTTGCCGGTGCCGTCCACCACGATGCGCTGGCCGGCCTGCAGGCCCTGCTTGATCTCGACCACGCCAGCGCGACGTGCGCCGGTGACCACGTCCACGCGTTCGACGGTGTCATCGGCCTTGATGCGGTACATGAAGCTGTCGCGACCGACCTGCACCACGGCAATTTCCGGCACGACCAGTGCGGGTCGATCGGGATGGAACAGACGCACGTCGAGCAGCATGCCCGGACGCAGTGCGTGGTCGCCATTGGCGAAGTCGGCACGCACGGTCACCGCACGGGTAGCTGGATCGATGCGTGCATCGATGGTGCTGACCTCGCCTTCGAAGGTGCGGCCCGGCCAAGCCACGCTGGTGGCCTGCACCTTGTCGCCGGTGGTCAGCGACGCCAGCTCCACTTCCGGCACCTGGAAATCGACGTGCATGCGCTCGACGTCATCGAGGGTGGCGATCACCGTGGTCGGCGTCAGCAGCGTGCCCGGGCTGATCTGGCGGATGCCGAGGACGCCGGCGAACGGCGCGCGCACACGACGGTCGCCGATGTCCGACTGCATCTGCGCCACGCGTGCTTCGGCGGCGTCGCGGATCGACTTCTGCGTGTCCAGGGTCGCGCTGGACACCAACCGCTGTGCCGCCAGTTCGCGCTGGCGCTTGTACAACTGGTCGGCTTCGCGGAAGGTCGCTTGCGCCTGCACCAGGGCAGCTTCCTGGGCCTGCCCGCGCAGGGTCACCAGCGGCGCACCGGCGGCGACCTGCTGGCCACTTTCGAAATGCACCTTCTCGACGATCTCGCTCACCTTGGCGGTCACGCTGATCGACTCGCGCGCCTTGGCCGTGCCCAGCGCCTGCAGCGTGTCATTCCACTGCATCGTCCGCACGACCTGCGCGGTGACCGGCACGGCTTCGCCCTGCCGACGCGCGGCGGCCTCCTGTTTGCCTGCGCACCCGGCCAGCACGGCCAGGCTGAGGCCAAGGGCCAGGGTCGAAGCGATACGAGCCAACATGAACAATCCTGAGCGATCCACGGCCGCCGAGTGTAGGCAAGGCCCCGCAAAAGCGGTATGTGCCAAGCGTTTACCGACGTGGAACCGCTGCTGCGATAGCGCCGCGCGCCCATTCCATGCAAGGGTCCGCAGCACGGTGTCGACGTATGTCGGGATGTATCCCGGCGCGCCACGACGGACGATGCCGTCGTACAGTCGGGAGGCCCGGCCGAGGGCGCCGGGCGGGGTCGGAACCTGGCGGGGATCCGACCCCGTTTCTTTTACCCCGGTGATCCGGCACGGCCTGCGGCCTCAATACCGGTAATTCACCTTCATCCACAGGCTGCGGCCGGGCTCGTTGATGCGCACCGGATCGGCCGGGAAGCCGAAGTCGGCACTGCCTGCCAGATTCAGATGCTCGCTGTAGGCCCGGTCGAACAGATTGTCGACGCCAGCACTGAGCTGCAGCTGCGAACTGAAGCGATAGGCGGCATTGAGCGCCAGCGTGGCAAAGCCGCTGCTCGGCCCGAGGTCCTGTGCCACGACGTTGCCCTGCCCGTCCGCGACCCGATGCTGGTGGGTGACCGCACGCACCAGCGCGCCGGCACTCCAGCGTCGGCCTTCCCAGCCCGCGCTCACGCGTGCTTCCAGCGGCGGCATCTGCGGCAGCGGGCGATGCTGGTCGCGGTTCTCGCCCCAGGCATAGGCCAGGGTGCCGCCCAGTTTCCACTGCTCATCCAGCTGCAGCTGCAGCCCGGCCTCGGCACCGGCAATGCGCGCCTGCACGTTGTCGGCCTGGCTCATGCCCATCATGCCGCTGCCGTGATAGGTGAACAGGATGTAGTCCTGGATCTGCCCCGCATAGGCCGAGACCCAGGCCTGCACGCGCGACCCCTTGTACTGCAGGCCAACGTCGAGCTGGGTGGTGCGCTCGGGCTGGATGCCGGCAAACGCGTTCACCGCGCCTGCCGGCCCATGATCGGGCGAGAACAGTTCCCAGTAGTCGGGCATGCGCTGGCTGTGGCCCAGCCCGGCATACCAGGTCAGGCCGTCGGCGAGATCCTGTTCGTAGCGCAGGAACCCACTGCCCAGCCATTCCCTGCGGCGCTGGCCGGCAGTGGGATTGGGCATGGCCATCATCATGCCGCCGATATCGGCACGCTCATCGCGCACGCTGGCGCGATCCACGCGCAGGCCGCCGATCCAGCGCTGGTCGGTGTCGGCGCCGAGGGTCAGTTCAGTGAATGCACCGTAGCGGCGGAAGTTGGCGTCGGTGTTCCAGTCCGCCTGCTTGTAGGTGTCGCGCCCCATGCCCATGCGGCCGCGGTGACGGCTGTCCTCGCCATCCACGCCGGCCACCAGCTGCGCGTCCTGCCAGCGCCATTCGGAACTGATGCGCCCACCCTGCGTGCGGCGATCCACGTTCGATGCCATCGGCATCGGCATCATGCTGTGCGGGTTTGGCTCGCGCAGCGTGTAGTTGTCCATCACGTGGTCGGCTTCGTTGTAGTACACGTTGGCCTGCAACGTGTCCCATGCCCCGGGCAGGTTGCGCTTCTCGAAGCGCGCGGCGTAGCTGGTGCGTTCGAACGCGGCGCCGTCCATGCCGCGCCCGGCGTAACGCGCGATCGCATCGCCGGCACCGGCGGACACTTCAAGCAGGGTATCGGCATCTGGCGTCCAGCCAACGGCCACATCGCCATTCCACTTGCGCCACTTCGACGGAACCACAGCACCGTTGCCGTCCTTGTAGTCATCGGCTTCGGAGCGGTTGCCGCCGGCACGCACATAGCCCGTCGGATTGCCCAGGGTGAGGTCCAACACCTGGTCGTTGCGGTTGCGCGAACCGACCAGCGCGCTGGCATCGGCACGCAGCCCGGGCTCGTCGAAACGTGGGGTATCGCGCTCAAAACGCACGGTGCCCGCAGACGCACCCGCGCCCCAGCGCACGCTCTGCGGGCCCTTGATGATGGTCAGCCGGTCAAAGCTCTCCGGCGAGATGTAGGACAGCGGGTTGTCCATGCGCGAGGGACACGCACCAATCAGATTGCCATCGTTGCTGAGGATGTTCAGCCGCGAACCGAACATGCCGCGCAGCACCGGATCGCCGTTGGTGCCGCCATTGCGGATGGCGGAAAAGCCGGGAACGGTCTTCAGGTAATCGGCGCCATCGCTGGCCGGCACCGGCTGCCGCGGCAGGCGCGGATCGGTCACCCAGTGCAAGGGCGAGGACGGCGCCGCGGCGGTGACCACCAGCGTATCCAGCGTCCGTGCTTCTTCAGCGGGCGCGGCATGGGCGAAGGGGGCGCTCAAGGCAGCGCCAAGGGCTAACGGCAGGCGCACACGGGCGCCCGCGGCGGGGAAAGTCATTTTCATGGAAACAGCTCCAAGGTACGCACGCGCGCGCGACGCCCTTGCAGGCATCGCGCGACGGATTCAATTGGGAAATCAGCGGACGGTGGAGATCAGCGGCGGGCCACGCGCGGCATGCGCCGGCCAATGCAGCAGCGGCAGGCGCAGCTGTGACCGTGGCAACACCAGCTTCGGCCGCCACAGCAGTGGCAGCAGCAGCACCAGCACTGCCAGCCACGGCAGCAGGCGCATGGCCAGCACGCAGTACTCGCAGGCCTCGCCATGCATGGCGTGCGGATCGGCGGGAGGGCTGGGGGCTGCAGGCGCAGCAGCGTGGTGATCGTGCCCTGCCATGGCCATGCCGTGCATGTCATGGCCCATGGCCGTGTGGTCCATACCTGCCATGCCCGCATGATCCATCGGCTGCGGCTGCAGCGCGCGGCTGACAAGCGGCGCAAGCACCATCAACAGCGTCGCGACGAAGGCGAGCTGGAGCAACGTTCGATGCAGGCGGGCGGTACGGATCACCGCGCTAGTTTAGAGGTGCCCCCCGGGGGCGCCGTGCGACGAACCGTCGCAGGAGGGGGTTATCGGCAGGGCTGCGCCCTGCACCCGCAGAGGCAACAGCAACGGCAACGGCCGAAGCAACAACAGAAGCTGGCTTCCTGTGGGGAGGCGGGGTGGTGTCGGATTGCGGGGACGCCGTAAACCCATCCATGGGGGCTTGGCCGCGGCATCCATGCCGCGGACACCCCGCAATCCGACACCACCCCGCCTTCGACAGATTTCCGCGATCTGTAGATCCACGCCATGCGTGGATGAATCTCTATCGAAATCGAATATTTCGACAATTGATCGAAAAGCATCCACGCATGGCGTGGATCTACCGTGTCGACCAAGGTCGACACCTACCAACAGCCGTCGGAATCTCTCAGAGGCGGGGCGGTGTGGGCAGGCAGGACCGTTGGCGCCATGGATGGCGCCATCGAGCCCCCATGGACGGGTTTACGGCGTGTCCTGCCTGCCCACACCGCCCCGCCATCCCACGGAATGCACGCTGTTGCTGTTGCTGTTGCTGTTGCTCCGGCCGGTAGCAGGTGCAGGGCGCAGCCCTGCTCGACCCACCCTCACACCGTGATGGTCTGGGTCAGCGATTCCCAGGTCGGCGGTACCGGCCAGGACGCGGCCTGGTTGCCATCCAGCACCCTCCGCAGGTCCCGCGGATCGATCTGCGGCGCCAGCACATGCACCAGCTCCAGCGCGTAATCACGCAGCACCCGGTCGCGTGGCAGCACCGCCCAGGCGATGCACTCGGTGATCGGCGCCGGCGCCGGCCATACCCGCAGGTCCTCATCGTTGGCGCTGATCGCCATTTCAGCCAGCAGGCCGACCCCGAGGCCGGTGCGCACATAGGTCTTGATCAGGTCGGCATCCAGCGCCGTCAGCGCCAGATCGGGCACCAGGTTCTGCGCGGCAAAAGCGCGCTGCAGGGAGGAGTTGGGCCGGGTCGAGGATTCGTAGCTGATCAATGGCTGGCGAGCCAACGCCGCCAGGTCCGGTGCGCGCCCGGCGCGGTCCAGTGGATGGCCCTTGGGCACCACCACCAGCCGCCGCCAGCGGAACAGCGGTACGGCGATGCCGTCGCTGGGTTCGCTGCCGGCAGTACTGATGATCGCGATATCGGCATCGCCCTGGTTCAGCCGGTCCAGCGCATCGGCCTCACCGGCCTGCTGCAGGTGCACGCTGACCTGCGGATAAGCCTGCTTGATGCGCGCCACGGCCGGCGGCAGCACGAAGCGCGCCTGGGTGTGGGTGGTGGTCAGGATCAGCTGGCCTTGGCTCTCGCGACGCTGGTTGGCCGCGTAGGTGCGGATGTTGTTGGCTTCGGACAGCACGGCGCGGGCGCGGCTGATCACCTCTGTGCCGGCCGGGGTGACCGACTCCAGGCTGCGCCCCTTGCGTACAAACAGCAGGAAGCCCAGTTCGTCCTCCAGCTGCTTGAGCTGCTTGGACAGACCGGGCTGGGTGGCGTGCACGCGCGAGGCGGCGAGCGTGATGTTCAGCTCGGCGTCGGCGATGGCAACCAGGTAGCGCAGCTGGGTCAGCGTCATGGCAGGCGGGCGATGTGGGGGCGGAGGTCCACTCTAGGGTCAATTGCCGTCACCAGCTTATAACCAAAGGTTGTTTAAGAAAGGTATCTGGTCATTTCCGGGCGTCATATGCCGGCGCTACGGTCAGCCGGCAGCCGCTGGCCTGAACAGCCAGCCCTCTTCCCTTCCGCCCGCCAAGCCCGGCGCGGCCTGCTCCTGGAGCGCTTCCATGGCCCTGTACGACTCCATCCTCGACACCATCGGCAACACCCCCATCGTCAAGCTGCAACGCCTGGCGCCGCAGGGCGTGACCGTGTACGCCAAGGTCGAATCCTTCAATCCGGGTGGCTCGGTGAAGGATCGCCTGGCGCTGGCGATCATCCTCGATGCCGAACAGCGTGGCCTGCTCAAGCCCGGCGACACCATCGTCGAGGCCACCTCGGGCAACACCGGCGTCGCCCTGGCGATGGTGGCCGCCGCGCACGGCTACAAGTTCGTGGCGACGATGGTCGAGACCTTCTCGGTGGAACGCCGCAAGCTGATGCGCGCCTACGGCGCGAAGGTCATCCTGACCCCGGCCGCCGAGCGCGGCAGCGGCATGGTGCGCAGGGCACGCGAACTGGCCGAGGAGCACGGCTGGTTCCTGGCCAGCCAGTTCGCCAATCCCGCCAACCCGGCGTACCACCGCAACACCACCGCCGCGGAGATCCTGCGTGACTTCGCCGGCAAGCGCCTGGACTACTTCGTCAGCGGCTGGGGCACCGGCGGCACGCTGACCGGGGTCGGCGAGGTGCTGAAGGTCGCCCGCCCTGACACCCGCATCATCGCCACCGAACCGGCAGGTGCCGCATTGCTGAAGGGCGACGACTGGAAGCCGCACAAGATCCAGGGCTGGACCCCGGACTTCGTGCCCGATGTGCTCAACCGCACTGTGGTGGACGAACTGGTGACAGTGGAAGATGACCGCGCGATCACCACCGCACGTCGGCTGGCCGCGGAGGAAGGCATCTTCGTCGGCATCTCCGCGGGCGCCACTGTTGCCAGTGCACTGGATGTGGCCAATCGTGCTGAACCGGGTGCGGTGATCCTGGCGATGTTGCCGGACACTGGTGAACGCTACTTCTCCACGCCGCTGTTCGCCGACGTCAATGAAGGCTCGGACGACGACTGGCTGGCCGGTCTGCCCTGATCGCCGCGTTGTCGATGACAGCAGGACGACGCCCACCCTCGCGGTGGGCGTTTTCATTTGCGCAATCCTGTATGGGCATTGCCGCTGGAAGCGGACAGTTTCCTCCAGTAATCAGAAGCAACGCACTCCGGAAACTTTCGTTTCGCCTGCGTGCGGCGCTCGCTTCAGCCTGCGTGAAGGCGCCACCGGCCATCGTGCGTGAACCGCGCGGATCGCAGTGCGTGAGACGGTCATGACGCAGCATGGATGCCCTGTCCCGCAAGATGCGGGTACAGCCAGCGTGGGCACGGCGCGCAACAATTACAGGCAGGAGACGGACGCATGAAGATCGAAGTGTGGCAGGGCGACATCACGGCCCTGGCGGTGGATGCGATCGTCAACGCGGCCAATGAGTCACTGCTCGGCGGCGGCGGTGTCGATGGCGCGATCCATCGTGCGGCCGGCCCTGGCCTGCTGGCAGAGTGCGAGCGATTGCCGGAGCTGCGCCCCGGCGTGCGTTGCCCGACCGGTGAGGTTCGCGCAACCGATGCCCATGCGCTGCCGGCACGACACGTACTGCATACCGTCGGTCCGGTCTGGCACGACGGCCAGCGCGACGAGCCGGCCCTGTTGGCGAACTGCTACTGGAAGTCGCTGCAGCTGGCCGAATCGCTGAACCTGCAGTCAATCGCGTTCCCGGCCATCAGCTGCGGCGTGTATGGCTATCCGCTGTACCAGGCGGCGCAGATCGCGGTAACCGAAACCATGGCCTGGCAACGCAGCCACGCCCAGCCGATGCGGATCGTGCTGGTGGCGTTCAACACCGCGACCGCCAAGGCCTACCAGCAGGCGCTGACGGCTGCAGGCCAGGTCGCCGACAGTGGGCGCGCGTCGCTGCTGCCGCCACTGAGCGATAACGGCTTCGTGCCGGCGCATTGAAACAATGCGAGGCGTGGAAGAAAAAAGGCCGGGCATTGCCCGGCCTTTTTCGTTTACATCCGTCGCGACAGCCTCAGTTCGCCACTTCGGCGGCAGCGTCGGCCGCCGCCGTAGCAGCATCTGATGCCGCGGCCGAAGCGGCGCCATCGATCTGTACGCGCACTTCCACCATGCCCGCTTCATCGCTCAGGCTGGACACGTCCACGGTGTAATGGCCGGCCGGCAGCGATTCTTCCAGGCGTGCGTTGGTGCCGTTGCCACCATCGTCATCGGCCAGCTCCACGTTCGAACCGACCACGCGCAGCACCGTATCCACCTGGCTGGAGATCGCGTCCAGGCGCACATCGGCCGCACGCGGCAGGCTCAGCAGGAAGCGGCGGCGACCTTCGCCATCGAGCATGGCGAACACGCTGCCGGAGCTCGGCAGGGTGGTGCCATCACGCATGACCATGTTGGCCGGCAGCTCGGTACGCTTGGCGGTCAGTTTGAAGGTGCCGGTACCGTCTTCGCCCAGGCTGCGGACGCGCAGGGTGTACTTGCCCGGTTCCAGCGGCATGCCGATGCGCGAATTGGTGCCGTCACCGCCGTCGTCGTTTTCAGACTGTGCGCCGTTGCCGTCCAGTTTCAGCACGGTATCGAACGCATCCGATTCCAGACGGATCTCGTACATGCCAGCCTTGTCCACCTGCAGGGTGTAATCCTGCGACTTGGATACCAGCAGGTCGACGATCTCACCTTCAGCCACCATCGGCTTGCCGTCATACGGCACCAGCTTCTCGGCGCGCAGGCGGTACGGGCCGAAGGCCGAAGGGCCATCGGCATTGATGGCCACCTGGTAGCTGCCGGTGCCATTGGCGCGGAACGCCAGCGAGACGTCGTCGCCGCGCTCGTAGCCCGAGCTGCTGCTGGCCACCAGCACGCCACTGTTGAACACGGCAATCGAGCCGCGCAGCGCGCCGGTCAACTTGATACCGACCAGTTGCTTGTCTTCCAGCTTCAGCTGGTACAGCTGATGGTGGCTGCCATCATTGAAATTGACGCCGCTGCGCGAAGTGATTTCGCCGGATACCGGCTTGTCGAACTCCAGCGTGGGGGCCTTGCCCACATCAGTGCTGCCACCCATCCGGTTGCAGCCGCCGACGGCCAGCACCGTGGCAACGGCCAGCGTGATTGCGGTAATGCGCATGCTCTTTCTCCTTGGCCTTCCATGTATGCCCCACGCACTGGCCTGGCGTGCGGGAGGCGGCAACGATACCGGCAAAAGCAAACGCCGGCGTGATGCCGGCGCTGCCTTGTTCAGTTCATGCTGCGAAACGGCGGATCAGCCGTTCCACTTGCCCAGGGCGGCCTGGCCGTTTTCCTTGGCGCGCTCGTAGACGGTCTTCTGCGCGGCGGCGTAGTTGCCCTTCATGTCCTTGGCCCACAGCTTCAGTGCCGCCTGCTGCATGGCACGGCCATAGGAGAAGCTCAGCGGCCACGGCAGATGTCCCATCTGGTTCATGGCATTGAGGTGCGCGGTGGACTGCTCGTCGCTCTGGCCACCGGACAGGAACACCACGCCCGGCAGGATCGCCGGCACGGTGCTCTTGAGGCACATCACGGTCGACTCGGCCACTTCCTCGACGTCGGCCTGCTCGTCGCAGCCCTTGCCGGAGATGACCATCGAGGCCTTCAGGATGGTGCCTTCCAGCAGCACGTTCTGCTGGTACAGCGCGTCGAACAGCGAGCGCAGGGTGGCTTCGGTGACTTCGTAGCAGGTCTCGATGTCGTGGTCGCCATCCATGATCACTTCAGGCTCGACCATCGGCACCAGGCCGCATTCCTGGCACAGCGCTGCATAGCGGGCCAGCGCATGCGCGTTGGACTCGATGCAGGTGCCCGACGGAATGCTCTCGCCGATGTTGATGACCGCACGCCACTTGGCGAAGCGCGCACCCAGCTTGTAGTACTCCTGCAGGCGCTCGCGCAGGCCGTCCAGGCCTTCGGTGACGAGCTCGCCCGGGCAGCCGGCCAGCGGATGCGCACCCTTGTCCACCTTGATGCCCGGAATCATGCCGTGGTCGGCCATGTACTTGGCGAACGGCACGCCGTCCTTGGTCGACTGGCGGATGGTCTCGTCGTACAGGATGGCGCCGGAAATGTGCTCGTTGAGCTTCGGCGTGGTCAGCAGCAGCTCGCGGTAGGCACGACGGTTCTCTTCGGTGTTCTCGATACCGACGCTGGCGAAACGCTTGGCGATGGTAGCGGTGGATTCGTCGATCGCGATGATGCCCTTGCCCGGGGCGACCATGGCCTGGGCGGTTTCGGCCAGCTGTTCGATGCTCATGTATTTCCTGTGGCGGGTGCGGGAAAAACGTAAGTATAGCCCCGCCACCCGTTGCCCCGACGTGGAGGACAGGATGGAAACGCTTCCATGTCCGCACTGGACAGGAAATGTCCGCACGCGTTCACAGTCGGGCCAGATCCCGCGCCGGGATCTGGCCTCCCGCTGCAACCGGCTTAAAGGTCGCCGAGACCGCTGGCGCGGCCGTCGTCGCCCACTTCCAGCAGGCGCAGGGTGTTGGTCGCGCCGTGGGTTTCCATGTGCTCACCGCTGGTGAACACCACGCGGTCTCCGGCCTGCAGCATGCCGCCTTCCACCAGCAGGCGGATACTGCCGCGTGCGGCTTCGCGCGGGGTGAAGCCACGGCTGTCGAAGTTGATCGGGAACACATCGCGCATCAGCGCCATCTGCCGGCGGGCACCATCGTGGCGGGTAACCGCAAAGACGGGAGCCGACGCACGGAAACGCGACAGATAGCGGGCGGTGCCACCGGATTCGGTCATCGCCACGATCGCACGCACGCCCACGTGCTGTGACAGGAACATGGTGGCCATGGCAATGGCCTGGTCGGCACGTTCCAGGTTGCGCGGCGAGGCGCCGAAGTCGGTCTCGGTCTGGAACTGGCGCTCGGCGCCGAGGCAGATGCGGGCCATCGCTTCGACCGCCTTGACCGGATAGGCACCGGCGGCGGTTTCGGCCGACAGCATCACCGCATCGGTACCGTCGATGACCGAGTTGGCCACGTCCAGCACTTCGGCGCGGGTCGGAATCGGGCTTTCGACCATCGACTGCAGCATCTGCGTGGCGGTGATCACCACCTTGTTCTGCGCCAGCGAGGCCTTGATGATCTTCTTCTGCAGGCCCGGCAGCTCGGCATCGCCGATTTCCACGCCCAGGTCACCACGCGCCACCATCACCACGTCACTGGCGTCGACGATCTCTTCCAGGTTCTCGATGGCTTCGGTGCGCTCGATCTTGGACACAAGCGCGGCGTAGCAGCCATGCGACTCGGCGATCTCGCGCGCATCGTTCATGTCCTGCGCATTGCGGCAGAACGACACGGCGATGAAGTCCACGCCGATCTTGGCGACGATGCCGATCAGTTCCTTGTCACGCTCGGTCAGCGCGCCCAGCGACAGGCCACCGCCCTGCTTGTTCAGGCCCTTGCGATCGGACAACGGACCGTCGTTGAGCACGGTGTTGATGATGCGATCGCCCTGCACTTCCACCACCTGCAGCTGCATCAGGCCATCGTCGAGCAGCAGCACGTCACCGGCGGTCACGTCCTGCGGCAGGCCGAGGTAGCTCACGCCCACCTGGGTGGCATCGCCGGGGCCGGCATCGGTGCTGGCAATCAGGTCGAAACGGTCGCCGGCCTTGAGCTGCACCTTGCCTTCGGCGAAGCGCTCGATGCGGATCTTCGGGCCCGGCAGATCGGCCAGGATGCCCACTTCCACGCCCACACGCTGCGCAGCGGCGCGCACATCGGCGGCACGCTTGGCCTGGCCGGACGGGTCACCGTGGCTGAAGTTGAGGCGCACCACGTTGACGCCTGCGCGGAACAGATCCTCCAGCACGCCCGGCGGATCGGTAGCCGGACCGAGGGTGGCAAGGATCTTGGTGCGACGCTGACGCTCGAACATGATGGATGGGCCTCTCCCGTTAAAGGACGGAAATTAGCACATCCTTCACGTCCCATGTATACGGTTACAGCCTTGTGCTGCCTGACTCTGCGGGACATCGCACGGACATGTTCCGGACATACGCTGGTCGATGGCAGCGGAAACACCGCCGGGCAAGGCCCGGCGCTTGGCATCGTCTAGGTCAGGCCAGCAGTGCCAGCAGCTGCCCCGGCTCACGGGCCAACTGCCCGGCACCGGCCTCGGTCAGCTCCTGCTCGCCGCCAAAGCCCCACAGCACGCCCACGCTGCGCAGGCCGTGGTGGCGGGCACCTTCGATATCCATGCGGCGGTCGCCGATCATCCAGCAGCGTTCCGGCGCCAGCTGCAGACGATGCAGCGCCTCGCCCACCAGCTGCGGCTTGCTGCTGCGCGAGCCATCCGGCGTTGAACCGATCACGTCCTCGAACAGCTCACCGAACGGCAGATGCTCGACGATGCGGCGGGCATGCGGTTCGTTCTTGGCGGTGACCACGGCCAAACGATGCCCCCGCTCGTGCAGCGCACGTACGGCCGCTTCGATGTCCGGATAGATCGTGTGCTCGCGCCAGCCTTCCACGTCGAAACGCTCGCGATAGAAGGCCACGGCCTGCTCCACCCGTTCGGCATCACCGAACAGCGGCGCGAACGTGGTGCGCAGCGACGGGCCGATCCAGCCCTGCAGCGTTTCCTGCGAAGGCACCGGGTGATCCATCTTCTGCAGCGCATAGGCGATGCAGGTGGTGATGCCCACTTCCGAATCGATCAGCGTGCCATCCATGTCGAAGAAGAGCGTTGCACGCTCTTCTCCGTCCACCTGCAGGTCAACGCTCATGCGCCGCGCGCAGCCAGAGCCGCCACCGCCGGCAGGGTCTTGCCTTCCAGGAACTCCAGGAACGCGCCGCCACCGGTGGAGATGTAGCTGACCTGCTGTGCGATATCGAACTTGTCGACCGCGGCCAAGGTGTCGCCACCACCGGCGATGGAGAACGCCGGCGAACTGGCGATGGCGCGGGCCAGTGCTTCGGTGCCCTTGCTGAAGGCTTCGAACTCGAACACGCCCACTGGACCGTTCCAGACCACGGTGCCAGCTTTCTGGATCAGCTGTGCGTACTGCGCGGCGGTCTGCGGGCCGATGTCCTGGATCAGGTCGTCCTCGGCCACCGCATCAACGGCCTTCACTTCGGCAACCGCGTCGGGCAGGAACTGCTTGGCGGTCACCACGTCCACCGGCAGCGGGATGTCCGCACCGCGTGCCTTGGCGTCTGCCACGATCTTCTTCGCGGTGTCCAGCAGGTCCGGCTCGTACAGCGACTTGCCGACGTTGTAGCCGGCCGCTGCGATGAAGGTGTTGGCGATGCCGCCGCCGACGATCAGCTGGTCGACCTTGCCGACCAGGTTGGCCAGCAGTTCCAGCTTGGTGCTGACCTTGCTGCCGGCGACGATGGCCAGCAGCGGCTTGGCCGGTGCATCCAGGGCCAGTGCCAGCGCATCCAGTTCAGCCATCAACAGCGGGCCGCCGGCAGCGACCGGAGCGAAGCGGATCACGCCATGGGTAGACGCCTGCGCACGGTGCGCGGTACCGAACGCGTCCATCACGAACACATCGCACAGCGCGGCGTACTTCTTCGACAGGGCTTCATCATCCTTGCCCTCGCCGACGTTCATGCGGCAGTTTTCCAGCAGCACCAGCTGGCCCGGCTGCACGTCGACGCCGTCGACCCAGTCACGCACCAGCGGGACCTCACGGCCGAGCAGTTCGGACAGGCGCGCAGCCACCGGCGCCAGCGAGTCGGCCTCGCTCCACACGCCTTCCTTCGGGCGCCCCAGGTGCGAGGTGACCATCACCGCCGCGCCCTGCTCCAGCGCGCGCTTGAGCGTCGGCAGCGAAGCGGTGATGCGCTGTTCGGAGGTGATGCGGCCATTCTCGATCGGCACGTTCAGATCCTGGCGGATCAGCACGCGCTTGCCGGAGAGGTCGAGGTCGGTCATGCGGACGATGGACATGGGCAACTCTTTGGCTCTGGAGATGGGATGCCGGTGTGCGGCAGACAGCCATTGTATCGGGTGCGGCTGGCGGCCGCGCCGCTGCCTGCGGCAGGCTTCGAAGCAACGGCAACGGCAACGGCGACAGCAACAGCAACGGCCGAAGCGCTGGCGCTTCGTGGTGCTGTGGGTGGGCCGGGGCGGTATGGGCCCGCGGGGGACGCCGTGAATCCATCCCTGGAGGCTCGGGCGCGCCATCCATGGCGCTTACGCCCCCGCGAGCCCACACCGCCCCGGCCTCGACAGGTTCATGAGGCGGAGCGGACGGAGAAAGCAAAGGCGGTTTCTGGTGTCGGATGGAGAAAGAAGGGGTCGGAGCCGTTTTCCTGCGGAAAACGGCTCCGACCCCGACGGCCGTCGAGCGAAGCGACCCGCTTCTGCTCCTGCTCTTCTTTTTTCTCTTCCGTGGGTGGACGCACCCGGAAATTGTCAGAGGCCGGGCGGGTGGGCTGGGCAGGGGTGTCAGCCGCATGGATGCGGCTGCCAAGCCTACAGGGACGTACTTGCGGCGCCCCCTGCACAGTCCACCCGCCCGGCCAAACCACGGCTTCTGCTCTGAACGACCGACCACCCACGAGGGGCTGCGCCGTTCGCCGCAAACTACGCCGAAGGCGACGGCTTCTGCTTCAGCAGACTCAACGCCAGTCCGCCAACAACCAGCACCCCCAACCCCAGCAACGCCCACAGCAGCCACGCCTTCCAGTCGTGCTGGGGCTTCAGCGCCGCATCACCGGCCAGCGTCTCCGGACTGCCCTCCAACCGTGCCAGCGTCGGCTGCCACGCCGGGTCATTGCGCTGCCGCAGTTCCTCGATCAACACCGCGATCGGTGCCTCCGCACGGCGCGCGGTCGTACTGCCCACGGCCAGCGCGTAGGGTGCTGCGCCCTGGCTGAGGAACACCATCACTTCCGGCTGATAGCCCAGGCGCAGGGTCGGGACGCTGGTGGTCTCCACCGGGCTCGCTACCAGCTTCCAGTAGCGGTCGCGGTACATGCCGCCCAACGGCTGTGCCGCCGATTGCTGGCGCTGGCCCGGTGCACCCTGCTGCAACTGGTAGGCGATCCACGGGGCACTGCGGCGCTGCCATTCGGCGCCTTCATCATCGCGGCTGAACAACGTCCACTGCACCAGGCTGTTGTCGGTGCTGGCGACGTCGGCCCGGGTCACCGGGAATCGACCATCCAGTTCGAACGTGAATTCCCCCTTGCCCTGTGCGGTCGGTGTCAGCGACAGCCACTCCCAGGGCACCGTTGCCGGCGCCGGCGGCAGTTCCGCCAATACACTGCGCAGCTCCGGCAGGCGTGCCTCGCCCTGCGGCAGGATCCGCAGGTAGCGCACCGTGCTGTCGACCTGCAGGCGGCGCTGCAGCAGGCGCTTGCCCGCGCGCTGCAGGTCCACCAGCGGAACATCGCGGGCGATCGACTGCCAGCGCTGCAGATCATCACTGGCATCGAGCTGCACCTGCGCCTGCAGCGGCTGGCCACTTTCGGCCCAGTCCAGCACCAGCGCTGCCAACGGTTGCTGGCCGAGCACGCTGGCATCGATCAACCAGCCGCCCTGCCCGTTCGCCACCGCACCACCACCGAGCCGAGCTTCGACCCGGCGCACACGACCATCGGTATCGCGCTCGGTCAGCAACTGCAGGTCGTTGCGCTGGGCCTCGGCCAACGCCGGCAGCGCGAACCAGGGCAGCTCGCGCTGTACCGGCGGCTGCGCCAACGGCTGGTCCGGCGCCAGCAGCGCCGACGGCAATGCTTGGCCAGCGGCGTTGAACACCTGCAGGTCACCCAGATCGGCGGCGCCTGCGCGGCGATAGATCGCCGGCTCCAGCACCACCCGATAGGCACCGGACTGCGCGCTGGACAGGCTCAGCGGCCATTGTTCGGCGTACTGCGCGCGGTAGTCCGTGGCCTGCGCGGCAACTGCACCGGCCACGCCCAACAACACCGGCAGCAACGCTCGGCTCCACTTGCTCATTGTTTTTCCTCCACGATTGGCGGTGCGCTCGGCGGCGCAGGCGCCAGGTAACCCACCACGGTGCACAGCAGGCCGTAGGCGATGAACGATGCGATTCCCAGCAGGTTGCCCAGATGCTGGCGGTCGATCAGCACCAGCTTGGCCAGCACCACGGCCATCAACACGGCGCCAACCATCCACAGCACACGCTGGCCGCGACGGGAGCCCCACACCCAGGCAATCACGCCCAGCACGCTCCACAACACGGTCAGGCTGGTCTGGGCCAGGCTGAAGCGGGCCATCGTCGGATCCCAGACCACCCCGCCCCAATGATGCACGCCATGCAGCACGGTGCTGGTCAACGCGATGAAACCGGCCACGGCCAGCACCGGTACACGCAAGCGCTGCAGCGGCGCCGGTCCGTGCGCGTCATACAGCCAGCGCGCGATCAGCAACAGGCTGACCCACTGCGCCAGTTCGGCAGGATTGAGCAGCGGCAACCACGGCAGCGGCGTGGCGTCACCCGCCAGGGTCAGGCCGAACAACCAGGCCATCGCCAGCACCGCGAAAATCACGCTCTGCAGCGGCAGGCGCACCGAATCAAACGCAGCACCCAGCGGCCAGCGCAGCACGTTCCAGCGCCACAGCGACAGTGACGCCAGCAGCAACCACGGCAGGGTCACCAGCAGCGCGGTCCAGCCCTGCGCCAGGCGCGCGTCGCCGCCGCCCCACAGGGCCAGCAGCGAAAGCAGCGACGGCCACAGCAGCCACCACAGGAACTGCGCGATACGGGCCACGCCACCACTGCCCTGGCGCAGGCACAGCAGGCTGCGCACGCCGAGCACCGCGAAGACCGCCCACGCCAATGCGCCATATCCGGCAAACGGCTGCTGGTGCGCGTCGCTCTGCAGCAGCGCCAACGGGAAGCCCGCTGCCAGCATCGTCAGCGCGGTCACGCCCAGCGCACGCGCCGGCATGCGCCGCTGCACTTCCGATGCCAGCCACGCAGTGACGGCGGCCAGCACCAGCACGGCATCGGCCTGCGCCGAATGCTCGAAGAAGCGGCCGATTTCATGCGCGACACCGCCCAACCACCACAGCAGGCCCCACAGGTAGTAAGCCAGGGCGATGTCATGGCGCTGCCTGCGCTGGTAGCTCCACGCTGCGGCAAAACCTGCCACGGCCAGCAGCAGCGCGCCGATTGCGGTCGGGTTGAGCAGGAAGCGCTGGTCCTGGTGCCAATGATCGGCACCGACCACGAACGCGAATGCGGCCGCGAGCTGCAGCAGCGCACCGGTCACCTGCGGCAACCAGCGCTTCTGGCGCAACCCCAGCCACGCCAGGCCAGCGCCTTCCAGCGCGAATACCGCGCCGGTAGCCCGCGCCGAGAAGGCCAACGGCACCGCCAGCGTCGCAAAGCCGACCGCCAGGACCGCATGCGACTGCGCCAGCACCGTGTACGACGCGCGCGCGATCAGAGCGCGTGCCAGCAAGGCATAGATCGCCGCCAGGCCCAGCGCGCACAGGGCCAGCGTCATCGGTTGTTCGTGCAGCATGCCGGCCTGCAGCGAGAAGGCGACCAGCGGCGTGCCGAACACCAGGCTGCCGTCGACCAGATCGCGACGCCCGGCCGGCTGCCGGCGCGCATACAACAGCGGAATCAGCAGATAGAAGGCGAAGAACAGCAGCAGGAACGGTTCTGTGCTGGCGAACTTGGCCGCGTCGTACTGCAGCACGCCCCAGAAGGTGCCGATGCCGAAGGTGAACGCGAAGCCGAGCAGGTTCAGCACACGCCACGGGCGATACCACGCGATGGCGAAAATGCCCGCGTTGAGCACGGCGTAGTAGCTGAACAGCCCAACGTGGTTGCCACTGCCGGTGGACAGCCACAGCGGCGCCATGAAGCCCGCCAGGATGCCCAGCACCGCCAATGTGCGCGAGTTCTGCACCACCGCCAGCACGCACAGTCCCGCGACCAGGGCGATCGAACTGGCAAAGGCGAAACCCGGGGCGAGCAGATCGAAACGCTTGAAGGCAGCGAAGATGGTCAGCAGCAGCACGCCGATGGCCCCCCCCTGCAAGGCCAGCGCGAACATCCGTCGGCGCTCGCGCTGGTGCCAGCCGAAGGCCAGCAGGCCCAGCGCACCGACGGTGATGCCCGCCAGCCGCAGTTCGACCGGCACCACCAGCCAGCCCTGGTCGCTGACGTACTTGAGCAGCGCGGCGACACCGGCAAGCAGCACCAGCATGCCGATCTTGACCGGCACGTTGCCCTGGGTGAACCAGTGTTTGACCGCACCGATCGCGCGCTCGAGCAGATTCGGCAGGGCCGGTTCTGGCGGCAGCGGCGGCAATGTGGGTTCCGGTGGCAACGGCGGAGGCGGAAGCGGACGCGCGGGCTGCGCAGGCAACAGCGCTTCGCGGGCGGCGACCGGCGTTGGCGCCGGGGTTGCCGTGGGCCGCAGGAACGACGGTTCGCTGCTGGCCTCGCGAGTTGCCGCAGGCGCGCGCGGAGGCTCGGCCACGGCCGAGGGCGCACGGCCGACAGTCCCGGCCAGAGTGGGCGCGGCCTGCACGGTCTGTGCGGCCTCCAGCGCGGCGACCCGCCGGCGCAGGCCAGCAATCATCACCAGCGCCACCACCAGCAGCAGCGGTATCGCCAGCAGGACCAGTACTGCCAGGACCAAGAGTGCTTCCATTCCTCGCCTTCCAATGCGATCCCGCGCGCCACGATGGCGGCGGTCGACTCGCCCATGCTACGTCAGGCCGGACCCCTAAAACGACGAACCCCGGCCAGGCCGGGGTTCGCGCAACGATCTTCGCAGGCCTTACTTGGCGGCGACGACCTTGGCCATTTCCAGGCACTTGTTGGAGTAGCCCCACTCGTTGTCGTACCACGACACGAGCTTGACGAAGGTGCCGTCGAGGGCGATGCCGGCATCAGCGTCGAACACCGAGGTGTGGGTTTCACCTCGGAAATCGGTGGCCACCACCTTGTCTTCGGTGTAGCCCAGGATGCCCTTCAGCGCGCCTTCGCTCTGTGCCTTCACTTCGGCGCAGATCTCGGCGTAGGTGGCTTCCTTTTCCAGCTCGACGGTCAGGTCGACCACCGACACGTCCGAGGTCGGTACGCGGAAGCTCATGCCGGTCAGCTTCTTGTTCAGTTCCGGAATGACCACGCCGACAGCCTTGGCGGCACCGGTGGAGGACGGAATGATGTTTTCCAGGATGCCACGGCCACCGCGCCAGTCCTTGTTGGACGGGCCATCGACGGTCTTCTGGGTGGCAGTGGCCGCATGCACGGTGGTCATCAGGCCGCGCTTGATGCCCCACTTGTCATTGATGACCTTGGCCAGCGGCGCCAGGCAGTTGGTGGTGCACGAGGCGTTGGAGATGATCGCCTGGCCGGCGTAGGTCTTGTCGTTCACGCCGAATACGAACATCGGCGTGTCGTCCTTCGACGGTGCCGACAGGATGACCTTCTTGGCACCGGCATCGATGTGCTTCTGCGCGCTGACCTTGTCCAGGAACAGGCCGGTGGCTTCGAGCACGACGTCGACGCCGACTTCGTCCCACTTCAGGTTGGACGGATCGCGTTCCTGGGTCAGGCGGATCTTCTTGCCGTTGACCAGCAGATCCTTGCCATCGACGGCTACGTCGGCCTTGAAACGGCCGTGCACGGAGTCGTACTTGAGCATGTAGGCCAGGTAATCCGGCTCCAGCAGATCGTTGATGGCCACGATTTCGATGTCGTCGCCGAAGTTCAGCACCGCCGAGCGCAGGACGTTACGCCCGATGCGACCGAAACCGTTGATACCAACCTTGATTGCCATGTTCTCAAGCTCCTGCAGCCGCGACAGGTGCGGCGGGGTGGATAGGGCCCACAAGTCTAGCAGGCCGGCCTTGACCACCGCCGGCCAAGGCCGACCCCGGGACGGCGGCCGGACAGGATTTGATCCGGATCAAAGCGTTAGCGCGGCGTGAGGCCGAGACTGGCCGCATCCACCCAGCAACGAGATCACCCCCATGCGCAAGACCTCCCCCCTGATCGTGGCCAGCCTGGCCGCCGCCCTGTCGCTGGCCGCCGCCCCGGCCATGGCCCAGTCCAAGGGCGACTGGACCCTTTCCGCCGGCGTGCACCAGGTCGCCCCGAAGTCGAACAACGGCTGGCTGGCCGGTGGCACCCTGAAGGTCGATGTCGACAACGACGTCAAGCCGACCATCACCGGTGAGTACTTCATCGCCGACAACCTGGGCATCGAAGTGCTGGCAGCGCTGCCGTTCAAGCACGACATCAACATCAACGGCCTGGGCCGCGTGGGCAGCACCAAGCAGCTGCCGCCGGTGGTCACCCTGCAGTACCACTTCAACAGCAAGGGCAAGGTATCGCCGTTCATCGGTGCAGGCGTGAACTACACGACCTTCTTCAGCGAAGACACCACCGGTGCGCTGGCCAGCAGCAAGCTGAAGCTGCAGGATTCGTGGGGCCTGGCCGCGCATGCGGGCATCGACTTCGCGATTGGCGAGAAGGGCGCCCTGCGCGTGGACATGCGCTGGATCGACATCGACAGCAAGGTGAAGCTGGATGGCGAGAAGATCGGCACGGTCAACATCGATCCGCTGGTCTACGGCGCGTCCTACGTCTTCAAGTTCTAAGGGGTTGTTTGGCGGGGGCTTGGCCCCCGCTTCCCCGCTACAGGCAAAACCCTCGCAGCATGTTGCCCCGGTATGTGTGTGCCGGGGCTTTTTTCGTCGTTCGACGCAACGACGCATCCACGCAT
Organism: Stenotrophomonas sp. NA06056; assembly: GCF_013364355.1. NCBI lineage: Bacteria > Pseudomonadati > Pseudomonadota > Gammaproteobacteria > Lysobacterales > Lysobacteraceae > Stenotrophomonas > Stenotrophomonas sp. NA06056. Next base: position 796,730 of record NZ_CP054931.1, on the reverse strand, counting down.
GGCGTGGATCCAGCGAGGATCGCGTTCCTATTGGTCCGTCGCCACTTCCACCCGGTTGCGGCCGCTCTCCTTGGCGCGATACAGCGCCACATCGGCGCGTGCCAACGCCTGTTCAAGTGAATCGGCACCATCGTCGTGCCACCGTGCCACACCGATGCTCACGCTCACCACCGGCGCTGCGTCCGAATCGGCATGGGCAATCCCCAGCGCCTGTACCTGCTGCCGCAACTGTTCGAAGGGCGCCGATTCGGGCTGGCCAGGCGTCCAGTGGCCGAGGGCCACGAATTCCTCCCCTCCGTAGCGCGCCACTACCGAATCGGCAGCCGTCAGCTGTGCCGCCAACGTGGCCGCAACCGCATGCAGCACGTCATCGCCAGCCGGGTGCCCGTGATGATCGTTGTAACGTTTGAAATAGTCGATATCGATCATCGCAATGCGCAATGCGCCACGCGGATGCGGCCTGCGCAGATACCCCTGGAAGATCTGCTTCGCACGGCGATCGAACGCGCGTCGGTTGAGCAGCCCGGTCAGGCCATCGTGGTTGGCCATCGCATCCAGCCGTTGCTCGGCGATGAATGCAGCACGTGCCTGCCGCTCGGAAATGTAGCTGCCCATCATGCCGGCCACGTTGGTGGCCACCACGAACATCAGCGCCTCGGCCAGCGCCGGGCCATGTGGCAGTACGTGCACTTCGGCCGCCGCGAAGGCAAGGCTGATCACCGCGCCATTGATCGAAGCAACCTTGAAGCGCAACCCGCACAGGAAGTAGTTGAACAGCAGGAACAGGCTCACCCCTTCATAGGGATACCCTGTGACTGAACGGTGCGCCGTCCACACCATCGCCACCAGCGCCAGGCCGCTGCAGAGCACCATTGCACCGCCGATGCGCTGCTGATGGCGGCGCCACGGGGCCAGGAAGGTCATCATCACGCCGATCATCAGGGCCGGCAGCAGCAGGCCCAGGCGCCAGCGCAACACATCACCGCCGACATCGGCGGGCAACCACTGGCGGTCCAGCAGGATGAACAGGAGCGAGAATCCGGCGGCGATGGCACAGGCCCAGCGCATGCGCCAGAGCACCTGTGCATTGAAAGCGGCATCGAAGCCAGCCTCGTCCATGCGTACAGCGGTGATGCGCCTGTCCGTCGTGATCATTGCCGCCTCCCGTGCGTGGCCTGGATACCGTAGCGTCGCTGCGATCAAGAAGGCGTAGGCACTGCGATCAGGAACACGCCGCTTTCCATCAACGACCCAGGCACCTGCCCGCGGCTAGAATGAGCGGATGAAAGCACTGCACTCCCTGTTCCTCGCCGCCGCTCTCGCGCCGGCCCTGCTGGCCCTGTCCGCCCCCGCCCACGCCTGGGGCGCGCAAGGCCACCGCCTTGTCGCCGAAGTCGCTGACAGCCGCCTCACCCCGACCGCACGCACCGAGGTCGATCGCCTGCTCGCGACCGAACCCGGCGCCACCCTGGCCAGCATCGCGCCCTGGGCCGACCAGCTGCGCGCCAAAGACCCCGGCCTCGGCCGTCGCTCGGCCGGCTGGCACTACGTCAACATCGCCGAAGATGGCTGCCACTACGAGGCGCCGAAGCACTGCAAGGGCGGCAACTGCATCGTCGAAGCCCTGAAGGCACAGAGCGCGATCCTCGGCGACCGCAGCCTGGCCGATGGCGAGCGCCTGCAGGCACTGAAGTTCGTCGTGCACCTGGTCGGCGACATCCACCAGCCGATGCACGCCGGCTACGCGCACGACAAGGGCGGCAACGATTTCCAGCTGCAGTTCGGCAACCGCGGCACCAACCTGCACTCGCTGTGGGACAGCGGCATGCTCAATACCCGCAAGGTCGACGATGCCGGTTACCTGCCGGTGTTGCGCGCGCTGCCGGCGCCGAAGCTGGCACGCCAGTCCAACCCGCAGCGTGATCCCGTCAGCTGGGCTGAAGCCAGCTGCCGCATTTCCGTGCAACCTGGCGTTTACCCTGCCTCGCGTAAGATCGGCGACGACTACACCACGCGCTACCGGCCTGTGGCCGAAGCGCAGCTGCGACTGGCCGGTGAGAACCTGGCGCAGTTGCTGAACCGCGTGCTCGCCACACGCTGAGGAGTGTCCGATGTCGGTCCAGGTGCAATCGTTCTTCCACCGTGACAGCAATACCTTCAGCTACCTGGTCAGCGACCCGGCCAGCAGGGAGGCGGCGCTGATCGACCCGGTACTGGATTACGACCCGGATACCGACGCCAGCAGCGAATCGCCGGTACGCGCGATGCTCGATGCCATCGCGCAGCAGCAGCTTCACGTGCGCTGGCTGCTGGAAACCCACGCCCATGCCGACCACGTGTCGGCCGGGCGGCGGCTCAAGCAGCGGTTCCCGCAGGCGACGCTGGCGATCGGCGAAGGCATCCGCGCGGTGCAGGCCACGTTTGCACCGCGCTATGGGCTGGAACTGCCCGATGAGCATGCAGTCTTCGATCACCTGTTCGCCGATGGTGAGACGTTCGCACTGGGTGAGTTGCAGGGACGCATCATCGCCGTGCCTGGCCACACCAGCGACAGCATCGCGTACCTGATCGACGATGCTGTCTTCACCGGCGATTCGCTGTTCATGCCCGATGGCGGCACCGCGCGCTGCGATTTCCCCGGCGGCGATGCCGCGCAGCTGTACCGCTCGATCCAGCGCCTGCTTGCCCTGCCCGATGCCACCCGCGTGTTCGTCTGCCACGACTACGGCCCGGGCGGCCGCGATTTCGCCAATGAAACCACCATCGGCGAACAGCGCGCGCACAATATCCACGTGCATGACGGCGTGGGCGAAGCCGAATTTGTCAGCGTGCGTCAGGCGCGTGATGCGACGCTGGCAGAGCCAACGCTGATGCAGCCGGCGGTGAAGGCGAACATCCAGGGCGGGGCGTGAGGTCCGGGGGACGGCCATCAGAGAGAGGCGGCTATCCGATACTCACCTCGTGGTAGGTGGTTTCCTCCAACAGGTCATCCTGCGACGTTCCAACAAAGATCTCTCTCGACAGGACCCTGTTCTTACTGAACCGAATACGCACGTTGTAACTCTCCGAGGCGTCACCGCCCTGCAACATCAGGCTGCCGCCCTTAGGGCCGAGATCGATCTTCGCACTGGAAAGGTCCACCAGATCAAAATAGGCAGAACGCGGGACCGGCAAGGCCGCACCATTGACCCTGATCTGCAGCGATTGCACTCCTTTGCAGGGGCGTGCGCCTTCGCAGACTGCATGTCGGGGATCGTCGGCAGTTGTCGCGCGGATGCCCAGTTGTACTTCGACCTTCATGCCCGCGGATTGCGCCGTTACAAGTTCCGTTGGCTTGCCGCCGATATGTACTGAAACCGATGCAGCCGTCGAGCCGGATACCAGCATCAGCAAAAAAAGTAAAAGCGAGCGCTTCATCTGAGATCCCACTGTAGGAAGAACGGAGCAAAGGCCGGTATGGGATTCTCAATCCTTTGCAGATCTGCTTCCCTCAATCCAGTTCGCAATCCACAACCAGATCACTGCGCGTCAGAACGGGAAGCTTCGCTTCGAGGTCAGTCCCCATGAACTGCACGTAGATCAAGCCTTTCTGGTCTGCGCGTTTGGTGCCGAGCAGCACCCGGTCCTTCCCCCTCGAATGCTCCGTGCCGACCAGCACGAATCCACGGGTCGGGCTCAGGTCTCGATTCCATCGAATGCCATCGTAGGAAGGATGATTCCCGATGTAGACATCAATGTCCTTGCCAGCCAGCTTCAACAATCCCTGTTCAAAATCCAGTCCCGGGGCTTTCACCTGGTAGCTGTCACCGGCATGAAGGAAAATGCATACCCCGAACTCGCGGCTCATCGGAGTTGGAACGTCTCCACCGTGATCCCTAAAGGCACCGATGCAGCCCACGCTGGCCAGGAGAAGCACGGTTGTCCTGTTGGCTCGCACAGCCGCCCCCTCACGATGACATAGGCCTGCAGATCGCTGAATTACGCATCTCGTTCAGACCTGTCAAGAGCAAGAACAGCCCATGAGGGCCAGGTCCGAGGTTACTGGCAACGTTGCCGATGGACGTGCACCGGCCCACCCCATTCATTTCCCACGCGTGCGCACCACATGCTGGCCCTTCACGATCTCGAAGGTGAAGGCATACAGCAGGCTCACCGGCACCGGTTCGACGCGCTCGGCCCCTTCGCAGTCGCCACGGTCGCTCGGCACCTTGCCCGGTGCGAAGTGGCAGACGGCGGCGGCTGAATATTTCCACATCGACACCGCCTCCTGCGCCGCCTGCAGCAGAGGCGCATTCTCGCTTGCCGCGCCTGCTGCGCATTCGCTGCGGTCGGTCAGCGCCAGGCTTCGCTCGACAGCGCCTTCGGCATCAACCACCACCTGCAGGCAGATCGTGGTCGGGGCCAGCTCGGTGCGTGGGTCACGGTCACCGATCTGCGGCTCCGGCGCTGCATACAGCTGCGGCATCCGATAGCCTTCGGTTGCTCCCAGCGTGTACGCCTGCACCTGGCCGCTGCCCCCTTTTCCTTCCGCGTGCAGACGATGATGGCCGACGCTTTCATTGCGGGTGTCGACGGTGCTCAGTCGTTCCCGGGTAGCGCAGCCGACAAGCATCCCCGCTGCCATCAGCAGTGCGATGCGCATCACCTGGCGGTCTCCGTCACGTCGTCGCTCTCATCCATGGCGAAGGTGATCGGAATGCGCACGGCGCCCGCCACCGGCTTGCCGCTCCTCAGCGCCGGGCGGTAGGTCCAGCTTCGCGCTGCTGCGATCGATACCGCTTCGAACACACCCGGATTGGTGGCGCTCACTACACGCACATCGCTGACAGCACCCTGCGCATCAACGTCGACGCGGAGCACCACCACGCCTGTCTGGCTCTGCTCGACCGCGCTCTTCGGGTAGCTCGGTGGTGGCATCTTGTCGACCCGGATCTCCCGGTCCATGACGGCCACCGTTGGACCGGCCGCCATTGCGCCACTCTGGCTGGCCCACGCCACCGCCCCCATCCCCAGGCACAAGCCAACCACCAGTACCTGCCCCGATACCCACGGCAATGCCTTCCGCTTGGACTGCTGCAACATGGCGATACGCTCCTTCAACACGGGTTGGCTGCGCCAATGGCAGACCGCCGGCGCAACCGGGTGGACCAGCTGCGCCTTCAGCAGCGTGCTGGCGTAAAGGCCGCGCAGCGCGGGCTGCGGGGCAATGGTGCGGGCATCGCAGGCCAGTTCCTGGTCGCGCAGGAATCGACGTGCGGCCCATGGCAGCAGCGGGTGGAACCAGAACATCGCGCGCATCAGCAACAGCGCGCCGTTGGCCCAGTGATCGCCATTGCGACGATGGCTGCGCTCGTGCTGCAGGATCAGGCGCTGCTCCTGCGCGTTGAACTGCCGGTCGAAATCCGGGCCGACCACGATGCGCGGCCGCCACAGGCCCACCAGCGCCGGCAGCCCGGGATCGCCACTGGCCTGCCAGCTGCCATCGGCACGCGCCCGCAGCCCGCCCATGCCACGTTCGAAGCGACGCTGTGCGCGCAGGTCGCGCAGCAGGCAGAGGCCGGCGCCCAGTGTCCAAACCAGCAACAGCACCCAGGGCCATTGCAGTGACGCCGTTGGCAGGCCTTCCACTGCTTCGGGCACGACCTTCAGCGGCAAGGCCGGCACATGCTGCAGCAGCGCGACCTGCGGCAAGGGAAGCAGCAGCGCGGCCAGCAGCAGCGGCAGCAGCCACCAGCTGCGATACACCAGTCCGGCGCCGCCCAGTCGCACCAGCAACGGCCGCAGTACCGCCAGCAGGACTACGCCCAGCGCCAGCCACAGGCTTGCCCGCCACAGTCCGTCGAGCAGCTCAGTCATGGTCCAGCTCCTGGATCAGCTTCCTCAGTTCGGCGATGTCCTGCGCGCTCAGCTGGCCGCGTTCGCTGAAATGCGCCACCAGCGGCGCCACACGGCCTTCGAACACGCGCCCGATGAAGTCCTGGCTCTGCGCCTCCACCCACACCTGGCGCTGCAGCAGCGGTCGGTACAGGTAACGTCGGCCATCGCGCTCGGCGGCGATGGCGCCTTTGGTCAGCAGGCGGTTGAGCAGGGTCTTGATGGTCGGCTCGGCCCAATCGCGGTGGGCCAGTGCGGCCACGACCTCGTCGGCAGTTCGCGGTGCCTGCTGCCACAGCACCTCCATTACTACGGCCTCGGCTTCGCTGATCGGGGTCATGGTTTACATCCGTAATCGACAAACCGATTACGCGCGTAATCGAACTCTCTGTCAAGCCCCTCGACATGCGGTTCATCCACCCCGGACCAGCATCGAACCCACCGCCCACGGAGCCTGCATGAAGCCGCTGCGCAAGAAGGACTACCCCGTCGAGGACGCACGCCGCTTCCTGGAACCGGGCCCGATCGTGCTGGTCAGCACTGCAGCGCAGGGCCAGCGCAACCTGATGACGATGGGCTGGCACATGGTGATGGGCTTTTCGCCCTCGCTGGTGGCCACCTATCTGTGGAACGAGAACCACAGCTTTGCCCTCGCCCGGGACAGCGGCGAATGCGTGATCAACGTGCCGGGGGTGGAACTGCTGGACACCGTGGTCGACATCGGCAACTGCAGCGGGCGCGACGTGGACAAGTTCGACAGGTTTGGCCTGGATGCGGTGCCGGCGCGGGATGTGGGGGCGCCGCTGGTGGGCCAGTGCCATTCCAGTTTTGAGTGCCGCCTGCATGACGACAGCCAGGTCGAATCGAGCAATCTCTTCATCTGGGAAATCGTGCGCGCGCACGTGGCGCCGCGGCCGAAGCTGCCGCGCACGTTCCACTACCGCGGCGATGGCCAGTTCATGGTGTCCGGCGCCGAAGTCTCGCGTCGACGGCGGTTCAAGCCCGACATGCTGTAATGCCCGCACTCCCCCCCGAAGCAGGACCGCCCCGCATGACCGAACACCTCACCGACCTGGACGCCGCCGTTGACTGGTTGTTCGCGCGCGTGGACGGGCCGCTGCGGATCGGTGCGCCGCTGGCGCTGGGCAAACCTCACCGCCTGCTCAACGCCCTGTATGCGCGTGTCGAGCAGGACCCGTCGCGACCGCTGCAGTTGTACACCGCGCTGTCGCTGAACCCGCCCAAGGCCCGCGGCGACGGCCTGGAAGCGCGCTTCATGGCGCCGTTCGCGGCCCGCCATTTCGGTGAAGACTTCCCGCGCCTGGCCTATGCCGATGCAATCGCCCGCGATGCGTTGCCAGCGCATGTGCAGGTGGAAGAGTTCTACATGCAGTCCGGTGCACTGCTCGGTTCGCGGCAGGCGCAGTCCAGCTACACCAGCCTCAACTACACCCACGCTGCCGACGCCGTCGCCCAGCGCGCGCCGCAGGTGATCGTGCAGAAAGTAGCGATGCGCCCGGACGACCGGCGCCTGTCGCTGTCCTGCAACAACGACATCACCCAGGACACGCTGGACGCGATGACCGCACGCGGCCTGCCGCGTCCGCTGCTGGTCGCCGAGATCGATCCGCAGCTGCCGTACCTGGGCGGCACGGCCACGGTCGACGTGTCCTTCTTCGATCTGGTCATCACCCCGCCAGCGCCGTATCCGGCATTGTTCGGGCTGCCGCGGCAACCGGTGGCCGACGCCGACTATGCCATCGGCCTGTATGCCAGCACCCTGGTGCGCGACGGCGGCACGCTGCAGATCGGCATCGGCACCCTGGCCGATGCGCTCAGCCATGCACTGGTGCTGCGCCACACTGACAATGCGCGCTACCGGCGCGTGCTGGACGCGCTGGACCCGCAACTGGCCAGCCATCCGCTGGTACAGGAGATCGGCGGGCTGGACCCGTTCGAGATCGGCCTGTACGGCTGCAGCGAAATGCTCAACGAGGGATTCCGCCGCCTGGTGCAGACCGGCGTGATCAAGCGCAAGGTGCATGATGACCTGGCGCTGATGCAACGCATCGAGAATGGCAGCACGCTGTCCATCGACCACGCCACTCTGGAGGCGGAGGGCGAGTACCTGCACGGTGCGTTCTACCTCGGCTCATCCGAATTCTACGAATGGCTGCGCACCCTGCCCGAGGACGAATGCCGGGCGATCGGCATGCGCCGCATCAGCGAGATCAACCAGCTGTACGGCGGCAATGAAACGCTGGAACGCCTGCAGCGCCGGCACGCACGCTTCTTCAATTCCTGCATGATGGCCACCGCGCTGGGCGCAGCGGTATCCGATGCACTGGAAGACGGACGCGTGGTCTCCGGCGTTGGCGGCCAGTACAACTTCGTGGCGATGGCCCACGCGCTGCCAGAAGCGCGCAGTGTGCTGATGTTCCGCGCCGCCCGTGATGATCGTGGCCAGCGCGAATCCAATGTGCGCTGGAACTACGGGCACACGACCATTCCGCGCCACCTGCGTGACATCTATCTCAACGAGTACGGCATCGCCGACGTGCGTGGCCTGACCGACGACGACTGCGTGCATGCGATGGCGGCGATCACCGAAGCGCCATTCCAGGACGCGCTGCTGCAGCAGGCCTTCTCCGCCCGCAAGCTGGTAGCAACGGCACAACCGGATGCACAGCGGCAGCAGCGCAACACACCGCAAGCACTGGCGGCAGCGCTGGCGCCATTCCGCAGCGATGGCACCCTGCCCGATTACCCGTTGGGCAGCGATTTCACCGAGATCGAGCAGGTGCTGGTGAAGGCACTGGGCTGGCTGAAGGCCAACACGCAGACGCGCGGTAGCAAGCTGCGCACCGTGTGGGCCGCGCTGTGGCAGCCTGCGGGAGATGGCGACGCGGTGTACCTGCAGCGGATGGAACTGCAGTCACCCAAGGATTTAGGCGAGCGGTTGAACGCGCGTTTGCTGCGGCTGGCATTGGCGCGCACCGCATAGCCGCGCAGACGGTAGCGCCGGGCCACGCCCGGCGGATACAGATCAGTGCCAACCAAGGTTGGCACCTACCGTAGCAACGCGGCACGCTATTCTGTGCGGATGAACAACGATTCCCGTTTCCTGCATGACCTGCAACGCCGCCAGGCCGATGGCGAGCATCTTCGCTATCTCTGTTTCTGGGGCCACCAGCCGCCGCGCACAGGCGTGGCGGCATCGTGTTTCAGCCAGTGGTACGACGCAGGCTTCAACATTGATGGCGTGCACTACCCCACCGCCGAGCACTTCATGATGGCCGGCAAAGCGCGTCTGTTTGGTGCCACCGATATCCTCGACCAGGTACTGGCCAGCCACACGCCCGACAAAGTGAAAGCGCTGGGCCGGAAGATCGAGGGCTTCGATGAGGCGCTCTGGGCACAGGCGCGCTACGCGTTGGTGGTCGAAGGCAATCGGGCCAAGTTTTCGCAGAATGCGGCGTTGGGCGATTTCCTGCGTGCCACGGCAGACCAGGTGCTGGTGGAAGCCAGTCCGGTGGATTTCGTCTGGGGTATCGGCTTGGCCAAGGATCACGTCGACGCACACAATCCGGCGCAGTGGCGCGGATTGAACCTGCTGGGGTTTGCGCTGATGGACGTGCGGGACGCGATGTAACGTCCCTCCACGCATGGCGTGGATCTACTGCTGGTGGTTCAAGGCATCGGCGAGATAGAGACGCTTGATCGGAGGATGTTCCCGATGTTCTGCCTGCCATAGATCATAGGCCGCCTGCATTGCCAACCACATCCGCGCGTTGCCCAGACCAGCCAGTTCCAGGCGGTACGCCAGCTCTGCGGAAATGCCCGCATGGCCGTTGATGATCGTCGACAGCTGCCCACGTGAGTACCCCAGGTGGAGCGCGAGTGCACTTATGGTCATGTTGATCGCGGGCAGGATGTCTTCACGTAGCGCTTCCCCAGGATGGGGCGGGTCATGCAACGGCATCGGATAGCTTCCTAGTGATAATCAAGGTAGTCGACCAGTTCAACATCGAGCCCGCGGAAGCGAAAAACCAGTCGCCAATGGGCTGACACGCTTACCGACCAGTAGCCCTTGTAGCTTCCGCGCAGTGGGTGCAGACGATTGCCTGGCAGTCCCATGTCTCCAGGAGTATGTGCCTGGTCCAACTGATGAAGCAGGCGCCGCAAGCGTGCGACATGATCAGCGCGGACACCTGATGCGTCACCTCGCTCATAAAGTGCCTTCAGTCCCTTGTGCTGGAAGCTGACGATCACCTGAGTACACTGTAAGGCATCACCTTACATTCCGCAATTTGCACATTCATCCAGCGCATGCCCCTCGAGATCCAGAAACGGGCTCGCTCTTGACGCGACCACCCTGGGCTCCTGTTCTCGCAGGGAATGCCATCCGGGCGGAAGAGGCCATCGCGTCATCATCGCCACGATGGTCGGCAATTCCACAGAACGGTCGTCGTTGCCGGCCGGAAAACGAGAAAGGCCGGCTTGCGCCGGCCTTTCCCTTTCCTGCTTCGCAGCGGGGCTTACAGCGCCTTGGCTGCTTCCACCACGTGTGCGGTGGTGATGCCGAAGTGCTGGTACAGCTTGTCGGCCGGGGCCGAGGCGCCGAAGGTGTCGATACCGATCACTGCACCGTCCAGGCCGACGAACTGGCGCCAGAAACCGGTGACACCGGCTTCGATCGCCACGCGCTTGCGCACGGCGTTCGGCAGCACCGATTCGCGGTAGGCCGCATCCTGGCGCAGGAACACATCAGTGGACGGCATCGAGACCACGCGGGTCTTCAGGCCGGCCGCATCCAGCTGGGCCTTGGCTTCGGTGGCCAGCGAGACTTCCGAACCGGTGGCGATCAGGATCACATCCGGGGTGCCGGCGGCATCAGCCAGCACATAGCCACCGCGCTCGATCTGGGCGATCTGCTCGGCGTTGCGCGGCTGGTGCGGCAGGTTCTGGCGGCTGAACACCAGGCAGCTCGGGCCGTCCTGGCGGGTGATCGCAGCCTTCCAGCTCACTGCAGACTCGACCGCATCGCACGGGCGCCACACGTCATTGTTCGGGATGTAGCGCAGCGAGGCCAGATGCTCCACCGGCTGGTGGGTCGGGCCGTCTTCGCCCAGGCCGATCGAATCGTGGGTGTAGACGTGGATGGCGTGGGCCGGGATCAGCGCGCTCATGCGCACGCCGTTGCGGGCGTAGTCGCTGAACACCAGGAAGGTAGCGTCGAACGGAATGAAACCACCGTGCAGGGCCAGGCCATTGGCGATCGCGGTCATGCCGAACTCGCGCACGCCGTAGTACACGTAGTTGGCGTTGGCGTCGTCGCTGGCGACGGACTTGCTGCCCTTCCACAGGGTCAGGTTGGAGTGCGCCAGATCAGCCGAACCACCGACGATTTCCGGCAGCAGCGGCGCGTAGGCTTCGATGGCCAGCTGCGACGCCTTGCGCGACGCAATGGTCTGGCCTTCAGCGGCGACCTGGGCGATGTAGGCATCGGCCTTGGCAACGAAGTCGGCCGGCAGCTCGCCGTGCGAGCGACGGGTCAGCTCGGCGGCTTCGGCCGGGTACTGTGCAGCGTACTTGTCGAACTGCTGTTCCCACTCGGCCTGACGCAGGGTGCCGGTACCGCCGGCACGCCAGCCGGCGTAGATCTCTTCCGGAATCTCGAACGGGCCGTAGTTCCAGTCCAGCGCCTTGCGGGTGGCTTCCAGTTCGTCCTTGCCCAGCGGTGCGCCGTGGCTGGATTCCTTGCCGGCCTTGTTCGGCGAGCCGAAACCGATCGTGGTGCGGCAGCAGATCAGGGTCGGCTTGTCGTCCTGCGACAGGGCGGCTTCGATACCGGCCTTGATGCTCTCCGGATCGTGACCATCAACGCCGCGGACCACGTTCCAGCCATAGGCCTCAAAACGCTCCGGGGTGTTGTCGGTGAACCAGCCCTCGACGTTGCCGTCGATGGAGATGTGGTTGTCATCCCAGAAGCAGACCAGCTTGTGCAGACCCCAGGTGCCGGCCAGCGAGGCGGCTTCGTGGGAAATGCCTTCCATCAGGCAGCCGTCACCCATGAACACCCAGGTACGGTGGTCGACGATTTCCAGCTCCGGGCGGTTGAAGCGCTGTGCCAGCAGCTTCTCGGCCAAGGCAAAACCGACGGCGTTGGCGAAACCCTGGCCCAGCGGACCGGTGGTGGTCTCCACGCCCGGGGTCTCGTGACGCTCCGGATGGCCAGCGGTGTGGCTGCCCAGCTGGCGGAATGCCTTCAGCTGCTCGATCGGCAGGTCATAGCCGCTCAGGTGCAGCAGCGCGTACTGCAGCATCGAGCCGTGGCCGTTGGACAGCACGAAGCGGTCGCGGTTGAACCACTGCGGGTTGTTCGGATTGTGACGGTGGTAGTCGTTCCAGAGGACTTCGGCGATGTCGGCCATGCCCATGGGCATGCCGGGGTGGCCGGACTTTGCGGTTTCAACCGCATCGGCGGCGAGGAAGCGGATGGCGTTGGCCAACTGGCGACGGGTAGGCTGCGTCATGGTTCTGTCGGAATCGGGAGGCGGCCGCGGAACTGCGGGCGGCCTATTGTCCCACAGACGCCGGGTGGGGTCAGGCCAACAAGGAGGGTAGTGCCGGCCGCTGGCCGGCAACGCCTTGATCTCCGCTGGATTCCGCATATGAAAAGGGGTCGGAGCCTATTCCTTGCGGAAAGGCCCCGACCCCGTTCAGGCGTTGCCTGGCTCAGTTGTCCAGACGGGCCGCAGCGGCAGCTGCCTCGGCCGGGGTGTCCGCGGCTTCACCCTTGGCCACCAGGGTGGTCAGGGCCAGGTCGCCGGTCACGTTCAGCGCGGTGCGGCACATGTCCAGGAAGTGGTTCACGCCCAGGATCAGGCCGATGCCCAGCGGATTGACGCCGACCATCGCACAGATCATCGCCACCACCGGCAGCGAGCCGGACGGCACGCCGGCGGTACCGATACCACCGAGGATGCAGACCGCCATCACCATGACCTGCTGGCCGATGCTCAGGTCCACACCGAAGAACTGCGCCAGGAAGATCACCGTCACACCCTCGAACAGCGCGGTGCCGTTCTGGTTGGCGGTGGCGCCCACGGTCAGCACGAAGCGCGACACGCGCTGCGGCAGGCCCATCTGGTCGGCCACACGCAGCGCGGTCGGCAGCGTGGCGTTGCTGGAAGCAGTGGAGAAGGCCATCACCGTCGCTTCCTGGGTCTGCCGGAAGAACGCCAGCGGCGAACGCCCCGACAGCCACACCGCAGTGCCGTAGGTCACCACCATGTGCAGGCCCAACGCCAGCACCACCACGCCCACGTAGGCACCCAGGCGGATGATCAGCTCGAAGCCGAACAGCGCGGCCAGGTTGAACATGAAGCAGGCCACGGCATACGGCGCCAGGCGGATGACCAGGTTGATCAGGGTCATCGAGATTTCGAACACGCCTTCAATGGCGCGACGCAGCGGAGCCACCTTGGCCTCGTCGGTCAGCACCATGCCGATGCCGAACATCAACGCGAAGAACATCAGCGACAGGATCGCGCCATTGTCGGACGCGGCCTGCAGCACGTTGCTCGGCACGATCGACAGCAGCATGTCCATGCCCTTCGGCGTGCCATGGATGCCCGCCACGATTTCCTTGCTGCGCTCGGCGTTCTCCGACAGCATCAGCGCGGCCACCTGCGGGTCGACGCCTGCGCCGGGCTTGAGCAGGTTGACCAGCACCAGGCCGATACCCACTGCAATGCCGGACAGCAGCACGGTGTAGGCCAACGTCTTCCAGCCGATGCGGCCGAGCGCGCGGATGTCGCCCATCTCCGACACGCCCATGATCAGCGCCGAGAAGATCAGCGGCACGATCAGCATGAAGATCAGGTTGAGGAACAGGCCCGAAGCCGGGGTGGTGACGTAGTCCATTACCCACTTGGCACCGGTCTGCAGGCCTTCGACGCTGCCGCCCAGGGCGTGCACGATCAGTCCCAGGACCAGGCCGATCGCAAAGCCGATGCCCATCTTCCAATGCAGGGGCAACTTCTTCTTGTCGGCAGCAGCTGCTGTCATGCGCGGGATTCCTCGAAAAATGAATCTACTCTAACAAAGCGCGCAAGCCGCGCCGGTTCAGGGTTGCCGCGGCGGATACAGCGGCGGCAGCCCAGTGTCGACGGTGCCGCTGGCGGCCGACCAGTGCGGTCCGTCACGGAAGCTTTCGCGCAGACGGGCCCGCAGCGCGGTGACATCGCCCGTCCCGCCCCAGCGCGCCTGCTGCAACGCCTGCAGGGTCTGCCGCTGGGCCGGGTCAGCCAGGCGCTCGATCACCTGTTCCAGGCGCTCCACGCCCGCCATCGAACACAGCAGCGCCTCCACCTGGTCGAAACCCTCGCCATCGATGGCCCGACGCAGTTCGGCCACGCTGGCACGCGACGACGTTGCAGGCGCAATGGCCCCTGGCCGCGGCACCGGGGTAGTGCGGGTAGCCGCGTGGCGGCCACGTCGCCATCCCCATGCCAGGGTCAACAGCCACAGCAGCGCCAGGCCAGCGGCGGCGGCCATCCACGGCCACGGCCGGGTACCGGCTGCGGTCGGCGCAAGAGAGGATGCAACGGCAGGTGCGGCGTCCTCCGGCAGCGCGGCATCGGTATTGATCGCCTGCGCCACCGGCGCGCCGGCCCGGCCCGCGGCCACGGCCAGCTGCAGATCCGGCAGGCTGGCCTGCTGGGCACTGCCGCTGTCCACATTCCACCATGCCACGCGCGGCCCGGGCACGCGCAGAGACCCAACCTGCCGCGGCACGATCGAATAGCGTCGAGTGATCTTCAGGCGGGGTGTACTGCCGTTGAAGGTCTCTTCGTACTGGGCCGGTTCGGCGAACACCTGTGCGGCGTCGCCGAGGTCGGGCACGGGCAGATCGGTGAACTGGGCCCGGGTGGCGCCGTTGGCGATCGCTTCGACCACCACGGTGGCCGCTTCGCCCGTGCGCGCGCTGCTGGGTGCGGTGGTGTAGCGCAGCTGCAGGCTGTGCAGCGGCAACCACGGCTGCACGGCCTGCGCCGGTTGCGCCTGTACCTGCAGCGTGCGTTCGGCGCCGACGGCATTCATGCGGCCATCGCCACCGTTGCCGAAGAAGTCATCGAAGAAACCGCCCGCACTGCGCCCGGTGAAGCGCGCGCCAGGTACGCGCAACGCGCCGCTGCGCTCGGGGATCAGCAGGAAGCGACGTTCGACCACGTTGTAGCGACGGCCATTGACCTGACGCACGTCGCTGCGGTCCTCGCCCACCCGCTGCAGCGAAGCGCCACTGGGGGTGTCGAGCACCAGTTCGCCCGACGCCAGCTGCGAGGCGAAGTACAGCCGGACCACCACGCCCACGCTCTGCTGAACATAGGGCGTAGGGTCATCCACCTCGGTTTCGATGAAGGCCGTGGCATTGCTCTGCGGGGTCGCCACCACCGCATCACTGACCTGCAGCGCCAAAGGTGCCGTGCGTGCGTTGCCTACCTGCAACGGGGGTACCTGCAACGTACCGGTGCGGCGCGGCGTCAACGCAACCGTGTAGAGGTTGCGTTGCTGGACGCCGCCATTGCTCCACTGCACCTGGCGATTGCTGCTCTGTGCGCTGAGCGAGAAATCGGCATTCAACGGCGCATAGTCCGGTGCGCCCTGATCGGTCTCGATGTGCAGGGTGACCGTATCACCGGCGGCGATGCTGTCCTGTTCCAGCCAGGCGCGCGTCTGCGCCATGGCCACCATCGGCAGCCACAGCAGCAGCATCGCCAGCACAGGCAGAGGCCACCGGAATTGCCTGCTCGCCATGCCTGTCATCGCCCTTCCCTCTTTCTACGTTCGTTTTCCAACTGGAACTTGGCCCGCAGCAATGCGCCCGGATCATCCGGCACGCGCCGCATCCAGGCCTCCACGGCCTGCTGCTCCTCGCGCTGTTGCGGCGTGCCGCCATCACCGCGCACTGCCGTCTTGCCGGCTTCACCGGCGCGCGCCTGCTGCAGGGCCTGCTGCATGCGCTGGCGCTGCTGGGCATCTGCCTGCGCCTGGGCCTGAGCGTCGGCTGCTTGCGGCGGTTCCTGCTTGGTGCCCTGCTGGCCGGAACCCGCAGACGCTGGATTCTGCTGACCCTTCTGGCCCTGCGGTTGTTGCTGGCCTTGCTGCGGCTGATTCTGTTGGCCTTGTTGGCCTTGTTGGCCTTGTTGGCCCTGTTGGCCCTGTTGGCCCTGTTGGCCTTGTTGGCCCTGCTGGCCCTGCTGGTTCTGCTGCTGCCCCTGCTGCGGCTTCTGCTGTCCCTTGCCCTGCCCTTGGCTGTTGCTCGACGGCGGTTTGCGCTTGCGCGCGGCATCGACCACGGCACGGTTGGCGACGGCGTCGGCCATCTTCGGGTGGCGCGCCAGTGCCTTGTCATAGGCGGCGATGGCGCCGTCGTAGTCACCTTGGCGGGCGAGCACATTGCCGAGGTTGTACCACCCCGCGTCGCTGTCGATGCCTTCGAACTGCTTGCGGGCCGTGGCGAAATCGCCTTGACGGTAGGCCTGCACGCCCGCGGCCAGGCGCGCATGCTCACGCTGGTCGGCACGCTCCCACAACGTGCCTGCTGCCGGTGCCGACGCGCGCGGCTGCGCCTGCAGCTGCCCGCTCAAGGGCAGAAGCCCCACGGCCAGCACCACCGCCAGCACCGCGCGACGGCGGAATGCCAGCAATGCCAACAGCATCATCGGCGGCAACAACCAATAGCCTTCGTCCTGCCATTGCCGGGCCTGCCCAGGCCGCTGCAGTGCGCCGCCATCGCTGGCATCGAGCACATCCAATGCCTGCAGGTCACGGTCATCGCTGGCGATGCGCTGGTAACGCCCGCCGCCTGCGGTTGCGACAGCGCGCAGGCTGGTTTCGTCCAGCGCGGCCTGTGCGATCTGGCCTTGTCCGTCGCGATAGGCGGCGCCGGACGGCGTGCCCAGGCCCAGCACCGACACCTGCAGGCCGAGGCCATGCGCCTGCGTTGCCGCAAGCACTGCTTCGCTGTCAGCCTGGTCGCTGACCAGCAGGATCCGCCCGCGCAGGGCACCGGTCTGGCGCAGCAACTGCACCGCCCAGTCGATGCCACGGTCGGCGCGCTGGCCATCACGCGGCATCACCTCCGGCGACAGCGCGTCCAGGTACAGCGCCACGTTGGCCGCGTCATCGGTCAACGGCGCTACGGTATAGGCGTCTTCGGCATACACCACCAAACCCACCTGCCCACCTTGACGGGCGCGCAGCAACGCACCGATCTTTGCCCGCGCCTGCAGCAGGCGCGAAGGTGGCAGATCGGTCGTGGTGATGCGGCTGGACAGATCCAGCACGACCACCAGCGGCGCGCTGGCCTGATAGACCGGCTGTGCCTGCTGCCGCCAGCTGGGGCCAGCCATCGCCAGTGCAGCCAGGGTCCAGCCCAGCAGCAACGCCCATGGCAGGCGGGCGCGTCGCTTCCCCTCGCCCGCCAACAGGTGCGACAGCAGATGGGCATCGACCGCCTGCCGCCACGCATCGCTGCGTCGCTGCCGGTAGATGGCTACCGCTACGATCAACGGCAGTGCCGCCAGCATCCACAACCATTCCGGGCGCAGGAAATGCAGCGCGCTCCAATCGAACGTGCTCCAGTCGGGCATCTTCAGGAAGGTGGCGCTCATCGGCGGCGCTCCGGCCATACCCACGCCAACGCGCCCAGCAGCAGCGCGACAGCCAGCGGCCATGCATAGCGCTCGTTGCGCGGGCGCAGTGTCGGTCCCTTCGCAGCGATCGGCTCCAGCCTGTCCAGTTCGGCGTAGATACCGACCAGCTGGTCGGTATCACGCGCACGGAAGAAGCGGCCACCGGTCATCTCGGCGATCCTGCGCAACGTTGCCTCATCCACCGGGTCGCGGTCGGCGGCCACCGGAATGCCGAAGAACCGCGCACTACCGTCGCTGCCAAACGCCACGGTGTGCACGCGCACGCCCTCGGCACGCGCCAGTTCGGCTGCGCGCAGGGGCTCCAGCACACCGGCGTTGCTGACACCGTCGGTCAGCAGGATCAGTACACGCTGCCCTTCGGGCTGGTTGCGCAGACGCTTGACCGCCAGCGCGATGGCATCACCAATGGCGGTCTCGCGCCCGGCCAGGCCGACCACGCTGTCGCGCAGTTGATCGCGCACGCTGGACAGATCCGCAGTCAACGGCGTGAGTGTGTAGGCACGGTCACCGAACACCAGCAGGCCGACGCGATCGCCGGCACGACGGTCGAGGAAATCAGCCAGCACCGCCTTGGCGGCGGTCAGGCGTTCCACCGGCTGTGCGCCAAGCACCATGTCCGGCTCGCTCATGCTGCCGGATACGTCCATCGCCAGCATCATCTGCCGGCCTTCCTGCGGCGGGGTGATTGCTTCACCCAGTTGCTGCGGCCGCGCCATCGCCACGCACAGCGCCAGCCAACCCAACCACAGCACGCCGCTGCGCAACCAGGAAATCCCGACGCGGCCGCCACCGGCCAGTGCTTCCAGTTCGGCAGCGGCATAAGGCACCCGCAGTGCAGCACCCGGGTCGGCACGCCGTTTCCATGCGTACATCAGGATCGGCAGCGGCAATGCCAGCAGTGCCAGCGGCCACGCCAGCTGCAGATCCGGCCACGGCCAGTAAGCTGCCAGCGCGCTCATCGCCGGCGCTCCTGCAGCAACGCCAGATAGCGCGCCCGCGCCCACGTGCGCACGTCGGCTACGGCAGCGGCATCAACATGTGGACGATAGGCGCCTTCGGCCAGCAGATTACGCTGCGCAGACGGCAGGCTGTCCTTGGGATCGACGTACTGCCACCACGCATCATCGCGCAATGCTTCGCTGCCGGGGCGTGCCTGACGTGCCGCACGCCGCAGCAGGCTGGCAATGACCGCCAGTTCCGAAGGCGCGCCGGTCACTGCCGCGATTTCCTGGTCGAACACCTGCAACCACTGTCGGCGGCGGCGACGTCGACGCCATGCCAGCGCAGCAACGATTGCCAGCAACAGCAGCACCAGCGCAATCAGCATCAGCCAGCCTGGAGCAGGCGGCCACCACGCTGGCGAAGCCGGCAACTGCACATCACGCAGCGGCAGGGAGGCACTCATGCTGGCACCTCCGTCGGAGCCGCTGCCAACCAGGCATCGCTGGCCGCATCGGTGGAAAGCACCTGCACATCGACGCGACGCGCAGCAAGTTGCCTGCGCAACTGCTGCAGGGGTTCGACAAAATGTGCGTGCCAGTGGGCCTGCACATCGTGCCGGCGCAGGTCCAGACCGATGCGTTGCTGTGCGGCGAGAAACTGCAGGGGTGCCGCTGGCGGCTGAAGTTCCAGCGGATCAACCAGCAGCAACAGACTCAGGTCATGGTGCTGGGCCAGTGCGCTCCAGCGCGCCGGCGGAATGCGGATCGCCTGCTGCGGATCGGCCAGCACCAGCATCCGCGCGCCGGGGCGCAACACTCGGCCAGCATGGTCCAGCGCGCGCTCCAGGCCGAGATCATCGGCCGGTGGCTGCGCGTACCAGCGCGTGAGTGCATCGAGTACGCGAAGTACCCCGCGGGCACCGCCGGCCGGCGCGATCGGCGCCTCACGCTCACTGCCGCGCAATGCGCCGATACGGTCGCCGCGGCGCTGTGCAGACCATGCCGCGACAGCACCCGCGCGCGCCGCCTGCACCGACTTGAAGCGCACGCGGGTACCGAAGTACAGCGCAGGCGACGTATCGGCAACGATCAGGGTGACCCGCTCGCGTTCTGCCTGGAACAGTTTGGTGTGCGTGCGACCGGTGCGGGCAGTGACGCGCCAGTCGATGTGGCGCGCGTCGTCGCCCGCCACGTATTCGCGTGATTCTGCATATTCCATGCCGCGTCCACGCAACGGCGAAGGTGCCTGGCCTGCGCTGCCCGCACGCCCTCGACGAGGCGGCGGCGGACGCTGTGCAAGGCGGCGCAATGCCACCAGCTCGGCCAGCTGCGGTCGCAGACCATCGCCATCACTGGTGCCCGGAGCAGGTCCATTGGGTGTGCCGGTCATGCGCGCACTCAGGGTGCCGGTACCCGGGCCAGCAGTTCCTGCACCAGGCGTTCGCCATCCCAGCCTTCGGCGGTGGCTTCATAGCTGGGCAGGACACGATGGCGCAGCACATCGGCCGCCACGGCACGCACGTCGTCGGGGGTGACGAAATCACGTCCAGCCAACCACGCCCGCGCACGCGCGCACCGCTCCAGTGCGATGGAACCACGGGGGCTTGCGCCCCACGCGATTCGGCGCGCCAGCGATGCGTCGTAGCGCGAGGGGTCGCGCGACGCCAGCACCAGCTCGATCAGATAGCGTTCCAGCGCGGGGGCCATGTGCAGCTCCAGCACCTCGCGGCGCGCATCGAAGACATCCTGCATCGGCAGTTTTTCCGGCGCTGCTGCGGCCTCGCCCAGCGCGCCTCGGGCACGCTCGCGGGCCAGCCGCAGGATCTCCGACTCGGCCGTCTGGTCTGGATAGCCAATGCGCACGTGCATCAGGAAACGATCCAGCTGCGCTTCCGGCAGCGGGAAGGTGCCTTCCTGCTCGATCGGGTTCTGCGTGGCCATCACCAGGAACAGCGATGGCAGTGCGTAGGTGTGGCGACCGACCGTGACCTGGCGTTCGCCCATTGCTTCCAGCAGCGCGGACTGCACTTTGGCTGGCGCACGATTGATCTCGTCTGCCAGCAGGATCGGGTGGAAGATCGGCCCCGGTACGAACTCGAAACGTCCTTCCTGCGGGCGCCAGATCTCGGTGCCGGTCAGGTCCGAAGGCAGCAGATCCGGAGTGAACTGCACGCGCGCGAAGTCTGCTTCCAATCGTGCCGCCAAGGCCCGGATGGCCGTGGTCTTGGCCAGGCCCGGGGCACCTTCCACCAGCAGATGGCCATCGGCCAGCAAGGCGATCAGCAGGCGTTCGACCAGCGCCGCCTGGCCGACGATCTCGGCCGACAGCGCGTCGCGCAGGTTGCTGAAGGCCGCATGCAGGCGTGAGGTGACGGGGGCAGGCGGCGGAGAAATGGATTCGGGCATCGGCGGAGGCAGGTTCATGGGGGCCTTTGACCGGAGCAGGATGGCTCGGGTTCCCTACATCATCGCAGGCCGCCCGGCTGCTGGCATCAAGAACGGCTGAACAGCCTCCACGCATGGCGTGGATCTACTTGGGCCATCCACGCATGGCGTGGATCTACTTGAGGGACATGGCGCGGATCCATTGCGCCCATCCACGCATGGCGTGGATCTACTTGAGGGACATGGCGCGGATCCATTGCGCCCATCCACGCGTGGCGTGGATCTACTTGGGCAAACGACACGGGGCCGCACGTGGCGGCCCCGGTCGGATGCAACAGGTGCAGCGCCTCAGTTCTGGCGGGCCACGCGCAGGACCTTCGGGGTCACGAACACCAGCAGTTCGGCCTTGTCCTTGTTGCGACCACGCTTCTTGAACAGGTTGCCGAGGAACGGCACATCGCCCAGGAACGGCACCTTGCTGACGCTGTTGCGGTCGGTGAACTCATACACGCCACCGATCACCACGGTCTGGCCATCTTCCACCAGCACGGCGGTATTGACCTCGCGACGGTTGATGTTCGGCACCTGGCCGTAACCTTCCAGCACGATGTAGCTTTCGACCTCATCCTTCTTCACCGCCATGTTGAGGAACACGCGGTTGTCGTTGGTGATGGTCGGGGTGACCTTCAGTTCCAGTACCACTTCCTTGAACTGCACGTTCGGAGTGGCAACACCACCGGAGCCGCTGGCGCTGATGGTGACGTAGCCGATTTCCTTACCCTGCTTGATCAACGCTTCACGCTGGTTCGTGGTGACCACGCGTGGGTTGGAGATCACTTCGCCGCGCGACTCTTCCTGCATGGCCGACAGCTCGACATCCAGCAGATAGCCGGCGTTGAGGATGGACAGTGCAAGCGAGCCCGGGTTGCTGGTCGCAGCTACCGGCAGGTTCCAGTTCAGGCCGCGGGTGATGGCCGAACCGACCGACACCGGCGGCGGGCCTACGCGACCACCGGCTTCCCAGTCACGCTCCGCCTTCCTGTTGGCGTTGTCGGTGTCGACCTGCGACTGCCGGGTCTTGGCATTGGCTTCCAGGTTGCCGCTGAAGTACACGTTGTCGCGGCTGCCGCTGACACCGAACTTGGCGCCCAGCTCGCGCGCGAAGGTATCGGTGGCGATGACGATGCGGCTCTCGATCAGCACCTGGTCGACCGGGCGGTCGATCACGTTGATCAGCTCGCGCATCCGCGCGATCTTCTTCGGGATGTCGCTGATCATCAGCGTATTGGTACGTTCATCTGCCACGATGCGGCCACGCGAAGACAGGAAGCCACTGTCTTCCTGCGACATCGAGCCATTGCCACCCTGACCACCACCACCGGCGTTGTTGCCACCGATGCCCTTGGCCTCGGTCAGCGCTTTGAAGATCTGCGTGGCGCTGTGGTAGTTGATCTGGACGTAGTCGGTCACCAGGTCTTCGCGGTTTTCGATCGCGATGCGCGCGTCTTCCTTCTCCTGCTCGAACTTGGCCAGCTCGGACTGCGGCGCAACCCACACCACGCTGCCGTCACGACGCTTGTCCAGGCCCTTGGCACGCAGCACGATATCCAGCGCCTGGTCCCACGGTACGTTGACCAGGCGCAGGGTCACATTGCCCTGCACCGAGTCGGATGCCACCACGTTCAGATTCGACTCTTCGGCGA
Source organism: Stenotrophomonas sp. NA06056 (assembly GCF_013364355.1). Taxonomy (NCBI): domain Bacteria; kingdom Pseudomonadati; phylum Pseudomonadota; class Gammaproteobacteria; order Lysobacterales; family Lysobacteraceae; genus Stenotrophomonas; species Stenotrophomonas sp. NA06056. The sequence continues at coordinate 774,104 of NZ_CP054931.1, read as the reverse complement.
TCAACTGCAGCACGGTGCGCACGGGCACGTCCTGGAAGTTGAAGGTCACCGGCTTGCCGGCGTAGCCGCGCTGCGGCACGCCCTTGGCAGCCTGGGTCACGCTGCCGGCAGTGACCGCACCAACAGCGGCCTGGGCCTGGCGCGGGCTGATTTCAACCACATACTCGTTGCCACTCTGGTAGGCCAGCGACTCGACCGGACCGCCCGTGCTCAGCACCAGCTGGGTGCCGGCGCCGGACGGTTTGGCGTCGATGCGCTGCACCGGGGTGGCGAAGTCGGTGACGTTCATCGGCTTCTGCAGGTTGGCCGGCAGGCGCGCGTTGCCGACATCGACCACCACGCTGTTGCCCTGGCTGCGCAGGTCGGGCATGGCGCCCTGGCCGTCGAACTGCAGGATCAGGCGGCCCGCGCCGTCATCGCCGCGCTTGAAATCGATGCGTGCGACCGACAGGCCTGCCGGTGCAGCGGCCGGCGTGGCGGCCAGCGCCGTGCCGGTCGGTTTTTCCGACGGTGCGGCAGCCAGCGCCGGAGCGCAGGCCAACATCAACGCGACTCCCAGCGCGCTGATGCGGTTCAAGGTAGAGCGCCGGATGGGACGCAGCCCCTTGGCTTGGTGAAAGGTCATCGTGCTATCCCCAGTAAACGATCATTGATCTTCCAGCGCGAGCGTTGCTGGACGTTCCAGCCAGCCACCCGCGCCATCCGGCACCAGTTCGATCAGCTCCACGCGGTCTTCGAAGACCGCGGTGACCCGCCCGTCGCTCTGCCCCAGGTAACCGCCGGGACGCACCCGATAGGTCACCTTGTCCGGCCCCATCACCAGCGCCACGGTGCCGGCGCCTGTTCCGATGGTGCCGACCATGTCCAGCGCGTCCAGCGGGAAGCCTTCCATCGGCTCCTTGCGCCGGTTCGGATCTGGCCGCAGTCCCCCATTCCCCTGCTGCGGGTTGGTCCAGGCATCGGTGAACGGATCGCGCATGCCCTGCGCGGAGTACTCGAAGGTCTCGAACTGCTGCATCACCGGCAGGGCCTCGATCGGCTCCGCTGGTCGTGCACGCTCGCTCTCGACCCATTTTTCCAGATTGGGTGCATCACCCGGGGTGCTGGTCACGCCGCGACCGCAGGCGGCCAGCAGCAGCACCGTCAACACCATCCCACCGCGTGCAATGAAGGAACGGATCACTTCTTTTCCTCCTTGCCCGCCTCGGCCTTCTGCTGCTCGGCCACTTCGGTCTCATCCAGGTAACGGTAGGTCTTGACCGTACCGGACAGTTCCAGCGCACCGGCGCGGACGTTGCCACCGGTCTTGTCCTTCGGCTTGAGGTTGATGTCGTGCATGGTCAGGATCACCACCCGCGGCAACGAGGCTACGCCACTGACGAAGGCGCCGAACTGGTGGTAACTGCCCACCATCCGCAGCTTGATCGGCTTTTCGGCGTAGAACTCCTTGATCTGCTCCTCCTCCGGCTCGAACAACTCGTTGGACAGGCCGCTGGACAACGCGGTCTGCGAGATGTCGATGATCAGGTCGGGCATTTCAGTCTTGCTGGGCAGCTGCCGCAGCATCTGCTGCAGCACCTGCTCCATCTGCGCCAACTGCTGTTTGAGCGGCTCCAGGTTGACAGCGCGCTTCTGCTGCTCGGCGAACTCCTTGCGCAGCTCGGTTTCCTGCGACTCCAGACCGGCCAGTTCCTCACGCTTGCCACTGATCAGCAGCATCCACGCCAGGAACATGATCACCACGGCCAACAGCGCGCAGAAGACGATCTTGGCCTTCTGCGGCCAGTTGCCGATGTCGTTGAAATCAAGGTTCTTGATGTCGACTTTCTTGCTCATGCGCGATCCCCCAGCAGCGGGGCGTGGAAGGCCTGCGGCGGCTGCGCCAGGCGGCTGCCTTCAGTCTTGGTTGCCGGTTTGGTTGCCGGTGCGGCCGGCGCAGGCGTCGCCGCCGGTGGCGGTGGCGGTACCTGCGACGGAGCCGTTGCAGGCGGAGCAGCCGGTGCCGGCGACGTACCCGGCTGCGAAGCTGCAGCAGCAGGCGCCGCAGCGTCCGGGCCAGCACTGAGCGGTGCGACCGTCGGTGCCACCGGCGCGGTGCTGGCCACGCTGCCATCAGGGTTCAGGCCCGAAGTAGTCGTCGCTTCCTCGCTCTGCGCGGGCAGTTTGACCTTGACCTTGAACACGTACGGCAATGCCTTGATGTCGACCACCGGTCCGGTGGCGCGCCCGTCCTTGTCCTTGTCCGGTTCACGCGCCTCGATGATCGCCAGCTCCGGATTGGTCATCCAGCCAGAGACTTCGAGGTTGCGCATGTAGGCCGAGACACGGGCGTTGGACTGGGTGCGTCCCTCCAGGGTCAGCACGTCGCCTTCCTGCTGCAGGGCAGTGAGCACCACGCCATCAGGGATGGTGCGGACCAGCGCATCGAACAGGTGGACCATCTGCGAGCGCTTGGCCTGCAGTTGCTCGATCACTTCCTTGCGGGCCAGCAGCCGATCTCTCTGCGCGTCGAGGCGGTCGATTTCCTTGTTCTGCTCCTTGACCTTGTCGATCTCGGTCTGCAGGTAGGCGTTGCGATCGCCCTGCCCGCTGACCTGCAGGTCGTAGTAGAACCAGATCATCAGCGACAGCAGCACGCCACCGAGGGCGGCCATGCCCAGCATGATGCCGAACTCGCGCTGGCGTTGCTTGCGCCGCTCGGCGCGCCAGGGCAATAGATTGATGCGTGCCATCAGTCAAAGCTCCTCAGCGCCAGACCGGTCGCGATCATCAGCGCGGGGGCGTCCTGGGCCAGCGCGTGCGCCTGCACCTTCGGCCCCAGGGTCATCTGTGCCAGCGGGTTGGCGACCACGGTCGGCACGCCCAGCTGTTCCTCGACCATCTCCGGCAGGCCTGCAAGGGCAGCACAGCCGCCCGCCAGCACGATGTGATCGACCCGGTTGAATTCGCTGCCGGCATAGAAGAACTGCAGCAGACGGCTGATCTGCTGGACCGTGGCTTCCTTGAACGGCTCCAGCACTTCCATCTCGTAGCTTTCCGGCAGACCGCCCTGGCGCTTGGCCAGACCGGCTTCCTCGTAGCTCAGGCCATAACGACGCATGATCTCGTCGGTCAGCTGCTTGCCGCCGAACACCTGTTCACGGCTGTACAGGCTGCGGCCACCGCGCAGCACGTTGAGGGTGGTCATGGTGGCGCCGATGTCGACCAGCGCAACCACGCCCTCGGCCGAAACCGGCAGCTCGCTGGCCACCAGGGCGAAGGCGTTCTCGACCGCGAAGGCCTCCACGTCCATCACCTTCGCCTGCAGGCCACCCAGCTCCAGTGCGGACTGGCGCAGTTCGACGTTCTCCGACCGCGAGGCAGCCAGCAGCACCTGGACCATTTCCGGGTTGTTCGGGATCGCCCCGATCACCTCGAAGTCCAGGTTCACTTCCTCGATCGGATACGGAATGTAGTTGACCGCTTCCAGCTCGATCTGGGCTTCCATGTCGTTCTCGTCCAGGTCGGCCGGCATCGGGATCACCTTGGTGATCACCGCCGAGCCGGCCACGGCCGCAGCGGCCAGCTTGGCCTTGCTGCCGGAACGGTTCATCGCCCGGCGGATGGCCTCTCCCACGGCCTCCACTTCAACGATGTTCTTCTCCACCACCGCATTCGGCGGCAGCGGTTCCACGGCGTAATGTTCCACGCGGAAACGGTTGCCGCTGCGGGAAAGCTGCAACAGCTTTACCGCAGTCGAACTGATGTCGACGCCAATGAGCGGCGACTGACTTTTTGGGATGAGCCCCACGGTTTCTCCCCTGCCGACGGGCACTTGGACGCAAGAGCTGCGTCCGCGCATTAATAACGTATTCTTAGCAAATGACAACCGCTCTGCTGTGACATCCCTCACAGGATGGCCACGCAGCCCCTAGCAGTTCCCCTTGCGCTCCCCAGTGCCGACCCCAGCCGCCACCTTGCGTAATCTATACTCTGCGACCACGAAATTCGCAATCGGAATCTGACACCGATGACCCGTCTCCGCCGCTGGCTGCGCTGGATCTTCCTTGTTGTCCTGGTCCTGGCGCTGGTCGGAGCGGCCGCCGTTGGCGGCCTGTACTACGCCGTTTCTTCCAAGCTTCCCGACGTGCAGACCCTGCGCGACGTGGAAATGCAGGAGCCGATGTACGTCTACGCTGCCGACGGCAAGCTGATGGCGGTGTTCGGTGAGACCCGGCGTACCCCCATCACCATGAAGGACGTGCCGGAGAAGCTGAAGCAGGCGTTCCTGGCCACCGAGGATGCCCGCTTCTACGAGCATGGCGGCGTGGACTACAAGGGCATCGGCCGTGCGGTGTGGCTGCTGGCCACCACCAACGACAAGCGCGTGCCCGGCGGCTCCACCATCACCCAGCAGGTGGCCCGCCAGTTCTTCCTCAGCTCCGAATACAGCTATACCCGCAAGCTGGCCGAGATCCTGCTGGCGCGCAAGATCGAGTCCGAGCTGAGCAAGGACGAGATCTTCGAGCTGTACCTGAACAAGAGCTTCTTCGGCAACCGCGCCTACGGCGTGGCCGCCGCTGCCGAGTTCTACTACGGCAAGAAGCTGAATGAGCTGGACCTGGACGAGATGGCCTCGCTGGCCGGCATCCCCAAGTTCCCGTCGTCGGGCAACCCGATCTCCAACCCGGAGCGCGCCCGCCAGCGCCGTGACAACTACGTGCTGCAGCGCATGGCCGACCTGAAGTTCGTCAGCCAGGCTGAGGCCGACGCGGCCAAGGCCGTGCCGATGCATGCCACCGCGCATGAGCCGCCGGTGCAGGTCGATGCGCCCTACGTGGCCGAGCTGGTGCGCCAGGAAATGATCGCCCGCTTCGGCGGCGACGTCGTCAACAAGGGCTACCACGTCACCACCACCATCGACGCGACGCTGCAGACCGCGGCCAACCTGTCGGTGCGCGACGGCCTGCTGCTGTACGACCACCGCCACGGCTGGCACGGCGTGGAGAAGCAGGTGCAGGTCGGTGCCGGCGAAGACGCCGCCGCCCTGGCCGAGCACCTGCGCGGCATGTTCGGCCAGGCCGGCCTGCTGCCGGCGATCGTCGCCAGCACCGGTGCCGATGGCAGCGCCACGGTGGTGCTGGCCAACCGCACCGAGATCGTACTGCCGGCCGGTGCCGCCAAGTGGACCAACAAGACTCCCGGCAAGCTGGTGCAGCGCGGTGACATCGTGCGCGTGCGCGCCGGTGCCAAGGAAGGCGAATGGCTGCTGGACCAGCTGCCGCGCGGCCAGTCCGCGCTGGTCTCGCTGGACGCCCACAGTGGCGCGCTGAAGGCCCTGGTAGGCGGCTTCAGCTTCTCCGGCAACAAGTTCAACCGTGCCACCCAGGCCCGTCGCCAGCCGGGTTCGAGCTTCAAGCCGTTCGTCTATGCGGCCGCCTTCGACAAGGGCTACAACCCGGCCTCGATCGTGCTGGACGCCCCGGTCGTGTTCCGCGACCGCCGCGGCAAGACCTGGGCGCCGCAGAACGACGGCGGCGGCTTCCGCGGCCCGATGCGCCTGCGTGAAGCGCTGGTGCAGTCGCGCAACCTGGTCTCGGTGCGCCTGCTGGATGGCATGGGCGTTGACTACGCGCGCAAGTACATCAGTCAGTTCGGCTTCGCCGAATCCGAGCTGCCGCCGAACCTGTCGATGTCGCTGGGTACCGCCTCGCTGACCCCGCTGTCGGTGGCCCGCGGCTATGCCGTGTTCGCCAACGGCGGCTCGCGCGTGGACACCTGGCTGATCGACCAGGTCAACGACCGCGATGGCAACCTGGTGTTCAAGGAGAACCCGGCGATGGCCTGCCGCGACTGCGCCGGCAGCAGCGACCAGCCGGTGAACCAGGTGGTGGACGGCTTCAACTTCGGCGCTCCGGCGCCGAAGGTGGACCCGGCCGCTATGGCCAAGGCTGAAGCCAAGACCGAAACCCCGGCAGCACCGGTCAACCCGGATGCACGTACCGCACCGCGCGCGATCGACGCCCGCACCGCGTACCAGCTGGTGTCGATGATGCGCGACGTGGTCCAGCGCGGCACCGGCGCACAGGCCAAGGTGCTCGGCCGCGAGGACGTGGGCGGCAAGACCGGCTCCACCAACGACCACCGCGATGCCTGGTTCTCCGGCTTCGGCGGCCCGTACGTGACCACCGTCTGGGTGGGCCGCGATGACTTCCGCTCGCTGGGCTACCGCGAATACGGTGGCAAGGCCGCCCTGCCGATCTGGATCGACTACATGCGCACCGCGCTGAAGGACACCCCGATCGCCCAGAACGAACCGCCGAGCGGCATGGTCCAGGCCACGCTCAACGGCGCGGTGGAGTGGGTGAAGGTGGAAGACATGGACCGCCTGACCGACTACGACCTCAACCTGCAGAGCACCCCGCAGGCCGACGCGGCCGCGTTCGATATCTTCTAAAGGTGCAGGTTCGGTGGGTGCCAACCGTTGGTTGGCACCCAGGCATCCGCCGGGCATGGCCCGGCACTGCGCTGATTGGCGCCGCCGTTGTAGAGCCGAGCCCATGCTCGGCTGCTTTACCCGACGCCCCTGAGCCGAGCATAGGCTCGGCTCTACAGCATCAACGGCACCCTCCTGCTCGGGTAAACGCCAACCCTCGTTGACACCTCCGTTGAATACCCACGCAGATGTCACATGCCTGCGCTAGTCTGTAGCCAGGTCGCAACAGGGAGTCATCGCATGCACCGCGCTCACCAGCATGCTGCCAGCCAGACCCGCGAACGGCGTCATCGCCTCGCCCACGAAGCCGCCCGGCTGATGGCCGAAGGCGGAATCCGCGACTTCCACCAGGCCAAGCTCAAGGCCGCCAGTCGTCTTGGCATCCACGACGATGCCTCGCTGCCCCGCAACGTCGAGATCGAACAGGCCCTGCGCGAGTACCAGCGGCTGTTCTCTGGCCCGCAGCACGGCAGCGAACTGCAGCGACGACGCGAATCCGCCCTGCGTGCGCTGGAGTTCCTGCACGGGTTCTCGCCGCGCCTGGCCGGGCCGGTGCTCGAGGGCACTGCGGATGCCAACAGCCCCGTGCAGCTGCACCTGCACAGTGACGACCCCGAAGCCGTACATCGCTTCCTGGATGAGCATCGCATCCCCGCCGAATCGCGTACGCGGCGCCTGCGGATGGACCGCGAGCGCAGCCTGGATGTGCCGGTGTGGGTGTTCAGCGCCGAAGAACTGACCTTCGACCTGGCGGTACTGCCCTACGACGCCCTGCGTCAGGCGCCGCTGTCGCCGGTGGATGAGAAACCCATGCGCCGGGCGTCGGCCGCGCAGTTGCGGCAGTTGCTGGCCGAGACGGAGATCACCGCCTACATCGGCGCGTAACAGCGATCCGCCTCTGGCAGGTAGCGACCAGCCTCTGGTGGGTGCGGACCTTGGTCCGCACTATGCTTCAGGCCCCGCGGATACTGGAACAGAAAGCAGCCGAGCATGGCTCGGCTCTACTGGAAGTCATGGGTAGCGATCTGTCTTTGTTGGGTGCGGACCTTGGTCCGCACTATGCTTCAGACCCCGCGGATGCTGGAACAGAAAGCAGCCGAGCATGGCTCGGCTCTACTGGAAGTCATGGGTAGCCATCTGTCTTTGGTGGGTGCGGACCTTGGTCCGCACTATGCTTCAGGCCCCGCGGATGCTGGAACAGAAAGCAACCGAGCATGGCTCGGCTCTACTGGAAGACCAGCGCTAGCGGAAGATCAACTTTTCTTCGGACGGGCTTGCCAATCGCGCAAGCCACGGCACCGCGGCACGGTGGGGATATTCGGCCATCATGCGCGCATGCATCTTCTGCATGTCGTGCAGGTGCCAGGTGTGCGAGTACACATCCTGGAAATCATCCGACCAACCACTGCGCACCCGCATGCGTTCGCCATCAAGGTTCGGCACCAGATACCACGGCACCTGCAGAATCTCGGCCAGAGCTTTGTTGCGTACGGCACTTTCACGGCCCGACCGCTGCAGCTGTTCGATGCGCATGCTCACGCGGCGGCAGGGAAACGGCATGCAGGTACCCGTAGCGTTGATGTAGTCGGCGACGTCGGCGTACATGTCCGCCTGCAGCTTCAATGCCACCGGGTCCTGCAACGTCTGCCGGACCCGCAGCGTGCGCTGGGTGCTGCCGCGGATCTCGGCAGCACTGTAGAAGGGATCACCCGGCGTCGTGCCGCCGTGGCGCACCAGCACGATGCGATGGATCGCTTCGTCGGTCAGCACCTCCACCCGCACGGCAGCGGCCTGCGGATGGATACGCGGCTGCGGCACGTTCAACACGCGCCAGAATCCCCACACCATCAGCCCCATGCAGATCATCAGCACCAGGCACGCCAGCGTCCACGTATCCATGTCGTGGGTGACGTAGCGGATGCGGGCGCGCCAGACGTAGTAGCGCCGGTAGGTCATGAAGCGGCTCATGAAGTTGTACATCGCAATTTCCTCTGCAATGGCCCCGGCGCGGCGGGGCTCGTTACGCGCACCACGCCGGGGCGTCATGGCTTACCAGCCGATGCCCACACCCACGCCCACGGTGCGTTCGCCACTGTTGGTGAACGCGCCATTTAGGCTGAAGGTGGCAGAGCCCTTTTCGTTGAGCACGCGCTGGTAGCCCACCGCCATGGCCGATTCGCCATCGCTGTAGCCCACGCCCGCACCCAGGCGGTTGTAGGTGCTCAGGCCGGCGGTGTTCATGGCCATCGCACTCTGCGCGCTGCTCATCGCCGCCATGCGGTTGAAGCGCTTGTCCATCTTGTCCAGGCGACGATCCACCTCGCGCGAGATGCCATCGCTGTACTCGTTGGCGCGGGCGAGCATCTTTTCCAGATCGGCGGTGTCGACCTGCGGGGTCGGCTCCTTCGGGGTTTCCGGCGTGGCGTTGGGGGCCTTGCCGGCATCAACCACGGTCGGCGTTTCGGCCGGCGGCGTGGGGGCCTCGGGTGCACCGGCGGCGTTGGCGGCAACGCGTGCCTGCGGCTGGCCGTCGATGCGCTGCTCCAGCCCGTCCATGCGGCCGTTGAGCTGCTGCTGCACGTCGTGCAGCTGGCCGCCGTTGACGGCGTCGCGGCTACCGGCAGCCACCCGGCCGTTGGCCACGTTGGAGATGACCATGCCCTGTGCACCGGCCAGGGTGAGCTGGTTCAGACCGTCGCTGCGGGTGGTGGTGTCCTGGAAGACGGAGCGGAGCTGGGTTTCCACCTTGTCCACGCGCGAGCCCTGGCTGGTGACAGCGCCATCAAGCGACTGCAGTGCATCGTTGAGCGTGGACTGCTGCTGGCCCTGGACGGTGAAGTGCGGGCCGATGATGTTGCCGTTGCTGTCGATGTGAGCGCCGCCGCCTAGGGTGGCGAGGGTGGCGTTGAGTTGGGCGACGGTGGTGGCATCCTGGGCGTTGCGGCCGTTGGCTACGTTTACGATGCGGCGCTGCCGTCCTTTGGTGCCTATGGAAACAGTATTGGCTTCATCCGCAATGGAAGCGTGACCCAGCGCAACGGCTCCCGCCGCACCCGCTTCCACCACAGACCTGCCACCAAGTGCGATGCCTCCGTTAGCCTGAACATGCGAACTAGCACCCAAAGCAAAGCCATCCATCGCCGTCGCAGTGACATAGGCCGCACGCCCCAATGCCACTGAATTCGTTCCAAACGCCTTGGAGAAACTCCCCACAGCAGTGCCACCTTCGCCAGTCGGGGAAGATTCCGCGGAATCGCCGATAGCCACACCCAGCCAGCCCGCCGATGCATCAATGCTCAGATCGTCATAGCCGACCTTCATGAAGCGGCTTCCCTGCTCAAGGCCATCCATGCGCTGGTTGGTGGCGTACAGCTGCCGGCCATTCACAACATCCTTGCTTCCTGCGGACAGCTCGCCATCCGCTACGCCGGTCAGTGTCGCGCCGCCGAAGTCAATTACGCTCCCTGTCTCAGCCGCAGACAAGCGTGCAAGATCGTTACCCGTCACCTGAGAGTCGCGCAGCGCATCCAGATCGCTGCGATTGCGGGCGATCTCCTGCTTGGCATCGTGCAACTGGCTACCCGTCACTGCATCGCGACTGCCCGCTGCGATTCGACCATCAGCCAGATTGGTCAGCACCGCACCCTGTGCGCCGGACAGCGTGAGTTGGTTCAAACCATCAGCGCGGATCCCGGTGTCCTGGAATGCCGAGCGCAGCTTGCCTTCCAGCGAGCCGACCCGCGCATCGGTCACAACCACCGCACCATCCAGCGCGGTCAGCGCATCGCCGACGGTGTTGTGGTTGCTCCCCTGAATCGCGTAGGTGGGCGCGATGATGTTGCCACTGGCATCGAGGCCGGCACCACCTCCAAGGGTTGCCAGAGACTCCCTGAGTTGTGCAACTGCAACTACGTCATTCTCAGCGTGGCCTCGACCCACATTTACGATCCGGCGTTGCCGCCCCTTTGTCCCAACAGAAACCGTATTCGCCTCGTCAGCGATTGCCCCATACCCAAGGGCTACAGCACCTTCTGCGTCAGCGCCAACAACTGCACGAGCTCCCAAGGCAACGCCCCCACTAGCCTGAACGTGCGAGCTAGAACCTAGCGCGAAACCCTCGGTTGCCTCTTCTACCACCCACGAAGCCCGCCCCAACGCAACCGAGTTAACACCAAGCGCTTTCGAGAAACTGCCCACAGCGGTGCCACCTTCACCAGTCGGTGACGACTCTGCGGAATCCCCGATGGCGACACCCAACCACCCAGCCGACGCATCCTCACTGAACTCGTCGTAGCCAACCTGCAGGAAGCGACTACCCTGCTCCATCTGCTCGATCCGGGCATTGGTGGCAAACAACTGCCCACCGTTCACCGCATCCGTACTGGCAGCCGAGCTGATATCCCCAGGTCCAACTCCCTTCACCACGGCCCCCTCGAGATCCACCAAGGTCCGCTCGGCGTTGAACTTCACCACACCTTCCAGATCCGGTTCGAAGCCATCGAAGTCGGCGCGCAAGCGGTCCAGATCCACGCGATGATCAGCCAGACGATCAGCATGATCCACCAACTGCAGATCCTGGGCCTCGTTCCGCGTCTCTGCCGAGCCTACGCGCTCGTTGGTGGCAAACAGCTGCTGACCGGTCACCGCATCGGTGCTCGATGCGCCCAGGATGCCGTTGGCGATGTTCTGGATGCGGCGGCGCGCGCCGTTCTTGTTGGACACGTCCAGTACGGTGCCGGTGTTCTCGGCGCCCAGGCGAACCTGGCCGCTGGCCGACACCTGCCCGACCAGACCGGCCACGGTACCTACCTGGCTGATGGCGCTGTCCGCCGCCGTCTTCGCGGCAGTTGCAGTGGACTGCGCGGTGGTCACCGCCGTGTTGGTGGCATGCAGCTGCTGACCGGTCACGGCCTCGGTGCTGGAGGCACTGAGCGTGGCGTTGGCCACATTGCTGATGCGGCGGGCAGCACCATTCTTGTTGGCTACATCCAGCACGGTGCCGGTGTTCTGCGCACCCAAGCGTAAATTTCCGGTCGCGGACACCTGCCCGACCAGACCGGCCACGGTGGTCACCTGACCCAGGGCATTGTCTGCGGTCGTCTTCGCGGCAGTTGCGGTGGTCTGCGCGGTGGTCACCGCCGTGTTGGTGGCATGCAGCTGCTGACCGGTCACGGCATCGGTGCTGGAGGCACTGAGCGTGGCATTGGCCACATTGCTGATACGGCGGGCAGCACCATTCTTGTTGGCCACATCCAGCACGGTGCCGGTGTTCTGCGCGCCGAGGCGCACATTGCCGCTGGCAGAAACCTGTCCGACCAGACCGGCCACGGTGGTCACCTGACCCAGGGCATTGTCTGCGGTCGTCTTCGCGGCGGTTGCGGTGGTCTGCGCGGTGGTCACCGCTGTGTTGGTGGCATGCAGCTGCTGACCGGTCACGGCATCGGTGCTGGATGCACTGAGCGTGGCATTGGCCACGTTGCTGATGCGGCGGGCAGCACCATTCTTGTTGGCTACATCCAGCACGGTGCCGGTGTTCTGCGCGCCCAAGCGCACATTGCCGCTGGCGGAGACCTGCCCGACCAGACCGGCCACGGTGGTCACCTGGCCCAGTGCGTTATCCGCTGCGGTCTTTGCCGCGGTGGCGGTGGTCTGCGCCGTGGTCACTGCGGTGTTGGTGGCATGCAGCTGCTTGCCGGTGACCGCTTCAGTGCTGGTGGTGCTGAGGGTGGCGTCGGCCACGCCGGTCAGCTTGCGGTTGGCGTTGGACCTGTTGCGGATATCCAGCTGGGTGCCGGTGTTGTCACCGCCCACGCGTACGGCGCTGCTGGCCGAGGTCTGGGTGACCAGTCGCGTGTTGACCAGTGCCTGGTCGGCAGTGGTCTTCGCGGCATTGGCCGTATTGGTCGCGGTGGTGACGTTCTGGTTGGTGGCATGGAGCTGCTTGCCGGTTACTGCATCGGTACTGGTGGTGGACAGACGGGCATCTGCCACGTTGACGACCCGGCGCTTCGTGCTGCTGCTACCGACCGATACCGAGTTGGATTCGGTTGCCTCCGAATTCAGCCCCAGCGCAACGCTTCCGACCGCCAACGCCTTGGCGTGATGGCCAATGGCGACGCCGTTGTACTCAGCGCGAGCGTTCCCGCCGAGGGCCACCGCACCCGAGTATCCGGCAGTACCTGCAAAGGCATTCCCGCCGATGGCTATCCGCGCGACCCCTGCGTGACTCTCCACCGTTCGCGAGCCACTACCAATAGCGATGGAGTTCTCCGAGTAGGCTTTGGCATTGTTGCCGAGCGCAGTGGTTCCAATCCCACTGGCAATGGCATGAGCGCCGACACCCGTTGCGTAGCCGCCTCGCGTGATATCCACGCCATAGCCGATTGCCGTGTTGTTGTCGCCATTTGCGGTAATGACGCTGCCGTATGCAACCGATCGATTCCCGGTCATGGAAGACCGCGATCCCAGCATCAACAACAGGTCCCCATTGATGGTGGAATTCCTGTAGGAGTAGTCTGATGTCAGTGCCACCTGCGTGTAGATCGGCGCAGCCGCAATTCCCATTGCGTCATCCCTTCGCACCCCAATTCCGAACGGAATCGCGCCGAAGCTATTGAATCCTTTCGGGGAAAGATACGCCGCCACCTCGGCACTCTCATCCTCTTCGACGGGCATGTTTTCGGCCGCCGCGGAGAATGCCATCAAGGTCGATGCGACAACCGGCAGCACGATTGCGCCGGATGAGGCGGCACGCTTGCCGCGTGCCGTGGCCAGCTCACTTGCAACGATCCAGCACTGCCGCGCAGTGCACCAGATACGACGATAGATTCTGTTCATGGTTTTTCCTTAACAGCCAAGGGAAAAGAAGCCCGTCGCTGCGCGCCGCCGCGACGGATCGAGCGCTTCAGAGCGCGAGCGCCTGCACGTGTTCGCGATAGCCATCGCGGGTCAACCGATAGCGCAGCTGCAGGCGATGGCCGGGCTTCGGGGTAAAGGGCAATTGCAGGGATGCACCGGGGTACAGGCTGCGTGAGACGTCATGGGCGGTGCAGGCGCCCGCCGCATCGCAGTCGGCCACGCTGGTCAGGCCCACGCGCAGGGTTCCGGCATTGACCAGGCTGTTGCCCTGCACGCGCACGTCTACATGCCCGTTGGCCGGCACCACGTTCACCAGCGCCCCCCAGATCAGGCTCATGCCCACGGCGGCGCGGGTAGCCGGATCGTCCGGCTCGGCGTCATCAGGACCGCGCACACCTTCGAAGTACACGCGGTAGGCGGTCTCCTTCTCCACCGGCTGCAGCGGGATGACCCGGATCAGGCGATTGCCGCCACCGGCCAGGGCGAACTTGCCCGGGGTAATGGCAATGGCAGCGTCGGCTGGCTCGATCTCGATTTCCTGCTCGTCGGTGCTGGCCGGATCGTCGATGCGGCGAACGGTGGCCTGTACGTACTGCGCCGTGGTGGATTGCGAGTACACGCGGATCTGCGCGCCCTTCCGGGCCTCTACCGAGGTACGCATCGGATGCACGGTGAGGTTGGCGTGGGCGGGCGCGACTGCAAGCAACAGCGCGCAGGTGAACAGGCAGGACAAGGCGGGATGCATAGTGGGCTCCATCGACTTCACGGGCGGGAGGTGGGCAGGCGCAGTTCGACCTTCAGATCGCCCTGGTAGGCACCAGAGCGTTTCTCGTCGATGGGTACGCGCGGGGTATCGAGGGTGAGCGGCGTGGGTACGCAGAACACCGGCTGCGACATCCCGGGCAACATCACCAGGCGCAACCGCGCCGTATCGATGTTGCGCAGTTGTTCTTCCACCCCGTTGCGCACGGGAATGCGCGCGCCGTTGTGGTCGAGGATGACGGTGTAGTCCATGCGTTGGCTGTCATCGCTGCCACCGTTGGTGTGCCAGACCGAATAGCCGGTGGGACCGGGAGGACGCGTGCCGCTGTCGCGCACGGTGACCCCCAGGTACTCACTCTGCGAACCGAGGCCGTCGTACAGGCACATGTCCAGGTGCGCGCGACCACCGACGGTTCGGGCGATGGGGTCGTAGCTGAGATTGAGGCCTACGGTGGGGGCGGCTTCCTGGAACTCGGGCAGGTAGATGGAGACCGCGTCGTAGTCGGTGATCGTGAGTTCGAAGCGGTAGGTGTAGGTGGCGAGGCTGCGGGTGTCGGGGGTGTTGGCGCGGATTTCGAGCGTTGCAGCCCAGATACCTGCAACGAGCTTGCTGAGTTCATTCGCAGGTACGGCTATCTGACCAGCTGCACCGGCCGGAACATCCGCCACACAGCCCGCGGCATACGTTGACCATGGCGCGATGATCCCTAGTTGCCAGTAGTCACCCAAGCAGGCGCGACTGCTGAGCGCCCGTTCCAGCCCGCCCCGGATGCTCAACTCTGTATGCATTTGGCTGCGTTGCTCAACGAAAGTCAGAGCGATACTTCTGAGACCAGTATCAGGATCCTCGATCCCCTCCACCGGGCACCGCCCCCTCTCCGCGCTGCTATCAGAAACACACGTCAGATGCAGCTCGCCGTAGCGCTTGCCCAGATCCACATGGTCGTACGCCAACAGCGTGCGCGGTGGCATCAACACGATGTCCCCCGGCATCGCAGACCGATCCCAACTCATCACGATGTCGCGATGCTCATCGGTCGGATGCGTTTCCGGTGGCCGCTGTGCCATCGCCTGCGGCACCACCAGCGCCAACGCACTGAACAGCATCAGCCACCACCACAGCCACCGGCTCATCGCGCACCTCCCGCGGCAGCCTGCTGGCTGCTGGCCATCAGCGCCTTTTCCTGCAGCAGACGCGTCACCCGCGCCTGCTGGCGGATGTCCGCCGGCAGCTGCGCCACGTTCAGCGGTTCGCACTGCACGGCCCCCACCAGCAGCACCACCTGGCGGCGCTCGCGCACCTGCAGCGGGCATTGCAGCAGGCGGTCGTCCTGCAGCAGGTACAGCACCGCTTCGCGGCGCGGGAAGTCGGCCACGAAGCCGCCGTTGCTGCCGGTGCCCGGCACCGGTGCGTTGAGGATGCGGGCACCGCGCAGCGGCGTGCCGGCCAGGTCGTGCGCGTTGCCGATGAAGGTGTAGGTCACTTCAATCGGCACTGGCATGCGCAGCAGCTTGCCGGGCGGCAGGAACAGCGGGCGCGCGCCGCCCACGCCGGTCACGCGGATGGAGGCGATGCTGTCCAGCGCGCTGGCATCCTGCACTTCGGCACGATGCGACTGATACGCCGACACCGGCAGCAGCCGGCGGTCGCCCAGCTTCAGGCGCTGGCGGCGCAGGCCGCCCACCTGCAGTTCGGCGGCCACGCCGGTTAGTTCCAGGTCGTCGGTGCCATCCACCTGCACGGCCAGGCCTGCGTCGGCGCCCAGGCCGCCGCCCCAGTACAGGCCGCGCGAGCCGAGCGCCACGCCGGAACTGTGGGTGGCGCTGTAGGCCAGCTCATCGCGGCCGCGCTGCTGGTAGTGCGACACGGTGGCGCCGGTGTGGCCGATGCGGTTCTGCAGCTGCCCGCTGAGCGTGGCGCTGTAGCGGTCGCTGTTGTTGCCGCGCAGTTCGGCAGACAATTCGCGGAACTGGTCGTCGTGGTCCTGGCGCAGGCTCTGCGCCACGCTGTAGGTCACATCCGGGCGCTGGTGCTGCGGCTGGCGCAGGTCCAGCCCGTAGCGGCGCTGCGCGGTGCCGCGCTCGCCCTGCTGCAGGCGGGTGAGGGTAAGGGTGAGAAACACGCCACGGTCGCGGCTGCTGCGCAGGCTGCCGTCGTTGTGCTGCTGCCACACGCCCACGCGCGTGGAGGCGCTGAAGTCGCCCCAGCGTTCACTGCGGTTGTAGCTGGCCTGCCAGGTACGGCTGAGCTGCGGTTCGCGGCTGGGCCGCGGCGCCCACGGCGGCAGCAACGGGTCCAGGCCGTACAGCGGATCGTCGATATCGCCGGGTATGCCCACGCCCTGCCGCCAGGTCTGGCGCCGGGTATAGGCCAGGTAGGCATGGCCACCGGCCACCGGCAACGCCACCGAGGCGCTGAGCGAATCGGCGCAGCCGAGCTGGTCGCGGGCATCGTCGCGGAACTCGCACGCCTTGCCGCGCATGCGCTGCTGGTACAGGTTCCAGGACGCGTGGCGGCGGTAGGACAGCTGGTGCTGCTGCCCGCGGCTGCCATCACTGCCCTGCATGCTGCTGAAGCTGGCGCGGATCTCCTGCGTGGCGAACACCCGGCGCAGGTCCACGCGCAGTTCGCCATAGCTGAAGCCCGCCAGGTCGGCCACGCCAGCGGTGACGGTGGCGCTGCGACCCAGCGGCACGCGTACACCAGCCATGGCAGCCATCTCGCCGTCGAACTGGTCGCTGCGGCGCTCGCTGCGGCGGCCGCCCTGCAGGAACCACTGCACGCTGCTGTCGGCCCAGTCGCCGCCCTTGTCGAAGGGCGCTTCTTCGCTGCGTACCAGCACGCCGTCTTCGTAGATGCGCAGGGTGACGGTGTAGTTGCCGAACGGGAAGCGCCGCGTATCGATCTGGTTGATGCCGGCCTGCAGGTAATAGGTCTGGAGCAGGCGCTGGCCGTCGAAGGCATCGACGCGGGCATCGCGCGCCAGCAGCACGGTCAGTGGCGTGGCCTGCACGGCCGCTTCGCTGTCCACGTAGGCTTGGGTGGTGCCGATGCGCAGGCCCTGGAAACGGTCCAGCGGCAGCATGCTGAAACTGAAGGTGCCGCCCTGCGGGCTGGACAGGTTGCGGCGGTCCATGCGCCCGGCCTGCAGGTAGTGCTCCGGGCCGATGTCGTGCCGGTAGTAGGCGTTGTCCAGCTGGAAGTCGTGCCGCGTGCGCTGGTTGCGGTAACGCTGGTGGCTGAAGGTCCAGTTGGCCGAGACATGGCCGCGCTCGAACAGGCCCAGCACGCCGGCCCCCTGCGCGGCCAGCGATTGGTAGTCGCGGCCGCCGCTGAGGTTGACCGTCTGCTGGTGCAGGAAGGCGTTCTCGGCGTTGGCGCTGACCTGATGGTGGCGCTGCGCGGCCGGCTCGCCGGGAATCCATTGGCGGGCGACAAACAGGCGCACGGCGCCCTCGCCCTCGTCATACAGTGCGCGCACGGCGGTGGGGTCCTCCGGGGGATCGAGATAGCCGCAACCGGCGGCGGCGCCGCCGTAGCGGCAGGCCAGGTGGCTGTTGCGCGGCAGCGGCTGCGACAGCGCGGGCAGAAGCGCGGCCTGTGCTTCGGCGGGCAGTTGCAGCGCCTGCAGCGCCTCGGCGGGCGCTTCCAGCTGCACGTGGTCGAGGGTGACGCGCACGGGCATCAACCCGGTCGAACGGCCGAACAGGCGCACGTCCAGCTGCTCGGTCTGGCCTTCGACCAGATCCTCGAAGCCGGCGGGAACGCCGCGCGCTGCGACCAGGGGCGTGGCCAGCGACAGGGCGAGCGCGAGCGCCAGCCGGGTAACGGCGGGGGCGGTAGCTTTCATGGGGGGCAACCAGAAGCGGCCGGCCCGGCAAGCGGGCCGGCGCGGGGCGGAACTTACGGGCTGGCGGTCTTCTGCTTCATGGCGATGCTGACCATGCCCTGGAAGCGGTCGGCCACGGTGATGGCGCCTGGGGTCTTCTGTGCGATCTGCAGCGGCATGGACACCGACGCACCCGGCAGCGCGCCGTCAAACAGATCGGCAGCCAGGTAATCGGTGGCAGCCAGGCCCAGCTCGCGGCTGTTCAGGCTGACCTTCAGCGGCACCGACGGCGTACCGGCGGCATCGCCGATCAGCACCGGCTCGTTGATCAGGCGCACTTCGATGTCCTTGTCGATGTCGTTGGAATAGATGCGCACCTGCTGCGACCACGGAATCAGGCCACGGCCCGGGGCGTGGTCGAGCTTGACGGCGTCCGGCAGCGGGCTGCCGTCGGCCTGCAGCAGGGCCAGGGTCGGGTCGACGTCGGCCAGGATGGTGATGTGGGTTTCGGCGGCATTCGCGGACAGCGACGCAGTGACCAGCGCTGCAGCCAGCGCGGCCTTCTTGAACATGTGCATGGGTGTCTCTCTCGGACAGGGGGAATAATCGAAAGCCTGCCTTCCGGCATGACCGGAAGGCAGGCGCCGCCCGCAGAGGTGGTTGCGGGCGACGGAGAGAATGCTAGGAACCCAGCGCCATGCAGACTATTCAAGCTTTCCTAAAAAGCTGAACGTTAAGAGGAATCCTTGAGGTCGTTCAATGTTTGAGGGTTATGCAACTTTCCTCATCCACTGAATGCAATAAGCCTCATTGCACGCAAATATTCCATTGCTCATTGGTTCAATCCACCTTGAAGATTCATCCGTTCCGCAGGAAAGCCTCCATGGCCGCAACCAGGGCCAATGGCGTTTCATTCATCGGGTAGTGCCCGGCGTTTCGCAGCACCTCCACCGTGGCGTCCCGATAGCGATGCAGGTAGGTGCGCTCCATCAGTGCAAGATTGAACGTGGGGTCGTATTCACCCACCAGCACCTTCAACCGATGGCAGCCGATGATCTCACTGCTGAAATCCGTATCCGCCCAGGCAGGCAGATAGGCGGCAAATGCGTCAGGCGATGAGTGCGCCATCGAACAGTCCGCCTTCCACTGCAGCCAGGCCGCAGGCAGGCGTCCGCTGGTACTGCGGTCGATGATGGTCCGACGGAAGCCGACGTCCCCGGCTGCCGCTTCAAGCAGGCTTCGCGTTGCGGCGTCGTAGGCGATGCCGCCGCAGGGGACCGGTGCGATGGCAAGCATGGATCGGACCCGCTGTGGCGCGCGAACGGCAATGCGCTCGATGGCCATGCCGCCCATCGAATGCCCAACGACGTCGAATCGGTCGAACCCCAGTGCATCGGCCAACGCCAGCGCGTCGCCGGCAATCTCGTCGATGCTGTAGTGACCCGGCGCATCACGCATGCCGCCGTAGCCCCGGCAGTCCATGAAAACGTAGCTGAAGTAATCGCGCGACAGCCAGGGCTCGATGGGTTCGAACGCGTGCGCGTGGCCGAACCAGCCGTGCAGGACCAGGACGGGGTGAGGCCCCTGCCCCACGCGGTGAAAGGAATTGGTCATGGGGCGCCGGTGCGGTCTGGAGGGGCCTCCATGCTAGAAAGCGTGCGTCCGGTCGGCCGTTGATGGCGGGTCATCCCCTATAGAATCCGGGCCATGCGCGACACCCTGCTCGACCCCTACGAAGACCTGCCCCGCGACGTCGTGGTCACCTCGAACGATTACGCAGCGGAATCGACCTTTCCCCGGCATACGCATGCACGTGGCCAGTTCGCATTTGCTGCGCGTGGCACCATCAGCGTGACGACGCCACAGGGACGCTGGCTGGTGCCACCGCAGCGCGCCTGCTGGGTGCCGGCCGGGCTGGCCCATGAGATGACCATGCGCGGGCCGGTGACGATGCTCAATGCCTTTCTCTCTGCCGAGGCTGCCGCGACGCTGCCAATGCAATGCCGCGTGCACGACGTCTCTGCACTGCTGCGACACCTGCTTGAGGGTGCAGTGGACCTGCCTGCGCTGTATGACGAAAACGGACGTGCCGGCAAGCTGATGCAGCTGCTGGTGGCGGAGATCGCTGCGATGCCCGCGCTTTCCCTGCACGCGCCACTGCCCGCTGATGCTCGCCTTGCACGTGTCTGCCGTGCGTTGTTCGATACCCCTTCGCTGGCCGTCCGCCTTGATGGCGTTGCCGCCGACGCAGGCATGAGCCGGCGCACGTTCACGCGCCTGTTCCGCGCCGATACCGGGGTGAGTTTCGCCGAGTGGCGACAGCAGGTGTGCCTGCTGGCGGCTATCGAAAGGCTTGGACAGGGACAAGCGGTGACCCGCATCGCGCTGGACCTGGGCTATGCCAGCCCGAGTGCGTTTTCTGCGGCCTTCCGGCGTGTGCTGGGATGTTCGCCGAGCCGGTACGCGGAGGCGTAGTACCGGGCCTGCGTCTGGCTGCCCTGCGCGCTGCGCGCGCGTGAGTCGAGCGTGGCTCGACGCTACAGACGCTCATGCACACGTGGATGGCATCAGGCCGCTTCGCGGCGGCCTGATGGGTCTCACTCAACGACACGATCTCAGAAGAAGATCGCGTACAGGATCAACAGCGGAATCGGTACGCCCAGGAACCAGAGCAGAAGCGTCTTCATGGCAGGTCTCCTTGCATCAGATGCGGATTACAGGTCGCGGCGACGGCCGCCCCAGGTGGCGCTGAGGCTGGCGAAGAACGCGCCGATCAGCAGAGTGATGAACAGCCACAGCGCGGCATACGCCGTGGCCTTGCGGGCATCATCGGCAGCCTGCTTGGCGGTGGTCTTGGCCTTTTCCAGCGCGGCACGCATGCGGGTCTGCACGTCGGTCACGCGGGCCTGCGCTTCGGCGGGACTCATGCCCGTCTCGCGCGCAATCAGCTGCGACAGGTACTGGGTATCGGCCGGGTCCAGGCCATCTCCCTGCAGACTGTTGATGATGATGCGGTTCACTTCGGCACGCACTTCGCGACGGTCACCCATCGGGCCATTGCCCGGCATCGGGCGCGGCGGCGGCGGGGCCGTGCGTGCGTCACGCGGGCCAACGCTGGCGGCGGCCGGCGGCGGTGCGGCAGGGTCGATCGGGCCGTTGCCCGGTGCTGCGCCCGCTGCCGGCGGAGCCGGAGGTGCACCGGCGGCGTCCGGGCCTGGCGGGGTGGCGTTGCGGAACAGCGAATCCACCCAGTAGTCGAGGTCGCCTTCCTGGCCGCCGGCAGCCGCGGTGCCGACACCGGCAGCAGCAACACCTGCGGTGGAGACCGCGGCGCCTGCGGTGGCACCAGCCACCTTTGCGCCGGCGCCCAGCACGCCACCGATGGCCGAGGTCAGCAGGCCAGCAGTGAGCAGCGTGGCCACCGCCCACGACACAAAGCCGTGCGCGGTATCGCGAAAGTAGGTTTCATCGCCATGGATCTGCGTCCACTTGGTGCGCAGTCGGCCTGCCAGATAGCCGCCCAGGCCCGAAGCGGCCAGCGCGGTGAAGGTGAGCCAAGCGATGCTGGTCCAGCCGAAGGTTTCCTTGGAAACGCCCTCGAACGACCACGGCGATACCGAGGACAGGCCAAGGCCTACACCCAGGATGAGCAGGATGAGGGACAGCGCAGCGGCGGCAACGGCACCGGCCAGAATCGCGCCCCACGACACTGCGCTCTCGCTGGTGGGCGGCACGATGGGAGTGGTGACGACAGTGGCGACGTCGGGACCAAGCGGGCCGCGCTCGGGTGGGTCGAATCGGGTACTCATGGGGTCGAACGCTCCGTATCAGGTGCTGCGGGTGCAGTTGGTGTCCTGAGGCTGCACGTGCGGTTGTGAAGCTGGAGAGACCCTTGAATCACGCGGTCTTTGCGCGGTGGACATCGTGCCAAGTGCCGGGGCACAGTAGATCCACGCCATGCGTGGATGGTTTTCCTTTGATGCCGAGATCGTGCCAACCAAGGTAGGCACCCACGTAGATCCACGCCATGCGTGGATGATTTTTCGCGGGCGCCGAAATCGTGCGGACCAACGGTCCGCACCTACCAAGCCCGCTCCCCAAAAAAAAACGCCCCGCAATCGCGGGGCGTCTCCAGCACAAACTACGCAGAGCGATCAGCCCTGGTAGTCGCGCACGTCGTGGCCGGTGTAGACCTGGCGCGGACGGCCGATCTTCATTTCCGGGTCGACCTGCTGTTCCAGCCAATGCGACACCCAGCCGGAGGTACGGCCCAGGGCGAACATGACGGTGAACATCTCGGTCGGGATCTGCAGCGCCTTGTAGATGATGCCGCTGTAGAAATCGACGTTCGGGTACAGCTTGCGGGCGACGAAGTACTCGTCCTGCAGCGCGGCCTGTTCCAGCTTCACCGCCACGTCCAGCAGCGGATCCTGCACGCCCAGCTGCTTGAGCACCTTGCCGGTCATCTCGCCGATGACCTTCGCGCGTGGGTCGAAGTTCTTGTACACGCGGTGGCCGAAGCCCATCAGGCGGAAGCCGGAGGTCTTGTCCTTGGCCTTGAGCACAGCGGACTCGACGTTGTCTGCCGAACCGATCTCTTCCAGCATCTTCAGCACGGCTTCGTTGGCACCGCCGTGGGCCGGACCCCACAGCGCGGTGACGCCAGCGGCGACCGACGCGTACGGGTTGGCACCGGTCGAACCGACCAGGCGCACGGTCGAGGTCGAGGCGTTCTGCTCGTGGTCGGCGTGCAGGATGAACAGCAGGTCCAGCGCCTTGACCACATCCGGGTTCAGCTCGTACTGGCCATCAGCCGACTCGAAGGTCTGCTTCAGGAAGCGGCTGACGTAGTCCAGCGAGGTGTCCGGCTTGTTGGCCGGCAGGCCCTTGCCGTGGCGGTAGATCAGCGCCGACAGGGTCGGCACCTTGGCGATCAGGCGCACGGCGGCCTGGCGGCGCTGTTCGGCGTCGGACAGGTCCAGCGAAGCGTGGTAGATGCCCGACAGCTGCGCGATGGCGGCGGTCAGGATGGCCATCGGATGGGCATCCTTGGCGAAGCTGCCGATCAGGGTGTTGATCGATGCATCGACGTTGGCTTCGGCCGCCAGCTCGTCGGTGAAGGCCTTCAGCTGCTCGGCGCTCGGGCGCTCGCCGTTGATCAGCAGGTAGGCCACTTCGACGTAGCTCGACTTCTCCGACAGCTGCTCGATCGGGTAACCGCGATACAGCAGCACGCCCTTGTCGCCGTCGATGTAGGTGATGGCGGACTTGCAGCTGGCCGTCGCGGTGAAACCGGAATCGTAGGTGAAATACCCCGTTTCCTTGGTCAGCTTCGCGATGTCGACGCAGTCGTTGCCGAGGGTGGGTTTGATGACGGGCAGAACGACCGACGTATCGCCGGCGTTGAGCGTGACCTGATCAAGATCGGACACTGTGTGCGCTCCTTCATGGGAAGGCGCCTGCCCAAGCGCATTGGTCAGGCACGTGAATGACGTCCTCGGCCTGTGCCGGGGATCAGGTCATTATCGCACAGCAGCATTTCCCCGGCGCTAGACAGAAGTCGTAGACGACAGGCAGCCGGCACCCTGCCAGCAAGCGGCCCGGATCGGCAAAAGCGGTGTCACAAGGACGCAGTGTTCCGTCCATCCAAACGCCCGTTGGGTAGGCGCTGGACAAAAACAAACGGCCGCGCAGAGCGCGGCCGTCGGTTCGAACCGGGTACGACGTATCAGCGCGCGTAGCGCTTCTGGAACTTGTCGATACGGCCCGAGGTGTCGATGACCTTGTGCTTGCCCGTGTAGAACGGATGCGAAGCCGAGGAAATTTCAACCTTCACCAGCGGGTAGTCGTTGCCGTCTTCCCACTTGATGGTTTCCTTCGTCGCCATGGTCGAGCGGGTCAGGATCTTGAAATCGGAGGTGACGTCATGGAAGACGACGTCGCGGTAGTTCGGATGGATATCGGCCTTCATGGGCTCACACCGTAAATGGGCTGGTGGTCAAGAGCGGCATTATAAGCACTGGTTGCCGCCCGGGGCAACCAGTGCGGGGGAACTGGCCTCAGCCTGCGCCCAGGGCCTGGCGTACCAGGGCCTCGAAACGCCCCTGGTCGTAGGCCATCAGCAGATCGCAGTTGTCCGGCTGGCCGGTCTGGCGGTTCCAGTCGACGATGGTGGCGCCACGGCTGAACGTGCCGTTCAGCTCCACATTCAGCGGCCGCGACTCGACCTGCAGCTGGCCTTCCGGGTTCAGCGCCCAGGCCATGGCCAGCGCATCGGCGGTGTACCAACGGCCGCCCTTGCTGTCTTCGGACAGGCCACGGGTCTTGCGCGAGATCAGCTCGTAGAAGCGCGCGCGATCGGAATCGGCGCCCAGCCACTGCTCGGCTTCGGTCAGCGGCAGGCCGTGGGCAACGGTGGCTTCCCAGTCCGACACCAGCAGGTGCTTGAACGAGGTGAACACCACGTGCGCCGCTTCCGGATCGAAGGCGATGTTGAATTCGGCTGCCGGGGTGATGTTGCCGTGGCAGGTGACTGCCCCGCCCATCACCACGATGCGCTTGATGCGCTGTGGCAGGGTCGGATCGAGCTTCAGCGCCAGCGCCAGGTTGGTCAGCGGGCCGAGCATCACCAGCATCAGTTCGCCGGCATGTTCGTGCGACAGACGCAGGATCGCCAATGCGGCATGTTCGGCGTCGGCCTGGCGGCTCGGCGGCGGCAGATCGACGTCGCCGTAGCCATCGCGGCCATGCACGTGGGCGGCGTCAACGGACGGATGCAGCAGCGGATCGGGGCTGCCGGCGAACACCGGCACGTCGGCGCGGCCGACGATGTCGCAGAGCTTGAGGGCGTTGCGGACGGTGTACTGCAGGCCTACGTTGCCGGCGGCGATGGTCAGGGCGACCACGTCATGCCGTTCATCGGCGAAGGCCATCAGCAGGGCCAGTGCGTCGTCGACACCGGGGTCGGTATCGATCAACAGCGGGATCTTCTTGGTCATCGTTGCCGTCTTCAGATCGGCAACGAAGTGTGGACCGGGAAGATGACCGTTGCAAGTATGGGGGTTCGGGTTCGGCAGGGCGGCGCCCTGCACCCGCAAGGGCAGGAGCAACGGCAACGGCAAAAGCTGGCATTCCTTGGGGTGGCGGGATGGGTCCGGTTGCGGGGGACGCCGTGAACCCATCCCTGGGGGCTTGGCCGCGGCATCCATGCCGCGGACACCCCCACCACCGGACCCACCCCGCCTTCGACAGGTTACGTGCGGCTGCCGGATTTCTGGAAATGCAATTGACGGAATCGATGGAAATGGAATTGGTAGATCCACGCCATGCGTGGATGGATGTCGGAAGGATCGAGAACAATGACGTAATCAGCCCGCCTCGCAGGGCCACGCTGCAACTGCAGCGTTTTCGATTTTTCCAATGATTCTGATTGAAGCGACGGGGGCTGTCGTGGACATCATGAGAGGCCATCGACAACGGATGGCACGGGCTTGCAATCCCGTTTGACTGCCTTGTTGTTTACGCTTGCCTGCCGGCGTTGCGCGCGTGTTCCTGCGTGGCGTCCGGCAGGCAATCCGTCCGTGCGTTTTATGGCGGGCGGTGCGTGGGGGCTTCGCGCCCGCCGGCGTTCTTGAGGCAGTCACCGGTATTGCAACCACTCACCGCCCGCCACCCTCGCCTTCGCGTGGGTGGCCTCTTGCCTTGCGCACAAGGACTGCCGACATGACCGCATCCCGCTATCCCTTCCTGTTCGCCACGCTCGGCGACGCCGCCGCCAGCATCCCCGATGAACTGGCGCAGGCCCTGGAAACCACCCTCGCCGCCCCTGCGAGCGCACCTGCGGATGACGGCTTCACCTTGCTGGGTTGCCTCAGGCGCATCCGTCAGGGCGAAGGTGCCGACGGTCAGCCGTGGCCAAGCCGGTGGCATACGCCGGGGCAACGTGTGGCGCTGGCCCGCATCGACCGCGCCAATGCCGGGCTGATCATGCTGCTGGAGATGCTGCACGCCAGTGAGCGCGTGCGCGTGGACGGCGAAGAAGTGCAGCAGATAGGCGATGACATCCGCGAAGGACTGCTGCTGGCCTGCCGTGGTTTGTCCGAATACATGGGGACGCAGTTGACTGCCGTCTAGCAGATACCAGTAGATCCATGCCATGCGTGGATAGGCTTTTGTAGGGGCGATCCATGCTCGATGCACGCGCGCAGCGCGAACGGCAGCCGAGCATGGGCTCGGCTCTACAGGGATCAGGCCGAGGCGTAACGCACGGCCGTGCCGATCCAGCGCTGCACCACGCGATCTGCAAGCGCCG
Organism: Stenotrophomonas sp. NA06056; assembly: GCF_013364355.1. Classification (NCBI taxonomy): domain Bacteria; kingdom Pseudomonadati; phylum Pseudomonadota; class Gammaproteobacteria; order Lysobacterales; family Lysobacteraceae; genus Stenotrophomonas; species Stenotrophomonas sp. NA06056. The sequence goes on along the minus strand of NZ_CP054931.1, from coordinate 747,868 downwards.
GTTGCTGCGCCAACAGGCGTTCGGCCAGTTCATGCACGCCCGGCAGCAAACCCGCATCGCGGGCCAGATCGGCAATGCGGAAACCGGCCAGGCCGGTCTGGCGGGTGCCCAGCAGTTCGCCGGGACCGCGCAGTTCCAGATCCTTCTCGGCGATGACGAAACCGTCGTTGGTTTCGCGCATGGTCTGCAGGCGTTCGCGCGCCATCTGCGAAAGCGGTGCCTGGTACAGCAGCACGCAGCGCGACACCGCCGAACCACGGCCGACGCGGCCACGCAGCTGATGCAGCTGGGCCAGGCCCAGGCGCTCGGCATTCTCGATCACCATCAGCGAGGCGTTGGGCACGTCCACGCCCACTTCGATCACCGTGGTCGCCACCAGCAGGTCGATGTCGCCGGCCTTGAACGCGACCATCGTTGCCAGCTTCTCGGCCGCTTTCAGCCGGCCATGCACCAGCCCCACGCGCACGCCGGGCAGCAGCGCCTGCAGCGATTCGTAGGTGGCTTGCGCGGGCGTGGCATCCAGTTCTTCACTTTCTTCGATGAGTGTGCACACCCAATAGACCTGACGCCCTTCCTGGCAGGCCAGGGCGATGCGCTCGATCAGCTCGGGGCGACGATCGTTGTTCAATGCAACGGTCTGTACCGGTGTGCGGCCCGGTGGCAGTTCGTCGATGGCCGATACATCCAGGTCGGCGTATTCGGACATCGCCAGCGTGCGCGGAATCGGCGTGGCGGTCATCACCAGCTGATGCGGCACGTTGTTGCCGCCCTTGCCCTTGTCGCGCAGCGCAAGCCGCTGGTGCACGCCGAAGCGGTGCTGCTCGTCGACGATGGCCAGGGCCAGATCCTGGAACACCACCGCTTCCTGCATCAGCGCGTGGGTACCCACCACGACCTGCGCTTCGCCGTTGGCCACCTGTTCCATCACCTTCGCGCGCGCCTTGCCGGTGACCTTGCCGGCCAGCCAGGCGATACGCACGCCCAGCGGTTCCAGCCAGCCGCGCAGGTTGTTGAGATGTTGTTCGGCCAGCAGTTCGGTGGGCGCGGCCAGTGCGACCTGCTTGCCCTGCTCCACCGCCAGCATCGCCGCCAACGCGGCCACCACGGTCTTGCCGGAACCGACATCGCCCTGCACCAGCCGCAGCATCGGGCTGGGCCGTGCGAGGTCTTCGCGGATCTGCTTGAACACGCGCGCCTGCGCACCGGTCAACGCGAATGGCAGCTGCTTGAGCAGCGCCTTGGCCAGCTTGCCGGGACCGGCCAGCGGCGGCGCGTGATGCGCCTGCAATGCAATGCGCTGGCGCCGCAGGCTGAGGTGGTGCGCCAGCAGCTCTTCCATCGCCAGCCGGCGCTGCGCTGGATGGGTGCCAGCAGCGAGTGCGGCCAGATCGGCATCCGGCGGTGGCTGGTGCACGGTCAGCAGCGCGCTGCGCAGCGATGGCAGGCCGAGGCCGTCGAGCCAGCCGGTCGGCAGCAGTTCCAGCGTGCTTTCTTCCGGCAGGCGATCAAGCGCCTGGCCGATCAGCTTGCGCATGGTCATCGGGCCAACGCCTTCGACGGTGGGATACACCGGGTCGAGGCGATCGCCGAGATCGGGGTCGTCATTGCGCCCCAGCAGCTGGTAACTGGGATGGACGATCTCCAACCCCAGGTGCCCGGGCTTGGGCGTACCGAAGCAGCGCAGGCGATTGCCGACCGCGAACTGGCCGACCTGCTGCTGGCGGAAGTGGAAGAAGCGCAGCACCAGGGTGCCCTGCCCTTCGTCCTCCACCGCCACCTTCAGCATCGGCCGGTAGCGCATGCCGCGCTCGACGGCGACCACCCGCACTTCCACCTGCGCCGGAATGCCGTTGCGCAGGTCTTCGATGCGGGTCAGCCGGGTGCGGTCCTCATAGCGCAGCGGCAGGTGCAGCCAGAGATCCTGCAGGGTGGCCAGGCCACGCGCCTGCAGCTTGGCGGCCACGGCCGGACCGACGCCGGCGAGCATCGCAAGCGATGCTTCACCGGAGGGTGACAGTGCCGGAGTGACCGCCGCCTTGCGTGCCACGTGGGGTCAGTCGATGACCATCACTGCGTCGACCTCGAAGTTGGCGCCCTTCGGCAGGCCGGAAACTTCGATGGTGGAACGGGCCGGGAACGGGGCTTGGAAGTAATCCTGCATCACGGCGTTGACCTTGGCGAACTCAGCCAGGTCGGTCAGGTACAGGCCCAGACGCACGACCTTGTCCAGCGAACCGCCTGCTGCTTCGGCCACGGCCTTGAGGTTGTCGAAGGCACGACGGGCCTGTGCTTCGACGTCACCCACGCCGACGATGTCGCCGGTGGCCGGGTCCAGCGGAATCTGGCCGGAGAAATACACGGTGTTGCCGGCGCGCACGGCCTGCGAGTACGGGCCGATGGCGGCCGGGGCCTTTTCGGTGTTGATGATCTGGCGGGACATGGGTCGCTCCGGTGCGTTGGGGGAAAACAGAGCGGTGATTGTACCGGGTGGGGATGCATCCACGCATGGCGTGGATCTACCCCGCATGAACCGCGCGGCGGGCCGGCACGGCCGGAATCATCCACGCATGGCGTGGATCTACTGGCGGCGAACCGCCTGCACGACCGACAGGCGCCTCAGGCGACGCATGACTTCGGCCAGGTGGTTGCGGTCGCGTACCTGGATGTTGAACGCCAGCACCGCGGCGTTGAAATCGCGGTCCAGGTAATCCACGCGCTCGATGTTGGAATGACTCTGCGCGATCGCTGCAGCCAGCTGTGCGAGCACGCCGGTGCCGTTCTCCACTTCCACCACCAGCGAGGTGTCGTAGTCGCCGGATACGGTGGTGTCCCAGCCGATCAGCACCCAACGCTCGGGCGACTTGCGCAGCTCGGCCAGGTTCGGGCAATCCATGCGATGCACCACGATGCCCTTGCCGGCGGTGTGGTAACCCATGATGTCGTCGCCCGGAATCGGCTGGCAACAGCCGGCGAAGGTGACCACGCCGCGCTCGCTGCCGTTGATGAGGATCTTTTCCTGCGAGCTGTGGCGCGAATGCGCGCCGCCGCGCAGTTCGGCGTACGCCATCAGCGCCTGTGCGGCCTGGGTCGGCATCCAGTTGCCCAGCGCGACTTCGGCCAGCAGGGCCTCCAGGCGCGGGAACCGGTGCTCTGCCAGGAACGCATCCAGGCGCCCCTTCGGCAGCCGTTCCAGCGAGCTGTCCATGGCCTCCAGCGCGCGGTCGAGCATGCGGTGGCCCAGCTGCACGGCATCTTCGTGCTCCAGCTGCTTGAGCTGGTGGCGGATGGCGGTGCGCGCCTTGCTGGTGACCACGAACTCCAGCCACTGCGGCTTGGGCGTGGCCGAGCGCGCGGTGATGATCTCCACCGACTGCCCCGACACCAGCTTGGTACGCAACGGCACCAGTTTCTTGTCCACGCGCGAGGCCACGGCCATGTTGCCGACATCGGTATGCACGGCATAGGCGAAGTCGAGCGCGGTGGAATTACGTGGCAGGGCGAGGATCTTGCCCTTCGGCGTGAACAGGTAGACCTCGTCCGGGAACAGGTCGACCTTGACGTTGTCGAGGAACTCCAGCGACGAACCCGCAGCACGCTGCGAATCGATCAGTTCGACGATCCAGGCGTGCGCGCGGCTCTGCGCGCTGTTGGGCGAATCACCGCCGAACTTGTAGGTCCAGTGCGCAGCCACGCCGCGTTCGGCGATCAGGTCCATCTCCTCGGTGCGGATCTGCACTTCGATCGGCGAACCGTACGGCCCGAACAGCACGGTATGCAGCGACTGGTACCCGTTGGCCTTGGGGATCGCGATGAAATCGCGGAAGCGCCCATCCAGTGGTTTGAACGCGGCATGCACCGCACCCAGCGAGTGGTAGCACTGCGGCACGCCGCGCACGACCAGGCGGAAGCCGAACACGTCCATCACCTGGTCGAAGGATTTGTTCTCGTCGCGCATCTTGTTGTAGATGCTCCACGGGGTCTTGATGCGGCTGACCAGGCGATGCTCGATGCCCTCCTTGGCCAGGCGCTGCGACAGCTGCACCTCCACCTGCGCCAGCGCCTCGCGGCGCACCACCGGCTGGCTGCGGATGTGCTTTTCCAGGATCGCGTGGCGCCACGGGTACAGCGCCTTGAAGCCCAGGTTCTGCAGTTCGCTCTTGACCAGGCTCATGCCCAGCCGCTGCGCGATCGGGGCGTAGATCTCCAGCGTCTCGCGGGCGATGCGGCCCCGCGCTTCGCGGCTCTGTGCGCCCAGCGTGCGCATGTTGTGCAGGCGGTCAGCCAGCTTGATCATGATCACGCGCAGGTCGCGCGACATCGCCAGCAGCATCTTGCGGAAGCTCTCGGCGGCCGCTTCCTGGCGGTCGCGGAACTTCAGCTTGTCCAGCTTGGTGACGCCATCCACCAGCTCGGCCACGGCTTCACCGAACTCGGCCGACAGGGCCTCGCGGGTCAGCGGGGTGTCTTCGATGGTGTCGTGCAGGATCGCGGCGATCAGCGCTTCCACGTCCAGGCCGAGCTCGGCCAGCACCTGGGCCACGGCCACCGGATGGGTGATGTAGGGCTCGCCCGACTTGCGCGTCTGCCCAGCGTGCGCGGAGGCGCCGACTTCCCACGCACGGCGCAGCAGCGGCAGCTGCTCGGGCGGCAGGTAGTGGGCGGCGCGTTCGAGCTGGAGGACGTAATCGGGTACGGCGGCAGCGGGGACTGCGGCGACCTTGGCAGTGGGGCCTGGGTTCATGGCCAAAGCCTATGCCAGCGCGACGTTTACGGCAAACCCTGAATGCGAAACAGCCCGCACGGGGCGGGCTGTTCGGCGTATCCAGCGATGACGTTGATCGATGCGATCAATCGTCGTTCTTGGACATGTCTTCGTCGGCGACCACTTCAGCGGCGGCCCACTCCAGCGCTTCGCGCTCGGCGCGCTCACGCTCGGCCTTCTCGACTTCGTCGATCAGCGCGTTGTCGATCCTGCGGGCAGCGATCTCACGCAGTGCCAGCACGGTCGGCTTGTCCTCGGTCTCGCTGTTGTCCAGCGTGGCCTGCACGCCGTTGGCGAGCTGGCGGGCGCGCTTGGAGGCCATCATCACCAGCTCGAAACGGTTGTTAACGACTTCCAGGCAATCTTCTACGGTAATGCGGGCCATACGGGCTCCCGGCGACCGGTCGGCCGCTCAGTCGAATGAGGGAAAGGGGACGGAGTGTACTGGCAGGGGCTGGACAAAATCAAGCCAGCCCCCACCGGACCCTTTATGAATCAATCAGTTGAACCCGCATCCGGGGTCAACAGGGCCTGGATCAGGCCGGCATGGCGGACCTTCTGGGCCTCCCGGCGCAGGCGGCTGGCGGTGAAGATCGCACACAGCTCGTCCACGGCGGTGTCGAACACTTCATTGACGATGACGTAGTCGAACTCGTTGAAGTGCAGCATTTCATCGCGGGCGGCGCCCAGCCGCTGGGCGATGACCGCCTCGCTGTCCTGGCCGCGCTTGCGCATGCGGTCCTGCAGGGCCTGCTTGGACGGCGGCAGGATGAACACCGTCACCGTACCCGGCACCAGCTGGCGCACCTGCTGCGCGCCCTGCCAGTCGATTTCCAGCAGCACGTCCTGGCCGGCGTTCAACTGCGGCTCCACCGACTGGCGGGCAGTGCCCTTCCAGTCGCCATGCACCCAGGCGTGTTCGAAGAAGTCGCCCGCAGCGATCATCTCCTCGAACTTTTCGGCGCTGACGAAGTGGTAGTGCTGGCCGTTCACTTCCCCCGGGCGCATGGCCCGCGAGGTGAAGGAGATCGACAGCGCGATCTGCGGATCGCGCGCCAGGGTGGCGTTGACGATGCTGCTCTTGCCGGCGCCGGAGGGGGCGGCAACGATGTACAGCGTGCCGCGTGCGATCGCGGCCGAGGGCTTGGAAATGCTCATTCGATGTTCTGCACCTGCTCGCGGATCTGGTCGATCAGCACCTTCAGCTCAACGGCGGCATTGGAGGTGCGGCTGTCCACCGACTTCGAGCCCAGCGTGTTGGCCTCGCGGTTGAACTCCTGCAGCAGGAAGTCCAGGCGGCGGCCGACCGGCTCGCGCTGCTTCAGCACGCGGCGGATCTCAACGATGTGGCTGGACAGGCGGTCCAGTTCCTCGTCCACGTCCAGCTTCTGCAGCCACATCACCAGTTCCTGCTCGGCGCGGCCGGGATCGACCGGGTGCGGCAGGTCGGCCAGACGGGCGGCGAGCTTGGCGCGCTGGCCGTCGCGAATGGCGGGAATCAACGTACGGACCTCGGCGGCGATGCGCTCGATGGCGTCCACGCGCTCGGCGATGGCGGTGGCCAGCGTCGTGCCTTCACGCTCGCGGGCGGCGACGAAGCCGTCCAGTACCTGGTCCAGCAGCGCCAGTGCTTCGACCTGCAGGGCCGCGGCATCGGTGGCCTCGCCCTGGGTTACGCCCGGCAGCTGCAGCAGATCGGTGAAACTGACCTGCAGGTTGGGGAAATCGGAGGTCAGGCGGTGTGCCAGCTGGCCCAGCTGGCCCAGCAGCACCTCGTTGACCTGCAGGCTGGCGGCCGATTCCGGCGCACGCAGGCGCATCACCAGATCCAGCTTGCCACGGCTCAGGCGTGCGGAAATGCGCTCACGCAGCTGCGGTTCCAATGCGCGCAGTTCCTCGGGCAGGCGCGTGCCCACTTCCAGGAACCGGTGGTTGACCGAGCGCAGCTCGCAGCCCAGCGTTCCCCACGGGGTGGAGCGCTCGCCGCCGGCATAGGCCGTCATGCTTCGAATCATGGATGTATCCGGTGCTTGCAAAGGGGGAATGGTACCCTAGCGGTCTCTTTTGAGCCCCTTTCCCCGCCCCGTGAAGGCCGCGGGGATGGCGGCGTACTCCCTTTCCCAACGGAACCTGCCTCATGTCCGATTTCCGCCCCAGTGGCCGTCAGCCCGATCAGCTGCGCCCGGTCGTCATCCAGCGCGGCTTCACCCGCCACGCCGAAGGTTCGGTGCTGGTCTGCTTCGGCGAAACCCGCGTGCTGTGCACCGCCAGCATCGAGAACCGGGTACCGGGCTTCCTGCGTGGCAAGGGCGAAGGCTGGGTGACTGCCGAGTACGGCATGCTGCCGCGCGCCACCCACACCCGCAGCGACCGTGAAGCGGCGCGTGGCAAGCAGGGTGGCCGTACGCTGGAAATCCAGCGCCTGATCGGCCGCAGCCTGCGCGCCTGCGTGGACCGCAACGCACTGGGCGAACGCACCATCACCCTCGACTGCGACGTGCTGCAGGCCGACGGCGGCACCCGCACCGCAGCCATCACCGGCGCCTATGTGGCCCTGGTCGATGCAGTGAACGTGCTGATGAAGCGCGGCGACATCAAGCGCAACCCGATTCTCGGTGCGGTGGCGGCGGTGTCGGTGGGCGTTTACCGCGGCACCCCGGTGCTGGACCTGGACTACGCCGAAGACAGCGACTGCGACACCGACATGAACGTGGTGATGAACGACGGTGGCGGCTTCATCGAGCTGCAGGGCACCGCCGAAGGCCATGCCTTCCGTCGCGACGAACTGGATGCACTGCTGGGCCTGGCCGAGAAGGGCGTGACCGAGCTGCTGGCCGCGCAGCAGGCAGCGCTGTCGGCATGAACCGGCGCATTGCCCTGACCACCCTCGTGGTGGCCGATTACGACGAAGCCATTGCCTGGTACACCGGCAAGCTCGGCTTCCAGCTGCTGGAAGATATCGACCAGGGCAGCAAGCGCTGGGTGGTGGTCGGCCCGACCGATGGCAGCGTCGCCGCCCTGCTGCTGGCGCGCGCCAGCAACGACGAACAGCGCAGCCGCATCGGCAACCAGACCGGCGGCCGCGTCGGCTTCTTCCTCAATACCGATGACTTCCGCCGTGACCACGCGGCGATGCTGGCCGCCGGTGTCGAGTTCCTGGAAGAACCGCGCGAAGAACCCTACGCCACGGTCGCGGTATTCCGCGACCTGTACGGCAACACCTGGGACCTGTTGGAGCCCCGCTGATGAAGAAGCTTGTCCTGGCCAGCCACAACGCTGGCAAGCTGGTGGAAATGCAGGAAATCCTCGCCGACCTGCCGCTGCAGATCACTTCGGCCGCCGAACTGGGCCTGGGCGATGTGGAAGAGACCGGCCTGACCTTCGTCGAGAACGCGCTGCTGAAGGCGCGCGCTGCCTGCGAAGCGACCGGCCTGCCGGCGCTGGCCGATGATTCGGGGCTGATCGTCGATGCGCTCGGTGGTGCGCCTGGCCTGTACAGCGCGCGCTATGCAGGTCATCCGACCAACGCGGCGGCCAACAATGCCAAGCTGCTGGACGCGATGACCGACATTGCCGACGGCCAGCGCACTGCCCGTTTCTACGCGGTGATCGTGTTGCTGCGCCATGCCACCGACCCGCAGCCGCTGATCTGCGAAGGCCGCTGGGAAGGCCAGATCATCCGCGAACTGCGCGGTACGAATGGATTCGGCTACAACCCGGTGTTCCTGGATACCGCCCACGGCCTGACCGCTGCGGAAATGGAACCGGCGTTGAAGAATGCCATCAGCCATCGCGCCATCGCCCTGCAGCAGCTCAAGCAGCAGCTCGCCGCCTGGCTCTGATACCCCACCCGATCAACACAGGGAAGCCGGCCAGCGGCCGGCACTACCGATGACTGCCATGCCGCACGACCACGACCACGACCACTGCAACCACCTGCCCGGCGAGTCCTGCGACCACGACACCGCGCCACGTCTGGTCCCACCGCCGCTGGCGCTGTACGTGCATCTGCCGTGGTGCGTGCGCAAGTGCCCGTACTGCGATTTCAACTCGCACCAGGCCAAGGGCGAACTGCCCTTCGATGCCTACATCGACGCACTGGTACGCGACCTCGACCAGGACCTGCCGCTGGTCTGGGGCCGGGTGGTCAGCAGCGTGTTCTTTGGTGGCGGTACGCCCAGCCTGTTCCCGCCCGAAGCGATCGACCGCTTCCTGCAGCAGGCCAGCGCACGCCTGCGCTTCGCACCGAACGCGGAAATCACCCTGGAAACCAACCCGGGCACTGCTGAACACGGTCGCTTCGACCGCTACCGCGCGGCCGGCGTGAACCGCCTCAGCTTCGGCATCCAGAGTTTCGATGATGCCGCGCTGAAACGACTGGGCCGCATTCACGACAGTGGCGAGGCCGAGCGCGCAGTGAAAATGGCGCAGGACGCGGGCTACGACAACTTCAACATCGACCTGATGTACGCCCTGCCGGAACAGACCCTGGCCGGGGCCGAGGCCGACCTGGAACGCGCGTTCGCGTTGCAGCCGACCCACATCTCGCACTACCAGCTGACCCTGGAACCGAACACCGTGTTCTTCGCGCGGCCGCCGCAGGGCATCCCCGATGAAGACAAGGCCTGGGACATGCAGGAGCACTGCCAGGCGCTGCTGGCACAGGCCGGTTTCGGCCAGTACGAGGTGAGCGCCTACGCCCGACCCGGCCGGCAGAGCGCACATAACCTGAATTACTGGCGTTTCGGTGACTACCTCGGTATCGGCGCCGGCGCACACGGCAAGATCAGTTCCGGCGCCGAGGAACACGTGCTTCGACGCTGGAAGCACAAGCACCCGCAGACGTTCATGGATACCGCAGGCACGGCCGCATCGTTCAGCGGCGACGAGGTGATCGCCGCTGATCGCCTGCCGTTCGAGTACATGCTCAACCTGCTGCGCCTGCACGAAGGCTTCAGCCTGCGCGACTTCGAATCGCGCACCGGCCTGGCCCGCAGCGTGCTGGACATACCCTTGAGCGAAGCCGTGCAGCGCGGCTGGCTGGTGGTGGCAGACGGGCACGTGCAGCCGACCGAGCTGGGCCGGCGTTTCACCAACGATGTGGTCAGCCTGTTCCTGGAAGAATGATCCGTCGGCGGCGCAGCCAGGGAAGGCGGCGCTGAATGAATCCGTCGCTAAAGTAGCGCCGTCACCGGCCGACACGGTAGATTCCAAGATCGATCCGCGGGAATCCGGACCCCCTCGCCGATGTCTGCTGTCTTCTCTCTCTCCAGCGCCGACACTGCCCGCCTGGCCGCAGCCGACCTGCCGCCGCGCGTGCGCGAACTGCTGGGCGCGTTGATCGGCCTGTGCCACCAGGCCCTGACGGCACCGCTGATCCTGACCGTGGAAGCGCTGGAGCAGACCCTGCTGCATGACGCCGACCATGCCCGCAACCCGCAGCAGCAGGCTGACCTGCTGGCCCAACGCGGCCAGCTGCATGCGTTTGCCGGCCACTTCAGCGACCGCATGCTCGATGCGCTGGCCGATGCGCTTGCGCGACTGCGTGAACCGATCACTCCGGCCGTGCCCGCCGTCGCCCCACCACCGTTGCCCGGCATGCTGGGGTTGACCCTGGTCGCCGAGCATGAGGTCGACCGCGACCTGCTGCTGACCGAAATGGTGCGCCGGGAAACGCTGCGTTCGGCCAACGCCTTGAACCTGCTCGGCCAACGCCTGGGCGTTGTTGCCGGCGCACCGGCCTTTGAAGCCGATACCCTGCCGCTGGCACCGCAGGCCCTGTGCACGATGGTGCGCAAACTGGCCGAACAGGATGCCCTCAGCGCCGACGTGCAGATGGCGCTGTACCGCAGCTTCGAGCGGCAGGTGCTGGAGCGCCTGGGCGATGTGCTCGACCGCGCCAACGCGCTGCTGGCGCAGCACGGCATCCTGCCGGGCCTGGTCTACACCCCGTACCTGGCGCGTTCTTCCAGCACCCGCCGGATCATCACCCAGTCGGTTGGCAGCGGCCGCAGTGGACGGCCGTCACCGCGCGTGCCCACGCCGATGACCGGCTGGGGTGGCTCGGCACCGGCCGGCTCGTGGTCGACGTTGATGCAGGACGCTTTCGCCGATGCGGCTGCGCCCGGCGCGTCGGCCGGGCTGACGGTATCGGCCAGCAACGTGCTGCATGAAATGCTGCAACGGGCGCGGCACGCTCCGCAGCCCGCTGCAGAGCCGCCCGCCCTGCCGAGTGCGGCGGTGGATGCCGTACTGGCGCGCCTGCAGGGCCAGTCCAGTGCTGCCAGCGCCATGACCGACCTGCAGGCCGCCGTGGTCGCCCAGCTGCGCAGCGAACACGGCGCGCAGGCCAGCCTCGGCAGCCACGACCGCGACAACCTCGATCTGCTGCGCCTGCTGCTGCAGCAGGTCCAGCAGCAGCAACGCCCGGACCCGGTGCCGGCCGCCCTGCTCGCGCGCCTGCAGGTACCGCTGGCACGCGCGGCGATGGCTGACCCGGGATTCTTCGTGCGCGACGAGCACCCAGCACGCGAACTGCTCAACCATGTCGCTGAAGCCGGCGCCAGCTGGCTCGGCGATGACGATGTCGATCCGCAACTGCTGCAACGGCTGGCGCAGAGCGTGCAGGGCCTGCTGGGCCAGGACGCGCGCACGCCCGAGGCCTTTGCCGCCGCCAACGAAGAGATACAGCAGCACCAGCGTGCCGCCGCGCACCGCGCCGAACTGGCCGAGCGTCGTCACGTAGAAGCGGCACGCGGCAAGGAACGCCTGGAACTTGCGCGACGCCAGGCCACTGCGCAGATCGACCAGTGTTGCGACACGCAGGAACCGCCACGTTTCGTGCAGACATTGCTGCGCCAGGCCTGGGCGGACGCGTTGACGCTGACCCGCCTGCGCCACGGCGAAGATTCGCCGCAGTGGCAGGAGCGCCTGCAGCAGACCGAACGCATCGCGGCGATCACGGCCGAAGCCGCCAGCGAAAGCAGCGCGACCGATGCTCCACTGGCCGCCGAGGTTGAATCAGCCCTGCTGCAGGTCGGCTACCATGCAGAGGAAGCCGCTGCCGTCGCACGTCGCCTGGCCACGCCGGGTGGCGAAGACGAAAGTACCTCGCGCACCGAACTCAGCGCACGCCTGAAGGCCCATGCACGCCTGGGCGAACACGCGGGCGCACAGGCGCTGGCCAGTGACGCCACACCACGCAGCGAAGCCGAGGAAGCCAGCTATCAGCAGCTGTGCACGCTGCCCTTCGGCAGCTGGTTTGATATGGACGCTGGCGAGGGTTCCCTGCGCCGCCAGCGCCTGTCCTGGTACAGCCTGCTGACCGGCCACGTGCTGTTCGTCAACGCGCGCGGGCAGAAAATCGGCGAAACCACCCTCGATACGCTGGCCCGACAGATGAGTGCCGGGCGCGCGCACCTGGTCACCGAAGACAAAGGCCGTCTGGTCGACCGCGCCTGGCAGGCCAGCCTGGGCGCGCTGCGCGCGCTTGCCGGACGTGGACCGCAGGAGCCCAACGCATGAGCACGCAACCGCCTGTTGATACCCGCCGCGCACCGCGCCGGCAGGTCTCCGACCTGGTGCCGGTGACCGACCAGATGCGCGACAGCGTGGTTGGACGCCTTGGCAACGTGTCCGAGACCGGCATGCTGATGCTGGCCAGCGCCACGCTGCGCGACGATGCGCTGTATCAGTTGCGCTTCCCGTTGCCGTTGGCCGATGGCCGCAGCGAGTTGATCGACGTCGGCGTACACCTGCTGTGGAGCGAACCGGCACATGCGCCCGGCCAGAGCTGGGCAGGCTTCCGCTTCCTGACCCTGTCACGTGAGCATCGGCAGCTGCTGCGCCGGTGGATCGGCGAAGACAGCGACGAGGCACCGGTTTCGACGGGCTGAGTGCCGGTTCCGGCACAGCGCGATGTGTCGGTATGCGGCAGAATCTAGGGCCGTTTTCCGTGTCGAGCCACCGCAATGATCCAGCAAGACCCCGGCGCCCTGTATTCCGACCACCTGGCCGTGCTGTGCCGACGCGCCGAGCAGGCGCTGGCACGCGGCGGCTTCGACCATCTGGTGGTGCCCAGCGGCACCCTGCACTACCAGGTCTTCGACGACCGTGACTACCCGTACGCGGTCAATCCGCAGTTCAAGGCCTGGCTGCCGCTGACCCGCGTACCCAACAGCTGGATCGTGTTCACTCCGGGCAAGCGCCCGGCGGTGATCTTCCACCAGCCGTTCGACTACTGGCATGTGGTACCGGATGCACCCAGCGGCTGGTGGGTAGAGCACTTCGACATCCACATCATCCGCACGCCGGACGAAGCGCTGGCACTGCTGCCATCCGACCCGACGCGCTGCGCGATCCTGGGCGAACCGCAGAGTGCGCTGGGCGCTTATGTGCCGAACAACCCGGCGCCGGTGGTGAACTACCTGGAATGGCATCGCGGCAGCAAGACGCCCTATGAAATCGCACTGATGCGCCAGGCGCAGGTGCTCGGTGTGCGCGGTCATCGCGCGGCCGAAGCGGCGTTCCGCAACGGCGCCGACGAGTTCAGCATCCACATGGCGTACTGCCAGGCCGTGGGCCAGGACGCCACTGAACTGCCATACGGCAACATCGTGGCCCTGAACGAACATGCGGCGGTACTGCACTACACCGAGCTGGGCCGCAAGGCACCGCAGCCGCTGCGCAGCTTCCTGATCGACGCCGGCGCCAGCGCGTACGGTTATGCCAGCGACATCACCCGCACCTACGCCGCCGCCGGCCATGACGAGTTCGCGGCGATGATCGAGGCCGTTGATGCCGCGCAGCAGCAGATGTGCGCAGCGGTGCGCCCGGGATTCGACTACAAGCAGCTGCATGTTGACGCGCACCTGTCGCTGATGGGCGTGCTGAAGGACTTCGGCGTGATCAAGGTGTCGCCGCAGACCGCGCTGGAAACCGGCGTCAGCGCCGCGTTCTTCCCGCATGGCATTGGTCACCTCATCGGCCTGCAGGTACACGACGTGGCCGGTTTCGCCGCCAGTGACGAAGGTGGCCGCATCGAGCGCCCGGCTGGTCATCCGTACCTGCGCCTGACCCGCGTACTGGAACCGGGCATGGTGGTGACGATCGAGCCGGGCCTGTACTTCATCGACATGCTGTTGAACGAAGTGAAGGCTGCCGGTCATGGCGATGCGATCAACTGGGACCGCGTGGACTTCTTCCGCCCATACGGCGGCATCCGTATCGAAGACGAAGTGCTGTGCACTGAAGGCGAGGCGGACAACCTGACGCGGCCGGTGTTTGCGGCGGCGAACGGCTGAGCCCCTCGTGGTTGGCTGCTTGGAGCAATAGCCGCGCTTGGTGGGGCGGGGTGGGTTCGCGGGGGACGCCGTGAATCCATCCCTGGAGGCTTGGCCGCCGCATCCATGCGGCGGACACCCCCGCGAACCCACCCCGCCCCACCTCTGACAGTTTCCGTGTGCGTCCAACCACGGAAGAGAGAAAGAAAAGCAAAAGCGGGTCGCTCGCTACGCTCGCTCTGTGTCGACCAAGGTCGACACCTACCAGTAGATCCACGCCATGCGTGGATGATTCATTCGATATCTGACAGATGTGCCGACCAACGGTCGGCACCCACCAACAGCCGCAGGAATCTGTCAGAGGTGGGGCGGTGTGGGTGGGCAGGACCGTTGGCGCCATGGATGGCGCCATCGAGCCCCCATGGATGGGTTTACGGCGTGTCCTGACTACCCACACCGCCCCGCCATCCCACGCAATGCCGCTCTTGCTTTGGCTGTCGCCTCTGCAGGTGCAGGGCTGCAAGCCCTGCCGAAAACCCCTACCCCGCCATCAACGCTTCGATCTCGTCGGCGCTGCGCGCCAGGCCTTCGGTCAATACCCGATGCCCGTCGTCGGTAATCAGCACATCATCCTCGGTACGGATGCCAATGCCGCGCCAGCGCGGTTCCACCGTCGTGTCGTCCACGCCGATGTACAGCCCCGGCTCGATGGTGAATGCCATGCCCGGCTCCAGAAGGCGCGAATCGCCAGCCAGTCGATAGTCGCCTACGTCGTGCACATCCAGCCCGATCCAGTGCCCGGTCTTGTGCCGGTAGAAACGCTGGTACAACCCTTCGGCGAGATTTTTTTCCAGCGTGCCCTTCAACAGGCCCAGTTGCAGCAACCCCTCGGTGAGAGTCTGCACCGCCGCCAGATGGCCCAACTCGTACGCCACGCCCGGCTTGGCCTGGGCAAGCGCTGCCGCCTGTGCCGCCCCCACCAGATCATGCAGCGCACGCTGCTCGGCGCTGAAACGACCATTGACCGGGAACGTACGGGTGATGTCACTGGCATAGCCGCGGAACTCGGCACCGGCATCGATCAACACCAGTTCACCGTCGCGCGATCGCGCGTTGTTGTCGCGGTAATGCAGGATGCACGCGTTGCGGCCCGCACCGACGATGCTGCAGTACGCAGGCACCGCATCGTTGGCACGGAATACCCGTTCCAGTTCGGCCTGCAGTTCGTACTCGTGGATGCCGGCCTTCGAGGCCTGCATGGCGGCACGATGCGCCAGCACACTGATGTCGGCCGCGCGCTGCATCAACGCCACCTCGGCACCGGACTTGAACAGCCGCTGCTCGTGCAGCAGATGGCCCAGTTCCAGGAACTCATGCGGCGGCTGCGCACCGTGGCGCACCTGCGAACGCACGCGGTTCACCCAGCCGATCAGCTTCAGGTCGAAGTCCGCATCGCGGCCGAAGTGGTAATAGACCCGCGAACGCCCTTCAAGCAGGCCCGGCAGGATGTCGTCCAGATCGGTGATCGGGTAAGCATCGTCCATCGCGTACTGCGCGACGGCGCCGTCCTGGCCAGCGCGACCACCATCCCAGGCTTCGCGCTCGGGATCACGCTCGCGGCAGAACAGGATGGCTTCGCCGTGGCGACGACCGGGAATCAGCACCAGCACCGCTTCCGGCTCCGGGAAGCCGCTCAGGTACTGGAAATCCGAATCCTGCCGGTACGGATAGTGGGTATCGAGGCTGCGCACCTTCTCCGATGCCGCCGGCAGCACCAGGATCGCGTCTTCGCCTGCCATGTCCATCAGCTGCCGACGGCGACGCTTGTACTCGCCGGCAGCGATGCCGGTGCGCTGCTTGATATCCATCAGTTCAGGCGCTGCCGATGGCGCGCGGCCAGCACCACGTCGCCGTGCAGCAGCAATACCGCTACCCGGATGAACTCTTCGATCTCCGACAGGGCTTCATCGTCGTCATCACCGCCGGCTTCGAAGTCCTCGCTCGAGGCACGGGCCAGGCTGGCCAGGTCGTTCAGTGCCTCCTCGCCTTCCTCGGACAAGGTCGGCCGATGGCCGCCACTGCCCAGGCCAAAGCCACCCAGGAAGGAACGGGTCCAGCTGAACATGGCATCCGCCTGTGCAGCCACGTCACTGCTGTCGGTCAGCAGCAGCTCGAAGGCGAAGTCGCGGTCTTCCAGCTGCTTGATGGTGACCTCCAGCAACTGCGCCAGCGCACTGTCGGCAGCCACCTGCGGCAGAGTGTCGTCGGCCAGCACGCGCGCCGGCCAGTCATTGCCGGGAGCACCGCCAGCGGCCAGCCAGCCGCACAGCCCGCCATGCAGCTCGGCAGCAGTGGCGCCCAGGCCCAGTTCCTGGCTGGCGCGGGTAACGTCGTCGACGGAGGGAAGTTCGGTCATCGTGCGGCTCGTTCGGAAGGGAAACTGCGGAGCGCGCACGCGCGCGCCCGTGAGCCCGGTAGTGTAGCAATGTGTCCGCCTGCGCTTCGTGGCCGCCCGGGCCTGCTGCGACAGTGCTTGACCGCCCTGACCCGGCTTGCCTATCGTGCGGGCATGGAACCCGCCGATCCCCTTGCCCAGTTGCAGGCCTTCGCCGCCCGTGTGGAGGCGTTGCTCGACCGCAACCAGCGGCTGGCCGAGGAGAACCGCAGCCTGCGCCACCAGCAGGAACAGCTGGTGGCCGAGCGCTCGACGCTGCTGGCCAAGAACGAGCAGGCGCGTTCGCGGGTGGAAGCGATGATCACCCGGCTCAAGTCCCTGGAGCAGCACACATGAGTGCCGAACCGGTCAGCGTCCGTATCCTCGACCGTGAATACACGGTTGGCGTCGGTGGTGATGAACGCGACAGCCTGATGGCGGCCGCCCGCCTGCTGGATGCGCGCATGCGCGAGATCCGTGGCAGCAACCGGATGGCCGCGGTCGACCGTATCGCGGTGCTGGCTGCGCTCAACCTGGCGCACGAACTGCAGCTGCTGCGCGACGAGAACGCCCGCCAAGCGGTCGCCCTGCAACAGACCCTGGCCGACCTGAACCGGCGTCTGGACCGCGCGATCGACAGCAGCACGTGAGAAGGGCGCGGAATGCGCCTTCTCTTTTCTGAATTGGCACGCACTGTTGCCGACGAACGGCCTATCCAGATCACGCGCGGTGGCTATAATGGCCACGCGTTCTCTGCGGTACTCGACGGCATGTGCAAACATTCGCCTTGTCCCTTAAGAACGACACCGGGAGCGCGACAGCGCCGGGAGTGCAGGTCCGCCTTGCAGCGGGAAGCCCGATGGTTCTCCAGCGTTCCCACTTGAGCCCCCGGGTTCAAGGTCGTTTCGCATGCATCGACATTGCGGAGAATGCAATATTCCAGCAAGGGCGGCGTCTTCGGGCGTCGCCCTTGTTCTTTCCGGCACAATGACGGCTGATCCTTGCCGCATGCTGCCATGACCGACCCGCGACAGGCCCTGCGCCACGACCTGCGGCAACGCCGCCGCGACCTTTCCGCCCCCGTCCGTATTGCGGCTGCCGAATCGCTGGCCGATGCGCTGCTGGCGCTGCCGTTCGCCCCGCGCGAAGGCGCCGTGGCCGGCTACTGGGCGCTGGATGGCGAAATCGCCCTGCACCGCTGGCAGCTGCAGTTGCCCGACACGCTGCACTACTGCCTGCCGGTACTGCACGGCGACGTGCTGCGCTTCGCGCCCTGGCGCCCCGGCCAGCCGTTGACCAGCAACCGTTACGGCATCCCCGAACCGGATGTCGCCATCGAAGACACCCTGGAACCGGCGCAGATGGCCCTGGTGGTGACGCCGTTGGTAGGCTTCGACGCGCAGTGCCGGCGGCTGGGCATGGGAGGCGGCTGGTATGATCGCAGCTTCGCCTTCCGCCATGATCGGCCGGCGCCACCCTGGCTGGTCGGCGCGGCATTCTCGGTGCAGCAGGTCGAGTCCTTGCCGGTAGCGTCCTGGGACGTACCGGTGGATGCGATCTGCACTGAAGCCGGCACCCTGCTCCCTTCCGCTGCCCCCGTGAACGCATGACCGCCCGCAAGCGCTATTGGTTGATGAAGTCCGAACCGGACGCTTTTTCCATCGATGACCTGGCCAAGGTCAAGGTCGAACCCTGGAACGGGGTGCGCAACTACCAGGCCCGCAATTTCATGCGCGATGGCATGCAGGTCGGCGACGGCATCCTGTTCTACCACTCCAATACCAAGGTGCCCGGCATCGTCGGCCTGGCCACGGTGGCCAGCGCGGCCTACCCCGATGACACCCAGTTCGATCCAAAATCCGACTATCACGACCCCAAGAGCACGCGCGAGAACCCGCGCTGGATGCTGGTGGACGTGGCCTTCGACCGCAAGCTCAAGCAGGTGATCGCGCTGGACGAGATCAAGCTGCACGCTGATGAGCTCGGCGAAGGCTTCCCGCTGGTTGCCAAGGGCAACCGCCTGTCGGTGTTTCCGGTCACCGCCGCGCAGTGGAAGCTGCTGCTGTCGCTGGAAAAGAAATCCTGATTCCCTGCCTGAGAGCTCCCCGCAATGTCTGAAGCCAAGCGCCTGGCCGCCGAAAAGGCCATCGAGTACGTCGAAGACGGCATGATCGTCGGTGTCGGCACCGGTTCCACCGTCGCCTATTTCATTGATGCGCTGGCCCGCATCCAGCATCGCATCAAGGGTGCGGTGTCCAGCTCCGAGCAGAGCACCGCGCGCCTGAAGCAGCATGGCATCGAGGTGATCGAGCTGAATCACACCGGCACCCTGTCGCTGTACGTGGATGGCGCCGACGAGTGCGACGCCAACAAGTGCCTGATCAAGGGCGGCGGCGCTGCACTGACCCGCGAGAAGATCATCGCCGAGGCCAGCGAACGCTTCGTCTGCATCGTCGACCCGAGCAAGCAGGTGCCGGTGCTGGGCAGGTTCCCGCTGCCGGTGGAAGTGATTCCGATGGCACGCAGCCTGGTCGCCCGCCAGATCCGCGACATGACCGGTGGCCAGCCGACCTGGCGTGAAGGTGTGGTGACCGATAACGGCAACCAGATCCTGGACATCCACAACCTGCAGATCACCGATCCGGAAAAGCTGGAGCGTGAACTGAACCAGTTGCCGGGCGTGGTCTGCGTCGGCCTGTTCGCGCGCCGCCGTGCCGATGTGGTGATTGTCGGCGGCGAGCCGCCGATCGTGCTCTGACCCTTTCGAAGGACCCTGACGATGTCGTTGCTGCGCTCACTGCTGATGCTCCCGCTGCTGGCCCTGACCGGCTGCGCCACCGATGCCGCCCGCCACTGGGTGGAACTGGGCGGCGCCCGCTATGACGTTGAACTGGCCACCAACGATGAAACCCGTGCACGCGGGTTGATGTTCCGCGACCAGATGCCCGAGGACCACGGCATGCTGTTCGTGCATGACCGCGAGGAAATGCAGGCGTACTGGATGAAGAACACCAAGATCGCGCTGGACATCCTGTATTTCGACAGCGAGCGCAAGCTGGTGAGCCAGCAGCGCGACGTGCCGCCGTGCTCGGCCGGCGACATGTGCCCGCCCTACCCCAGCGGTGGCCCGGCGCGCTTCGTGCTGGAGCTCAACGCCGGGCAGGCGGAGAAGCTCAAGCTGAAGGATGGCACCGAGCTGACCTTCGGCCCGGGTATCGAGAAGTAAAGGTTCGGCCGGGCTGCGCCCGGGGCCCGCCGAATCAACATCAAATGCAACATCTGGGCGACCGAGGGATGGCGGGGCGGTGTGGGCTTGCAGGACACGCCGTAAACCCATCCCTGGGGGCTCGTAGGCGCCATCCATGGCGCCTGCGGCCCTGCAAGCCCACACCGCCCCACCCCTGACAGTTTCCCGCTGCTGTTGGTGGGTGTCGACCTTGGTCGACACGGTAGATCCACGCCATGCGTGGATGGAAGGACGATGACGTGACGAATTCACGCCACACTGCTTGAATCCGCCCACGATTGCCGCCAGTCTGTGGACATGCAGGACCGGATCACACTCCCCGACTGGGATGCACTGGCCGACTTCGACGACGAGGCGCTGCCACTGCTGCCGACCGCGCTGCTGATCGCGCGCGATGAATATCCCGATCTGCAGCCATCGACCTACGATGCGCTGGTCCAGAGCCACGTCGAGCACCTGCGCGCCGAGGTGGACAGCATCGAGCACAGCCCGCTGAAGATGGCGGCCATCAACCGGCACCTGTTCGATGAGCTGGGCTACAGCGGCGACCACCAGGAGTACTACGACCCGCGCAACAGCTACCTCAACCAGGTCTTCGAGCGCCGGTTGGGCAATCCGATCTCGCTGGCGCTGGTGCAGATGGAAGTGGCGCGACGGCTGGGCATTCCGCTGGACGGCGTGTCATTTCCCGGTCATTTCCTGGTGCGCCTGCCGGTCGACGATGGCGTACTGGTGATGGACCCGTTCAATGGCGGCCGCCCGCTGGACGTTGACGAGCTGCGCGAACGCGCCAAGTCGCACCTGGGCGGGCAGATGCCCGACGACCAGGTACTGGCGCAGATCCTCGACCCTGCACCGAGCCGCGCGATCCTGATCCGCATGCTGCGCAACCTGCATGGGGTGTATGCCGAGGCCAGCGAGTGGGATCGTGCGGCGCGCAGTGCCGACCGCCTGCTCAAGCTTGCCCCCGAACAGGACGATGCCCTGCGTGATCGCGGCCTGGCCTATCTGCAGCTGGACTATCTGGCCGGGGCCCGCCACGACCTGGGCCTGTACCTGAAGCGCAACCCCGAGGCCAGCGACGCGCAATGGCTGCGCGAGAAGCTGATCGACCTCGGCGGACCGGTGCCGCGGCTGCATTGATTTACAGGTGTGCGGACCAACGGTCCGCACCCACCCCAACGGTCCACACCCACAGGAGGGCCTGGCGGACCCTCCCTCAGTCGATCTCGACCATCTCGAAATCGTCCTTGGTCACGCCGCAATCCGGGCACGTCCAGGTCTCGGGAATGTCTTCCCAGCGCGTTCCTGGAGCGATGCCCTCTTCCGGCAGCCCCTCCGCTTCGCGGTACAGGAATCCGCAGACCACGCACATCCAGGTACGCAGGGTGGTGGGGGTGGCTTCGCTCATCGGATAATCAGGGCTGGATTCACGGGCCGCCATTGTCCCATCGCGGTCCACCCACCGGTAGCCATCGATGACTTCTGCTTCCCCGG
Organism: Stenotrophomonas sp. NA06056; assembly: GCF_013364355.1. NCBI lineage: Bacteria > Pseudomonadati > Pseudomonadota > Gammaproteobacteria > Lysobacterales > Lysobacteraceae > Stenotrophomonas > Stenotrophomonas sp. NA06056. The sequence goes on along the minus strand of NZ_CP054931.1, from coordinate 726,647 downwards.
CGCCCCGCGGCGTCTACCTGATCACCCCGGATGAACCCGATACCGCCCGCCTGCTGGCGCGCACCGCGCCTCTGCTGGCCGCCGGTGCCACCTGGCTGCAGTACCGCAACAAGACCGCCAGCGATGCGCTGCGGCATGAACAGGCCACGGCCCTGCAGGCTCTGTGCGCCGCCCATGGCGTGCCGCTGATCATCAACGACGACCCTGCGCTTGCCCAGGCCATCGGCGCATCCGGCGTGCACCTGGGCGGCACCGACGGTGACATCGGCGCTGCACGCGCGCTGCTCGGCGCCGACGCCATCATCGGCGCCTCCTGCTACGACCAGCTGGCCAACGCCGAGCGTGCGGTGGCTGCCGGCGCCAGCTACGTGGCCTTCGGCGCGTTCTTCCCCACCACCACCAAGGTCACCAGCAGCCGCGCCGACGTCGACCTGCTGCGGCAAAGCGCCGCACTGGGCGTGCCGCGGGTGGCGATCGGTGGCCTGAGCCCGGACAATGTCGGTCCCATCATCGACGCCGGCGCCGATCTGCTGGCCGTGGTCAGCGGCATCTACGCCGCGCCGGACCCGGTCGCGACCCAGCGTGCCTACCTCGCCCGATTCGATACGCCGCAGTAATCCCCAGGAAACCCCATGAACCACGACCAGTCCCACGCCCTGTTCTCCCGCGCCCAGGAATTGCTGCCTGGCGGCGTCAACTCACCGGTGCGCGCGTTCAAGTCGGTTGGCGGCGAACCCTTCTTCGTCGAGCGCGCCGACGGTGCCTATCTGTACGACGTCGACGGCAACCGCTACATCGACTACGTGGGTTCGTGGGGCCCGATGATCGTCGGCCATAACCACACCGCCGTGCGCCAGGCAGTGAAGAAGGCGATCGACAACGGCCTGTCGTTCGGTGCGCCGTGCGCAGCGGAAGTGACCATGGCCGAGACCATCACCCGCCTGGTGCCGTCGTGCGAGATGGTGCGCATGGTCAACTCCGGCACCGAGGCCACCCTGTCGGCCATCCGCCTGGCACGCGGTGCCACCGGCCGCAACTGCATCGTCAAGTTCGAAGGCTGCTACCACGGCCACGGCGACTCGTTCCTGGTCAAGGCCGGCAGCGGCATGTTGACCCTGGGCGTGCCGACCTCGCCCGGCGTGCCGGCCGGCCTGAGCGAACTGACCCTGACCCTGCCCTACAACGACTTCGAAGCCGCCACCGCACTGTTCGAGGCTCGCGGCAGCGAGATCGCCGGTCTGATCATCGAACCGGTGGTGGGCAACGCCAACTGCATTCCGCCGCGCGAAGGCTACCTGCAGCACCTGCGCGCGCTGTGCACGCAGCACGGTGCCCTGCTGATCTTCGACGAAGTGATGACTGGTTTCCGCGTTGCCCTGGGCGGTGCGCAGGCGCACTACGGCATCACCCCGGACCTGACCACCTTCGGCAAGATCATCGGCGGTGGCATGCCGGTGGGTGCCTATGGCGGGCGCCGCGAGCTGATGCAGCAGATCGCCCCGGCCGGCCCGATCTACCAGGCCGGTACGCTGAGCGGTAATCCGGTGGCGATGGCCGCCGGCTTGGCCATGCTGGAGCTGATCCAGCAGCCGGGTTTCCACGACGACCTGAGCGCGCGTGCCGCACGCCTGTGCGCAGGCCTGGAAGCCGCTGCCGCCGACGCTGGCGTGGCGGTAACCACCACGCAGGTCGGCGCGATGTTCGGGCTGTTCTTCACCAGCGAAAAGGTGGAGACCTACGCCCAGGCCACGGCCTGCGACATCCCGGCATTCAACCGCTTCTTCCACGCGATGCTGGGCCAGGGCGTGTTCCTGGCACCGTCGGCGTACGAAGCCGGTTTCCTGTCCAGCGCACACGATGATGCGGTGATCGAGGCCACGCTGGCAGCGGCGCGCGTGGCGTTCAAGGCGGCCAAGGGCTGAGCCTCGGCCTGGTAGGTGGCGACCTTGGTCGGCACTTTCATCCACGCATGGCGTGGATCTACTGAACGGGAAGTAGAGCCACGCCATGCGTGGCTGCCCGTACTCAACCGAAAACGAACTTGCCCTTCATCATCGCGAAGTGGCCGGGGAACGAGCAGAAGAAGGTGTAATCGCCGCCCTTCTGCAGGCCCTTCGTGGAAAAACGCACGCGGGTGGTCTCGCCACCACCGATCACTCTGGTGTGCGCCAGCACGCGTTTGTCGGCCTTCGGCAGGTAGCTGTCGGCCAAGGTCATGCGCATGCCCGCCATCGCCACCGGCTGGTAGTCGGCGCTGCGGGTCAGCACCCAGTTGTGGCCCATCGCGGTGGCGGCCAGCCTGCCGGTGTGGCGCAGGGTCAGGTCGACGTCGCTGCAATCGGCAGCCACCTTGATCTCGCGGCTGCTGAAACTCATCTGGTCGGTGCTGTCGATGCTCACCGCACATACGCGCGCCATCGCCGACGGCGCCAGCATCAACGCGCCCAGTCCCACCGCTACCATCCAAGCCTTCATCATTCCGTCTCCTGCGGGTTCGATGGCCATTCTAGGCAGCAGCCTGCTGGCCCGGCTGCGACCGTGTGTCGCAGTCATGGTCCAGGGTTTGCGCTGGGATGCGGCAATGGCATGCTCGACCGATGCGGATCGATCTTCTCCTGCTCGATGTCGACGGCGTACTGGTGCACTACCAGCGCGCGCAGCGCGTACTGCATCTGGCGCAGGCGCTGGACGTGCCGACCGCGCACGTGCAGGCCGCGCTGTACGAAAGTGGGCTCGAAGCGGCACACGACAGCGGCGTACTCGATGGCGCGCGCTATCTGGCCCAGCTTGGCGAACTGCTCGGTACAACGGTAACGCTGCCGACCTGGATTGCCGCACGCCACGCGGCCAGCCACCCGCAACTGCCGGTGCTGCAACGGCTGCAGGCCCTGCAGGTGCCGATGGCAGTGCTGACCAACAACGGCGCCTTGATGGTGCAGGCGCTGCCGACGCTGCTGCCGGAGCTGTTTCCTGCCCTGCAGGAGCGCGTGTTCTGCAGCGCGGACTTTGGCCTGCGCAAACCCGCGCCGGAGGTGTTCCTGCGGACCCTCGCAGCCCTCAGCGTGGCACCGGGACACACGCTGTTCGTCGATGACCTGTTCGCCAACGTGCGCGGTGCGCGCGCAGCCGGCCTCCACGCGGAAACCGTGCAGGACGGACGCGGACTGGGCAAGGTACTGAAGCGCTACGCGGTACGGTGATCCGCAATTCTGTAGAGCCGAGCCCATGCTCGGCTGCTGTTGCCTGACATCGCGATGAGCCGAGCATGGGCTCGGCTCTACGGAGGTTCCGCAGCAGTAGGGTCGGAACTCAGCGCGCGGCGACGAACGCGGCAATCGCCGCGCGCAGGCGCTTGAGGCCTTCGGCCACTTCTTCGTCGGTGATGTTCAGCGACGGCACGAAACGCAGCACGTCCGGGCCCGCCTGCAGGGTCAACAAGCCCTGTTCGGCGGCGTGGTCGAGGATCGCACCCGCCTGGCCAGCGAACTCTTTGCTGAGCACGGCACCCAGCATCAGGCCGCGACCGCGCACCTCGCTGAACACCTTGAACTCGTCATTGATGCGGGCGAAGCCGTCGCGCAGCGCCTTCGACTGGCGGCTGACATTGGCCGCGATCTCGGCCGAAGCCAGCTTGCGCAACGCCACGCGGGCAACCGCCGCGGCCAGCGGGTTGCCGCCGAAGGTTGTGCCATGGGCACCGAACTGCATGGTCTCGGCCACCTTCGGGCCGGCCAGCATCGCGCCGATCGGGAAGCCACCGCCGAGTGCCTTGGCCAGGGTGACCATGTCCGGCACCACGTCGTCCTGCCAGTGCGCGAACAGCGTACCGGTACGGCCCATGCCGGCCTGGATCTCGTCCAGCACCAGCAGTGCGTTGTGCTGGTCGCAGAGCTCGCGCACGCGCTTGAGGAAACCGGACTTGGCCGGCATCACGCCGCCTTCGCCCTGGATCGGCTCCAGCATCACCGCCGCCACGTCGCCGGCGGCCATCGCGGTTTCCAGCTGCACCTCATCGTTGAAGTCGATGTAGCGGAAGCCCCCCGGCAGCGGCTCGTAGCCTTCCTGGTACTTCGGCTGCGCGGTGGCGGTCACTGCGCCCATGGTGCGGCCGTGGAAGCTGCCGCGGAAGGTGATGATCACGCGCTTGTCGGCGGGGCGGCCCTGGCTGGAGGCCCACTTGCGGACCATCTTGATCGCCACTTCGTTGGCTTCGGCACCGGAGTTGCACAGGAACACGCGCTCGGCGAAGCGGCTGGCCTTCACCAGCTCCTCGGCCAGGTGCAGCGGCGGTGCGCTGTAGAACACGTTGCTGGTGTGCCACAGCTTGCCGGCCTGTTCGACCAGCGCGGCGACCAGATCCGGGTCGTTGTGGCCCAGGCCGCACACGGCGATGCCCGCGGCCAGGTCGATGAACTCACGGCCCTGGCTGTCCCACACGCGGGCGCCCTGGCCTCGCTCCAGCACCACCTGGCGGGGCTTGTACACCGGCAGGTAGTAGTGCGACAGGGAGATCAGCGGATCGGTGGCGGCGGTCATGGCAGTCAGCAGGGTTCAGGAATGCCCATTCTCGCGCCGGAACCCGTGCGGCACAATGCACGCATGCGACCGTTTTCCGCCCCCCAGCTGAACCCCGCCACCGAGACCGGCTGGCGCCGCCAGTGGTTCGACATCATCTACCGCCACGACAGCCGGCCCTCGCGCAATTTCGACCTGATCCTGGTGGTGGCGATCATCGCCAGCGTCATCGTGGTGATGATCGACAGCGTGCAGCACCTGCACGCGCGCTGGTCTACTGGCCTGTACATCCTGGAATGGACCTTCACCGTCCTGTTCACCGCCGAATACCTGCTGCGGCTGGCGGTGGTGCGTCGGCCGCTGCGCTACGCGCTGAGCATCTGGGGCATCATCGATGTGCTGGCGATCCTGCCCACCTACCTGTCGCTGTTCATTCCCGGCGCGCAGAGCCTGCTGGTGGTGCGTGCGCTGCGCATCCTGCGCGTGTTCCGCATCCTCAAGCTGACCCGCTACGTCGAAGAAAGCGGTGTGCTGATGGAGTCGTTGTGGCGCAGTCGGCGCAAGGTGCTGGTGTTCCTGTTCACGGTCATCACCATCACCATCATCGCCGGCGCGCTGATGTACCTGATCGAAGGCCCCAATCATGGCTTCACCAGCATCCCCAGCAGCATGTACTGGGCCGTGGTGACGATGGCCACGGTCGGCTTCGGCGACATCGTGCCGCAGACCGTGCTCGGCCGCTTCGTCACCTCGGTGCTGATCCTGATCGGTTACAGCATCATCGCCGTGCCGACCGGCATCTACACCGCCGAACTGGCCAGCACCATGCGTGAAGCCGAGCTTGCCGCGCGCCGCGATGCACGTGGCTGCCCGCACTGCGGGCTGGAAGGCCACGAACCGGATGCGCGGCACTGCCGCAAGTGTGGCGGACCGCTGCCGGATACCTTCAGCCACTGACGGCGATGCCGGCCAGCGGCCGGCACGACCTCAGCAGATCCACGCCGTGCGTGGATGAAGTCCACCGAACGGCAGTAGATCCACGCCATGCGTGGATGAAGCCCACCGAACAGCAGTAGATCCACGCCATGCGTGGATGCGCCTGGCTCAATCCAGGAACAGATCCGGCAGCAACGGACGCGACGCATCCACCGCATACCCGGAAAGATCGGTCACGCCGGCTTCGGCCAGCACTTCATCATCGATCAGGAAACGGCCGTGGAAACCGGCCGCCTCGCGCACCAGCACCGCATGCGCAGCATCGGCCATGATCTGCGGCGTACGACAGCCGCCGATGTCCACACCGGGAATCATGTTGATCGCATCGGTCGCAATGACGGTGCGCGGCCACAACGCATTGACCGCCACGCCCTGCGGCCCGAACTCGGCGGCCAGACCGAGGGTGACAAAGCTCATGCCCATCTTCGCCAGCGTGTAGCCGGTGTGTGCGCCCCACCACTTGGGATCGAGGCTCGGCGGCGGTGCGAGGGTCAGGATGTGCGGATTCGGCGCCTGCTGCAGGTACGGCAGGCACGCCTGCGCGCAGAGGAAGCTGCCGCGCGAATTGACCTGCTGCATCAGGTCGAAGCGCTTCATCGGCGTGTCCAGGGTGCCACGCAGCCAGATGGCGCTGGCGTTGTTGATCAGGATGTCGATGCCACCGAAGGTGTCCACGGTAGCGGCAACCGCCGCCTGCACCTGGTCTTCCTCGCGGATGTCGCACTTCAGCGCCAGGCCCTGGCCACCGGCTGCGGTCACCGCCTCGGCGGCACTGTGGATGGTACCCGGCAGCTTCGGATTGGGCACCGACGACTTGGCGGCAATGGCGACGTTGGCACCATCACGCGCAGCGCGCAGCGCGATTGCCAGGCCGATGCCACGCGAGGCACCGGTGATGAAAAGGGTTTTTCCCTGCAGACTGCCCACGTTCCACACTCCAGCGTATGCAATGAGCCGCTAGTATGCCGCGCCGACGCGGAGTTCACCGCACGTTGACGATACTGGCGCCCCGGTCACTGCACGAGGTCCATGCCATGCGCTGTTCCCGCCTGTTGTTGCCTGCCTTGGGCCTGGCCCTGCTCACTGCCTGCCAAGGCCGCTCACCTGAACCCGGCAGCGCGCCGGCCAAGGATGACGCCGCCAGCGTCGACAAGGCGGCCGGCGATGGCAAGCTGCGCTGGAGCGAGGCCGTTGTCTGGGATGGAGACCTCAACAGCTGCCGCCAAGGCGACAGCGCGGCCACCCGCGATTGCCTGCGCGATGCGATGCGTGCCGGCGGGGCCAGTGCCGATGCGGTCACTGCCGCCGAGCAGTTGTCCAGCGGTGGCGAACTGGCCTACGTGACCGCCTGGCATGAACACGATGGCCTGGGCGTGGCCACCGTCGAATACCCGTTCCGCGCCAACACCAATGAAGGTACGCGCCTGGTCGATGCCGGCGGCAAGCGCATCGACGTGGATGCGGTGCAGTTGGACGACACGCTGCGCGCCGATCCCGGTGTGCAGGAGGTACTCAAGGCGAACCCGCAGGCCACGCCGTTCGCGCCGGCGCAGGCCGCGGGTACTACAGCGCTGGAAGGCGGTGGTATCCGCCTGCTGTACCGCACGCCACTGCGCGACTGCCATGCGTGCCCGGATGTCGGCCAGCTGCAGATCGGCTATGACTTCGATGGCAAGCGCAACTTCATTGGCCAGCAGGTGGTACCACTGACGCCGTAAGGGCTCGCCGGGCCATGCTGCGAAGTGCATCCACGCATGCCGTGGATCTACTGATACCCGCGAATCTGCTTGTTCAGCAGGTGCGGCGCGATCCAGCGATGCACCGGCGCAACCGGCAGCATGTACAGGCGACCAAATGCGTTGTGGGTGTGCACCACCGTCGCCACTTCCAACGCATCGCCATGCCACTGCAGCGCCAGTTGCACGCGCAGATGGCGGTCGTCGTCTTCCAGCACGATGGCATCTTCGCTCAGCGCCTGCAGGGTGAAGATGCCGAGGCGTTGACCAGGCTGTGGATCGACGGTCTGCTGCACCGCGCGCAGTGAGCCGAGATCCTTCATGCCCAGCAGCCGCATGCCACGGTTGCGCATGCCCATCAGCCCGTCGAACCAACCCGGGACCGTCGCTGCCATATCACGGTAGGCCTGCAGCGCCGAACGCCCATTGCGCGGCGCAGCCTCCCGGCAGGCATGGACGAAATCGGCACCCGGCAGTTGCGAACGCAGGACGCTGTCTTCGCTCAGCAGTGCGCTCACGGCTTGGGGCCCTGCCCTTCGTTGTCTTCCCAATGCAGGATGCGGCGGGTGACGAAGCGATAGACCGGCTTGCCGGTGGCGAACCAGAGATCGCGCACCCAGGACGTGCGCTTGAGCACGCGCTTCTCCACCGGCGTCAGCGACGCCCGGCAGTACATGCGCTTGTGCTTGAGCAGGTGACGCAGGTCTTCGCGCGCCAGCAGGCGCATCCAGCGCGAACGCGGGTTGCCGATCACCGCCAGCTGGAAATCGATCAGGGCCGGACGACCGTCCTCGGTCACCAGCCAATTGGCTTCCTTGGCCAGATCGTTGTGGGCCACACCGCGCCGGTGCAGCTGCTGCAGCAGGCGCCGCGCAGCACCGAACCAGGCCACGTCGCCGCGCGGCGGGCGCTGGTACATCGCGTCGCCGGCCATGAAGCTGCGGTCGAGATGGTGGCCATTCCAGTCCAGCAGTTGCGGCACGTCAGCCATTCCGTGGATGTGCTTCAGCGCGCGCGCTTCACGCCGCGCCAGCCACCACGCAGGCAGCCGCAGCCACAGCGGCGTGGCCCCCAGATCGCGGCGGACGAAGGGGCCTTCGGGGCCCTGCACAAGGAGGATCCGGCCAAAGCTGTCGGCCTTCAGTGCATGCGTTGGCGTGTCGTTGGATACAGGCATGGCGACATTCTAGGCGATGGCGTCGGTTGCAAACGGTCACCAAGCGGCTGGGAACCAGTCACCTTCACGCCTCTATAATCGGGAAATGGACTCTTCATGGATCGACGCCACCCTCGCGTGGATTGCCGCTCATCCCGTGTTGGCGGGTGCGGTCATCTTTCTGATCGCCTTCTGCGATGCGGTCATCATTCTTGGCGCCATCGTGCCGGCGCTGCCGTTGCTGTTCGCCGTCGGCGTGTTCATCGGCCTTGGGCAGATCTCCGGGCCGTACGCGGTTGCGGCCGCAGCGCTGGGCGCGTTCGCCGGTGATGGCATCAGCTACTGGATAGGCCGGCGCTGGGGCGACCGCCTGCGCGGCGTCTGGCCGTTCAGCCGCTATCCACAGCTGCTCGACCGCGGCGAGAACCTGTTCCGCCGCAATGCATTCAAGAGCATCCTGATCGCCCGCTATGTCGGTGCCATCCGGCCATTCGTGCCCGCCATCGCTGGCATGATGAAGATGCCCGCCAGCCGCTATGTGCAGGCCAGCGGCATCGCCAGTATTTCCTGGGCCGTGCTGTTCCTGGCCCCGGGCTGGATCCTCGGCGAAGCCTATGACGCCGTTGCCGCTGTTGCCGGCCGGCTGGTCGTGGTGGCGGGCCTGCTGGCGGTGATCCTCAGCCTGGTCTGGGCCATCGTGCTGTACGGCTATCGCTGGTCGGCCGCGCGCATGGACAACTGGTTGGCACGCCTGCTCGACTGGTCCAACCGGCACCCGACACTGGGCCGCTATACCGTCGGCGTGCTCGACCCGAAGCGCCGCGAGTCGGTGCCGTTGGCGATGCTGGCGTTGATGCTGCTGCTGTTGGGTTGGGGCTGGTTCGCCCTGTTGACCGTGGTGGTCGCCCACGGCGAGCCCCTGGCGGTGGACCTGCTGGTGCACCAGGCCATGCTGGCCCTGCGCAATCCGCTGGCCGACTACCCGATGGCCGCCTTGGCCTCGCTGGGCGCATGGCAGGTGCTGCTGCCGGCAACCGCTGCGGCAATGGGCTACCTGGTGTGGCGCCGGCGCTGGATGGCGGCTGCACATTGGCTTGCCGCATTGGCCTTCGGCCTGGCCCTGACCAAACTGCTCGGCGCCACCGTCGATGTGGTGCGCCCGATCGATGCCAGCAGTGGCTTCGGCTTCCCGTCGGTGTCGGTGACCATGGCCACCATCACCTTCGGCTTCTTCGCGGTGCTGATCGCCCGCGAAATGCCCGGCCGCACCCGTGTCTGGCCCTACCTGGTGTCGGGCATCGTGGTCAGCCTGATCGGCTTCTCGCGCCTGTACCTGGGCGCGCACTGGCTGAGCGACGTCATCGGCGGCATGTTGTTCGGCACCTTCTGGCTGCTGGTGCTCGGCATCGCCTACCGCCGCCGCTTCAACCGCTCGTTCTGGGTCAAGCCGGTTGCCTGGCTGTTCTACGGCGTCTTCGCGGTGGCGGCGATGTGGTACGCGCCGCGCAACATCGCCATCAAGCTGGAACGCTTCGAGCCGACCCTGCCTGCGCCGCTGGCGATGGACGCGCAGGCCTGGTGGCAGCACGACTGGGCGAAACTGCCGGCACGCCGCAACGAATTCGACGATGACCAGCGCTGGCCGCTGGATGTGCAGGTGGCCGGGCCGTTGGCACCGCTGCAGGCGCAGCTGGAAGCGCGCGGCTGGCAGGTGCAGGCACAGGCTGGCTGGCAGGAAGCCCTGTTGATGCTGGACAAGAACACCGGCGCCGACGAACTGCCGGTGCTGCCGGCGACGCTGGATACGCGCGTCGAAGCGCTGCTGATGGTGCGCCAGGGCGCGCAGGCCGATGAGCGCTACGTGCTCCGCCTGTGGCAGGCTCCGGCGCAGCTGCAGCCGGGCGACACCCCGTTGTGGCTGGGCAGCGCGCAGACCCTGCGCTACGAGCGTCACTTCCAGTGGATCGGCATGTGGCACCCCGTGCGTGGGATTGATCCGGCGTTGAACGCGGTGAAGGAAGCGGTGCAGGCGCTGCCTCAGCAGGAAGCGATGCACCCGGAGACCGGCCTGCCGGTGCTGCGCCTGAAGGCAACGGCGCCCTGACAGGTATCGGTGCGCGATCACTCACTGTAGAGCCGAGCCCATGCTCCGCTTGATAAATCCCACGAAGAGCAGCCGAGCATAGGCTCGGCTCTACAGTAGATCCACGCCATGCGTGGATGCGGGTTCCAGTAGATCCACGCCATGCGTGGATGCGGGTTCCGATAGATCCACGCCGTGCGTGGATGCGGGTTCCAGTAGATCCACGCCATGCGTGGATAGCTTCTACGGCATCCAGCCCAGCAGCTGCTGCAGGCGCTGGTGCGGGTCGTCCAGCTGCAGCAGTTGCAGCCGCTGCTGTTCGCTCAGCGGCAACAGCTCGGCCAGCCTCCAGCTGACCCAGCTGGCCTGGTCCATCAATGCCGGCGTGGCCGGTGCGAACGCCGTGCCCGCCTGCTCGATGATGTGGTCCAGTACCGTCGCCAGCAGCGCGTGCTGCGGACGCAGTTCGTCATCGGGATCCTCATCGCACCAGCGCACGTCGGCAACCACCAGCCCGTTGTCGCGCACGCGTGTACGCTCGACATGGAAACGGCGGGTACCGCGCAATCGCAGCTGCAGCACGCCGTCGGCACCGACATCGAAATCCTCGATCTTCACCTGCACGCCGAAGGCGGCCGGCGTTGCCGGTGCACCCACTTCTTGGCCTTCCAGGATCAGGCAGACACCGAAGCCTTCGCCACTGCGGCCGGTTTCGCGGACCAGATCCAGGTAGCGTGGCTCGAACACGCGCAGGCCGATGGCCGCGCCCGGCAGCAGCGTCGTATGCAGCGGGAACAGCGGCAGCGAATCCTCGCCGCTCATCGTGCCTGCAGTCCTGCCAGGAAGCGGCGCGGCGCGCCGTCGAAGCCACCGTTGGACATGAACACCACATGGTCGCCGCTGCGCACGTCGGACTGCAGCTGCGCCAACAACGCATCGGTATCGGCCACCGCGTGTGCCTGTCCACGCACCGCCGCGATCACCGTTGCCGCGTCCCAGGCCAGCTCCGGGCGGTGCAGGAACACCACCTCATCGGCCAGCGCCAATGACGGCGCCAGCGCCTGGGCGTGGGCGCCCAGCCGCATCGAATTGCTGCGCGGCTCCATCGCCACCACGATGCGCGCATCACCGACCTTGGCGCGCAGGCCTTCAAGGGTGGTGGCAATCGCGGTCGGGTGATGGGCGAAATCGTCGTAGACGGTGATGCCATCGTGGTTGCCGATCACTTCCATGCGGCGCTTGACGCTGCGGAAGCGTGCCAGCGCCGGGATCACCTCGGCCGGCGCGACACCCACGGCGTGCGCGGCGGCCAGCGCCGCCAGGCCGTTGAGTACGTTGTGCCGGCCCAGCAGCGACCAGTGCACATCGCCCAGCGCCTGCCCACGATGATGGACGCGGAACGCGCTGCCATCGGCGGCCAGCAGCTCGGCATGCCACTCCAGCGCAGGGTCGAAGCCGAAGCGTTCGATCGGGGTCCAGCAGCCCATCGCCAGCACTTCGGCCAGGTGCGCGTCTTCGCCGTTGACGATCAGGCGGCCGCGCGCCGGTACGGTACGCACCAGGTGGTGGAACTGGCGCTGGATCGCCGCCACATCGGGGAAGATGTCGGCGTGGTCGTATTCGAGGTTGTTGAGGATCGCCACCAGCGGCCGGTAGTGCACGAACTTGCTGCGCTTGTCGAAGAACGCGGTGTCGTACTCATCGGCTTCGACGACGAATTCACGGCCCTGGCCCAACCGCGCGGACACGCCGAAGTCCTCGGCCACGCCGCCGATCAGGAAGCCCGGCGAACGGCCGGCGCTTTCCAGCAGCCAGGTCAGGATGGTGGTGGTGGTGGTCTTGCCATGGGTGCCGGCCACGGCCAGGGTGTCGCGGCCCGGCAGGACCTGTTCGGACAGCCACTGGGCGCCGGAAATGTAGCGCTGGCCGGCATCCAGGACGGCTTCCACGGCCGGGTTGCCGCGTGACAGTGCGTTGCCGATCACCACCTGTCCGGTGCCCTCCGGCACGCTGTCGGCGCGGTAGCCCTGGTCCAGGGTGATGCCCAGCTGCTCGAGCTGGGTCGACATCGGCGGATAGATGGCCTGGTCGCTGCCACTGACCTTATGGCCCAGTTCCCGCGCCAGGGCGGCCACGCCACCCATGAAGGTGCCGGCGATTGCAAGGATATGTACGCTGCTCATGACCGGGGATTGTGACTGATCACGGCTGTATAGGGCCATTGTCGGCAACGGGGTAAGAGAACCCCTACAGTCACTGTGAGAAAACTCCAATCACATGTCAGGGAATTCCCGATAGCGATGTTCTGTGAACCCGGACACAATTCAGGATGCCAGCCGCAGTACCCGAACCGGTCCTACTCCCCAAGAGGCCATCCCCAAGGGAGCTCATGCTGTGGGGGCCCTGAGCAAGCCCTTTGCTGGCACCTATGAAACGAAACAGGCCTGATCCTCGCGGATCAGGCCTGTTTTTTTTGCGCCTGCGGTGGCCGGCATCGACCGGCCAGGCAGGTCAGCGCTTGATCGCGGCCAGGATGCGGGCTTCGATCTCGTCCAGCTCGCCGACGCCATCGACGCGGGCCAGGGTGCCACGACCGGCGTAGAAGTCGACCACCGGAGCGGTCTGCTCGGTGTAGACCTGCAGGCGCTTGCGCACCGATTCCGGATTGTCGTCGGCGCGGCCCTGCTCCTGCGCACGGCCAGCGATGCGCTCGACCAGCAGTTCAGTGGCCACGTCCAGCTGCACCACAGCGTCCAGCGGCTGGCCGATTTCAGCCAGCATGCCGTCCAGCGCGTTGGCCTGGGCCACATTGCGCGGATAGCCGTCCAGGATGAAGCCCTTGGCGACATCGGCCTGGGCCAGGCGCGACTTCAGCATACCCAGCAGAATCTCATCGGACACCAGATTGCCGGCATCCATCACCGACTTGGCCTGCTTGCCCAGCTCGGAGCCGGCGGCGATTTCCGCGCGCAGCATGTCGCCAGTGGAAATGTGGGCGATCTCGAGCTTTTCCTTCAGGCGCGTCGCCTGTGTCCCCTTGCCCGAACCGGGCGGTCCCAACAGAACCAATCGCATTGACCTGACTCCAACGTGTTGAAAATAAAGAAGGTTCGCGTCCCGGACGGCCCGGTATCGCTGCACCGCAATAGCGCCACTTTAGCGCATCCGGGTAATGTCCCTGCAATGTCCCCTCCCCCGAGCAGGTAAAAGCATGCGCAATGGCACCCTCCTTTACGCCCAGTCCGGCGGCGTCACCGCCGTCATCAACGCCACTGCCGCGGCGGTGATCGAACAGGCCCGCGCCAAGGGAATCAAGGTCCTGGCCGCGCGCAACGGCATTCTCGGCGCCCTGCGCGAGGAGCTGATCGACACCAGCAAGGAGAGTGCTGCGGCCATCCGCGCCCTGGCCCACACCCCCGGCGGCGCGTTCGGCTCGTGCCGGGTCAAGCTGAAATCACTGGAGGCCGACCGTGCCCGTTACGACCGCCTGCTGGAGGTCCTGCGCGCCCACGACGTGCGCTGGTTCCTCTACAACGGCGGCAACGACTCGGCCGATACCGCGCTGAAGGTCTCGCAGCTGGCCAAGGCCTCCGGCTACGACCTGACCTGCATTGGCGTACCCAAGACCATCGACAACGATCTGGCGGTGACCGACACCTGCCCCGGCTTCGGCTCGGCGGCCAAGTACACGGCGGTGTCCGTACGCGAAGCGGCCCTGGACGTGGCGGCGATGGCCGAGACCTCCACCCGTGTCTTCATCTATGAGGCGATGGGCCGCCACGCCGGCTGGCTGGCCGCGGCTGCCGGCCTGGCTGGCAACGGCGATGACGACGCCCCGCACATCATCCTGCTGCCCGAACGTGCCTATGACGAGGCGGCGTTCCTGGCCAAGGTCAAGGCCGTGGTCGCACGCGTGGGCTACTGCGTGGTGGTGGCCTCGGAAGGCATCGCCACCGCCGACGGCCGCTTCGTCGCCGACGCCGGCGGCGGCAAGGACTCCTTCGGCCATGCGCAGCTGGGCGGCGTGGCCGCGCACCTGGCCGGGCGGGTCAAGGACCAGCTGGGTCTGAAGGTGCACTGGGCGCTGCCCGACTACCTGCAGCGCTCGGCCCGCCACCTGGCCAGCAAAACCGACTGGGAGCAGGCACAGGCGGTCGGCAAGGCCGCCGTGCAGCTGGCGTTGAAGGGCCAGAACGGAGTGATGCCGGTGATCGTGCGCAGCAGCGATGTGCCGTATCGCTGGAAGATCGAAGCCGCACCGCTGTCGAAGATCGCCAACCATGAGAAGAAGATGCCGGCCAGCTTCATCCGTCGCGATGGCTTCGGCATCACCGCCAAGGCGCGCGCCTACCTGTCGCCGTTGATCAAGGGCGAAGCGCCGCTTCCGTATGGCACCGATGGCCTGCCGAAGTATGTGACGCTGAAGAATGTCGCGGTGAAGCAGAAGCTGCCGACGTTCGAGGGTTGAAGCCCTCCTGCGCCCCGCGCGGAGCGCAGGGCGCATTGCGGCGACCGCCGAAGCGCTCCACAATCGGGCTCCGGCCCGGGGCAAAGGGGTCGCCGCAAGCCAGATTCGACACTGCCCGGCCGCAAGGCCCGGGCCCGTGCTGCCATTTCACAAGGACTGTAACCATGAAGCACCCGATCCTGATCGCTGCCCTGCTGTGCGGCGCTGCTGCGCCGGCCTTCGCTGCGACCTGCGAAAGCAACTTCCAGAAGAAGGGCAATCCCTTCGTCGGCACCACCTTCACCTCGTCGGTCACCCAGCCGGACCTGACCGTGGCCAGCGCCATCGGCCAGATGCGGGTAATTGCCAAGAATGCCAACATGGATGTCCTCAGCGAGGATGCGGAAGGCGGCTCCATGCTGATCGAAGAACCGGAAACCATGGCCCACAAGCCGATTCCGATGATCATCAGCGCCACCTCAGAAGGCGGCCAGGGCACCGTCGGCATGGTGGTGAAAGTCAACAAGGGTGCCATTGCTTCGGCCGACGGCGTGCGCGATGAAATGTGCAAGCTGCTCAACCAGATCAAGCCCGGCAAGGCCGGCGAACAGGCAGCCAGGACCGCCCCGCAGGCGTCGGTGGTGACCGTCGCGGCTGAGCGCTTCGGCTTCCAGCTGCGCAACCAGAACAAGGACAACCCGGCTGCGGTCGAGCCGCGCTACAAGGGCAAGACCTACGCCATCACCGGCCGCATCACCACGGTGCTGCGCAGCGGGGGTACCTACAACACCAGCTTCGACCTGCCCAGCGATGGCAGCATCGACTTCGAGCGCGTGGCCATTTCCTGTTCGTTCGCCGCCAACCAGGCTGCGTATGCGCTGGCCCTGCGCCCGCGCGAGAAGGTGACCTTGACCGGTGTGGTCGACAGTTATGACCAGATCGGCCGCGTGCTGTGGCTGAAGGATTGCCGCGGCAACTGACCGCTGCCGGCATGAGGAAAGGCCCGGGCGCGCGAGCGCCCGGGCCTTTTCATTTTGATCACGGGGTTTCCGGCCAGCGGCCGGCACTACCCGGGTCTCCCTTCCAGTAGATCCACGCGAGGCGTGGATGCTCGGCCTCAATTGCAGGCCTTGCCTTCCATCTGCAGCTGCGCGGCGAACATGGTCACCTGCGGAATCTTGCCGGCGGCGGCCTGCTTCTTGGCTTCTTCCAGGTAGATGCGCGACTGTCCCTGCCCATCCAGCGCCTGGGCGTTGTTCACCGGCAGACGCCACACGCGCACCACCGCCTGCTGCGCCGGGCAGGCCGCATTCGGAACACGGATCACATCATTGAGTTTCCAGCCCTTGTCGGCGCTCGGTTGTGCCTTGGCGTAGTCGACGAAGCGTGCACGCGGCTGGCACTGCTCGCTGGTGCGCACCGCCGAGAAACGATAGGGCTCCGCGGCCTGACCAGTGAAAGCGCCTTCAAGGCGGGCACAGGCTTCTGGAATCTGCCGCAGCGTATGCACCGCGCCGACCGCCTGCGGTGCACCGACAGCGCGCTGCAGTTCGGGTGCTTCCGCTGCGAGGGCAGACGTGGCCGGGGCCAGGACAGCAAGCATCAACAAGGACAGGCGCATGAGGATTCTCCGACAGGACTGCGCGCAGGCTTGCAGAGGCTGGCTTAACGGGGTGCAAAGGTGGTGACAGGGACGACGGATATGACGTCGGTGCAGCAACCGCTGCGCTCGCCGGGCGCGGCCCGGCGCTACCATCCAGGCGCGGGTACACGCATACTGCGGGCACCAGGGAATGCTGAACACCGCCATACGTCGGACGACCACCAAGGTCGGTACGGGTTGGTTCCAGGCTGCAGCCCGTCGTCCCCCTCGTGGTGCAGTTCATCGCCACTGGATGCTTGTCCATCCATTTAGCGGAGGGGTCTAATGCTGGAACGTCACGGGCTTTCATTGGCGCTGGGCTGCGCCATTCTCGCGATCCTGTTCGGAATCGTCTCGGCGCGCTGGATCCTGCGCCAACCCACCGGCAATGAACGCATGGTCGCCATCGCCACGGCCATCCAGGAAGGCGCACGCGCTTACCTCAACCGCCAGTACCTGACCATCGGCATCGCCGGCGTGGTGCTGTTCGTGCTGGTCGGCATCTTCATCAGCTGGTACACCGCGATCGGCTTCGCGGTCGGTGCGGTGCTATCCGGCGCAGCCGGCTACATCGGCATGAACGTGTCGGTGCGCGCCAACGTGCGCACCGCCGAGGCCGCACGGCATGGCATCAGTGCGGCGATGGATGTTGCGTTCCGCGGCGGTGCGATCACCGGCATGCTGGTGGTCGGCCTGGGCCTGCTGGGCGTGGCCGGCTACTACGCACTGCTGCTGCGGTTGGGCCTGCCGATGGAACAGGCGCTGCATGCGCTGGTCGGCCTGGCCTTCGGCTCATCGCTGATCTCGATCTTCGCGCGCCTGGGCGGCGGCATCTTCACCAAGGGTGCAGACGTCGGCGCCGATCTGGTCGGCAAGGTCGAAGCGGGGATTCCCGAGGATGACCCGCGCAATCCGGCTGTGATCGCCGACAACGTCGGTGACAACGTCGGCGACTGCGCCGGCATGGCCGCCGACCTGTTCGAGACCTATGCGGTCACCGTGATCGCCACCATGCTGCTGGGCAGCCTGATGCTGGCCGAAGCAGGCGCCAACGCGGTGCTGTATCCGCTGGTGCTGGGCGGTGTATCGATCATCGCTTCGATCATCGGTGCGTTGTTCGTCAAGGTGAAGCCGGGCGGTTCGATCATGGGCGCGCTGTACAAGGGCGTGATCGTCTCAGGCGTGCTGGCCGCAATCGCGTTCTACCCGATCACCACCGGGCTGATGGCCGACAACGTGCATGGTCCCATCGCGCTGTACGGCTGCGCGCTGATCGGCCTGGTGCTGACCGGCCTGATCGTGTGGATCACCGAGTACTACACCGGCACCCAGTACAAGCCGGTGCAGCACGTGGCGCAGGCCTCGACCACCGGCCATGGCACCAACATCATCGCCGGCCTCGGCATTTCCATGAAGTCCACCGCGCTGCCGGTGATCGCGGTGTGCGCGGCAATCTGGGGTGCGTATGCCCTGGCCGGCCTGTACGGCATCGCCATCGCGGCCACCGCCATGCTGTCGATGGCGGGCATGATCGTCGCACTCGATGCCTACGGGCCGATCACCGACAACGCCGGTGGCATCGCCGAAATGGCCGAGCTGCCCTCGGAGATCCGCGACATCACCGATCCCCTCGATGCTGTGGGCAATACCACCAAGGCGGTCACCAAGGGGTATGCGATCGGTTCGGCAGCACTGGCCGCGCTGGTGCTGTTCGCCGACTACACCCACAACCTGCAGGCGGCCAATCCCGGCCAGGAGTTCCGCTTCGACCTCAGCGATCACACCGTGATCATCGGCCTGCTGATCGGTGGCCTGATTCCCTACCTGTTCGGCGCGATGGCGATGGAAGCGGTCGGCCGCGCAGCGGGCGCGGTGGTGGAGGAAGTGCGGCGGCAGTTCCGCGAGATCCCCGGCATCATGCAGGGCACCGCCAAGCCGCAGTACGACAGGGCCGTGGACATGCTGACCCGCTCGGCGATCCGCGAAATGATCGTGCCGTCACTGCTGCCGGTGGCGGTGCCGGTGGTGGTCGGCCTGCTGCTGGGGCCACGCGCGCTGGGCGGCCTGCTGATCGGCACGATCGTCACCGGCCTGTTCGTGGCCATTTCGATGACCACCGGCGGCGGCGCCTGGGACAACGCCAAGAAGTACATCGAGGACGGCCACTTCGGCGGCAAGGGCAGCGAGGCGCACAAGGCCGCGGTGACCGGCGATACCGTCGGTGACCCGTACAAAGACACCGCCGGCCCGGCGATCAATCCGCTGATCAAGATCATCAACATCGTCGCGCTGCTGCTGGTGCCGCTGCTGTAGATCCACGCCATGCGTGGATGACGGCTCCGATGTCGATTGGCGGCGCTCGGGTAGATCCACGCCATGCGTGGATGACAGCCGCCGGTGCCCTCACCGCCCGCGCAGGAAGAACGACACCGGCACCATCACTTCCACCGGGTCGCCGGCCACTTCGGCCGGCGGCGCCGGTACAGGGCTGGCGCGCTGCACGGTGTCCAACGTCTCCTGGTCGAGCAGTGCGAAGCCACTGCTGCGGCCCAGCTTCATGGCGGAGACCACGCCATCGCGGGCCACCGCGAAGCGCACGTAGACCACCCCCTGCTGGCGCAGCCGCTCGGCCTGGCGCGGGTAGCGCCGGTGCTTCTGCAGGTGCCCCAGCAGGCGCCCTTCCCAGGTCGCCTCGGCACGACTGCGCTCACCGGAAGCGGTCTGCGGTGCGGTGTAGCGCGTGGCCGCATCGGCGGCCACCTGTGGTGGCGCGCTGGTCTGCGCGACGTTGGCGTCGGCGCTGTCCGGCGAGGGTGTCGGCTCCGGCGCACGCGGCGGTGGCAGGTCACCCTGCGGCTGCAATGGCGCCTTGGGTTGCTCACGCAGGGCCGGTTTCGGCGCCTGCCGCTGCTGTTGCTGCTGCAGCGGCCCGGTGGCGACCTCGCGTGGCGGCACCGACGGCGCCTGTGCCATCGGCGCCAGTTCGAGCATCAGCGCCGCAGGCGGTGCCACCGCCAGCGACGGCGCACGCGCTGCCCACCAGCAGCCTGCACCGATCAGCAGCGCATGCACCAGCAGCACGATCGCCAGGCTGGTCGCCCAGCGCCGCAGTCCGCTCATCGCGCGCCCTGCTCCAGGCCAACCAGCGCCACCTTCAGGTAGCCCGCCGCACGCAACGCATCCAATGTCGCCATCAGTTCGCCGTAAGGCACACGCGTATCGGCGCGCAGGAACAGGCGTTGCGTGGTGTCACCGTGGGTGGCCGCCTGCAATGCAGCCGCCAACCCATCACGTGCCACCGCCTGCTCACCGACGCGCAGCGACAGATCGGCCTGCACGGTCACGTACACCGGCGCCGATTCCGGCGGCGTAGCACTGGCGCTGCTGGCTGGCAGCTGCACCGGCACCGACACGGTGGCCAGCGGTGCGGCCACCATGAAGATGATCAACAGCACCAGCATCACGTCGATGAAGGGCGTGACATTGATCTCGTGCGCTTCTTCGGGGGCATCGTCACGGTCGGACGCGGTCCTGATCGCCATCAGTCGTCCCTCAATGCACCGCACGCAGCGGCGCCGCTGCGGTACGCGGCACGGCACGATCAAGATCGCGCGAGACCAGCTGCTGCACGGCTGCCGACAGATCGCCGAGCAGACCACGCAGACCGGCCAGCACGCGGCTGAAGTGGTTGTAGACCAGCACGGCAGGAATTGCCGCAACCAGGCCCAACGCGGTTGCCAGCAGGGCCTCGGCGATACCCGGTGCAACCACTGCCAGATTGGTGGTGTTGCTGTGGGCAATGCCAATGAAACTGTTCATGATGCCCCACACCGTGCCGAACAGGCCGACGAACGGCGCCACCGCGCCGATGCTGGCGAGCACGCCGATGCCGCGCCGCTGCACGCGCGCGGTTTCCAGTTCGATGCGATCCAGCCGCGAGGCGATGCGCTCCTTGATGCCGTCGCGGCCACCCAGCTCCTGCGACAGGCGCAGTTCGGTGCGCGCGGCGTCCAGCATCGCCAGCGCGGCGCCCTGCTGCACGCTGGCATCCGCGTGTTCGTTGGGCAGGCTTGCCGCCTGCAGCAACAGCGCGCGCGCCGCTCGCAGCTGCCGCGCCTGCCGAGCCAGTTCCCAGCCCTTGGCCAGCAGCACGGTCCAGGTAGCCAGCGACGCCAGGGCCAGCGCGATCATCACCCCTTTCACCACCACGTCGGCGGCCAGGTACATGCCCCACGGGGTCAGGGCGGGGGTAGCCACAGGGGCCAGGTCAGCAGGCAGCATCGTCTCGGGTTCCATCAGAATCAGGGGATGCAGCACGGCGGCGGGCCGTGCGCGGATCATGGGCGTCGTCCACGTCCACCAGCGGCGTGGGTTCAAGGCGTGGTGCTGGTCGACTGAGCACATAGCCGGCGCTGACCGCGAAGAACAGGCCCACGCCCAGCAGCAGGCGCCATGAGGGATGGGCGCCCCAGCAGAACATCGCGAATCCCACCGCCATGCCGGCGCTGGCGAATGCCTTGCCCTTGCGCGACACCGCGCCCTGCTCGCGCCACAACCGCAACGACGGGCCATAGCGCGGATGCGCCAGCAGGCGCTGCTCGAACTTCGGCGAGCTGCGCGCGAAGCAGCCCACCGCCAGGATCAGGAAGATGGTGGTCGGCATTACCGGCAGCAGCGCACCGATCACCCCGAGACCGACCATCACCCATCCCAGCGCGAACCAGAGCCAGCGCATCAGCCCTGCGCCTGCGCGCGGTAGGCGTTCTTCATCAGGCGAATTCCACTTCGACGTGGCCGTGCACGCTGCGGAACGCGGCATCGGCCGCATCGATCACCTGCTGCTCCTGCTCGGCACTCAGCGGTACCGCATCCAGCGCAGCGGTGAACTCGCGCCAGTGGCGCGCGGCACCATCGGGATGCGCCGCCAGGTGACGGGCGCCGAAATCGCGGTCCAGGCCGAGCTTGGCCGCCATCTTGTACAGCACGGTGCCGCCCAGGTTGGAGCCTTCGGCCACGTACAGCCAGCCCAGTGCTGCGGGTAGCGCCAGGTCCGCCTGCAGCGCGGGGATGTAGGCGTCCGGCAGGGTCTGTTCCAGGTCCTGCAGGTCGCGCGCGACCTGAGTCAGGCGGCGGCGTTCACCGAGATCGGGCAGCAGTGTGTCCAGCGCAGGGTTGGCATACAACGCGTCGATGCTGCGATGGAAGCGGTACTGCACGCGCAGGAAACGGGCGAAGTTGCTGCGGTCGGCGAAGATGTCGCCGGCCATGATGCGCTTGTCCAGCGCGCCGTGACTGTCGCGGGTGGCGGCCTTGAGCCGCAGGCTGCGGCTGTCTTCGGGAGCGATGTGTGCGTTCATGGGGGAATGCCAGGAGGGTCGTCGTGCTGTAGACGTCTGCCGTGGGGCTATCCCCAAGCCCGTGTGTGCCGATAATGGGCCTTCCCCCTTCTTCCACCCGGAACCGACGATGATCACCACCGAGCCGCGCATGACCAACCTGTTCCTGCAGCTGGGCCTGGACGCCAGCGCCGAGGGCATCGCCCGCTTCATCCGCGAACACCAACTGGCCGCCGATGTGGAAGTGGCCGAGGCACCTTACTGGAGCGATGCCCAGCGCCAGTTCCTGTCCGAGTCACTGCAGGCCGATGCGGCGTGGAGCACGGTGGTCGATGAGCTGAACGAGTCGCTGCATGAAGAAGCGGTAAAGGCAGCAACCGGGTTGTAAGCAGGCGCCGGGCATGGCCCGGCGCTACCGATTGCATGGCGAATGCGGTGCGGACCAAGGTCCGCACCCACCCTTGCAGATCGTCAATAGATCCACACCATGCGTGGAGGGTTGATCAGTACTTCCAGGTCAGCGCCAGCCGCGCGGTGCGGCCCGGGGCCGGCATCACGCCCAACGCCAGTGGATCCAGGTAGTAGCGGTCGGTCACGTTGTCCACGTTCGCTTCCACCGACAACTGGTCGTTGAAGCTCCAGCTGGCGAACAGATCCACCAGCGTGGTCGGCCGGTACAGCTGCTGGATCGCCGACAGACCGACGTTCCATTCCTTGTCCAGCTTGCTGATCGGGCCCGCGTTGTGGACCACGCGGGTGCCGAAGGTCAGCCGCTCGTCGAACAGGCGTGAGCCCACTGTCAGGTTGACCATGTAGCGCGGCGGGTTCTGGGTGTTGCTGTAGGAGCCTTCGAAGCCGCCATCCACGCAGTCCGGCGTGCCGGCCAGCTCTGCGTTCCTGCGCTGCACGCCGTACGCGCGGCGCTCGGCAGCGATGTCCGGTGCGCAGGTCTTGGCCTTGAAGTAATAGTGCGCCGACAGATCGGCAAACACCTTGCCGCTGTCATAGCTGGACTGGAACTCCATGCCCGACACCTTGAAGCGGTCGACGTTGCGGATCAGGCCGGCCGACAACGTGCGGTAGTCGCGGGTGATCAGGTCATCGATGCGGGTATCGAAGTACGCCAGCTTCAGCGCCAGGCGGTCACCGGCGGTGAACAGGTCGTGCTGAATCGTGCTGGCGCCCAGTTCCCAGCTGTGCGCACGCTCGGGCTTGAGTTCGTCCACCGGCTTGGCCGCAGTGAACAGGCCCAGCGTGGTCTCGAACAGGCTCGGCAGCTTGGTGCCTTCGGCGTACTTCAGGTAGACCATGCTGTCTTCGCTGAAACGGAAGGCCACGCTGGCCGTCGGCGAGAACGCGCTGTCACGACGGCGGATCGGCTGCGACCAGCTCCAGCTCACCGGCACTTTCAGGTCCTCTGCAGCATCGGCGTCATAGAAGTTCCAACCACCGATGTCGCCGACGGTACCCTTCTTGTACGGCGAAGCCAGCAGCGATTCCTGGGTGAAATTTCCGTTCGCGTCCGGATACCAGTTCAACAGGGCAATGCGCTTGGCCCGCCACGACGGCAGCTTGGGATTGCCGTTGAGCAGTTCGGTGTAACGGTACTGGCCTTGGACTTCGTATCCGTCCGGCGTGGCCAGGCGGTTGCGGTCATGCACGTCCACGCGGTTCCACCGCCCGCCCAGCAGCATTTCCCAGTGTTCGTCCGGCGCCCACTTCAGCGACGCTACCGCGCTGTATTCCTTGCGCTCGGCATTGCGCAGGAAGCGGTTGTTGACCAGGTCGTCGTGCATGATCGGGCCAGAGCTGCCCGGAGCGATGTCCTCATCGCTGTAGGACAGACCGTAATCGAGAGTGAAGCGGCCGGCACTGCTGTCGAACACCGAAGTGTTGCTGGCATCCAGGCCGAAACGCTTCTGCCGCAGCGGGTTGCGGTAGGCATCCTTGTAGCCGGGATTGCCGCTGAAGCTGGGCGCGTCGTACCACTCGGTGCGGCGATCGAAGTACCACGGGGTGATGCCGGTCAGGCTGTTGTACATCACGCTGTCGGCGTCGGTGTACCACGCGTTGACGCGCAGGTCGATCAGCTCGCTGTCCGGGTTGAAGCGGTAGCGCAGGCTGTAGCTGTCCATGTCGACGTGGCCCGGGTCCCATTGCGGCACGCGGTCGCGGTCGACGCGGATGATCTGCGAGGCCATGATCTCGCCGGCGGTGCCTTCATAGCGGCGATAGCCGGCTTCCAGCGTCTGCGCGTCGTCGATGCGCCAGGTGCCCTTGAGCAGGGTCGACTTCGAGCGCGAGGAGGTGTTGAACACTTCGGTACGCGGCGGGTTCAACGGCGCCAGGGTGCGACGGGTCTGCGGGAAGTCGTCGTAGCCCTTGCTGCCGGAGAAGTAGTTGCCATTGTCGCGGTATGCGTAGGCGGCCACCAGATCGAAACGATCCCAGTGACCGGCGGCGGCGACGTTGAAGAACTGGCTGCCGGTGGCGCTGCGATCACTACGCGGCGCGGCGTCGTAACTGGGAAGGTTGTTGGCGCTGCCGTTGGCCAGTCCGCCGCGCACGCGCACACCGACGTCGCGGCCCTCGCGCAGCACGTCACCGACATTCAGCGTTTCCATTTCGACCACGCCACCGATGCCACCGGACGCATTGGCCTGCAGGCTCGGGCCCTTGGTGATGGTCAGGCTGGAGATCAGGTCCGGGTCGAGATAGGTGCGCTGCGACTGGCCGGCATAGCCACGGTAGGTGTCCATGCTGGACTGGCCACCGTCGATGATGACCGGCACCCTGCTCTGGCCCTGGATGCCGCGGATATTGACGTCGAAACCGTTGCCCACGCGCGGATCGCCAGCGGTAACGCCGGCCACGCCCTTGACGATGTCACCGTTGGAGGTACCGCGGAAGCGCTCCAGGTGCGTGCGATTGAGCGTGCTGGTGGAGCCGATGCTGCGATAGGTGTCGAGCAGGCGCGCTTCGTCGCTGGCCGCGCTGCTGTCAACGCGGTCGCCGGCCACGCTCAGTGTGTCGGTGACAATCACGCCGCTGCCGGCCTGCACCGGCGTTGCTGCTTCCAGGGTCACCGCATCGGCGCTGACCCGACGCATTGCCAGGCCACTGCCCTGCAGCAGCTGCTGCAGCGCCTCGTCGGCCGACAGGTTGCCGCGGACCGCACGCGAGGTTGCACCATGCGCCAGCGATGCGGGATACACCACCTGCACGCCGGACTGACGCATGTAGCTGCGCAGCGCTTCGTCCAGTGGCTGCGCCGCGATGTCGAAGCGCTGAATGGCGGTGTGGTCGCCGCTGACACTCTGCGCCAGTACGGAGGGTGCGGCGCTGGCGAGGCCGGCAGCCAGCAATGCGATGCACAGGCGGGACGGGCGCAGCATACGGCCCGGGCGGTGGGAGTCGAACATGGGGGAACCTGTCAGGTAATCGGTGCCGCGAACGCGGCGTCATCCGCAACACAGGCGGACACGGCGACGTACGTGGCGGCGGCGGGTACGTTCGCGAGGTAAGACGGATGGGCGCGCGACAACCCCAAGGGCATTTGCGGTCGCGATGGGTGCCGACCGTTGGTCGCCCGGCGGTGGCGGTGGGTGCCGACCGTTGGTCGGCACAGAGGCAATGATCATCCACGCATGGCGTGGACCCGCCGGGTGTCGGATGGTTCAGTAGAGCCACGCCATGCGTGGCTGCGGGGTGGCTGCACCTTCCATCCACGCATGGCGTGGATCTACTGCACGATGGCGACGCCGAACGGAAGACGGGTGACCTGCAGCCCTGTTGTCGCGGCCAGCGCATCCAGTGCCTGTTCCGGGCGATCGATGCGCAGTGCCGCGCTGACCGCCGGCAGTCGCGACAGATCACCACGCACGAAGGTCGGGCCGGCGCGATAGCGTCCCACCCAGTGCACAGCATCGGCGACGCTGGCCTGCTCCAGCAGCAGCTCGCCCTGCCGCCACGCACCCACGCTGTCGGCGGAAACATCCCGCAGACGCGTTACGCCGCTGTGCTCACCATAGGCCGCACGCTGGCCCACCTGCAGGTACGTCCAGCCGCCGTCGGCCGGGCTGGCCACGCGCACCCTGCCCTGCCCGACCTGGGTTTCCACCCGGTCATCGCCACGCGCGACGGTGAACGCCGTCGAGATGTCCTCGACCACGCCATTGCCCGCACGCACGCTGAAGCGCCGATGCGCATCCGGACTGACCTCGAACCAGGCACGCCCGCGCAGCAGTTCGATCTGGCGTGCATCCGCGTCGAAGCGCACGGCGATTGCGCTGTCCGCATCCAGCACCGCGCGGCTGCCATCAGGCAGCTGCACGTTCTGCACGACATGCGTGCTGCGGTGATCGGCCTGCAGGCGCAGCCAGGCTTCCGGCCATGCAACCAGCATCACCAGCGCGGCCGCGGCCGCCATTGCCCAGCGCAGGCGATGCGGCCTGCGTCGCTCGACGGGCGCGGCCTGCGGGCGCGGGCCCACGTTACGCCACAGCGCACGCTCGTGCTCGAAGGCCCGACGGTGTCCCGGCTGTTGCAGCCAGCGCTCGAACTCGTGCATGCGCGCATCGCGGATATCGCCGGATGCCAGCCACGCGATCCAGCTCCGGGCTTGTTCGGCCAAGGCATCGTCATTGGCGGCGGGCAACATGTTCGGCGGGCTCATCGGCTGGCAGACAGGCGCATTCAAGCGCGGGCGGGAGAACTAGACCGCATCCACGGTCCAGTGATCAAGACGTTTCAGCGAAGCTGATCCCCAAGCCCGGGCGATCATCGACCGCTGCGCGCCCAGGCCAGGCGCTGCAGCGCCGCGCGCACATGGTTCTCGACCGTGGTCACCGATACGCCAAGACGGCGCGCGATCTCGGCCTGGGTCAGCCCCTGCAGGCGATTCAGCCGGAAGATGGTGCGGGTCGGCTCCGGCAGGTGCCCTGCTGCGTCAAGAACGCGCTGCAGCTCGTCCTGCGCCATCGCCTGCTCCTCGGTCGAGATCACCTCGTCCGGGCCCCACAGGTAGTGGTCGGCCAGCAAACGGTTGCGCCGGGTCGATTCGCGGCCGTGGTCGGTCGCCAGGTTGGCGGCCAGCCGGTACAGATAGGCGCGCGGGTTGTCGATGGCCAGACTGTCGTCAACCCCCCGTGCCTTGAACCACACGGCCTGGATCACGTCCTCTGCGCCGTTGTCACCCCCAAGGATGCGCTGCACCCTGCGCAGCAGCGCAGGCCGCTCGCGGATCAGCAGTTCAGTGAGGGAGGCGGCATTGGAGGGCATGCGCGGAACCGGGACGGCAGGCGGAAGGCGCCGCGCATGCTACTCCGTTAATGCGAATCAGTCACGTTCGCATCAATGAATGCAGCCGGTCAACCCGTCGTAGACGCTCTCCGACGTGCCGGGCAAGGGATCATGCAGCGGATTGCGGGCCGCCAGGGCTGCATGGAAGTCCTCCACCGGAGTACCCGGCATCAGCGGCAGCCGGCACAACCAGGTCGGCTGCCGGGCCACGATCGCACCGTCACTCCGCGACACAGCCAGATCACTGGCGGCAAATGCCCAGAGGCACTCATGCACCGTGCCGCGCACCGCATCCACCGAGCAACGCAGGCGCAGCGCCTGGATGTCGCTGTACTCACCCTCGCAGAAGGTGTCGCCACAGATCGCGTCGAAACCATGCTGCAGCCGGCCTTCCAGGGCGAAGAAGCGGTCCCAGTTGGCTTCCTGGTGCGGGTAATCGATCAGATCGACGTAGGGAAAGGCCTCGGCGGCAGGTGCGACCAGCAGCGCGCAGAACACGCCGAAGGACAGGGCGGATGGTTTCATGCGGGAGCTCCTCGGGTAGGTGCATCCAGCCTGCGCCCGCACGTCGGCCGGCCCCATCGGTGAACCCCGGCCGTCGAGGTGGGCCCCTGCCCCACCCTGCCGTCAGCCCCCTCCCCTGCACAGCGACCGGCAAAGGCATAAAATGGAGAGCTATCCGTCTACATCCCCCACCTGGAGCACACCATGGGTCTGGAACTCGTCTCGCCCGGCAAGAACCCGCCGGAAGAAATCAACGTCATCATCGAGATCCCGAAGGATTCCGAGCCGGTGAAGTACGAAGTGGACAAGGAAACCGGCGCGATCTTCGTCGACCGCATCCTCTCCACCCCGATGCGCTACCCCTGCAACTACGGCTACGTGCCGAGCACCCTGTGCGGCGACGGCGATCCGGCCGACGTGCTGGTGGTGCTGCCGCTGCCGCTGGTTCCGGGTTCGGTGGTGCGCTGCCGTCCGGTCGGCGTGCTGAAGATGAGCGATGAGGCCGGCAGCGACGAGAAGATCCTGGCCGTGCCGGTCACCAAGGTATTCGGCGGCTACGCCCACGTGGAAGACATCGAGCAGGTGTCCAGCCACTGGCTGGAGCGCATCGGCCACTTCTTCGAGCACTACAAGGACCTGGAGAAGGGCAAGTGGGTCAAGCTGGACGGTTGGGGCGGCGCCGCTGAGGCCAAGCAGATCCTGATCGAGGCGCACCAGCGCCACCTCGACAGCAAGGCCTGAGACTGAACAGCATTGCTCCGGCGCGCGGCGTCGGAGCGATGCGGGTCACGTTTCATGACGGCGGCACATCACCTTTGCCGCCGTATTAGGTAAATTGCGTCACTTCACACGTCTTCGACATCGACCGTCGAGACAGCCAGGGGAATGTGTCGTGCGTATTCTGCTTGTAGGGGATACAGCCAGCCTGCCGGCTGAGCTGACCGAATTCATTGCCGATCTTGGGGAAGACTGGCAGCCGCTGACCGCCACCGATGGCCATACCGCGATGACCGCGGTCGCCACCCAGGGCGTGGACGCGGTGATCGTCTGTCCGCAATTGCCCGATCTCAACGCGACCACGTTGCTGGGGCAGATCCGCACCTTGCGCCCGGAGACCATCCGCATCGCACTTGTCGATGCGCAGCATGGCAACCGGCCGCCGCCGGCACGCCTGATCGGTGTCGCCCATCGCTTCCTGCCATTGCCGTTGGCACCGGAAGTGCTGCTGGAAGCATTGACCAGCCTGGAAGAGCTGCGCGACGTGCTGGACAGCCCGCGCCTGCGCGATGCCATCGGCCGCATCGAGAAGCTGCCCTCGCCGCCGCATTTGTACCTGAGCCTGACCCAGGCGCTGGAACATGACGACGACGCCGACAGCGCCGACGTGGCCAAACTGGTCGCCGCCGACCCGGCGATCGCAGCCAAGGTGCTGCAACTGTCCAATTCGGCGTTCTTCAGCCAGGGCCGCACCATCGCCGACCTGCGTACGGCCGTGACCCGCCTGGGCCTGGCGACACTGCGCGACCTGGTGCTGGCCAGCGAAGTGTTCTCCGCACCGACCTTGTCCGGCGCCGAACGCAACTCGCTGCAGCAGCGTGCCTTGATGGCCTCGCGATTGGCCGCACGCCTGCTGCCCGACTCCAGCGCCGAACTCGGTGCCACCGCCGCGCTGCTGGCCGACATCGGCCTGCTGCTGCCGGGCGTGCGCAACGAGCGCAGCGAACCCGAGCGGGCGGACGACGACCGCCCCGGCCATGCCGAAGCGGGTGCCTACCTGCTTGGCCTGTGGGGCCTGCCGATGCCGATCATCGAGGCGGTGGCGTTCCATCTGCAGCCGCAGCGCGCCAACACCCGCAGCTTCTGGGTGACCGGTGCGGTGCACGTGGCGCTCGCACTGGTCAACGGCGATCCGGTGGATGAGGACTATCTGCAGCGCGCGGGCGTGCTGAACAAGCTGCCGCAGTGGCGCGAGCATGCCAACAGCCTGATGGGGCTGGTGCCGAGCGACGCCTGAGGCGCAGTCTCGGGCGAGTACGCAGGGAATGAAAGGCAGGCCGCGTGGCCTGCCTTTTTTCGTTGTGCCGGGAAGTTCATCCACGCATGGCGTGGATCTACTGTGGATGGCCGGGGATTCATCCACGCATGGCGTGGATCTACTGTGGGTCGGGAGAGGAAACAAGAAGGGCGGGCCTTGCGGCCCGCCCTCCTCTTTCTGCTGTCACGCTTCGATGGATCAGAAGCGCTGGGTGTACTTCATGTAGTAGTAACGACCGATGTCGAAGCCACCGTAGTACGAGAAGCTCGAGTTCGGCTGGCTGTACATGACCGGGCCTTCGTGGTTGAACACGTTGTTGGCACCGACCGAGACCGTCGCCTGCCACGGCAGGGTGTAACGCACCTGCACATCGTGGAAGGTGTTCGAACCGACCTTGCGGGTCGGCTGGCCCAGGGTGTAGGCCGAGCTGAAGTCAGGCAGGTTGCACTCGGTGTCGTAGGAGCACGGCTCCTTCATGCTCGAGTAGTAACGCACCGCCCAGTTCACGCCCAGGTTGCCCAGGCTCCAATCGACATTCAGGTTCGAACGGACGCGGAAGTTTGCACCCCAGTCGCCGGTTGCCCAGCTGGTGTGCTGCTCGACCGGGGTCTCGGCTTCGTTGTCGCGCTTGTACTCGAGGTAGTCGACGTAGGTGGTCTTCCAGTCAACCACGATCTTGCCGAAGGAGAACTCCGGCAGGCGGTACTTGATGCCCAGGTCGTAACCTGCGGTTTCCTGGTAACCACCGTTGATCAGGGTGCGGGTAACGTCGACCACCTGGTTGACGGTGCGGCCTTCGGTACCGCGGCTGAAGCGGTCACACGCCGACGCCACGCCCAGCACGTAGCACTGGTTGAGGATCGAGGTCACCGACTCGGCGGCGATCACGTTGTCGATGCGGATCTTCCACCAGTCCAGGCTGACGTCCAGGCCCTGCACGAAGTTCGGGCTGTAGACCAGGCCGGCCGTCCAGGTCTTGGAGGTTTCCGGCTGCAGTTCCGGGTTGGAACCCGACTCGAAGGCGCTGTAGGACTGGGTGCCCGGGCCGGTCGACTGTGCGCCACCGGACGTGATCTGGCGGAAGTTCGCCGGAACACCACGTGCACCACAGGCCGCGGCAACCGACGGGTTGCGCGAGGCCGAACCGAAGCTGCTGTCGCACGGATCGGTGTAGGCGTCGAAGGTCTGCGAGGTGCCGCCATACATGTTGGCGATGTTCGGCGCGCGGAAGCCCGTCGAATAGGTCGCACGCACCAGCAGGTCGTCGATCGGCTTCCACTTCAGGCCGAACTTGCTGTTGATGGTGTCGCCGAAGGTGTTGTAGTCCGAGTAGCGACCAGCCATGTCGAGCGACAGTTCCTTGGCGAACGGCATGTCGGCCAGCACCGGCACGTTCAGTTCGACATAGAACTCGTCGAGCTTGTAGCTGCCCTTGGTCGGCGCGCCGGCCAGGCTGGTGCTCAGACCCGACTGCAGCAGTGCATCCGGGTTGTACTCACCGCTTTCCTGACGGTGCTCGTAACCGGCGGCGATGGCCAGATCACCGGCCGGCAGCGTGAACAGCGAACCGGAGATGTTGGCGCTGTATGCCTTGGTGGTGTTGGTATAGGTATCGTGGCTCGGCAGGAACAGGTAGGCCTGCAGCGCCGGGTCGGCCAGCGAACCATTGCCGGTGGAGCCGTACGGTGCGAGCGGGTTCCACGGCGTGCAACCGGCGATCACCTTGCCCGGGGTACCGCAGCGGGCAACGTCGCCGTCCATGAAGGACGGACCGACAGCATTCTGCACGTTCGGAACGAACAGGTCGCCGGTGCCGGTCTTGACACCCTTGTTCTGGTTGTAGACGTAGCCCACGTCCCAATCCCAGAACTTGTCAGCGAACTCGAACGAGCCTTCCAGGCCGGCCGAGAAGCGGAAGGTTTCCTGCTCGGATTCGGTCTGGCGCGGCAGTTCGGAGGTGCGACGGATGAAGTTCGCATCCTTGCCCAGCGGGTTGTAGATGCTGTCGGCCGACAGCGGGGTGCCGTAGACCTCGGACTGGTACGGGTAGCCGGCAATCTGCGAGGTCGCGGTGCGCTTGGTGTAGAGCACGTTTGCGGTAGCGCGGATGTTGTCGGTCAGGTCGTAGTTGCCGTTGGCGAACACCGAGCGACGGGTCAACTTGTTCTGCAGCCACATTTCCTGGCTGGCATTGGTGTAGTCGGCGGTGCCGAACTCACGGAAGTCGCCCATGCCGTTGCCGGCGCCGTTATTGGCACGGGTGTACCAGATATCGTCGTTGGCGTCCTTCGGGGTGCCCATGTCGTCGATCAGCACGCCATGGTTGGATGCCGGCGACCAGCCATTGGCATCGTCGTCGGTCGGGAACGGATGGAAGCGACCGTTCGGGTAGCGGCTGAAGGAGCGATCCTTGGCCTTGACCTCGTCTTCCTTGCTGTACTCGGCGCCGAAGGTGATCGAACCGCGCTCACCGGTCTGGCCGTAGACGAAGTTGTAGACCTGCTTCTGACCGTCGCCCTGGCCGTACTGGCCACCGTAGACGCTGGCTTCCAGGCCGTCGAAGTTCTTGCGGGTGATGATGTTGACCACGCCGGCGATAGCGTCGGAACCATAGATGGCCGAGGCACCGTCAGTCAGCACTTCGATGCGTTCCACGACCGAGGTCGGGATCGACGCCAGATCGGTGTAGCCGCCGGTGCTGGTGCCCATGCGCTTGCCGTCCAGCAGCACCAGGGTGCGCTCCGGGCCGAGGTTGCGCAGGTCGACGTACTGGCCGCCGACTTCTTCGCCCGAGCTCAGGGCGTCGGCGCGGCTGATCGCCGGCGAACCGGTTGCCGACAGGTTCTGCACGATGTCGGCAACGCTGGTGAAGCCCTGCTTTTCAATGTCGGCGCGCTGCAGCGCGATCACCGGCTGTGCGGTTTCCATGCTCGCTTGGCGGATGCGCGAACCGGTGACCGAAATGCGGTCCAGGTCGGTCGTGCCGCCGGCAGCTGCGTCCTGCGCCGAAGCGAAGGACGGTGCCAAGGCAAGCGCAATGCCGGCCGGCAACAAGCCGAGCCGCACTGCAGGAATACGAACGTTCATCAATCTCTCCAAGGTACGTGTTAGTAGCGTGTTAAAACGCCGTAGCACGTTACGATTGCGTTGCAGCGCTGTATTTGCGCGACACAACCGGAGACTTTGCGGAGTGTGGCGGAAGCTGCCCGTCGTTCTCGCGGAAGCGCGAAGCGGACTGGCCGTAGCGGGCGCGGAAGGCACGCGCGAAGCTGCAGCAGTTGTCGAAACCGCTGGCGGCAGCGACTTCGCCGACCATCATGTCGGTGTCGCGCAGCAGATCGGCAGCGCGCTCGAGACGCAACCGTGCCGAAAGCGACTGCGGGCTTTCTTCGTACAGGCTCTGGAACGTCTTGGAGAGATACCAGCTGGAGAAGTTGGTCAGCTCGGCCAGTTCACCGATACGCACCACACGATGGCTGTTGCCTTCCAGATACAGGCGCGCACGCTGCATGCGGCCGAACACCTGGCGCTTGCGGCTGCGCGAACGACCGGGGCAACGCTGCACGTTGTCGGCCAGACTGCGCTGCAGGCCTGCCAGGTGCAGCAGCAACGGACGCAGCGCCTGCGCTGGCTGCCCGCTGGCCAGGGCGTCACGCCACAGGCGCAGTGCCACGCGTGCATCGGCACGGTTCATCAGGCCGCGACCGGCATACAGGCCACAGTCGGCCATCTCGGTCAGCACGCGCAGCGCTTCGATGTTCAGGTTCATGCCCACGCACAAGCCGTTGCGCCCGGCCTGGACCAGCGGCCGGGACTCCTTCTCGAACGCGATCCACTCGCCCTGGCGCAACCGGAACCGCCCTTCCTTGGCCTCCACCCACGAGGTTCCGCGCACCTGCATCCAGACGCTGAAGCTGGTGCCGGCGGTCTGCAGGCTGCCGAGCCGGGCAACGCCCATGCAGGTCGGCGCGACGTCGTCGATCGCCTTGTCCAGGGAGAGGGTTTGGCCACGATCGGCCAGCGAGAGTTGACGCATGGGGGCACCACGGATTTGCCAAGTACAGGCCTCCGTTTTGCCAAATCAGGCGACAGCGCGTCAGGAAAGACTGCCGAGATCGCCACGAATTCGCGGCGAGATCGTCACGAAGAAATTACGAAGGCCCTTTCTCTTGCAGAATCAGCAGTTTGGAGAACGCCGGGAACAACGCCGGGGGCTGTTCGGGCAGCCGCATCACACCGATGTCGGCGCCATCGCTGATGGCCAGGGCCAGATACAGGCTGTTGCCATCTGCGCTGGCACTGAGTCCATTGCCCGCGCTCAGGCGCTGCGCGTCCAGGCAGCGCTCCGCTTCTTCGCGTCCAGACTGGATACGGACAAGGGTTGTGCCGCAGCTGGCACTGCTGCCGAGGTAGTCGATGCTGCCGTTACCAGCCACTGTCCAGGTCCGGTAGCGCCAACGGCTCGGCCGGTCCTCGCTGATCTGCTGCACGCTGGCAGGGGTCAACGCCGCGTCCACCGACCACAGCCCGCCGGCTGCCAACCGGGTGAACAGCACCCGCCCGGTACTGCGGTCGAAACGTGCCTGCGACACGCCCTCCAGGCTGGCCAACCGTCGCCATGGCTGCGTGCTGCGGTCGAACAGGCTCAAACGGGTGTGCTGGTCGGCATCACGTTCAACCACCAGCAGCTGCTCCGCGCCGGCACCGTACAACACCTGCAACGGTTGCTCAGCGGGAACCGGAAGGCGATGCAGCTGTTCATCGCGTGGAGCAATCTCGTAGACAACCGCTTCGCCATGCTCATCGCGCCCCACCACCAGCAGATGCCGACTGTCGGCCGACCAGTCCGGTGCCTGCCGCGCCTCCGGCTTCAGCCCCTCGATCGGCCGCAACGACTCTGGCCGCTGCATGTCGGCCCACCACAGCGCAAAGCTGCCGGAACGATCGGAACTGAACACCAGTTGCCGCCCATCCGGCGCCACCATCGGTTGTCCATCGCGGCCACTGGAGGCGAACAGACGCTCGCCGGCACCGCCCTGCGCGGGCATCCTGAACACGCCGAACTGCGCGCGCCGATGCACGAACGCCAGCATGTCGCCGCGGCGCGAGACGGCCGGCCACTGCGCATCATCGAGCCCAGCGTCGCGCAGCGTGCGGCGCTCGACGTCGAGGTAGTACAGGCGCGCTTCGCTGTCCACGCGGCGGCCAAACACGATATGTCGACCGTCGCCCAGCCATGCCCATCCGCGCAGCTCGGCCGATTCGGTGGTCAACTGCTCGGGCGTGCCGCCGCTGGCAGGCATCCGCCACAGATCACCCAACTGAGGGTTGCGGACAAACACCAGCCATTTGCCATCCGGCGAATAGCGCGGGGCGTAGTCGAAATCATCTTCATCTACGTGGTAGTCCAGGGCTCGCCACTGGCCGGTGGCCAGATCGAGCACGCGGATGCCGCGATGGGCATAGCGACCCACCATGCTGCCGAAGACCAGGCCACGCCCATCGGGCGTCCAGTCGAAACTGAGCAGCTCAGTGCCGTCGCAACGTGTTGCCTGGCGCACGGCGCCGCCGGTGGCGCTGGCGATCAACACCTGGCAGCTGGCATCGGCACCAAAGCGGGCAAAAGCGATTTCGCGGCCATCAGGCGACCAGTTCGGGAAACGGTCGCTGGCACCTGCCGGCGGCGAAAGCAGCTGGCGTGCGGGTGCATTGCCGGAGGTCTGCACCTTGATGGCGTTGCCATCCTTGCCATCGTCGTTGGCGCCTTCATAGGCGACCTGCGATCCGTCAGGCGAAAGTGTGGGATAGGTCTCAAAACCAGCCGTGGCGGTAATCAAGCGATACGGCCGCTCAGGGCTTCCGATCACCCGCGTGCCGTTCTCCACTGCCGCATCCACCGGAGAACTCACCGGCGCCGGGCGGCGCAGCAGCAGTACGCTCAACACCACCAGTGCAAGCAGCATCACCACGCCCAGCGCCAGCAGCAGGCGACGGCGGAGACGACGCCAGCGGCGACTGCCGCGTTCAATCATGGGCGCGCTGACGGTGCTCACCGCATTCGGCGCAGGCGGCTGCGATGCGCTCGATTCCTCTGCAGCAGCGTTCGCATCGGTCTCGTGGTCCGCCAGCGGCTGCACCGGTACCAGCAAGCGGTAGCCGGTCTTGGCGATGGTCTCGATGTACGCCTGACCATTGTCGTCGTCGACGCTGAACGCCTTGCGCAGCTGCGTAACCGCCTGGGTCAGCACATCGTTGGTCGGCAGCGTGTCCGGCCACACTTCGGCGAACAGTTCGTCACGGGTCACCACGCGCCCCGGCTGCCGCATCAACATGCGCAGCACGCCCAGCGACTTGGGCGTCAAACGTCGTGTACGGCGCGCACCCGCAACTTCAACCTCACGCGAGGACAAAGTAACGATGCATTCGCCGACGCGGACGCGGTCGGAATCAGGCGACTGGATTTCGCTGTTGATCATTCGTTGCTATGGGGTTGAAACAGGCCGCAAACACTGTTCACCATCGATCCCTTCCCATCCTTGGCACAGCAAGAAGCCAGATTCCGCACAAAGCATCGGCGCATACCGCAAAAAAAACGAAGCCTCCGGATATTAGCCTATGCGGGTTACCTCGCCTATCGCGTGGTCGACATCAGGCCCTCTCTCGCCGACGCATTCACATAATAAGCATCATCATTCGCGCCCTTTCGGGCGCGACATTTTTATCTGGCGTTCATTTTCAGAAGCGTCTCAGCATGGTCAGCCCGACCAGCCGCGAAACCACCAGCGCTACATACATCACGCCGGAAAACTGCTCCAGCATGACCAGCGCGCGGGCCTGCGGATGCAGTGGCACGACATCACTCAGCCCAACGCCTGACAATAAGCTGAAGCTCAGATAAAGCAGCTCCATCCACGTGCGCTGCGGCCCACCACTGGCGCCCTGGAAACTACCCGGATACCACTGCTGACATACGGCAAAGGTAAAAGCGAATGCCCATGCCAACAATGTGAACGTGGCACCGGCGGCGAACAGTTCGTCGCGGGTCACCTTGTGGTCCTGCAGCATGTAGGCGATCAGCGCACCGGCGGTATAGAAATACAGCAGGCTTTCCAGCAGTTGTGCGGTGATGCCCAGTGCGGGCCTGTCGAGCAGGGCCGCGGCAAGCGAAAACACCACCGCCGGAATGGCCAGCACCAGCGCCAGCCAGGTTCCCAGCGGGCTGCGCTGCACCACCCACAGGGCCAGGCCAAGCACGGCCATGCCGAACACCCCGACTGCCGCGCGCCCGGCAGCGGTTTCGTCCAGTGCCGGGTACAGCAGTACCGACAGCAGCTGTGCCCCGAGCAGCCAGGCAGAGGGATGACGGCGGGCGATGGCCAGCCAGCGGGTGGTCACGGCAATGGGCATGGTTCCTTATCCCCGGGGAACGATGGTGCGAGGATAGCGGCATGGCCGTGAGCTGGGTGGCTGGATGGCGCCGGGCATGACCCGGCGCCACGCATCGGCGATCAGCCCTGCTGGTACACCTCGGCGCCGGCTGCACGGAACTGCTCGGACTTCTCCTGCATGCCCTTCTCGGCGTACTCGCGCACGTCCTGGGTGATTTTCATCGAGCAGAAATGCGGGCCGCACATTGAACAGAAGTGCGCCAGCTTGTGTGCGTCCTTGGGCAGGGTCTCGTCGTGGAATTCCTTGGCCTTCTCCGGGTCCAGGCCGAGGTGGAACTGGTCGTCCCAGCGGAACTCGAAGCGTGCCTTGCTCAGTGCGTTGTCACGTACCTGCGCACCCGGATGCCCCTTGGCCAGATCCGCAGCATGGGCGGCAATGCGATACGCCATGATGCCGTCGCGCACATCCTGCCGGTTGGGCAGGCCCAGGTGCTCTTTCGGCGTGACGTAGCAGAGCATGGCAGTACCGAACCAACCGATCATTGCCGCGCCGATTGCGCTGGTGATGTGGTCATAGCCGGGCGCGATGTCGGTGGTCAGCGGGCCGAGCGTGTAGAACGGCGCCTCGCCGCACTCGCGCAACTGCTTGTCCATGTTCTCCTTGATCAACTGCATCGGCACGTGGCCGGGGCCCTCGATCATGGTCTGCACATCGTGCTTCCAGGCGATCTTCGTCAATTCGCCCAGCGTTTCCAGTTCACCGAACTGTGCGGCGTCGTTGGCATCGGCGATGCAGCCCGGGCGCAGGCCATCACCCAGCGAGAAGGTCACGTCGTAGGCCTTCATGATTTCGCAGATATCTTCGAAATGCGTGTAGAGGAAATTCTCCTTGTGGTGGGCCAGGCACCACTTGGCCATGATCGAACCGCCGCGGCTGACGATGCCGGTGACCCGCTTGGCGGTGAGTGGCACGTAACGCAGCAGCACGCCGGCATGGATGGTGAAGTAGTCCACGCCCTGCTCGGCCTGTTCGATCAGCGTGTCGCGGAAGATTTCCCAGGTCAGCGCTTCAGCGCGGCCATCGACCTTCTCCAACGCCTGGTAGATCGGCACCGTACCGATCGCCACCGGCGAGTTGCGGATGATCCATTCGCGCGTTTCGTGGATGTGCTTGCCGGTGGACAGGTCCATCACCGTGTCACCACCCCAGCGGATCGCCCACACCAGCTTCTCCACTTCCTCGGCAATGCCCGAGGACACTGCGCTGTTGCCGATGTTGGCGTTGATCTTGGTGAGAAAGTTGCGGCCGATGATCATCGGCTCGCTTTCCGGGTGATTGATGTTGTTGGGCAGCACCGCACGGCCGCGGGCGATTTCATCGCGCACGAACTCCGGCGTGATGATGTGCTGGATCGATGCGCCGAAGGATTCACCGGGGTGCTGCTGCAGCAACCCGGCATCACGGATCGCCTCCAGCCGCTGGTTCTCACGGATGGCGACGAATTCCATTTCCGGGGTGATGATGCCGCGCCGCGCATAGTGCATCTGGGTGACGTT
This sequence comes from Stenotrophomonas sp. NA06056, assembly GCF_013364355.1. Lineage (NCBI taxonomy): Bacteria > Pseudomonadati > Pseudomonadota > Gammaproteobacteria > Lysobacterales > Lysobacteraceae > Stenotrophomonas > Stenotrophomonas sp. NA06056. The sequence goes on along the minus strand of NZ_CP054931.1, from coordinate 687,951 downwards.
GGCGCCGGCCTGCGCGCGACGCGGCAGGCTGCGTGCGGGAAAACGCACCGGGTCCAGCTTCGCATCATGCTCGCGCGCGCGGCCGAACGAAGAACTCAGGCCGTCGAGCTGCTCGGTGTCGTTGCGCTCCTCCACCCAGCCACGCCGCAGCGCCGGCAGACCGGCAGACAGATCGATGCGCACATCCGGATCGGTGTACGGGCCGGAGGTGTCGTAGACGGTGACCGGTGCGTTCTCTTCGCCACCGAACACGGTCGGCGTGCGGGTCAGCGCGATTTCGCGCATTGGTACCAGCAGGTCCGGGCGCGAGCCGGGCACGTGGATCTTGCGCGAGCCGGGTATGGGCCGGGTCACGGACTCGGAGAGTTGCTGGGCCTGTTGCTGCAGGGCAGAGAGCTGTGCGTTCATCGGGCATCGTCCAGGAAGGTCAGGGACGAAGCGGCGGCGCACTGCACCCGCGCCCGGACGGCACCAAGGCACTCCTTGGGCGGGGTCGGGCTACGGTTGCATTGCAAAGCTTCCCTACGCCGGTATGAGCCGGATCAGGTTCCAAGGGACTATCTCAACCGTGGCCACAAGGCCGCGGTACCCCCGCTTCTTGGTGCGCATTAGAGCACAGAAACCACTCGGCCTCCTGGCCGTTCATCCACGCAGGGCATGGATCCAGCGCACCCGCGTTAACAGAACCGTGACGTCGCATTCAGTAACGTGCACGCGCGCCGCACCGTTGCAAGCGGTGCTTTCCCTGCCGCCATCGCGGCTCCTGTCCGGTATGCGCACGCTGTCGCCGGCCCACTCCCTGCAAGCTTTCGCTCGCTCCCCTCAATCCCTTGATCGGAGAAGCTCCTTCATGGTGTTTCGCATTTCCATCGCACTGGTGCTTGCCCTGGTGCTGCTGGCCGGCCTCGCGCCTGGCCCCTTCAATACCGTCGTGCAGGCGGCGTTGGGCGATGTCATCCGCAGCGTCGGCTGGCTGTACCTGCTGGTCGTATTCCTGGCGCTGGTATTCCTGATGTACCTGGCGTTCGGCCGCTTTGGCAACCTGCGCATCGGTGGCGAAGACGCCGAGCCCGAATTCTCGCGTGCAAGCTGGATGTCGATGCTGTTCGCTGCCGGCATGGGCATCGGCCTGGTGTTCTGGGGGGCGGCCGAGCCGATCTCGCACTTCACCAAGCCACCGGAGGGGATTGCGCCGCAGAGCATGGATGCTGCGCGTGCATCGATGCGTTATGCGTTCTTCCACTGGGGCCTGCATCCGTGGGCGATCTATGCGCTGATCGGGCTGGCGATGGCCTGGTTCCAGTTCAACCGCAATGGACGCGGACTGGTCAGCGACATGCTGCAACCGATCATCGGCCGCCACCACCGCGGTTGGATCGGCCGTGTCGTCAACATCGCGGCGGTGGTCGCCACGGCGATCGGCGTGGCGACCACCCTCGGCTTCGGCACCATCCAGATCGCTGCGGGCGTGGAGCGCGTGTTCGGGCTGGAAGCCACGGTGCCGGTGCAGATGACCATCATCGCCATCGCCTTCGTGCTGTACATGGCCTCCACCGCCAGCGGTGTGGAGCGCGGCGTGAAGTGGCTGTCGAACTTCAACCTGGCGCTGGCAGCGCTGCTGGCCGCGACCGTACTGGTGCTGGGGCCGACCGGCTTCATCTTCGATACGTTCACCACCACGCTGGGTTCCTACCTCAACCAACTGGTGACCATGAGCCTGCGCATGTCGCCGTTCTCCGGCAGCACCTGGGTGGCCGACTGGACGATTTTCTACTGGGCCTGGTGGATTTCCTGGGCACCGTTCGTGGGCTCGTTCATCGCACGCATCTCGCGCGGCCGCAGCGTGCGCGAGTTCGTGATCGGCGTGGTGCTGGCGCCGACCCTGCTGGGCTTCTTCTGGTTCGCCGTTTTCGGTGGAACGGCCTTGTGGGCGCAGATCTTCGGCCACGCCGACCTGGTGCAGGCACTGGGCAATGGCTATGAGACGGTGCTGTTCACGCTGTTCGACAGCCTGCCAGCGTCGCTGATGCTGTCGGCGGTGGCGCTGGTGCTGTTGATGATCTTCTTCGTGACCTCGGCTGATTCGGCGGTGCTGGTGCTGGCCAGCATGTCCACCGACGAAGCCGGCGATCCGCCGCTGAAGCGCAAGCTGGCGTGGGGCATCGCGGTAGCGTTGATCGCCGCGGCACTGCTGCTGGCCGGGGGCCTGGATGCGCTGCAGGGAATGATCACGATCGCCGCGTTGCCGTTCGCCTTGTTGATGGTGCTGGTGATGGTGTCGCTGTACCGGGTGCTGGACCAGGAGTACACGCGGGAGCGCCGGCAGACACAGCGCCAGCGGCGCATGATCGATGCGTGGATCGCACGCGAGATGGCGGCGCAGGAAGAGACCCAGGCGGAGGCAGCACGCGCACAGGATTCGGATTGAGGGGGTTTTGCAGCCTGCGGCTGCACCGCTTTTCTCAAGCAACGGCAACTGCAACTTCAAAAGCCAGAGCGGCTCTGGGTTTCTGCTGGTTGGATGGGGCGGTGTGGGTGGGCAGGACACGCCGTAAACCCGTCCTTGGGGGCTCGATGGCGCCATCCATGGCGCCAACGGTCCTGCCCACCCACACCGCCCCATCCCCGACAGATTTCCGGTGACGGTTGGTTCTCCACGCCATGCGTGGATGAGGTGTATCGGAAAACAAGAAGGGGTCGGATCCGACCCCAACCATCAGCACGCGGCTGTTGCTGTTGCTTTTGATCTTCTTTTTTCTTCCTGCGGTGGCGGCCGCAGAAAACTGTCAGAGGCCGGGTGGGTGGGCTGGGCGGGGGTGTCAGCCGCATGGATGCGGCTGACAAGCCTACAAGGACGTACTTGCGGCGTCCCCCGAACAGCCTACCCACCCGGCCCAACAAGCTATTCCGCTTCTGAACCCACCGCAGAGGGGCTCAGCCCGTTGGCCGGGAAACCTCAATACCCCGCCGCCTGCCCATCCTTGCGACTCTCCGACGCGCCGTAATACACGCCGGTCTCCGGATCACGCAGGATCGCCTGATAGCCGCCGTACGGACCATCGGCGAACACCACGCGGTGCCCCTTGCGCATCAGCGAACGCACCGTCTCGTACGGGAAGCCGGTTTCCAGATTGACCTCGCCGCCATCGGTCATCGCCGTCGCCTGCCCGGTCGGTTCGGTCGAGCCCTCGTGCTGGATGCGCGGTGCGTCGCCGGCCTCCTGCAGGTTCATGCCGAAGTCCACCAGGTTCATCACGATCTGCGCGTGTCCCTGCGGCTGCATCGCACCGCCCATCACGCCGAAGCTGGCATACGGCTTGCCACCCTTGGTAATGAAGGCAGGGATGATGGTCTGGAACGGACGCTTGCCCGGTGCGTAGCCATTGGGGTGGTTCTTCTGCAGCACGAACATTTCGCCGCGATCCTGCAGGATGAAGCCCAGCCCCGGCGGTGCCATGCCGCTGCCCATGCCGCGATAGTTGGACTGGATCAGCGACACCATCATGCCGTCGGCGTCGGCCACGGTCATGTAGATCGTGTCGCCCTCCTCCAGCTGCTTCGGCGTGCCCGGCTGCACTTCCTTCAGCGCCTTGTCCATCGAGATCAGCGCGCGGCGCTGCGCAGCGTACTCCTTCGAGATCAGCTTCTGTACCGGTGCCGGCTGGAAGGCCATGTCGGCGTAGAAGCGTGCACGGTCGGCGAACGCGAGCTTCTTTGCCTCCACGAACAGGTGCACGTGCTCGGGTGAGCCGAATGGAATCTTCGAGAAGTCGTAGCCTTCCAGCACGTTGAGGATCTGCAGCGCGGCGATGCCCTGGCTGTTCGGCGGCAGTTCCCACACGTCGTAGCCTCGGTAGTTGCTGCTGACCGGTTCCACCCACTCGCCGTGGTGGTCGGCCATGTCCTGGTAGCTCAGGTAGCCGCCATTCTTCTTGAAGTAATCACCGATGGTGTGGGCGATATCGCCCTTGTAGAAGGCATCACGGCCGCCGTCGGCGATCTTCTGCAGGGTGTCCGCCAGGTTCGGGTTCTTCCACATCTCGCCCTTGCGCGGAGCATGGCCGTCGACGGTGAACTGCTCCTTGAAACCCGGATACTGCGACAGCTTCGGCACCGAGCGGTCCCAGTAGTAGGAGATCACTTCTGCCACCGGGTGCCCTTCCCGGGCGTAGCGGATGGCCGGGGCCAGGTTGTCGGCCATCGGCTTGCGGCCGAACCGGTCGTGCAGAGCGAACCAGCCATCCACCGCACCCGGCACCGATACCGGCAGCGGGCCGGTGGCCGGAATCTCCTTCAGGCCACGACGCTGGAACTCGGCCAGGGTGAGCGACTTTGGCGAGCGGCCGGAGCCGTTGTAGCCGTAGAGCTTCTGCGTCTTCGGGTCCCACACGATGGCGAACAGGTCGCCGCCGACGCCGTTGCCGGTGGGTTCCATCAGGCCCAGCGCTGCGTTGGCCGCGATGGCGGCATCGACGGCCGAGCCACCGCGCTTCATCACATCCAGCGCGATCTGGGTGGCCAGCGGCTGCGAGGTGGCGGCCATCGCATGCGGGGCGATCACCTCCGAACGGGTGGCGAAGGTATGGCCGGTGATGCGGTCGGCAGCCAGGGACAGCAGGGGCACGGCAGCCAGCACGGCAGCAGCCAGCAGGGAACGGGCAAGACGTCGGGACACGGTCGGGTTCCGATGGAAGGGTGGTGGGCCGATCTTCGCTGCTGCGGCGATCAGGGGCCATCGGGCATAGGTCATGGGCCATGCCCGGCGAGCGAAGCGGCAGAGACGCCCTCATTCCCGCGCAAAAAACCCGTTTAAAAGAGTGAATTCGGGTTCACCGAAACACTTTCAGCGGCAACCATCCTTGCGCCACAAGCGATTGCACTGCATGCAGCGGAAACCGACGGAAATATCGCTGCGAGGGTTGACAGCGCCGAAACGGCTGTGGTTTTCTCGATCACATGTTGCATCACAACACACCACCGCGAACCCACATTGAAGCCGCCGACACCGGCGCCGCCTCGCTGCGTTCGATTCTTGTGCTCGTACTTATTACCCAACCAACAGGTGCGGGACGAGCCAGCGTGTAAGCAACAAACACACCGGAACTCTTCAAAACCCGCACCCGCCAAGGTGCGGGTTTTTTCATTTCAGGACCTGGTTTCAGACGCAACCACCATGACCAACGCTCATCGCACAACCCGGACCCGCCGCACCACGAACCCTCGTGGTGGCAGTACCTGTGCGATGTGCAGCTCTGCCTTCCCCACCTTTCCCTGACCGGCCGGTACGTCGCTTCGACTGCCGGCCGTCTTTTTTCTTCCCACCCGCAAGGAACCTCCCCCATGAGCACCAACGACCTGCCCCAGACCAAAATCGCCGTCATCGGCTTCGGCAGCCAGGGCCGCGCCCACGCGCTGAACCTGCGTGAATCCGGCTTCGATGTGGTGGTAGGCCTGCGCCCGGGCGGCCCCACCGAGGTCAAGGCGCAGGCCGATGGCTTCACCGTGAAGGCACCGGCCGAGGCGGTGAAGGATGCCGACCTGGTCGCGGTGCTGACCCCGGACATGGTGCAGAAGAAGCTCTACGACGACGTGCTGGCACCGAACATGAAACAGGGTGCGGTGCTGCTGTTCGCGCATGGTTTGAACGTGCATTTCGACATGATCAAGCCGCGCGAGGACCTGGACGTCGTTCTGGTCGCGCCGAAGGGCCCGGGTGCGCTGGTCCGTCGCGAATATGAAATCGGCCGCGGTGTGCCGTGCATCTGGGCGGTCTACCAGGACAAGAGCGGCAAGGCCGCCGAGTATGCACTCGCCTATGCAGCCGGCCTGGGTGGCGCACGCGCCAACCTGATCCAGACCACCTTCAAGGAAGAAACCGAGACCGATCTGTTCGGTGAGCAGGCGGTGCTGTGCGGCGGCGCTTCGGCGCTGGTGCAGGCGGGCTTCGAGACCCTGGTGGAAGCCGGTTACCAGCCGGAAATCGCCTATTACGAAGTGCTGCACGAACTGAAGCTGATCGTCGACCTGTTCTACGAAGGCGGCATCTCGCGCATGTTGGAATTCATCTCCGAAACCGCGCAGTACGGCGACTACGTCAGCGGCCCGCGGGTCATCGACGCCGGCACCAAGGAGCGCATGAAGGAAGTACTGAAGGACATCCAGGACGGCACCTTCACCAAGAACTGGGTGGCCGAGTACGAAGCGGGCCTGCCGAACTACAACAAGTTCAAGCAGGCCGACCTGGAGCATCCGATCGAGAAGGTAGGCAAGGAGCTGCGCGCCAAGATGGTCTGGTTGCAAGGTCAAGCCGCGTAACAACGCGGCACCCCCACCCGCTCTGCAAGGTTCCCCCATGAACACTCCCACACACCGCAGCGCGCCGCCCAACGGCGCGCGCTGGCTGACCCAGGCGCTGGAGGCCGAGGGTGTCCGCACGCTGTTCGGCTACCCCGGCGGCACCATCATGCCGTTCTACGACGCACTGGTGGATTCGTCGCTGAAGCACATCCTGGTGCGCCATGAGCAGGGCGCGGCACTGGCCGCGAACGGCTTTGCGCGTGCCAGTGGCCAGGTCGGCGTCTGCGTGGCGACCTCCGGGCCGGGCGCTTCGAACCTGGTCACCGGCATCGCCGATGCAATGCTCGATTCGGTGCCGATGGTCTGCATCACCGGCCAGGTGGCCACGCCGCTGCTGGGCACCGATGCCTTCCAGGAACTGGATGTGTTCGGCTTGACGATGCCGATCGTCAAGCACAGCTGGCTGGTGCGCAGCGTCGATGATCTGCCGCGCGTGGTGACCGATGCCTTCCGCATCGCCCGCGAGGGCCGTCCTGGCCCGGTGCTGATCGACCTGCCCAAGGATGTGCAGCTGGCCGATGCCAGCCACCTGCCGGCGCATGTGCCGGCCAGCGTGGAACCGCCGCCGGCCGCCGCTGACGACGCCATCGCCGAGGCCATCGCCGCACTGGCTGCGGCGGAAAAGCCGGTGGTCTATGCCGGTGGTGGCATTGCCCTGGGCGATGCCGTGCAGGAGCTGCGCGAATTCGTCGAAGCCAGCGCCATCCCCACCGTGATGACCCTGCGTGGGCTGGGCGCGCTGCCTGCCCAGCACCCGCAGTCGTTGGGTATGCTGGGCATGCACGGCACCCGCGCGGCGAACATGGCGGTGCAGGAAAGCGACCTGCTGCTGGTGCTGGGTGCGCGTTTCGATGATCGGGCGACCGGCAAGCTGACCGAGTTCGCGCCGTTTGCCCGGGTGGTGCACATCGATGCCGATGCGTACGAGATCTCCAAGCTGCGCAGCGCCGATGTCGCCGTGCCCGGCAATGTCGGCCACGCCATCCGCGCCCTGCGTGCGGCCTTCCCCTCCCCCAAGGCCCACCAGGACGCATGGCGCAAGCGCTGCGCGCAGCATCGCGAACGCTTCGCCGCGCGCTACGACGCACCGGGCCAGCACATCTACGCCCCGGCGTTGCTGAAGCGCCTGAGCGAGCTGGCCCCGGCCGATGCGGTGATCGCCTGCGATGTTGGCCAACACCAGATGTGGGTGGCACAGCACTGCCGCTTCAATCACCCGCGCAACCACCTGACCAGTGGCGCGCTGGGCACGATGGGCTTCGGCCTGCCGGCGGCGATGGGCGCGCAGTTCGCCTGCCCTGAGCGCACGGTGGTGCTGGTGTCCGGCGATGGCAGCTTCATGATGAACGTGCAGGAGCTGGCGACCATCGCGCGCTGCCGCCTGCCGGTGAAGATCATCCTGTTGGACAACAGTTCGCTGGGCATGGTGCGGCAGTGGCAGGAACTGTTCTTCGCCGAGCGTTACAGCGAGATCGACCTGTCCGACAACCCGGACTTCGTGGCCCTGGCCAAGGTGTTCGGCATCGCCGCCACGCGCATCGATGCACGTGATGACGTTGAAGGTGGACTGGCCGCACTGCTGGCCGAGCCCGGCCCGGCCCTGCTGCACGTAGCCATTGATGCACGCGCGAACGTGTGGCCACTGGTGCCGCCCAATACCGCCAACAGCACCATGCTGGAAAGCAACCCTGCACATGCACGCCAGGAGATCCCCAATGCAATACCGGCTTGACCTGGTGCTGCAACCGGCCGAGGGCGCGCTGCTGCGCGTGATCGGCATGGCCGAACGCCGCGGCTTCGCACCGCGCGCGATCACCGGTGCGCCGATGGCCGCCGACGATGGTCGTTGGCACCTGCAGCTGGTGGTGGACGGCTCGCGTCCGCCGGAAACCCTGTGCCGGCAGATGGAAAAGATCTACGACTGCGTTTCAGTGCAGATGACCGCACTGGAAGGAGTATCCGCATGAACGCCCGTACCGTATTCACCACGGTGCCGGTACGGAGGCGTCTTCTTTGCCGCCCGTGCCCACATGCGGTGGTCGGCAACACCCTGCTGGTGGCCCATGCCGGCCGCTGACGCCAGCAAGGAAAGCGATGTCGGCGACGTAACCGTTGCCGATGTACTGGCGGCGCAGGCCCGTCTGCGCCGCTTCCTGCCGCCCACGCCACTGCACCATGCCGAGCGCTTCGGCACCTGGCTGAAGCTGGAGAACCTGCAGCGCACCGGATCGTACAAGGTGCGCGGCGCGCTGAATGCCCTGCTGGCCGCCCGCGAACGTGGCGATACGCGCCCGGTGATCTGCGCCTCGGCTGGCAACCACGCCCAGGGCGTGGCCTGGGCCGCCTACCGCCTGGATGTGCCGGCCATCGCCGTAATGCCGCATGGCGCACCGGCAACCAAGATCGCAGGCGTCGCCCATTGGGGCGCAACCGTGCGCCAGCATGGCAACAGTTATGACGAAGCCTATGCGTTCGCCGTTGAACTGGCGCAGCGCCATGGCTACCGCTTCCTGTCCGCGTTCGACGATGCCGATGTCATCGCCGGGCAGGGTACCGTCGGCATCGAGCTGGCGGTGCATGCGCCGGACGTGGTGATCGTTCCGATCGGCGGCGGCGGCCTGGCCTCCGGCGTCGCCCTGGCGTTGAAGTCGCAGGGCGTACGCATCGTTGGTGCGCAGGTCGAGGGGGTTGATTCGATGGCACGTGCAATCCGCGGCGACGTGCGCGAGATCACCCCGGTGCCGTCGCTGGCCGATGGCGTGCGGGTGAAGATCCCCGGCTTCCTGACCCGCCGCCTGTGCACCTCGCTGCTGGACGACGTGGTGATCGTGCGCGAAGCCGAGTTGCGCGAAACCCTGGTGCGGTTGGCACTGGAAGAACACATCATCGCCGAAGGCGCTGGCGCACTGGCGCTGGCCGCCGGGCGCCGTGTCGCCGGCCGCCGCAAGTGCGCGGTCGTCTCCGGCGGCAACATCGATGCCGGCGTGCTCGCAGGCCTGCTCACCGACATCCGCCCGCGTCCGCCACGCAAGCCGCGCCGACGCCGGGCAGAAACTCCGCGTTCGCCCAGCAAGGCGACCGCCACCGTCTTCCCAACGCCTTCCCCTTCCCCCCTGCAAGCCGTCGCACCCGCTGTCGAGGAGATTTCCCTGTGACCACCATCGAACGAATTACCACCCCGCGCATCCGCATCTTCGACACCACCCTGCGTGACGGCGAGCAGTCCCCCGGCTGCAGCATGAGCCCGCCGCAGAAGCTGGTGATGGCGCGTGCGCTGGACGAACTGGGCGTGGACATCATCGAGACCGGCTTCCCGGCCAGCTCGCAGTCCGACCGTGAAGCGATGGCCCTGATCGGCCGCGAACTGCGCCGCCCGAGCCTGAGCCTGGCGGTGCTGTCGCGCTGCCTGCAGGCCGACATCGAGACCTCGGCGCGTGCGCTGGAAGCGGCTGCCAACCCGCGCCTGCACGTGTTCCTGTCGACCAGCCCGCTGCACCGCGAGCACAAGCTGCGGATGACGCGTGAGCAGGTACTGGAGTCGGTACGCAGGCATGTATCGCTGGCACGCTCCTACATCGATGATGTCGAATTCTCGGCCGAGGATGCCACCCGTACCGAGCTGGATTACCTGATTGAAGTTTCGCGCGTGGCGATCGCCGCCGGCGCCACCACCATCAACCTGCCCGACACCGTCGGCTTCACCACGCCGGAAGAGATCCGCACGATGTTCCAGCAGGTCATCGCTGGCGTCGCCGATGTGCCGAACGCGGACAACGTGATCTTCAGCGCACACTGCCACAACGACCTGGGCCTGGCCGTGGCCAACTCGCTGGCCGCCATTGAAGGCGGCGCGCGCCAGGTCGAATGCACCGTCAACGGCATCGGCGAACGCGCCGGCAACTGCTCGCTGGAAGAGATCGCGATGGTGCTGAAGGTGCGCCAGGCCTTCTACGAGCAGGACACCGCCATTGACACCCCGCGCATCGTCGGCACCTCGCAGCTGCTGCAGCGCCTGGTCGGCATGCCGGTACAGCGCAACAAGGCCATCGTCGGTGCCAATGCCTTCGCCCATGAATCGGGCATCCACCAGCACGGCATGCTGCGCCACCGCGGCACCTACGAAATCATGCGCCCGGAAGACGTGGGCTGGGAAGACTCGCAGATGGTGCTGGGCCGCCACAGTGGCCGCGCTGCTGTCGAAGCGCGCCTGCGCGCCCTGGGCTTCTGGCTGGAGGAGGACGAGCTGAAGCTGGTGTTCGAGCAGTTCAAGGGCCTGTGCGAGCAGCAGCGCGTGGTCACCGATGCCGACCTGCAGACACTGATGCAGGGCGGCTCCAACGCACAGGGCTACCGCCTGGCTTCGATGACCATCAGCGATGTCGGCAGCCGCGCCAATGCGCTGGTCGAACTGTCCGACCCGGACGGCAATCGCGTGGCCGAGACCGCGCAGGGTGATGGCCCGGTCGATGCGCTGTTCGGCGCGCTGTCGGCCGCCACCGGCGTGCAGCTGATGCTGGACAGCTATCACGTGCACAGCGTCGGCATCGGTGCCGATGCGCGCGGCGAAGCCAACCTGAGCGTGCGCCACGAGGGCGTCGAGTACGACGGCACCGGCACCAGCAAGGACATCATCGAAGCGTCCGCGCTGGCCTGGCTGGACGTAGCCAACCGCCTGCTGCGCCAGCGCCAGGCCAACGCCGGCGCCAGCACTGAAGCACCTGCCACTGTCACCGCCTGAGGAATGTGAGATGAGCGCCTTCGACACCGCAACCGCCACCAGCAGCGCTGGCCAGCAGTGGAATGCCCTGGACTATGCGATCGATGCCGGCTTCGTGCCGACTCTCGGCGGTGCGGTAGCGCGCCTGCTGGACGCGCGGGCCGGCGAGCGCATCCTCGACCTGGGCTGTGGCGATGGCGTGCTCACTACCGAGCTTGCTCTCAGCGGCGCACACATGCAGGGCGTCGACGCTTCGCCGGAAATGGTGATCGCCGCGCGTGCGCGGGGCGTCGATGCGCAGGTGATGGACGGTCACGCCCTGGCCTTCGATGGCGCGTTCGATGCAGTGTTCAGCAACGCGGCGCTGCATTGGATGCCCAACCCGGACCGCGTGCTGGAAGGCGTGCGCCGCGCCCTGCGCCCTGGCGGCCGCTTCGTCGCCGAGTTTGGCGGTCATGGCAACGTGGCCACGATCGTTGCCGCCATGCAGGCCGCGCGCGTGGCCCATGGGCATGGCGCAAGTACATTCCAGTGGTACTTCCCTACCGCCGATGCCTACGCCGAGCGCCTGCGCCAGCATGGCTTCCAGGTGCAGCTGATCGAATGCCTGCCACGCCCGACCGCGCTGCCGACCGGCGTTGCCGGCTGGCTGCGCGTCTTCGCCGCGCCGCTGCTGGACGACCTGCCCAGCGAGGCCCGCGCCACCGTGCGTGAAGCCGCCGCAGCGCTGCTGGCCGATCTGCCGCGCAATGCCGCCGGCCAGCCACTGGCCGACTACGTGCGCCTGCGCGTGCTCGCGCGACGCCGCTGACCTGCCCCTGTTACTTTCTCATTGATGTCCGCTACTTCGTACTCCTGCCAGGCAAACGCATGACTTCCGCACCCCGCACCCTGTACGACAAACTGTGGGACGCCCACGTGGTGGTTCCAGAAACCGACAGCGCGCCCGCCGTGCTGTATATCGACCTGCACCTGATCCATGAGGTGACCTCGCCGCAGGCCTTTACCGAACTGCGCGAGCGCGGCCTGAAGCCGCGCCGCCCGGATCGGACCAAGGCAACGATGGACCATTCCACCCCGACTCTGCCGGCCGGTGCCGACGGCAAGCTGCCCTATGCCAGCGCCGCCTCCGAAGCGCAGGTGGCCACCCTGGCGCGCAACTGCGCCGAGTACGGCATCGAGCTGTTCGACATGGCCTCGGACAACCGCGGCATCGTCCATGTGATCGCACCGGAACAGGGCTTCACCCAGCCGGGCATGACCATCGTCTGCGGTGACAGCCACACCTCCACCCACGGTGCGTTCGGCTCGCTGGCCTTCGGCATCGGCACCAGTGAAGTGGGCCACGTGCTGGCCACGCAGTGCCTGCTGCAGCGCAGGGCCAAGACCTTCGCGATCACCGTCGACGGCCCGCTGGCCCCGGGCGTGGGCGCCAAGGACGTGGTGCTGCACATCATCGGCGTGATCGGCGTCAACGGTGGCACCGGCCACGTGATCGAGTTCCGCGGCAGCACCATCGAAGCGATGGACATGGAACAGCGCATGACCCTGTGCAACATGTCCATCGAAGCCGGCGCACGCGCCGGCATGGTCGCTCCCGACCAGGTCACCTTCGACTTCGTGGCCAACACCCCGCGCGGCCCCAAGGGCGCCGACTTCGACGCCGCCGTGGCGCGCTGGCAGCAACTGCGCAGCGATGTCGGCGCGCGCTTCGACAGCGAAGTGCACATCGACGCCGCCGACATCCGCCCCACCCTGACCTGGGGCACCCACCCGGGTACCGCCATCGCCGTGGACGCGCCGATTCCGGCCGCCAATGATGCCGCCGCGCAGAAGGGCCTGGACTACATGCACTTCCAGGCGGGCAAGGCACTGGCCGGCACGCCGGTGGACGTGGTCTTCGTCGGCTCCTGCACCAATGGTCGTCTGAGCGACATGCGTGAAGTGGCACAGGTGCTGCGCGGCCGCCGCATCGCCGAGCACGTGCGTATGCTGGTGGTGCCCGGCTCGGAAATCGTCAAGCGCCAGGCCGAGGCCGAGGGCATCCACGAGATCGTACGCGCTGCCGGTGCCGAATGGCGCGAGCCGGGCTGCTCCATGTGCATCGCCATGAACGGCGACCTGGTCGCCCCCGGCCAGCTGGCGGTGAGCACCAGCAACCGCAATTTCGAAGGCCGTCAGGGCCCCGGTTCGCGCACCCTGCTGGCCTCGCCGATGAGTGCCGCCTGGGCCGCCGTGCAGGGCCATGTGGCCGATGCCCGTGAACTGTTCGCACAGGAGGTGGCCTGATGAGCGGCTTCCGCACCCTGCGTTCGGCCAGCGTAGTGCTGCGCCAGACCAATATCGATACCGACCAGATCATTCCGGCGCGGTTCCTGTCCACCACCGAACGCGCTGGCCTGGGCCGCAATGCGTTCAATGACTGGCGCTGGCAGGCCGACGGTTCGCCGGTGGCCGACTTCGCCTTCAACCAGCCGCACAATGCCGGCCGCAGCATCCTGCTGGCCGGTCGCAACTTCGGCTGCGGCTCCTCGCGAGAGCATGCGCCGTGGGCGCTGACCGACCTGGGCCTGCGCGCCATCGTCAGCAGCGAGATCGCCGACATCTTCCGCGGCAATTCGTTGAAGAACGGCCTGCTACCGATCGTGCTGGACGAGGCCGACGTGCAGGCACTGATGGAGCGCCCGGACGATGAACTGACCATCGACGTGGCCGCCCGCGAGCTGCGCACGCCCGACGGCCGCGTGTATTCCTTCCCGCTGGATGGTTTCTCGCAGACCTGCCTGCTGGAAGGTGTGGATCAATTGGGTTATCTGTTGGGCCGTGTCCCTGAAATCGAACGTTACGAGAGTGAGCATGCACGCTGAGATTGTTGTCCTGCCCGGTGATGGCATCGGCCCGGAAGTCGCCGCCGCCGCGGTTGCCGTATTGAAGGCCGTCGCCGAACGCTTCAACCACACCTTCACCTTCAGCGAGCACGATATCGGTGGCATCGCCATCGACCGCCACGGCGAGCCGCTGCCGGCGTCGACCCTGGCCGCTTGCCAGGCCGCCAACGCGGTGCTGCTGGGCGCCGTGGGTGGCCCGAAGTGGTCCGACCCGAACGCCAAGGTGCGCCCGGAACAGGGCCTGCTGGCGATCCGCAAGGCGCTGGGCCTGTACGCCAACCTGCGCCCGGTGCGCACCCACGAAGCCGCACTGCATGCCTCGCCGATCAAGGCCGAGCTGCTGCAGGGCGTGGACTTCGTGGTGGTGCGCGAACTGACCGGTGGCATCTACTTCGGCGACAAGACCCGCGACGCCGACAGCGCCAGTGACCTGTGCCGCTACACCGTGGCCGAGATCGAACGCGTGCTGCGCAGTGCTTTCCGCCTGGCGCAGCAGCGCCGTGGCAAGGTCACGTCGGTGGACAAGGCCAACGTGCTGGAAACCTCGCGCCTGTGGCGTGATGTGGCCGCACGCATCGGCCGCGAGGAGTTCCCGGACGTTGCACTGGAGCACCAGCTGGTCGATTCGATGGCCATGCACCTGCTGGCCAAGCCGCGCGAGTACGACGTGATCGTGACCGAGAACATGTTCGGCGACATCCTCACCGACGAAGCCTCGATGCTGGCCGGTTCTCTGGGCCTGCTGCCATCGGCATCGCTGGGCGAGCCGGGTGCGGTGGGCATCTACGAACCGATCCACGGTTCGGCACCGGACATCGCTGGCAAGGGCATCGCCAATCCGTACGCGACCATCTTCAGCGCCGCGATGCTGCTGCGCCATTCACTGGGGCTGGAAGCAGAAGCCGCCGCCGTCGAAGCGGCGGTGCATGCGGTGCTGGATGACGGTGTGTTTACCGCCGATCTGGCCGCCAAGGGAGCGGCCGTGAGCACCACGCAGGCGACCGACGCGGTGCTGGCCAAGCTGGCATGAGCCACGCGGGTGCCGGAGCATATCCGGCACCCTTCGCCTGTCCGTCGGTGACGCCGAGCCCTACCCGGCCTGCTGCGGGTTGCCTTGCAGGAGATCAACTCAACGCGAAGGACCGCGCTCGTAGTCGCTGGCGCAACCGGCAACAACGCGGCCTTCGTCGGTGCGCATCACGATGTGTTGCGGGATCCAACTACCACCGCTGAAAGCAACCGGTGGCAACAAGCGCTGCCAGGTATCCTTGCCCACCGCGTGCGAGGTATCCATGCCCGCCCGGGCAAGCACTGGCGCCACCGCGGCGTCACCGAGATCCGCGCCAAAGAAGCCACCGAACGCCAGCGCAATCGTGTGCGTGGAAACGCCGTACGCCTGGATGGGCACCTGCAATCCGACCAGCAGCAGGTGCAGCTCTGCATCACCGACGGTGTAGTTCACCTCGTTGACCGAACGGACATCCTGCGGCCATTCGAACTGCGGCTGTTCGGAAAGCCGCTGCCAGAACGCCTGCAACCGGCGCATGCCGCCTTCGTCGGCGCGACAGTGAATGGCATCCTGAAGGTCCTGGACGTCAACAGCCGGCACCTGACGTACGGCTGCCCTGCTATCTTTCGTGGAAGGTTTGCAGCCCAGTCGATAACTGTCGCCCGCACTGCGCACGATGATCGATGTGGCGGGCGTCGACCAGAGCTCGAATGGTTCGTGCAGCGTGCTCGACTGCAGCTGCAGCCCGTATGCAGCGACGATGCGCTCACGCTGCGCAGGGCCCAGCGCAACCGAGAACCCGAACCTGTCGGCGAACAGCCGCGGCGCTTCAACACCGTGGACAGTCATCGACTGCGGCGGCGTGATGACGGTCACCCGGTGATCGTCATCCTCATCCTCCTGTTCGAATCGCCAGTCGCGCAGGTATCTCGGCCGTTCGGAAGCGTCGGCATAGCGTGCCTCGCGCAGGCGGCTGACGACGGCCTGCTGGACGTCCGCACTCGCGCTGCACTCAAGTACATCCCGCAGATCGTGCTGGAACCGCAGGGCATCGGCCTGTGCCGGTTGCGCATCGGCAGCGCCGCTGCAGGCAACCAGCAGCAGCGCCGAAGCGCAGGTCGTACGGAAGGACATGGCAGGCGCTCCGGCCCTGGAACTGGCCGCTATTGTGCCCGTGAACGCCCTGATGCTGTCCACTTGGCGACCAACAGTAGATCCATGCCATGCGTGGATGAAGCCAAGAGCATCCACGCATGGCGTGGATCTACGGCATGAACTCAAGCCTCGCGTGTCTCTACTTGGTGGTGTAGCCACCATTGACCAGGATGGTCTGCCCGGTCATCCACCAGCCATCGGTCACCAGGAAGCGGATCCACGGCACGATGTCGGCGATGTCGGTCAGGCCGGTACGGGTGAACGCCGACAGCGCCGCAGCGGTCTTGTGGTACGCCTGCGCATCGGCACTCTCGGCCGGATAGAAGAACGGCGTATCCATCGGCCCGGGACCGATCGCGGTTACCGAAATCCCACGCTCGCCAAACTCCTTCGATGCTGCGCGGGTGAAGTGCTCCACCGGCGCCTTTGTACCTGCATAGCTGGAATAGAACGGCGTGAACGCGCCCAGTAGCGAAGTGACCAACGTGCAGATGCGGCCGCCGTCGTTGACATGACGCCCGGCCTCCTTGAGGAAGAAGAACGCCGTCTTTGCATTGACCGCGCTCATCTGGTCGTACTCCGCTTCGCTGATTTCCAGCATCGGCTTCTTCAGTACTTTGCCGACGGTGTTGATGGCGATGTCAGGGCGACCGACGGCGGCGACCGCATCGGCGAACAGGCGTTCCATCGCAGCCGCCGAGGTCAGATCGGCCTGCAACGCCACGGCCTTGGCACCTGCAGCCTGCACGGCTGCGACGGTCGCCTCTGCATCGTCCTGGGTAGCGGCGCTGTTGTAGTGGATGACGATGGCCTTGGCGCCCTGTTCGGCGAAGTCGCGGGCGATCAGCCCGCCGAGATTCTTGGCGCCACCGGCGATCAGCACGGTCTTGCCCTGGATACGGTGGTCGGTCATGGGATCGGTCTCGGGGAGGGGCTGCCGGGCTGGCATCCCTGTGCAGACGACGATATCGTGCAGAAATCGCGGATAAAGCCCGCAACATTGACTTAACTTTCCAGAGTCGGCGAACAATGGACCGGATCGAGCGTTTCCGCATCTTTGCCCGGGTGGTGGAGTGCACCAGCTTCACCCGCGCCGCCGACCAGCTCGGCCTGCCCCGCTCCACCGTCTCGGCGGCCGTGGCGGAACTGGAGCAGCGTCTGGGCACGCGCCTGTTGCAGCGCTCCACCCGCAGGGTCTCCGCTACCCACGATGGCGACACCTTCTACGCGCGCTGCCTGCGTCTGATCGCCGAAGTGGAAGATGCCGAATCACTGTTCCGGCAGGACGACGCGCAGCCGAGGGGCCTGTTGAAGGTCGATGTACCCAGCCGCATCGGCCGCCGCATCATCGCCCCATCCCTGCCCGACTTCTTTGCACGGCACCCACAGGTCGAGCTGGATCTGGGCATGACCGACCGCGCGGTGAATCTGATCGAGGACGGCTGCGATGCGGTGCTGCGGGTGGGCCAGCTGGGTGACTCCAGCCTGGTGGCCCGCACGCTGGGCGAGCTGGATTTCGTCAACGTTGCAGCGCCTGCGTACCTGCACGAGCACGGCGTACCGCAGCATCCTGTCGATCTGCAGCAACATCGTGCGGTGAACTACGCGTCGCCAACCACCGCGCGGGTGGAGCCGTGGGAATGGCAGGACGGCGCACAACTGCGCACGCTGCCGATGACGGGCTGGGTGCGGGTGAACAGCGCCGAGGCATCGATTGCCTGCTGCGTCGCGGGGCTGGGACTGCTGCAGATTCCACGCTACGACGTGCAGGCCGAACTGCATTCCGGTGCGCTGGTGGAAGTGATGCCGCAGTACGTGGCACAGCCGTTGCCGGTGACCCTGTTGCTGCCGCATCGTCAGCACCGCGCGCAACGTGTGCAGGTATTCCTGGATTGGCTGGAGCCGCTGCTGCGCAGCGGCTTACAGCTTCAGTAGATCCACGCCATGCGTGGATGGACGGAGCCCGTAGGTCCGCAGCCACCCATGGGGTGGCTCTACCACTAGATCCACGCCATGCGTGGATGACGGAGCCCGCAAGTCCGCAGCCACCCATGGGGTGGCTCTACCCGTAGATCCACGCCATGCGTGGATGACGAAGCCCGTAGGTCCGCAGCCACCCATGGGGTGGCTCTACCACTCGATCCACGCCATGCGTGGATGACAAAGCCCGGAAGTCCGCAGCCACCCATGGGGTGGCTCTACCAGTAGATCCACGCCATGCGTGGATGGACGGAGCCCGGAAGTCCGCAGCCACCCATGGGGTGGCTCTACCAGTAGATCCACGCCATGCGTGGATGCATGCATCCATGCCAACCAAGATTGGCACCTACCAAGGGCGGCGGCCCAGGAACCCGGGGCATTACGCCCCGGATTCGTCCGGCTTCACCCGGAACCACGCCGCATACAGCGCCGGCAGGAACACCAGCGTCAGCACCGTGCCCACGATCAATCCACCCATGATCGAGATCGCCATCGAGCCGTAGAACGCGCTGCGCGACAGCGGAATCATCGCCAGCACTGCCGCCAGCGCGGTCAGCACGATCGGGCGGAAACGCCGCACCGTCGCGTCGATGATCGAATGCCAGCGGTCATGCCCGGCATCGATGTCCTGCTGGATCTGGTCGATCAGGATCACCGAGTTGCGCATGATCATGCCCGCCAGCGCAATCGTGCCCAACAGCGCCACGAAGCCGAACGGCGCGCGGAACAGCAGCAGGAACAACGTCGCACCGATGATGCCCAGCGGCGCGGTGACCAGCACCATCGCCGCACGCGAGAAGCTGCGCAGCTGCAGCATCAGCAACGTGGCCACCACGATCAGGAACAGCGGCATGCCGGCCTTGATCGAATTCTGGCCGCGTGCCGAATCCTCCACCGAGCCGCCGGTTTCCAGCAGATAGCCACTGGGCAGCTCGGCACGGATGCCATCCAGCGTCGGCACGATCTGCTGCACCACGTCCAGCGGCTGCATGCCATCGCTGATGTCGGCGCGCACAGTCACCGTCGGCAGGCGGTTGCGGTGCCAGATGATGCCGTCCTCGAAGGCGTATTCCAGGCGCGCGACCTGCGACAGCGTCACCGCGGTGCCAGTGCTGGTCGGAATCGCCAGGCTGCCAAGCAGGTCCAGCTGCGCGCGCTCGTTGTCCGGGCCACGCAGCAGCATTTCGATCTGGCGGTTACCTTCACGATAGGTGCTCACGCTCATGCCCGACAACGAGCTGCTGAGGAACTGGCTGACCTGCGCACTGCTGACACCCAGCGCGCGGGCACGATCCTGGTCGATCACCAGCCGCACCACCTTGCTCGGCTCGCTCCAGTCCAGATTCACGTTCATCACGTGCGGGTTTTCGCGCACCTTGGCCTCGACCTGGCGCGCGATCGCCTGCACCTGTGCGATGTGCTCGCCGGACACGCGCATCTGCACCGGATAGCCGACCGGCGGCCCGTTTTCCAGGCGCGTCACGCGCATCTGCACATCCGGGAACTGCCTGATCACCTCTTTCAGCATCCAGTCGCGGGTCGATTCGCGGGCCTTGGCGTCTTCGGTAAGCACCACGAACTGGGCGAAGTTGGTCGCCGGCAGCTGCTGGTCCAGCGGCAGGTAGAAGCGCGGCGAACCGGTGCCGACGTAGGCCACGTAGTTGCTGATGCCCTCGCGGCCCTTCAACAGCTTCTCCAGCTTGTCGGCCTGTGCCTGGGTCGCGGCCAGCGACGCACCTTCGGCCAGTTCGATGTCCACCATCAGTTCCGGGCGGGTCGAGTCGGGGAAGAACTGCTGTGGCACGAAGCGGAACAGCATCAGCGAACCGATGAACAGCGCGATGGTCGCGCCGATCACCCACCAGCGATGGCGCAGGCAGGTATCCAGGAACGCCCGGAAACGGGTATAGAACGGCCGCTGGTACGGATCATGGTCGTGCGCATGTTCCTTCGGTGCGATCCAGCGCGCGAGCGCCGGATGGCGGTCGGCCCACTGCAGGCGCTTGGCGCGCCAGCGACCGGCCAGGCTGTCCGGCTTGGGCAGCTGCGGATTGAACAGGTCCGGCAGCATCTTGTCGCCCAGGTACGGGATGAACAGCACAGCGGCAATCCATGACACCACCAGCGCAATGGTCACCACCTGGAACAGCGAGCGGGTGTACTCACCGGTGCTCGATGCAGCGGTGGCAATGGGCAGGAAGCCCGCTGCGGTGATCAGGGTACCGGTCAACATCGGGAATGCCGTGGATTCCCAGGCGAAACTGGCCGCGCGCAGGCGGTCATAGCCCTGCTCCATCTTGGTGGCCATCATCTCCACCGCGATGATCGCATCGTCCACCAGCAGGCCCAGTGCCAGCACCAGCGCACCCAACGAAATCTTGTGCAGGCCGATGTCGAAGTAGTGCATGACGAAGAAGGTCATCGCCAGCACCAGTGGAATGGTCACGCCCACCACCAGGCCGGTGCGCAGGCCCAGCGAGAAGAAGCTGACCAGCAGCACGATCACCACCGCTTCGGTCAGCACCTGCACGAACTCGCCCACCGACTCTTCCACCGCATGCGGCTGGTCAGAGACCTTGCGCAGCTGCATGCCGGCCGGCAGGGTCTTCTGCAGGCGTTCGAACTCGGCATCCAGGGTGGCACCCAGCTTGAGGATGTCACCGCCGTCCTTCATCGCCACCGCCAGGCCGATCGCGTCCTCGCCCATGAAACGCATCTTCGGCGAAGAGGGATCGGCAAAGCCGCGCTTGACCTCGGCAATGTCACCCAGGTGCAGCGTGCGTTCGCCGGCCTGGATCGGGAATCTGCGGATGTCCTCGATCGAATCGAACTGACCCGTCACGCGCAGCTGCACGCGGTCGGTCGGGGTCTCGAAGAAACTCGTGGCGGACACTGCGTTCTGATCCGCCAAGGCCTGCTGCACCTGCTGCAGCGACACACCCAGGGTGGCCAGTTTGGTGTTGGACAGCTCGATCCACACCTTCTCGTCCTGCAGGCCGACCAGGTCGATCTTGCCGACGTCGGGCACGCGCTGCAGCTCCAGCTGGATGCGGTCGGCATAGTCGCGCATCACCGCGTAGTCGAAGCCTTCGCCGGTCAACGCATAGATGTTGCCGAACGTGTCGCCGAACTCATCGTTGTAGAACGGGCCGACGATTTCCCTCGGCAGCGTCGCGCGGATATCGCCCACGCGCTTGCGCACCTGGTACCACAGGTCCGGGATCTGCTTGGAGCGCAGGCTGTCGCGGGCCATGAAGATCACCTGCGATTCGCCCGGGCGCGAGTACGAGCGGATGAACTCGTACTCGCCGGTGTTCATCAACGCTTTTTCGATCGGCTCGGTCACCTGCCGCGAAACCTGCTCGGCGGTGGCGCCCGGCCACATCGTGCGCACCACCATCGCCTTGAAGGTGAACGGCGGATCTTCGGACTGGCCCAGGTGCTTGTACGACCAGGCACCGATGACGGCGAACGCCAGCATCGCGAACAACACCAGCGGGCGATTGCCCAGCGCCCATTCGGAGAGATTGAAGCGGCGCACGGGTCAGTGCCCCTTGCCTGCGGCCGGCGCCGGCTTGGCGGCCGACGGCGCCAGCACCGGGCGGTTCTGGCGATCGACCGGCGTCACCACCTGCCCTTCGCGCAGCAGGTGGCCGCCGGCAGCGACCACCCAGTCCGTCGCGCCCACGCCGGACACCACCGGCACGGCCTGCGCGCCATAGGCACCCACCTGGACCGGGGTTGCCTTCAACGCACCACTGGACGGATTGACCACCCACACGCTGGCTTTGCCATCACTGCCACGCAGCACGGCGGCCAGCGGCAGCTGCAGTGCGCCACTGCGCCCGGCGCTGGCGAACACCCGCGCACTCTGGCCCAGTTCCACTTCGCTCAAGGCTTCCGGCGCCAGACTGACCCGCGTGGCATACGTGCGGGCCTGCGCATCGGCGGCCGGGGCGATCTCGCGCAGGGTGCCGGGCAGCAGCTGGCCCGGGCGGTTCCACAGTTCCACCTGTACCGACTGGCCGACCTTGTAGTCGCGGATGCTGCTTTCCGGCAGCGCGATCAGCACCTCACGGCCACCGTCGGCGGCCAGGGTGAACACCGTCTGCCCTGCGCTCACGACCTGCCCGGCTTCGGCCTGGCGGCTGGCGATCACGCCATCGGCGGGCGCGCGCAGCTGCGCGTACTCGGCCTGGTTGCGGGCCACGGCAAGGTTGGCCCGGGCGGCATTGGCCTGGCCCTGCGCGGCCTTGAACGCCGCCGTCTGCTGGTCCAGCGCCGAGCGGCTGACCAGCTGGTCTTCGGCCAGCTTGGCGTAGCGCTTCTGGTCATCACGGGCACGCACCAGGTCTGCTTCCGCCGCCGCCAGCTGCGCCTGCGACGCAGCCGCCTGCGAGGCGTAGTCGGCCGCGTCCAGCTCGGCCAGCAGCTGGCCCTTCTTCACCCGCTCGCCAGCGTCGACGTGACGCTTGACCAGGTTGCCGCCCACCCGGAACGACAGCGGGCTTTCCTGGCGGGCACGCACCTCGCCGGGGTAGGCGGCCGCAGCCTGTCCATCCTGCGTGGTGGGATGCACCACCAGCACCGGGATGGCCGCCACCGGTTCGGCGGCCTGCTTGCCGCACGCTGCCAACACCACAACCAGCACGCCTACGCCCAACCAACGCATGTTTTTCATGAGGTACAGGACCTGAAAAGAAATCCGGGGGGAACGCGCCGGCAACATACTGTTGCAACGCGGACATTAGTGAACCAGCCGGTATAGTATAAATATCGAACCGCTTGGTCTAGTATTAGCGGAATGAGTTCTCCCACTTCCCGAAAGCCGTCGGCCAAGCCCGCTGCCAAGGCTGCCGGTCCCGGGCGCCCCAAGGACCTGGGCAAGCGCGCGGCGATACTCGAGGCAGCCAAGACACTGTTCATCGAACAGGGCTACAGCGGTGTGAGCATGGACAGCATCGCTGCCCAGGCTGGCGTCTCGAAACTGACCGTATACAGCCATTTCGGCGACAAAGAGACCCTGTTCTCCGAAGCTGTGCAGTCCAAGTGCACCGAAATGCTGCCCGACGCACTGTTCGTGGCCGACGTGGAAGGCCCCCTGCGCGACCAGCTGCTGGGCATCGGCATGGCGTTCTTCGAGATGATCACCTCCGACGCGGCCCTGTCGATCCAGCGGGTGATGATGGCCCCGGAGACCGACGAGCGCCTGCGCGAACTGTTCTGGCAGGCAGGCCCGCAACGCACCTGCGAGGCGCTGGCCGACTTCATGCGCCTGCGTGCCGAGCGCGGCGAACTGGACATCCCCGACTGCTACATCGCCGGCCAGCAGTTCCTGACCCTGGTGAAGGGCGAAGTGCACATGCATATGATGTGCGGCATGCCACTGTCACCCGTCGAGACCACTGTCACCCGTCGAGACCGATGCTGCGATCCATGTGGCCGCCAGCGTGGATTTCTTCCTGCGTGCCTACGGCCCGCGGGAGGCAGGAACCGCCGGATAACCAAAACTGAACGAACCGGAGGTCGCGATGACTTCCGGCACTGCGACCCCGGCCACCCGGCAGCTGATGCTCTGGGCGCGCCGCCGGCCTCCGGCACCGGTAAAATGGCCGGCCCACTGCGCTGGATTTGAACCTCATGACGATTGATTACGCCCACGCCCGCGAACTGATGGTGGAACAGCAGATCCGTCCCTGGGACGTGCTGGACATCAAGGTGCTCGACGTCCTGGCCCGCCTGCCGCGCGAGGCCTTCGTCGCCGACGCGCACCGGGCGCTGGCCTATGCCGATGTCGAACTGCCGATCGGCAACGGCCAGAAGATGATGAAGCCGGTCATCGAGGGCCGTACCCTGCAGGCACTGGATCTGCAGCCGGGTGACGAAGTGCTGGAAATCGGCACCGGCAGCGGCTTCCTCTCGGCCTGCATCGGCGCGCTGGCGCGCGACGTGCTGAGCCTGGAAATCGATCCGGAACTGGCCGCCGCCGCGCGCGCCCGTCTGGATGCCACTGGCCTGGGCACCAACGTGCGCGTGGAAGTGGCCGATGGCCTGGCCTGGCAGACCGAACGCCGCTTCGACGTGATCTGTGTCACTGGCGCCGTTGACGTGGTGCCGTCACAGTTCGCTTCGTGGTTGCGTCCGGGTGGTCGTCTGTATGTCATCCACGGTCGTTCGCCGGCCATGGAAGCGCTGCTGGTGAAGGCCGATGGCAGCACCGAATCGCTGTTCGAGACCGATATCGATTACCTGCGTGGTGCCGCCCCGGCCCCCCAGTTCCACCTCTGAGTCCAAGGAAGCCGCAATGATCCGCCGATCCCTCGCTGTTGCGCTGGCCACTGCCCTGCTGCCGTTGTCCGCCCATGCCGCCGACCTGCTGCAGGTCTATGAAATGGCGCGCAATGGCGACCCGCAGCTGTCCGCCGCCGAATCCACCCGGCTGTACGACAAGGAAGGCGCCGTGCAGGCGCGTGCTGCCCTGCTGCCGCAGATCGACGGCACGGCCACGCTGAACCGCTCGCGCAGCGAAGCCAATGCCGATGCCAACTCCGGCTCGGTCACCAGCAAGCGCCGCAACTACACGATCAATGGCAGCCAGACGCTGTTCAACTGGACGCAGATCAACAACCTGCGTTCGCAGCGCGAGCTGAGCAAGGCGGCGGATTTCACCCTCGACTCGGCCAACGACAACCTGATCGTGCGCACCTCGGCGGCCTACTTCAACGTGCTGGTGGCGATCGAATCGCTGAACGCCGCAAAGACCAACGAAGCGGCCGCGAAGAAGCAGTTCGACTTCGCCGACAAGCGCCTGGAAGTGGGCCT
Organism: Stenotrophomonas sp. NA06056; assembly: GCF_013364355.1. Lineage (NCBI taxonomy): Bacteria > Pseudomonadati > Pseudomonadota > Gammaproteobacteria > Lysobacterales > Lysobacteraceae > Stenotrophomonas > Stenotrophomonas sp. NA06056. The sequence continues at coordinate 663,023 of NZ_CP054931.1, read as the reverse complement.
GGCGCCGATCACCGACGTGCATGAAGCACGCGCCCAGTACGACCAGGCGCGCGCCAACGCGATCGTTGCGCAGAACACCCTGGCCGACAACTACCAGGCCCTGACCGAACTGACTGGCCAGCCGGTGATGAACCTGAAGGGCCTGCCAGCCGATTTCCGTCCGGAAGTGCCGGCCAACCGCGGCAACCTGGACGAGCTGGTGCAGCAGGCGACCACGCAGAATCCGGCGCTGAAGGCGCAGGAACTGAAGGTCGGTGCCGCCGAAGCCGGCGTGCAGGCAGCCCGTGGCGGCCACTACCCGACCCTGTCGCTGGGCGGCAGCTGGGGCAAGAGCGCAACCTGGGGTGACAGCACCGGCGCGGGTTCGCTCTCACCCGATGCACGCACCAACAGCATCGGCCTGACCCTGAGCGTGCCGATCTTCTCAGGCGGCGCCACCCAGTCCGGCGTGCGCCAGGCCCTGGCCCAGCGTGATATCGCCCAGGATGGTTTCGAGCAGCAGAAGCGCGCGCTGGACCGCAATACCCGCAATGCCTACCAGACCCTGGTGCAGGGCATCAGCGAAGTGGAAGCCCGCCGCCTGGCGGTGGTGTCCGCGCAGAGCGCCTACGATGCCTCCCAGGTCGGCCTGGAAGTGGGTACACGCACGGTACTGGACGTGATCCAGAACCAGCGCATCCTGTTCTCCGCGCAGTTGGACTACGCACAGGCCCGCTACAACTTCCTGCAGAACCGCCTGCTGCTGAGCCAGGCCGTGGGTGGCCTGGATGTCGCCGAGCTGCAGGACATCAATCGCCTGCTGACCCTGGACGCGGGCAATCCGTCCACGACGACGAACTGAGTCGACGTACCGGCCTGATCAGAAAGCCACCCGCGAGGGTGGCTTTTTTTATGGATTGCCGATGACGGGCCGCGCGTGGCGCTAGCGCGAACGCCCCGCCCGTCGATGCAGAAACATGCCTGCCAACACGACCATCAGTACCACCAGCAGCGGCACGAACAGCCGGGACGTGACAGCCGGCAACAGGCACAGGGCAGTCGCCACAGGTGGGAGCAGCATCGGGACGAGCCGCCACTCCTCGCCCGCAGCCCGCGCCTGCCATTGGCTGCGGGCAACGCCCAGGCACACAGCGGCAAGGACCAGCAGGCCCGCAGGTCCCGGCAACTGCGGAAGCCAACCGTCCGGCAAAGAAAACGCCAAGGCCGCCGCCAGCACGGTCAACGCAATCGTCACCAGCAATCGCGCATGGGCGCCCGCATCACCCGACGCGGGCGGCCACACCTCCAGTCCCATCCGCGCGGCCAGCAGCAGCAACACCATCTGCAGCGCCGCCAGCCCCGCGCCACCGGCCAACGGCAACAGCGGCAACAACCATTGCAGCTGCGGCACACCCTGCAATGCCACCGACAGCGGCCGCGTGCTGGCCAGTGCCGCAAATTCGATCAGGCCGGACTGCAGCGCAGCCACTACCATCAGGCACAACATCGCCATCAGCACCGCTGCGCCTGCGGCGTGGGAAACCTGCGGACGGGGGCGCGGCAGTCTCCCGGCAAACCCAGCCAGCAGGCCGGCACCGAGCAGGACACCGAGTACTGCCACGCCAGCGGCAAGCACGCCGCCCAATCCGAAGCGGTAGGGGGCGGTCGCTGATGGCAGCCAGGGAATCCAATAGGCGTAGTGCACATGGCGTGCCGCCAGCAACACCAGCAGCAGGCCCACGCCCAGCTTCACAGTCAGCAGAGCACTGGCCAACAGCAACGCGTACGGTGTCCGCAGCACTGCTGTGGCAGCTCCCAGCAGCAACACCATGATCGAGGCCGCCAGCGGCAATGGCATCCACTGCGCGGGAGCGACATCGACGGCCTCAGCGGCCGCGTACAGATGGTTCGCCATCGATTGCGCCAGGCCTGCGGTGGTCGCCGTCAGTTCCAGCAGCAGCGCGATCACCAGTACATCCGCAAGCGGCTTGCCCCAGGCGGCACGGAGCAGCCCATGCAGCCCGGAAGGATCCGGCACGCTCCGCATCGCCATACGCAGGCAATACAGCATCGGCAGCGTGCCCAGCGCCGCCAGCAACAGGCTGAGGACAATGGCCGGCCCGGCCTGCGCCGCCGTGTGCTGGCCGACCAGCGCGACAACGCTGCCGCCCATCAGCAGGGTCAGCGCCGCCACCAGCAGATGGTCGGTGCCCAGCCCTCCGGTCTTCGCGCCGCCCTGCAGCGCGCCTCCGTTGTCGCCAATCATTCAAAGCTCCCTTGATATCGTCCAAGCGTGGTCGACAGCAGGCTGCAGCCTGACGGGGAGAAGCGGAATCGGAATGGGCGGCGCAGGCATCATGCTGTGACAGCCCGCACGCAGTGGACAGCGGGAGCGGTCCGGCTACGACAGACTCACCAGCATCAAGCAGACGTGATGCAGGCGATCACGACAGAGCCACCTGGAAGAGCGCTTAGCGGTAGCGCGCGGGGACTCAGGCCAGCGGTGGCGGCAGATGCGGAGCCACCAGCTGCAGGGTCCGCTGCAGCGCGCCGCGACCATTGCTGACCAGCGTGCAACCCGCGCGGGCCATGTCCTCACGCGCCTGCGCGTCGTCGAGCAGGTGCAGCAGCAGATCACCCACCGCCTGAACGTCCTCACCGATCAGCAGTGCGCCGGCTTCACGCATGCGCCGCGAGATTTCGGCGAAGTTGTGCAGGTGCGGGCCGGTCACCGCTGCAGTGCCCATTGCCGCAGGCTCCAGCAGGTTGTGGCCGCCGATGGCCTGCAGGCTGCCACCGACGAAGGCGACCTGGGCGCAGCCGTAGAACGGCATCAGTTCGCCCAACGTATCGATGACGAAGACATCGCTGCCGGCCACTGGCCACTGCTGCGCGCGCCGCGTCGCTACGCTCCAGCCCTGCTCGCGGGCCAGCGCCTCCACCTTGGGGAAGCGCTCGGGATGCCGCGGCGCCCACAACAGCAGCAGGTCCGGATGCTGCTGGCGCAGACGGCGGTGCAGGTCGATCACCGCCTGCTCTTCGCCGTCATGCGTACTGGCCGCGATCCACACCGGACGCGTGGCCGGTACGTGGGCGTGGAACTGTTCGATGAACGGCTGCACGTCCGGCGTGGCGATGTCGAACTTCAGGTTGCCCAACGCCTGCACCTGTTCCTGTGCCGCGCCCAACTGCACGAACCGCGCGGCGTCATCCTGCGATTGTGCGGCCACGCAGGTGACCGTGCGCAGCGCACGCCGGATCAACGCCGCCAGCACGCGGTAGCCGCGCAGCGACCGGGCCGACAGGCGCGCATTGAGGATGTAGACCGGAATGCGACGGTCGCGGCAACCGAACAGCATGTTCGGCCACAGCTCGGTTTCCAGGATCAGCGCCAGGCTGGGCTGGAAGTGCCCGAGGAAGCGGTTGACGCTGCCGGGCACGTCATAGGGCAGGTACACGTGGTCCAGCGCATCGCCCCACAGCGCGCGCACCCGTTCCGAGCCGGTCGGGGTGATGGTGGTGATGACCCAGCGGATGTCCGGCCGCTGCTCACGCAGCGCATTGACCAGCGGCGCAGCGGCGTTGACCTCGCCCACCGAGACCGCGTGCAGCCAGACCCGCGGCTGGCCGCTCGGCTGCGGATAGGACGCATAGCGTTCATCCCAGCGCCGGAAGTATTCACGGACCCGGAAACCGCGCCAGACCAGGTGGTACACGGTGATCGGCAGCAGGAGGTACAGCACGGCCGAGTACAGGCCACGCAGGATCCATTCGACAGGGTCTTTACGCATGCGGCAAGGATACGGGAGCCCCCCGGGAAAGACACGCGGCCGGGTTGGTAGAATGGCGGCATGTCCGATGCCACCACCGCCGTCCGTCCGTCGCTGCGTGATCCACGCAACTGGCCGATGTTTGCCGTCATGTTCACTGCCTTCGGGATCGCCCGGCTGCCGTGGATGCTGCAGCGCGCGCTCGGCCGCGGGGTCGGCTCGATCGCCTGGCGCCTGGCCGGCAGCCGCCGCCACGCTGCCGAGGTCAACCTCAAGCTGTGCTTCCCCGAGAAGGACGAGGCCTGGCGCAAGCGCCTGGTGCGCGACAGCTTCGATGCGCTGGGCGTAGGCATCTTCGAATGCGCGCGCTCGTGGTGGGGCAGCATCGACAGCATCCGCCCGCAGGTGCATATCGAAGGACTGGAACACCTCAAGCAGATGCAGGCTGAAGGCCGCGGCGTGCTGCTGGTCTCGGGCCACTTCATGACCCTGGAGATGTGCGGCCGCCTGCTGTGCGACCACGTCGACCTGTCCGGCATGTACCGCAAGCACAAAAACCCGGTGTACGAGTGGGCGGTGAAGTTCGGCCGCCTGCGCTACGCCAAAGCCATGTACGCCAACGAGGACATCCGTTCGACGGTGCGCCACCTGAAGAAGGGCGGCTTCCTCTGGTACGCGCCCGACCAGGACATGCGTGGCAAGGACACCGTGTTCGTGCCGTTCTTCGGCCACACCGCATCCACCATCACCGCGACCCACCAGCTGGCGCGGATGACCGGTTGTGCGGTCATTCCCTACTTCCATCGCCGCGAAGGCGGGAAGTACTTCCTGAAGATCGGTGCGCCGCTGGAGAATTTCCCCAGCGAAGACGTCGAGGCCGATACCGCGCGGGTCAACCAGGCCATCGAACAGATGGTGCGCGAGGCGCCGGACCAGTACCTGTGGATCCATCGCCGCTTCAAGCGCCAGCCGGGCGGGCGGAGCGATTTCTACAAGTGATGTGACGGGCGGGCGGGAACGCCCCATCCACGCATGGCGTGGATCTACTGACGACTGGCCCCATCCACGCATGGCGTGGATCTACTGGCTGACTTCATCCACGCATGGCGTGGATCTACTGGCTGGCTTCATCCACGCATGGCGTGGATCTACTGGCTGGCTTCATCCACGCATGGCGTGGATCTACTGGCGGCTGGCCCCATCCACGCATGGCGTGGATCTACTGACGGCTGGCTCCATCCACGCCATGCGTGGATGCTCTCCGCTCCGACACCGGAATCTACAACGGCCAACGACACCACGCATGCGGGTACTCCCCCAACTCACCGGCCAATCCGGCCCGCACCGGATTGCCCAGGATGTACATCGCCTTCTCATGAAGGGATTCATCGGTGCGCACCGCATGGTCGTGATAGCCGTGCTGCCAGAGCGCCCCCTTCCGTCCCAGTTGCCGGTTCAGCAACCGACTGCTGCGTGACTTGAGCAGCGCCATGCACTCGGCCAGCGTTCCCTTCCGCAGTTCCATCAGCCAATGCAGGTGGTCGGGCATCACCACCCAGGCTAGGCTGTGGCTGACGCCCCTGCGTTCGACGAAGCGCAATGCGTCCACCAGCATTGCGACGTTGCCTGCGTCGGAGAAGAAGGGCTCCCGGCCACGTGTTGTCGTGGTCAGGGAATAGACATTGCCTGTGCGGGAATAGCGACCGTATCGGAGTCTGGGGCTGGCCATGGGACCAGACTGCGGTTTGCGGGACCCTGCGTGCATTGGCGGACCACCCTGCAGCCAGTCGGAAAAAGCCGCGACGACGGCCAATGTTCATGGGAAAGTCCATCCACGCATGGCGTGGATCTACTGCTCAGGCACAACCATCGTCCCGCGTAATCCAGTAGATCCACGCCATGCGTGGATGCGGCGCTACGCGGCGCCCGGCAGATCGTCCGGTTCGCGCGCCAGCAACGTGCCGACGAACAGCGCGGCCAGCAGCACGGTCAGGCCGCCCCAGAACGCGGAATAGAACGCCAGGTGGGTATTGAGCGGGAACACAGTAACCGCCAACGCCAGCATCGCCGGTCGTGCACGCTCGCGCGCCGCTGCCGGCGCGAAACGCCATGCCCGCCATGCCTGTGCCGCCGCCGCCAGCCACAGCAACAGCCCCAGCACCCCGGTCTCGGCAAGAATCTCCAGCACGATCTGATGCGCGTGCAGCGCCGGCGTCGCACCCCACACTGCCGGCCCCTCGTCAGCGACGCAGTCGGGATAGGCATCGCGGAAGCCACGTGCACCGACGCCATTGATCGGATGCGCTTCGATCATGCAGGCCGCCGCACTCCAGATGCGGGTACGACCGGACAGTGCCTGTTCGACGCCATCCTCACCTCCACCCCAGGCCATTGCCGTGCGCGCAACACGCTCCCGCAACTGCGGCACGCTGGCGGTCAGTGCACCTGCCGAGAGAACACCCACCAGCGCGAGCAGCCCCAGCCGCTTCCATCCCAGTTGGCGCACGCCACTGTAGACAACCACCAGGCCGAAGGTGATCCATGAGGCACGGGAGCCAGCCAGCAGCAGCACCACACCGACCGCCGCAGCGGCCAGCAACCAGCCCGCGTTGCCGAAGCGACGTGCCACCGGCAACAGCAGGAACGGCGAAAGACTCGCCAGTACCTGGCCGAACTTCAAGTTGCACGGCCCAAGCACTCCGCTGAGACGATCTGCCAATGCGGCTTCGTCAGCCGGGCACAGCGCGTGGCCGCTGATGGCCAGCTTGATCTGCTGCAGCGACCAGAACCATGGGCTGGTACCTGCCAGTGCCTGCACCAGCGCGTCGAGCGTCCACAGGCCGGTGATCACCGCCAACCCACCCAGCGTCAAACGCCGCCGCTGTGGCGTGGCCACGGCGATCGCCACCAGCCACATGAAAGGCAGATAGCGCAGCCCGGCCGCCGCCTTGGTCCACGACGCCGATGGGTCAACCGCATCGAACGCCGAGAACGCCTGCGGCAGCCAGTAACCAAGGAAAAGAATCGATGTCAGCGCCCACGCTGCCGGGCTCAGCAGATGCGGTCGATGCTGCATCCGGCGGATGACCATGCGTGCGGCGGCGTACAACGCTCCCAGGCCCAGCACCGTTTCGGCGATGCCTGGCAGCGGCCACAACGCAACGTAGGCCAGCACCCACCAGGGCGCCCAGCGTCCCGCGCGCTCGTCGCGCAGGGTCGGCGCGGCGTCAGCCAGCGAGGTCGGCATAGAGGCGGAGGGTATCGCGCTGCATGGCCTGCAGGGTAAACGGGATACGGCCCGGCAGTGACGGCGGCTGTGCCAGCAAGGCCAGCGCACGTTCACCCAGCAGCTGCGCATTGCCCAGCGGCACTGCACCACTGGGCTGCAGCTGCTGCAGCAGTTCACCGACGCCACCGTGGTCCCAACCCAGCACCGGCCTGCCGACCGACAACGCTTCGACCACGGTACGGCCGAAGGCTTCAGGCTTGTCAGACAGCTGCAGCACCAGATCGCTGGCGGCGTACGCCTGGGCAATACGTGCGGTCGGCGTGCTGATGTGCACGGCATCGGTCACGCCAAGCACGTCTGCCTGTTTGCGCAGCTCTGCCACATAGGCTTCGCGGCCAAGCTCGTCGGTGCCCAGCATCCACAGCTGTGCCGGCACGCCCGCTGTGCGGACATCGGCCAGCAGGCGCAGTGCGTGGGTGTGGCCTTTCAACCGCGTGCCACGACCGGGCAACAGCAACAGCGGTCCATCGACCTGGGCCAGCCACGGGTAGTCCGCCGCCAGCGCCAGCCGCGGCCGCCGATCGGCACGGGCCACACGTGGGAACTGGCTGACGTCCACGCCACGCGGGATCACCTGCAGCCTGTCACGGGCCACCGTCGGGTAATGCGCCTGCACATAGTCGCGCACGCTGTTGGATACGCAGATCACGCGTTCGCCGCTCGTCATCACCGCGCTGTAGCGGCCGGGCGAATTCAGCCCATGCACGGTGGTGACCCAATGCGGGCGCTGCGCCGGCTGCATCGCACGGATCGCATACAGCCCCAGCCACGCCGGCAGGCGCGAGCGGGCATGGACGATGTCGGCGCCCACTTCGGTGAACAGGCGGCGCAGGGTAGGCAGATGGCGCAGCGTCAGCAGCGACTTGCGGCCGATATCCAGGGTCAGGTGCTCGGCACCGCTGTCGAGCAGCGCTGGCACCAGGCGACCACCGGCCGAGACCACCAGCGCACGATGGCCGGCAGCGACCAGGGCCGCAGCGATTTCAAGGGTCGAGCGCTCGACACCGCCGGAGTGCAGCGCCGGCAGCAACTGCACCACGGTCAATCGGCGCATCGAGGGGGCCGCCGCTTAGTCGGCCAGCACGAACACGGCGCCGCAGTAAGCACACTGCGCTTGCCCGTTGGGTTCGTCTTCGATCGGCAGGTACACCCGCGGATGCGAGTTCCACAGCGCCATTTCCGGGGTCGGGCAGCTCAGCGGCAGATCGCTGCGGTGCACGGTGTAGCGCTTTTCGGCGTTGGCGGGCGCGGTGGCGGTATGGCTCATGGCGGATGTCGATGAACGGATTGCGAGGCCTGCGATTCTAGCATCTGGGCCTGGCAAACACCGCGCGCTGCGTGGCCGCTGCGCGCGGCGGCCCGCTTCACACCTGCGCCAAGGCCCCGCCATGCAACCACCCTGCCCGTTCGCCGACGGCGGCGCCAAGCCCGGTCGGCTGGAAATTCCCCATGCGTGCCAATAAGTTCCGTGGGAAACCGGTCTTCGCTCGAAATTCCCGCATTTGGATCGAACTAAATGGCACTTGTCAGGGCGCTGCCAGCTGTTGCAGCATCGGGCCCGATCCATTCCTGACCCGATCGCATGGCCCGCCCCCCACCGGACCAGCATCGCCTCCCGACTGCCTTGCGGCGGACGGGGCGGTGCTGTCCGTGGTGTTCGCCGATGCGGGTTCTGCCTGCCGCCTGCCCTACCGGGAGACCCTGCATGACCCTGTCCGATCCGCGCCGCGCCCTGCTTCCGCTCGCCCTGGCCCTGGCCTGTGCGACCACTGCGACACCGGTGCTGGCGCAAGGGCTGCAGACCTCCTTCGAGCCGGGCGAGCCTGCACCGGCCAACGCCAATGGCGCGCTGTCCGTCAACGTCGGCAGCGGCCCCGGCGCGCCGTACGCGGCCAAGCGCAGCGTCGGCTACAGCGGCCTGCATGCCTTGCACTACAGCGCCCGCGGCGGCCACGCACGCCGCGAACTGTTCAAGACCGATCTGCCCATCGATGCCGACGCCACGCTGTCCTGGCTGGTACTGCCGGAGATCGTCGGCAAGGACACCGTGGCCTCCACCTATGTCTCGCTGGACCTGCTGCTGGACGATGGCAGCCGCGTATCTGGCAGCGGCGCGCGCGACCAGCACGGCGTGGCGTTGAGCGCACAGGCCCAGGGCGACTCGAAGACGCTGTACCCGCAGCAGTGGGCGCGCAAGGCGGTGCGCCTGGGCGATGTGCCTGCGTTGAAGGGCCGCCGCGTGATCGCCATCGAGCTTGAGGTGGCCAGCGCCGATGGCGCCCCTGTGTCGGGCTGGATCGACGACGTGCGCCTGGATGTGCAGCCACGGCATGCACCACAGCGTGTCTCCGACTGGGTACTCACCACCCGCGGAACCCAGGCCAACGGCACCTTTTCTCGCGGCAACAACTTCCCGGCCACCGCTGTACCGCACGGCTTCAACTTCTGGACGCCAGTGACCGATGCCGGCGCACTGAACTGGCTGTACCGCTGGAACGAGCAGAACGATGCCAGGAACCGGCCGCAGCTGCAGGCACTTGCCCTGAGCCACCAGCCCAGCCCGTGGATGGGTGACCGCCAGACCTTCCAGGTGATGCCCTCGGCCACGCACGGCACGCCCGAAGCGGATCGCAGCAAGCGGGCGTTGTCCTTCGACCGTGCACAGGAAAGCGCGCGCCCGTACCGCTACGACGTGCGCTTCGACAACGGTATCGCCGCGTCCATCGCCCCCACCGACCACGCCGCGCTGTTCCGCTTCGATTTCCCGGCAGGTGGCGACGCCAACCTGCTGTTCGACAACGTCGATTCGCGCGGTGGGCTGACCCTCGACGCCGCCACGCAGACGTTGTCCGGCTACACCGATACCCGTAGCGGCCTGTCCAACGGCGCCACCCGCATGTATGTGGTGGCCAGCTTCGACAAGCCGTGGCGCAGCAGCGGCCAGATCAACACCGGCCGCCCGACCGGCTACATCAAGTTCGACGCAGGCAGCGAGCAACGGGTGACGATGCGCATCGCCACCTCTCTGATCTCCGTCGAGCAGGCGCGCCACAACCTGGCGCTGGAAATCGCCGCGGCCGATACGCTGGACAGCGTGGCCGGGCGTGCACAGGATGCGTGGGATGCACGCCTGGCCCGCTTCGACATCGGCAATGCCAGCGACGACCAGAAGACCACGCTGTATTCCAGCCTGTACCGGTTGTACCTGTACCCCAATTCCGGCCATGAGAACGCGGGCACTGCCGCCGCGCCCGATTGGCGCTATGCCAGCCAGGCCAGCGCCGCCGATGACAATACCGACGGCAGCGCGACGCGCAGCTTCGCAGCGGTGCGCGACGGCAAGGTCTTCGTCAACAACGGCTTCTGGGACACGTTCCGCACCACCTGGCCAGCGTATGCGCTGTTCACCCCGGAAGATGCCGGGCAGCTGGTACAGGGCTTCATCGAGCAGTACCGCGCCGGTGGCTGGATCGCGCGCTGGTCCTCGCCCGGCTACGCGGACCTGATGGTCGGCACCAGCTCGGACGTGGCCTTCGCCGATGCGTGGCTGAAGGGCATCGGTGGCTTCAATCCCGAAGAGGCCTATGCCGCAGCGCTGAAGAACGCCACGGTGGTACCACCAGACCGTCACGTCGGTCGCAAGGGCATGGAGCGTTCGACGTTCCGCGGCTATGCCAGCGCCGACGTGCATGAAGGCATGTCGTGGACGATGGAAGGTGCGCTCAATGACTTCGGCATCGCCAACATGGCCGATGCACTGGCCAAGCGTGCAACGACGCCGTCCGCACGCGAACGCTACGCCACCGAAGCCGACTACTTCCGCTACCGCGCCGCCAGCTACGCGACGATGTTCGATCCGGCGGCCGGCTTCTTCCAGGGCCGCAAGGCCGATGGCAGCTGGCGCCTGGATGCCAAGGATTACGACCCGCGCGTGTGGGGCCACGACTACACCGAATCCAATGGCTGGACGTTCGCCTTCACCGCCGCGCACGATGGCGAAGGCCTGGCCGCGCTGTACGGTGGCCGCGACAAGCTGGCCGCCAAGCTCGACACCTTCTTCGCCACGCCGGAAACCGCCGACGCCGCGTTCGCCGGCTCCTACGGCGGCACCATCCACGAGATGACCGAAGCGCGCGATGTGCGCATGGGCATGTACGCGCACAGCAACCAGCCGGCACACCACATCCCGTGGATGTACCTGTATGCCGGGCAGCCGTGGAAGACCCAGCAGCATGTGCGCGAGATCCTGTCGCGGCTATATGTCGGCAGCGAGATCGGCCAGGGCTATCCGGGCGACGAGGACAACGGTGAAACCTCGGCCTGGTACGTGCTGGCGTCGCTGGGCCTGTATCCGCTGCGCATGGGCGCGCCGGAGTACGCGATTGGTTCGCCCGCGTTCCAGCATGCCCGTGTCGAGCTGCAGGGTGGCGCGGTGTTGACCGTCAATGCGGCGCAGAATTCGCGCGAGAACGTCTACGTGCAGTCGCTGAAGATCAACGGCAAGCCGTGGACGAAGACCTGGGTGCCGCACGAGGTGATCGCCAAGGGCGCGACCCTGGACTTCGTGATGGGCCCGCAGCCGTCGCGCTGGGGGAGCGGCATCGATGATGTGCCCCGCTCGCTGACCGCGCGTGGCCAGCGCCCTCAGCTGCTGCATGATCTGCTCGGCAACGGCGCACAGGCGGCACTGGCCGATGGCCGTGCCCTGCCCGCGCTGATCGACGACGATGCCACCACGGCCGTGCCACTGGGCGCCGGTGCGACCATCGCGCTGAGCCATGTGGGCGATGGCGTACCGACGATGTACACGCTGACCAGCGGTGATGGCGCTATCCGTGGCGGCGAGTGGACGCTGGAAGCACGTACCGGCAACGGGCGCTGGGTAACGCTGGACCAGCGACGCGGAGAGGAATTCACCTCGGCCCGACAGACCCGCCCATTCCGTATCGCTTCGCCCTCACGCTATGCCGAGTACCGTCTGCGCCTGGCTGCGCCGGGGCGCCTGCAGCTGGCCGAGATCGAACTGCTGGCGCCTTCCCCCCTACAATGACGCCCATGCGCCTACGCTTCCTCCCCCTCGCTCTTGCTGCCCTTGCCTTCCCCACGCTCAGCCATGCACAACCGCAGACCCAGGCCTTCGATGGCCAGGTCAGCCGTGACGGGGTGACGCTGTATTACCAGGACGCCACCGGCGCGCTGGCCGCACCGGTGCGCAAGCGCATCATCGATACGTTCTACTTCGCCTACCTGCGCGAGCGTGCGGACTTCCGCCCGGCCGCGCCGAATGAAGTGCGCATCGTGATCGATCCGGCGTACAACGGCGTCGCCTTCGTCGGCGACAAGGACAAGGCCAGCACCATCACCATCAACCCGGGTTGGCTGGTCCAGCACCCGGATGACATTGATCTGGTGACCCATGAGGCGATGCATATCGTGCAGGGCTACCCCAGCTATGGCGACAAGCGCGTGCCGGGCTGGCTGGTGGAGGGCATCGCCGACTACGCACGCGACCGCTACGGCATGAACAACACCGCTGCCGGCTGGGCGTTGCCGGACAAGCTGAGCCAGGGCCAGACGGTGGAAAGCGGCTACCGGGTGACCGGTGCCTTCCTGAAGTGGGCTGAAGCGGCGCATCCGGGACTGGTGCTGGCACTGGACAAGGATCTGCGCGACGGGCGCTATGCACCGGCGCTATGGCAGAAGCACACCGGCAAGACCCTGCCGGCGCTGTGGGCGGAGTACGCCAAGCCGCGCTCCCCGGCCCCGGCGCCGCCGCCCGCGCGGCGCGCAAAGCGGCGATAAGTTCGACGTTGCCGGGGCGATGCCCCGGCCTTCAACGCAATTGCACGAAGCCGGCGTACAGCGCGAACAACTGCTGGAAATACCGCTTGCTCACTCGACTGCGCATGACACTGCTCCGCCCATGGAAAGTTGGTCGGGCCCAGGGTGGGAAGGCCAGTCCGGTCCCTTCCCACGGCCGGGCCGCGTGGGCGTATTGGGCCGTAGCGAGGTTGCAGGGCGATTACCGGGCGGCGTAGCGGGTGTGGCAGGCGCCTGCAGGTAGAGCCGGCCGCTGGCCGGCTGTCGCAGTGTACCTGGGCATGATTGCGGTTGCCGGCCAGCGGCCGGCACTACCGTTTCCGCGTTGCGGAAACAGAAACGCGCCCCGTAGGGCGCGTTTCTGCAGATCGTAGCGGAACGAAGGCTTACGCCTTCTTCTCCGCTTCGATCTGCTTGCGGATCTGCGCATCGACTGCGGCAATCGCGGTCATGTTCAGGATCCGGCGCGAGGTCGCGCTGGTGGTCAGGATGTGCACCGGCTTGTTCACGCCCATCAGGATCGGACCGATCGCTACGCCATCGGTGAACACGCGCACCAGGTTGTAGGCGATGTTGGCCGCTTCCAGGTTCGGCAGCACGAACAGGTTGGCACGGCCCTGCAGGGTCGAGCCCGGCAGCAGCTTCTGGCGCAGGGCTTCATCCCATGCGGTGTCACCCTGCATTTCGCCGTCCACGTTCAGACGCGGGTTGCGCTTGAGCAGCAGCTCGCGCACCTGGCGCATCTTCAGCGCATCCTTCGAATCGTGGCTGCCGAAGTTGGAGTGCGACAGCAGTGCCACCTTCGGCTCGACGCCGAACAGCTTCATGCGGTACGCCGCCTGCAGGGTCGCTTCACACAGCTGCTCGGCGGTCGGGTCTTCCTGCACGTGGGTGTCAACGAAGAAGAACACGCCCTGCTGGTTGATCACGCCGGTCATCGCCGAGGTCGAGGTGACCTTCGGCTCCAGCGGCAGCACGCTGCGCACGTAGCCCAGCTTCTTGTGGAAGCGGCCGACGATGCCGGTCAGCATCGCATCGGCTTCGCCACGGGCGACCATCACGGCGGCGATCAGGGTCGGGCGCGAACGCATCAGGTTCTTGGCGGCGGCCACGGTGACGCCACGACGACCGGTCAGGCCGTGGTAGTACTGCCAGTACTCGTTGAAGCGCGGGTCGTCGTTGATGTTGGTGACTTCAACGTTCTCGCCGATCTTCAGGCGCAGGCCGAGGCGTTCGATGCGCGACTCGATCACTTCCGGGCGACCGATCAGGATCGGGTGTGCCAGGCCGTCATCGACCACGTTCTGCACCGCCTGCAGCACCACTTCTTCTTCGCCTTCGGCATACACCACGCGCTGCTTGTCGCTGCGCGCGCGGTCGTAGACCGGCTTCATCATCAGGCTGGTGCGGTAGACGAACTGCGACAGCTTCTGCCGGTAGGCTTCCATGTCGGCGATCGGACGGGCGGCCACGCCCGAATCCATCGCGGCCTGGGCCACGGCGGCCGACAGCTCTACCAACAGGCGGCGGTCGAACGGGCGCGGGATCAGGTATTCGCGGCCGAAACTCGGGGTTTCACCGCCATAGGCCGAGCCCATGTCGGTGGCGGCGCGGCGGGCCAGGGCGGCAATCGCGCGCACGCAGGCGATCTTCATTTCCTCGTTGATCGCGGTCGCACCGACGTCCAGCGCACCGCGGAACAGGTACGGGAAGCACAGCACGTTGTTGACCTGGTTCGGGTAGTCCGAACGGCCGGTACCGATGATCGCGTCCGGACGCGCAGCGCGCACCAGTTCCGGCATGATTTCCGGGGTCGGGTTGGCCAGGGCGAAGATCACCGGGTCCGGTGCCATCGTCTTGACCATCTCGGCGGTCAGGATGCCCGGCGCCGACAGGCCCAGGAAGATGTCCGCGCCGTCGACGATCTCGGCCAGGGTGCGCTTGTCGGTGTCGCGCGCATAGCGCTGCTTTTCCGGGTCCAGATCGGTACGGCCGGTGTGGATGACACCTTCGCGGTCGAAGGCCAGGATGTTCTCCGGCTTCAGGCCCAGCTGCACCAGCATGTTCACGCAGGAAATGCCGGCCGCGCCCATGCCCGTGGTCGCCAGCTTCACTTCCTCGATCTTCTTGCCGGTGATCGCCATGGCGTTCAGCACCGCGGCGCCGACGATGATCGCCGTGCCGTGCTGGTCGTCATGGAACACCGGGATCTTCATGCGCTCGCGCAGCTTGCGCTCGACGATGAAGCATTCCGGCGCCTTGATGTCTTCCAGGTTGATGCCGCCGAAGGTCGGCTCCAGCGAGGCGATGATGTCGACCAGCTTGTCCGGGTCGTTCTCGTCCACTTCGATGTCGAACACATCGATGCCGGCGAACTTCTGGAACAGCACGCCCTTGCCTTCCATCACCGGCTTGCCGGCCAGCGCACCGATGTTGCCCAGGCCCAGCACCGCGGTGCCGTTGGAGATCACTGCCACCAGGTTGCCGCGGGCAGTCAGCTCGCTGGCCTGCTGCGGATCAGCCTTGATCGCTTCACAGGCGTACGCCACGCCCGGCGAATACGCCAGCGACAGGTCGCGCTGGGTCAGCATGGGCTTGGTAGCGGAAACCTTGATCTTGCCGGGCGGAGACATCCGGTGGTAATCGAGGGCGGCCTGTTTGAAATCTTCGTTGGACATCGATGTGGGTTACATGAATGGGCAGAAGGGACAGGGGATCATACCCCCGTTGGAGCGGTCGGACCTGTCGCTATGCTGTCGCAGTGATGCTGCGACCGCACAATTCCATGGCGTATGCGACGTTATCAGAGCACAGCTTCGGCGCTGGCGATGACAGCCGTGGGACGCCTTGAAACGCTGCGGGGCCGTGCCACTGTCGTGACCGGCCCCGCAGTACCACACACCTGGATCAGCCCTTGGCGGGCAGCGCCTCGGCCATCGCCAGCGGCACGGCATCGACCGGCGGCGGCAGTTCGCTTTCGCGACCATCCAGCGCCAGCTTCAGGCGGTCGCGGTCCAGCGCGCCTTCCCAGCGCGAGACCACCACCGTGGCCACCGCGTTGCCGATGAAGTTGGTCAGCGAACGGCACTCGCTCATGAAGCGGTCCACGCCCAGGATCAGCGCCATGCCGGCCACCGGCACTTCCGGCACCACCGCCAGGGTGGCGGCCAGGGTGATGAAGCCGGCACCGGTGACGCCAGCGGCGCCCTTGGAGCTGAGCATCGCCACCAGCAGCAGGGCGATCTGGTGGCCCAGGGTCAGTTCGGTGTTGGTGGCCTGGGCGATGAACAGCGCGGCCAGGGTCATGTAGATGTTGGTGCCGTCCAGGTTGAACGAGTAACCGGTGGGGACCACCAGGCCCACCACCGACTTGCTGCAGCCGGCGCGTTCCATCTTCTCCATCAGCGACGGCAGCGCCGACTCCGACGAGGAGGTGCCCAGCACCAGCAGCAGCTCGGCCTTCAGGTAGCGGGCCAGCTTGAACACCGAGAAGCCACACAGGCGGCAGACCACGCCCAGGATGACCGCCACGAACAGGAAGGCGGTGAGGTAGAACGAGCCGACCAGCCAGGCCAGGTTGACCAGCGAGCCGACGCCGTACTTGCCGATGGTGAAGGCGATGGCACCGAAGGCGCCGATCGGCGCAGCCTTCATCAGGATGTGCACCAGCTTGAACACCGGGGCGACCAGCGCTTCCAGGAAGTTCTGGATCGGCTTGCCCTTCTCGCCCACCGAGGCCAGCGCGATGCCGAACAGCACCGCCACGAACAGCACCTGCAGGATGTTGCCGTCGACGAAGGCACTGAGCAGGGTCTTCGGGATGATGTCCATCAGGAAGCCGACCAGGGTCAGGTCGTGCGACTTCTCGACGTAGCTGTGCACCGCGGTCTGGTCCAGCTCGGCCGGGTTGATGTTCATGCCGGCGCCGGGCTGCACCACGTGCGCCACGATCATGCCGACGATCAGCGCCAGCGTGGAGAAGAACAGGAAGTACGCCATCGCCTTGGCGAACACGCGGCCCACCGTGCGCAGATGGGTCATGCCGGCGATGCCGGTGACGATGGTCAGGAAGATCACCGGGGCGATGATCATCTTCACCAGGTTGATGAAGGCATCGCCGAGCGGCTTCATCTTCTCGCCGATCAGCGGCTCGTAATGGCCAAGGACAGCGCCCAGGACGATCGCCACGATCACCTGGAAATACAGCTGGCGGTAGAGCGGCAGCGGCTTGCTGGGCAGCGCCGGGGCGGTCGGGATGTGCATGGCGGACTCCGGAAGGGGCGTTTTCAGGCACGTACGGCCCCGGAAGTGCACGGGAACCGTTACCGTGGAAACTGACCGCATGCCCCTTGTCTGCAGGCGCAGGGGTGCGACCAATGGACGCCTTTGTACGCGCCACGCACCGCCACGCAGATAACCTATTGGTACTAGCCCCCCGGTTCAGCTGGCTGCGCTGCCTACACTGGCACCGCACCGCTGATCGCAGGGATGCCGGTGGCCCGACCTGAACGGCCGGGCGCGTCATTGCGAAAGTTCCGGCCATTGCGGCCGTTGTTGTCCTGTCCACACGCATTCCGAGAGAGCCGCACCACCCATGCGCCCGATTCCGACCTTGCTGGCCCTGTCGCTGGCCACCCTCCCCGCCTTCGCATCCGCTGCGGATTTCGACAACTGGCCGACCAAGTACACCTTCGGCGACGGCACCGAACTGGCCGCCACCGCCAACATCGCCTACGACTACAACGACTTCTCGTCCGCCAGCGGCATCGAGGATGACGACGCGGTGCGCCGCAAGGAATTCGGCGCGACCCTGAAAAAGAAGGGCGTGTACGACGCGATGGTCTACTACGACTTCCAGGCCGATACCTGGCTGGACGTGTTCGTGCGCTTCGAGAGCAAGGCCTTCTTCGGCCGTGATGTCGGTCGCTTCCGCTTCGGCTACATGAAGACCCCGGTGGGCCTGGACGCGGGCACCTCGTCGCGCGCCGGCAGCTTCCTGGAAACCGCGCTGCCCGTGCAGGCGTTCTACGAAGGCCGTCGCACCGGCGTGGAATGGGTGCTGGAGCGCCCGCAGTACCTGCTGCAGGCCGGCGCCTATGGCGGCAAGGATCTGCAGGGCGACAACCCCGGCACCACCCAGGCGGTGCGTGCGGTGTGGACCCCGGTGAAGGCACCGGGTGACGTAATCCACCTGGGCCTGGCCTATTCGCAGGAAAACCCGCGCGGTTACCACGATGGCCGCGACGTGCATCATGAAGCCAGCGCGCGCCTGCGTGCCCGCCCGGAAGCCGGCCTGACCGACATCCGCCTGGTCGATTCGGGCGCGCTGGTCACTGCCGACCAGATCCGCCGCACCGGCCTGGAAGGCATCTGGATCCGTGGTCCGTTCTCGCTGCAGGCCGAAGCGCTGCAGGCCACCGTCACCCGCAATGACGGCAAGCCCGACTACACCGGCCACGGCCAGTACGCGATGGCCAGCTGGGTGCTGACCGGCGAATCGCGTCCGTACAACGCCGGCGCCGTTGCCAACATCAAGCCGGCACACGACTACGGTGCAGTGGAACTGGTGGCCCGCTACAGCCGCCTGGACCTGGACGACGGCAGCATCCTCGGCGGCCGCCAGCACGACCTGACCCTGGGCGCGAACTGGTACCTGACCAGTCACTTCAAGTTCCAGGCCAACTACGTGAAGGTCGACGCCAGCCGTCGCGGTGTGCACAGCACCCCGGAGATCTTCGAACTTCGCGCGCAGATGCACTTCTGATCCCTTCCACGTGTCAGATCCCGGCGGGCGTGTACACCACGCCCGCCGGCCCTGCGTAGACTGCCGCCATGTACTGGCTCAGCCGCCACCGCCTGCAGTTGCTGACCATTCTGGTGATGGTGGCCGGCACCGTGTTGTGCGCGGTCGCCGCCGGCCACTACGCCTGGCGTCGCGCTCTCGGCACGGAAAGCGCACAGGTACAGCGCCAGCTGCAGCTGTATGGCCAGGGGCTGCAACAGCGCATCGACCGGTTCGGCACCCTGCCGCAGGTGATGGCGCTGGACCCTGATCTGCTGCATGCATTGCAGGTACCGCCCTCGCCTGCCGAGCGGCAACGCCTGAACCTGAAACTGCAGCGTGCCAACCAGGTCACCCGCACCTCGACGCTGACCCTGGTCGGCCGCGATGGCGTGGCCGTGGCCGCCAGCAACTGGGACCAGCCGACCAGCAACGTCGGCGAGGATTACAGCTACCGCCCCTACTACCAGCAAGCACTGGCCCATGGCCGTGGTCGCTTCTACGGCATCGGCATGACCACCGGCGTGCCCGGCTACTTCATGTCCGAGGCCATCCTGGATGCCGACAGCCAGCGCATCGGCGTGATCGTGATCAAGATCGAGCTGTCCGCGCTGGAACAGGAATGGTTGAACAGCCCGGACGTGGTGCTGGCCAGCGACAACCATGACGTGGTGTTCCTGGCCAACCGCGATGCCTGGCGCTATCGCCTGCTGCGCCCGCTCGGCGCGGAAGAACGCAACGAGATGCGCGCGGCGCGTCAGTATGCCGATCGGTCGCTGCAACCGTTGCGCGTGCGCACCGAGGATGTGCTGGCCGACGGCGGGCGCATGGTGCGTCTGCTCGACCCGGCACTGCCGCAGGCAATGCTGTGGCAGACCCTGGCGCTGCCCGACGAAGACTGGAGCCTGCATCTGCTGCACGACGCCAGCGCGGCCACCAGCGCGGGCCGAGGCGCCGCAATCGCCGGCGCGGCCGCATGGTTGGCGCTGGGATTCCTGGTGTTGTTCGTGCAGCAACGGCGCCGCCTGTCCAAGCATCGCCAGCGCAGCCGGCGCGAGCTGGAAACCCTGCTCAAGCAGCACGCGCAGGAGCTGCGCACCGCCCAGGACGGCCTGCTGGAAGCCGCCACCGATGCCGACGTTGGTTTGAGCCGCAGCCTCGAACATCTGCCGCAGGGCGTGGTGGTGATCGACAGGGAGCAGCGTCTGGTAGCGTGGAATTCGCGCTATCTGGAGCTGTTCCGCTTCCCGGCGGGACTGGTAAGGGTGGGTCGCCCGATCGAAGAACTGTTCCGTTTCAACGCACGTCGTGGCCTGTTGGGCCCCGGCCCGATCGACGAAGCCATCGAACGTCGCCTGACCCATCTGCGCAGCGGCCGCCCGCACATGCGCGAGAGCGAAAAAGACGACGGCACGGTGCTGGAGATCCGCGGCAACCCGCTGCCCGACGGAGGCTTCGTCACCAGCTATGCCGACATCACCAGCTACAAGAACGCCGCGCGTGAACTTCGCTCGCTGGCCGATGCGCTGGAGCATCGCGTGGCCGAGCGCACCCAGGATCTGGACGAAGCCCGCCGCGAGGCCGAACAGGCCAACCGCTACAAGACCCGCTTCGTGGCCTCGGCGGTGCACGACCTGCTGCAACCGCTCAATGCCGCGCGCATGTTCGTGTCAGTGCTGCGCGGCAAGCTGAGCGACCCGGCGCAGCAGCAGACCAGCGACCACATCGATGCCGCGCTGGCGGCACAGGATGCGATTCTCAACAGCCTGCTGGACATCGCGCGGCTGGAATCGGGCAGCTTGCCCACGCGCGTGCAGGCGTTCCGGCTGGGGCCATTGCTGCAGGCGCTGGCGCGCGAATCCGGCATTGGCGCGCAGGCGCGCGGGCTGCGCGTGGACTGGGTGGATACCGATGCGGTGGTGGTCAGTGACGAAGCACTGCTGCGCCGCATCCTGCAGAATTTCCTGTCCAATGCGGTGCGCTACAGCGAGCGCGGCCGCGTACTGATCGGCTGCCGCCGCCGCGACGGACTGTTGTGGATCGAAGTGCACGACCAGGGTCCAGGCATTCCCGACGCCCTGCAGGTCGAGATCTTCGAGGAGTTCCGGCGCCTGCACGATGGTCAGCAGCGTGGCGCTGGTCTGGGCTTGGCAATCGTGGACCGTATCGGCCGCCTGCTTGGCCACCCGATCGCGCTGCGCTCGCAGCTGGGTCGGGGCAGCGTGTTCGCGGTGGGTGTTCCGCTTGGCGAGGCCGGTGCCATTCCGGCCATTGCACCCGCTCCGGTCGTCGTGCAGGAACCGGCTGCAGACAATCCGCTGCGTGGGCGTCGGGTGTGGGTGATCGACGACGATCCGCACGTGTGTGCAGCCAGCCGCGCATTGCTGGAACGATGGGGTTGCGAGGTGGTGCTGGCCGACGGGCCGCAGGCGGCATTGCAGTTGGCCGCGACAGAAACGGTGCCGGAACTGGTGCTGCTGGATGTGCGCATGGGCGATCACCACGGGCCCGTGTTGTACGAGACCTTGGCGGAGTTGTGGGCGGCTCGCCCACCGGTGGTGCTGGTGACTGCCGAGCGCGATGCGGGGTTGCGCGAGATGGCCGCCGAGCGCGGTTGGGGGATGATGGCCAAGCCGGTGAAGCCGCCGGCGCTGCGGGCGTTGATGAGTCAGTTGTTGATCCGCCATCGCGGGTGATTTCCAGCCAACGGCGCAGCCCCTCGTGGGTGTTGGTTGATCGCGGAAAGCCGGGTTACTGAGGGCTGGCCGGGTGGGTGGGTACTGCGGGGACGCCGTGAACCCGTCCATGGGGGCTTGGCCGCGGCATCCATGCCGCGGACACCCCGCACTACCCACCCACCCGGCCGCTGACAGGTTCCGGGTGTTCCCCACCCACGGAGAAGAAAAAGAAGATCAAGAGCGGGTCGCGGCGCTGCGCTTGCTCGTGTAGAGCCGAACCCATGCTCGGCTTCGCGGACCGGCCGGAAAGCAGCCGAGCGTGGGCTCGGCTCTACAAAAAGCGGCCTGACAGGCTGCTTTTGCTTTTGATCTTCTTTTTCTCTTCCGTGGGTGGACGAACACGGAACCTGTCCGTGGCCGTGTAGGTGGGCTGCGCAGGGGCGTGAGCCGCATGGATGCGGCGACCGAGCTTACATGGACGTACTTGCAGCGCCCCCTGCGCAGCCCACCTGCACGGCCCCGCCCATGAACTGCTCCACGTGTCCATCCACGAGGGGCTATGCCGTTGGCTGGAACTACAACCCGATGCCCGCGTCGCCTTCCGGCTCCAGCGCCTTCACCAGCACTGCCGCCTGCGTGCGGCTGTGGCATTCGAGCTTCTTCAGGATCGCAGTGACGTGCACCTTCACCGTGTTCTCGGCCAGGCCCAGCGTGTAGGCGATCTGCTTGTTGAGCAGGCCATCGGCCAAGCACAGCAGCACCCGGAACTGCTGCGGCGTCAGCTGCGCCAGGCGGCTGGCCAGCAGTGCATCGGCCTCGGAACGTTCGGCCGCCATCGCCGGGAACCACAGACCGCCGTCGAGCACCGCCTGCACCGCCTCGCCGATGGTCTCGGCAGGCGCGGACTTGGGAATGAAACCGGCCGCGCCGAACTGCTGCGCGCGGCGGATCACCCGCGGATGATCGTTGGAGGACAGGATCACCACCGGAATGTCCGGGTGCGAACCGCGCACGTGCAGCAACGCGGAAAACCCATGCGCACCCGGCATGGTCAGGTCCAGCAGCACCAGATCCACATCAGCCTGTGCGTCCAGCGCCGCCGCCAGTGCTTCGGCACTGGCCACCTCGCGCACCTGCGCCAGCGGCAGGCTCTGCCGCAAGGACTGCACCACCGCCGAACGCAGCAGCGGATGGTCATCGGCGATCAGGATGGTGTATTCGCTCATGCCCACATTGTACGGGCAGCAAACCGCATCCGCCGGGCATGGCCCGGCGCTACCAGCACATCAGCGCCCTGCCGGCTCCACGCTGCTGCG
This sequence comes from Stenotrophomonas sp. NA06056, assembly GCF_013364355.1. Classification (NCBI taxonomy): domain Bacteria; kingdom Pseudomonadati; phylum Pseudomonadota; class Gammaproteobacteria; order Lysobacterales; family Lysobacteraceae; genus Stenotrophomonas; species Stenotrophomonas sp. NA06056. The sequence goes on along the minus strand of NZ_CP054931.1, from coordinate 640,389 downwards.
CCAGGCGTCGAGGAACTGGCGGCGCTTGAGCGCGTCCAGGTACACCAGCAGGCCAGGCCCAAGCTGGATCGGGCGGCGGCTGCGGCCCGGGGCATCGTCGGCGCGCGCGTTGCCGGTCACGATCGGCATCAACCGCGCCTCGCGTGACAGCACCTGCTGGCCGCGCGGCGACAGCAGATAGTCGAGGAAGCGGCGCGCTTCCTCCGGGTGTGGGCCGGTGCGCGGAATCACCGCGGTGCGCAGCACCACCAGCGTGTAGTCCTCGGGCTCGACGATGGCCAGCGGTGCACCCGCATCGATGCGCGCCTGCGCATACGAACCCAGTACGTTGTAGACCAGCGACAACTGGCCGCTGGCCACCTGGTCCAGCAGCACCCCGGTGCGCTCCTCGCGTACCACATCGTTGTCGCCAAGTGCGCCCAGCAATGCGCCGGCGATGCTGCCGCGCTGCGCGTCCTGGGTGGCCAGCAGGTAGCCGACGCTGCTGCGCTCGATGTCATAGGTGCCGACCCGGCCGCGCAACGGCGCGCCTTCGGCACGCAGGCGGTCGAGCAGCTGGCGGCGCGTGTGCGGCACCTTCGCCGCCGGCAGCGCGCGGGTGTTGTAGACCATCACCACCGGCTCGTAGCTGATGCCGAAGGCCTCGTTGCGCCACTGCGCCCAGGCCGGCAGCGCAGCGGTCTGCGCCGAGCGGTGCGGCAATGCGTGGCCGTCATTGACCAGCTTGGTCTGCAGGTCCATGCCGCTGGAAATCAGCAGGTCCGGCGAGGCCGATCCGGCGCGGTCGTGCAGGTAACGCGTGTACAGGTCCTGGGTGATGATGTCCTCGTACACCACCTCGGTGCCCGGATGCAGGCGCTGGTAGTCGGCGATGACCACCGCGAACACTTCAATGTCTGTGGTGCCGTGGATGCGCAGCTGCGCGGTGGTCTTTCCCTGCGCCGGGAAACGGCGCACCTCGCCGGGCGCGGCCAGCACCGGCAGGGCCAGCAACAGGACAACGACAGCGGCGAACAGGCGGATCATGTGCTGCTCCGGGGCAGGCGGATGGTGGCGACCAGGCCGCCCAGTGGTCGGTTGCTGAGATCGATCTGGCCACCATGGCTGTCGACCACCCGCTTGACGATGGCCAGGCCGAGACCCGCACCGCCGGAGGGCGCGCCCTCGCCCCGCGCGAAACGCTCGAACACGCGTTCGGCATCGGCAGCGGCGATGCCCGTGCCGTGGTCGGCGATGGTCAGCACGGCCTGCCCGCCCTCGGCGGTCAGCGCGATCTGCAAGGGACCTTCGCCGCCGTACTTCAGCGCGTTGTCGACCAGATTCTTGATGGCTTCGCGCAGCAGCAGCGCGTCACCGTGCACATGCACCGGTTCGGCCGTCATCGCCAGCTGTACGCGCGGGGCGGGCCCGGCCTGCGGCAGCGCTTCGTGCAGCGCCTGGTGCACGGTTTCGGCCAGGTCCACGGTGGCGAAGCGCTGCAGATGTGATCGATGGATCACGCTGGCATCGCTGAGCAGCTGGTTGAGCAGGCGGCTCATGTGGGTGGCGTTGCGTTCGATCGCCAGCAGGCTGCGCCGCATGTCCTGCGGATCGTCGTCGTCCAGCGCCAGCTGCGCCTGCGCACGCAGCGCGGCCAACGGCGTGCGCATCTGGTGCGCGGCCTCGGCCATGAAGGCACGCAGGGTTTCATTGCTGCTGGACAGGCGCTCCATGAAACGGTTCAGCGCTGCCACCATCTGGTCCATCTCACGCGGCACGCGCGCATCCAGCGGTTTCAGATCGGATGGCTCGCGGCGCGACAGCTCGCGCTCGACCCGCACCAGCGGGCGAAACGCACGGTGCACGCCGAAGGCCACCAGTGCCAGCAACAGGCCGGACAGCACGCCGATCGCAAGCAGCGCGCGGTTGACCAGTTCCTGGGCCACCGCTTCGCGTGCACGCCGGGTCTGCCCCACCTGCACCTGCACCTCGCCCTGCGCGGAGGCAGCGGCAAAGCTACGGCCAACCACCACGAAACGCACGGTCTCGCCACTGTAGGGCGCATCGAACAGCTGTGGTTGCGTGCCCGGCCGGCGCGGCGACGCTGGCAGGTCGCCGTAGCCGGTGATCAGGTTGCCGCGGCTGTCGGCGACCCGGTAGAACACGCGGTCTTCCGGTGCCATCGCCAGCAGGTCCAGCGCGGCATAGGGAAGGTCCACCTGCCACTGGCCATCCACCAGTGCCACCGAATCGGCGATCGACAGGGCCGAGGACACCAGCAGGTGGTCGTAGGAGCGATTGGCCGCGCGTTGGCCGTAGTCGCGTGCGGCAAACAACAGCGCCACCGCGAACACCGCCAGCAATGCGCCCAGGTACAGCAGCAGGGTGCGCCGCAGCGAGCCAGGCGCGGCGCCTGCGCTGCGCGCGTCAGCCATCGGTGTCGGTGCTGTCATCGCTGGCATCCAGCAGGTAGCCGACACCGCGCACCGTGGTGATCCGCAGCGGCGCGCTTGCCAGCTTCCTGCGCAGGCGACCGACATACAGCTCGATGGCGTTCGGCCCCGCTTCGTCATCGAAGCCGAACAGGCCGTTGCCGATCTCATCCTTGCCGACGACCTGGCCCATGCGCCCTACCAGGATCTCCAGCAGGCGGTATTCGCGGTTGGGCAGTTCGATCGGCTCGCCATCCAGGGTCACCCGGTGCGCAGCGTTGTCGAACTGGAACCCGCCGATCTGCACCACTTCACTGGCCTGCCCGCGTGCACGTCGCAGCAGCACCCGGCAACGCGCCTCGAACTCGCGGAAGTCGAACGGCTTGCCCAGATAGTCGTCAGCGCCGACATCGAGCGCCTGCACGCGGTCTTCGATGCCATCGCGTGCGGTCAGCATCAGCACGGGGGTGCTGTCGCCGCGCTCGCGCATGCCGGCCAGCACGCGCAGGCCGTCCAGCTTGGGCAGGCCGATATCCAGCACCACCAGGTCGAAACTCTGGTAACGCAGCACGCTGGCGGCGGCCAGGCCATCGGCCTGCCAGTCCACCGCGTGACCACTGCGACGCATGCGACGGATGATCGCATCGGCCAGGTCCGGGTTGTCTTCGACCAGCAGCAGGCGCATGGGCGGGGGCGTGTGAGGGGAAACGAATGCTACCGCATGGCGCAGGGTCCGCCCGCCGGTCATGGACCGGCGCTACCGGGATACACCGCATGCGTGGCGCAGGGCCGTGCCCGGCGGTCTTTTACGCTGCAGTGCACAAACCGCTGACAGGACGATGACAGCTTGCGCGACACAGACTGCGGCCGCGCACCGTCCGGTGCCCACGATTGCCGCGCGCCTGGCGTGCACCTGGGAGGGTTTGTGGAATTGAGCATTGCCTGGCGGCGTTCTGCCGCCATGATGGCCCTGGCTGCGCTGGCCGCGCCGGCCTTCGCCGAAGACGAGCGTCCGGTGACCGCCACGGTCGGCGGCCGCCTGCACCTGGACTTCGCCACCTTCGACAACGACAACCGGGGTACGCCGAACAAGGACGACACCGAGATCCGTCGTGCCTGGGTTGACGTTTCAGGCAAGTTCTTCGTGGTCGACTACAAGCTGGAAGCCGATTTCTCCGGCGACCGTGTCGAGGCCAAAGACGTCTATTTGAGCCGCAGCTTCGGCGATGCCGGCCGGCTCACCGTGGGCCAGTTCAAGCAGTATTTCTCGCTGGACGACCGTACCGGTTCCAACTACGGCAGCTTCCTGGAGCGCGGCAACGCCGGCACCACGTTGGCGCCGCTGTACCGGTTGGGCGCGTCCTGGCAGGCCAATCCGGGCGATTTCACCTGGGCAGCCAGCGTGTACAGCCTGGAGAGCATCGACGCGTGGCAGGTGAAGGGCCGCGCCGCAGGTGGCCGCGTCACCTGGGCACCCTCGCCTGCCGATGGCGACGTGCTGCATCTGGGCCTGTCGCTGGCCCGCGAGGCCTATGACAACCCGGGCGGCAACGGCACGCCAGGCCTGAAGATCCGTCCGCGCCCGGCCGGCCATCTGTCCGACGAGAGCCGCCTGACCCTGGTCGATTTCTCCGCTGGCCGCGATACCGACGTCAACAAGTGGTCGCTGGAATATGCGCAGGTGCGCGGCCCGCTGTCATGGCAGGGCGAGTTCAGCGGCGCCACCTTCGATGATGGTGCGCAGCGCGGTGACGTGATGGCCGCCTACGGCATGCTCAGCTGGTTCGTCACCGGCGAGAGCCGCGCCTACGACCGCAAGACCGGCCGCTTCGCCCGGGTCAAGAACATCCGCCACAAGGCCGGCGCCTTCGAAGTGGCCCTGCGCTACGACCAGATGTGGGGCGCACAGCACCTGGATGGCCAACCCGACCTGCGCCGCGGCAGCACCGAAGGCTGGACGCTGGGCGGCAACTGGTACCTGCGCGACAACCTGCGCTTCATGCTCAACGTGATCGAAAGCCGCAACCGCGACCGCCTGGCCGGCACCACGGTGGACCGCACCCGCGCGGTCACCGGGCGCCTGCAGTTCGATTTCTAAGCGCGTTTTTCCCGGGCGCGCACGCTCCCGGGCCCCTTCCACGTCCCACGTCCTGTTTCCTCTAGGAGTCCGCAGATGATGCTGAGCATCCTCGGCTTTGGCATGGTCATTACGTTCATGTACTTGATCATGAGCAAACGACTGTCGCCACTCGTTGCCCTGATCACCATTCCCATCATCTTCGCTCTGATCGGTGGCTTCGCTGCCGGCATCGACGAAATGATGCTGGAAGGCATCAAGAAGATCGCGCCGACCGGCGTGATGCTGATGTTCGCCATCCTCTACTTCGGCGTGATGATCGATGCGGGCCTGTTCGATCCGCTGGTGCGGATCATCCTGCGCTTCGTCAAGGGCGACCCGATGAAGATCGTGCTTGGCACCGCCGTACTGGCGATGCTGATCTCGCTCGACGGCGATGGTTCGACCACCTACATGATCACCGTCTCGGCCATGCTGCCGCTGTACCAGCGGCTGGGCATGAACGCGCTGAACATGACCTGCGTGACCATCCTCGCCGGTGGCGTGATGAACCTGACGCCGTGGGGCGGCCCGACCGCACGCGCGGCCACCGCGCTGCACGTGGATCCGGCCGATGTGTTCGTACCGCTGATTCCGTCGATGGTGATCGCCTGCGCTGGCGTGCTGCTGCTGGCCTGGTACCTGGGCCTGAAGGAGCGCCGTCGCCTCGGCGTCGTGACGCTGCCCAAGGGTGGTAGTTGGATGGACAACAGCGTGTCCGACGACGGCAACACGCTGCCGACCGTGGAAGATGCCGAAGACACCAAGCGCCCCAGGCTGCTGTGGGTGAACCTGGCGCTGACCGTGGCCCTGATGAGCGCACTCATCATCGGTGTGCTGCCGATGCCGGTGCTGTTCATGATCGGCTTTGCCATCGCGCTGGTGATCAACTACCCGAACCTGGCCGAACAGCGCCGTCGCGTGGTCAGCCATGCCGGCAGCGTGCTGTCGGTGGTGGCGCTGATCTTCGCCGCGGGCATCTTCACCGGCATCCTCAACAACACCGGCATGGTCGAAGCGATGTCGCACAGCTTCCTCGCGATCATCCCCGACAGCTGGGGCCCGTATCTCGCCGTGATCACCGCCGTGGCGTCGATGCCGTTCACCTTCTTCATGTCCAACGACGCGTTCTACTTCGGCGTGCTGCCGATCCTGTCCGAGGCAGCCGGCAACTACGGCATCACGCCGGTGGAAATGGCGCGCGCCTCGCTGGCCGGCCAGCCGGTGCACCTGCTCAGCCCGCTGGTGCCGTCCACCTATCTGCTGGTGGGGCTGGCCAAGGTCGAATTCGCCGACCACCAGAAGTTCACCCTGAAGTGGGCGATCGCCATTTCGTTGTTGCTGATGATCGGCGGCCTGTTGTTCGGGCTTTACCCCTTCACGACCTGATTCCCTTACCAAGGAGCCTTCTGCAATGACGCTTCGAATCGCTTACGTCACCAGCGGGATGGGCAGTGTGGGCACTGCCATCTGCCAGAGCCTGGCCCGTTCCGGCCATACCGTGGTCGCTGGCTGCGCACCCAACTCGCCGCGCAAGGCCAACTGGCTGCGCGAGCAGCGCGAACAGGGCTTTGATTTCATCGCCTCCGAAGGCAACGCGACCGATTGGGCGTCGACCACGGCGGCCTTCGCCAAGGTGCGTGCCGAGGTCGGCGAAGTCGATGTTCTGGTCAACAACTCCGGCGGCAGCCGCGACCTGCTGTTCCGGCAGATGACGGTGGAGGACTGGAATGCAGTGATCGCCTCCAACCTCAACTCGCTGTTCAACCTGACCAAGCAGGTGGTTGATGGCATGGCCACGCGCGGCTGGGGCCGCATCATCAACATTGGTTCGGTCAGCGCCCACAAGGGCCAGATCGGCCAGGTGAACTACGCCACGGCAAAGGCCGCGATGCATGGTTTCAGCCGCGCGTTGGCGGCTGAAGTCGCCTCGCGTGGGGTCACCGTCAACACGCTGTCGCCGGGCTACATCGCCAGCCAGGCGATCAGCAGCTTCCCGCCGGATGTGCTGGACCGCTTGGCCGCGTCGGTGCCGGTGCGGCGCCTGGGTCGCCCGGAAGAAGTGGCCGGCCTGTGTGCCTGGCTGGCTTCGGATGAAGCCTCCTACGTGACCGGTGCCGATTATCCGGTCAACGGTGGCCTGTACATGGGGTAGCCCTTCTCCACGCAGGGCGCGGATCTACGTCCCTCCCCCGGTAGATTCACGCCCTGCGCGGATTCCCCCACGACGTCGTTCGTTGGTTTTCCGTAAACAAGGTTTCATGTTCCCTTCGCATAGTGGCCATGCACCGCGCCCCAGGCCGGTGATCACCCCCCATGCAATGGACCATCATGCAGACCCGATATCTGACGATCGCCGTGGCGATCGCGCTTTCCGCCGCCAGCGCCCACGCCGCTGAAGCCACCGACGCCACCGCCGATATCGCGCTGAGCGCGCAGACGCTGGATACCGTCTCGGTCATCGGCCAGGGCGAGACCCGCCAGGTGCAGCGCATCACCACTGTCGACAAGCAGGTGCTGCCGCCGGGTACCAGCGGCCAGAAGATCCTCGACCGCCTGCCCGGCGTGTCGGTGCAGTCCAACGATGCCTTCGGTGCCAATGAAGAATCGCAGACCATCAGCCTGCGCGGCTTCGACAAGAGCCGCCTCGGCTACACGCTGGACGGCATCCCGCTGGGCGACAACAGCTACGGCAACTACAACGGCCTGAGCATCGCCCGTGCACTGATCGCCGAGAACCTGGCCGGCGCGGAACTGTCGCAGGGCATCGGTTCGCTGGGCGTGGCCTCGACCAGCAACCTGGGCGGCACCATCCAGTATTTCTCGATGGATCCGTCCACCGAGTTCGGTGGCCGCGCCAGCATCACCGTCGGCGACGACAACCAGCGTCGCGGCTACCTGCGCGTGGATACCGGCGACATCAACGGCTTCTCGGCCTATGTCTCCGGCGTGCACCAGGACCAGGACATGTGGGCCGCGCCGTACCAGAACCAGACCACCCGCCAGTTCAATGCCAAGGCGGTGTGGAACGTGGGCGACAACCGCTTCGGCGCCTTCGTCGCGACCTCGCGTGCCAGCCAGGCCAACTACGCCTACCTGTCCAAGGACATGCTGGCGCGCGGGCTGGGCTACGACTGGAATATCTACGCGCCGGACTGGGACCGCGCCGTTGCGGCCGCGTACTGCGCACCGGGCACCTACAACAAGGCGCGCTGTGCCTTCAGCGGCGGCGTCAACAGCATCGATGATGCGTACTACCAGAGCCGTGCATTGCGCGACGACAACCTGTACTCGGTTGACGCCGACATCCGCCTGGGTGAGCAGGGTCGCCTGAAACTGCTGGGCTACCACCACGAGAACCGTGGCCAAGGCCACTGGTGGGCACCGGGCCAGCCGTCCTACCCGGGCACCGACAAGATGCTGCCGATCTCGATCCGCAGCACCAACTACACCATCAACCGCGACGGCATTACCGCAGCGCTGTCGTGGACGCTGGGCATCCACGAACTGGAAGCCGGCGTGTGGTACGAGCAGAACGACCATAACGTCTCGCGCAACTTCTACTACATCAGCGGCCCGTTCCTGGACGACCTGTACCTGCAGAACCCGGACCGCCGCCTGTTCAATCAGGACTTCGACATCCGTACCCGCCAGTTCTACGTACAGGACCGGATGCGCTTCCTCGACCAGCGCCTGACCGTAGATGTGGGCATCAAGAGCCCGAACACGCGGATGACTGCCAAGGCCCAGCCGGGCATGGAAACCAGCATCGCCTCGGGCACGCTGACCGCCAAGGAATCGGTGCTGCCGCAGCTGGGCGTGGGCTTCAAGCTCAACGCCAACAATGAAGTGTTCGCTTCGTACGCCGAGAACATCGCGGCCTTCGTCGGCGGCGGCAGCGGCGGTCCGCTGCAGGTGTCGCCGGAATCGTTCGCAGCCAGCGCTGGTCTGGAGCCGGAGAAGTCCAAGAGCCTGGAAGCCGGCTTCCGTACCTTCGGTGAGAAATACCAGGCCTCGATCGCGGCCTACAACGTGAAGTTCGACAACCGTCTGCTGTCGTTGAACCCGTGCTCGAGCATCGAAGTCGGTACGCGTCCGGAGTGCGTGACGCGCTTCATCAACGTCGGCTCGGTGAAGAGCCACGGTGCCGAGCTGACCTTCATCCTCAAGCCGGTCGATGGCCTGCAGTGGTACAACGCGCTGTCCTGGAACAAGACCACCTACGAGGATGACTACACCTCGGGCGGTGCAATCGTACCGGTGGCCGGCAAGATCACCGTGGATACGCCGCAGCGCATGGCCTCCAGTGAAATCAGCTGGAACCGCGATGGTTTCTTCGCCAGCCTGCGCGCCAAGTACACCGGCAAACGCTACTACACCTACACCAACGACCAGTCGGTGCCGGGCGTGACCACCTTCGATGCGGGCGCCGGCTACGACTTCGGCCCGGGCATGGGCCTGCGCAACGTGCGGGTGTCGTTGAACGCGACCAACCTGACCAACAAGCGCTATGCGGGCCAGCTGAGTTCGTTCGCGCCGACCGATCCGAAGGGCACGCGGTATGCGATCCATGCGAGTGCGCCGCGGCAGGTGTTCATGACGGTGGCGGCGGAGTTCTAAGTCAGAAGCGGGCGCTGCGGCGCGTTGATTGTTCCTGCATGGCGGGGGTAGGCAGGCCCATGCAGGACACGCCGTAAACCCGTCCTTGGGGGCTCGATGGCGCCATCCATGGCGCCAACGGTCCTGCATGGGCCTGCCTACCCGCGCTCGACAATTCCCTGCGCCGGCGCGGAGGCAATGGAAAGCAAGAGCAAGAGCAAGAGCAAAGAGCCGGGCATTGCCCGGCTCTTTGCTTTTCAAGCGCAATCCCTTCGGCGCGGTGATGTGCTGCCGCCCGCGCGGGAATCTGTCTGGCGGCGGTGGGGCACCCTGGCCAGGACCGTGAGGCGCATGGATGCGCCGATCGAGCCCCCATGGATGGGTTTACGGCGTGTCCTGGCCAGGGTGCCCCACCGCCGCCCAGCGATATCAATCAAGGCGCCAGCGCTTCATCCCGCCAACGCATTTCATTCCGGCGCCAGCTGGTCCATCCGGATGCGGTTGGCGAACAGCGAGAACGCCAGCATGCCGGCCAGACCGTTCGCCCGGCTCATCCAGTGCGGCAGCCAACGCGGCGGCTTCAACACGCCCGATTCGAACAGCGGCGCGAACGCGATCGCATCGGTCAGGCTCATCTTGCCGGCAAACAGCCAACGGCAGACCTGCAGGCGATCCTCGGCCAGCATGTGGCGGAAGAAGGTGTGCACCGACACCAGCCCGCGCAGGTACACCGTGTCCTTGGTGAAGGCCAGGCCACCGCTCGGCGGCACACCGCGGAACACCCGCTGCGCCGAGGCGAAGCTCTCTTCCGGGTTCTGCCCGGCATCGCAGAAGTAGCGGAACACTTCGATGAAATCGGCGCCTTCGCGTGCCATCGCGATCGCCTCGGTACGCAAGCTGATGCGCTTCAGTCGCTCGATGTCGATACTGCCGGTGATCTGCTCGGCGAATGTCGCCAGTCCTTCCTGGGTGGCTGTTACCCGTGGCGATGACAATCCGAGGCTGGGCAGTACCGGCTGCTCGCGTCCGTTCAAGGCGGTCAGCGAATGCACCAGCGCTTCGTGGTGGAACAGCTGCGCGCGGTCGTAGGCGCTGAAACGCGCGCTGGTACGCAGGCGGATACGGGTCGGTCCGGCCGCCGCCTTGGAAACCAGCTCCGGGTCCAGCTGCACTTGGATGATGCGTGATTCGAAGAACGCATCGAGGTCATTCTGCAACTGCAACTGCAGGGCGATCGCCGATACCGGCACCTGCTCTTCCGGTGCCAGCAGTTCGTGATCCAGTTCGGCAGCAATCTGGATGAAGTGGCGCGCTGCATCGCGCGTGCTCGGTCCGTTGCCGGGCAACGGTTGCTCGGGTGATCCGAACAACTGCACCGAACAGGCATCCACGGCCGCGGTGCCGAGGCCTTCCAGCAGCTGCGCGGCCAGATCCCAGCTCTGCGCGGACTGCCGCACGTAATGGCCCAGCGGATGGGTTTCATCGCACTCGGCAGCAAGTGCCGCCAGCGCGCGACGCTCATCGCTGAAATCCAGCTTCGGGTAGTCGACCACCGGCAGCTTCGGCTGACCGCGGGCAACACTCTCCAGGAAGGGGGTCTGCAGGGTCGCTGGCCAACTGGTGAGGCCCAGCAGGCGGATGCCTCCTACGGCCTCGACCAGGCGCGCATCGAGCGCTGCATGGTGGGCCACGTCACGGTCGAGCGTCGCGGTCGGTTCCATGGGCGGACTATAGCGCCCTGCCCTTGCTTTGGTAGGTGCCAACCTTGGTTGGCACCGCTATGCATCCGCGGAAAGCATCCACGCATGGCGTGGATCTACTGGGCTGCCACCTGCCCTGATAGTGCCAACCAAGGTTGGCACCCACCACAGCTTTCTCCAGCCTTACCGCCTACGCGGCTTCCCCGCCGGGCGGAACTGCTGGCCCTTGCCCTTGCGGCCACCGCGCTCCTGCGCGGTCTCGGCCTGGCGCACGGCCAGCTTCGCAGCCGCAGCGGCCACTTCTTCCTTCAGCTTGAAGTAGTTCAACAGCCGGCTTTCTTCGATCTCGCCGGCATCGATCGCGGCGCGTACCGCGCAGCCCGGTTCCTGCTGATGCATGCAGTCGTTGAAGCGGCACTGAGCGGCCAGTGCTTCAATGTCGGCAAAACCGCCCTCGGCCAGCGTCTCTTCGCCGGTCGGCTTCAGTTCGCGCATGCCGGGAGTGTCGATGAGGCACGCGCCCATCGGCAGCGGCATCAGTGCGCGGTGGGTGGTGGTGTGGCGGCCGCGCGAATCGTTGGCACGCACACTGTTGGTCTTCATCCGCTGCTCGCCCAGCAGCGTGTTGGTCAGCGTCGACTTGCCCGCACCGGAAGACCCCACCAGCACCACCGTTCGACCAGGACCCAGCCACGGTTCAAGCACCGCAACACTGTCAGCATCCAGGCCGTTGATCGCGTGCAGGGCGATGCCCTGCATCTCCAGTTCTTCCAGCACCGCCAGCGCGTCTTCGCTGTACTCGGTCTGGTCGGCCTTGGTCAGCACCACCACCGGTTCGGCACCGCCACCGCCCACCAGCAGCAGGTAGCGCTCAATACGGCGCGGATTGAAATCCGCATCCAGCCCACAGACGATGAAGACGGTATCGATGTTGGCCGCGATCACCTGCTGGTGGTAATGCTCACCGGCGGCGCCACGCTTGATCGCGGTACGTCGCGGCAACAGCGCGACGATGCGGATGCCGTCCAGCAGCACCCAGTCGCCAACCGCCGGCCGTTCGTGGCTGGGGAAGCGCGGGCGCTGCCATTCCGGCAACGATTCGGCCTTGATCGACGCCTCCGGGCCATCGGCCACCACATAGTGGGTGCGGTGCTGCTCGATCACCCGCGCCGGTCGGGCCAGCGGGTGTGCGGCCATCGCGGCCTGCCAGTCGGCGTGCTCCGGCGGGCCCGGCCAGGGCCAGCCGATGGTCTGCAGGGCGGTGAAATCGGGGGTCTGGGTCATCGCCGCCATTGTACCCGTGCCCGTGCCCCGCCAGCCCAACAACCGCAGGCCCTGGGGCCTTGCCATGCGCTGCAGCAATTCAGCTACCATGGAACCTCCATGCCTTTTGCCGGCCCACTGCCCATGTCCACCCCCTCGCCCAAACCCCTGGTCATCCGCGAGCGCCTTTCCGAAGTGCGCTACGAAATCCGCGGAGAACTGGCGCGGCGAGCCCGGGAGCTGGAAGCGCAGGGCCACAAGCTGATCAAGCTCAACATCGGCAATCCCGGCGCTTTCGGCTTCCGTGCACCGGAACACCTGCAGCGCGCGATCGCCGATGACATGGGCCGCACCGATCCGTACACCCACCAGCAGGGCCTGCCGGTCGCGCGCGAAGCCATCGCCGCCGCCTACGCCCGCCGTGGTGCGCCCGATGCACACCCGGACCGCGTGTTCGTCGGCAACGGCGTCAGCGAGCTGATCGACCTGTCGCTGCGTGCGCTGCTCAACCCGGGCGACGAAGTGCTGGTGCCGTCGCCGGACTACCCGCTGTGGTCGGCCTCGACCATCCTCAACGACGGCCGCCCGGTGTATTACCGCTGCGCCGCCGAGAATGGCTTCCAGCCGGACCCGAGCGAGATCGAGACGCTGGTGTCCTCGCGCACCCGCGCCATCGTGCTGATCAATCCGAACAACCCCAGCGGCGCCAGCTACCCGCGCGAGCTGCTGGAACGCGTGGTCGAGATCGCGCGCCGCCACAACCTGCTGCTGCTGGTCGATGAGATCTACGACCAGATCCTGTACGACGACGCGGTGTTCCAGCCGGTCGCGCCGCTGGCCGGCGACCACCCGTGCCTGACCTTCAGCGGCCTGAGCAAGGTGCACCGTGCCTGCGGCTGGCGCGTGGGCTGGGCACACCTCAGCGGCGATGACGCACGCCTGGGTGACTTCCGCGCCGCGCTGGACCTGCTGGGCGCGCTGCGCCTGTGCGCCAACGTGCCGGGCCAGTACGCCATCGACGCCGCGGTGAACGGGCCGGACACCATTTCCGAGCTGTGCGCACCGGGTGGCCGGCTGTATGAAACCCGCCGTGCGGTGATCGAAGCCTGCGAGGCCAGCGAGCACCTGTCACTGGTCGCCCCCGCCGGTGCCCTGTACGCGTTCCCGGCCGTGGTCGGTGCTGCCGCAAAGGGCTTCGACGACCACAATTTCGCGCTGGACCTGATGAACAACGACGGTGTGCTGGTGGTCCCGGGATCAAGCTTCAACGTGCCTTACCGCCACCACTTCCGCGTGACCCTGCTGCCGGAGGCATCGGTGATGCGCGAGGTGTTCACCCGTATCGACCGCGCCCTCGCCCGCCGTGCCGAAGACGCAACCAAGGTGGTGCCGTTGAAGCCCCGCCGGTCGGTGGCTTGATCGATGGGCTTGTCGTATCTGGCCTTGGGCGATTCCTACACCATCGGTGAAGCGGTCGCGGTCGAAGGCCGCTGGCCGCACCAGCTCGCCGCCGCCCTGCGCGCACAGGGCATCGATCTGGCCGACCCGCAGACGGTCGCCACCACCGGCTGGACCACCGACGAGCTCGACGCCGGCATCGACGAAGTGGCGCCGAAAGGGCCGTTCGACTTCGTCAGCCTGTTGATCGGCGTCAACAACCAGTACCGCGGACGCCCGCTGGACGAATACCAGCTGCAGTTCCAGGCCTTGCTGCAACGCGCGATCGGCTTTGCCGGTGGCCGCGCCGACCGCGTGCTGGTGCTGTCGTTCCCCGATTGGGGCGCGACCCCGTTCGGCATCCAGAGCGGACGGCATCTGACCCGCATCGGGATCGAAACCGACGAATTCAACGCAGCTGCCAAGGTGATCAGCGCCCAGCAGGGTGTGGCCTTCGTCGACATCACCGATATCAGCCGCGACAACGGCACGGACCCGGCGATGATCGCCGAGGATGGCCTGCACCCGTCCGCAGTGATGTATGCGTTGTGGAGCGCGCGTGCGTTGCCGGTGACTGCAGACCTGCTGAGCAGAACGGACTGACACGATGGATGGCTCGCCACGGAACGGCACGCCCCTGCCCTGTTCGCCGCTTGATGCCGGACAGGCGCGCCTGATCGCCGAGTCCTTCCGGCCGATGCAGGCCTGGGGCAGCCGCCGCGATTACTACTACACCCGCGGCAAGCTGGGCAGCGACCCGCTGTATGACGGCGTATTGCAGCATCTTCCCGACGACGGCCAGCCGGTGCTCGACCTCGGTTGCGGACTGGGCCTGTTCGCGCATGTGCTGCGCCAGCGCGGCCGCCAGCAGGCGTACCTCGGGGTCGACGTGGACAGCGACAAGATCGCGCGTGCGCAGCGTGCCGGCAGCGGCCTGGCCGATGCACGTTTCGACTGTCTGGATGTACAGGCTCCCTTGCCGGTGCATCGCGGGCATGTACTGCTGCTGGATGTGCTGCAGTACCTGGACGAGACGCCACAACTGGATCTGCTGCGGGGGGTGAGCGCGCGGGTCGCGCCCGGTGGCCGCCTGCTGCTGCGCACGCCGCTGGCAACCGGCGACCGCCGCGACCGTACCACGCGGGTGGCTGATCGCCTGGCCTGGCTGGTCGGCTGGATGGGCACGCGACCGCGTCACTACCCCGACCCCCGGGTGCTGCAGACGACATTGGCCGAAGCCGGATTGCAGGTAGCTCCGTTGCGGCCCCTGCATGGGCGCACGCCGTTCAACAGCTGGCTGCTGGTTGCCGAGCGTCCGGGAACGGCGGCCAACGGCTGAGCCCCTCGTGGTGGGCGGCCAGGGTGATCGTGAGATGGCCGGATGGGTGGACTGCACAGGGGGCGCTGCAAGTACGTCCATGCAAGCTCGGTCGCCGCTTGCTCATGCGCGCTGTCCTGCGCACACGAGCAAGACCGGGGTTGGGCGTCCTGCCCAGCCCGCCCGAGGCATGCCTCGGGCCCATGCGGCTCACGCCCCTGTGCCGCCCACCCACCCGGCCACGGACGGTTTACGGGGGCGTCCACCACGGAAGACAAGAGAGAAAAAGCGAAGAGCAAACGCGGGTCGCTTCGCTCTTGCCGCGCTGCGCGCTCGCCGGGCGTCGCCCGGCGCTACCGCAGACGTGTCAGTTGGCCGGCAGTTTGGCTTTCAGACCGCGCTCGTCCAGCGCCTGCAGCACGCGTTCGATGATGGCCAGGTTGTGGCCGTGGGCGGCCCCTTCATGCAGCAGCACGATCGCACCCGGTCGCAGATCCGGCAGCAGGCGCGCCAGCACGCCGTCCGGCGTACAGCCGACGCCGTCGTAGCCGCGAGCACTCCAGCCCACGCGCACCAGGCCCAGCTTCTTCAGCACCGGTGCCACGAACGGGTTGGTCATGCCCACCACCGAGCGGTACCAGCGCACCGGTCGCCCGCTCACCGTCTGCAGCGCCTGCTGGCAACCCTCGATCTCCGCCGCCATCGTGCCCGGACCCAGCCGCCAGAAGCGCGCCTGCGGATGGCTGTGACTGTGATTGCCGAGGTCGTGCCCGCGACGCAGGATCTCTTCTACCAGGGCGGGATGCGCCAATGCGCGCTCGCCGACCAGGAAAAAGGTCGCCTTTGCCTGGTGCCGGTCCAGCAGATCCAGTACCGCCGGCGTCTGTTCACTGGGGCCGTCGTCGATGGTCAGCCAGACGCTGTTGCCGGCATCGGGCAACCGGCTCAGCACCGGCGCGTAGAAGCGGCTGTTGGGCAGGAACACCGGCACCATGAACAGCGCATGGCTTGCCACCATCACCGCCAGCCCCCAGTGCCAGCCCACCAGCGCCCAGATCAGGATCACAGCCAGCTGCGACAGCACCAGCCAAGGTACCCAGCGCCACGGCCGGGTCGGGATGCGATGCAATGTTCCTGCGTTGGTCATTCCCCATGATGCCATGGGGGGTAGAATTGATGATTCGAATTTTTCGGACCCATGACTGCCATGTCCCTCGATCCCGCCCTGCGTTCGCGCATCGAAACCATCCTCAACGACAACCGCGTCGTGCTGTTCATGAAGGGCCAGCCGTCGATGCCGCAGTGCGGTTTCTCGGCCAAGGCCGTGGGTGCCCTGCAGGACCTGGGCGTGGAGTTCGCCCACGTCAACGTGCTGGCCGACGCGGAGATCCGCGAAGGCATCAAGGCCTTTGGCGACTGGCCGACCATCCCGCAGCTGTACATCGACGGCGAACTGGTCGGCGGCAGCGACATCGTGCTGCAGATGGCCGCCAGCGGTGAGCTGAGCAGCGTGCTCGGCCTGGCCGCACCGGACCGCACCCCGCCGCGCATCACCGTCACCCCCGCCGCAGTGGAAATGCTGAAGGGCGCACTGGCCGATTCCCCGGGTGCATCGCTGCAGCTGGGCATCGACGCGCGCTTCCAGCCGAACTTCCAGCTGGCCCCGTACGACGAAGGCGCCATCGCTGCCGAGTCCAACGGCCTGCGCGTGCAGTTCGATCTGGCCAGCGCCCGCCGCGCCGATGGCATCACCATCGACTGGGTCGATGACATCCGTGGCAAGGGCCTGGCCATCGACAACCCGAACGCGCCCAAGCCGGTGCAGGAAATCAGCGTGCGCGATGCTGACGACCTGGTGCGTGCCGGCAACGTGATGCTGGTGGACGTGCGCCCGGCCGAAGAACGTGCCATCGCCGCTGTCGGCGTGCCGTTCAAGAGCTTCGATGGCAACGGCCGCGCCGAGCTGGAAGCCCTGCCCAAGGACACTGCCCTGGCCTTCCTGTGCCACCACGGTGGCCGTAGCGCGCAGGCGGCGGAGCAGTTCCGTACGCTGGGCTTCAGCAAGGTGTTCAACGTCACCGGCGGCATCGACGCCTGGTCGGACGAAGTGGACAACGGCGTGCCGAAGTACTGATCGGCCGCAGTTGATACCCACGAAAAACGCCGGCGCAAGCCGGCGTTTTCCGTTGAATCCATCCACGCATGGCGTGGATCCAGTCCTTCCGGGTTATCCGGCAAACCCGCCTTCGGCCAGGTAATCCAGCTCTTCCGGCGACGGCATGCGGCCGAGCACGGCATTGCGGTGCGGGAACCGGCCGAAGCGGCGGATGATGTCGCGGTGCAGTTCGGCGTATTGCAGGTATTCCTTGTCACCCAGCACGTCGAACATCGCCACCGAGCGGTCCTGGTCCAACGGATCTTCGGAGTGCTCGAACGGCAGGTAGATGAAAGCGCGCAGCTTGGGCACCAGCTGCAGGTCCAGCCCCTCCTCGATCGCACGCATGGCGTAATGCCGGGCCAGGCCATCGGTGGCGTAGGAATGGGCCGTGCCACGGAAGCAGTTGCGCGGGAACTGGTCCAGCAGCAGCATCAGCGCCAGCGCGCCCTCGGCGCTGCCCAGCCAGTGCTCGCGCGCACGCGATGCGGCGGCATGGTGTTCGTCCGCGAACAGCGTACGGAACCGTGCGTCGAACGCATCATCGCGGGCGAACCACCTTTCAGGGCCCGCCTCTTTCCAGAATTCCACCACTTGCGCGGCAACGTCCATCACCTACTCCCCAGGGCCGGCGCACCGCGCCAGGCCATCATCATCATTCGTCGAAGCGCAGGTGGCGGACCGACTTGCCGTTGCGCCGGATAAGCTTAAGCGCCTCGATACCGATCTGGATATGGTTTTCCACGAACTGCGAGCTGACCTTGGCGTCGGACGCCTCGGTCTTCACCCCGTCCGGGATCATCGGCTGGTCTGAAACCAGCAGCAGGGCGCCACTGGGAATGTGGTTGGCGAAGCCGGCAGCGAAGATCGTAGCGGTTTCCATGTCGATGGCCATGCAGCGCATCGCCCGCAGCCGCTCCTTGAAGGCCTCGTCGTGCTCCCAGACCCGACGGTTGGTGGTGTACACGGTGCCGGTCCAGTAATCGTGGCCGAGGTCGCGGATCATGGTCGAAACCGCACGCTGCAGGGCGAAGGCCGGCAAGGCCGGCACTTCCGGCGGCAGGTAGTCGCCCGAGGTGCCTTCGCCGCGGATGGCCGCGATCGGCAGCACCAGGTCGCCCAGCTCGTTCTTGCGCTTCAGTCCCCCGCACTTGCCCAGGAACAGCACCGCCTTGGGCATCACCGCCGACAGCAGATCCATGATGATCGCGGCATTGGGGCTGCCCATGCCGAAGTTGATCATGGTGATGCCGTCGATGGTGGCACTGGCCATGGGCCGGTCCAGGCCGATCACCGGCGCACCGGTCAGCGCGGAGAACGTATGCAGGTACCCCCCGAAGTTGGTCAGCAGGATGTGCTGGCCGAACTGGTCCAGGGGCACGCCGGTGTAGCGCGGCAGCCAGTTGTCGACGATGTCCTGCTTGCTCTTCATGGGCGCTCCGCTGCGGCGTGGGGCCGATATTGTAGGCCCCTGCCTGCCTTGCCACACCTGCTGCGGCAACGAAGAAGGGCGGCCCTGCGGCCGCCCTCCCGGGGATTGCCTTGGGAACCCGATGGCTTAGAAGCGCACCGACCAACGCAGGTTGGCGCCATGGTCACGGCTTTCATCGCCGAACTGGCCGGTGTAGCCCAGTTCCAGCTGCTGGTTGGCGGTCAACCAGGCCGACAGGCCCAGTTCGGCCACCACCGCACTGTCGGCGATCGGGGCGCCGCTGACCGCGAACGCATCGCCGCCGCTGGCAAAGCCCAGCCTGGCCATCGGATTGCGGTCGCCCGAGGCATGGCGGTAGCCCACCCCGCCGCGCACGTGCAGCCAGCTGTCCTGCTGGAACGAAGCCTTCAGGCCCTTGTCGAAGCGCACACCGGCAGTGGCCAGGGTGGTGCGGGCATCGTCGACGTTGCCCTGCAGGGCCGCAGCACCACCGCGCTCGTTGATCGATTCCATGTCCACTTCAACGCGTGCGACCTGCAGGTACGGCTCCAGGCCAGCCTCGCTGCCGCCGAAGCGGTAGCCCGCTTCGACGAAGGCCTGGCGGGTACGCCCGTCATAGCGCGCACTCAACGTATCGCTGTAGCCGGCGAATGCCAGTTCACGGGTGCTGTCCAGGTCATGCTCGCTCCATGCCAGGCCGCCACGCAGGCCGAAACCGCCCCAGTTGTGGCTGGCGTATGCGCCGAAGTGGGTGTTGTCGATCTTCGACTTCGCACGACGGCCGTCCTGCTGCTTCACGTCGGTACGGCCGGTGCCGGCCAGCAGGCCCACCTGCCAGCCGCCGAACTGGCGGTCCACGCCCACCAGCAGGCCGTTGCTGTTGGCCTCGGTGCGGGCCGTATTGGCATTGCCATCCAGCGTGCCATTGCCACCGATTGCCTGCACCCACACACCGGTCGCGGCCGCTTCGTCACCGCCCGGCGAGATCGCACCGGCACGACGCGACAGCGCCGCATCACGCACATAGCGGCTGCTCTCGACCAATGCGATCGAGGTAGCTGCATGCAGCTCGCCGCTGAGGCTGTCCAGCGCTGCGCCCACCTGCTGCGGGAACAGCGTGGTCAGCGGCTTCGGCAGGCCCTGGTTGATCGCCAGGGTATCGGCCACGGCAGCGACCGCACGCTGGTTGTCGGTGGTAGCCGAGCTGACCAGCGAATTGCCGCGGGTCACTTCGATGCGCGCGCCGTTGGCGCCATAGGCCAGGTTGAACTGCATGAAGGGCGAGAATGCGCTGAAGTCGGTAACGGCGAACTGCCCGTTCACGCCGCCATCGGCGCGGATGAAGTTGAACTGCTCACCCAGGTAGTAGAAGCCCGGTTCCGGCAGCGCCACCAGAGTGCCGCCGAGCGTGGCAGTGCCGATGACATGCAGCTGGTCACTTCGGCTGCCCGGTGCCACCTCGGCCTGGTACACGCCCGTCTCGGTCTGCACGTAGTCGCCGTTGATGGTCAGCGTGCCGATCGAATTACCCGGTGCGATGGTGCCCTTGACGATGGTGTAGCCGAGCGTGCCGGTGCCCTTCAACGTGGCGCCCTCTTCCACCGCGGTCATGCCACCGTTCTGGGTACCGTTGAACGACACCACACCGCCGACGATGTCCAGGAGGGTGTGGTCCAGTACGCCCTTGGTGCCTACCCGGGCAGTGCCACCATACATGTAGAAGATGGTGCTGCTCAGCGTGCCGTCCACCTGCAGCGTGCCGGCGCGCATGTCGATGTTGTCCATGCGGACCTTGCCGGTCTCGGTGATGCTGGCAGTACCATCGGTCATGTAGAACTGACGACCATCAACGGTGCCGGCAACCACCAGCTTGCCGCCGGCGAGATCGAGATCCGCGTCGCTTGCCACCGATCCGGCGTTGAGCCAGGCCTCGCCACCTGCAACCGCCAGGCGGGTCGATACCAGCGAACCGTTCAGCACGAATCGGCCGCCGGGCACCCAGACGCTGCCCAGCCTGTTGACGCCATCAAGTTCCAGCACACCCTCGCGCACCACCGCGCCGTTGAAGCTGTTGTCGCCACTCAGGCGCAGCCAGCCGATGCCGCTCTTGGTCAGCGTGCCCGGGCCGCCGATATCGTTGGTCCAATCGTCCCACGCATCGCCTTCCCACACCTTCAGGCCGCCAGCCTTCTGGTTCATCACCACGTTGGTGTTCACGCGCAGCGAGCCGTAACCTTCAATGGCCTTGGCCAGGTTCATCATGCCCCAACCGTAGACGTCATCCACACCGGCCGCACCGAGATCGGTAGCGGTGGTCAGCAGCACATCACGCACCTGCGCGTTGTCCAGGTACGGGAAGCGTTCGAACAGCAGGCCCAGCGCGCCGGTGACATGCGGTGCGGCCATCGAGGTGCCGGACATCGAACCGTAGGCGTGGGTCGGCATGCGCGCGGTCACGTCGAAGGCCACGTCATTGCCGCTGGCGCCGGTCAGGTACACGTTGCCACCGATCTGCGAATCGGCACCGTACACGGTCGAGTCGATATCGGTGCCCGGTGCCGCCAGGCACCAGTTCGCGGCCAGGCCGCAACGCATCGAGCGGTTGCTCAGTTCCAGGTTCTGGTTGACGTTGACCACCGCCAGCCAGTACGGCTCCAGGTCTGTCTGCACGCGCGGCAGCGTGGCATGCACGCCGGCGATCGGTGCGGTTTCCGGCGAAGCATTGGGTGCGGTGGTATTGCCCGCCGCCCACACCTGGATCATGCCGTTGGCGCGCGAACCGTCGCCGATGATCCGGAAGTAATCGTCGTAGGCCGGATTGTTGAAGAAGTTGAGGTTCTGCTCGGCCGCATCGACCGGCTCGCGGGTGAAGCCCCAGCTGTGGTTGATCGCACGCACGTGCTGCGCGTTCATCTGTGCGTACAGGTCGGCGAACACCTCGTCGGAAGGACCGACGCCGCCCAGCGCTCCCTGGCTCAGGGTGCCGTTGTCGTTGTAGATCAGGCTGGCGCTGTTGAAGAACAGCCGCGCCACGCTCAGGTCCGAACCGAAGGCCACGCCATGGGTGCCGCTGCCATCGCGGTTGGCGGCGATGGTGCCGCTGACATGGGTGCCGTGGGTGTTGTAGGAAGCGCCTTCCACATAGTCGTTGGCCGCCAGCAGGTCCAGCTGGGCCTGGGTCAGGCTGCCGTCGAACACCAGCGCATCAATGGCCACCTGGTCGCCGTCACTGCTGAAGCAGGCATCCGGTCCACTCAGCATGGTGGTGTTGGTGCACGCCGATCCATCTGCCAGGCGATCGGCAAGATGGATGCTGCGATGGTTCTTTCCGGCAAATTCCGGATGGTCCAGGCCGGTGCCGCTGTCGAACACGCCCAGGCGGATACCTGCGCCGGTCAACCCACGCGCGTAGGCGGCGTCAGCATTGACGGCCTGCAGGCCCCAGTCGCGGTTGAACTCACTGGTACGCCAACTGGCGCGATCACCCGGCCTGCCCATCACCGGCTGCGGCTCGCCGCTGACCATCGGGGCGATGCCGTTGGCGCTGCGCAGCGATGCCGACACCGGCGCTGCACTCAGGTGCGGGCGTGCCGATGCGGCCTGCAGGCTGCGCTGGTACTGATAGCGGGTCAGTTCGTCTGCGTTGCCCTGTGCCAGGGCCGGCAGTGCCGCGGCCATCAGCAGCGAGCCGACAATGGCCGATGCGAGCGGGGAAGGCAGGAAAGAACGGCGGGAAGCGGTGGAGCGATACGACATTGAAACGGTCATCGGGAGTTACGTCCTTGATTCCATGGATTGTTTCGGGTGCTGCTCCCTCGTGGAGCACTGTGGGAACACCTCTGCGGCGGGTCAGGGCGCGCTCGCCCGCCCTGCGGATATCGGCGGCGCTCACGTCAACTTAATACGTTTTTCACACAGTGACTGTCGGGAATTCCCCCCACCTGCCCCCTGCCCAACGTCACTTGGCAAGGGGCCGTGCTCCCGGCTAGCGTCGATGGGTTGAACACGCTGCCAAGGGGATCTGCATGACATCGACGTTGTTGCGCGCCGGGTTGGGTCTGGCGCTGGTATCACTGAGCACGGCGCCGGCCGTGGGCGCTTCGCGCTTCGTGGCCGATCCCTACCCGAGCACCTACCAGGCGCAACCCGATGGGCCGTTGCTGATCCAGAACGCTACCGTGCTGACCGGCACCGGCCAGCGGCTGGACAATGCCGACGTACTGCTGCGTGATGGCCGCATCGTTGCCGTCGGCGACGCGCTGCAGGTCGATGCCAGCGTTACCCGCATCAATGCCGACGGCAAATGGGTGACCCCGGGCCTGATCGACGTGCATTCGCACCTGGGCGTCTATCCCAGCCCCGGCGTAAGCGCGCACAGCGACGGCAACGAGATGACCGCGCCGGTCACCGCCAACGTCTGGGCCGAGCACTCGGTATGGCCGCAGGACCCCGGTTTCCAGGCGGCACTGGCCGGCGGGGTGACCAGCATGCAGGTACTGCCCGGCTCGGCCAACCTGGTCGGTGGCCGCGGCGTAACGCTGAAGAATGTGCCTGCCACCACCTACCAGGCGATGAAATTCCCTGGCGCACCGTGGGGCCTGAAGATGGCCTGCGGCGAGAACCCCAAGCGCGTCTATGGCGGTGGCAAGGGCGTGGCACCTGCAACGCGGATGGGCAACGTCGCCGGTTACCGCGCGGCCTTCATCGACGCGGCCGACTACATCGCCAAGAACAAACCGAAGCCGGCCAAGCGCAAAGGCTGGTTCGGCAGCGACAAGGGCGACAGTGCCGGTGACGCCGGCGGCAAGCGCGACCTCAAGCTGGACACGCTGGCCGGTGCGATCCAGGGCGATATCCGCGTACACATCCACTGCTATCGCGCCGATGAGATGGCCACCATGCTCGATCTGTCCAAGGAATTCGGCTTCAAGGTGGCCGCCTTCCACCACGGCGTGGAGGCCTACAAGCTGGCCGACCGGCTGGCCGCCGAAGGCGTCTGCGGGGCACTGTGGGCCGACTGGTGGGGCTTCAAGATGGAGGCCTTCGACGGCATTGCCGAGAACATCGCGCTGGTCGACCGTCCCAAGAACAGCTGTGCCATCGTCCACTCCGACTCGCCCGAGGGCATCCAACGCCTGAACCAGGAAGCCGCCAAGGTGATGGCCGCCGCACGCCGCGCGCACATGCCGGAGATCGCACCGGAACGCGCGATCACCTGGATGACCGCCAACGCCGCCAAGGCACTGGGCATCGAGGCACAGACCGGCACGCTGGAGGCAGGAAAGATGGCCGACGTGGTGATCTGGAACGGCAACCCCTTCAGTTCCTACGCACTGGCCGAGCAGGTATTTGTCGACGGCCGCCGCGTGTACGACCGCAGTACGCCACCGGCGGCGCCGCGATCGGATTTCCAACTTGGGCAGGAGCTGCGCTGATGGGCATGTTCAAGGCAATGGCGAAGTCTTCCGCAACGCTCGGCGTTGCAATCGTGGCGCTGGCCTGCATCGCGTCGCCTGCACAGGCGCAGGACCTGCTGGTTCGCGGTGCGACCGTCGCTACCGCCAGCGCACGCGGCAACGTCGAAGACGCCGACGTGCTGGTGCAGGGCGGCATCATCCGCGCGGTGGGTCGCGGCCTGTCCGCGCCGGCCGGCGTGCCGGTGGTCGAGGCCAAGGGCCGCACGCTGACCCCCGCCCTGTTCGGTGGCATCACCGAGATCGGCATCGAGGAAGTGTCCGGCGAATCGAGCACGGTCGACAGCGCGCTGAAGATCGGTGAGCAACCGCTGCGCCCCGAGTTCGACGTGACCCTGGCCTACAACCCCGCTTCGGTGCTGATTCCGGTCGCGCGTCTGGATGGCATCGGCTTCACAGCGCTGGGCGCGGCCACCGGCGGTGGCTTCGTCGCCGGCCAGGGCGGCGTCGTGCGTTTCGATGGCAGTGCCGACCCGATCGGCCCGCGCGCCCTGTTCCTGCGCCTCGGTGCGGCGGCGTCTGAACTGACCGGGCAATCGCGCGCGGCGCAGTGGATGCTGCTGCAGCAGATGGTCGATGAAGCGCGTGGCCAGGTCGCCGCCGACTCGCCGCATGCGCTGCTGACTCCGGCCGGTCGCCGCACGCTGGCCCGCTATCTGTCCGGGCAAGGCCGCATCGTCGTGGAAGTGGACCGCGCGGCCGACATCCGCCAGCTGCTGCGCTGGGCGACCCGCGAGAAGGTGAAGATCGCCATCGCCGGCGGTGCCGAGGCCTGGCAGCTGGCACCGGAACTGGCAGCGGCCAGGGTACCGGTGTTCGTCGACGCGCTGGGCAACCTGCCAACAACCTTCGACCAGATCGGTGCCACCCTGGAGAACGCCGCGCGGTTGCAGCGCGCCGGCGTACCGGTGGCCTTTGCCCAGCGCGACGACGCCTCGCACAACGCGCGCAAGATGCGCCAGCTGGCCGGCAACGCGGTGGCCAATGGCCTGCCCTGGGCCGACGGCCTGGCCGGACTGACCCGGGTGCCGGCCGAGGTGCTGGGCGTGGCCGACCAGATCGGCAGCATCGAGCCGAGCAAGCGCGCCGACCTGGTGCTGTGGGAAGGCGATCCGCTGGATGTGGCGCATTATGCAGAACAGGTCTGGCTGGGCGGTCGCGCAATGCCGATGCGCTCGCGCCAGACCGAACTGCGCGACCGCTACCTGCAGCGCAACGCGCAGCCCTGACCGTTACCAGGAGCCACCGATGCCCACCCTGCGCTGGTATTTCGACTTCGTCTCGCCCTACTCCTACCTGCACTGGCAGAAGGTGAAGCGGCTGCCGCAGTTCGAGCACATCCAGCCGGTACCGATCGCCTTCGGTGCGGTCCTGCACCATCTGGGCAACCTCGGCCCGGCCGAGATCCCGGCCAAGCGCCGTTTCATGTACCGCCAGCTGCTGTGGACCGCGCAGGCCGAGGGCACCCCGCTGCGCTTCCCGCCAGGGCATCCGTTCAACCCGCTGGCGGCGCTGCGCCTGTGCCTGGCTGCGGGCGTCAGCACCGAGGCGGTCGATGTGCTGTTCGACTGGATCTGGCGCGACGGCCACGCGGCTGACAGTGCCCCGGCCCTGCGCGAACCCGCCGCCCGGCTGGGTATCAGCGACGTGGAGGCCGCCATTGGCGAGCCGGCGATCAAGGAGCAGCTGCGTCGCAACACCGACGCGGCGATCGAGGCTGGCGTATTCGGCGTGCCGACACTGGCCATCGATGGCGAACTGTTCTGGGGCAACGAAACCCACCCGCTGATGGTGGCGGTACTGGATGACCCGGGCCTTCTGGATCAGCCGGACTGGCAGCAGGCGGTGGCGCTGCCGATGGCGGTGCAGCGCAGTCGCTGAACAGGCGTTGACGCGTTTCCCTCGCGCGTCCGATCCAGTTTTGAGATAGTTTTCACATTTCCGAACCTACAACCGCCCTGGAGGGGGAGCTGCGGATGCGCATCGGAATCGTCGTCGACTCGGCCTGCGACCTGCCGCAGGACTTCATTGCCGAGCACAACATCGTGCTGTTGCCGATCACCGTGCGGATCGGCGAAGCCGTGCTCGCCGACCACCGCGACGAGCAGGCCACGTTGAGCTTCCTGCACGCACACGTCGCCGAACACGGCGCCGAAGCGGAGACCATCCCCTTCAGCGTCAACCAGATCCGCGACCTGTTCCTGCAACGCCTGGTGATCGACTACGACCACGTGTTCTGCATGACCATCACCAAGACCCGCAGCCCGATCCACGACAACGCGCTGCAGGCCAGCTTCGCCATCCTCAACGACTACAAACCGGTGCGGCAGGCGGCAGGCTACAACTCGCCATTCGCGCTACGCGTGCTGGATACCCAGAACCTGTTCGCCGCACAGGCGGTGACGGCGGTGGAAGCCGTGCGCCTGCGTGCCAGCGACGCCAGCGTGCAGCAGATCCGCGAGCGCCTGGAAGAACTGGCCGGCAACGTACACGGCTACATGGTCACCCGCGACCTGTACTACATGCGTGCCCGCGCCCGGCACAAGGGCGACCGCAGCGTCGGCCTGCTCAGCGCGGCGCTGGGCAGTGCGCTGGACATCAAGCCGGTGCTGCATGGCTACCGTGGCGAGACCGGGCCGGTGGCGAAGATCAAGGGGTTCGACAATGCCGTGCTGAAGCTGTTCGGCGTGGTCGGCCAGCGCGTACGCGCCGGCCTGATGACGCCCACTGTGTGCGTCAGCTACGGCGGCGAACTGGACGAACTGCGCGCCCTGCCCGGCTACGCGCAGATGAAGGAGGTCTGCGCCGGCCATGGCGTGACCGTGTACGAATCGGTGATGAGCCTGACCGGCATGGTCAACGTCGGCAAGGGCGCGGTCACCGTGGGCTTCGCCGATGGGCCGCATCGGTTTGAATGAAGGTCAACCACGCGCTGGAATCTGCACATCGGTTCCACCGCATTTATGCCAGCCTTGCCGCACCACAAGGAGATCACCATGCCTGCGCAGTACCACATCAGCCTGCCCGACCCGTCCAAGGCCCGCGGCAACGACCCCGACCTGGCCTTCCATTCGCAGGGCGCCGCCGGCCTTGCCGAAGAACTGCAGAATGCGCTGCGCAATGGCAGCCTGTTCGAGCGCTGGCGCGACAAGCAGCCGGACCCGGATGCGGTGGAACCGCAGTGGGGCGTGACCGATCCGGACGCCACCGTGACCGGCGAGCAGAAGGATCTGCGCATCAACCTGGTGGCTACCACCCGGATCGACAGCGACGTGTTCAAGCAGCGCCTGCGACTGCTGGCCGGGCACCACTGGGAACTGCGCGACGTACGTTGAGCTCCGGCTCGGGTAGACGCCAACCCTGGTTGGCGCTCCCCAAAAGGCTGCCAACCAAGGTTGGCATCTACCCGTTCCTCGTTGCCGGCACTACCCGGCACCTGGGTGTGCTGCTATCGTGCCGCCGCCAACGGCGACCGCACGGATTGCACATGGACCCCAAGCTGAAAGCCCTCATCGAGCAGACCAACCTGTCGGACCTGCTGCCGCCGGCGACCCAGGAAATGGACCTGCAGCAACCGGTGGCACCGCCGGAACCGGCAAAACCGCAGCCCGCCCGTTCCACCAACGATGCACTGCAGGTGCATTTCGGCGGTACCGACATGGTCGGCAAGCTCGCCAATGCGCCCACCAGTGGACGGATAAAGACCTTCGCGATGATCCTGCTGGGCGGGCCGACCATCGTGCTCGGCCTGCTTCTGCTGGGCATGGTCTGGACCGAGCCTGGCAAGTCGGTGTTCGCGCTGGTCTACGGCACGGTCATCGCAGCGGTGTTGATCGGCATCTGGCCTTATCTGCTGTTCCGCAAGCGCGAGAAGCCGTCGGACTGAGGCGGACTGCCTGCCAGGTTGCCGGCCGGCGGCCGGCACTACCATCCTGCGCCCTACCAACCGCCACCCAGCGCGCGGTACAGCTCCACGCGTGCAATCGCCGCCGTCGCTTGGCTGTTGGCCAGCGCCGCTTGGTTGTCCAGCGCGATGCGCTGCGTGCTCAACACATCCAGCATGTCGACCACGCCGGCCTGGTACTGCCGACGCGCGGCCCCCAGCGCCGTCTCGCTCTCATCCACCGCCACGTGCAGCTGCGCGGTACGCTGCTGTTCGGCGGCATAGCCATCGATGGCATCGTCCACTTCATGCCAGGCCTGCAGCACGGTACGGCGGAACTGCAGCGCCGATTGTTGCTGCTGCAGCCTGCTCAGCGCCAGGTTGGCCTTCAGGCGTCCGTCCTGGAAGATCGGCAGGCTGATCGACGGCCCGATGCTGAAGCGATGCGCGTTCCAGCCATCCAGGTCGGCCAGCTGTTTGGCCTGGAAACCGGCATCGCCAGTCAAGGTGATGCGCGGCAGGAAGCTGGCTTTGGCCACGCCGATGCCCGCCGTGGCTGCGTGCAACGCCGCTTCGGCGCGACGGATGTCCGGCCTTCGCTCGGCCAGCTCACTGGGCACGCCCACGGCAACGGTCGGCAATGCAGGCCAGTCGCGGCGTGCGATCTGCAGCTGCGCGTCCAACGCCTGCGGCGGCTGCGCCAGCAGGAACGCCAACGCATTGCGCAATTGTGATTCGCGATGGCGCAGCGGCGCGATACGCGCCTGCAACGATGCCACCTGTGCCGCCGCACTGGACACCTGCAGCGTGCTGGCCACGCCATGGCGCTGGCGTGCCTCGGTCAACCGCTTGATGTCGCGGGCAATGCTGAGGTTGTCCTCGGTGATGGCCAGCAGTTGGCGCGTTGCGCGCAACTGCAGGTAATCGCGCGCAGTCTCCGCCAGCAGCGCGATACGCACCGCATGTGCGTCCTCCTCGGCCATCTGCACGCGTGCGTCGGCGGCCTCCACCTGGCGGCGTACGCGCCCCCACAGATCCAGTTCCCAGCTCATGCCGATGCCAGCCTGGAACAGGCCATAGTCCTCACGACCGCCGTTGCCGGACGGATCGTTCAGGCCTACCTCGCTGTTGCGCGCGCGCACGCCGCTGGCGGTGGCGTTGACGCTGGGCAAGCGATCGGCAGCGGTGACACCACGCGCGGCGCGGCTCTGCTGCACGCGGTTGGCAGCCAACTGCAGGTCGAGATTGGCCTGCAGTACCTGCGTCGCCAATTGCCCCAGCAGCGGGTCGTCGAAACCGGACCACCAACGCGCATCGTCATCCAGCGCAGCTGATGCCACCGTTGCGCCCTGCCACTGCGTCGGCAGTTCGGCCTGCGGGCGCACGAAGTCCGGGCCCAGCGTGCAGGCGGTCAATGCCGCGCACAGTGCCGCTGCAGCCAGTACACGCGGGAATATGCGGATCATGCGCCCTCCCCGCCCGCGCGGTGCTGCTGGCGCTGAGCACTCTGCACCCGCTGCGGACCCTGCAGATCCACGCTCGCTTCCACCGACATGCCGGCACGCAGCTGGTCCAGCAGCGGCTGCTCCGGCTCCAGCACGATCTTCACCGGAATGCGCTGCACTACCTTGGTGAAGTTGCCGGTCGCGTTTTCCGGTGCAACCGCAGCGAAGGTCACGCCCGTGGCCGGTGCAATGCTGTCGATGTGGCCGCGCAGGGGCGTACCGGGGAACACGTCGACCGTCAGTTCAACCTGTTGCCCAGGTTGCATGCGGGTCATCTGGGTTTCCTGGAAGTTGGCAACCACGAAGGCACGCTGCAGCGGCACCACCGCAGCCACCGGCGTGCCCGGGGTCAGGTAGGCACCGACGCGCACTGCGCGGCGCCCGACCATGCCGTCGATCGGTGCACGCAATACTGTGTGCGACAGATCCAGTTCGGCGCGCGCCTGTGCGGCCTCGGCACGTTGCACGCCTGCCTGAGCGGCCTGCACGCCGGCAGCGAGGATGTCGGTGCGCTGGCGCGCGGTCGACAATGCGGCCTGGTCCTGTTGCAGGTGCGCACTGGCCACGGCCTGCTTCGACTGCGCCTGCTGTGCATTCTGCACGGTACCGGCGCCATCGCGGGCCAGCTCGCGGTAACGCTGCCCGTCGGCGCTGGCCAGGGTCAGTTCGGAGCGGCTGACATCCACACTCGCCCGGGCTTGTTCGATCAGCGAGCCCTGCTGTGCCAGCGCTGCCTGTGCGTTGGCCAGCTGCGCACGCGCGTTTGCCAGGTCGGCGCGGGCGGCCAGCAACGCGACCTGGTAGTCACGATCATCGATGCGGGCCAGCACGTCGCCGGCCTTCACCGCTTGGTTGTCTTCCACGTCCACCGCGCTGACGAAGCCGGCGATCTTCGGTGCGACCACCGTGTAATCAGCAACCACGTAGGCGTTGTTGGTGGCCTGGTGGCTGCCGTCGCGCAGCAGCAGCCAGGCGGCGCCGGCCAGGACCAACACGCCCAGGCCAAGGCCGGCGTTGAGGTACGTTCGATTGATTGTCATGAGGGGGCTCCTGCAAAGGGAATCAGGCCACGGCACGTGGCGGATGGATGCGGGTGGGCATCCAGGCAATGAGGGGAATGAAGGCCAGCGCGACCAACGCGACCAGCAGATACAGATCGGCCGAGGTCAACGCCTGCACCTGCGCATGCAGGCGCGAGCCCAGTTGCGGCCCCTCGGCCAGCCACGGCTGTTCACCGAGGCGGTCGACCAGCACGGTGGAATGGAAATGTCGGCGTCCCTGCGCGACCGCTTCAAGCACACCGCTGGCCAGCACCGCGGCAAAGCCCTTCGCCGTGTTGAACCACGCCGAGGCGAAGGGGCCGTCCTGTGGCGCAAGGCCCCCGGTGGCCAGCATCAGCAGCGGCAGTACCGCCATCGGCTGCGCAAACACCTGCAGCAGCTGCACCCACAGGAAGTTGTCGCCGATCCAGCTGACGTCCAGATGTGCGCCCAGCCAGCAGGCCAGCGCCAGCAACGCCAGGCCGGTGGCCTGCACCCAACGGCAATCGACCGCGCGGATGTTCAGCAGTGCGGCCACCAACGGCAGCGCGATGACCTGCGGTACTGCCACCCACAGCAGCATCGGCGCGGTCTGTTGCGGCCGATAGCCCTGCACGCTGGCGAGGAAGCCGGAGGGAATGGAGATCACCGCCAGCAGCACGAACAGCACGCCACCGAGCGTAATCAGCGAATAGCTGAGGTTGCGGTTGGCCAGCAGCTGCAGCTTGAAGAACGGCAACGGATGGAACCATTCGTTGATGAAGAACAGCACCAGCAGACCCGCACCGCCCCCCAGCATCAGCGTGATCAACGACGAGTCGAACCAGTTCAAGCGCGGGCCCTGCACCAGGCCCAGTACCAGCAGCACCAGCGCCGGCAGGCCGAGCATCAGGCCGACGCCGTCGAACTGGGCGAAGCGCTCCAACCGCAACGGATCCTGTGGCAGCCCCCAGCCGACCATCGCCATCGCTGCCAGGCAATAAGGCACGATCTGCCAGAACGCCCAGTGCCAGCCCACCTGCTCCACCCAGAACGCGGCCAGCGGGGTGCCCATGCTCGGCCCGAAGGTGGCGGTCAGTGCGTAGGCGGCCAGGCCATAGAGCTTGATGCCTGGCGGCAGGAAGCGCAGTGCCACGCTCATCAACAGCGGCGGCAAGGCACCCCCACACAGGCCCTGCAATGCGCGCAGCACCAGAAAGGTCTGCAGGTTGGGCGCCAGCGGGCACAGCACGCCCAGCACCATGAAGCCGCCGATCATCACCAGCGCGAAGCGGCGCAGCGAGAAGGTGGCGGCGCACCACGGTGCGAACGCCATCGCGCTGACCGACATCGCGCTGTACAGCGCCACGATCCAGCTGCCGTCATCGACGCTGAAACCCATCGCACCGCGGATGTCGGCCAGTGCGACCTTGGTGACGTTCTCGTTGAAGCCCGACACCAGCACCGCCAGCAGCACACCGCACAGCCCGACCAGGATGCGCCGGTCGAGGCCAGGTGCAGCGACGGGACGGGACGCTGCCGGCGCCGGCAGTACGGCGGCAGGCGTGCTCACTGCCGGCTGCCGATCCGTGCAGTGCACGGCATATGTGGAGTCATTGGATTGCGCTCAGTGAAACTATCGGGAGCGCAGTCTAGAAAGGTCGTTGCCTGCGAAAAATGGCGTGCCCGGCATCACAGGCGTGCGTCCAGCGCACACCTGCAGGCGATCAGTGGCGGGCCGCTTCGACCGAATCACACATTCCCTTGATTGCCCGCCGCAGCCACTGGTGCGCCGGGTCGCTGTCCATGCGCGGGTGCCAGGCCTGCACCAGTGCAACGGTACGCACCGGCACCGGCAGCGGGAACATGCGCAGCGGCAGGCCCATGTGGGTGATGCGGTCGAGCATCACGCTCGGCATCTGCGGCAGGACCAGGTCCGAATCGGCGGCGGCGAAGATCGCACCGTGGAAGGTGGGGATGACCACCGCCACCCGCCGCTGCAGGCCGAGCGCGGCCAGTTCCTCGTCGATCGGACCGTGCGCCAGCCCGCGCCGGGACACGGCGATGTGGTCGCAAGCGGCGAAGCGCTCGGCACTGATGTCGCCGTCGAACAGCGGATGATCCTCGCGTGCCGCGCCCAGCAGCGAGGTGGTGAACAGGTGCTGCACCTTGGTTTCCGCGCTGTGCTTGCCTGCGGTGCTGATGTACAGGTCGATCCGCCCCTGCACCATCGCATCGTCATCGGTATCGCCTTCGGGCACGAAGCGCAGCATGCAGCGCGGCGCCTGTTGGCGGAACACTTCGCGCAGGCGGCCGCCATAGCTGCCGATGAACACATCGTTGGCGCGCACGCTGAACGTGCGTTCCAGGGTCGCCATGTCAACCTCGCGGCCCGCGTTGAACACACGGTGTGCCTGCTCGATCACATCGCGTACCTGCTCACGCAGTTCCAGCGCACGTGGCGTGGGGGCAAGCCCACGCCCGGCGCGCACCAGCACCGGATCGCCCAGCGCCACCCTCACCCGGCCAAGGGTACGGCTCATCGCCGGCGCACTGAGGTTCATCCGTCGCGCGGCGGCCGCCACACTGCATTCGTCGATAAGCACATCCAGTGCCAGCAAGAGGTTCAGGTCCGGCAGGGGCATGGCAGTCTCCCGTAAATGCGATGACTCTACTGCAATCCAAACCCGCCAGAGTTGCGTCCTGTGCACGCATTGACTGCGGCGCACGGCATGGGTGCGCGCGACGGCATGCGCGACCATCATTGCCCTGCAAAGGAGCTTTTCATGTTCAACACCCTGCTGGTCGCGCTTGATGGCGGCCCCCAACACGACCGCGTGCTGGACCTTGCCGCCGCCATGGCCGGCCCCCGCAGCCGCCTGCACCTGCTGTGCGTGCTCGATCCCGAATTTGCACTGGCCGCCAATACCACCGATGCCGACCGCCGCGAATATCCCGCCGCCGCCAAGCAGCAGGCGCATGCCGAAGCCGTGCTGGCCGACGCCCTGGCCGAGCTGCGCGAGCGCGGCGTGGACGCCATCGCACAGCTGCCCTGCGGCGACCCGGGTGAAGTGATCAGCGCGCAGGCGCGCCGCCTGCAGTGCGACCTGATCGTCATCGGCCACCGACATCTGTCACGTCTGCAGCGCTTGTTCGAGCCCTCGGTCGGGCAATGGACCATCGATCACGCGCCCTGCCCGGTGCTGGTGGAAACACGCGATCCGTAGGTGCGCCGGCGCCAGCGCTGAACGGCTGCGGGACGTGCTGCCGTGGCCATTGCGCCGGCATGCTCAACAGTCCAGCGTGCCGTGCGCGTTCCCGTCGTCGTCCAGCACATGCGCGTGCAAGGTCACCTGGTTGCGGCCTGCACGCTTGGCTGCGTACAGGCCGGCATCGGCATCGGCCAGCAACTGCTCGGCGCTGGCCAGCGCCGGCGGATGCAGGTAGCCCACACCCACGCTGATGCTGACCGGGCCTTCCGGCAGCGGCAGTGCTTCCACCGCCTCACGCAGTCGCTCGGCCAATGCCAGCACACCTGACAACGGGCTGCCGGGCACGATCACTGCGAACTCCTCACCGCCATAGCGCGCCACGCTGTCGGCCGCACGCCCGGCGGTGGCCTGCAGCACCGCGGCCACCGCCTGCAGGCAACGGTCACCCGCGGGATGACCGTGCTCGTCGTTGAATGCCTTGAAATGGTCGATGTCCACCAGCAGCAGGCCCAGTTCGGTGCCGCTGCGGCGCGCGCGGTTCCATTCGGCCAGCAGCAGCGTATCGAACTCACGGCGGTTGGCTACGCCGGTCAGGCCATCCTGCCGCGCCAGCTGATCCAGGCCCGCCTGCCGTTCCAGCAGGTCGATCTGCAGCAGGGTGCTGCGCAGGCCGAAGCCCAGTGTCGCCACCACGAAGCCGGTCACCGCCAGCGGCCGCGCGTGGTCCACCACCAGGGTGCCGACCACCAGCAGCAGCAGGGGCAGGATGATCGGTCCGCCCGCCTGCACCAATCGCAGCAGGCGTGGGTGCAGCACAAAGCCCGGCGCGGGTGCCTGGCGCAGCGCCAGCAATGCCAGCAGCAGGAACGGCAGATCGATCAACAGATCGTTGAAGGCACCGAACGACTGCTCGGCGGTGTAGTGATTGATGTAGAACGCCAGCAGCAGATAGGACAGCGCATACAACGCCAGTGCGCGGTAGAAGCTGCGTCGTTCGGGCGCATCGCCGGCGACCCAGCGCACCACCGCGAAACCGGCGATGCACAGGTTCTGGATGTCGAACATGCGCTGCATGTGGGCCATCGCCTGGTCATCGATGTCGATGCGATCGGCAAAGGATTGCGTGTGTACGAAGAACAGCACGCCCAGCAATGCAGCCATCACGCCGTCGATCAGGCTGATCATCCGGCGTTCGCGCCGGGCACGGGCCAGGATGAACACCAGTGGCACGCCGTACAGCACATACAGCAGCAGGCTGACGCGTGGGGTGATGTCGGCTCGGCCGGCGCCCAGCGCATCGGCCATGTTGAAGGCCATGCCACCGGCCCACAGCAGCAGCGCGACCGCAGTGGCCCGCCAGCCGAGTGCAGCCCGGTCGCGCTGGCCGCGCCACAGGCAGGCCGCGGCGGCCAGCAGGGGCGCCGCAGTCAGGAACACGAACGATCCCCCACCGGCCGTGCCCGGCCAGAACGCCACGACCAGGCCGTGGCAGATCACGAACATCAGCGCCAGCACAACCAGCATGCATCCCCCATGCGCAAGGCCGTATGGCGGCACGATAGCGCGCCACCACGCCACAGCGGCGTGATCCACTGCGGCAAACCGACACTCCGCGTGCACCCGGCCGCTGGCCTGCAACCCCGAGAAAACCCAGGTCTGCAGGTTGCCGGCCAGCGGCCGGCACTACCAGCGGTCAGGCATGCAGGGCCCGGGCGTGGTGTGCGATGTGCTCGCCGATGAAGCTGGCGATGAAGTAGTAGCTGTGGTCGTAGCCCTGCTGCAGGCGCAGGGTCAGCGGATGACCGGCCGCTTCGCAGGCCTGCTGCAGGCGCTGCGGCTGCAGCTGGGTCTGCAGGAACTCATCCCCCTCACCCTGGTCGACCAGCAGCGGCAGGCGTTCGCTGGCGTTGGCGATCAGCGCGGTGGCGTCCCACTGCGCCCAGTCGGCTGGTTTGTCGCCCAGGTAGGCGGTGAAGGCCTTCTGGCCCCACGGCACCTGGCTGGGCGCGACGATCGGCGAGAACGCCGAGACGCTGCGGTATCGGCCCGGGTTGCGCAGCGCGATCACCAGTGCGCCGTGGCCCCCCATCGAATGGCCGCTGATCGCGCGTGCGTCGTTCACCGGGAAGTCCGCTTCGATCAGCGCCGGCAGTTCCTGCACCACGTAGTCGTGCATGCGGTAGTGCTTCGCCCACGGCTGTTCGGTGGCATTGAGGTAGAAGCCAGCGCCCTTGCCCAGGTCATAGCCCTCGGCATCGGCCACGTCATCGCCGCGCGGACTGGTATCCGGGGCGACGATGATGACGCCGTGCTCGGCCGCATAGCGCTGCGCACCGGCCTTGGTGATGAAGTTCTGCTCGGTGCAGGTCAGCCCGCTCAGCCAGTACAGCACCGGCAACTTCTTGCTGGCGGCCTGCGGCGGCAGGTACACGGCGAACTGCATGTCGCAGCCCAACGTAGCGGAGTGATGGCGGTAGACGTCCTGCCAGCCGCCGGCACAGGCGCGGTGTTCGATGCGTTCCATGGGGTTTCCTCCCGAGGGGTGGCAGGCTCAATGGCCCGCCACCTGGCGTGGCTCAGTAGTGGACCACCGAACGGATCGACTTGCCTTCATGCATCAGGTCGAAGGCGTCGTTGATCTTGTCCAGGTCCATGGTGTGGGTGACGAACGGGGCCAGTTCGATATCGCCCTTCATCGCGTCTTCGACCATGCCCGGCAGCTGGCTGCGGCCCTTCACGCCACCGAAGGCGGTACCCATCCACTTGCGCCCGGTCACCAGCTGGAACGGACGGGTGGAGATCTCCTGGCCCGAACCGGCCACGCCGATCACCACGCTCTGGCCCCAGCCACGGTGTGCACATTCCAGCGCCGCACGCATCACGCTGGTGTTGCCGATGCACTCGAAGCTGTGGTCCACGCCCCAGGTGGTCATCTCGACGATGACCTGCTGGATCGGCTTGTCGAAGTCCTTCGGGTTGATGCAGTCGGTCGCGCCGAACTCGCGCGCCAGCTCGAACTTGGACGGATTGGTATCCACCGCGATGATGCGGCCGGCCTTGGCCTGGCGCGCACCCTGGATGACTGCCAGACCGATGCCGCCCAGACCGAACACGGCCACGCTGTCGCCTTCCTGCACCTTGGCGGTGTTGTGCACCGCGCCGATGCCGGTGGTCACGCCGCAGCCGAGCAGGCAAACGTGTTCCGGGTTCGCGTCCGGGTTGATCTTGGCCAGCGACACTTCGGCCACCACGGTGTACTCGCTGAAGGTCGAGCAGCCCATGTAGTGGTAGATCGGCTCGCCGTTGTAGCTGAAGCGGCTGGTGCCGTCAGGCATCACGCCCTTGCCCTGGGTCGCCCGCACCGACACGCACAGGTTGGTCTTGCCGCTCTTGCAGAACAGGCACTCGCCACACTCAGCGGTGTACAGCGGAATCACGTGGTCGCCCGGTTTCACGCTGGTCACGCCTTCGCCCACTTCCACCACGATGCCAGCGCCTTCATGGCCCAGCACCACCGGGAACAGGCCTTCCGGGTCATCGCCGGACAGGGTGAACGCATCGGTGTGGCAGACACCGGTGTGGGTGATCTTCACCAGCACTTCGCCAGCCTTCGGCGGAGCGACGTCGATCTCGACGATCTGCAGCGGCTGGCCGGGACCAAAGGCGACGGCGGCACGGGATTTCATGGTGGCACTCTCCAGAAAGGTAAAGGAAAACAGGATGCGCGGCGCTGTGTCGCGCCGTCGTTCATTTCAGGTACGAGCGGATCAACGCGCTCATGTCGCGCACGCGTTCGGCGCGTTGTTCATCGGAGGCGGCAGGCTGGCCGAACTCCTCGCGCAGGTGCGCTTCCATCACTTCGGACATCAGGCCGTTGACCGCACCACGGATGGCGGCGATCTGCTGCAGCACCGGCCCGCAGTCGGCGCCGGCTTCCAGCGCGCGGTCCAGCGCATCGCACTGGCCGCGGATGCGGCGCACGCGGGCGAGAACCTTCTTTTTTTCTTCGGGGGAGTGCGGCATGACGGCCCACCTCGGAACTATACTGGGGGATAGTATACAGACCCGTCACGCAAACTCAATCGAAGGCGCCCTCGGCCGCCAATCGTGTCAGCTCATCCACCACGTAGCGCACCTTCGGCCGCAGGTGGCGGGTGGGCGGCCACAGCGCGTGGATGTCGATATGCCGCTGCATGTGCTCGTCCAGCACCGAGTGCAGCGCGCCCGATTCCAGATGACGGCGCATCAGTGAAATGGGCATCTGGCAGATGCCCAGCCCGGCGATGGCCGCATCGATCACCGCGTCACCGTCGTTGAGCTGGTAGGCCGCATTCGGGATGAAGGTTCCTTCCACATCATCGCTGCCGATCCGCCACGCCACCGGCTGGCCGTGGCGGAAGCCGACGATGCTGCGATGCTGTGCGAGCTCCTCGACGGTATGCGGGGTGCCATGTGCCCGCAGGTACTCCGGAGATGCGCAGGTGACCAGGCGTTGGCGTCCCAGCCGCCGCGCAACCAGATGCTCGGCCTGATGCAGGCCGCCGAAGCGGATCAGCAGGTCGATGCCTTCCTCGACGGGGTCGACGAAGTGATCGGTGAAGGTCATCGTCAACTGCAGATCCGGGTACTGCCGGCACAGTCGCAACAGCACCGGCAGCACCACCAGCCGCCCGAACGAGGATGGCATGTCGATGCGCAGCCGCCCGCTGGGCAGCCCGGCCGAACCCAGGCAGGCCTCGGCTGCGGAGATTTCTTCCAGCGCTGCCGCGCAGGAGGCGTAGTACGCCTCGCCGTCAGTGGTCAGCGCGATGCGCCGCGTGGTGCGATGGAACAGCCGCACGCCCAGACGCACTTCGAGCCTCGCGATGGCCTTGCCCACCGCCGAGCGCGAGATGCCCAGCGCATCGGCCGCTTCGGTGAAGCTGCCCGAGCGCGCCGTGGTGACGAAGGTGACCAGGCCATTCAAGGATTCCAGCGGCGGCATCATTTCCTGCTCTCCATTGGGGACAAATAGTCCCCCACCAAGGGAAATCGAAGCGCTTTATGCGTCTGCATGTCAACTCCATCCTGTGTGCATCGCGCCACTGGCGCCCTCCCCCGCACCGAGATGACTGACATGACCGCCGCCCTGTTCCGCCCGTTCGACCTTGCAGGACTGCCCCTGCACAACCGCATCGCGATGGCCCCGATGACCCGTGCCCGCAACCCCGGTTCGGTCGCCAATGAGCTCACCGCGCAGTACTACCGGCAGCGCGCCAGCGCCGGCCTGATCATCAGCGAAGGCACGCCGGTTTCGCCGCAGGGCCAGGGCTACATCGATGTGCCGGGCATCTGGTCGGCCGAGCAGGTGGCCGGTTGGACGCTGGTCACCGAGGCGGTGCATGCCGCTCAGGGCACGATCTTTGCCCAGCTCTGGCACGTCGGCCGCATGTCGCATTCCTCACTGCAGCCCGATGGTGGACAACCGGTCAGCGCCGGCACGCGCCCGGTGGCCAGTGCACCGAAGAACACCTCGTTCGTGTATCTGGACGACGGCAGCCGTGGCCATGCCGATCCGACTCCGGCTCGTGCGCTGGTTACTGCAGAGATTCCCGGCATCGTCGACGACTTCGTGCGCGGTGCTGAGAATGCCATCGCCGCCGACTTCGATGGCATCGAACTGCATGCCGCCAACGGCTACCTGTTCGAGCAGTTCCTCAACCCGCTCATCAACCAGCGCGAGGACCGCTACGGCGGCTCGCTGCCGAACCGCGCGCGGCTGATCCTGGAGACCGTCGATGCGATGGCGCAGCGTATCGGTGCGCAGCGTATCGGTGTGCGGCTGGCACCGAACAACCTGACCTTCGACATGCCGTTCTACCCGGACAACGAAGCCACCTACCTGTACCTGGCCGAAGAACTGGGCAAACGCGGGCTGGCCTACGTGCACCTCAACGACAACCTGCAGCAGGGTGAATCGGTGCTGGGCGAAGCGTTCCTGCAGCAGTTCAAGCAGGCCTACGGCGGCACGCTGATCCTGGCCGGCGGCATGACCCGCGCCCGTGCGCTGAAACTGGTCGAGGCCGGCGCCATCGACCTGGCCGCCTTCGGCCAACCGTTCATCGCCAACCCGGACCTGGTCGAGCGCCTGCAGCGCGATATCGCGCTGGCCTCGCCCGACCGCAGCACCTACTACGGCGGCGGCGAAGCAGGCTACCTGGATTACCCGCGCGCACACTAGATCCACACCATGCATAGATGCGGCGCACCGGCGGCCGCCGGTGTGCCTCGCCTTGATGCAACCAGACAGCAGGCGCATGGTTGTCCGGCATCCCATCGGCCATCCACCATGCTCCCCTCCGCCGCCTCCTTCATCGTCAACCTCGACGTCCCCGACATCACCAGCGCCGAAGCCTTCTACACCCAGGCCTTCGGCCTGCACGCCGGCCGCCGCCTCGGCCCGGGTGCGCTGGAACTGCTGGGCGGACCGACGCCGCTGTATCTGCTGCAGAACGACGCCGGCAGCGCCGCCACCGAAGACGGCGACGTGCGCGATTACGAGCGTCACTGGACGCCGCTGCACCTGGATTGGGTGGTGGATGACATCGAGGTCGCGCTGAGGCGTGTGGTTGCGGCCGGCGCCACGCTCGAACAATCCGTGCGCGAGCGGCGCTGGGGAAAGATCGCCGTGCTGGCCGATCCCTTCGGCCACGGCTTCTGCCTGATCCAGTTCAGCGATGCAGGCTACGACGCCCTGCTGGACTAACGCGCCTGCTCACTACGGCACAGGTGTGAGCAACGCGCGCGGTGGAACTTCAGGCGTGCCGCCACCGGCGGATGTGCTGCCAGGTGTATCGCTGGTGACGGTATCCATGGTGAATGCTTCGGCAGATGAAGTCCGGAAAATACGGAAACGAAATAAGTTTCCAAATTCCCGGGGTGCGCTAGAATGTGCGCGATGACTGCCACCGCCACGCCCGATCCGATCGCTACGCCGCGTCGCCGCGGCCGTCCAGCACGGCCAGAAGCCGACGTACGCCATGCCGTGCTGCAGGCGACGCTGGATCTGCTGCTGACGCAGGGTTACGAAGCGACCACCATCGAAGCGGTCGCCGCGCATGCCGGTGTGGCCAAGAAGACGGTGTACCGGCATGCCGGCAACCGTGACGAGCTGGTGGGCCTGGCGGTGCGCGAGTGGACCGATGGCTTCGCACCGCAGCTGCAGCGTGATGCCCGCCACGCCGATGACGTGCTGCCACTGCTGCACGACATCCTGCAGGCGGTGTGCGCGCAGGCACTGTCAGCGCAGGCGGTGCGGGTGTTCCGCCTGTTGACCACCGACTTCCCGGGGAAGGACGCGCTGCTGCAGGCCTACCTCGACAACGGCATCGGTCGCGGTCGTGCGCTGCTGACGGACTGGCTGCGGCGGCAGCAGCAACGTGGTCTGCTGCGCGCCGGTGATCCAGAGCAGATGGCGCGGCTGGTGCTGTCCATGGCCGTGGCCGAACCCCTGCGCGAACGCGCCATCGGCGTGGTTGCCGAGGACGCATCGGTGGATGCGCATCTGCGCGACTGCCTGCAGTTGATGGAGCCGATGTTGCAGGCTGCGTAACGTGGTGCCATCCACGCATGGCGTGGATCTACTGTGCAAGGGCATCCTCGCGTGGCGTGGCTCGAAATGGGCATGCGGCAGTGGATCAGTAGTTCCACGCCATGCGTGGATGCGACCCACCACGATTCACTCGCGCAGCATATCCACGAACGCGCGCAGCGCTCCAGGCATCTGCCGCTGCTTGGGGTAGTACAACGCGAACCCGGCAAACGGTTCGCTCCAGTCTTCCAGCACCGCCACCATCTGCCCCGAGTCGATGTACGGCCGCGCGGTGTCTTCCAGCACATAGGCCAGGCCGATGCCATCGAGCACCGCGCCAACCACGGTGCCCTGCTCGCACAGCGTCAGCCGCCCCGGTACGTCGATCTCCAGGGTCTGGCCCTCGCGCTCGAACTGCCACTTGTACAGATGGCCGCTGGCGAAGCGGAAACGCACGCACTCGTGTGCAGCCAAGTCGCGCGGGTGCTGCGGAGCCGGCCGGCGCCGCAGGTACTCGGGCGAACCGACGATCAATCCGCGCAGCGGCGGTCCCATCGGCACCGCCACCATGTCCTCGGGCACGAACTCGTGCAGGCGCACGCCGGCGTCGTAGCCCTCGGCGACGATGTCGACCAGGCCATCGTTCTCGGTCAGTTCCACCCGCACGTCCGGATGGGCGTGCAGGAAGCGCGCCAGCCTCGGACCCAGCTGGGTCGCCACCGCCGCCCGCGTCGCGTTGATCCGCAGCAGGCCTGCGGGAACGGCACGGAACTGGTTCATCTCTTCCAGCGCATCGTGCACCTGGCCCAGCGCCGGCTGCAGGCGTTCCAGCAGGCGCTGCCCGGCCTCGGTCAGGGCCACGCTGCGGGTGGTGCGATGGAACAGGCCCACCCCCAGCCGTTCCTCCAGCGCGCGGATTGCATAGCTCACCGCCGAGGTCGACAGGGCCAGTTCGGCGCCTGCCCGGCGGAAGCTGCGATGGCGGGCGACCGCGGCGAAGGCAGCCAGGTGGGACAGATTGTCAGTGGCCATGATTGTGCAGTCTGCCTTGATGAATCATGCCGATATATGGGCTTCTTACCTTGCGGTACGGGGCGTATTGTAAAACGCCTTTCGACAAACCCGCCAAGGATTCCCCATGTCCCTCGCCCGTGGTTACGCCGCCCATACCCATACCGATCCGCTGGTACCTTTC
The DNA here is from genome assembly GCF_013364355.1 of Stenotrophomonas sp. NA06056. Lineage (NCBI taxonomy): Bacteria > Pseudomonadati > Pseudomonadota > Gammaproteobacteria > Lysobacterales > Lysobacteraceae > Stenotrophomonas > Stenotrophomonas sp. NA06056. The sequence continues at coordinate 598,100 of NZ_CP054931.1, read as the reverse complement.
GAGTTCGAGCGCCGCGCCGTCGGCCCGAACGATGTGCGCATCGAGATCCTGTACAGCGGCATCTGCCATTCCGACCTGCACCAGGCCCGCGACGACTGGGGTGGCTCGATCTACCCGATGGTGCCGGGCCACGAGATCATCGGCCGCGTGACCGAGGTCGGCAGCGACGTCACCCGCTTCAAGGTCGGCGACCATGCCGGCGTCGGCTGCATGGTCGACTCCTGCCGCCACTGCGATGCCTGCGAACACGACCTGGAGCAGTACTGCGCCGAAGGTGCCACCTGGACCTACAACGGCCGTGAACGCGCTGACGGTGCCCCGACCTACGGCGGCTATTCCGACCACGTGGTGGTCGAGCAGCGCTTCGTGGTCAAGGTCTCCGAAACGCTGGACCTGAAGGCCGCCGCGCCGCTGCTGTGCGCCGGCATCACCACCTGGTCGCCGCTGCGCCACTGGAAGGTCGGCCCGGGCCAGAAGGTCGGCGTGATCGGTCTGGGCGGTCTCGGCCACATGGGCGTGAAGTTCGCCAAGGCGCTCGGTGCGCACGTGGTGATGATCACGACCACGCCGGAAAAGGGTGCCGACGCCAAGCGCCTGGGCGCCGATGAAGTACTGGTCTCGCGTAATGCGGCGCAGATGAAGGCCCACGCCGGCAGCTTCGACTTCCTGCTCAACACCATCCCGGTCGGCCATGACACCAACCCGTACATGGGCCTGCTCAAGCGCGAGGCCACCATGTGCCTGGTCGGCGTGCTGACCGAACTGGACCCGCCGTTGACCGGTGGCAGCGTGATCTTCGGTCGCAAGCACCTGACCGGCTCGGCGATCGGCGGCATGGCTGAAACCCAGGAAATGATGGACTTCTGCGCCGAGCACGGCATCGTCAGCGATGTGGAGATGATCGACATCAAGAACGTCAACGAAGCCTGGGAGCGCATGGCGAAGAACGATGTGCGCTACCGCTTCGTGATCGACATGGCGACGATGAAGAACGCCGCCTGATCCAAGGCGGACGTGAAAACGAAACACCCCGGCAATGCCGGGGTTTTTCGTTTGGTAGTGCCGGCCGCTGGCCGGCAACCCCGTACATCTGCCGGCCAGCGGCCGGCACTACCGCAAGGCGATCAGTACGCGAATTCGCGGAACACCGGATCCACATCGCCGTGCCAGCGGCCATGGAACAGCGCCAGCTTGCGCTCGGCCGGGGTCAGGCCGGACTCGACGATTTCCTGCAGCACGTCCAGGAACTTGCTTTCATCCTGGCCATCGGCATTGCGCGCCGCACGGCGCTTGAGGCCTTCCACGGATATCTTCACTGCTTCGCGCGCCAGATCACGCACGGTGCCATTGCGGAACGGCAGGTTCATCGCATGCTTGGGCACGCCATCACGCAGCGCATGGCGTTCGACCAGGCTGAAGTCGCGGACCAGGTCCCACGCCGCGTCCAGCGCGGTGTCGTCGTACAGCAGCCCCACCCAGAAGGCCGGCAGCGCGCACAGGCGGCTCCACGGGCCACCATCGGCCCCGCGCATTTCCAGGTACTTCTTCAGCCGCACTTCCGGGAACGCGGTGGTGGTGTGGTCCGACCAGTCGCGCAGCGTCGGCAACGCGCCCGGCAGCACCGGCAGCTTGCCCTGCATGAAATCGCGGAAGCTCTGCCCGCTGGCATCGTGGTAGATGCCGTCGCGGTAGGAGAAATACATCGGCACGTCGAGCAGGTAGTCGACGTAGCGCTCGTAACCGAAGCCGTCTTCGAACACGAAGTCGAGCATGCCGGTACGGTCGGCATCGGTGTCGGTCCAGATGTGCGAGCGGTAGCTGAGGTAGCCGTTCGGCTTGCCTTCGGTGAACGGCGAGTCGGCGAACAACGCGGTGGCGATCGGCTGCAACGCCAACGACACGCGGAACTTCTTCACCATGTCCGCTTCGCTGGCGTAATCCAGGTTCACCTGCACGGTGCAGGTGCGGGTCATCATGTCCAAGCCCAACGAACCGACCTTGGGCATGTACGAACGCATGATCTTGTAGCGGCCCTTCGGCATCCACGGCATTTCATCGCGCGTCCACTTTGGCTGGAAGCCCATGCCAAGGAAGCCCAGCTGCAGTTCACCGGCCACCTGTGCCACTTCATTGAGATGGGTGCCGGTTTCCACGCAGGTCTGGTGGATGGTTTCCAGCGCCGCACCGGACAGTTCCAGCTGGCCAGCGGGCTCCAACGTCACCGAGGCACCATCACGCAGCAGGGCGATGGTGTTGCCGTTTTCCTGCACCGGCGTCCAGCCGAAACGGACCAGGCCGTTGAGCAGTGCCTCGATGCCACGCTCGCCCTCGAAGGTCGGTGGGCGCAGGTCATCCAGGCGGAACCCGAACTTCTCGTGCTCGGTACCGATGCGCCACTGCGAACGGGGCTTCTCGCCGGAGGCGATCTCCGCCACCAGTTGCGAGCGGTCGGTAATGGGCGTATCGGCGACGTGGCTGGGGCTCGACAAGGGGGTGGCTCGCTGGACGGTGGCAGGGGATGTGGGGCTGGGAGCCTTGCATCGCAAGGGCGCACTATAGCGTGGCGGCTCGTTACGTCATGCGACGGTGACGGGTTTCAGCATCCTACCGACACCCTCTTGACCCTCGTACACTCAGGGCCATGAGCCGCCATTCACGACATCCTGAACTGCATCGCGCCGATCGCGTCGGCTGGCTGCGTGCCGCCGTGCTGGGCGCCAACGATGGCATCGTCTCGGTGGCCGGCCTGGTGGTCGGGGTGGCCGCCAGCGGCGCCTCGGCCAGCACGATCCTGGCCACGGGCGTGGCCGGCACCGTGGCCGGTGCGATGTCGATGGCCGCCGGCGAGTATGTGTCGGTGCAGACCCAGGCCGATACCGAGAATGCCGATCTGGCGATGGAGAAACGCGAGCTGCACGAAGACCCGCACAGCGAACTGGACGAGCTGACCGCGATTTACCGCCACCGCGGCCTGGAACCGGCGCTGGCACGCCAGGTCGCCGAGCAGCTGACCGCCCACGACGCGCTGGGTGCCCATGCGCGCGACGAACTGGGCATCACCGAGGAACTGCGCGCGCGACCGTTGCAGGCTGCACTGGCTTCGGCCGGCGCCTTCACCTGTGGTGCTGCCCTGCCGGTGCTGACCGCACTGCTGGCACCGGTACAGAACGTCGCCACGGCCACCACGGTCAGCACCCTGGCCGGTCTATGCCTGACCGGCGCGATGGCGGCGCGGGCCGGTGGCGCGTCACCGATGCGCGGCGCCCTGCGCGTGATGTTCTGGGGCGCGCTGGCGATGGCCGCTGCAGCGGCGGTGGGTCGCCTGCTGGGCGCGCACGTCGTATGACCGGCATGCCCCCCACCGCCATGGCACTGTTGGCGGAGATGGCCAGCCTGGCCGGCTGCGAACGCGCCGAAGGCTACGCCTGCATCACCGCCCGCCGCGAGCATGGCGCCAGTTCGGTGGAGATACCGCAGCCGCAGTTCGCCATCCTGCTGGAAGGCCGCAAGCAGGTGCGTACCGCACACCAGTCGCTGACCTTCGTCCCGGGCGACATCCTGCTGATCACGCAGCGTTGCCGCATCGATGTGGTCAACACGCCGGACCCGCAGACCGGCCGGTACCTCAGCGCGATCGTGCCGCTGTGCCCGGAAGTACTGGCCGCGGCGCGCACCCTGTGGAGCGAAGCCTTGCCAACGGCCGGGCCGGCACTGGCACGACAGGCGCTGTGTGATCACGCGGCGGTACTGCGCAGCTGGCGGCAATCGTTGCAGGATGCCCGCTACAGCGAAGCGCGACTGGCACTGGCCACCCTGGTGCTGGCGTGGTGCCGGCAGGGCCACGGCAACCTGCTGTTGCCGCACGCACCGACGCTGGGCGAACAGATCCGCGACCGCATCGCTGCCGAACCGGCACGCGACTGGCAGTCGCGCGACGTTGAAGCGCACTTCGCACTGAGCGGCGCGACCCTGCGGCGGCGGTTGGCGGCCGAGGCCACCAGCCTGCGCCAGCTGCTGACCGAAGCGCGCCTGGCCCATGGCATGCAGCTGCTGTACACCACCGACCTGCCGCTGAAGACCGTGGCAGCGCGCGCGGGGTATCGCTCTGCCGCGAGCTTCAGCAAGCGCTTCGCCGAGCAGTACGGGCTCGCTCCTACAGATATTTGAGGGTTCTTCAGCAGGGCTGCGCCCTGCACCCGCAGAGGCTCTTCAAGCAACGGCGACAGCAAAGGCCAAAGCGGCATTCCGTGGGATGGCAGGGCACTGTGGGTTTGCGGGGACGCCGTGAATCCATCCATGGAGGCTTGGTCGCCGCATCCATGCGGCTCACACCCCGCAAACCCACAGTGCCCCGCCTTCGACAGTTTCCCGGTGGCCAGTAGATCCACGCCATGCGTGGATGATTTCCTCCCCGTCCATTCGATTCATTTCGATGATTCCGAATTGAATTCGAAGAGCATCCACCCATGGCCTGGATCCAAGGTCGACACCCACCAAGAGCAGGTCATGCCATCCCAACAGATCGCGGAAATCTGTCGAAGGCGGGGTGGGTCCGGTTGCGGGGGCGTGAGCCGCATGGATGCGGCGACCGAGCTTACATGGACGTACTTGCAGCGTCCCCCGCAACCGGACCCACCCCGCCATCCCACGGAATGCCCGCCTTTGCTGTTGCTGTTGCTGTTGCTGTTGAGGTTGCCGGCCAGCGGCCGGCACTACCGCGGGTGCAGGGCGCAGTCCTGCCGATAACCCCTTGAGCATTCCGCGCAGTGGTTTGAGCGCCGCACGCTCGCGCAACGCGGCACGCTGTGCGCACCGGGCCTGCCCATCACTCATCGAGAAGAACCACCATGACCCTGCGCCACCTGCCGCTGCGCGCCGCCCTGCTGCTGGCCCTGTCCTCCCTGCCGCTGGTCGCGCTGGCCGAGGCCACCTCGCCCGCTCCCACCCAGCAGGTGCCGGGCGTGCAACACCAGCGCATCGGTGCGCTGCAGGTCACCGCCCTGTTCGATGGCGTGGTCGCGCTCGGCCGGCAGGAAGTGGTCGATGTGCCGCCAACGCTGGTCAGTCGCCTGCTCGAAGGCCGCTACGTGCCCGAAGACAAGAAAGGCCTGCAGACTGCGATCAACGCCTTCCTGGTGCGCCAGGGCACGCACATGACCCTGGTCGATGCCGGCACCGCGCAGTGCTTCGGCCCCGGCCTGGGCCAGGTGCTGGGCAACCTGCGCGCAGCGGGTGTGGATCCGTCCGAGATCGATGAGGTGCTGCTCACCCATGCCCATCCCGATCACCTGTGCGGCATCCTCGATGAACAAGGCAAGCCGGCCTATCCGAATGCGACGGTGTGGTTGTCCAAGGCCGATGCCCGCTACTGGCTCGACCCGGCCAGCGAAGCCACAGCGCCGGAAGGCGTGCGCTTCGCCTTCGCGCTGGCACGCAACGCGGTGGCGCCGTACCAGGCTGCCGGTCGCCTGCACACCTTCCAGCCCGGCGATGCCCTGCCCGGCCACGCGGTGGCAATGGATACCCACGGCCACACGCCGGGGCATGTGTCCTATCGCTTCGACAGCCAAGGCCAGTCACTGCTGGTGTGGGGCGATGTGCTGCATTTCCATGCAGTCCAGTTCGCGCACCCGGAAGCAGCATTCGAGGCCGATTCGGACCGCACGGCGGCTACGGCCAGCCGTCGCAGTCTGCTGCAGGAAGCCACCGCCAAGGGCTGGTGGGTCGCCGGTGCGCACCTGCCCTTCCCCGGGCTGGGTCACGTGCGCAGCGAAGGCAAGGCCTATGCGTGGGTACCGGCAGAGTTCTCGCCGTTGAAATGACCCCGTGTAGAGCCGAGCCAATGCTCGGCTGCCGCGCGTAGCGCGGCGAGACCCTGACAACCGAGCATGGGCTCGGCTCTACGGAAATGACGCCGGGCAAGGCCCAGCGCCCTGTTCCTTATGCCAGCCCCAGCCAGCCGCCGATGATGCCGCGGGCTTCATCCACGCCAGTACGGGCGGCGCCGGAGAACACCTGCACACTCACCGTATCGCCGAAGGAGGAATGCAGCTCCTTGCGCACCTTCTGCAGGGTCTGCATCTGCTGGCTGCGGCTGAGCTTGTCGGCCTTGGTCAGCAGCGCATGCGCCGGCAGGCCACGCTGCACGGCGTAGGCCAGCATCTGCCGGTCGTAGTCCTTCAGCGGATGGCGGATGTCCATCACCACCACCAGGCCCTTCAAGGCCTCGCGGGTGCGGAAGTAGCGGTCGATGAAGGCCTGCCAGTGCGCCTGCAGGTCCAGCGGCACCTTGGCGTAGCCGTAACCGGGCAGATCGACCAGGTGGGCGTCCGGGGTGACCTGGAAGAACACCAGCTGCTGGGTCCGGCCAGGCGTCTTGGAGACCCGGGCCAGGCTGTTCTGGCGGGTCAGCGCGTTGAGCGCGCTGGACTTGCCGGCGTTGGAGCGACCTGCAAAGGCCACTTCGGAACCTTCATCGGGCGGCAGCTGCCCCATGTTGTGGGCAGAGAGGTGGTATTGGGCGCGTTCGATGAGCAATGACATGCGCATAGGATCGCATGTTGCGGCGCCGCGCGCCCGGCCCGTGGGCCTCCCGCGGGAAAATGCTGCACTGCTGCGTTGACCGTGTACGGAAACGGCGTTGATAATCCGGGCGATGCCGGCCGCCGCCGCCCGGCCGGTCCATACGGAGCTTCAGCATGCGCCACGCTCGCGTTCTTGCCGTATCCGCCCTTGCTACTGCCGTTGTTGCCGCTGCTGCCTTTGCGCAGACCACGCTGACTCCGCTGCCCGACAACGGCCCGATCAGGACCGCCTCACTCGAGGTGGATTTCAGCAAGACCACCTGGGGCGATGCCAAGGCCGGCCAGACCAAGGCCACCGCGTGTGCTGCCTGCCATGGGGCCGATGGCAATTCCACGGTGGAGATGTATCCCAGCATCGCCGGCCAGAGCGAGCGCTACGTGGCCCAGCAGATGGCCCTGATCGCCAACGGCCAGCGCAGTTCCGGCGCTGCGGTGGCGATGGTGCCGTTCGTGCAGAACCTCACCCCGCAGGACATGCGCGATATCGGCGCGTTCTTCGCCACCCAGAAGGCCAACGCGGGCATCGCCGACGACACGCTGGTGGCCGAGGGCCCGTACAAGGGCATGAAGTTCTACCAGATCGGCCAGCAGCTCTACCGCGGCGGCGACGCCCAGCGCGGGCTGCCGGCCTGCATGGCCTGCCACGGCCCCAGCGGCGCCGGCAACCCCGGCCCGGCCTACCCGCACATCGGCGGCCAGCACGCCAGCTATGTCGCCCGTCGCCTGCAGGAATACCAGGCCGGGCAGACCAACGAAACCGACAAGGCGCACTTCCAGATCATGGCCACGGTGGCGCAGAAACTGACCGAGCAGGAGGTGCAGGCCCTTTCCAGCTACCTGCAGGGCCTGCACAACAAGGCCGACGACCTCGCCGCCGAAGGCGCTTCGACGCGACCGGCCGCCGCCCCCTGACAGCCACTGGTCGGCGCGGGTCGCCACGACGGCCCGCCGCTGCGGTATGTTTCCTTCACGCCGGCGGCTGCGCCGGCGTTGTCATTTTCAACGGAGATGCGTGTCGATGAGGTTGATTCCCCGCCTTCTGCTGTCCCTGCTGGTGCTGCTGCCGTTGGCGGCCTGTGCCGCCACCCCCGCCAACGCCCCGCTTGTCGAAGGCAAAGACTACGAGCGCATCGCCCAGCCTGGCCCGTTCCAGCCGCTGGCCGGCAAGATCGAAGTGGTCGAGGTGTTCGGCTACACCTGCCCACACTGCGCCCATTTCGAACCGCAGCTGGCCGCCTGGGCGGCCAAACTGCCGGCCGACGTGCGCTTCACCCCGGTCCCGGCCGCCTTCGGCGGTGCCTGGGATGCCTGGGCGCTGGCCTACTACGCCGCCGACGAAGTGGGCGTGGCCAAGCGCAGCCACGCCGCCGTCTTCAAGGCCCTGCACCAGGATGGCACGCTGCCGATGCAGAACGTTTCGGCCGATGAGCTCGCCAGCTTCTACAAGGCCTATGGCGTGACTCCGGAGCGCTACACGCAGGCCCTGCGCGGCGAGGCGGTACAGAAGAAGGTCGATGCCGCCCGTGCCTTCGCCCAGCGCACCCAGGTGCCGGGCACCCCGGCCATCATCATCAATGGCCAGTACCTGGTCCGTGGCAAGAGCTTCGACGACCAGCTGCGCATCGCCTCGGCACTGATCGCCCAGGCCCGCGCCGCCCGCGGCCGCTGAACCAACTCACACCATCGACACGGCGCTGTCGCCGCCGCATGTCATCATTTCCCTCTGGCCGGCGCCTGACGCCGGCCCCACCTTTCCAGATGCTGGAGACGTTTCCATGAAGACCCGTTTCGCTGTCCTCGCCCTCGCAGCGCTGCTGCCGATCCTGGCGGCCTGCAAGGCCGACGATGGCACCGCCAACACCTCCGCCCCGGCAGAACCGGCAGCGACCCCGGCCAGCACCGAACCGGCCGCACCGGCCGCTGGCAGCGAGACCGCTGCACCGGCTGCCGAAGGTGACAAGACCGCCGCCACCGCCGCACCTGCCCCGACCACCGCCGCGCTGACCGGCCCGGCTCCGGTGGAAGGTGCCGACTACCAGCTGATCCCGAACGGCCAGCCGTTCCAGCCGGCGGCCGGCAAGGTCGAAGTGGTCGAGATCTTCGGTTACGTCTGCCCCGCCTGCGCGGCCTTCCAGCCGCTGGTCAGCCCGTGGAAGGCCGGCCTGCCGAGCGATGTGAACTTCGTCTACGTGCCGGCCATGTTCGGCGGCACCTGGGACAACTATGCCCGTGCCTTCTACGCCGCACAGACGCTGGGCGTGCAGGAAAAGACCCACGAAGCGCTGTACTCGGCCATCCACTCGCAGAAGACCCTGAAGGGCGAGCGCGGTGCCGATTCGGTCGATGACATCGCCAAGTTCTACGGTGCCTACGGCGTCGACCCGAAGCAGTTCGCCGCCACCATGGGCAGCTTTGCGGTCAATGCCAAGACCAACTCGGCCAAGCAGTTTGCCCAGCGCAGCCAGATCAGCGGCACCCCGTCGATCATCGTCAACGGCAAGTACCTGGTGAAGGGCAAGAGCTTCCCGGACATGCTGCGCATTGCCGACCACCTGATCGCCCGCGAACGCGGTGCGGCCCAGGCTCACTGATCAAAGAGACGTTTTCCCGGCCGTGACTTCCCCCACAACACGGACCCTGCGCTTGCTGACGGCCAACATCCAGGCCGGTTCCAGTACCCGCCGCTACAGCGACTATGTGACCCGCAGCTGGTCACATGCGCTGCCGGCGGGTCGCAAGCGCAGCAGCCTTGACGCGATTGCCACCTTGGCGCGTGGTCATGACATCGTCGGCCTGCAGGAGGCCGACCCGGGCAGCCTGCGATCAGGCTTCACCAACCAGACCCATTACCTGGCCCAGCGCGCCGGCTTCAATTACTGGAGCCATCAGCCGAACCGGCGCATGGGCGGCGTCGCCTCCAGTGCCAACGGCCTGCTGAGCAAGCTGGAACCGGTGGAAGTGCAGGACCACGCCCTGCCCGGCCGTATCGGCGGGCGAGGCGTGCTGTTGGCCAGGTTCGGCGATGGTCGCGATGGCCTGGCCGTTGCGGTGGCCCATCTGTCGCTGGGCGCAGGCTCGCGGATGGCCCAGCTCGGTTTCATCGCCGAGCTGTTGTCGGACCATCCCAATGCGGTGCTGATGGGCGACTTCAACTGCCTGGCCGAACGTCCGGAAATGCAGGTGCTGTACCAGAAGACCCGCCTGCAGCCGCCCGGCTGCATCGTGCCGACCTTCCCCAGCTGGCGCCCCGACCGCGCCATCGACCACATCCTGGTCAGCAGCGGTCTGCAGACCCGTACCGTTGAAGCGGTGCCGGCCGCGTTCTCCGACCATCTGGCCCTAGCCATGGCCATCGACGTCCCGGCCGACGCCCTGCGCTGAGAGCTTCCGGTAGGTGCCAACCTCGGTTGGCACGCTGATCTGGTGGGTGCGGACCGTTGCTCGTGTGGGTGCGGACAGCTGCTCTTGTGGGTGCGGACAAACGGTCCGCACGCTCTCCGCCGGGCATGGCCCGGCGCTATCCCGCCTGCGCCACCGGCACCTTCAACCGCCTTGCCGTCATCGTGCTGCCCACCGAGGCCAGCACCGTGCAGCCGATCGCCAGCCACTGCAGTCCATGCAGGTGCTCGTGCAGCAGCAGCATCGCCCACAGCGCGGCCACCGCCGGTTCCATGCTGATCAGGATTCCGAAGGTCTCCTTCGGCAGGCGCTTGAGCGCCATCATCTCCAGTGACATCGGGATTGCGCTGGACACCAGCGCCACCACCAGCCCGGCCAGCAGGATCTTCGGTTCCAGCAACGCTGCTCCGGCATGCACCACGCCCACCGGCACCACCACCAGCGACGCGGCCAGCAGCCCCAGCGACACCGAGTGCCCGGCATGCAGGTGGCCGGCGCGCTTACCGAACACGATGTACAGGCCCCAGCAGGCCGCCGCGCCCATGGCGTACAGCACGCCCACCGGGTCCAGTGCCGGGCCGCCGCCGATCGGCAGCAGCAACAGCAGGCCGACGGCCGCGAAGCCCACCCATAGGAAATCGATCGGCCGCCGCGACGACAGCATCGCCACCGTCAACGGACCGGTGAATTCGATGGCCACCGCGATACCGAACGGGATGGTCCGCAAGGCCATGTAGAACAGCAGGTTCATCAGGCCCAGGGTGAGGCCGTAGCGCAGGATGGTGATCGCATCCACACGGCTGGTCTTCCAGCGCCAGGGCCGCCAGAACAGCAGCAGCAACAGCGCCGAGAAGCCCACGCGCAGCGCGCTGGTGCCCTGCGCACCGATCAACGGAAACAGCTGCTTGGCGTAGGAGGTACCAATGGCCAGTGCGGTGACCGAGCCGAGCACCGCCAGCGCCGGCAACATCGGCGCGATTCGAGAAGTCTGCATGCCACCAGTCTATTGCGCCAGCGGCGAGCACTTGGCTCAATTGACGGCCCGTCCGTGCAACTTCTGCTCACCATGGCCACCGCCCCCGTGCTGGACAGTTTCGACCGCGCCATCCTCGCCCTGCTGCAACAGGACAACACCCTGCCGCAGCGGCAGATCGCCGAAGCCGTGCACCTGTCGACTCCGGCTGTGCAGCGACGGATCAAGCGCCTGCAGGACAGCGGTGTAATCGCCGCCAATGTGGCCGTCATCGATGCGGCGAAGATCGGCCGACCGCTGACCATCATCGTCGAGGTGCGCGTGGTCAGCGAACAACGTGAAAAGGTGGCACCGTTCCGCCGCCGTGTGCAGGACGATCCGGCCGTGCAGCAGTGCTACTCGATCACCGGCGACGGCGATTTCCTGCTGCTGCTCTCGGCGGCATCGATGGAAGAGTACGAAGCGATCACCGAGCGGCTGTTCGGTGCGGATGACAACATCGAGCGTTTCCGCACATCGGTGGCGCTTGGCACGTTGAAACGTGGATTCGACGTGCCGCTGTCATAGCGCAGGCGCGGTTGAGCCTGGCCTGCACCTACACTGGCAACGCATGAACACCCCTGCCCCCTCCAACGCCCGACGCCTGCGCCGCTGGCTGTTGCGTGGCGTCATCCTGCTGATCCTGGCCATCGCAGCGATGGCCTTCTGGAACAGCCCGTGGGCCGCCGCACCGAAGATGCTGTGGACGCTCTCGCGCATGCCGCCGGCCACGCAGCTGCCGGTACCTGTGGACGGCGTCCGCCCGCGCCAGATCGCTGATACCTTCGGTGCGCCGCGCGGTCGCGACCGCAGCCATGCCGGCATCGACATCTTCGGCAAGCGCGGCACGCCGGTACGCAGCGCTACCCCCGGCGTTGTCGCCGACATCCGCGACAGCGGCCTCGGTGGCCGACAGGTGTGGGTCATCGGGCCGGGGCGCGAGCGCTATTACTACGCACACTTGGAAGACTGGGCCGATGGCCTGGCACGCGGCCAGGTGGTGCAGCCCGGCGACCTGCTCGGCCATGTCGGCGACAGCGGCAACGCCAAGGGCACCCCGCCCCATCTGCATTGGGGCATCTACGGAAAAGACGGGGCTCGCGATCCGCTGCCGCTGCTGCAGCGCCGAGACACCCGATGACAGCAGCCCGGGCGCGGCCTCGGATCCGCCTGTTCACGATTTGTAAATAGGAATAGTTCGTATTACCATTTCTTTCGTTTCAGGTGGTGCCAGGACGGCCTGCCCGCCCTTCCCCCACCCGTAGCGCCTCGCCTCCTGGATGCCGGCCGAACGCGCGTGTTTGTCCAGGAACCGCCATGATCCCCCGCACCCTCCGCCTCCCGCAGCCACAGCAGCTGTCCGTTGCCGTGCTCGTCGCGCTCTGCGCCACCGCCCCGGCCGCTCTCGCCGAAACCGCCGCCGACCCGACCACCCTCGACAAGGTGGTAGTGAAGGGTGAGCGCGCCGAAGGCTACTCGGTGCGCCGCACGTCGGCCGGTACCCGCTTCGATCTGGCGCCGCGCGAGATTCCGCAGTCGATCAGCATCATCAGCCACCAGCGCATCGAAGATCAGAACCTTGATGACATCATCGACGTGCTGGGCAACACCACCGGCGTGACCAGCACCCAGTCCGACAGCGAGCGCACCGAGTTCTACGCGCGTGGTTTCTACATCGATGCCTACCAGTTCGATGGCCTGCCCACGCAGATGGTGCAGAACTGGAGCTACGGTGACTCCGGCCTGGACCTGGCGCTGTACGACCGCGTGGAAGTGGTCCGTGGTGCCACCGGCCTGCTCAGCGGTGCCGGCAATCCGTCGGCGTCGGTGAACCTGATCCGCAAGCATGCCGACATCGCCGAGTTGACCGGCAGCGTGTCGGTGAACGTCGGCAGCTGGGGCCGCACCCGCACCACCGTGGACGTGGGCAGCGCGCTCAATGCCAGCGGCACCGTGCGTGGCCGTGTGATCGGCAGCTACCTGGATACCGACGGCCAGATGGACCGTTACAACCAGCGCAAGACCCTGGGCTATGCAGTCATCGATGCCGACCTGACCCCGGACACGCAGCTGAGCGTGGGCTACGACTACCAGCAGAAGCGCGCCAACGGCGCGACCTGGGGCGGCTTCCCGATGCTGTACTCCGACGGCAGCGCGACGCCCTACGACGAATCGTTCAACGCCAGCCCGAACTGGACCTACTGGGACACCACCAGCAAGCGCGCCTTTGCCACCCTCCAGCACGCCTTCAGCAACGGCTGGAAGTTCAAGATCGGCGCGACGCATGACGAGACCCAGGCCGACGACAAGCTGTTCTACCCCGCGTACAACGATTGGACCACCGGCGCGTCGAGCTTCGACAAGACCACCGGCGCCGGCATCTCGCCGTCAGCGGGCTTCTACAACACCGAGCGCAAGGTCACCGGCGTTGATGGCTACGTTGACGGTCCGTTCCAGCTGTTCGGCCGCGAACACCAGTTCATGGCCGGCCTGAGCTACAACAAGCGCGATTACGCCAACTACGGCGACTATCAGGTTGGTGGCGCCGGCCAGACCTGGGACCCGTTCACCAGCTACCTGAACTGGACCGGCAACATCAGCGAGCCGAACTGGAACCCACTGGCCCTGGCCAGCGAAGGCACCATCACCCAGAAGGCCGGCTATGCCGCTGCACGCCTGTCGCTGGCTGACCCGCTGAAGCTGATCATCGGCGCCCGCTACACCGACTGGAAGAGCGAAGGTGAAGGCGCCGACCGCGCGCACAAGGTCACCACGCCGTATGCCGGCCTGGTGTTCGACATCAACGACACGTACTCGACCTACGCCAGCTACACCGAAATCTTCCAGCCGCAGACGCTGAAGGACCGCAACGGCAGCTACCTCGATCCGGTCGATGGCAAGAGCTACGAAGTGGGCGTCAAGGGCGCATGGTTCGACAACCGCCTGAACGCCTCGCTGGCCGTGTTCCGCATCGAACAGGACAACGTCGGCCAGGCCACCGGTGAGCCCGTGCAGGGCAGTCCGAACGAATTCGCCTATCGCGCCGCGCGCGGCACGGTCAGCCGTGGCTTCGAGTTCGAACTGAACGGCGAACTGGCCCCGGGCTGGAATGCCACCTTCGGTGCTTCGCGTTACGTGGCCAAGGACATCAACGACGCCGACATCAACACCAACCTGCCGCAGACCGCGCTGAAGCTGTTCACCAGCTACACCCCGCAGTCGCTGCAGGAACTGACCGTCGGTGGCGGCGCCAACTGGCAGAACCGCATCTACTACCCGGTACCGGCCTACGGCCGCATCGAACAGAGCGGCTACGCCCTGGTCAGCGCCTTCGTGCGCTACCGCATCTCGCCGGAGTTCAGCGTGCAGGCCAACCTCAACAACCTGCTGGACAAGAAGTACCTGTCGCAGATCAACGGTTACGGTGCGTATGGCGATGGTCGCAATGGTTCGCTGACCTTTACCTGGTCGTTCTGAGCAGGCGCGGGGCACGATCGCCCCGCACCTGTAGAGCCGAGCCCATGCTCGGCTGCCTTTCGCAACGTTGTGGGCGATCAAGCCGAGCATGGGCTCGGCTCTACATCCACATGGGGATGCCGGGCTGAGCCCGGCGCCGTCCCTTCATCAGAACCGCAGGTCCGCGCGCAGGTACCAGTAACGGCCACGCGGGATGTCGTAGGTCGATGCGTCATAGCCGTTCAACGAGCACGACAGGCAGATCGGCGGATCCTTGTCGAACACGTTGTTCAGACCGGCGGTCAGCTGCAGCCCCTTCATCCAGTCGATCTTGTAGCCCACCTGCATGTCGTGGAAGGTTGTGGCCGACAGCGTGTTGGTGCCAGCGGCCTGGTTGCTGCACACCGGGAACGCCACGGCGTCACCGCAGTCTTCAGTCAGTTCGGAAATGTGGCGTACCGTCCAGTTGGCACTCCAGTTGTCCAGCGTCCAACCGATGCTGGCGTTACTGGTCCATTCCGGAATCGAACTGTCAGCCACTTCCATGCCCGGCTTCTGTGGCTGCCGCTGGCCGGCCGCGCCGGTGGCTTCGTAGCGGCCGACGAAGGTGTTCTTCCAGCCCAGCTTGAACTGGCCGATCGAGCTCTGCGGCAGGGTCCAGAACAGGTCCACGTCCCAGCCGTCGGTCTTGATCGACCCCAGGTTGGTCAGGCGGTTGTTGAAGCTGCTGACCGCACCGGTGCTGGCACGGGTGATGCCGTCGCAGTAGATCGGGTCCAGCGTATCCACGCACAGGTCCAGCTGGGTCTGCGCGTTGATCGCCTGGATCGCGCCATCGATGTTGTGGCGGTAGAAGGTCACTTCCACATCGAAGCGCTCCGACCACGATGCATCGTTGCCGAACCAGGGGCTCCACACGAAGCCGGCACTGAAGCTGCGCGACTGCTCCGGTTCCAGCTCGCGGTTGCCGCCGGTGGTCACCGAGATCTGCGAGTTGGCCTGCTGGAAGCCCGCCGGCACACCCAACGCAGCACAGTTGGCCGCACTGCCTCGTGGCGGCGTCCCGCCCAGGCCGATCGAGCAGGGATCGAACAACTGCAGGTCGGCGCGCGCCGCCGAACCGTACAACTCGCCGATCGACGGTGCGCGGAAGCCTTCGGCGTAAGTGGTACGCAGCACGAAGTCATCGGTCACCTGCCAGCGCAGGCCGTACTTGGGCGTGAACTCACCACCGAAGGTCGAGTAATCCGAGTAGCGGCCGGCCAGACTCAGGTCCAGCTTCTTGCCCAGTGCCGAGTCGGCGAAGATCGGCACGCTCAACTCCAGATACGCTTCGTTGACGTCGTAGGAGCCGGACGTCGGCTGCGACGGCACGCCGTTGTAGTGGCCGATCACCGTCAGCGGGTCAGGCTGGTACGAGCCTTTGTACCTGCGGTGTTCGACGCCGGTGGCGAAGGACACCGGGCCGGCCGGCAGCGTGAACAGATCGCTGGACAGGTTGGCGGTGAACAGGCTCAGCTCGTTCTGGCTGCGATCGCGCACCACTGGCTGGATCCACTTCAGCATGTCCGGCGTGATCGAACCGACACCCCCGAAGATGTTCAGCGGCACACAGCCTGGCGTGGCCGCGCACACCGCCGGATCACCCAGCGCCATGTTGACGTTGTAGATGTTGTAGCTGCCGTAGTTGGTCTGCTCGGCCTTGTTCTTGCTGTACATGCCGTTGACGTCCCAGTACCAGCTGCGGTCGGCCGCCTGGAAGTTGCCGACCAGGCCGGTGGCGAAGTAGCTGGTGTCCACTTTCTGCTCGAACACGCGCGCGCCGCCTTCCACCGGGCGGCGACCGATCAGGCTCATGTTGCCCGACGACACCAGGTCGAAGCCGAACGGGTTGTACGGGTTCAGGGCCGAGACCACGATGTTGTCGGCCAGCGGATTGCCGGTGGCGCCGTCGGGGCCGAAGAACAGCGGCTCCGGGCCGGCCTGGTTGGTCGACTCGCGGCGGTTGCCCAGCGCTTTGACGTACCACTGCACGTTGTCGGTGATGTCGAAGCGGAACTGGCCGAACAGGCCCTTACGCTCCGACGGCGTCAGCACCATGTTGTATTCGGCGAAGTTGAAGCGGTCGGCGCTGGTGAAGCAGTGGTAGTCGTCGGTGCGGTTGCAGCCGGCGCTGCCGTCGTAACGCGGGCTGCTCACGCCGGTGTTGGGCACGATGTCCTGTTCGGCACCGGTGTTGGGATCGACGAAGGCAAAGCGCCCCTGCGGAATGCCGCCGCTGCCGAAGGCCAGGCCGGTGCCGGGGATCGGGAAGCGCGACTGCTCGCGGTCCTTCGCATACACCGGGTCCTGCTTGGTCCAGCTGGCCCCCAGGAACAGGCTGTAACGGTCGCCGCTCTTGCCCCAGGCCAGGTCCACGCCCTTCTGCGTGCCATCGCCCTTGCCGTACTGGCCATAGTTCAACGTTACCTGCCCGCCATCGAAATCGCGGCGGGTGATGATGTTGACCACACCGGCGATGGCATCGGAGCCGTACAGCGATGACGCACCGTCCTCCAGCACTTCGATGCGTTCAACGATGGCCAGCGGAATGGTATTGAGATCGGTGGCCGAGCCTACGCCCGACGCCGAGGATTCGTTGACCCAGCGGATGCCATCAACCAGCACCAATACACGCTTGGCACCCAGGTGGCGCAGGTCCACCTGCGCCGAACCCGCGCCGACGCCACTGCCGTCGGGCGGGAAACCAAAGTTGCCCGACGAATTGAACTTGGCATTGAGCGCCGAGCCCGAGCCGGTCAGCTGCTGCAGCACTTCACCAATCGAGGTCAGACCGGTGCGTTCGATGTCGGCGCGATTGAGGGTCTGGACCGGCACCTGGCCTTCCACTTCAGCACGCTTGATGCGGGTGCCGGTGACTTCGATCGCGTCCAGATTGGTGGTGGTCGATTGGGCAGCAGCACCCAACGGTGCCAGGGCGGTCACGCACAGCGCGACGGCAACCGCCAAGGGGCGGTGGTGCAGGTAATTCATTCGCTCTCTCTCCAAAGGAATGTCGGGACATGGACTACCGCGCTCCCCCCTGCATGGCGGCAGCGTCTCCTTTGTAAACAAGTGGTAAAAATCGCGGCGTGATGCCCGACACTATTTCACGCGAATTTGACGATTCTGAAAGCAGATGTCGTCAAATAGCGACGTATTCACCGAAAGCCGGGATCGACATCGGCCGCTTCATGAGCACCTGCTGCCAAGTGCGGCCCTCCATCAGGAGGGCCGCATCGGTGAAGCGCTCACTGCACGAACGCGATGCGTTCCATGCCGGTGGCTTCCGCGGCCGCCAGGATCTTGGCCATGCCGTCGTACTCTGCCGACGGATCGGTGCTGATGCGCAGCTGCGGCAGGTTGCCGGCATGCTCGCTGGCCTGCGCCTGCAGGCGCGACTGCAGATCGCCGATGGCCATCGGCTGCCCGTCCCAGCTCAACTGGCTGGACGCATCCAGCCGCAGCTCGATCGGCGGCGGCGGCTCGGGACGATCAACCACGCGATCGGTGGCCTGCGGCAACTGCACGTTGATCGGCCGTGACAACATCGGCGCGGTCACGATGAAGATGATCAACAACACCAGCATCACATCCACCAGTGGCGTGACGTTGATGTCCGCCAGTGGGCCGCTTCTTCCTGCGCTAC
Source organism: Stenotrophomonas sp. NA06056 (assembly GCF_013364355.1). Classification (NCBI taxonomy): domain Bacteria; kingdom Pseudomonadati; phylum Pseudomonadota; class Gammaproteobacteria; order Lysobacterales; family Lysobacteraceae; genus Stenotrophomonas; species Stenotrophomonas sp. NA06056. Next base: position 579,961 of record NZ_CP054931.1, on the reverse strand, counting down.
TGAATGCCATGTGCCGCTCCCTGCAGCAGGGCCCGTTGCCCCAGCCCAAACCTACGCCGGGTGGCCCGCCGCGCGGCAGTGCGGATCACCTCATCATTCAGCTGTCGTTGCCATCGTCAGCCGTGTACACAGTGCGAAACTGAATTCAGCCACCGCCCGCTATGCTGGTCGCCATGACCCGACGATCTTCGACCGCCCTGTCCCTGCTCCCGCTGGCCACCACGCTGCTGATCGGCTGCGCGAGCGCCCAATCCCTCGATGCCCAGAACGCCCAGTTGAAGGCCGCCATCGCGGCCGCCGAACGTGGGCAGTTCGACCCTGGCCAGGCCGCCGCGCTCAGCCGCCATCCAGCGTATGGCTGGCTGGAGTTCGCCAACCTGCGGCGCAACATCGACACCGTCGATACCGCGCAGGCACAGGCCTTCCTCAAGCGCTACCAGGGCCAGGCCGTGGCCAACAGCTTCCGCAGCGCCTGGTTGCCCTCTGTCGCACGCCGGCAGGACTGGCCGACGCTGCTGGCCAACTGGGTTCCGACCGACAACCTCGGCCTGCGCTGTGCGCAGCTGACAGCACGCCAGGCCACCGGCAAGGTGGACCCGCAGTGGATTGGCGAAGCGCAGGACCTGTGGCGCAAGAACGGCAAATCGCTGCCCGATGCCTGCGACGCCGTATTCGCCGTGCTGCAGGCGCAGGGCGGCATGAGCGATGCCCTGCGCTGGGAACGTATCGATGCCGCGGCCGATGCCCAGCAGCCAGCGGTGATGCGCTCGGCCGCCCGCGGCCTGCCGGCCAGTGATCTTGCACAGGCCACCGCCTACGCCGCCTTCGTCGACAAGCCCAATGCCAGTGCCCTGAACTGGCCACGCAACGAGCGCAGTCGGCGCATCGCCACCGATGGCCTGGCCAAGCTGGCCAAGGCCGACCCGGACGCCACCGAACAGCAGCTGCCGCAGTACGCGCAGGCGCTGGGCCTGAGCGCCGAGCAGCAGGGCCAGGTGCGTTACCAGATCGCCCTGTGGACGGTCGCGTCCTACCTGCCCGATTCGGCCCGCCGCTTGAATGCGGTACCCGATGCGGTCTACGACGAACGCCTGCACGAATGGCGCGCACGCGAGGCGATGTCGCGTGGCGATTGGCCGGCGACGCTGGCAGCGATCCGCAAGATGGGCCCGACCCAGCGCAACGATTCGCGCTGGCGCTATTTCGAAGGCCGCATGCTGGAAAAGACCGGCCAGGCACAGCAGGCGCAGCCGCTGTTCCGCGAAGCCGCCCGCGCGCCGACCTTCCATGGCTTCCTGGCGGCGGACAAGCTGCAGCAGCCCTACACCCTGTGCCCGTGGAAGCCCAACGACAGCGCGCAAGCGCAGGCCGTGGTGGCACGCGATCCGGCCATCCAGCGGGCGATGGCGCTGTACCAGATCGACCGCACCGGCTGGGCGGTGGCCGAATGGAACAACGCACTGTCGCGCTTCGATGACACCCAGCGTCGCCTCGCGGTGCGCGTGGCGCAGGACAACGGCTGGTTCGACCGCGCGGTGTTCTCGCTCGGCAAGCAGAAGCAGGAGCAGCGCCTGTACGACCTGCGCTTCCCGCTGCACCACGACGCCACCATCCGCCGCGAGTCGGCACGCAATGCAATCGACCCGGCCTGGGTGGCTGCAGAGATTCGTGCCGAGAGCACCTTCACTCCGCGCGCGCGTTCGCCTGCCAACGCCATGGGCCTGATGCAGGTGCTGCCCGCGACCGGCGCTGGTGTGGCCAAGTCCATCGGCCTGACCGGCTACGGCGGCGCTGACAGCCTGTACGACCCAGACACCAACATCGCCATCGGCACCGCGTACCTGCGGCAGCTGATGAACAAGTACGACGGCCTGCCCTACGTCACCATCGCCGCCTACAACGCGGGCCCGACGCCGACCGCACGCTGGCAGACCCAGCGCCCGGGCTTCGATCCGGACCTGTGGATCGAGACCATCAGCTACAAGGAAACGCGCGAGTACGTAGCCCGCGTGCTGGCCTTCAGCGTGATCTACGACTGGCGACTCAACGGCGATGCATTGCCACTGAGCGACCGCCTGATGGGCCGTCTGGTGGACAAGCGCAAGGCCTTCACCTGCGCCGCCAACGCCGACCAGGGCGGGGATTGATCGCCCGCCTTCTGTAGAGCCGAGCCCACGCTCGGCTGCTGTCCTGTCCGATAGCGCTACCGCCCGAGCAGCCGAGCATGGGCTCGGCTCTACAGGTCGGGCATGCGATGATCCCGGCCATGAAGATCTATCTTGTCGGCGGCGCCGTGCGCGACCGCCTGCTGCAGCGCCCTGCCGGCGACCGTGACTGGGTCGTCGTCGGCGCCACGCCCGCGCAGATGGAAGCGCAGGGCTTTACCGCCGTCGGCCGTGATTTCCCCGTGTTCCTGCATCCGAAGACCGGCGAGGAATACGCGCTGGCGCGCACCGAACGCAAATCCGGCCGTGGCTACCGCGGCTTCGTGGTCGATGCCGACCCGGCGGTGACGTTGGAAGAAGACCTGCTGCGCCGCGACTTCACCATCAATGCCATCGCCTGCGATGAAGACACTGGCGCGCTTGTCGATCCCTATGGTGGCGTGCGCGATATCGAGCAGCGCGTGCTGCGCCATGTCGGCCCTGCCTTCGTCGAAGACCCGCTGCGCGTGCTGCGCGCGGCGCGCTTCATGGCCCGCTTCGCTTCGCTCGGTTTCACCGTCGCGCCGGAAACCATGGACCTGATGCGCGAGATTGCCGCCAGTGGCGAGCTCGACGCGCTGGTGCCCGAACGTGTGTGGCAGGAACTGCGCAAGGCACTGGTGTGCGAACGCCCGTCCGCGTTCCTGCGTACGCTGCACGACGCGCACGCGCTGGGCCCGATCCTGCCAGAGCTGGAAGCGTTGTACGGCGTACCGCAGCGCGCGGAATTCCATCCGGAAGTCGATACCGGCATCCACCAGGAAATGGTCAGCGACATGGCCGCGAAGCTGGCGCCCGGCGATGACCTGGTTGGCTTCGCCGCACTGACCCACGACCTCGGCAAGGGCCTGACCCCGCCCGGGGAATGGCCGCGCCACATCATGCACGAACAGCGCGGTATCACGCCGCTGAAAGCACTGTGCGCGCGCCTGAAGATTCCGACCGAGCACCAGCAGTTGGCCGAGGCGGTATGCCGCGAACATCTGAACGTGCATCGCATCGACGAGCTGCGCGATGCCACCGTGCTGGAGCTGCTGGGCCGCTGCGATGCGCTGCGCCGGCCCGAGCGCGTGGCGCGCATCGCGCTGTGCTGCGAGGCCGACAAGCGCGGCCGGCTCGGTTTCGAGGACAGCGATTACCCGCAGGGCAAAACGCTGAAGCGCCTGCATCGGGCGGCGTTGTCAGTGCAGGCGCGTGACCTGGATACCACCCATTTGAAGGGTCCAGCCATTGGTGAGGCGCTGGCCAAGGCGCGGGTGAAAGCCATCGCCGCCGCCCGTTGAGAGGTAGTGCCGGCCGCTGGCCGGCACCCCCTGCATCCACGTTGTCAGTGCGCCATCCCACGCGTGATCGCCGCGGCACGTTCCTTCAGCTGCGCCACCGCGTCGGGGATCATCTCCATGCCCACGTCCAGGCCCGGGTTCAGCACCAGGCCAACGCCCTCGCCGATGCCCGACAGCAGCGCATGCACCGCGATGGGCATGGCATGGGCGAACTGCGGCAGCTGCTCGTGCCAGATTTCCGCGCGCTCGGGCGCAGTGAACACCGCGAACATCGGCTCGCCGCCTTCGCTGGTCAGTACCAGCGGCGAAATGCTCTCGTCCCAGGCACCGTCCTCACCGATGGCCTTGTCCAACAGCACGAACACCGGCGCGGTCAGCAGGCCGTCGAGGAACTGCGAGGCCGTGAGGGTTCCATCCTGGGCCTGCAACAGGCGCACTTCCAGGTCGTTGGCGGGTTCGAACGGCGTTTCGTGGTCCATGGTCGGTTCCGGTACGTGGTTGCTGGCTGCAACTCTAGCAGGCCCGACTCAAGGCTACGTACACCGCATCCCGCCCCGGATGGGCCTCAGCGGCCGATCAGGCTTTCCGCCGGAATGCCGAGGTTGCGGTGCAGGTTGCGGATCATCTCCAGGGTCAATCCACGCTTGCGATTCAATACCTCATACACCCGGTTGAGCTGACCAATGGAGGGCACCAGGTCCTTGACGGTCAGACCGCCCTGCTCCATGCGGAAGCGGATTGCCTCGATGGGGTCCGGCAGCTCGATGGGGTAATGCTTCGCTTCGTAGGCCTCCACCAAGGTGGCGAGAATCTCGAACCGGTCGCCTTCTTCACTGTCCAGTGCGGGCTCGTTGTCGAAATAGGCCTCCAGCTCGCGCAACGCGTTCTGGTAGTCATCTTCTGTGCGAATGGGACGAATGTTCATTTTCCCTCCACGGTCGCTACGTCAATCCGGTCGTATTCGGCATGGGTACCGATGAACTTGATGTAGACCATCTGACGCTGATAAGTAACGTCGACAATCAACCTGTGGCTGTTGCCTTTGATGTTGAAAACCACGCGACTGCCACCGATGAAACTCGCACTCGCATAGCAACTGCGGATGTCATGCGGACTCGCCCAAGTGGCACGCCTTACTTCGTCGTGCCAAGCCTTCAGCGGCTGCTCGCACTCTGGAAACCTCTCCCAGTAGCGCCTGAGCGTAGACAGCGCGAAAACTCTCACAGGGCCATCTTAGTCCCAATTTGGGACATATGCAAATCATGAGCCATCAAACGCCTCCGTCTCCCAGCCGCCACATCCACCCTGCCACTGCCAGCCCGGCCACCACCACCAGCATCACCGGCAGGCCGAAGCGGTGCCGCCACGGGATCGGCACCCCACCCAGCTGCTGGTCCATGCTTTCGGTATCCAGCACCCAGCCATGCTCGCAGCCGGTGCAGGCCAGCTCATAGCGGCGCTGGTAGACGAAGCCGAACAGCAGGTCGATGCGCGCCATCTTGTAGCGCAGCTGCGGCGCGAATTCGGTTTCGGTCTGGCAGCGCAGGCAATGGTGCGCTTCGGTGGGGCCGACAATCAGCACCCGTTCGTGTTGGCCGATCAGCAGCATCGGTCAGCGCCCCGCACAGGCCGGTTGGGCCAGCAACCAGGCCTGGGCAGCGGCGACGGTTGCAGCATCGTCACGTCCGTTGCGGTCCCGCATCACGTTGGCGGTCGACATGCCGGCGGTGGGCAGCATCGTTCGAAGCTCAAGCTGCATTCGACGTTCCTTCGTCATTGATGAGTACCGCAGCATACCGCCTCGGCGCACGCGCAAGGTGTCGTATTGGGCCCATACGCAGCGGGCTGCGATTTGCAACTTTGCTCATGTCATCTCACGAGCGAAAGCACGAAGGTGGTTCTGCCAGCGCCACCTGCGTTGGCCGGGATTGGCGTCCTGAATCAATGAGCAAAGATGACCGATTGCCTCGCTGCAGGCACTCGCGACAATGCACCACCTGCCGGTTCATGGCGGGCGGTGCGTGGGGACTCTCGGGTCCGTCGGCTTCTTCTTTGCTCTTGACCGGCACGCCAACCCGCACCGCCCGCCACCTTGCATCCCGCAGGTGGCCCAGTCCTGTGAGGTTGTTGCCATGACCACGCTCTACCCCACCTATCCGCGCCTGCACACCTTGCTGGGCGATGCCCTGCCCGACCTGCAGCTGTCCAACGCCACTGCCGAGGTGTTGGAAGACGCGCTGACCGAAGCGGATGAATCCGCTCCCACGCCTGCCTTTTTCAAGCGGTTGCGCGACATCACGCGCTGCCACGCCGCCGACGGCGAGCCGTGGACGGAGCTGCGCATCACCCCGGCACGGGCGCGCGATCTGGCCGGCGCCACGCGCTGCCTGCTGGCGCTCTCGGCATTGGGTGGTGTGTTGTTGGCCACGCAGGCCGCGCGTGAACTGGACGACGCGGAGGCGCAATGCCCGCCGCAGACCGAGGAAGGGTTGCTGTATGCGGTACAGCTGCTGGCCGATCACGCGGGTGCGTTGTTGGGGCGTTCGCCGTTGTGATGCAGGTGCCATGACGCCGGTTGGATTCGTGTCAACCAACGTCGACACCTACCAGAGCGGTCATGTCGCCGGTTGGATTTGTGCCGACCAAGGTCGGCACCCTCCCAAGCAGCCAACGTGGCGGGCGTCACCAGTCCGCGCGCAGTCCGATGTTGCCTTCGATGATGCGGCGCGTGCCGTTGTCGCTGCCGCCAACCTCGCGGGTGTAATCGGCCACGGCATACGCGCTGATCGTGCGGTTGAATCGCCCGACCACGCCGACACCGGCTTCCAGTGCGCGCGAGCGCTGCGGATTGATGATCGCATCACTGTCGAACAGGATGCGGTCCTCGCCCGAGCGGCCGTGCCAGTAGTTCAGCTTGAAGTACGGCTGCCAGCCGTTGTCAGCCAGTTGGTAATCACCCGTCAGGCGCAGGCCGACGCGGCCGGTCCAGGCGTTGTCGTTGTCGAAGGAAACGGTAGAGACCAGATCACGCTGGTCATCGAGCGAACTGCGCTGCCAGATCACCTGCAGCTGCGGCTCCAGCCACCACGATGACTGCCCGAACTGCAGCAGTGGCTTGCCCGCTTCCAGCGACAGCGTGGTGCCATCGCCCTTGAGGTCGATGCCCAGCCCGCGCGACGAACGCGTGCGGCCGTCGTAGCGGCTCTGCATCGCCACTGCGTCGATGTAGCCGCCGCTGCTGTCGGTCAACGTCCAATACAGGCCCACGTGCTTGTCGTCCAACCGGCTCTGGCCCACCAGCACGTTGTCCCAGCCAATGGCCAGGCCGGTGATCCTGCCATCGGCACGGGTGCGGCCGACGAACACGCCGATCTGGTTGCGGTGGTTGTCGGCGGCAGCGGCCCATACGTCCAGGCCCGCCTGCACGCCCATCACGTCGCCATCGAAGCCGGGCCGTGCATCGCCCTTCCAGTGGATCTCGCTGCTCTGCCCCACCAGCCGCCCCCACGCGGTGCGGAACGCGCCCTGGCTGTACAGCAGGCGCTGTTCGCCCTGGCGCTCGTGGAAAGTACCCAGGCTGGCCAGCGAGGTCTCGCGCAGCAGCGGGGGCACCACGGCGTAGGCGGCGGTCTCAAGGCGGTACAGCGGTACCAGGCCATTCGCGTCCGGTGCGGCGGGTCTCGCCCCCTCACTGGGCGGCGGCGCACCGGTAGCGGGAAGGCTGCCACCGGCCACCGGCACGTCCGGCACCGGGGGATCGCTGGGCGGTGCCACGGGTGGCGGTTCCGGCGGCGGCGGCGGTGGCGCGGTCTCGCCGGCGGTCAGGTCAGGATCGATGGCACCTTCCGGTGGCGGCGGGGGCGCCGGCGGAATCGGCGGCGGCGGTGCCACCGGTGGCGTCAGCGGTGGCGGCGTGGCGGTGCCATTGCCATTCGGTGCCGGCGTCGGCCCGCTCGCCAGCGTCGAGCGCAGGTACCAGTTCTCGCTGGTGCCAGCACTGACACCGCCCTTGAACAGGAAGTACTCGTAGGCACCGGCCGAGACCGGTGCGAACAGCGAGAACGCACCGGGCGCCGTGGTCGCACCGTTCAGCGCCTGCACCAGCAGGATGCCGTCGACCAGCGTGGCCGCCCCGCTGCCGCCGGCATTGAGGACGCCGATGCCGGTGGTGCCGGTCGCGGCGCCGCCATCGATCACCAGCCGGTCGCTGATCGAGTTGTCCGTGCCGAGCACCGTGCGCAGGTACAGGCCACCACCATCGCCACGGTAGTTGCCACGCACGGTGAACACATCGCCTGCGGCCGTGCCGGTCAGGTCGATGCGTCCGGCGTTGACCATGTCCACCAGTGCGGCGCTGTTGAATGGACGGATGGCATGGCCACCACTGCCCGCGTAGACGGTACTGGTGTCATCCACAGTGAGCGCACCGCTGCCGGTTGCACTGTCACCCAGCACCAGATCGCCATCGAAGGTGAGTTCGGTGCTGTTGGCCAGACTGATCGCTTCCCAGTTCTGGAATCGACTGACACCAGCAGTTTTGACGTTGCTGAAATTGAGCCGGTCCACACCGCTGCCACCATCGAACAGCGGCACCGCACCGATGTTGCCCTGGTTGAGGTTGCTCAGCGTGGCGACGTCGTCGTCAGGGCCTGCGTCGATGGCGCCGTACACGATGCCGCCGCCGTTCCAGTTGAAGGTGTCGTTGCCGGTGCTCAACAGCACCTGGCCACGCACGGTGCCATCGGTGATGGTCACGCTGTCATTGCCGCCGCTGACGCTGATGTTGCCGCCCACATAAGCGGTGCCGGAGATGATGATGGTATCGGTGTCGAAGCCGGTCACCACGTTGCCATCCACGGTGCCACCGGACATGTCCCACAGGTTCTTGTCCAGCTTCATGTTGACCCGGCCGATGCGGCCACCGGTCATCCAGGCCTGGTCGCCATCTTCGAACGCGCCGACGATGCGGCCACCGCTCATGCGGAAGGTATCGATGTTGTCGCCCTGCTGCAGGGCACCGATGGTGCCACCGGTCATGACGAAATCGTCGCGGCCACTGCCCTGCGTCACCAACCCGGTGATGGTGCCGCCATTGACGGTCAGCTGGTCATCGCCGTTGCCCTGGTCGACACTGTCGATCGTGCCATCGGTGAGCAGCAGCACATCGTTGCCATCACCCTGCTGGACACCGCCAGTGATGCTGCCGGCCAGCATCTGCAGACGATCATTGCCGGCACCGAACTGCACGCCGATGCTGCCACTGAGGGTGCCGCGGTTGACCAGCACGCTGTCGCCGGCGCCACTGAACTGCAGCGCGGTACTGCTGGCAGAACGGATGCTGCCGGTGTTGTCGACGCGACTGCCACCGCCAAGCTGCACCGTGGCACCGCTCGCCGAGCTGATGGCCCCCAGGTTGGTCAGCACGTGGCTGCCAGCGCCGAGCAGGGAAATGGCACTGCCCCCACCTGCCTGCTGCAGTTGGGCGCCACTGCCGACATTCACGGTGATGCCTGCTGCGCCAGTTGCAGTGATCGCTGCAGTCTCGGGATTGGGCGCGGCCGCACTGCAGGTGACGGTCTGCCCGGCTGCGGGCGCGGAGGCGTCACATCCCGCCCATGCTGCCGGGGTGGCCAACGCGAGCAGCGGGGGCGCCGTAAGGATCTGCAGCAGGGAAATGGTCAAACGGCGCCGGCGGCACCCGGGCGGGACGACATGTGACATACGGCACTCCTGGGTCGAAAGGATCAGGAACTGCGGATGCTATGTAGGCGCTGCTGACGCAGTCTGCCACTGCCGTGAATGATTTCGATAGGTGAAATTACAGGTAACCGGTCACGTTTTCGATGTGAAGTTTGTCCATGCTCACGCAGCCCGCATGTCGATGAATCGGTTCACCTTCGACGGCCCGTGGAGAGCATCGACGCATGGCGTGGATCCACCAGGCGTGTGTTCGCCGTTTTGGTTGATCCACGCCATGCGTGGATGGTGTTTCCACCGTGCGATACACACGCTCAGATCTTCAGATAAATGCGACGTCGGTCCAACCACCACGCCACTCCCCACCACAGCGCGACGAACGCCAATGCCTGCAGCATCGACGCCAGTTCCACTGCCTGCGGCAGGGCGGCCGCCAGCTGCTGCCATACCCCCCCCCAGGCGCCGGTCGCCAGCAATATCACCGACATCACCGAGGCACCCAGATAGGCGGTAATCGCATTGACGCCGAAGCGCCGCCCCAGCGCCGGCCACCCCTTGCGGTCGATCAGCACGTGGCCCAGCCACAAGGCCAGCGCGGCCAGGCCTCCGGTCCACAGTACGTAGCTGGGCGTCCACAGTTGCTTGTTGAGCGGCAGCACGGTGGTCAGCAGCAGGCCCAGCACGGCGGTGACCGCGCCCAGCGCAGCCAATGCACCGGCGCGACCACTGCGCAACAAGCCGCCGGCCAGCAGGCCCAGCACGGTGCTGGCCAATGCGCCGAGACTGCTCAGCAATCCTTCGGGGTCATGGCCCAGACCGGTATCGGCCTGCCATTGGTAGATCCACGGCGCGAACAAGGTAGTGTCCAGACGGCTGGCCGGGTTGGTCCACGGCGCAAGATCGCCGATGCGCAGCAGCAGCGCGGTGTAGCCCACCAGCAGCGCCAGCAGCACGGCCGCCTGCGCGCGCGGACGCGCATACACCGCCAGCACGCCCACCACGGCCGCGCACAATGCAATGCGCTGCAGCACGCCCCAGATGCGGAAGTGATGCGTATGCAATGCCCACCACACCAGCAGGTGCAGCAGCACGCCGGCAACGGCGATGCGCAGTGCGCGTTCCAGCACGCCACGGGCAAGTGCCGGCCGTGCACCCGGATCCAGCGCGCGCGGTGCGACGCTGAAGGCCATCGACACACCCACCAGGAACAGGAAGAACGGGAACACCAGGTCGGTCGGTGTACAACCGTGCCATTCGGAATGGCGCAGCGGTGCGAACACCGCACTCCAGTCACCAGGGTTGTTGACCAGCAGCATCGCCGCAACGGTCATGCCGCGCAGGGCGTCGATCGAGCCCAGCCGGCGTGGCGGCGTGCTGCCCATCGTCAGGCCGCCTCGTACTGGCCGGCGATCCACGTACCCCGCACCTGCAGCGCATCGTCCAGCAGCACCAGGTCGGCCTGGTAGCCCTCGGCGATGTGGCCCAGGCGATCATCGACATTGAGGAACTGCGCCGGATAGGTCGAGGCCATGCGCGCGGCTTCGGCCAGCGGTTGCCGCAGCAGCTGCACGGTGTTGCGCAAGGCGGTGGCCATGTCCAGCGCCGAACCGGCCAGCGCGCCGGCGGCGTTGCGCACGACGCCGTCGATGGCGGTGATGGTTTCGCCATACAGCACGTAGCTGGGATCGTCGGCACCGACCGGCGGCATGGCATCGGTCACCAGCAGCAGGCGGCCACGTGGCTTGGCCGCCAACGCCACGCGCAGGCTGGCCGGATGCACGTGCACGCCATCGACGATGATGCCGATCCAGCTGTCGCGATCTTCCAGTGCCGCGCCCACTGCGCCGGGCTCGCGGCCCTGCAGCGGCGACATCGCGTTGTACAGATGGGTGAAGCCACGCACGCCGGCATCAAGACCGGCACGGATCTCTTCATACGTACCGGCGGTATGACCGGCAGCGACGATCACACCACGTTCGACCAGCGCACGGATGGTCTCCAGCGGCACGCGCTCGGGCGCCAGGGTCAGCAGGGTCACGCCGTTGTCCAGCGACGACGCCAGTTCGATCTCTTCCGCGTCCGGCACGCGGAACTTGCTGGCATCGTGCGTGCCTTTACGCGCCGGTGCGATGTACGGGCCTTCCAGATGGATGCCGATCACGCCCGGCACGCCCTGTGCAATGGCCTCACGCATCGCATTGATCGCCTCGCGCATCACACCGAGGTCATCGCTGATCAGGGTCGGCAGCAGGGCGGTGGTGCCGAAGCGGCGATGCGCCTGCGCGATGGTACGCAGCGACGCCACGTCGGGTGTGTTGTTGAACAGTGCGCCGCCACCGCCATTGACCTGCACATCGATGAAGCCGGGCAGCAGCCAGCCGCCGCCCAGGTCCACCGGCTCGTCGGCCGTGCCCAGCTGCGGTGCAGCGTCGGGCAACAGCGCGCTGATGTGGCCGTTCTCGATCACGACCGCAAGATCATCGCGGAACTCATCACCGGCAAGAATGCGGGCATTGCGCAGGACGGTTGCCATCACACCGTCTCCGTTACCTTGTTCAGATGCGGCGGCAGGTCAGGGTTGAAACCACGGCGCAGGGCCAGCGCATTGATCGCGCGATAGAAGCTCTGCACCGTCAGCAGCGGCGCACACAGCGGATGCGGCGCAGCAGCGACCGGCAGGTTGCCGCCGGCACCGGCCAGCCACACCTGGGCGCCACGTGCGGTGAATTCTTCAGCCACGGCACGGGTGCCAGCACCGGTTTCATCGGGCTGGGCAAAGGCCAGCACCGGGAAGCCGCGATCGACCAGCGCCATTGGTCCATGCTTGACCTCGGCAGAGCTGTAGGCCTCGGCGTGCAGGCTGCAGGTTTCCTTGAACTTCAGTGCGGCCTCCTGCGCCGCGCCGAGGCCCAGGCCACGGCCCAGCACGAACAGGTTGTTGGCCTCCACCAGGCCGTCGGTCACTGCACTCCAGTCGCACTGCCAGGCCTCGCGCATCGCGTCCGGCAGCAGGTCCAGGGCATTGCGCAGCGCGCTGTCCTGCTTCCAGTACGCCGCCAGCTGCAGCAGCGCGGATAGCGAGGCGAGGTAGCTCTTGGTCGCCGCCACGCTTTTCTCCACGCCGGCATGCAGCGGGATCACCGTGTCGGCCAGCTGTGCCAGCGGCGAATCCTCGACGTTGACCAGCGCCACCACGCGCGCACCAGCGGCCTTGGCCGCCTCGGCATTGCGCAGCAGGTCCGGGCTCTTGCCGGACTGCGAGATGACGATGAACAACGCACCGCGCAGCTGCAGCGGTGCGGCATAGACCGAACCCACCGATGGCGAGGCCGAGGCAACGACCAGGCCCAGCTGGGTCTCCAGCAGGTACTTGCCGTAGGTCGCGGCATGATCGGAGCTGCCACGTGCGCAGGTCACCACGAACGGCGGCGGCGCCGCGCGCAGGCTGGCCGCCAGCGTCTCCATCACGGCATGGTTGCGGGCGAACTGGCGGGCAACGACGTCGGCCGCTTCGGCGGCCTCGGCAAACATCAGGGTGGCGGTGGGGTCGGACAGCGACATGGCAGGCTCAGGAAGGATCAGAAGGAAGGGGGCGGGCGGCAGCAGGTCGCATCGGCGCAGTCGAGCCACGCACCACCAGCTGTGGCACGAAGCCCTGGTTGTGCAGCGACGCCGGCGCATCGTCGTAGGCATCGCTGCGCAGCTGCGCGATCAGCAGGCGCGCGGCATGGCGGGCGATGTCTTCGGTGGCCTGCTTGGCGGTGGTCAGCGGCGGCCACGACTGGCGCGAGAACGGGCTGTCCTCGAAGCCGGCGATGGACAGGTCGTAGGGCACGTTCATGCCGGCCGACTTGGCCGCGGCCAGCACGCCGGCCGCGATTTCATCGTTGGAACCGAAGATGGCGGTAGGCGGCTCGCGCAGTGCCAGCAGGCGCCGCGCACCGCGGAAGCCGTCGTCGAAGGTGTAATCGCCCTGCACCACCAGGTGCTTGTCCACGGTCATGCCGTAGTCCTTCAGCGCGGCTTCGTAACCGGCGTAGCGCTCGCCCGAGGACCGGTGCGAGCTGCCACCCCAGAGGAAGCCGATGCGCTGGTGGCCCAGCTGGATCAGGTGCTCGGTGATTTCGTAGGCAGCTTCGCGGTCGTCGACAAACACGCAGGCGCCATCGGCCGGATCTTCGGTGGCGGCGATGATCCGCACCAGCTTGATGCCACGCGCGGTGAGCGCCTGGATCAGGTCGCGACGTTCGGACATCGGTGCGGTCAGCACCAGCCCGGCCAGGCGCGAGCGCTGCACCCAGTCGGCCAGTTCATCGGCCAGCAGCGGCGAGCTGGAATCGCATGGATGGATCTGCAGACCGAAGCCGGTTTCCCGGCAGGCGGCGAGCACGCCGTTCTGCACACCGATGATGTGGTACGGGTTGGGGTTGTCGTACACCAGCCCGATCACGAAGGTGGTGCCGCTGCGCAGGTTGCGCGCGGACGGATCGGGTTCGTAGTCGAGCTCGGCAATGGCACGCAGCACCCGTGCACGGGTGGCCTGCATCACCGAGGGCTCGTTGTTGATCACCCGCGACACCGTCTTCAGCGAGACCTTGGCCTTTTCGGCAACGTCCTTGATGGTCGCTCTGCGCATCGGCTTTTCCTGGGGTTGGCTGCCGTCCATCATCGCCGATCAGCCCTTGTCCTGCGGCAGGCCGACGCGATGGCCGACCACCGAGTAGAACAGGATGTACAGGTAGCACGGCACCATCAGCAGCAGGAACACCAGCTGGAAGTCGATGTGCTGCTTGAGCACGGCGAACAGCTGCGGAATGATCGCGCCACCGGCGATGCCCATCACCAGCAGCGCCGAGCCGGTTTCGGTGAAGCGGCCCAGGCCACGGATCGCCAGCGGGAAGATCGCCGGCCACATCATCGCGTTGGCAAAGCCCAGCAGCGCCACGAAGGCGACCGACACGTAGCCATGGGTGAAGAAGGCGCCCAGGCAGAACACTACGCCCAGTACCGCGGAGATGGTCAGGTAACGCGACTGCGAAACCACTTTCGGGATCAGCAGCAGGCCCACCACGTAGCCCACCAGCATCGCGCCGAGGGTGAGCGAGGTGAACATCTTGGTCTGGTCCAGCGGCAGGTCGAAGCCATGGCCGTAGGTACCGATGGCATCACCGGCCATCACTTCCACGCCGACATAGACGAACAGGCACAGCACGCCCAGCCACAGATGCGGGAACTGGAAGATGCTGCTGCGCTCGGCCTTGCCCGGTGCGCCGGCAGGCGTGGCATTGGCCTCGGAGGCCTTGATTTCAGGCAGCGGCGAGAACAATACCGCCACCGCCAGCACCACCAGCAGCCCGGCCATGGCCAGGTACGGCGCGTGGATCTTGGCGGCGAATTCGTTCAGCAGCTGCGCCTTGGTGGTTTCATCGGCAGCGGCCACCGTGGCCGACAGATCGCCGATGCCGTGCAGCACCACCGTGCCGATCAGCACCGGCGCCAACATCCCGGCGATCTTGTTGCAGATGCCCATCATCGCGATGCGCCGTGCGGCGGTTTCGATCGGGCCGAGGATGGAGATGTACGGATTGATCGCGGTCTGCAGCAAGGCAAGTCCGCTACCGATCACGAACAGGCCGCCAAGCGCACCGGGATACCAGCGCTGCGTGGCGAATTCACCGAACAGCGCCGCGCCGCCGGCCATCACCAGCAGGCTCAGGCTCAGGCCCTTCTTCATGCCGGTGCGGCGCAGGATCCATGAGGCCGGCAACGCGAGGAAGAAGTAGGACAGGTAGAACACCATCAGTACCAGGAAGGCACCGACTTCGCTGAGCTCGAAGGCGAGCTTGACGAAGGTGATCAACGGTCCGTTGAGCCAGGTGAAGAAGCCGATCAGGAAGAACAGCACGCCAACGATGGCGATGGAGGAGGCCACGTTCGGGCGTGCGCTTGCAGCGGGGACGGCGGACATCAGGAGGGCTCCTGCGGCGACGGTCGCAGAAGGCGACGTCGGAGAGTGGCTGGGAACAACGTTGTCACATTCTTTCGATGGACGGCGGCGGTTTGTCAACTTCATTCCACACGCGCTGATCACGCATGCTGCGCTGCGGGAGGCTGCTGCGGGCGTCCGTGCTGAATGCGCTTTACCCCTAGAGCCCCGTGCTGCAAAGGTTCTGACGTCGACACCGCACTCACTCCATGTAAACGTTTACTGCACGTCGCATTCGCTGCGGCGCAGCAACGAAAGTGTCACGAACTCGTTGACATCGTTGTCAACGCGGTTACAGACTCCGCCCAATCGCCGGGCCTGTATCGGGTCCGGTCCCACCTGCAGCAGGAGCCCGCGTGACCGCCAGCCACCCCGCCCCGGCCCATGTCCTGTCCCGTGTCGCGCCCTCGTTCCTGGCCGCCGACGTTGGCGGCACCCATGTGCGCGTCGCCCGGGCCCAGGCCAGTGGCGACGATGCGCATCCGGTGCAGCTGCTGGAGTACCGCAAGTACCGCAATGCCGATTACGCCGGCCTGAGCGCGATCCTGTCCGACTTCCTCGGCGACAGCGCGCGACCCAGCCAATGCGTAGTGGCCACGGCCGGCTTCGCCCGCGAAGACGGCACTGTGATCACCGCCAATCTGCCGTGGCCGCTGTCGGCCCGCCAGGTGGAAGCCGAGGTCGGCCTGCAGCACGTGCACATCGTCAATGACTTCGAAGCCGTGGCCTATGCCGCCGCGCAGGTCGATGCCAGCGGTGTGCTGCACCTGTGTGGCCCGGACAGCGCCCCCCGCGGCCCGACCCTGGTGGTCGGCCCCGGCACCGGCCTGGGTGCAGCATTGTGGATTCCCACGGCCAACGGCCCGGTGGTCCTGGCCACCGAAGCCGGGCAGCCCACCCTGGCCGCCAGCACCGAACTGGAAATGGCGATCGTCCGCCACATGCAGCGCGACCGCGCGCATGTGTCGATCGAACATGCGATCTCCGGCCCCGGCCTGATGAACCTGTACCGCGCGATCTGCGCGCTGCAGGACCAGGTACCGGCGCTGGCCAGCCCCGATGCGGTCACCGCCGCAGCGATGGCTGGCACCGATCCGCTGGCACGGCAGGCGCTGGATGTGTTCTGCGGCCTGCTCGGCAGCACCATCGGCGACATGGCCCTGTTCTATGGCGCCCACGGCGGGGTCTACCTGGCCGGCGGAATCCTGCCGCAGATCCGCGAGTACCTGCGTACCAGCACCTTCGTCGAACGCTACCTGCAGAAGGGGCCGATGGGCGAGGCGCTGGCACGCATCCCGGTGAAGGTGGTCGAACACGGACAGTTGGGCGTGATCGGCGCTGCCAGCTGGTACCTGCTCCACGCCGACGCCTGAACCTGCAAACGGCTTCAACGCAATCGCAGCACGCAGTACGTGGCACGCCAATGCCCGGGACATCGCCGCCGCCCCGCGCACGTCATCGCAACCGCAATCCCATATCGCCGCCGGCATCCAATCGAGTGATGAGGAGAGACATCATGAATACCCGCAAGACCCTGCTTTCGGCCGCCATCGTCAGCTGCATCGCCTTCAGTGCGCACGCGCAGCAGGCCGCCCAGACCGCCACCGATCTGGACACCGTCACCGTTACCGGCATCCGCGGTTCGATGGAGAAATCGCTGGACACCAAGCGCGAAGCCAATGCGCGCGTGGAAGTGGTCACCGCCGAAGACGTGGGCAAGCTGCCGGCGCACAACGTAGCCGATACCCTGCAGCGCCTGCCGGGCGTCAACATCAGCTCGTCCAGCGCCGATGAAGGCGGCTTCGACGAAGCCGACCGTGTCAGCCTGCGCGGCACCAGCCCCAGCCTCACCCAGACCCTGATCAACGGCCACACCGTCGGTTCGGCTGACTGGTTCGTGCTCAGCCAAGGCAACAACGTCGGTCGCAGCGTCAGCTACTCGCTGCTGCCGTCGGAACTGGTCAGCTCGGTGGAAGTGAACAAGTCCTCGCAGGCCAAGCTGCAGGACGGCGGCACCACCGGTACCGTCAACATCATCACCCGCAAGCCGCTGGAGTTCTCCAAGCAGTTCACCGCTGAAGGCTCGATCGGCATGGTGCGTTCGGACCAGGCCAAATCGAACGACCCGCAGTATTCGGCGCTGTTCAACTACAAGAACGACGAAGGCACCTTCGGCGTGATGGTGCAGGGCTTCAGCCAGAAGCGCGAACTGCGCCGTGAAGCGCAGGAAATTCCGGGTGGCTTCTTCAAGATCGGCGCCGGCGATCCGGTCGCCAAGACCAATCCGGACCTGATCGGCGTGAACGTTCCCGGCCTGCTGGGTTCGACCCTGTTCGAACAGACCCGTGAGCGCAAGGGCGGCCTGGTCTCGCTGCAGTTCAAGCCGACCGACACCCTTACGCTGGGCCTGAATGGTTTCAGCTCCAAGCTGGAAGCCAACAACTACAACCGCAACTTCATGATGTTCGGCAACAGCTTCGCCAAGTCGCAGGCGCCGAATCCAGGCTATGTGGTCAAGGACGGCGTGCTGACCAACGCCACCTACGCGGGCGTGCCGGGCACCAACTACGCGGTGTACGACATGATCTACCGCGAGTCGACGGCCAAGTCGAGCTACGTCACCTTCGACGCCGACTGGCAGATCAGCGACAGCCTGACCGCCAAGTTCCAGGCCGGCAGCACCAAGGGCACCGGCGAGACCCCGCGCCAGTACATCGCCGAGGTCACCGTGGGCAGCGGCGGTGGCGCCAGTTGGGCCACGCACGGCAGCGGCTCGCCGATCGACTGGAACGTTGGCGGCGACCTCTCGCCCAACGGCGTAACCAGCTTCGGCACCTGGGGCAACCAGCAGGTCACCGCCGAAGACAAGGAGAAGTGGGCCACGCTGGACTTCAACCAGTACTTCAATGACGGTGGTGTGCTGAGCTCGATCGACTTCGGCCTGCGTTTCGCCGACCACAAGCGTGAAGCGCTGTCGCCGGAAGGTGCAACGCCGGGTGATATCTGGAGTGCGCTGAAGAACGGTGCCACCTCCAACTATCCGAACGGTTTCGCTGGCGATATCGGCGGCACCTTCCCGCGCAACATCTGGTACTTCACCCCGGGTGCGTTGAAGGACGCGGTGACCAACAACTCCACCTGGCTTGCCGGCAACGACGGCCCGACCGGCCGCCACAACTACGGTGCCGAGTGGCAGGTGAAGGAGAAGAACTTCGCCGGTTACGTCCAGGCCAACTTCCGCGGTGACTGGTGGAGCGGCAACATCGGCCTGCGCTACGTCAACATCAAGCAGGACATCAACACCTACAACGCCGTAAGCAAGGCCGCCGATGCAGATGTCAGCAGCCTGTTCGGCATGTGGGAGAGCGTGGCCTTCCAGAACAAGCGCAACCGCGTGCTGCCCAGCGCCAACATCAAGTTCGACCTGGACGACAACCTCGTGCTGCGCGTGGCCGCTTCGCAGACCCAGACCCTGCCGGACTATTCGGCGCTGGGCGCATCGTCGTACGGTTCGGACCTGAACCGGACCGGCGGTGGCGGCAACCCGAACCTCAAGCCGACCCTGTCCACCAACCTGGATGCGAACCTGGAGTGGTACTTCATGCCGCGCGGCCTGCTGTCGGTCGGCGCTTACCACATGGACCTGAAGGACTACATCGCCTTCGACGTGGTCTCGCGCCAGCTGTACAGCGAACTGACCAACCAGCTTGAGACCTACCAGATCTCCACCCCGATCAATGCCGACGGCAAGGTCACCGGCGTGGAAGTGGCCTACGAACAGCCGATCGGCGAGTACTTCGGCGTCAATGCCAACTACACCTACGCCAACGGCAGCACCGCGCACACCTGGTCCGACGGTTCCCACAACCTGCTGGGCACCTCGAAGAACACCTACAACGTGGGTGCCTACTTCGAGAACGAGCGCTTCGGTGCACGGGTGAGCTACACCCACCGTTCCTCGTTCCTGATCAGCCTGTCGGGCACCAACCCGTACTACCAGGATGACTTCGGCACGCTGTCGGCGTCGCTGAGCTTCAAGGCCACCGACTGGCTGAGCATCAGCCTGGATGGCCTGAACCTCAACAACCCGACCTACAAGTACTACCAGACCGCGGCCATTCCGACCTCGTTCTACAGCAACGGTCGCCAGTACTACCTGAACTTCCGCTTCAAGTACTGATCCAGCGGCAGCTTCATCGCCGAGTCGTGCACGCACGCCGGGCCTGGGTCATTCCGGGCCCGGCGTTTTTCATGTATAGCGAACATCGCACCCGATCCAAGGAGTCGTTCCGATGACGAAGCCCACCCGCGCCAGGATGCGCAGCCTTCTGTTGCTGGGCAGCCTGCTGGCCGCCCTTCCCGTGCTGCCGGCACTGGCCGCCGATGCCCCGGCACTCGATACCGGCCCCGGCCCGCAGCTGCGCGCCGGCAGCTTGATGTTGATTCCCGCACCGGCCAACGTGCAGCGCGGCAACGGTGCGGGCATCACCGTTGGCGCGGGCACCGTGCTGCATGCCGAAGGCGAAGCCGCGCAGCGTGTCGCCGCCCAGTTCGCCGACCTGCTGGCGCGCAGTGGTGGACCGAGGTTGGCAGTGGCCAACGGCAAGACGGCGGCCAAGGGCGGCAGCATCCGCTTCCAGATCGTGCCGACCTTCCGCGACAGTGGCGAGGGCTACACGCTGGAAAGCACCACGCAGGGCGTGCTGGTGCAGGCCGGCAACGAAACCGGCCTGTTCTACGGCGCCACCACCCTGGCCCAGCTCGCCACCGGCGGCAGCAACGGTGTGCTGCCGGCGGTGCAGATCCAGGATGCGCCGCGTTTCAGCTGGCGTGGCTTCATGCTCGATTCGGCGCGGCACTTCCAGAGCCTGGACGAGATCAAGCGCGTGCTCGATGCGATGGCCGCGCACAAGCTCAACACCTTCCATTGGCACCTGACCGACGACCAGGGCTGGCGCATGGAGATCAAGCGCTACCCGAAGCTGACCGAGGTCGGCAGCTGCCGCCTGCCAGCCGGTGACGGTGGCACCGATCCGGTCAGCGGCAAGGAACATCCGTACTGCGGCTTCTATACGCAGGATCAGATCCGCGAAGTCATCGCCTACGCGGCCGCGCTGCACATCCAGGTCATTCCGGAAATCGACGTCCCCGGCCACGCCACTGCCGCCATCGCGGCGTATCCGGAACTGGGCACGATCGCTACGCCACTGAAACCGTTGAGCGAATGGGGCGTGTTCCCGAACCTGTTCAACGTCGAGGACGGCACCGTCACCTTCCTGGAAAACGTGCTGGAAGAAGTCATCGCCCTGTTCCCGGCCAAGTACGTGCACGTGGGCGGCGACGAAGCAGTGAAGGACCAGTGGGAAGCCTCGAAGCAGGTGCAGCAGCGCATGCGCGAACTGGGCATCAAGGATGAAATGGCCATGCAGAGCCACATCATCAAGCGCCTGGAAATCTTCCTGGAAGAACACGACCGGCGCCTGATCGGCTGGGACGAGATCCTCGAAGGCGGCCTTCCGCCGCAGGCCACGGTGATGTCCTGGCGCGGTACCGAAGGCGGGCTGGCCGCTGCCAGCGCGGGCCACGATGTGGTGATGTCGCCGGTCAGCCACCTGTATCTGGACTACCTGCAGACCGCCTCGCCCAATGAACCGCCGGGCCGGCCGACCCAGGTGAACCTGGCCAAGCTCTACAACTACGAACCGGTGCCGGCCGAGCTGGCGGCGGACAAGCGCGGTCACATCCTCGGCCTGCAGGCGAACATGTTCACCGAGCACACGCGCACGTATGCACGTCTGCAGCACAACCTGTTCCCGCGCTTGGCCGCCGTGGCCGAGACCGGCTGGAGCACGCCGGAACATCGTGATTTCCGCGACTTCCTGGCCCGTCTGCCCTCGCAGCTGCAACGCTACCGAGCGTGGGGCCTGGCGTATGCGCAGACGCCGTTTGAAGTGGGCGTGGCCTATACCGATGACCGCGCGGCGAACACGGTGACCGTGTCGCTTGCCAATCCGCTGGGCTATGAAGTGCGCTACAGCAACAACGGTCAGCCGGTGACCGCGCAGTCGCCGCTGTACCAGCAGCCGCTGACGTCCACGCTGCCGGCAACGGTGCAGGCGGCTGCGTTCTATCAGGGCCAGCCGCTGGCCGCGAAGCCGACGGCGGCCTCGTACACCGCACAGTCGCTGCTGTCACGGCACAGCGAAGAACTGCGCAGCTGTGTGGGCGAGAAGGGCCTGGTACTGCGCCTGGAAGACGATGGTCCACGCGAAGGTGCGCGCGCGGTGTTCACCGTCGACATCTTCCAGCCGTGCTGGCGTTGGCCGCAGGCACAGCTGGATGGCATCGGTAGCGTTGAAGTGCGCGCGGGCCGCATTCCGTACTACTTCCAGTTGGCACACGACGAGCCGAAGCGCCGCTTCGAAAAGGCCCGGAGCGCACATGGCGAAATGCTGGTCCGTCGCGGTGATTGCACGGGCAAGGTTCTGGCGCAGGTGCCGCTGCCGGCACAGACCGATGCCGACGGCTTCGTGACCCTGCGCGCGGCGCTGCCGAAGGGCACCGCTGGCAACGGCGACCTGTGCATCAACTTCACCGGCGACACGCGCCCGACAATGTGGGTGCTGGACGAGGTGACGCTCCGGTAACTGCCAACCTTGGTTGGCGCCGGGGAGGTTCATCCACGCATGGCGTGGATCTACTGGCCGGTGCCCAACTTGGTTGGCGCCGGAAGGCTTCATCCACGCATGGCGTGGATCTACTGGTAGGTGCCAACCTTGGTTGGCACGCCTTCACCCCCGCCAGCGCAGCAGGATGTCGCGCAGCGGGGTCAATGCGGTGGCCATCCCCGCCAACACGCCAATGGTGTTGGCCACCGCATCCATCGGATCGGCCATGCGGTTGCTGGTCAACGCACCCTGCGCAAACTCGATGCCAACGCCCATCAGCACCAGGCCAGCCCCCACCCACAACAGCGGACGGCCACGTCGGAACAACTGCACCGCGCTGCCGGCCAGAATGAAGTAGGCCAGGAAATGCTCACCCTTGTCGCTGTTCTCCGGCAGCGGAATAGGAGGTGGCGGAATCAGGCAGACCACGATCACCGTCAGCACCGCCAACACCCACAATGCGGTCCACAGGCGTGGCCGCCGCAGCGGCTTGATCACCGGCAACGCTGCACTCACAAGCGCCAGCTCAGGTCGCCCAGCTCGAAGGCCGGTTCAAAATCGACGTCGCGCTGCAGGCCAATGGCCTGAAAACGCTCGCCCATCTCCGTTGGCAGGGTCAGCTTCTTCACCTGGTCACGCAGCTGGACGCGGCCCACTTCATCGGTGCGCTCCTCGGCCAGGGTCAGCACCTGGTCCAGGCCGTTGCCGAGCAGGAAGCTGGCCTGGCTGCAGTAGCCTGCCAGTTCGAAACCACCGTGCAGGCCGGCCTCGGCCATGGCAGTGAAATCGACCGACGCGGTGATGTCCTGCAGGCCCGGCCAACGATGGATCTCGTTGTGCACATGGTGGCGATAGAACGCGCGCACGGTGCCGTCATCGCGTTCTTCCTGGTAGAACTCACCGCGGTTGTAGCCGTAATCCACGAACAGCATCACACCGCGCTGCAGGCCACCGGCCACTGCCTGCACCCAGTACGGCAGCTGCGGCAGCACCTCGGAGCGGTAGCCATCGGCAAAGGGCTTTTCCAGATAGCGTTCGAGATGGCGCACCGCGCCGTTGAGCAGGACGTCGGCCGGCTGCGCGCCCCGGATGAAGTTGCCCTGCCCGTCCAGTTCGACGGTTTCTTCATACACCTCGCCGTCCTTGATGAGGAAGCGCGGAGTCGGCAGTGCATCGATCACTTCGTTGGCGAACACCACGCCGTCCCAGTCGTCCTCGAACGGGCGATCGAGCCATTCCACCCTGCTGGCCAGCTCGGGCGGCAGGTTCTGCTGCAGGCGCTCCTGCTGGCGCTGGCGCAGGTCCGCGCTGGGTTCAAGGATCGCGTAGCGCGCCGGCAGTGCATCCAGCTCGGCCAGGCGCAGCAGCACCGCCTCGGCAAATGCACCCGTACCGCCGCCCAGCTCCAGCATCCGTGCCTGCGCATCAAGCTGGCCGAACACCGGAGCGAGCGCATTGGCCACGCTGCCGGCGAACAGGCTGCCCAGCTCGGGGGCGGTGGTGAAATCGCCGCTGCCGCCGAATTTGCTGGCACCGGCGCTGTAATAGCCCCAGCCCGGCGTGTACAGGCACAGCTCCATGAAGCGGGAGAACGGCATCGCCCCGCCCTGTGCGAGGATCTCGGCACGCAGGGCGGCGGCCAGCTGGTCGCTGTGGGCCAGGGCATCGGCTTCGGGCAGGGGGAAGGTAGGCTGCATGGCGTCTTCGAATGCGGTGACAATGGTGCACAGGATAGCCGAGCCTTGGAGGACCCTCGATGAGTGACACCGCCCCCGTGGCCCTGATCACCGGCAGTGCGCGCCGGATCGGCGCGGCCATCGCCCGCCAGTTCCACGCCTGTGGCTGGTCGGTGGTGCTGCACGCCCATACCTCCAGCGCCGAACTGCAGCAGGCCGCCTTCAACCTGGACAACGAGCGCCCCGGCAGCGTGCTGGCGTTGCAGGCCGACCTGCGCGACGCCGACGCCCTGGCCGATCTGGTCGAGCAGGCGGTGACCCATTTCGGCCGCCTGGATGCACTGGTCAACAACGCCTCCAACTTCTTCGCGACCCCGCTCGGCCAGGTCACCGCCGAGGCGATGGACGAACTGTATGCGGTCAACGCGCGCGCACCGCTGCTGCTGGCACAGGCCGCTGCGCCGTACCTGCGCCGCCAGCACGGCTGCATCGTCAACCTGACCGACCTGCACGGCACCGACCCGATGCTCGACCACATCGCCTACACCATGGCCAAGGCCGCGCTGGAAATGGCCACGCGCTCGCTGGCGCTGGAACTGGCGCCGAAAGTGCGGGTGAACGCGGTGGCGCCGGGGGCGATCCTGTGGCCGGAACAGGGCAAGGACGATTTCGCCCGCGAGGCGCTGCTGGCGCGCACGCCGCTGGCGCGGATCGGCACGGTCGAGGAGATCGCCGAGGCGGTCTACTGGCTGGTGGCCGAGGCCAGCTTCGTTACCGGCCACACCCTGCGGGTGGATGGTGGACGTACGGTCAGTTGAAATGCTGCCGGCCAGCGGCCGGCACTACCGATATGCACAGCCACCCATGGGGTGGCTCTACTGACAATAGTAGTGCCACCCCATGGGTGGCTGTACCGGACGCCGCGTGGGTCAATCCAGCGCGTCGGGGTCCAGCTCGACCGTCTCGAACACTTCGCCAAACTGCTTGTGCGCACGCCACAGCGTGGCCAGGTCCAGACCGCTGACCGGATCGATGAAACCCGGGGCGATATCAGCCAGCGGTTTCAGCACGAAGGCATGCTTCAGTTCCGGGCGCGGAATGCGCAGATGGCCGGGGCCTTCCACCACCAGATCGCCATAGAACACCACATCAACGTCCAGGGTCCGGTCGGAGAAACGCGGACCGCTGCGGTCGCGACCGTGCGCATCTTCCAGCGCATGCAGCCAGTCATCCAGTTCCTGCAGCGGCAGGTCGGTCTCGATGGCAACACCATTGTTGAGGAAAGCCGGACCGTCGAAACCGACGGCAGCAGTGCGGTAGGCGGCAGACACCTGCAGCGCCCCAAAGCGCTCGCGCAGGGCCGCCACCGCAGCGTGGAGGTAGCGGCGGGGATGGACGTTGCTGCCCAGGCTCAGGAGCACGGTGGTCATGCGGTTCCGGTGACGGCAATCAGGTGGAGCGCGGGCATGCCATCGTCACAACGGCCTGCCTACAATCCGGGACGCATATGATAGGGCACCGACATGACCTATTGCGTTGGAATCGAGGTGGACGAGGGCCTGGTCTTCGCCGCCGACACCCGCACCAATGCTGCGCTGGACGATGTCCGCGTGCACCGCAAACTGCACGTGTTCGAATATCCCGGCCAGGCCGCCTACGTGGTGATGGCCGCCGGCAATCTGGCCACGACCCAGCTGCTGGTGTCGCGGCTGAAGCGCGATGCGGACGAGCGGCGCACGCCGAACCTGCGCGACATGGCCCATCTGTTCGAAGCTGCGGCCTACGTCGGCTCCCTGCTGGTGGACAGCCAGGTGCAGAGCCAGCACACCGAGCACGGCCATGACGGGGTGAACACCCAGGCGACGCTGGTCTTCGGTGGACAGATCGCCGGCGAGCAGCCCGGCCTGTACATGGTCTACCCGCTGGGCAACGCCATCGCCGCCTCGCCGGAAACGCCCTATCTGCAGATCGGTGAATCCAAATACGGCAAGCCGATCCTGGACCGCATCCTGACCCCGTCCACGCACCTGGAAGATGCCGCACGCACGGCCATCGTTTCGCTCGATTCGACCATCCGCTCCAACCTGTCGGTAGGCCTGCCGGTTGACCTGGCGCTGCTGCGCGCCGGCGAGCTGCGGATCAGCCAGCAGCTGCGGCTGGGCGCCGATTCACCGCTGTACGCCGACATCCACCAGAACTGGTCGCGGCGGCTGGAACAGGCGGTGGAAAGCCTGCCACGGTTCCCGTGGGAGCCCGGGCAGCCGTAGTGCCGGCCGCTGGCCGGCAACCGCAATGATCCGACCACACGCAGATGCCGGCCAGCGGCCAGCACTACCGGGCTGTCAGCCCAGCGCGTCGGCCACTGCGCGGAATACCTGCTGCATCTGTAGTGGCTTGCGCAGCAGGTGCACCTCGATGCCGGCGGGGAACACATCTGCCGGCATGTCCCCGGCAGCATCTTCCAGCACAAGCGCCGGGCCGCGATAGCCGAGCGTAGCCATCTCATCCAGCAGCTGGCTGGCCGACAACAGCTTGGAGCCGGCATCGGCAATCACCAGCGCCGGCATCGCCTCCTGCTGCATCCAACGCAGCGCGGCCGGACCATCGGAGGCCAGCTGCAGCTGGTACCCCTGGCTGGACAGCGCATTGCCCAACAGCGACAGACGGGTAGCTTCACCATCAACCACCAGGATCGACTGGCCACTGCCCAGCGCCACCAGTTGTTCGATCGGTTCACCGCCCTCGGCGCTGCCCCGCATCGGCAGGCGCAGCTCGAAGCAGGTGCCCTGCCCCAACTGGCTGTTGACATGGATGCTGCCACCGGCGCCTTCAACGATGCGCTTGCAGGAAATCAGGCCCAAACCGGTGCCATCGGCCTTGGTGGTGAAGAACGGATTGAACAGATGCGACAGCGTGTCCGCATCCATGCCGGTGCCTTCATCGACCACCGCGATGCGCAGCCAGTCCTCGCCGTCGCGCTGGCCACCGTGGTTGGCGGTCAGGCTCAGGTTGCCACCCTTGGGCATCGCCTGGATTGCGTTCAGTGCCAGGTTCAACAACACCTGCTGCAGCTCGGTGTAGTTGGCATCGACCACCAGGCCCTCATCCTCGACCACCAAGTCCAGGCGGACGCCATCGGGCACGTTGCTGCGCAACAGCAGCGCCACGGCCTGGAACAGGTCGTCGATCCGGATACGCTCACTGGCCTTGCGCGACCCGCGCACGAACGACAGCATCGATTCGGCCATTTCGTGGCCACGGCGACCGCACTCGGCGATCACGTCGGCCAGGTGGTGCAGTTGCGGATCGTCGGTGCGCGCCTTCAGCAGGTCCGGCATGATCAGCAGCGGCTGCAGGATGTTGCGCAGATCGTGGCTGAGGCCCGCCGCCAGCAACGACAGGCTCTCCAGCCGTTGCGCGCGCATCAGCTCGGTTTCCACCCGCGAGCGCTCGATGGCGCTGCGTGCCTCACGCACCGCGCGCGCCACGGCCGACGGCAGGCGTGCCGGCTGGTGCTTGATGATGTAATCGTTGGCGCCCTTCTGCAGGGCCGCCACCGCATTCTCTTCGCCCATGGTGCCGGAGACGAAGATGAAGGGGACTTCCGGCAACGCATCGCGCACGATGCGCAGCGCGTCATCGCCTGAGAAGCCAGGCATGCTCAGGTCGGACAGCACGATGTCCGGCTGGAAGCGCGCCAGCGCATGGCGCAGGTCGTCCGCACTCTCGACACGCTCGAACGTGGCCTCAAGGCCTGCATCGAGCATCTGTTCGGACATCAGCTCGGCATCCTCGGGTGAGTCCTCCACCAGCAGGATGCGCAATGCGCCGAGCGCGGGACCGGTCAGGGGCATGGGCCTACTCGATCTCCGGAGCCTGGTTGATCAGCGCCCAGAACTTGCCAAGGGTCTGCACGGCGCCGAAGAACTGGTCCACGTCCACCGGCTTGACCACGTACGCGTTCACGCCCATGTCCCAGCTGCGGGCCAGATCGCTTTCCTCGCGCGAGGAAGACAGGATCACCACCGGCAACCGCTTCAGCTCATCGTGTTCGCGGATCTGCCGCAGCACTTCCAGGCCATCCATGCGCGGCATCTTGATGTCCAGCAGCAGCACCGCCGGCAGGCCTTCTTCGCGGCCGGCGAAAGCGCCACGGCGCAGCAGGTAATCCATCACTTCCACGCCGTCTTCGACGTGCACGATGGGATTGGCCAGGCGCGCTTCCTGCAGCGCATCGATCGCCATTTCTGCGTCGGCCGGGCTGTCTTCGGCAAGGAGGATGGTGCGCAGCGTCGTCATGCGATGGGGCCCTGTTTGTCCGCGTCGAGCACGGGGGGAAGATAGAAGTGGAAGGTGGCGCCGGCATCCGGTGCGGCTTCGGCCCAGATACGGCCGCCGTGGCGGGTCAGCACCCTGCGTACGCTGGCCAGGCCGATACCGGTGCCGGGATAGTCGCTGGCCTTGTGCAGGCGCTGGAATACGCCGAACAACTTGCCGGCGTAGGCCATGTCAAAGCCTGCACCATTGTCGCTGACCGTGAACTGATGACCGCCATCGGGCTGCTGCTGGTAGTCCACGCGGACCTTCGCCGGTTCACGGTTGGCCGAATATTTCACCGCATTGCCCAGCAGGTTCAGCCAGACCTGGCGCAGCATGTTCTCGTCGCCCACCACGATCGGCAGCGGCGCGATGCTCCACTCCAGCTGATGGGCGTGACCGCTGCTCTCGGCTTCGCTCTGCACGTTCGCGTCCAGCATCGCACGCGTATCGGCCACCAGCGACTGCATGTCCACGGTCTGCTGGCGCATCGCTGCGCGGCCCAGGCGTGAATAGACCAGCAGGTCATCGATCAAGGTGGCCATGCGACGTGCCGAACCAGAGATCACCCCCAGGTAGTGCTGGCTCTTCTCGTCGGCGGCTTCGCCCAGGTGGCGCGACAGCTTGTCCGAGAAACCGGCGACATGGCGCAGCGGCGCGCGCAGATCGTGCGACACCGAGTAGCTGAACGCTTCAAGTTCACGGTTGACCTCCGACACCTGGGCAACCTTGCCTTCCAGCTGCCGGTTCAACTCTTCGACGCGCGTCTGTACCGCGCGCTGCACGGTCACATCGCTGACGGTCAGCAGCACCACTTCATCGTCGGTGTCAGGCAGTGGCATGCGTCGCGCGTTGAGCAGCATGTAACGGGACATGCCGTCGGCACCACGCTGTTCGTGTTCGAAATCCCACAGCTCACGGCCACGCAGCAATACGTCGGCCAAACGCTGTCGAACCACTGGGTCACGCCACGCGCCTTCGCCTACGTTCTCCAGCAGCAGGCCATCGGCGCGCTCGTCCTGCAGCCCGTACAGCTCGGAGAACGCGGGATTGTGCAGCTGCACGCGCAGCTCGCGATCCAGCAACACGATCGGTTCGCGCACGGTCTGCAGCACCGACGCAGCGCGCGCAGCCGCCCGCTGCGACTGCCGCTCAGCCTGCAGGCGGCGGCCAATCTGTCGCTGCAGCAGCCACAGCACCAGACCGAGCAGTGCGAGCTGTACCAGCAGCGAGCTCCACGAGACGAAATTGGTCTGCCGCTTCTGTCGCTCCGCCTGGGCGGCACGCTGGGCCAGCAGCGCTTCCTCGCTGGCCTGCAGCTCTTCCACCAGGCCGCGGATCGGGTAGCGCGTGCTCAGGTCCTGCACCAGCTCGCGCTGGTCACTGTTCGGCTCGGACTTCGCCAACTCACGCGCAACCCCCATTCGGCCTTCCAGCATCGACTGGATACGGCCGATGCGGATCAGCTGGTCGGGATTGTCGCGGGTCATCCGGCCCAGTTCGGCCAGGCGCTCGGGGATGTCGTTGGCTTTGGCCATGCGCTCGCGAAGGCCCGGCGCATCCACGCCCTTGGACAGCGTCAACGCAGCTGATTCGATGTCGCGCACATCGGTCTGCAGCTGCTGCAGGGCTACGGTCACCTGCTGGGTATGGGTCACCCAGCCCATGGCCAGCTCGTTGTCCTGCTGCAGTTTGCGCAGGGTCAACCACGGGACCACGATGATGGCTGCCGCTGCCAGCGCCAGAGCAGGCAGTCGCCAGCGATCCCAGATGTCATCACTGAAAACCAGCGCCATAGTTCCTCGTCAGCTCAGCCGGGGAGTGCGATCCGGGCAGGATCAGCCACGGCGGAACCGGCAATATAGCGCAGCCGGTCACATCTCTGGGGTAATGGGTCGCTCGGCGGGGCGCCCATCAGCTGGCATCGAGCAGCCCCCACAGCACAGAACAGGGGCGCCCCGTGGGAGCGCCCCTGCTGGCAACCTGCGGCGTCGATCAGCGCTTCTTGGCGGCACTGACCTTCAACGCGGCGGCATCAACGCGGGTCACGCCCTTGATGCCCTTGGCGGTCGCGATGGCCTTGTCATGCTCGGCCTTGGTAGCAACGGTGCCGCTCAGGCTGACCACGCCATTGACCGTCTCCACCTTCACTTCGGTACCCGGCACATTGCTGCTGGCAAGCAGATCGGCCTTGACCTTGGTGGTGATCCAGCTGTCGGTGACCGGCTCGTTGGAATCGTGGCGGTCTGCATGGGTCATCGCCGAATGATCGGTTTTCGGCGGGCTCTTCGCTGCGGCGTCCTGGGCGAATGCGGCCGAGGAGGACAGCGCCAGGCCCAGGGTGAGGGCGGAAGCCAACAGCGTGCGGGTCGTGGTGCTCATCGTGTGGTTCTCCTACTGGTTGGTGCACCCAGTGTCGCCAAGTGGTTGTAGTGCAGGCGTGGCGCTGCGGTCATGCTCACGTGAATGGGCCTGTCTGCAGCGGAAATGGTTCAGCTTCCGGGCACACCGTCATCTCGTTTACCCTGACGTTCCTGCCCTGTAATTCCCGTTCTGCGCGGAGACTTTCCATGCGCCCCGAGCTGCAACTGGCCCTGATCGGCTACGGCCTGGCCGGCCGTGTCTTCCATGCCCCGCTGATCCAGCACACGCCGGGGCTGGCCCTGCACAGCGTCGTCAGTTCGCAGCGCGATACGTTGCTGCGCACGTTCAGCGACGTCCACGTGCGCGCTACCGCGCAGGAGGTCTTCGATGACCCCGTAGTGGATGCGGTGGTCATCGCCACCCCGAACGAACAGCACGCGCCGTTGGCCATCGCCGCGCTGGCCGCTGGCAAGCACGTGCTGGTGGACAAACCGTTCGCAGTGAACGTGGACGAAGCCGAGCAGGTGCTGGCTGCAGCGCGCGACGCTGGACGCATCGCCACCGTGTTCCAGAACCGACGCTTCGATGCGGACTTCCTGACCCTGCAGGCCCTGCTTGCCGACGGCACGCTGGGCGACATCGCCGAATGCCACGCACACTTCGACCGCTACCGACCGCAGGTACGCGAGCGCTGGCGCGAGCAGGACGGACCCGGCAGCGGCCTGTGGTACGACCTGGGACCGCACCTGCTGGACCAGATGCTGGTGCTGTTCGGCTGTCCGCAGGCCATCGATGCCGACCTTGCCGTGCAGCGCGAAGGCGGCGCTGGCATCGACTATTTCCATGCGGTGCTGCATTACCCGCGCCATCGCGCGATCCTCCACGCCGGTTCACTGGTTGCTGCGCCTGCACCCCGTTTCGCCGTGCATGGCACGCAGGCCAGCTGGATCAAACATGGCCTGGACGTGCAGGAAGCGCAGTTGCGTCGCGGCGTTGCGCCAGGCGCGCCGGGTTGGGGTATCGATCCGCGTCATGGCGAACTACTGCACTGCGATGCGGAGGACAATGTCCAACGCAGCACGGTGGACAACCTGCCCGGTGACTACCGACGCCTGTATGCCGATTTCGCGGCAGCAATGCACGGCGAGGGCGAGCCGACGGTCAGCGCGCAGCAGGCGCTGCAGGTGATGCGGTTGTTGCAGGCGGGGATGGACAGCGCGCGCGAAGGGCGGCGGGTGCGGGTGGGGTGATCGGCAGGGCTGCGCCCTGCACCCGCCGAATCAACGTCAACGTCAACGTCAACGTCAAAAGCTGGGCTGCTGAGGGATGGCGGGGTGGGTCCGGTTGCGGGGGACGCCGTGAACCCATCCCTGGGGGCTTGGCCGCGGCATCCATGCCGCGGACACCCCCACAACCGGACCCACCCCGCCTTCGACAGATTCCTGCGATCTGTCGGAATGGCATGGCGTGCTCTTGGTGGGTGTCCACCTTGGTCGACACAGTAGATCCACGCCATGCGTGGATGACGTCGAAACGATCAAAGAAGGCTTTTGTAGAGTCGAGCCATGCACAACTGGCTTCGCTCACGCAATTGCGGGGTCAGAGCCCTTTCCTGCGGAAAGGGATCCGACCCCGCGCCGGTGCTTACGATTTCTTGATGGCGTGGCCGCCGAATTCGTTGCGCATCGCTGACAGCAGGCGGTCGGTGAACGAGTTCGATTCGCGCGAACGCAGGCGTTCGAGCAGCGACAGGGTGATCACTGGGGCGGGTACGTCCAGCGCGATGGCTTCGGCGACGGTCCAGCGACCTTCGCCGGAATCCTCCACGTACGGCGCGATGCCATCCAGCGAGGGATTACGCTTGAGTGCTTCGGTGCTGAGGTCCAGCAGCCACGAACGCACCACGCTGCCGTGGCGCCAGACTTCGGCCACCTGCGCCAGATCGAGTTCCATTTCCTGCTTGCGCTCCATCAGCGCGAAGCCTTCGGCGTAGGCCTGCATCATTCCGTACTCGATGCCGTTGTGCACCATCTTGGTGAAGTGGCCCGCGCCGGACGGGCCGACGCGTGCCCAGCCACGATCTTCGGCCGGTGCCAGCGTGCGCAGCAGCGGTGCGATCTGTTCGACTACCGCGGCATCGCCACCCACCATGAGGCTGTAGCCTTCCTGCAGGCCCCACACGCCGCCGCTGGTGCCACAGTCCACGTAGCCCAGATCGTCTTCTGCCAGCGCCTTGGCGCGACGGATCGAGTCCTGGTAGTTGGAGTTGCCACCGTCGATGACGACGTCTCCTTCGGCCAGGTGCGGGGTCAACTGGCCCAGCGTCTGGTCCACGGTCTCGCCGGCCGGCACCATCAGCCACACCACGCGCGGCACCGGCAGCGCGGCCACTGCGGCGGCCAGCGAATCCACCACCTCCAGGCCGGCCTCGGCGGCGCGCTGGCGGGCGCCCTCGCCCGGGTCGTAGCCGACCACACGGTGGCCGCCGCGGTGCAGGCGCTGGGCCATGTTGGCGCCCATGCGGCCGAGGCCGATCATTGCAATATCCATTGTTTCACCTTCAGTTGGGGTCTAGGGTCAGGCTGCCTGGCCTGCCGGTGGCTGCGCAGTGGCGCAACTGCGCCTCGCGCCAACGCCGGTAGAGCGTGGTATGCAGATTGTGCAACGCCAGGTCGATGGAAAACGGCGTTCGCGGATTCCGGTCGAGCAGGCGGATGATGTGATAGCCGACAGGACGTATACCGCGTGGGTGCACGTAGATCACGAACTGCTGGTAGAACGCATCGTCCAGCAGCTGGTCCATCTGCTGCACGACGTCACGATAGCGCGGGGCCAACTGCGCGCGCAGGGCCGGATTGCGCTCGTACAGCAATCGCTCGAAATAGCGCTGGCCGACGCGCGGAATGCCTTGTGCCAACTGCCACAGGGCACGATTGCGCTGGTCGTACCAGGCCAGGCCGCCGTGCTCTGCCAAGGCCTGCGCGGCCCCCTCGCCAACTTCCACCACGACGAAGTTCTCCGCCTGGTTGCTGAGATCGTCCAGCGTGCCTTTGTCGAATACGTGTTCGATGAAACCCGGCAGCCCTGCAAATGCCTGCCGCCCCATCGCCGACGTGCGCACCGCCTTGCCGTCGGCCAGGAACTGGCCGGCCTGCGCGCCCAGCAGGATGCTGTCGGTGTCGTGCAGACCAAGGAAGGTGCCGATGGACAGTTCGCCCGGCGCGAATTCCGCATCGAAGGCGGCATCGCCGTACAGCTCGCGCTGCGTGGCCAACTGTGCGACCTGACGGCCGACACCGCACTCGGCGCGCACGCGGCCGGTGTAGAACGCATCCAGCGCGCGGCTGTTGCTGGCAGCCGGTACATAGCCGCGACCGAAGCTGCGCACCCGCTGCCAGCCCTGTGCCGGGGCTCCGCGAGCGCCAAAGCCGATCCAGCCCAGCTGCACACCGGTGAAGCGGAAGGTTTCATTGCCCTGCAGTGCCTGTGTGGCACGTTGCACGGCCGCGCCCAGTTCGAAGGCGTAAGCGCAGAACGTGGCCGGGTCGTCCAGCAGCTGCTGCAACAGGGCCTGCCGATCAGCGTCAGCCATCGTGTCCGGCCAACGCACGCGCAGATCACCGGCGGCCTGCGCCTCGGCCAGCGAGGCTCGCGTACAGACCGGCCCGCCCTGCACCTGCGGTGCGCTGATCGCTGCGGTTTCGAAGCGCCACCCCAGCCGCTGCAGCAGGCCCTGGGTGCATTCGACCGAACCGGCCAGCGCGCTCAGCGGCCAGCCCAGCAGCAGGGCCCATGCCATCCCGCTGCCGCGCACGTTCAGCCCTGGTCCGTTGCTGCCGGCGCGGGTTCTGGCTCAGGTCCGGCAGGGGGCTGCGGCGACGCGGCCGGTTGCGGTTGCGGTTTTGGCTTCGCTGCCGCTGGCAGGTACTGCTGCAGGCGCTGGAAGAAGCGCCGATAGAACTCGGCATCGGTGATCGTGCTGCTGGCCACTTTCACCAGCGAATCGTCATTGCTGCCGAACGGCAGCGATACCGAGCCCAGCGCGCCCACGCCGACACTGGCCGAGGTCGGGCTCTTCTTCAGCGCATAGCGGTCCTGCACGGCGCTGACGAACACCAGCGCCTGGCTGCCACGTGGTGCGCACGAGATACGCAGCACCAGTTGTTCGTGGTCATCCTCGCGCGGCTGGAAATTCTTGTTGCCTTCCACCTGTGCGTCATCCGACCGCGCAATGGCATAGCCCTGGCTGAGCAGCGTGCGTCGTGCCGCCTCGCAGGCTTCGGCCGGACGCCCGTCGACGGTGCGCGAGAACGTGTCACCCGAATCGAAAGATTCGCGCAGCACGGTGCTGTCGGCGGCACGACCGCCACAGGCGGTCAGGGCGAATGCGCCGGTTACGGCCAGCAGGGAAGCAGAAAGAAGGGAGGCCCGCATGGGTACTCCTGCAAAGACGGTAGCCCCGAGGGTAGCCCCCTGCCCGTGTGCGCCGGGTCGATACTGCTTGGCCCCTCCCCCACCGTTGTTCCCGGTTCATGCAAAAAGGGGACGGAGGGGATCAAGTCGTTAGTGCCACAAACGACTTGATCCCTTCCGTCCCCTTTTTCCAGTCAATCAGTCAGCCCAACGGCCTGCGGCGGTGGACTGCGGCAGCACCTGTGCCGACAGCGGACGGTCGGCCTCCAGCAGGTTCACCGCGTCGGCCAGGATCGAAGCTGATTCACGCAGCAACGGGTCCGGGCGCTTCTCGGCGGCCTTCTCGCGGGCGGCATCCTTGACGATGTCCCGCTCGTTGCCGGTCAGGCCGTCATCGCTGCTGTCATCGGCCAGCGGGTCCAGGGCCAGGCCCAGCTCCTTGCGCACGATCTGGCGCTGCTTGCGCTGGGTGTCCTGACGCTCGCGCTCGGCACGACGGGTCGCTTCATTCAGCGAGACGTACTTCTTCGCCGCTTCGGTACGGAACTGCTCCACGTCCTCGTTCCACCACTGGAATTCCTTGTCGGTGGCGATGCGCGAGTCATGGCGCGTTTCCAGCTTCGGCAGCAGCGGCGCGAAGTTGCCGTACTGGGTGTGCGGCACCGCGGCGATGCGGGTCCACGGCAGCGCGTTGTCGTAGGTGCTTTCGCCGAACTCGGTGGCATCGACGCTGGCCGGGAACGCCAGGTCGGGCACCACGCCCTTGTGCTGGGTGCTGCTGCCGCTGATGCGGAAGAACTGGGCGATGGTCAGCTTCACCTGGCCAAAGCGCTGGGTTTCGCCGCTCGGCCAACGGTCCAGGTCGACGATGTTCTGCACGGTGCCCTTGCCGAAGCTGGTTTCACCGATGACCAGGCCGCGGCCGTAGTCCTGGATGGCACCGGCAAAGATTTCCGATGCCGACGCCGAACCTCGGTTGATCAGCACTGCCAGCGGACCGTCCCATGCCACACCCTGGTTGCGGTCGCTGTTGACGGTGACACGGCCACCGGACTCGCGCACCTGCACCACCGGGCCCTGCTCGATGAACAGACCGGTCAGCTCGATGGCTTCATCCAGCGAACCGCCACCGTTGTTGCGCAGGTCCAGCACCACACCGTCCAGCTTGTCGGTCTTGAAACCGGCCAGCAGCTTGGCCACGTCGCGGGTAGCCGACGCGTAGTCGGCAGCGTTGCGACGACGACCTTCGAAGTCCTGGTAGAAGGTCGGCAGCTTGATCACGCCAACCTTGCGTGCCGGCTCGCCATTGGCGGCCGGGATGGTCATGGTCTCGCCCTTGGCAGCCTGTTCGGCCAGGCGCACCTTCTGACGGGTCAACACCAGGGTGTGGTGCTTGCCGTCGACGCCCGCTTCGGCCGGAATGAATTCCAGCTTGACCTGGGTGTCCTTGGCGCCACGGATCTTGGCCACCACATCGTCGATGCGCCAGCCGATCACATCTTCCACCAGCCCGGACTTGCCCTGGCCCACACCGACGATGCGGTCGCCCGGCTTCAGCGTGCCGTCCACGGCAGCCGGACCACCGGCGATGATCTCGCGGATCACCACCACATCGTCCTGGCGCTGCAGCTGCGCGCCGATACCTTCCAGCGACAGCGACATCGCCTGGTTGAAGTTCTCGGCGGTACGCGGCGTGAAGTAGTCGGTGTGCGGATCAACCGCGCTGGTGTAGGCGTTCATGAAGAACTGGAAGGTGTCTTCACCCTTCAGCTCGTTGACCGACTTTTCCAGGGTTGCATAACGCTTGTCCAGCGTCTTGCGGATGTCATCGGACTTCTTGCCGGCCAGCTTCAGGCGCAGCCAGTCGTTCTTGACCGACTTGCGCCACAGCTCGTCGAGTTCGGCATTGGACGCCGCCCACGGCACGTCCTTGCGGTCGTACTCGAAGCGCTCATCGGTGGTGAAGTCCGGTTCCTGCTTCAGCAGCTTGCGCGCATAAGCCACACGCTCGCCGACGCGCTGCTTGTAGACCGCGAACACCTGGAAGGCCGGCTCCAGTTCACCGCCGCGAATGGCATTGGCAATGCCGGCCTGGAACGGTGCGAAGCGGGTGATGTCGGCCTGGGTGAAATACTGCTTGCCGCCGTCCAGCGTCTCCAGGTAACGCTTGAACACATCCTTGGAGGTCGCTTCATCGAGCGCACGCGGACGGTAGGCGTAGCGGCTGTCGGACAAAAGGCCGTACACCAGCTTGGAGGTGGTCACCTGGTCTGCAGTGGCGGCAGCCGGCAATGCCGGCGAGTCGGCCTTGGCCGCCAGCGCCAGCGGCGCGACCAGCGCCAGGGCCATCAGGAATGCGGGGGCTTTGAATTTCATTGACGTGCTCGAAGGCGCCTTGCCAAGGGGGAGACTGCAGGGTGTTCAGACACCGCGACAGTGCCGAAAGTTGCCGGGTTTGTCACCCGCCCACGTTCGGTGGAAAACCAGCCTAGCCGGACCGGTGTAGCAAATTGTGAATGCAGGCGAAGGCGTGCGGACCAACGGTCCGCACCCACCATGGTAGTGGTGACACCCATCGGTAGCGCCGGGCCATGCCCGGCGAGCCTGAGGTGTGCGGACCAACGGTCCGCACCCACAGGAGAAGCAGCTCCCACCCACCGGCAGGGTGTCAGGAAACCCCTGCGCCCTTGGCCTGCACGTCAGCGTGGTACGACGAGCGCACCATCGGGCCGGAGGCCACGTGGCTGAAGCCCAGCTCGTAACCGTAGACTTCCAGCGCCTTGTAGTCTTCCGGCGTCCAGTACTTCAGCACCGGATGGTGGTGTGCGGTCGGCTGCAGGTACTGGCCGATGGTGATCATGTCCACGTTGTGCGCGCGCAGGTCGCGCATGGTGGCCTTGATCTGTTCGAAGTCTTCGCCCAGGCCCAGCATGATGCCCGACTTGGTCGGCACCTCCGGGTGCTGCGCCTTGAAGTTCTTCAGCAGGTTCAACGACCACTGGTAATCGGCACCCGGGCGCACGTTGCGATACAGGTCCGGTACGGTTTCGATGTTGTGGTTGAACACGTCCGGCGGGTTCTGCGCCAGGATCTCCAGCGCGCGCTCCATGCGGCCCTTGCCGCGGAAGTCCGGGGTCAGCACTTCGATGCGGGTGCCCGGCGACTTCTCGCGGATGGCGGTGATGCAGTCGACGAAGTGCTGTGCACCGCCGTCGCGCAGGTCATCGCGGTCGACGCTGGTCACCACCACGTACTTCAGGCCCATGTCGGCCACGGTCTGGCCCAGGCTGGCCGGCTCGTTGGCATCGGGCGGCTTCGGTCGGCCGTGTGCCACGTCGCAGAACGAGCAGCGGCGGGTGCAGACCTCGCCCAGGATCATGAAGGTGGCGGTGCCGTGACCGAAGCACTCGTGGATGTTCGGGCAACTGGCCTCTTCGCACACGGTCACCAGACGGTTCTCGCGCAGCTTGGCTTTCAGGTTCTGCACGGCATTGCCCGAAGGAATGCGCACGCGGATCCAGGAGGGCTTGCGCAGCACCGGCACGTCGGCGAACTGCACCGGCGAACGGTTGATCTTGTCCCCACCCATCTGCTTGACCCCGGCCTGCAACGGCGCGGTGGACGGAAGCTCGGCCTGCACGATCTGCAGGGGAATGGTGCGGGCAGTGGTTTCAGTCATGGCGTTTCCGGGGGCGGTCAGGCGGCCGCAGAGAGATCAGGCAGTTCAGGCACGGGCTGCAGCAGCAGGCCGAACTGGCGGGCCAGGTGGTCCAGCAGCACCGGCTTGACGGCGTCCATCCCGGACGGACCGCCCAAGTCTAGCACCGTGGTCACCTGCAACCCCTCGTAACCACAGGGGTTGATGCGGTGGAAAGGGTCAAGGTCCATGGCCACGTTGAAGGCCAGGCCGTGGAAGGTGCAGCCGCGGCGCACGCGGATGCCGAGCGCGGCGATCTTGGCGCCACCGACATAGACGCCCGGGGCGCCGTCGAGCCGTTCGGCACCGATGTTCCACTCGGCCAGCGTGTCGATGATGGCCTGTTCAATGCGGCACACGTAGTCGCGCACGCCGATACCCAGCCGCGGCAGGCGCAGCAGCGGGTAGATCACGATCTGGCCGGGGCCGTGGTAGGTCACCTGGCCACCGCGATCGACGTGGACCACCGGGATCTCGCCCGGCGCCAGCACGTGCTCGACCTTGCCAGCCTGGCCTAGGGTGAACACCGGCTCGTGCTCGACCACCCACAGCTCGTCGAGCGTGTCGTCGTCGCGCTGGTCGGTGAAACGCTGCATGGCGTGCCAGACCGGTTCGTAGGCCTGGCGGCCCAGGTCACGGACCACCGCCGGGCGCGGCGGACGCGCCTCGGGGGCGGCCACTTCGGCAGGGCAGCTGACGGCTACACCGTCCACTTCACTTCCGGGTGGTCGCGCAGGGCCTGATGGGCCACGTCGTACTGTTCGCGGTTCTCGGCCCGGAAGACCAGGCGTACCGAGACGTACTTGCCGTTGGACGAATGCTTCCAGCTGATGCGCTCGTTCACCACGTCGACGCCAGCAGCCAGCAGCAGGCGGGGGAGTTCATGCTCCAGACCGCGGTTGGCCGGGCCCATCGCGCTGAGCTCGAACTGACCGGGGAACTGGAAGCCGTGTTCGGGGTTGTCGGACTTGATTTCCATGGGCCCATTATCGGGCCGGAAGGCACCAAACCCAAGAGTATTCAGTTGGCTCGATAGCGCCGGATACGCGCCACTGCGTTGCAGCTGAACCGCCATTCAGGAAAAACCCGCCGATGCAGCGGCCGATGCAGCGGCCGATTGCATTCACGGGTCATTGTCATTTTCGGAACAGACACGTGCTCTGGCCGTGCTCGTTCCGTCACTTCGGTCGGAGTAACGTGTCGTTGCATAAAACGACGAACAAAACTCCCCTTCCCGATGATCATCCCATCCATGCGTCCTTTCGCAACGTTTGGCCTGTCCAGTCTGTTGGCCGCTGCCCTCCCCCTTTCCGCCTACGCCGCCGATCAGTGCGGTCCTGACGCGATGCGCGAGCACCCGCCGCAGGTCAACTTCCGCGTCGACAACGACCTGTTCGGCGGCCGCCACCAGGACCAGGGGTATACCAATGGCGCCCAGCTGACCCTGGTCTCGCCCAATCTGGTGGACTACACCGATGACCCCTGCCTGCCGCGACTGGCGCGCTGGGTGAACAGCCACCTGGAAGCACTGCATCCGGGCAAGTTCGAACAGCAGAACATGATCTTCAGCCTGGCCCAGGGCATCTTCACCCCCACCGACCCGACCCGCAGCGACCTGATCGAGGATGACCGGCCGTATGCCGGCGTGCTGCTGGTCAGCTTCGGCTTCAACGCGCGCAGTGGCGATCGCCTGCAGACCACGCAGCTGTCGCTGGGTGTGGTCGGGCCGTGGGCGCAGGGCAAGCAGGTGCAGGACGCCGTGCACAGCGTGCTGGGCGATGAGAAGTTCAAGGGCTGGGACAACCAGCTGCACAACGAACCGGTGTTCATGCTGACCCACGAGCGCATGCGCCGCTGGCCGGGCGATGCCAGCATCAACGCCGACGGCTGGGGCTGGGACGCGATCAGCCACTATGGCGGTGCGATCGGCAACCTGGAAACCAAGGCAAACCTCGGCGGCGAAGTGCGCTTCGGCTGGAAGCTGCCGGACGATTTCGGCAGCACCCCGCTGCGCCCGGCCGGCGAGAACACCGCGCCAACCCGGGGTGGCAAGCCGTCCGGCTGGTCGTGGCATCTGTTCGCCACCACCGATGCGGCGTGGGTGATCCGTGATATCACCCTGGACGGCAACACGTTCCGCAACAGCCACAGCGTGGACAAGCGTCATGTGGTTGCCCAAGGTGGCTATGGCATTGCGGTAATGCGCGGCCGCTGGAAGTTCGCGATGGCGCGCTACCACAGCACCCGCGAATTCGATGGCCAGCGCCAGTCGCCGGTGTTCGGCAGCTTCACCATCAGTCGCTCGCTGTAAGCAATCGGGCTGCAGGCATATCCGGCCGGGCTGGTGGTAGTGCCGGCCGCTGGCCGGCTCCGGGCATATCCGGATGGGTTCATGAGGAGCCGGCCAGCGGCCGGCACTACCCGCATCCAGGCAGCATCATGAGCGATCGGCATTCGGACGGATTCATGCCGAACCGGCTCCCGAAACAGAAAAGGCCGGCATTCGCCGGCCTTTCCAGTTCACCGCAGCACGCTGCGGATCATTCCGATTCCCACCACATCCAGAAGCTGTCCCACAGGCGCTTGAAGAAACCGGCCTGCTCGACGGCGGCCACTGCCACCAGCGGCGCTTCGGCCACCAGCTTGCCATCCAGGGTGACCTTGACGGTGCCGATCTGCTGGCCGGCGGTGAACGGTGCTTCCAAGGTCTTGGGCACGTCGATGCTCGGCTTCAGGTCGTTGTAGCGACCGCGCGGCACGCTGACCAGCATCGGCTGGGCCACGCCCAGCTGCACCTTGTCGGTGGTGCCCTTCCAGACCTTGTGCTCGGCCACGGCCTTGCCCGGCTCGTACAGGCGGTGGGTTTCGAAGAAGCGGAAGCCCCAGTTCAACAGGGCCAGGCTGTCATCGGCGCGCTGCTTTTCCGACTGGCCACCCAGTACCACGGCCACCAGACGCTGGTCACCGCGTTGGGCCGAGCTCATCAGGCAGTAACCGGCTTCGGAGGTGTGACCGGTCTTGATGCCGTCCACGCTGCCATCACGCCACAACAGCAGGTTGCGGTTCGGCTGCTTGATGGTGCCGACCTGGAATTCCTTGATCTTGTTGTACGCGTAGGTTTCCGGGTAATCGCGCACCATCGCGCGGCCCAGCAGGGCCAGGTCGTAGGCGCTGCTGTGATGGCCCGGGGCGGTCAGGCCGTGGGCGTTCACGAAGTGCGAGTTCTTCATGCCGATCTTGGCGGCGTAACTGTTCATCAGCGAGGCAAAGGCCTCTTCGCTGCCGGCCACGTGCTCGGCCAGGGCAATCGCGGCGTCGTTGCCGGACTGGATCGCCATGCCCTTTTCCATGTCTTCCAGACGTGCCGTCTGGTTGACCGGGAAGCCGCTGTAGCTGCCGTCGGTGCCAGCGCCGCCCTCGCGCCAGGCGCGCTCGCTCATCATCACCTGGTCATCCGGACGGACCTTGCCGTTCTTGACCTCGGCGGCGATCACGTAGGACGTCATCACCTTGGTGATGCTGGCCGGGGCCAGCTGTTCATTGACGTTCTCACCTGCCAGTACCTGGCCGGTGGCGTAGTCCATCAGCACCCAGGCCTTGGACACACTGGGTGCGGGCGCAGGCGGCGTGGCCACGGTAGCGGGGGCAGCAGCGGCGGCAGGCGTCGGCGTGGCCGGGGTCGGCAGCGGCGTCTGGGCGGAGGCCAGGCCCACCACCAGGGTGGCGGCCAGGGCAGTGGCGGCGGAACGGAAATTCATGGGACAGCAGGCTCCAGGGGACGGCCGGAAAATGAAGGATGGGACAAGGTGGCCATTGTAAGGCCGGGGTGGCAAGGGCCGGCAGCACCGGCCCGGGCGGAATCAGTCCTTGACGATCTGTGGCGAGCCAAAACCCAGACCCGAGATGCGCCCGGCAAGTTCCGCCGCGCTGGCGTGATCACTGGCGGGAACCCGCAGGCGGAACAGGGTGCGGCCGCCGGCGGCGATGTCGCTGATGGTGGCACCGACGATGCCGGCGGCGCTGAGCTGGCCCATCGCGCGGTTGGCGTTGTCGCGGCTGGAGAAGCTGGCGACCTGCAGCATCACCGCGCCCACCATCTTCTGCGACAGGCTGGGAGCGCTGGTGCTGGCCGGGGCCGGGCTGCGCGGCACGGCAGTAGCCACGACCGGCGTTGCAGGACGCGGCACGGTCGCGCTGGGCGGCAGGCTGCTGACCGCCACCTCCGGCATGGTGCTGACGGCGGCCTGGGTGGTGGCCGGCTGGCCACGCGCCGGCGCCCCATCGGCAGGCAGACGATTGACCAGGCGATCAATGTCGCTGTCGGCAACGGGACGGGCCGCGGGTGCGGGGCGCGTGCTGGCAATGGCAGCGGTGGCCGCAGCCGCTTCAGCAGCACGGCGCTCGCGGCGCGACGGCTTCTGCGCCATCAGGTTGGTTTCACCCGGCTGCACCGCACGCACTTCCACGTTGCCGGTACCGCGCTGGGTGATGCCCAGGCGCACAGCGGCGGCATAGCTGAGATCAACCACACGGCCGTCGTGGAACGGACCACGATCGTTGACGCGCACGATCACCGATTCGCCGTTGTCCAGGTTGGTCACGCGGGCGAAGCTGGGCAGCGGCAAGGTCTTGTGCGCAGCGGTGAACTGGTACATGTCGTAGACCTCGCGGTTGGAGGTCAGGCGGCCGTGGAACTTGGCGCCGTAGTACGAGGCGGTGCCACGCTCAACATAGTTGCGGGTGTCGTCGAGCACCTTGTACTGCTTGCCCAGCACCACGTAAGGCGATTTGTTGCCGATTACCGAGCGATCCTCATTGGTGACCAGCGGCTCGGGAATGCACGCCACGTTGGGTACATAGCTGGGCGTGGTGTCTTTCACGCCTGGCTTGTACAGGCCACCGGCGGTGTAGTTGCCACGGGTGGACAAGTCCTCGGTGGCCGCCGCGTACGGCGAGCCCTCCGGACAGTGCGCCGGACGCCCGCCCTTGCCCTGCACCACCGTGCCGGACGGCTTGCCACCGTGGCCGGCGGTCGCCGGCTTCTTCGGCGCGCTGCTGCAGGCGGCCAGCGCGAGGACGATCAATCCAGGGACCAGCCATCTGATGTTCATGCCGGGGGCAGCTCCTGTCCGGCAATGGCCTGCGACAACTGGAACACGGCCATCGCGTACATCTTCGAGAGGTTGTAACGGGTGATCGCGTAGTAGTTCTGGAAGCCCAGCCAGTACTGCTTGCCGGCACTGCCTTCAAGCGTGATCGGGGTGGCGGTGACGCCCGGCTGCACCGGTGCGCTGGGCTGGTAGCCGCGCTGGGCCAGATCGGACAGCGACCAGGTGGGCATCCACTCGGTCGGGTTGAACTCTTCGCGGCCAGTGGCCAGCGTGGCCGGCACGGCGACCTGGCCGCCGCGCACCCAACCGCCCTTCTTCACGAAGTAGTTGGCGATGGAGGAGAACACGTCGTCGTAGCTGGTGAACAGGTCACGGCGACCATCGCCGTTGCCGTCCACCGCGTAATCCAGGTAGCTGGAGGGCATGAACTGGCCCATGCCCATCGCACCGGCGTAGCTGCCCTTGAGCGTGGTGATGTCCAGCTTTTCCTCGCGGCCGAGCTCAAACAGCTTGGCCAGTTCATCGCGGAAGAACAGCTCGCGGCGCACTTCGCGTTCCAGCTTGGCCGGGTCGCCACTGCGCGGGTAATAGAAGGCCAGCGTGTACAGCGCATCCAGCACGCGATGGCTGCCGGCATTCTTTCCGTAGCTGGTTTCCACGCCGATGATCGCCACGATCACTTCGGCCGGCACACCGGTGCGCTGCTGCACACG
The DNA here is from genome assembly GCF_013364355.1 of Stenotrophomonas sp. NA06056. Lineage (NCBI taxonomy): Bacteria > Pseudomonadati > Pseudomonadota > Gammaproteobacteria > Lysobacterales > Lysobacteraceae > Stenotrophomonas > Stenotrophomonas sp. NA06056. The sequence continues at coordinate 535,832 of NZ_CP054931.1, read as the reverse complement.
GTCCAGTTCGGCGCGGTGCTGGGCAAGGAAGGCTTTGCCGCCATCGATGCGCGCCTTGCTGATGAACATCGGCCGATATTCGTTCCACGGCTTGACCCGTTCTGCGGGTCGCGACATGGCAGCAATGATCGGCTGGCGCACCTGCGCCTGGTCGAGCACGTTGCGGATCTCGTCGGGCTTCAGGCCGTAACGCTTGGCGGTGTCGGCAATGAATTTCGCACGCGCGGTTTCGAACGGTACCGGGGTGAGATCGACCGGCGCTGCCGTAGCGGCTGCGGCTTCCGGCGCGGCCTCGGCCGGGCCCTGGGGCTTGGCTGCCGGGTGGCGCGGCGTACTGCTGGCCTGGGGCGAAGTCGGAGGGGACGTCGGCTGGGTCGCGCAGGCGACCAGGCCGAGGGTGAGCATGCAGGCCAGAGAACGTCGAATCATCACCGCAGGTTAGCAGGTCATGGATGAATTAAAACCCCTAACACCATGAATCACAACGATTTGCTCGCGTTCAGCACGAAATGTGAAGGCGTTGTGATCGACCTGCCCCATTCAGGCAGAGGTTGCCGGTTGCGTCCCCATCCCCGCAGACGCAACCGGCCGCCGGACCCGGTCGGTACCTGCGCGGCTGCCGCTCCCCAGTGGCAGTGCTCCGCGCTCCTTGTACCTGTTGGATCAGTACTGCTTTCCCATCCGACGCCCCTCGCGCTGCATCAAAGACGGCGCGCCATGCCGAACGGGCCGCCATTGTGCAGGCCGATTGCGACATGTCCATTGATCAGGATCAACGCGGCGTCAAAATGTGAATTGGCGCGCACTTTTTATGGAACTTCGTCAGCGGCCGTGCTGCTGTGCGGCGTTGTGGGAACGATTACAGAAATGCGCTTGCGCAGATTCATGCGCGCATCGGCGGTGAAGGTCGGCGAAGGGCGCAGCCCCTCGTGGGTAGGGGTCGGGTTGGTCGCGTAGAGCGCTGGCTTCCTGATGGCTGGCCGGGCGGGGTAGGACGGGCGGGGACGCCGTAAACCCATCCATGGGGGCTTAGCCGCGGCATCCATGCCGCGGATACCCCGCCCGCCCCACCCCGCCCGTCCGCTGACAGATTTCCGCGCGGCCTACCCACGGAAAAGAAAAAGAAGAGCAACAGCGGGTCGCTTCGCTCCGAGCCGGGCCGGCCACGCTGCTTTTGCTTTTGATCTTCTTTTTCTTTTCCGTGGGCTGGACGTACTCGGCAACTGTCAGGGGCCGGGCGGGTGGGCTGCGCAGGGGTGTCTGCGGCATGGATGCCGCGGACAAGCCCCCATGGATGGGTTCACGGCGTCCCCTGCGCAGCCCACCCGCCCTGCCCAATCACATGAATCGGTCCATGCGGCCACCCACGAGGGGCTGCGCCGTTGGCTGGAAACCTACGCGTGTACCGGCCGGTGCCCGCGCACCGCCATCACCAGACCAATACCGGCCAGCAACGACACCGCCGAGGTGCCACCGTAGCTGATCAGCGGCATCGGAATGCCCACCACCGGCAGCACGCCGGAAATCATCCCGCCGTTGACCAGCACGTACACGAAGAACGCCAGGCCGAAACTGCCGGCCAACAGCCGCGCGTGCGTGTCGCGTGCCTGCACCGCGATCGACAGGCAGCGCCCGACCACGAACAGGTACAAGGCGAACACCGTCACCACGCCGATCCAACCGAATTCCTCGGCCAGCACCGAGAACGCGAAATCGGTGGTGTACTCGGGCAGGAAATCCAACGTCGCCTGTGTGCCGTGGCCCCAGCCACGTCCCTGCAGGCCACCGGAGCCGATGGCGATGCGCGACTGCAGGATGTTCCAGCCGGTGCCCAAGGGATCGGCGGCCGGATCCAGGAAGGTCAGCACACGGTTCTTCTGGTACTGCCGCAGCAGCCCGAACCACGCCAGCGGCGCAGCCACCGACACCGCACTCAAGCCGGCCACCACCCAGCGCCACTGCAGGCCAGCCAACAGCAACGCAAACACGCCGCTGGCGGTCACCAGGGTGGCGGTACCGAGATTGGGCTGCATCAGGATCAGCACCGCGGGCACCCCGATCAGCACCGCTGCCGTCAACACCGTGCGCGGCGATGGCGGCAGCGGCTGACGGTGCAGATACCAGGCCATCATCAACGGCAGGCTGAGCTTGAGCAGTTCCGAAGGTTGCAGATAGAACACGCCAAGGTTGAGCCAGCGTTGCCCGTATTTACCGGTACCGATCACATACACCGCCATCAACGGCAGCATCGACAGCGCATAGATCACCGGTGTCCACGCGCGCAGGCGCAGCAGCGAGACCCGCGACAGCAGCCACATCGCCACCAGCCCCATCGCAAAGCGCATGGCCTGCCCTGCCACCGGTCCGTTCACGCTGTGCAGCACCGCCAGGCCCGCGCCCATCAGGATCAACAACGCGACCAACAACGGCAGATCGATCGTGCGCACTGCCTCACGGCAGCCACCAAACAGTCGTTTCCATTTCACCCGTGGCACGGTAGCAACCGCCGCTTTCGTGAAGCTGTCAGCGCTGTTTGTCGCTATCGACACCTCGCGTGATGAGTGCCATTGGCATCTGCATTTTGCGGGTTTCAAACAATTCTGATTGGAGCAGCGGGGGTCCCCGTGCACATCATGTAGTGCCACCGACAACGGGTGGCACGGGACTCCAATCCCGTTGACCCAAGTGTTGTTTACGCTTGCCAGCCGGCGTCGCTTTCTCCTTGTTGAGCGGCGTCGGCTGGCAATCCGTCCGTGCGTCTTTGGCGGGCGGTGCGTGGAGGGCCTCGTGCCCGCCGGCGCTTTCACACTTGGTCACCGGTATTGGAGCCACGCATCGTCCGCCACCCTCGCATGCACGCGGGGTGGCCCTTGCCCATCGCACAAGGATGCCGCCATGTCCGCTTCCACCTACCCGTACCTGTTCGCCACGCTGGGCGAAGCCGCCCACCAGCTGCCGAACGACATCGCCCGCGCACTGGAAACCACACTCACCGCAGCGCAGGCCGCCAACAGTCCCGGCGGCACTACCCTGCTGGACTGCCTGCAGCGCATCCGCCAGGTGGAAGCGGCCGACGGACAGCCGTGGCCACACAAGGGGCGAACACAGGCGCAGTGCATGGCGATGGCGCGCATCGACCGCGCCAATGCCGGGCTGACCTTCCTGCTGGAACTGCTGCACGCCAGCGAACGCGTGCGCGTGGACGGTGGCGACACGCAGCAACTGGGCGACGACGCCCGCGAAGGTCTGCTGCTGGCCTGCCGAGGCCTGTCCGAATACGTGGATGTGCAGCTGCAGGCCGCGTGATGCGTGCATTCCTGAAGAGCCGAGCATGGCTCGGCACTACAAAGAGCGAAGCGACCCGCTTCTGCTCTGTTTTTCTCTTTGCGTGGGTGGCCACCGCAGGAAACTGTCGGGGCCGGGGGGGGGGGGTTCGCGGGGGTGTCCGCGGCATGGATGCCGCGGCCAAGCCCCCAGGGATGGGTTCACGGCGTCCCCCGCGAATCCACCCCGCCCGGCCCACCACGGCTGTTGCTTTCAGCAACCACCCACGAGGGGCGGCGCCGATGGCTGGAAACTACCCGTAACCCCCATGCACCGGATTGTGACGACGCACTGCCATCACCAACCCGAACCCCGCCAGCAGCGACACCGCCGACGTACCGCCGTAACTGATCAGCGGCATCGGCACGCCCACCACCGGCAGCAGGCCCGAGATCATCCCGCCGTTCACCAGCACATAGACGAAGAACGCCAGGCCCGTTGCGCCGGCCAGCAGGCGCGAATAAGAATCGCGCGACTGGCTGGCGATCCACAAGCAGCGCCCGATCACCACGAGGTACAACGTCAGCACCAGCGCCACGCCGATCCAGCCGAATTCCTCGCTCAGCACCGAGAACGCGAAGTCCGTGGTCTGTTCGGGAATGAAATTCAGGTGCGACTGCGAGCCTTCGCCCCAGCCTTTGCCATCGAAACCGCCGGAACCAATGGCAATCTTCGACTGGATGATGTTCCAGCCCGCGCCGAGCGCGTCCATTTCCGGGTCGAGGAACATCATGATGCGGTCCTTCTGGTACGGCCGCAGCAGCCAGAACCAGGCGACGGGCGCTACCGCTGCCACGCCGCCCACGCCCAGCCCCACCCACCACCACGGCAGGCCCGCCAGCAGCAGCACGAACACACCACTGGCGGCGATCAGCACGCCGGTACCGAAGTCTGGCTGCAGCATCACCAGCCCGGTCGGCACGCCGATGATCACCATCGCCACCAGCACCGTGTTGAAGCGCGGCGGCAGCGGCATCTTGTGCAGGTACCAGGCCACCATCATCGGCAGGCTGACCTTGAGCAGTTCGGCCGGCTGCAGGTAGAAGAACTTCAGGTCCAGCCACTGCCGGCCGTACTTGCCGGTGCCCAGCGCGAACACCGCCAGCAACGGAATCATCGAGATGGCGTAGATCAGCGGCGTCGCCGAGCGGATGCGCAGGATCGGCACCCGCGAGATGCCCCACATCGCCGCCAGGCCCACGGCAAAACGCACGCCCTGCGCCATCACCAGGCCATCGCCGCCAGCACTCTTCAATGTTGCCAGGCCGATCACCATCAGCGTGCCCAAGGCCAGGCACAGCACCCAGTCGAGGCTGCTGAAGAACCGCTGCAGCATTTCGCCGGCCCAACGCAGGAACGCGCTCATCGGCTGGCCTCCGCTGCGGCAGTCGGGCGTGGACCGACGGGCACGGCGGCCGCAGACGGCGTACCCGGAACCGGAGCTGGCGCCGGTAGCGGTGCGGGCATGCCGATCAGCACCGGGTGTTCGCCCAGCTCTGCGGCAGCGGCGTCGCCGGCCGGACGCGCGTTCACGTCTTCATTGTCGAAGGCGGTGATACCGATGGCGGTAGTGCCGCGTTCGCTGTCCAGCGGTTGCATGCCTTCAGGCATTTTTCCCAGCAGCCAGGCATCGAAAATCTTGCGGGCGATCGGTGCCGCGGCTGCGCCGCCGTAACCACCACCTTCCACGGCGATGGCCAACGCGATCACCGGCTGATCGGCCGGAGCAAACCCAACGAACAGCGCACGGTGGCGCAGGTGCATCGGCAGGCTTTTGGGATTGACCGCGGCCGTACCCTTGCGGCTGACGACCTGCGCGGTACCGGTCTTGCCCGCCATCGTATAGGGCGCGCCGGCGGCCATGCGTGCGGCGCTGCCGCCGGGAAGCATGGTGGCCATCATGCCTTCGCGCACGGCCTGCAGGTTGTTCGGGTTGGGGCTGACCGGCTTGCTCTGGCCAGGCTCCGTCTGCACCCAGTCACTGTCGAAACCCGCACGCTGCTGCATCACCAGATGCGGCGTGCGCAGCTGGCCATTGGCCAGGCCGCTGACACCACGGGCCAGCTGCAGCGGCGTGACCTTCCAGTCGCCCTGGCCGATGCTGATGTTCACCGTGTCGCCGGGATACCAGGCTTCCTTGCGGCTCTTCCGCTTGTAGGCCGGCGACGGCAGGATGCCTGAGATCTCGCCGGTCAGATCGATGCCGGTGGGCTGGCCGAAGCCGTAGTACTCCATGTAGTGGTCGAACCGCTCGATGCCCAGGTCCAATGCCAGCCGGTAGTAGTACGTATTGACCGACTGCGCGATGGACTTGCGCAGGTCGGTCCAGCCGTGACCGCCACGGTGCGAGTCACCCCAGCCACGCGAGGTGCCCGGCAGATAGAACATGCCGGTCGACAGCACCTTGTCCTCCGGACGGCGAACGCCCGAATCGAGACCTGCCAGGCCGATCAGCGGCTTCAGGGTCGAACCGGGAGCGACGCCACCGAGCACCAGGCGATTGAACTGCGGGCGCGACGGGTTGTCGTTGAGCGCCTTGAAGTCGGCATGCGAGATGCCGTTGACGAACAGATTCGGGTCGTAGGACGGCAGGCTGACCATCGCCAGCACCTCGCCGGTACGCGGGTCCATTGCCACGGCCGAGCCTTCCTGCTCACCGAAGGCGGCCACCATCGCCCGCTGCAGGTCGGCATCGATCGACAGACGCAGGTCGGCGCCGGATTGCGCGGCGACACGGCCGATGGTGCGGATCGCACGGCCCTGCACGTTGGTCTCGACCTGTTCGTAGCCGACCTTGCCGCGCAGTTCCTGCTCGTAATAGCGCTCCAGGCCGGATTTGCCGATGTGGGTCAGCGCGGCATTGCCTTCACCAAGGATCTCCAGATCCTTGTCATCAACCCGGCCGACGTAGCCGATGATGTGCGCGAACAGGTCGCCGTAGGGGTAGCGACGGGTCAGGTACGGTTCCAGCTCGACGCCGGGGAAACGCCAGCGGTCCACCGCGAAGCGCGCCATTTCCTCATCGCTCATGCGCAGCTTCAGCGTGACCGGCAGGAACTTGCGGCGCGCCTTGCGCGATTTGTTGAATGCTTCCAGTTCTTCCGGGCTGATCTGGATGATCTTCGCCAGCCCTTCCAGGGTGGCATCCATGTCCTTGACCTTGTCCGGGGTCACATCCAGGCGGAACGCCGGCACGTTCTCGGCCAGCAACCGACCGTTGCGGTCATAGATCATGCCGCGCCCGGGCACTACCGGCCGCGGCTTGATGCGGTTGGCTTCCGAGCGTGTGGCGTAGATGTCGTGGTCCAGCACCTGCAGCTTGAAGTACCAGCCTCCCAGGCCCAACAGGCAGACCAGCACGCCGAAAAAGCCCAGCGCCGCGCGGCGCCGGAACTGTTCGCCTTCGGCGTGCGGATTCTTGACCTGGCGGCGCGGCAGCATGGCTCAGCGCCCACGCTTGCCGAAGCGCACCGCGTCCAGCAGCACGAACACCAACGGCCACAGGCCCATGCCCAGCAACGGTGCCCACCAGTACGACCACGGCAGCGTCGGCTCACCCACCATGATATGGACCAGCGCGCTGACGATGCGATCGTTGAACAGCAGGCCACCGATGGCCAGCATCTGCTGCGACATCGGGAAGAAGCGGATGCGCGCGCGGAAACGCTGCAGGATGAAGGCCAGCATCACCAGCCGCAGCGCCTGTTCGCCCAGTACCCCGCCATACAGCAGGTCGGCCACGACGCCACTGGCGAAGGCAATGCCAAGACCGACGCGCTCGGGCGCTTCGATCACCCAGTACGCCAGCACCAGGGCCAGCCAATACGGACGCAGCGGCTGCAGCAGCGCCGGCAACGGCAGCAGGCCCAGCAGCAGTGCCACCACCAGACTGGCCGGCAGCACCCACGGGTTGTCGCGCAGGCGGCTCATCGTTGCGCCTCCGGCGTGGTCGGTTGCCGGCCAGCGGCCGGCACTACCGTGGACCCGGCGGATGCAGAGCCCCCTTGTTGTTCAAGGGGGCGCGCCAAAGGCGCCGGGGTGAGGTGGGATGCGGGGGCAGCCGACCTCGTCGAAGACGGAGTCGGTTGCCGGCCAGAGGCCGGCACTACCGGGGCCGACCCAGCGTCGGGTGGAGAGCCCCCCTCTTGTTGAGGGGGGCGCGCCGAAGGCGCGGGGTTAAGGTGGGATGCGGGGGCAACCGGCTTCGTCGAAGACGGAGCCGGTTGCCGGCCAGCGGCCGGCACTACCGCGGTGGGCTGCGTCGTCGAAGGCGCCGTCGCCGTGGTGCCGCTCGGCAGCGCGGTGGCATCGGCCGGGCCACCGGGAGCGCCCTGCTCCATCTGCAGGCGCAGGTTCGGCGGGATGCGGATCGCTGCGCCGGGGCGCAGCAGAAGCACGTCGCGGCCACGATCGAGCTGCGCGGCCGGTTTCAATTCGCCCACCAGGAAGGCATGGGTATCGTCCGGGCGCAGCGCGGTGATGGTGCCCACCGGGAACCCCGCAGGGAAGCGACCGCCAAGGCCTGAAGTGACGATCTCATCGCCCACTTCCACGCCGGCGCTGAGCGGGATGTCGCGCAGTTCCAGCTTGTCGCCGCGGCCGTAGACGATCAGGCGCACGCCATTGCGGGCCACGGTCACCGGCACCGCATGGTCCGGGTCGGTCAGCAACAGCACGGTGGAGCTGCCCGCGGTCACGTTGATCACTTGGCCCATCAGGCCGCCGGAATCGATCACCGCCTGGCCAACATGCACGCCTTCGCGGCTGCCGGCGTCCAGCACCAGGCGCTGTTTGACCGGGTCCAGGTCGATATCCAGGATCGGGGCCAGCTGCACGTCCAGGCCGCTGCGCTCGGCCACGTTCAGCAGTTCGCGCAGTTGGGCGTTGTCCAGCGCGGCGGTCTGCAGGCGGGTCAGGCGCGCATTGGCCAGCAGCAACTGGTTGCGCAACTCACGGTTTTCGGTCACCAGCTGGCCGTGGCTGGCAGCGGTGTCGCGCACCTGCCCGCCAAGCTTGCCGGGCAGACCGGCCAGGGCCCACACCGGCTGCACCAGGCTGTTGGCCTGCTCGCGCAGACGCGCCAGCCAGCCGGCCTGGTCGTCGAGGACGATCAAGGTGATTGCCAGTGCGAGGTAAGCCAGCAGCCGCAGTGGGCTGGCGGCATCACCGGATCGGGAAGCGACGGGAGGTCCGGCGTAGGGCGGCACGGCAGCGATTCAACTGGCAGAAGGCGGGAGGGAAACACACGGGCGCCCCGCCGGTGCCGACCCGCCGATGGGGCGGGCCGCACCCCGGAGGGGCGCTGCGGGCGCAGGCAGCCGGAACGGCTTATTCCGGCGCAAAGAACTCGTTGCCGTGCATGTCGACCAGTTCCAGCGCACGACCGCCACCACGGGCCACGCAGGTCAGCGGGTCGTCAGCCACCTGCACGTGCAGGCCGGTCTCCTCGGAGATCAGGCGGTCCAGGTCGCGCAGCAGGGCGCCGCCACCGGTCAGCACGATGCCGCGCTCGGCGACGTCGGCGCACAGTTCCGGCGGGGTCTGTTCCAGTGCCAGCTTGACCGCGCTGACGATGCCCGACAGCGGCTCGTGCAAGGCTTCGAGGACCTCATTGGAGCTGATCTTGATCATCTTCGGCACGCCCTCGGCGAGATTGCGGCCGGAGATTTCCATCTCGATCACTTCTGCCTGCGGGTAGGCGCAGCCCAGTTCGACCTTGATGCGCTCGGCGGTGGCTTCACCGATCAGCATGCCGTGGTTGCGTCGCACGTAGTTGGTGATCGATTCGTCGAAGCGGTCACCGCCGATGCGCACCGAAGCGGAATAGACGATGCCGTTCAGCGAGATCACCGCCACTTCGGTGGTACCGCCGCCGATGTCGATGACCATCGAGCCACGAGCCTCGGTGACCGGCATGCCGGCGCCGATTGCGGCCGCCATTGGCTCTTCGATCAGGAACACGTCACGGGCACCGGCCTCTTCGGCCGATTCCTTGATCGCGCGGCGCTCGACCTGGGTCGAGCCGGCCGGCACGCAGACCAGCACGCGCGGGCTCGGGCGCAGCACGCGGGACTTGTGCACCTTCTTGATGAAGTGCTTGAGCATCGCCTCGGTGTAGGTGAAGTCGGCGATGACGCCGTCCTTCATCGGGCGGATGGTGGTGATGTGGCCCGGGGTACGGCCGAGCATCTGCTTGGCCTCGGCGCCAACGGCTGCCACCGACCGGGTACCACCAATGGCGCGATCCTGGCGCACAGCGACCACGGACGGCTCGTTCAGCACGATTCCCTGCCCGCGCACATAGATGAGGGTGTTGGCCGTGCCCAGGTCGATGGACAGGTCATTGGAGAACATGCCGCGCAGTTTCTTGAACATCTGGGAGTTGATCCTGAGGGGTGTCGCGCCCAACGCGGGATGGCGAAAAAATGGGCAGAAATCGAGGTCGACAAGCCTAGCAACCTGCCTGCCGCCGAGCAAGGAGAAATCCAGCTGAACCCGCGCCTTCACAGGCTTTCGGCCTGATCGGGCATCACCCGGTTCTGGCCCTGAGCGGCACCAGCGGGTAACCTTTGCGCCGTCGGGCGCCCAAGGGCGCCGTTTGCTTGCCTGCCGAAGTGGGCCGGCCCACCCCAAAATTCACCGCATAGGCTTACATCGATGTCCGCTCTGATCTGTGGTTCTCTTGCCTTCGACACCATCATGGTGTTCCCGGACCAGTTCAAGAATCACATCCTGCCGGACAAGGTGCACATCCTGAACGTGTCGTTCCTGGTGCCGCGCATGCGCCGCGAGTTCGGCGGCTGCGCCGGCAACATCGCCTACAACCTGCACCTGCTGGGTGGCGATCCGATCCCGATGGGCACGGTGGGTTCGGACTTCGGCCCGTACCGCGAGCACTTCGACGCCCTGGGCATCGACCTCACCCGCGTGCGCGTGATCGATGAGCTGTTCACCCCGCAGGCGTTCATCACCACCGACCACGACAACAACCAGATCACCGCCTTCCACCCCGGCGCGATGATGCGTTCCTACGAAAACCACGTGCGCGACGTGCCGGGCGTCAGCCTGGGCCTGGTCGGCCCGGACGGCCGCGAAGGCATGATCCAGAATGCGCTGGAATTCCACGAAGACGGCGTGCCGTTCATCTTCGACCCGGGCCAGGCGATGCCGCTGTTCAACGGCCCGGAGCTGCGCGAGTTCATCGAACAGGCCGATTACGTGGTGGTCAACGACTACGAGTCGAACCTGCTGCAGGAACGCACCGGCTGGAACGAAAAAGAGATCGTCAGCCGGGTCAAGGCCTACATCACCACCCGCGGCCCGAAGGGCGCGGTGATCCACACCCCGGAAAAGAGCTACGACATCCCGCCGGCGCACGAGCGCCGCGTGGTCGATCCGACCGGCTGTGGCGACGCCTTCCGCGCCGGCCTGATCTACGGCATCCAGAAGGGCTTCGACTGGCTGACCATCGGCCGCATGGGCAACCTGATGGGTGCGCTGAAGGTCGAGCACCCGGGCACCCAGAACCAGCGCTTCACCTTCGATGAGTTCAACGAGCAGTTCAAGCAGCAGTTCGGTTACGCGCTGAGCGTGTAACCAAACTGCCCGCGCAGTTCTCCTTATCCCCGCGACTTCGGCGCGCCCCTTGAACAACAAGGGGGTTTTCCACCCGTCGCGCTATCGGCACCGCTCTGGTAGCGCCGGGCCATGCCCGGCGGCTTTCCGACCAGACACCTTCGGCTCCGGATGCAGCCCGCGCTGCACGCTCGCCGGGCATGGCCCGGCGCTACCCCCGGCTCAGGGCTTGGCCTTCTCCGGCAAGCGGTACAGCTCTTTTTCGTAGGCCAGCGTGCCCCACATCGCGTAGGCATGTGCGCGCCGCGCCAGTTCCGGCCGCAGTGCCTGCGGCTGCAGCTGGTCGCTCGCAGGATCGTAGCGGAAGCCCTGCGCTGGCTTGTCCGGCTGCAGGATGGCCACATCGTTGCCCTCCATCCATGCCAGGTTGCGGTCGTACTGCATCAGCGCGCGTCCCGGCTGCAGCCGTTGCAGGTCGGTCAGGTCCTGCCCCGCCGTCGGGGTGGGATCGGCAATACCCAGCAGCGACAGCAGCGTCGGCGGCAGATCGATCTGGCTGACGATGCGGCTATCGCGGCGCGCCTCGATGCCGCCGCCGAGGATCAGTCCGGGAATATGGAAGTTGCCGATCGGCACCATGTTCTTGCCGAACACCCGCGAATCATGGTCGGCCACCACCAGGAACACGGTGTCCTCCCAGTACGGCGAGGCCATCGCCTTGCTAAAGAACTCGCCCAGCGCGTAGTCGGCGTACTTGGCGGCGTTGTCGCGGGTCTGTTTCGGCTGCTCGTACAGGTCGATGCGGCCGTCCGGGAACTCGAACGGATCGTGGTTGCTGGAGGTGAACACCAGGCCGAAGAACGGCTTGCCGTCTGCTTTCAGTTGCCGGAACTGCTGGTCGGCACGGCCGAACAGGTCTTCGTCAGACGCACCCCACGAGCCGACAAATGCCGGCTTGCGGTAATCCTTGCGGTCCACGATGCGGGTGAAGCCATTGGCGAGGAAGAACTCGCGCATGTTGTCGAAGTGGCTTTCGCCGCCGTAGTAGAAGCCGGTGTCGTAGCCATGCCGTCCCAGCACATCGGCCAGGGTGAAAAAGCGCTGGCGGCTGGCGGGCAGCTTGACCACCGATTCGGCTGGGGTCGGCGGGAACCCGGTCAGTACCGCTTCGATGCCGCGTACCGAACGCGTGCCGGTCGCATACAGGCGCTCGAACGCCCAACCCTGCCTGCTCAGGCGGTCGTAGTTGGGCGACAACGGCCGCCCGCCAAGACTGCCGATGAACTGCGCACCCAGGCTTTCTTCCAGCACGATCACCAGATTGCGCGGCTTGCCGCGGTACTGCGGCGGGCGCAGTGCCAGGGTCGGCAGTGCGTCGGAGACATACGCCGATGCCGGCAGGCCGCTGCTGGCGCGCAGTTCGCTGACCACCTCGGCCAGCGGCAGATCACCGTAGACGCGCGAGGTTTCGCTGCGGGTCGCCAGCTGCCGCGCGGCATGGCCGACGGTGTACAGGGAGTTCAGCGGCAAGGCGTTGATGGTCGGGTCGGTCGAGAACGCCACCAGTGCCGGGTTCAAGGGCCGATGCCCGAGGCTGGAACGCACGCCCAGCGCCGCCAGCAGCAGCACCAGGAACGCCAACGGCAGCCGCCACAGCCATCCAGCTTCAACTGCGACCACTGGACTGTTGCCGACCCATCGCCGCGACCCGCGCAGCAGTGCCCAGAACAGCACGATCACCGCGGTGACTTCGATCACCACGGCCAGCAGATGGCCGCGCAGCAGCGTCATCCCGACCTCTTCGGGATAGATCAGATACTCCAGGAACATACGATTGGGGCGCAGGCCGTACTCGGCCATGAAGCTGGGCGTGGCCAGCTCCATGAACACCAGCAACACGCTGACCAGGATCAGCCACCATCGCAGCAGATGGCGCCACGCGCGGCCCACGTGTCCTTCCAGCGGCAACAGCAGCGCCAGCACCGCCGGGATGCCGTACAGCAGACACAGGGTCGACACATCCACCCGCAGGCCCTGCAGTAGCACCGTGGCCCAGCCATCAGCAGCACTGACCCGCGCGGCGTGCCACAGCGCCAACCCCAGTCGCGACAACGACAGGGCGACGAGGCCAAACAGGAAGAAGACGGCAATCGGACACAGACGCCGGTACAGCGACACCCACACAGCTCGGAGCATGAAAGGAATCCAGAAATGGAGCAAAGGACACCCATGCCCCATCCTTGGCAGCGGGCCACACCGTACAACGTGCAACCCGACACAACCGCCAGCGCAGCGGACCGTCCGCCGACACCGTTCAATGCTCACCGCGGCCTCGATCAGGCCGCAGCAGTGAGTGGCGACAGTTCCCCAACCGCCTCCGCTTCAACCCCGGCCGGACATTCGAGCAACGTCCAGCGGGCCACGCACAATACACTGTGATGACAGTCGAGAGTTGACCGCCGGCGCGGTTCTCAGGTTTCCGCCATAACGCGTAGCGGGCGCCGCGCTAGCCCCGCCAGCGCGCCAGCACCGCCCCACAATCGGCCAGGTGCCAACAGGCCATCTCCGGCCAGGGGTTGTCCGGGGCGTTGACCAGCAGCGTGCGGCTACCGGCCGCGCGTCCGCATTCCAGATCGAAGCGGTAGTCGCCCACCATCACCACTTGCGATGGTTCCACCTGCCAGCGCCGCAGAAAGTACTGCAGCCCGGCGGGTGAAGGCTTCGGCTCGGCCTCGTCGCGGCCGATGATGTCGTCTTCGGCAAATACGTCGCCCAGCCCGATCGCCTCCAGGGTGATCTGCGCCAGGCTGCGCACGTTGCGGGTCAGGATGCCCAGACGGCAGCCGGCGCCCTGCAGCGCGCGCACCAGTGCCACCGCGCCCATCGCTGGCTGGGAAGCGGCGGCCAGCGCACGCTCGTGCGCCAGCAGCCAGGCATGTTTGGCGCTGGCCTCCGCGGCCGGCAACCCGGCCAGGTGGGTGAGGATGTCATCCTCCTGCGGAATCGCCAGTTCGCGCTTGATCCGCGCAAAATCGTGCGCCGCTACGGTCAGCGTGCCATCCATGTCGAACACCCAGTGGCGGATCGTCGACAGTGCCGGCGCAGCCACGGGTGCAGCCATGGTCAATGCCACCACGCCGGCATGCGGCTGGCATCCACGCCACCGGTCTCGAACACGGCCGTGCGCGTGCCACCGGCCTTGACCGGGAATTCGATGCTGATCGACTTGCCCTTGGCCGCCAGCTTCCACAGCGCCTTCTGGTCGGTGATGAACATGGCAATCGCCTCGTCGGTCTTCGGCCGCCATGCCGCCATGGAGATCGGCTTGCCATCGTCCACCGTGACCTTCACCGTGCACTGCGGGCAGCGGAAATCGCCGGCCTGCAGCACCAGGTAGGCATGGCGCTTCCATTCGGGATGGTCGCGGAACACCAGCTGCACCGGCTTGGCGCCGCTGCCATCCACGTCCACCCGCTCCTTGCTGAAGATCTGTGCCGACACCTGGTTGCCCTTGCTGCCGACCGGAATCTGGTTGTACTGCCACAGCGCCTGCATGCGGCGCAGGTCGCGCGCAGCGTCGCCCTTTGCCTTGACCTCGTCGAAGCCGGCGGCGATGCGCTCGGCAGCGGCGGTGTCCTTGTACTGGTCCAGCAGCGAGGTACCATGCAGGCGCGCGCGTTCCCAGTCCTGCGCGGCCACGGCCATGTCGTACTGCTTGGCCACGTCCTCGGCCTTGGCTTCCTTCTGCGCCTGCACGGCAGCAGCGGCGGCCTCCTGCGCCTTGCGTTCTTCCTCGGGGTTGCTGCAGGCGGCCAGGGCCAGGGTGCAGGCGGTGAGCAGGATCAGTCGTTTCATGGCGGAGTCCTTTACGGGTGCATCCCGATTCTATCGGCAGCGAAAAGCGGATACAGCAACGGCGGGTTTCCCCGCCGTTGATGATGAAGCGGTGCCCGGTTGCCGGCCAGCGGCCGGCACTACCGTTTACTTGGCTTCAGCCTTGGCCAGCATGTCCTGCACCGAGGCGGTGGTGATCGGGTGGTAGCCCGGCTTGGCCTTCTCGAACGCCTGCTTGGCCAGCTCCAGCCCCTTCGGGGTCTTCACCAGTTCGGCGTAGATCGGCAGGATCAGCTTGCGACGACCGACACGCTCGATGAACGCAGCCGCCCCTTCATTGGCCTGCTCGTAACCGCTGCGGATGGTCAGCGGGTACCAGCGCATGGCGATCTCGCCATTCGGGGTGCCGGTGAAGTGGAACGCCTTGTCCAGCGTGGCCAGCTTGTCCAGCGGCTGGGTGGCGCCCAGACCATCGATGAAGCGCACCCATTCCTGCGTGCTCCAGTCGGCGATGACCTGGCTGCTCGGCACGGTGCCGGCGCTGGCAAACGCGATGCGCGCGGTATCGACGCTGCTGAAGTTGCGCGACTGCGCCTTGGCGGCGAAGGCCGGAATGCCCGGCTCGTCCAGCCACGCCTTCAGTTCGGCCTCGGTGACCGCCGACGGATTCTTCGGCAGCAGGTTCTTCTTCAGGTACTCAACGAACTGGTCGGTGTTGGCGCTCTGGAAGGCGTGGTCATCGAACCAGCCGCGCAGGAACGGATCGAAGGTTTCGCGGCCGAAGCGCTGTTCCAGGAATTCCAGGAACCACGAACCCTTGACGTAGGCCACCTGACTCAGTGCTTCGTCCGGGTCACGCTCGTTCAGCGGCGGCAGCGCCAGGGCCTGGTCGGCCGGGCTCATGTCCTTCACTTCGGCCAGCAGATCGGTCTGGTCGATCTGCTTTTCCATCTCGGCCATCTCCTTGCCGTACAGGGCTTCGGTGATGCGGCCCTGGACGTAGGTGGTGAAGCCTTCATTGAGCCAGATGTCCTTCCAGCTGGCGTTGGTCACCAGGTTGCCCGACCAGCTGTGCGCCAGTTCGTGGGCTACCAGCGAGACCAGCGACTTGTCGCCGACGATCACGGTCGGGGTGGCGAAGGTCAGGCGCGGGTTTTCCATGCCGCCGAACGGGAACGACGGCGGCAGCACCAGCATGTCGTAGCGGCCCCAGCGGTATTCGCCGTACAGCTTCTCGGCGGCACCGATCATCTTCTCGGTGTCTTCAAATTCCTTGGCGGCCTTGTTGACCATGGTCGGCTCGGCCCAGACGCCGGAGCGGCCGGAGATCGGTTCGAACACCAGGTCGCCGGCGGCGATGGCCAGCAGGTAGGACGGAATCGGCTGCGGCATCTTGAAGGTGTAGTCACCGTCACGCGCGGCCTTGGGATCGTTGTCGGCGCTCATCAGCACCATCACGTCCGGGCGCGAGACCACGTGCGCGCTGTAGGTGAAGCGCACGCTCGGAGTGTCCTGCAGCGGCACCCAGGAACGGGCGTGGATCGCCTGCGACTGGCTGAACATGAAGGGCAGCTTCTTGCCCTCGGTCATCGACGGCGCCAGCCACTGCAGGCCCGACGCGGTCGGTGCGGTGTGATAGGTCACCTCGACCTTGGCCGGCTGTTCCGGGGTTTCGATGGTCAGCTTGCTGCCGAACACCTTGTCCGCCGGGGCCAGCACGAACTGCAGCGGGCTGCGCGCGCCGTCAGCGGCGATCGCCTCGACCTTGGCGATGCTCAGCTCGCGGGTGTCCAGCACCAGCTGCTTGGCGTCCTTCTGCTTCCATTCCAGGGTGTAGGTGGCGGTGCCGCCGATCTGCTTCTGATCGAAGTCCAGCTTCAGATCCAGCGCGATGTCCTTGACGACGACCTTGTCCGGCTCGGCGTACGAGCTTTCGTCGTGGCTGCGGTTTTCGGCGTTCACGGGGGCGGCAGGAGCCTTCTGGGCAGTCGGGGCGGCGGCGGGTGCGGCGGCCTCCTGGGAACAGCCGGCGGCCAGGGCCACGGCCAGCGGAAGGAGCATCAGCGGATTGCGCATGAATCGGGACCGTTACGGGGGATCAAACCCCAATGGTACCTCTCCCCCGGCCGGGAAGCGTTGCGCGGTGCGGGGTAATGGCCGGCCCCGCGATGGCCCGGTAGGTGCCAACCTTGGTTGGCACGGATCTTTCATCGCTCGCGCCACGTGCCGACCCTGCTGCTTCTGGTAGGTGCCAACCTTGGTTGGCACGGACCTGTCAGCGCTCGCGGACGGGCGTGTGCCAACCAAGGTTGGCACCTACCAAAGAAAGACTTACAGCTTGTAGCCGGAATGGATCGAGACGATGCCGCCGGTCAGGTTCTTGTAGTGGCAGCGCTCGAAGCCTGCCTGACCCATCATCGCCTTCAGCTCTTCCTGCGGCGGATGCTTGCGGATGCTCTCGGCCAGGTACTGGTAGCTGTCCGAATCGTTGGCGAACAGCTTGCCCAGCTTCGGCAGGATCTTGAACGAGTGGAAGTCGTAGATCGGCTTGAACCAGTCCGCGGTGACTTCGGAGAACTCCAGTACACGGGCCTGGCCGCCCACCTTCAGCACGCGGTACATCTCGCGCAGGCCGGCGTCCTTGTCGGTCACGTTGCGCAGACCAAAGGCGATGGTCACCAGGTCGAAGCTGTTGTCCGGGAACGGCAGGGCTTCGGCATTGCACTGCACGTAGTCCAGGCCGAGCACCAGGCCGCGGTTGGTCAGGCGGTCGCGGCCGACCGACAGCATGCCGGCGTTGATGTCGCCCAGCACCACCGAACCCTCGGCACCGACCCGCTCCTTCAGCAGCGCGGCGATATCACCGGTGCCACCGGCCAGGTCGAGCACGCGGTCACCCGGCTTCACCTGCGCGGTGGCTACGTAGTAGCGCTTCCATGCCCGGTGCACGCCCATGCTCATCAGGTCGTTCATCAGGTCGTAGTTGCGCGCGACCGACGTGAACACCTGACCGACCAGCTTCTGCTTGTCCTTGGCGTCAACGTCGCGGAACCCGAAATGGGTGGTACCGGATTTGTAGGGGGATTCGCTCATGCCCCCGATTATCGCACCGCCGGGCCCCTGCGGGGAACGCTGGCCGTATCATGGCGCCCCACGACCTACCGGAGCCCCGCATGATCACCACGCCCGACTACCAGGCCCTGCTGCAGACCGCCATCGCCGAAGCCCGCCAGGGCCTGGCCGAAGGCGGCGTGCCGATCGGCGCGGCGCTGTACCACAACGATGGCCGACTGCTCGGCTGCGGCCACAACCGCCGCGTGCAGGAAGGCGACCCGTCCGTGCATGGCGAGACCGACGCGTTCCGCAAGGCCGGCCGCCAGCGCCGCTACCAGGACACCATCATGGTCACCACCCTGGCCCCGTGCTGGTACTGCTCGGGCCTGGTGCGCCAGTTCAACATCGGCACGGTGGTGGTCGGCGAATCGCGCACCTTCCAGGGTGGCATCGACTGGCTGCGGGAAAACGGCGTCAACGTGATCGACCTGGACAGCCAGGAATGCGTGGACCTGCTTGGCGGTTTCATTGCGCAGCATCCGGAAATCTGGAACGAAGACATCGGCGAATGAGCATCCGCCACGGGTGATGCATCCGCCTTGATGAACGCTTCAGTGCCGGCACAGCCTTGTGCCGGCAGCGTCTGCGCGTTTCAACGTGAACTGATGCGCAGTCAGCTGCGTGCAGTGCACACGCGCCACTAACATCCTGCTGCGCAGCCCCGTCTAGGGTGGACTGCAACCGAGGCCCCCGCCCCGGTCTGGAGCCGACCATGCAAGTGCATGCCGTACGTACTCCCAGCGACCCGGCCCTGGCCGCGATCTGGAACCGACTGCAGCGGCAGTATGCACTGCACAAGCGCAGTGCCTCGTTCTGGAACGCCTACCAGGACATGCAGCAGGATCTGCTGTACGACCATCCCCGCGATATGGAGCGCCTGTGCGATGCGATGGCGGGCATGGCCGAACGTCTGGGTGCGGTTGAACACGCGCAGCTGTTGCGCCATCGCGACGCTGGCTGCACATCACGCTGACACAGCATGCACTGCCACCCGGGCCACACTGTAATGGTCCCCCACTCCCTTCACTTCCAACCGATTGGATCGTCATGCACGCTGAAGTACCCGCCATTCCCCCGGTCATCAATGTTGATGCGGAGCTGGACTACTGGCGCCGCCAGCACGCCGATGGCGCACTCGCGCATACCTCGTTCGGCACCTATGTGCCGTGGATCAAGTTCGCCTGCGATTCGTTGATCACCCAGCCGCGCGCCAGCAATGCCCAGCGCGATGAACTCTTCCAGACCCAGTACGCGCTGCAGATCATGCCGCGCCTGACCGAAGCGCAGGCCCGCGAATTCGTCGAACACTGCTGGCAGCATGTTTACCTGGCCAGCCCGGTGCGCAGCCAGGAAGCACCGCGCCTGCGCGCCTGAGTCTACGTCCGGCTGCACGGCACCTGCACAGACATGTGCCGATGATCGCCGTCATTCCAGTGGGACGACGACGATGCGTGCAAGAAACCTGTTCAATACGATCGCCAAGAAGGCTGCGGCCGCCACCGGCTCGCCGTGGACCTTCCTGGCTGCGGTGGCGATCGTCGTGCTGTGGGGCATCAGCGGCCCGATATTCAGGTTCAACGATACCTGGCAGCTGGTGATCAACACCGGCACCACCATCATCACCTTCCTGATGGTGTTCCTGATCCAGCACACGCAGAACGCGGACACGGCGGCGATGCAGATCAAGCTGGATGAACTGATCCGCGCCACCGCCGATGCCAACAACGAGCTGCTGGATCTGGAAGAGCTGGACGAAGAACGTCTGGAGGAGATCCGCGCCGAGTACGAGCGGATGGCGCGCGAAGCCGGCGACGCGCTGACGCGGGTACGCGCCTGCCGCAGCGAGCGGCGGGATGACGAAGCGGTGTAGCAGGCCCTGAAATGACAATGCCGGCCAGCGGCCGGCACTACCATCGATCATCAAGGTAGGTGCCGACCTTGGTTGGCACATGGCCACCCGCCTGCACTGACGCATCCGTGCCAACCAAGGTTGGCACCTACCACAGGCGCTGCTTACCCGCGCTCGTGCCAGCCGCCGCCCAGCACCTTGTACAGCGTGATGCGGTTGGACTGCTGCGCCAGCTGCGTCTGCAGCTGTGTCTGCTGCGCGTTGTAGGCGGTACGACGCGCATCCAGCAGGGTGACGAAACTATCCAGGCCGGCGTCATAGCGCGCCTGCGACAGGCGGTTGGCCTGCTCGGCCGCTTCCACCAGTCGCTGCTGCGAGGCGGCCTGCTCATCCAGGCTGACATTCAACGCAAGCGCATCGGCGGTTTCGCGGAAACCGCTCTGGATCGATTTTTCGTACTGCGCCAGTGCGATATCGCGGTCAGCGTTGGCCACCGCCAGGTTCGCGCGCAGCTTGCCACCCTGGAAGATCGGCAGGGTGATCTTCGGCAGGAAGCTCCACACCCGCGTACCGCTGTCGAACAGGCCCGACAGTTCACCCGAGCCGCTGCCGATGCTGCCGGTCAGCGAGATGCTGGGGAAGAAGGCGGCACGAGCGGCACCGATGTTGGCATTCGCGGCCAGCAGCTGGTGTTCCGCTGCCATGATATCCGGGCGCTGCAGCAGCACGTCGCTGGGCAGTCCGGCCGGCGGTGGCGCCAGCGCCAGTACCTGCGGTGCGATGCTGTCCGGCAGCAGTGCCGGATCCAATGGGCCACCGGCCAGCAGCGCCAGCGCGTTGCGGTCCTGCGCCAGCTGTCCACGCAGACGCGCGGCATCGGTGCGCGCGGTCTCGACCAGGGTGCGGGTCTGGGTCAGTTCCAGCGCCGAACTGCCGCCACGCTCATGGCGTGCTTCGGCCAGACGCAGTGAATCCTCATAGGTTTTCAGCGTTGCTTCGGCGATCACCAGGCGCTGCTGGTCAGCACCGTAGGTCAACCACGCCGTGGCGGTCTCGGCCACCAGGCTCAGCTGCGCGTTGCGGCGGTTGGCCGCTACAGCGAAGTACTGCTGCAGCGCGGCCTCGCTCAGGTTGCGCACGCGACCGAACAGGTCCAGTTCGAACTCGGCCACGCCAACGCCTGCGCTGAACTGCTCGGTCACCGGAACGTCGCCACCGCGGCGGTCCATCTGCCCGGTCACGGCCACACCCGGTACGCGGTCAGCGCGCTGCACGCGGTACTGCCCGCGCGCCTTCTCGACGTTGAGCACGGCCACGCGCAGGTCGCGGTTGTTGTCCAGTGCCTGGCCGATCACCTGCTGCAGGCGCTCATCGGTGAAGAAGTCGCGCCAGCCGACCGCGGCCGCATCGGCCACTTCACCCTGTGCGGCTTCCGCCGGCCACTGCGATGGAATGGCTGGGGCCACTGCGGTGTTCTTCGGCGCCAGGGTGCCGCACGCGCTGAGCGCCAGCGCGGCGGCAAGGGATACTGCAAGAGAAGAGAATTTCATAGCGACACCTTGGGGGTCACGGTGGTAGCGCCGGGCCGGGCCCGGCGACTATGCGGTGAGGCATCCGCCGGGCATGGCCCGGCGCTACCGGTTGTCATCACTCGGTGGCGTTGCGCTTCTTGAACACGCGCTGCACCACGACGAAGAACAGCGGTACGAAGAACACGCCGAGCACGGTGCCCACGATCATGCCGCCGAGTACGCCGGTACCGATCGCCTGCTTGGCGCCGGAACCTGCACCGGTGGAGATCGCCAGCGGCAGCACGCCCATGCCGAATGCCAGCGAGGTCATGATGATCGGGCGCAGACGGTCGCGGACCGCATGCATCGTCGCTTCAATCAGCCCTGCGCCCTTCTCCAGATGCTCCTTGGCGAACTCGACGATCAGGATCGCGTTCTTGCTGGTCAGGCCCACCGTGGTCAACATCGCCACCTGGAAGTAGATGTCGCGCTCCATGCCACGGAAGGTGTTGGCCAGCACTGCACCGAGGATGCCCAGCGGCGCCACCAGCAGCACCGAGGTCGGCACGCTCCAGCTTTCGTACAACGCGGCCAGGCACAGGAACACGATCATCAGCGACAGCGTGTACAGCAGCGGTGTCTGCGAGCCCGCCTGGCGTTCCTGGTAGGACATCGCCGTCCACTCGACGCCGAAGCCCGCCGGCAACTGCTTGGCCAGCTGTTCGATCTCGGCCATGGCATCACCGGACGCCACGCCCGGGGCCGGTTCGCCCTGGATTTCGGTGGCCGACACGCCGTTGTAGCGTTCCAGGCGCGGTGAGCCGTAGTCCCAATGCTTGCTGGCAAAGGCACTGAACGGAACCATCTCCCCCTTGTCGTTCTTCACCGACCAAAGATCGAAGTCCTCCGGCACCATGCGGAACGGCTGGTCGGCCTGCACGAACACGCGCTTGACGCGGCCGCGATCGACGAAGTCATCGATGTACGAGCTGCCCCACGCGGTGGCCAGGGTGGTGTTGACCTGGTCGATCGACAGGCCCAGCGAGCTGGCCTTGGCCACATCGATATCGATGCGGAACTGCGGGGTGTCTTCCTGGCCGTTCGGGCGCACGTTGGCCAGCTTCTTGCTGCCGGCCGCCAGGCCGAGCAGCTGGTTGCGGGCCGCAAGCAATGCGTCGTGGCCCTGGCCGCTGTTGTCCTTCAGGAAGAAGGTGTAGCCCGAGGCCGTACCCAGTTCCGGAATGGCCGGCGGCGGGAAGGCAAAGATGAAGGCATCCTTGATCTGCCCCAGTGCGGCCATCGCACGTCCAGTGATCGGCATCACGCCATTGTCAGCGTCACGCTCGCTCCAGTCCTTCAACTTGACGAAGGCCATGCCCGCGTTCTGGCCCATGCCGGCGAAGCTGAAGCCCTGCACCGAGAACACCGATTCGACGGCACCCTTCTCGTTTTCCATGAAGTGCTTTTCGAGCGCGGCGATCGATTCCAGCGTGCGCTCCTGGGTGGCGCCCACCGGCGCCTGTACCAGCGCCATCAGCACGCCCTGGTCTTCGTTGGGCAGGAACGAGCTGGGCAGGCGCACGAACAGCACGCCCATCAGCAGGAACAGCGCAGCCACGATGCCCATGAACCGCCACGGGCGATGCAGGATGCCGCGCACGCCGCGCTGGTAGCTGTCACTGGTGCGATCAAAGCCGCGGTTGAAGCCATTGAAGAAGCGACCCGACCAGCCCTTGTGGGCGACGTGGTGCTCGCCCTTCTTCAGCGGCTTGAGCATGGTCGCGCACAGCGCGGGTGTCAGCACGATGGCCACCAGCACCGACAACGCCATCGCCGACACGATCGTGGCCGAGAACTGCCGGTAGATCACACCGGTGGAGCCGCTCATGAAGGCCATCGGCACGAACACCGCCGACAGCACCAGGCCGATACCCACCAGCGCACCGGTGATCTGGCCCATCGACTTGCGGGTGGCTTCCAGCGGCGACAGGCCCTCTTCGGACATGATGCGCTCGACGTTCTCCACCACCACGATGGCATCGTCCACCAGCAGGCCGATGGCGAGCACCATCGCGAACATGGTCAGCATGTTCACCGAGAAGCCCAGCACCGACAGCACGCCGAAGGTACCCAGCAGCACCACCGGCACGGCGATGGTCGGGATCAGGGTGGCGCGGAAGTTCTGCAGGAACAGGTACATCACCACGAACACCAGCACGATCGCTTCGAGCAGGGTCTGCACCACGCCCTTGATCGACACGCGCACGAACGGGGTGGTGTCGTACGGGATCTCGGCCTTCAGGCCGGCCGGGAAGAAGCCTTCCAGTTCCTTCAGGGTTTCATCGACACCGGCTGCGGTATCCAGCGCGTTGGCGCCGGTGGCCAGGGTGACCGCCAGGCCGCTGGCCGGCTGGCCGTTGTAGCGGGTGACGAAGTCGTACGACTCGGCGCCCAGCTCGACGCGGGCAACATCGCCCAGGCGCAGTTCGGCACCGTCCTGCGCACCGCGCACGATGATGTTGCGGAACTGTTCCGGGGTCTGCAGGCGCGACTGCGCGTTGATGGTGGCGTTGAGCTGCTGGCCCTTCACCGACGGCGCACCACCCAGCTGGCCGATGGCCACCTGCGCGTTCTGTGCCTTCACCGCAGCAACCACTTCCGGCACCGACATGCCATAGGTGTGCAGCTTGTTCGGGTCCAGCCAGATGCGCATGGCGTACTTGCCACCGAACACCTGGATGTTGCCCACGCCCGGCACGCGGCTGAGACGGTCCACGACATTGGAACCGACGTAGTCGGCGATGTCGTTGGCATCCATGCTGCCGTCTTCGGACACGAACGCGATGACGTTCAGGAAGCCCGAGCTGGACTTGGCCACGTTGATGCCCTGCCGCTGCACTTCCTGCGGCAGCAGCGGCATCGCCAGCTGCAGCTTGTTCTGCACCTGCACCTGGGCGATGTCGGGGTTGGTACCGCTCTCGAAGGTCAGGGTGATGGTGGCCTGGCCGTTGGACGAGCTGTTGGAGGAGAAGTAGATCAGGCCATCAAGGCCCTTCATGTTCTGCTCGATGATCTGCGTCACCGAGTCTTCGACCACCTTGGCCGAAGCACCCGGGTAGCTGGCGCTGATCTCCACCGCCGGCGGTGCGACGTTGGGGTACATCGAGATCGGCAGCTTGAACAGGGCCAGGCCGCCGGCGAGCATGATGATGATCGCGATGACCCACGCGAAGATGGGTCGATCAATGAAGAAACGTGCCATGGGGTTCTCCGCTTACTTCGCGCCTGCGGCCGCAGCTGCAGGTTGGGCGGCGGCCGGCTTGGCCGGGGCGGCACCCTGTTCGGTGGCGTTCACGGGCATGCCCGGGCCGATCTTCTGCAGGCCTTCGACGATGACCTTGTCACCGGCCTTCAGGCCGTCCTCGACCAGCCACTTGTCGCCAACGGTGCGGCTGACCTTGACCGGGCGCACTTCGACCTTGTTGTCCTTGCCGACCACCATCGCGCTGGTATCGCCCTTCGGATCGCGGGCGATGCCCTGCATCGGCACCAGCACCGCATCGCTGCGCACACCACCGCCGATCACCGCGCGCACGTACATGCCGGGCATCAGCAGACCGTCGGGGTTGTCGACCTTGACCCGCAGAGCGAAGCTGCCGGTGGCCGGATCGACGCTGACTTCGGAGAACTCCAGCGTGCCCTTGTGTTCGAAGGTGCTGCCGTCTTCCATCAGGATGCTGACCGGCGTCTGCTGGTTGTCCTGCAGTCGGCCGGCGGCCAGTTCACGGCGCAGCTGCAACAGCTCGGCTGAGGACTGGGTCAGGTCCACATAGATCGGGTCCAGCTGCTGCACGGTCGCCAGCGCCGTGGCCTGGCCAGCGCTGACCAGCGCGCCCTGGGTGACGCTGGACTTGCCGATACGGCCGCTGATCGGCGCGGTGATCCGCGCATAACCGAGGGTGACGTTGGCGGCATCCAGCGATGCCTTGGCGGCACCGACATCGGCCTCGGCCTGCTTCTGCGCGGCCACGGCGTTTTCCAGATCCTGCTGGCTGACCGCGTCGACCTTGGCCAGCTCGGTGATGCGCTTGGCGCTCAGGCGGGCGGCGTTGGCGGTGGCTTCGGCGCGGGCCAGCTGCGCACGTGCACTGTTGGCCTGGGCGCGATAGCTGGCATCTTCGATCTGGTACAGCGGCTCGCCGGCCTTGACCATCCCACCCTCGGTGAACAGGCGCTTGGCGACGATGCCGTTGACCTGCGGGCGCACTTCGGCCACCAGGAAAGCATTGGTGCGGCCCGGCAGCTCACGGGTCAGGCCGACGGTTTCGGACTTCAGCGTAACCACGCTGACCTGGCCCGGCCCCTGTTCGGGGGCCTGGGGTTGGCCGCCGCAGGCAGCGACGGTCGCAGCGATCGCCAGCGACAACGCGAAGGGTCGGATTCGGCTCAGCAACATGATGGGAATGGCTCTTGAGGGGAGGGATCTCAGCAGACGCTGATACTGCGGACCCTCCCCTTGCAGGAGTGAAGACCGCGCGAACAGCGCCCACCCGGGTGGAGTGGGCGCCTGGACAGGCCTGCCACGCACACGACGGGAATGATGGGAGGGAAATATACATACATGCGTGTTTGTTTGTAAACCGGTACAATTCAGCCACGTTTCACGCTAACTCGTACCCACTCATGGCCCGCAAGACCAAAGAGGACACCCAGGCGACCCGGGAAGGCATCCTGGACGCCGCAGAAACCTGCTTCCACGAGCACGGCGTTGCCCGCACCACGCTGGAGATGATCGGTGCCCGCGCCGGCTATACCCGCGGCGCCGTGTACTGGCATTTCAAGAACAAGGGCGAAGTGCTGGCGGCGATGATCGAACGGGTGCACCTGCCTTTCATGCAGGAACTTGAGCGAACCTCCAGCGATCAACGCGATACCCCGGTGCACGATCTGCGCGCAGTGATGATCCACTCGTTCATCGAGCTGTCCGAGGACGAGCGCCTGCGCAAGACCATGGAAATCATGTTGCGCAGCGATGCCTCGGCCGACACCAAGGTGCTGACCGAACTGCAGCAGAACGGTTTCCGCGACGCGCTGGACCGGATGGAACGTGCCCTGCGCCGTGCACAGGACCTGGGCCAGCTGCGTGACGGCGCCGACCCGAAGATCGCCGCGCGCATGCTGCACGCCACCGTGCTCGGCGTGCTGCACGGGGCGATGGTCGAGCCGGACCTGATGGACCTCAAGCGCGATGGCATGCTGGCGCTGGACATGACCCTGGCCGCCTACGTGAAGGAAGGCGTGTTCGTACCGGGTACGGTGCCGGAGCCGCTGCCGGAAGCGTAAGGGTCGCTGGGCATGGCCCGGCGCGACCGTGGTAGATCCACGCCGTGCGTGGATGCAAACGGAAAAGGCCGCCTTTCGGCGGCCTTTTCGCATTCCTGGTTACAGGATGTAACGGCTCAGGTCCGGGTCCTGCACCAGCTCACCCAGATGCGTATCGACATAGGCACTGTCGATGGCCAGGGTTTCACCATCGCGGTCCGGCGCTTCGTAGCTGAGCGAATCCAGCAGGCGCTCCAGTACGGTGTGCAGGCGACGCGCACCGATGTTTTCCTGGCGCTCGTTCACCTGGAACGCGATCTCGGCCAGGCGGTCGATGGCGTCGGTGGTGAAGCTGACCTTGACGCCCTCGGTGGCCAGCAGCGCTTCGTACTGCTTGGTCAGCGCCGCCTTCGGTTCGGTCAGGATGCGCACGAAATCCGCCTTGCTCAGCGCCCCCAGCTCCACGCGGATCGGGAAGCGCCCCTGCAACTCGGGGATCAGGTCGCTGGGCTTGGCCAGGTGGAACGCGCCCGATGCGATGAACAGGATGTGGTCGGTCTTGATCGTGCCGTACTTGGTGGACACGTTGGAACCTTCCACCAGCGGCAGCAGATCGCGCTGCACGCCTTCACGGGACACATCGCCACCGCCCACGTTATCGCCACGCTTGGCGACCTTGTCGATCTCGTCGATGAACACGATGCCGTGCTGTTCGCAGGCTTCGATCGCGGCGGTGCGGATGTCGTCCTCGTTGACCAGCTTGCCCGCTTCTTCTTCCTGCAGCAGCGGACGCGCGGCCTTGATGGTGAGCGTGCGCTTGTGCGCCTTGGCGCCACCGCCGAGGTTGGCGAACATCGATTTCAGCTGCTGGCCCATTTCCTCCATGCCCGGCGGGGTCATGATGTCCATGCTGACGTTGGCGGTGAGGTCGAGTTCGATCTCGCGATCGTCCAGCTCGCCGTTGCGCAGCATCTTGCGGAACTTGATGCGGGTCTCGTTGTCCTGGGCCGACGGCTCATTACGCGCCGCTTCCGGGTCGAAGCCGATGCCACCACTGCGGCGCGGCAGCAGCGCATCGAGGATGCGGTCTTCGGCACGCTCTTCGGCCTGGGTACGCACCCGCACCTTGGCCTGCTCGCGGTACAGCTTGACGGCGGTATCGGCCAGATCACGGATGATCTGCTCGACGTCCTTGCCGACGTAGCCGACTTCGGTGAAGCGGGTCGCTTCGACCTTCACGAACGGCGCGTTGGCCAGCGTGGCCAGGCGGCGTGCGATCTCGGTCTTGCCGACGCCAGTCGGGCCGATCATCAGGATGTTCTTGGGCATGACCTCGTTGCGCAGCTCGGGCTGCAGCTGCATGCGGCGCCAGCGGTTGCGCAGGGCAATGGCGACCGCGCGCTTGGCGTCATGCTGGCCGACGATGTGCCGGTCCAGCTCCTGCACGATCTCGCGCGGGGTCATGGTGGCGGAGGAAACTTCGATCTTGTGCGACATGGGTGTGCTCACGGATTCGTTGTCGGTAGCGCCGGGCCATGCCCGGCGGATCGGGGAGCGTTACAGCTCCTCGACCACCACGTTGCGATTGGTGTAGATGCAGATGTCGCCGGCGATGCCGATCGCTTCGCTGGCGATGGTCCGTGCATCCAGTTCGGTGTGCGCCATCAGCGCGCGTGCAGCAGACAGCGCATACGAACCACCGGAGCCGATGGCGATGATGCCGTCCTCCGGCTCGATCACGTCGCCGGTGCCGCTGATGATCAGCGAGGTTTCCTTGTCGGCCACGGCAAGCAGGGCTTCAAGCTTGCCGAGGCGACGCTCGGTGCGCCAATCCTTGGCCAGCTCGACCGCAGCACGCTGCAGCTGGCCATGCTTTTCCAGCTTGGCCTCGAACAGCTCGAACAGGGTGAAGGCATCGGCGGCGGCGCCGGCGAAACCGGCCAGCACCTGGCCATCACGGCCGAGGCGGCGGACCTTGCGTGCGTTGCCCTTCATCACCGTGTGGCCGAGGGTGACCTGGCCGTCGCCAGCAATAGCCACGTGCTCGCCGCGACGAACGCAGACGATGGTGGTGGCGTGGAAAACGGTGGGATTCTGACTGGGGTCCATGCGGCCTCCGATAGCTGTTCACGGGACATGGGGACAGCGCCGGGTGCGATCAAGCCTGCGCGGATGGCTGCCGTTCAGCGCTTGGCATGCGATGGCCGGTCCGGATTGGGCTCGATGCCCCATGCCACATACCAGTCTTCACCCTGCGTCTCGATCGGGTGCTGGGTGCGGCCGGAGCCGTTGCCACAGGCCAGTGCGTCAGCTGCGCAGTAGCGGTCGCAGCCCCAGCAGATGCGCTCGGGGTGCTTGGGACGCAGCGGAATGGGCTTTGCCATGGTCGGCATCTCCTCGTGGCCTGCGGCCACGATGCGCCGGTCGCCCCTACGCTGCCCTGATCAAGATCAAGCGGCGGCCGTTCCGGTAGCGCCGGGCCATGCCCGGCGGCTGTGCGATCCCTGTGTCGTGCATGCGACGCAGCCCGCGCTGCGCGCTCGCCGGGCATGGCCCGGCGCTACCCCCCCTTGTCGGGCGGGTCTTTGCGGCGTTTCGCACGCGGATGCGCCGCATCATAGACCTTGGCCAGATGCTGGAAATCCAGGTGCGTGTAGATCTGCGTGGTGGCGATGTCGGCGTGGCCGAGCAGTTCCTGCACGCCGCGCAGGTCGCCGGAGGATTCCAGGATGTGGCTGGCGAAACTGTGCCGCAGCATATGCGGGTGCACGTGCTTGAACAGGCCTTGGCGCTGCGCCAACTGGCGGATGCGGATCTGCACCGCGCGCTGGCTGATCGGCCCGTTGCGGCCCGGGAAAACCGGTGTGGCAGCACCACCGCCGCTTTCGCTGCGCCAGGTCAAAAGCGCTTCGCGCGCCGGCTTTCCGAAAGGGACGCGACGCTGCCGGTTGCCCTTGCCCATCACGTTGACCAGGCCGCTGGCGAAATCCAGATCGCGCCAGGTCAGTGCGCAGACTTCGCTCAAGCGCAGGCCGGAGGAATAGAACAGTTCCAGCAGCGCGCGGTCACGACGGCCCAGTTCGCCTTCCGGCTCCAGTTCAACCAGCTGCACGGCTTCGTCGGCATCGAGAACCTGCGGCAACCGTCTCGGTGCGCGCGGCGCTTTCAGCGTCGCTGCCGGGCTGGCTTCAATACGGCCATGCTTGAGCAGCCAGGCATAGAAGCTGCGGCAGGCCGACAATCTGCGCTGCAGGCTCTTGGCCGACAGGCCACGGCGGTGTTCATCGGCAACGAACTGGCGCACCGCGTCGGTATCCAGCGCTTCCGCGGCCACGCCGCGGGGTTCGGCCCACACCGACAACGCCTCCAGGTCGCGGCGGTAGGCGTCAAGCGTATGCGCCGACATCCGTCGCTCCACCTGCAGGTGCTGCAGGAATGCTTGCACCGCGCTCATCGTCGTCGTGTCCCGCTCAATCCGCGAAGCGCTTGAGCCCGGTAACCAGCGCCTCGCCCATCATCCGCAGGAACAGCGTGCCCATGCCGGGATAGAAACGGTTCGGATCATGGCTGCCCACCGCGATCAGGCCGACACCCGGCAACGGCAGCAGCGCGGTGGTCTGCACGTCCTCGCTGCGCGCGCCGTACAGCACCGCGTTCTTGTCGCTGTGCAGGCGGCCACAGATCGGCTCGCCATCCTTCAGGCAGTCGCGGAACGGGCCCAGCTGTGCATCATCGGCAGCCAGCACCTGCAGCCACTCGGCCTGCTCCAGCCCGACTACCGGCGCATGCACCACCAGCCGCACCAGATCGCCGGCGAAGTCTTCCTGCAACGATGCGGCCATCGCGCGCAGCGTATCGGCGGCGTTGTCCTGCTTCATCAGGGCCAGGGTGAGCTGATGCGTACGCACCGCCAGCCGCTCGTTGACCTGCGCGGTCGCGCCCAGGTCGGCCAACCGTCGCGCCAGCTCTCGGTTCTTCTCTCGCAGCACTTCCAGCTGGTAGCTGGCCAGCGATGCGGTCGGACCGTCATCACGTGGCACCACCAGGGTCAGCGCCAGGTCAGGGAACTGCTTGAGGAAGCCCGGATGGCGCCGCAACCAGGCGGCAACTTCGTGGGCCCCGAGCTTGTCGACGGTCTCAGTCATGCGATCCACTCCCCTTCGAAGACGAATGCGGTCGGGCCCGCCATCACCACCGGCTGGCCATCGCCCGCCCACTGGATGCGCAGGTCGCCACCGGGCAGGCTGATGCGCGCATCGCGCTGCAGGCGGCCGCGCTGCATCAAGGTCACTGCGGCAGCGCAGGCGCCACTGCCACAGGCCAGGGTTTCACCCACGCCGCGCTCGAACACACGCAGGCGCGCATGTTCCGGGCCCATCACCTGGGCGAAGCCCACGTTCACCGACTTCGGGAACGAGGCATGCTGCTGCAGCAGTCCGCCTACGCGCTCAACCGGTGCAGCGTCGACCAGGCCCACTTCGATCACCGCATGCGGATTGCCCATCGACACTGCCGCGAAGCGCACGGTCTCGCCCTGCAGCGGCAGCAGGTATTCCTCGCGGGGGTGGGCGAAGCCGATCAGCGGCACCTGCGCCGGTTCGAACACCGGCACGCCCATCGCCACCGCGTACTGACCACCGCCGAGGACATCCACGGCATGGCTGGCCAGCGGGCTGTCGATGACGAAGCGATCGCCCTGCGCACTGCCCTCGCGTACCAGCCAGGCCGCGATGCAGCGCGCGCCGTTGCCGCACTGCTCGGAGTTGGAACCATCGGCGTTCCAGATGCGGTACGAGGCGACCGAGCCTTCGGCACGCGGCGGCTCGATGGTCAGGATCTGGTCGCAGCCGACGCCGGTATGGCGGTCGGCCAGTCGTGCGGCCAGTTCCGGGGTGGGCGGCGCGGTGCCGTCGCGCAGGTCGATCACTACGAAATCGTTGCCCGCGCCGTGCATCTTGCTGAAGCGCAGGCCATTGGAGCCGGCCTTACTCATTCCCGTCGTCCACCTTCTTGACCGGGTCCGGGGTGACCGACGGACTGCCGTCACCGGTACTCTGGGTAGCAGCGGGCGTGGCGTCGGCATCGGCCGCCGGCTCGACGGTCTCTTCCACCGGCACCGGCTTCTGCGGCAGCACCAGCGGGCCCTTGTTGCCGCATGCGGCGAGGAACAGCAGCGAGGCCG
This sequence comes from Stenotrophomonas sp. NA06056, assembly GCF_013364355.1. Lineage (NCBI taxonomy): Bacteria > Pseudomonadati > Pseudomonadota > Gammaproteobacteria > Lysobacterales > Lysobacteraceae > Stenotrophomonas > Stenotrophomonas sp. NA06056. The sequence continues at coordinate 504,121 of NZ_CP054931.1, read as the reverse complement.
CTGCCAGCGGAATCAGGATGACATTGCGATGGGGGATGTTCATGCCCCGAGTATAGCCATTGGCGGCTGAGCGGTTGGTGCAGGGTGCCGCGCCATGCCCGGCGGGAGAGATCAATCGGCCGGTGGCAGCGGCCGGGTCCACAGCCAGATCGCCACCACGGTCATGCTGCCGATGGAGAACCACTTCACCCAGGCCACCGGTACGCACCACAGCATGATGCCGGCGCACACCGCCATGGTGATCGTGGCCATCCATTTGCCGTAGCGGCTGACCGCACCATGTGCCTGCCAGTTGCCGATGGCCGGGCCGAAGCGCGGGTGTTGCAGCAGCCAGCCGTGCAAGCGCTCGGAGCCGCGCGAGGCGGCCCAGGCCGAGATCAGGATGAATACGGTGGTGGGCAGCCCCGGCACGAAAATGCCGACAATGCCGGTGCCCAGGCTGGCATAGGCCAGCAGCCACCATGCCCAACGGAACCGCACGGGCCGGGCGGGCGCTGGCAGATCCTTGGGGACGGGCGGTTCGGGCAGGCTCATCGCGCAAGGATACCCAGCGCAGGTGGCGGCGGCGATATCACCGCCGCCACAATGCGTCATTCCGTCGCAGCACCGGCAGCGGGTGTTTCGATGCCCAGCTGCTGCAGCACGAACGCATACGACTCGGACAGCTCACGGTAACGCTGGAAGCGCCCGGACTTGCCGCCGTGGCCAGCTTCCATGTTGGTGCGGAACAGGATGGGGAAGTGGCCGGTGTTGTCATCGCGCAGCTTGGCCACCCACTTGGCCGGCTCCCAGTACTGCACCTGCGAATCCCACAGGCCGGTGCCCACGAACAGCGACGGATAGGCCTGCTTCTTCACGTTGTCGTAGGGCGAGTAGGACAGCATGTAGTCGTAGTACGGCTTCTGTTCCGGGTTGCCCCACTCGTCGTACTCGTTGGTGGTCAGCGGAATGGTCGGGTCGAGCATGGTGGTGACCACATCGACGAACGGCACCTGCGCCACCATCACCCGGTAATCCTGCGGCGCCTGGTTGGCCACCGCGCCCATCAGCAGGCCACCGGCACTGCCACCGGAGGCAGCAACACGGTCCTTCGCCGCCCAGCCCTGCGCCACCAGCCCACGGGTGACGTCGACGAAGTCGTTGAAGGTGTTCTGCTTATGCAGCAGCTTGCCGTTCTCGTACCAGTCGCGGCCCATTTCCTGGCCACCACGGATGTGCGCGATGGCATACACCACGCCACGGTCGAGCAGGCTCACCGCGGTCTGGTTGAAGTACGGATCCATCGACATGCCGTAGCTGCCGTAGGCGTACTGGAACAGCGCGCCGGTGCCATCCTTCTTGTAGCCCTTGCGATAGACCAGCGACACCGGAACCTTCACGCCATCGCGTGCGGTCACCCACACGCGGTCGGTTTCGTACTTGCTGGCGTCGTAGCCGATCACCGGCTGCACCTTCAACTGGCGGCGCTCACCGGTGGCGGTGTTCAGTTCGAACACCGTGGTCGGGGTGGTCATCGAGGTATAGACGTAGCGCAGCCACGGCGTATCAGCCTCGGTGTTGTCGCCCAGGCCCATCGAATACGCCGGCTCATCGGCCTTCACGTAATCGGTGCGGCCGTCCTTGAACAGCAGGCGCACGCGCTCCAGGCCTTCGGAACGTTCGGCAATGGCGGTGTAGGTATCGAACAGCTCGAAGCCTTCGATGAATACCGCATCGTCATGGGCGATCCAGTCCTTCCACTGCGCACGCGAGGTGGCATCGGTCGGCGCGGTGACCAGCTTGAAGTTCTTCGCACCATCGTTGGTACGGATCACCCAGCGGCCGTCGTAGTGGTCCGCGTCGTACTCCACATCGCGCTGGCGCGGCGCCAGCACGGTGAAGGTAGTCGGGTCGCTGGCCGGCGCGTAGCGCTCTTCGGAGGACACGGTGCTGTGCACGCCGATGGTGATGAAGCGATCGTCGCGGGTGCGGCCGATGCCCATGTAGAAGCTGTCGTCCTTTTCTTCGTAGACGACGGTGTCGGCGCTGGCCGGGGTGCCCAGCACGTGCTTCTTCACCCGCACGGTCAGCAGGGTTTCCGGATCGTTCTCGACATACAGCACGGTGCGGTTGTCGTCGGCCCAGACCAGGTCACCGGAGGTGCCGGTGATCGTGTCCGGCAGCACCGCGCCGGTGCGCAGGTCCTTGAAGCGGATGACGTACTGGCGGCGACCCACGTCATCGTCGGCCCAGGCCAGCAACTGGTTGTCCTGGCTGACCTCCATCGAGCCGACGCTGAAATAGCCCTTGCCGGCAGCCATCGTGTTGACGTTGAGCAGGACCTCTTCGGGCGCGTCCATGCTGGCCTTGCGGCGCGCATGGATGGGATAGTCCTGGCCGGTCTCGTAGCGGCTGTAGTACCAGTAGCCGCGCTCGCGCGCAGGCACACTGGCATCGTCCTGCTTGATGCGGCCGACGATCTCGCCGTACAGCGCATCCTCCAGTGGCTTCAGCGGTGCCAGCAGCTGGTCGGCATAGGCGTTCTCGGCCTGCAGGTAGGCCAGCATGGCCTTGTCCTCGCGCTTGTCATCGCGCAGCCAGTAATAGTCATCGTTGCGGGTCGCGCCGAACGGCGCCTTGACCACGTGCGGACGCTTCTCAACATCCGGCGGAACGGGCGGGGTGGCGGCGGTAGCGGTGCTGGTCATCAGGCTCGCAAGCAACAGGCAGAGAGTGGATTTCATGAAATAAGGCTCCTTGATCGGCAATGCAATGGCGTCCTTGCGCCTGAGTCTGGGTTGCAGGGGGGCTGCGGGCAACCCTGAGGAGGGTCATGGTTGCACGCAGGTAGTGCCGGCCGCTGGCCGGCAACCTCGGGATAAACAGCCCCGTGCGGTTGCCGGCCAGCGGCCGGCACTCCCTGGACCGGCGGCGTACCATGTGGGGCATGAGTACCCTGCCCCACACGCCGGGCTACAGCCGGCGCAGCCACGAAATCGCTCCCTTCCATGTGATGTCCCTGCTGGCCCGCGCACAGGCGCTGGAACAGGCCGGTCACGATGTGATCCATCTGGAGATCGGCGAACCGGACTTCACCACCGCCGAGCCGGTCGTGCGGGCCGGCCAGGCGGCACTGGCCGCCGGCCATACCCGCTACACCGCCGCACGCGGCCTGCCCGCCCTGCGCCAGGCGATCAGCGGCTTCTATCGCAGCCACTACGGCCTGGATGTCGACCCCGAACGCATCCTGGTCACGCCGGGCGGCTCTGGCGCCCTGCTGCTGGCCAGCAGCCTGCTGGTCGACCCGGGTCGCCACTGGCTGCTGGCCGATCCCGGCTATCCGTGCAACCGCCATTTCCTGCGTCTGGTGGAAGGCGGCGCGCAGCTGGTGCCGGTGGGGCCTGACACGGCCTACCAGCTGACTCCCTCGCTGGTGCAGCGGAACTGGAACGCCGACAGCGTCGGCGCGCTGGTGGCATCACCGGCCAATCCCACCGGCACCGTGCTGTCCGCCGATGAACTGGCGGCACTGTCGGCGTCGCTGCATGCGCGCGGCGGCCACCTGGTGGTCGACGAGATCTATCACGGCCTGACCTACGGTCTGGATGCAGCCAGCGTGCTGCAGGTGGATGACAGCGCGTTCGTGCTGAACAGCTTCTCCAAATACTTCGGCATGACCGGCTGGCGACTGGGTTGGCTGGTGGCGCCGCCAGCGGCGGTATCCGACCTGGAGAAGCTGGCGCAGAACCTGTACATCAGCGCCTCGAGCATCGCCCAGCATGCGGCCCTCGCCTGTTTCAGCGAAGAGGCGATGGCGATCTTCGAACAACGCCGCCAGGCCTTCCAGCAGCGCCGCGACTTCCTGCTGCCGGCATTGCGCGAGTTGGGCTTCCGCATCGAGGTGGAGCCGCAGGGGGCGTTCTATCTGTATGCCGATGTGAGTGCGTTCACCGATGATGCGCAGGCGTTCTGTGCGCATTTTTTGGAAACCGAGCACGTGGCATTCACCCCGGGCCTGGATTTCGGCTTCCATCGATCGAACCAGCACGTGCGCCTGGCCTATACCCAGGAAGTGCCGCGGTTGCAGGAGGCGGTGGAGCGCATCGCGCGCGGGTTGAAACATTTCCGGTAGCGCCGGGCCGTGCCCGGCGAGCGCGTAGTTCGGCAAGGGAGCCGCCGGGCATGGCCCGGCGCTACCCGATAACGAAAAACGCCGCCCTGGGGCGGCGTTTTCCGTTCTGCTTATTTACCGCCCAACCGCTCCCACAGGAAGCTGTAGGCCAGGGCCGACATGTGTGCAGCCTGCGCGTTGTTGGCTGCGCCGCCGTGACCGCCTTCGATGTTCTCGTAGTAGGTCACGTCCTTGCCGGCATCGATCATCTTCGCGGCCATCTTGCGGGCATGGCCCGGATGCACGCGGTCATCGCGGGTGGATGTGGTGAACAGCACCGGCGGGTAGGTCTTCTTCGCGTCGAACAGGTGGTACGGCGAGAAGGTCTTGATGAACTCCCAGTCACTGGTGTCCGGGTTGCCGTACTCGGCCATCCACGACGCGCCGGCCAGCAGGTGGCTGTAGCGCTTCATGTCCAGCAGCGGAACCTGCACCACCACCGCACCGAACAGCTCCGGGTACTGGGTCAGCATGTTGCCGGTGAGCAGGCCACCGTTGCTGCCGCCCTGCACGCCCAGGTGCTTGGCCGAAGTGATCTTGCGGGTGACCAGATCCTGGGCGACGGCGGCCATGTCTTCATAGGCCTTGTGACGGTTCTGCTTCAGCGCCGCCTGGTGCCAGCGCGGACCGTACTCGCCACCACCGCGGATGTTGGCGACCACGTACACGCCGCCCTTCTCCAGCCAGGCGCGGCCCATGCCGCCGGAATACGACGGGGTCAGCGAGATCTCGAAGCCACCGTAGCCGTACAGCAGGGTCGGGTTGGAGCCATCGAGCTTCATCGCCTTGTCGTGCACCACGAAGTACGGCACGCGGGTGCCGTCCTTGCTGGTGGCGAAGTGCTGTTCAATGACCTTGCCGTCGGCGTCGAAGAACGCCGGCATGGTCTTGAGCACTTCCGGCGCCTTGCCGATGTCGGCAATGGCCAGCGTGGTCGGGGTCAGGTAGTCGGTGGCGGTCAGCCACACCGCATCGCTGTCATTGCTGTCGACCGCACTGACGCCCAGGGTGCCGAAGGCCGGCGCGCCGACGAAGTCGCTCTTCTGCCAGCCCTTGGCGGTCGGGGTCAGCACCGACAAGCGGTTCTTGACGTCGTCCAGCACGTTCAGCACCAGGTGGTTCTTCGTCCACGAGGCACTGGCCAGCGAGGTGGTCGCAGTCGGGGTGAACAGCACTTCGAAGTCGCGCTTGCCGGCCAGGAAATCATCCAGCTTGGTCACCAGCAAGGAGCCGGAGGCGTAGGTCTTGCCACCCACGGTCCACGGATCGCGCAGTTCCAGGGTCAGCCACTGCTTGTGCAGGCCCTTCTCGGCCGAGTTTGGTGCATCGATCCTGGTCAGCTTGCCATCGTCGCCGCGCAGGTAGAGCTCGTTGTTGTAGAAGGCCAGCGTACGGCTGACCAGGTTGCGCTCGAAGCCCGGGGTGTCATCGTGCATCGCCGCGATGTACATGTCTTCCGGCTTGCCTTCATAGACCAGGCTGGCCGCAGACATCGGCGTGCCACGCTTCCACAGCTTGGCCACGCGCGGGTAGCCGGAGGTGGTCATCGTGCCGGTACCGAAGTCGGTGTAGACGAACACGGTGTCGCGGTCGATCCAGCTCAGGCCGCCCTTCGATTCGGGACGGAAGAAGCCGTCCTTGATCCAGCTCTTGCTGGCCAGGTCGAACTCGCGGGTGACATCGGCGTCGGCACCGCCGCGCGACAGCGCGATCAGGCAGCGGCTGTAGTCCGGACGCAGGCAGTCGGCGCCGTGCCAGACCCAGTTTTCGTTCTCGGCCTTGTTCAGCGCATCCAGGTCGAGCACGGTCTCCCAGGTCGGCGAGGCCTTGCGGTACTCGGCCAGGGTGGTACGGCGCCACAGGCCGCGCTCGTGCTGCTTGTCCTTCCAGAAGTTGTAGTAGTAATCGCCGATCTTCTGCACGCCGGGAATCTTGGCGTCCGAGTCGAGCACCTCGCGGATGCTGCTCTCCATCTGCTTGAAGGCCGGGGTCTGCGCCAGGCGCGCCTCGGACTTGGCGTTCTGTTCCTTGACCCAGGACAACGGCTTGTCGCCGGTGACGTCCTCCAGCCAGGCGTAACGGTCGGTGTCTTCAGCAGCCACGGCGGTACCCACCGAGGCAGCGGTCATCATGCCGGCCAGCAGGCAGGCGGAAGCGAATCGTGACATTGCAGCTCCAGGCAGTCATTAGCCGTGGAACGCTAGCATGGATCACCAGGGCCGCCCCCGTGTCGAAGGTCAGGCCGTGGCCGCGTGCGTCTTGCGCGAGCGTGGCGGGGAGCGGCGCCTGGCCTGCCGATTGTCGCGTCGCAGCCAGCGCAGCACGGCCCGCGTCGGCAACGGGCAGCGCAGCAGCGCCCACCAGGCCGCCAACGGCATCCCCACCAGCCACAACGGCAACCAGCCCAGCCAGGCACTGCTGCCACGCGCGGCTGGCCACACCAGCACCACGGCCAGCCCCGCCAAGGCGATCTGCGGCACCACCCGCAGCAGGCGGGGATCGCTGCGCTCGCTGACGCGTTCAGTTGGCGGGCGGTGGCGGGGACGTGTGCGCATGCGGATTCTCCGGTGGTCGATGCGGCCAGCTTGGCCGCGCGGCTTCTCACCGGCTGCGACACCATTGACGGATTGCGTGCACACAGTGACCATGCGCGGGCAAGCCCACTGGAGCCCGCTCCCGCATGACCTCGATCCGCCCGCTCTGCGCTGTGTTGCTGGCCCTGTCCCTGGGTGGTCCGGCAGTGGCTGCCAATAGCCCCCCCTCATCCAGCAACAGCACCGCGGAAGCCTCTGCAGATGGGGCGATCGACCTGCAGCGCTTCATGGGCACCTGGTACGTGATCGGCCGTGTGCCGAACTTCATCGAACGCGGCCACGTCGCCAGCGTCAACCAGTACGCGCTGCGCGAGGACAACAAAGTCGCCATCACCTATCGCTATCGTGACGGCTTCGGCGAACCGATGCAGGAAATCCGCGCGCGCGCCAGTGTCGATCCCGACAGTGGCAACCACGGCTGGCGCACCTGGTTCTACCGGGTCGTGCCGACCCATTCACGGGTGCTGGAAGTGGCGCCCGACTACTCCTGGGCGCTGATCGGCTACCCGGGCCGCGAGATGGCCTGGATCTTCTCGCGCACACCGGACATGGACAAGGCCCTGTACAAGGACCTGGCCGAACGCCTGCGCGACGAGTACGGGGTGAACACCGACAAGCTCAAGCGCGTGCCGCAGCATCCCGAGCAGGTCGGCAAGCTGGGCTACGAAGTGCCGAACGTGCGTTGAGCGCCTGCGGTTGCCGGCCAGCGGCCGGCACTACCCGAAACGATGCCGGGCGCCGCCCGGCATTCTGTTATCTGCGGCTGTAATGCGCGACCAGGCGGTCGCCCAGCATCTGCAGCAGCTGTACCAGGATCAACAGCAGGACCACAGTGACCAGTGCCACGTCGGTATGCGAACGCTGGTAGCCATCGCGGAACGCCAGGTCACCGAGACCACCGGAACCGATCGCACCGCCCATCGCAGTGAAACCGATCAGCGCCACGGTGGTCACCGTCGCACCGGCAATCAGGCCTGGCCGTGCTTCGGGCAGCAGCACACGGGTGACCAACTGCCACGTGGTGGCGCCCATGGCCTGGGTCGCCTCGATCACCCCGCGATCCACTTCGCGCAGCGCGGTTTCCACCAGGCGCGCATAGAACGGCGCCGCGCCGATGACCAGCGGCACGATCGCACCGCGCACCCCCAACGACGTCCCCATCAGGAACAGGGTTACCGGAATCAGCACGATCATCAGGATGATGAAGGGCACCGAGCGCAGAAGGTTCACCACCAGCGCGAGCACGCCGTAGGCGAACGGCCGGCGCTTCAGCTGTGGCGCACCGAACAGGTACAGCAGCACGCCCAACGGCAGGCCGATGGCCAGAGTCAGCGGCAGCGAGCCGGCCAGCATCAGCAGGGTATCGACGGTGGCCTGGCCGATGTCGGCCCACTTGCCTGCATCGAGGTGGCGGAAGAAGCCGCCGGCGGTGGCGATGATCATCGACGCAGTTCCTCAACGTGCACGCCGGCGGCCACGAACGCGGCCTGCGCGGCGGACTGGTCGCCGCCCACCAGAGCGACGATCAGCTGGCCATACGGAGTGTCCTTGATCCGGTCGATACGGCCGGACAGGATGTTGTAGTCGACCCCGGTCTGCCGCGCGACGCTGCCGAGCAGGGGTTCGTAGGTGTCGGCGCCGAGGAAGGTCAGGCGTACGACACGGCCACCGACAGCGTCGAAATCACGGTGCAGCGTGCCCTCGTCCACATGCTCCGATTCGCTGACGAAACGGCGCGTGGTCGGGTGCTGCGGGTGCAGGAACACCTTCGTCACCGGGCCGGTCTCGACCAGCTGCCCGGCATCGAGCACGGCCACGCGGTCGCAGACGCGACGGATCACGTCCATCTCGTGAGTGATCAGCACGATGGTCAGGCCCAGTTCGCGGTTGATCTTCGACAGCAGCGCCAGCACCGAGGCGGTGGTCTGCGGATCGAGCGCGCTGGTAGCCTCATCACACAGCAGGATCTGCGGCCGGGTGGCCAGTGCGCGGGCGATGCCCACACGCTGCTTCTGCCCGCCCGACAGCTGCGCCGGGTATTTGTCTGCATGCGCCTGCAGGCCCACGGTCTGCAGCAGTTCGGCCACACGCGCATCGATCTCGGCCTTCGGCGTTCCGGCCAGTTCCAACGGGAAGGCGACGTTGCCAGCCACCGTGCGCGAGGACAGCAGGTTGAAGTGCTGGAAGATCATGCCGATCCGGCGGCGCAGCGCGCGCAGGCCCTCCGGGTCCAGCGCGGTGACATCTTCGCCAGCGATCAGCAGGCGGCCGCCGCTGGGCTCTTCCAGGCGGTTGATCATGCGGATCAGCGTCGATTTGCCCGCACCGGAATGGCCGATGATGCCGAACACCTCACCGGCCTCGATGGTCAGGTCCAGCGGCTGCAGCGCGCTGACCGCGCGGCCGGCAACGGCATAGGATTTGTGCAGGCGCTGGAACTCGATCACGGGATCAGCTCACCGGGAGGGCGATGGAAGGGGGCGTGCAGCCTACCAGCGCCGGCGCTCGCGCGCCCGCGCCATGAGCCAGAATGTTATTCCTTTTGGTTCTAAGCCTGCCGTGAACCCTCGAAACCGGTAGTGCCGGCAGCCGCCCGGCAATTGCAACGGCCCTTCCTGCGCAAGGATTGCCGGGCAGCGACCGGCACTCCCCCGGTTCAGGGATGGTCCAACGGTTTCGGCGGCTCCTGCCGGTTCACCCGCTCGCGGTGCAACAGGTACAGGCCCGAGGCGACGATGATCGCCGCGCCCGCCCAGGTGTAGCCATCCGGCAGCTGCCCCCAGAACGCCAGGTCCCAGCCGATCACCCAGACCAGGCCGCTGTACTCCAGCGGCGCGATCATCGAAGCCTCGCCCAGCTGGAAGGCCTTGGTCAGCGCGATCTGGCCCAGCGCGCCGGCCAGGCCCATGCCGGCGATCAGCGGGGCATGCGCCATCTGCAGCGGCACCCAGCCCGGAATCGCCAGCAGCCCAGCGCCGATGGCCATGATGACCAGGAACCAGACCACCATCGACTGCGAGGTATCGGTGCGGGTCAGCAGGCTGACGGTGATGGCGGCGATGGCGTAGGCGGTGGCAGCGGCCAGCACCATCAGGCCGGGAATGGAAATGAAGCCGTCCACGCCGGGGCGCAGCACCACGATCACCCCCAGCAGGCCGACCCCGATGGCCACCCAGCGCCGCGGCCCGACCCGCTCGCCCAGCAGCGGGACCGACAGCGCGGCGATCAGCAGCGGGGCCACGAAATAGATGCTGTAGGCGGTGGAAAGCGGCAGGTCGCGCAGGGCGAACACGAAGCAGCCGATCATCGCCATGCCCAGCCCGCCGCGCAGCAGGTGCAGGCCCCAGCGGCGCGGGATGAGCGAGCGTGGCCCGGCACTTGCCAGCACCCAGACCAGTACGAAGGGGAGCGACGCCACACCCCGCAGGAAGGTCACCTCCAGCGAGGGATAGCTGGCCGAAAGCTGCTTCATGCCAGCGTCCATCAACGAGAAGCAGGCGACGGCGGCGACCATCCAGGCCACGGCGCGCGAAGGAGAGCGTTGCATGTTCATGGCACATTATCGCCCGGTCGTTGCCATCTGTAGAGCCGAGGCCATGCCCGGCTGTTCTTCACAATGCAGCCGAGCATGGCCTCGGCTCTACAGAAAGCGGGCACGTGGCCCCGCACGATAGAATGGCCACCACTGAAACCTGCGGAGCCTCGCCCATGCCTTCCTTCGACGTTGTGTCCGAAGTCGACACCCACGAACTGACCAATGCGCTCGACCAGGCCAACCGCGAGCTTGCCACCCGTTTCGACTTCAAGGGCGTGGAGGCCAGGTTCGAGCGCGAGGGTGAAGTGATCACCCAGTCCGCGCCGAGCGAGTTCCAGCTCAAGCAGATGAACGACATCCTGCGCGCACGCCTGGCCGCCCGCAGCATCGACGTGCTCAGCCTGGAATATGGCGATGTGGAAACCAACCTGGCGCAGGCCCGGCAGAAGATCACCGTCAAGCAGGGCATCGAGCAGAAGATCGCCAAGAAGATCGCTGCGGCGCTGAAGGAAGCCAAGCTCAAGGTGGAAACCCAGATCAACGGCGACAAGCTGCGGGTGATGGGCAAGAAGCGCGACGACCTGCAGGACGCCATCGCTGTGCTGAAGGCCGGCAAGTTCGAGCTGCCGCTGCAGTTCAACAACTTCCGCGATTGAGGGTTTTCGCCGGTGTGGCCCGGCGAGTACCAAGCCGCAGCGGCAGGACGGCGCGTTGCCAGCGACGCGCCTACAATGATGGCACCCGCCAGCCGATGTGCCCGCCATGACCGACACCCCCCTGCCCACCGATGACCCGATCTCTGCCACCCGCCTGTGGCTGGAGCGCATCGTCATCGGCTTGAACCTGTGCCCGTTCGCCAAGGCGGTGTACGTGAAGGATCAGGTCCGCATCGTGCTGAGCGACGCGACCACACCGGAAGCCCTGGTGGAAGAACTGGCTGAAGAACTGGTGCTGCTGCGCGACACACCGGCCGAGCAGATCGATACCACCTTGATCGTGCATCCGCAGGTGCTGACCGACTTCCTCGACTACAACGACTTCCTCGACAACGCCGATGCGGCGATCGAGGCGCTGGACCTGCAGGGCATCCTGCAGGTGGCCAGCTTCCATCCGGACTACCAGTTCGATGGCGTCGCCGCCGATGACGCCAGCAACTACACCAACCGCGCGCCCTACCCCACCCTGCACCTGCTGCGCGAAGACAGCGTGGCACGCGCGGTGGATGTCTACCCGGACCCGGACGTGATCGTCGAGCGCAACATCCAGACCCTGGACCGGATCGGTGTTGAGGGCTGGCACCGCCGCCTGCGCGGTGAAGACCTGTCATGAGCGCGGTGCCGCCGATTGCCACCTGGCCGGTCGCGCCGCTGCACGACAGGGTCGTGCTGGTCACCGGTGGCGCCAACGGCATCGGCCGCGGCATCGCCCAGGCGGTGCTTGGGGCCGGCGGCCGGGTGCTGATCGGCGATCTGGATGTGGAGGCGGGCGAAGCCTGCCTCGCCGAATGGCAGCGCGGTGAGGATGCCGCGTTCCAGCGGCTGGACATCACCGACGAAACCAGCGTGCGCGACTTCATCGCGGTGGCGCTGCAACGCTTCGGTCGCATCGACGGCCTGGTCAACAATGCCGGCATCGCCGGGCCGCACGGCACCCTGCTGCAGGACATGGACTGGGAAGAATGGCAGCGCCGGCTATCGTCGCTGCATGGCGCGTTCCTGTGCAGCAAGCACGCATTGCCGGCACTGTCGGCGGATGCAGGCGCGATCATCAACATCGCATCGACGCGTGCCTGGCAGTCCGAAGCGCACAGCGAAGCCTACGCAGCGGCCAAGGGCGGGCTGGTGGCCTTCACCCATGCACTGGCGATCAGTGCCGGGCCAGCGGTGCGGGTGAACAGCATCAGCCCCGGCTGGATCAGCACCGACGCGTGGCAGGCGCCATCGCGCCGGCACGTGCCGCAGTACTCAGCCATCGACCATGCCCAGCATCCGGTGGGTCGGGTCGGGCAACCGCAGGATATCGGCGCGCTGGCGGTGTACCTGCTGTCGTCGCTGTCCGGCTTCACTACAGGCCAGGATTTCATCGTCGATGGCGGCATGACCCGGAAGATGATCTACGCCGAGTGAACCCGGGCCACCGCACCCGGTAGATGCCAACCTTGGTTGGCACGCACCCGGGCATCAAACATCGATTTCCAGTAGATCCACGCCATGCGTGGATGGTGGTGACGTGCTTACGCCATGCCCGAATGACGCAGCAGTGCGTCGATCTGCGGTGCGCGGCCGCGGAAGGCCTTGAAGTTCTCGGCGGCCGGCCGGCTGCCACCGCGCGACAGCACTTCGTCGCGGAAACGCGCCCCGGTTGCAGCCAGCGCCTGCGGTGCTTCCTCGAACGCAGCGTAGGCATCGGCGCTCAGCACTTCGGCCCATTTATAGCTGTAGTAACCGGCGGCATAGCCACCGGCGAAGATGTGGCTGAACTGGTGCGGGAAGCGATTCCAGCTTGGCGGATGGTTCACCGCCACTTCCGCACGCACGCGCTCAAGCAGTGCCAGCACGCTGTCCTGCGCGGCTTCGAACTGGCTGTGCAGCAGCATGTCGAACAGGCCGAATTCAAGCTGGCGCACGGTCGCCATGCCACTGTGGAAATTGCGTGCGGCCAGCATGCGGTCGTACAGCGCGCGCGGCAGCGGCTCGCCGCTGTCCACATGCGCCGTCATGCCCTGCAGGTGGTCCCATTCCCAGCAGAAGTTCTCCATGAACTGGCTCGGCAGCTCCACCGCATCCCACTCCACGCCGTTGATGCCGGCCACACCGAGTTCACCGATGCGGGTCAGCAGCTGGTGCAGGCCATGGCCCATTTCATGGAACAACGTGGTCACTTCGTTGTGGCTGAAGGTCGCCGGCTTGCCGTCGGCGCCACGGCCGAAGTTGCACACCAGGTACACCAGCGGCGTCTGCACGCTGCCATCGGCGCGCTCGCGGCGGTTGCGGCAGTCATCCATCCACGCGCCGCCACGCTTGCCCTCGCGGGCGTACAGATCCAGATAGAACTGGCCCACCAGGCTGCCCTGCGCATCCACCAAACGGAAAAAGCGCACATCCTCATGCCAGACCGGCGCGCTGTCTTCCTGCACACGCAGGCCGTACAGCTGTTCGATCACAGAAAACAGGCCGCCGAGCACCTTCGGCTCGGTGAAGTACTGCTTCACTTCCTGCTCCGAATAGCTGTAACGCGCCTGCTTCAGGCGATCGGCGGCGAAGGCGAGATCCCAGGCCTGCAGGCTGTCGATACCGAGATGCTCGCGGGCGAACTGCTCCAGTTCGGCACGGTCCTGGGCAGCGAATGGCTTGGCGCGCGCGGCGAGGTCGCGCAGGAAACCCAGCACTTCGGCGGGGTCCTTGGCCATCTTGGTGGCTACCGAATAGTCGGCGTAGGAATCAAAGCCCAGCAGCGCTGCCAGCTCGGCACGCAGTGCAAGGATGCGGTCGATGTTGCCACCGTTGTCCAGCGCGTCGTCGCCGAACTCGGACGCGCGTTGCGCGCTGGCGCGGTACAGGATCTCGCGCAGGTCGCGGTCCTCGCCCCAGGTCTGCACCGGCAGGTAGCACGGCATCTGCAGGGTCAGCTTCCAGCCCGTCTTGCCATCCTTCTCCGCTGCAGCACGCGCCGCAGCTTTCACGTCGTCCGGCACGCCCGCCAGACGCGCGGGATCTTCGACGATCAACGACCACGCATCGGTGGCGTCGAGCACGTTCTGCGAGAACTTCGCCGACAGCGCCGACAGCTCTTCCTTGATCGCCGCGAAACGCTGCTGCGCGTCCGCATCCAGTTCGGCGCCGCCCAAGCGGAAATCACGCAGGGTGTTTTCCAGGACCTTGCGGCGCGCCTCATCGAAATCCGCCGCTTCGGCGCTGGCAGCCAGGGCCTGGTACTGGCGGTACAACGCCAGGTTCTGGCCCAGCGCACTGGCAAAGCGGGTCACCCGCGGCAGGTTGCTGTTGTATGCCTCACGCAGCTCCGGCGTGTTGACCACGCCCTGCAGATGGCCGACCAGGCCCCAGGCGCGCCACAGGCGCTCGGTGACATCATCCAGCGGAGTAACGAAGGCCTGCCAGCTGACCGGCTGCACCTGCTCGGCAGCGCTGACCGCCGCCTCGGCCTGCGCCAGCAGCACGTCCAGCGCCGGCGCCACATGCTCGGGGCGGATCGCCTCGAAGCGCGGCAGGCCGGAAGAATCGAGCAGGGGGTTGGCAGCGGTCACGGCAGGTCTCCAGAGTACGGGCCCGGCAGTGCGGGCAGCCAGATCGATATGGCGTTTGCCGGGCCGGCAGACAAGGGGCAGCGGGCCATTGTTCACGTCGGCCTTACGGCCGTCGGCTGAAGCTGGCGACGCGGGGGAGACCGCAGCGGAACGTGTCGAGGAGGCCCCACATGGAAGGTCTGGCTCCAGCTCCATCCGCAGTACGTTCACCGTCGCTGGCGCTGTCGGCCAGCCCGACCGAGCTGGCCTGGATCGCCGCGCTGTGCGATGCGAGCGACGATGCGCCGCGCCATCTGCAACAGCTGCAGGCGTTGCAACACCAGGGCGGCAGGTTCACTGACGAGCAGGAATGGTATCCGTTCGAAGTGATCGAACGCGGCGCCAGCCAGGTGCAGCTCGGCCACGAGCGCGAGTTCGTCATCTGCGTGCTGCTGTGGCTGCAGGCATTGGCCCAGGGCCGGGCCAGCAGCTTGGACCCGCGTCTGCATCTGGACGACCGCGCCGTGGAGATCGAGGCCCTGCCCGATGCCCTGCGCGATGCGGTGCTGGATGCGTTCATGGCCGCGGGGTATTGAGCGCGATCCAATGCGCCGCTGCGCTCGCCGGGCATGGCCCGGCGCTACCGACCTGTCTTGGTAGCGCCGGGCCATGCCCGGCGGATGCCTGACGGGCTTACAGCGCTTCCAGGCTGCACCACGGCAGTGCGGGCAGGCCCTGCCCGGCTACTGCTGCGGCGACCTGCGCGTCGGCCGCGTCCACATCGATTCCCTGACGCACATACCAGGCGGGGTCGTAATAGCTGTGCGCGTAGCGATCGCCGCTGTCACAGAGGATGCTGACGATGCTGCCCTGGCGGCCGGCCTCGCGCATCCACTGCGCGGCCTGCAGCACGCCGATGAAATTGGTACCGGTGGAGCCACCGACACGGCGCCCCAGCTGCCGGCTGACGTGGCGCATCGCAGCCAGGCTCAAGGCATCGGGCACCTTCACCATGGCATCGACACTGGTCGGGATGAAGCTCGACTCCACACGCGGCCGGCCGATACCTTCCACCCGCGAGCCACCGCTGCAGGTCATGCCGCGCCACTCGGTGCCGCCGGCCAGTGCGGCCTGGTAGCCGTCGAAGAACACCGAGACTTCCGGGTCCGCACACAGGATGCGGGTGTCATGCCGGCGATAGCTGACGTAGCGCCCGAGCGTTGCCGCAGTACCGCCGGTACCGGGGCTGCACACGATCCAGTCCGGAATCGGGCTGGGCTCCTCGGCCATCTGCTTGAAGATGGATTCGGCGATGTTGTTGTTGGCACGCCAGTCGGTGGCGCGCTCGGCGTAGGTGAACTGGTCCATGAAGTGGCCGCCGGTTTCGCGGGCCAGCTTTTCCGAATCGCAGTTGAGGTCGCATGCGCGCTCGACCAGATGGCAGCGGCCACCATGGAACTCGATCGCCGCGATCTTCTCCGGCGACGTCGTGGCCGGCATCACCGCGATGAACGGCAGGCCGAGCAGTCGCGCGAAGTAGGCCTCGGATACGGCAGTGGAGCCGCTGGAGGCCTCGATCACCGGCCGCCCTTCACGCAGCCAGCCGTTGGCCAGCGCATACAGGAACAGCGAGCGCGCCAGCCGGTGCTTGAGGCTGCCGGTGGGATGGCTCGATTCATCCTTCAGGTACACCTCGATGCCATCGAACCCGGGCAAGGCCAGCGGGATCAGGTGGGTATCGGCGGAACGATTGAAATCGGCTTCGATCTTGCGGATGGCGGCAGCCACCCATTCACGCTGCGACATGGCGGGCAATGGTCATCAGGACGGAACGGTGCGATCCAACCATTGTACGTCGCGGTGCCGTCAGCTGCCGGCCCGTAGAATGACCCCCATCCGGCCGGCAACGGCCCTGTCTGAAGGACCTCCCCCATGACCATTCCCGCCCTGCGCGATGTCCCCGGCGTCGCCGCCCAGGCCCCGGCCGAAACCACCGGCTTCGTCTTCAACCACACCATGCTGCGGGTCAAGGACGCCACCGCTTCGCTGGACTTCTACACCCGCGTGCTGGGCTACCAGTTGATCGACAAGCGCGACTTCGCCGACGCCAAGTTCAGCCTGTACTTCCTGGCCTACGTTCCGGCTGGCACCACCGTGCCGGAAGACGACGACACCCGCCGCCTGTGGATGGCCGGCCTGCCGGGCGTGCTGGAGCTGACCCACAACCATGGCACCGAGAACCAGGACGGCGCGGTCTACCACGACGGCAACAGCGACCCGCGCGGCTTCGGCCACATCTGCGTGTCGGTGCCGGACATCGAAGCGGCCTGCCAGCGCTTCGAGGACCTGGGTGTGGCCTTCCAGAAGCGCCTGACCGACGGCCGCATGAAGAACCTCGCATTCATCAAGGACCCGGACGGCTACTGGGTCGAGATCATCTCCAACGCCTGACCCAGAAAGGGGCACAATTCCGGTAGCGCCGGGCCATGCCCGGCGGCCTTGAGCAGGCCGCGCTGCGCGCTCGCCGGGCACGGCCCGGCGCTACCGACTCCGTCCCCCTTTTTTTGCGAGGTTCGTATGGAAACGATGGAACTGCACCGCGGGCGATTGATCGACCACATCCAGCTGGTCGTACGCGATCTGGCCGCCAGCCGCCGCTTCTACCAGGCGGTGTTCGACACCATCGGCATCCCGGTGGCCGGCGAAGGCGATGACTACTTCTGGGCCGACGAGCTGTTCATTTCAAGTGCGAGCAGCGAGGCTGCGGCCGGCCAGCTGACCGGCCGCCACCATCTGGCTTTCCAGGCCCGCGACAGCGCTACCGTCGACGCCTTCCACACCGCCGCACTGTCGGCGGGCGGCAAGGACAACGGCGCGCCCGGCGAGCGCCCTTACCATCCCGGCTACTACGGCGCCTTCGTGCTCGACCCGGATGGCAACAACATCGAAGTGGTCTACCACGGCCCGGCGAACTACAGCGCCGATTCGGTCAAGGTCAGCTTCTGATTCCTGCGCTACGCGCTCGCCGGGCATGGCCCGGCGCTACCAACGAAGAAGCCGGGCAATGCCCGGCTTCGTCTCATCGTACTGCGCGGGCCTCAGTGGGCCGCCATGTAGATGTCCTGCAGCACGGCCTTTTCCAGCTCCAGCTCGCCCAGCAGGTTCTTCACGATGTCACCCAGGCTGAGGATGCCGACCAGCTGGTTGCCGTCGGTGACCATCAGGTGGCGACGACGCGAGTAGGTCATCAGGGACATGGCCTGCTTCAGCGTGGCGTCCGGCGCGATGCCTTCCAGGCCGGTGGACTGCAGGCTGGAAATCACCCGTCGGCCCGCCTGCGGGCCATCATCGGCCAGGCTGCGGACGATGTCCTTCTCGGAAATGATGCCGACCGGGGCATCATCCTTCATCACGACCAGTGCGGCGATTTTATTCGCGCTCATCTTGTGTGCGGCGGCACCGATCGTGTCTTCCGTGTCGATGGTGATGACAGCTTCTTTCTTGGATTGCAGGAGCTCGCGGACGTTCATTCTTGTTTCCTGGTGCAGGTCACTGAAGTCAAAAAAGTGTGCTCTGCCGATTCGCCCCCTCCCCGGGAACAGACCCTTCAGCGCACGTCTGGCGCACTTTGCCGGATCTGGCATTTCGCCAGGAGGCGGGCTAGGTGCTGCAACGCGAACGAGGCGGGTTCAACGACTCAACCCGGATCTCGGTCAACTTGATTCTACGACTGCGTCCATCGGTCACTAGCGGCATCGATGGGACAGTTCGTCGTAGGAACCTTCGACGCCTCCGAGAATCGCACCCGGGCTGAAACCGGCGCTGAATGCAGTGGGTGCCACGCCCTCAAGTTCGCACAGCGATGGCCGCCACCACTGCAACCGCCCGACCCTGCAAAGTCAGGGCGGTCAGGCCCGATCCGTCGCGGAAGGTGCCGATACCAGGACCCGCAGCGCGCCGACAACGCGGGTGCGACGCATGCGCTGCGGCATGTACGGATGCGCCGGTTCACGACCGGCGCATCCTGCCCGATGCTATCGGGAGCATTGTCCTTTCTGGGCCAGCTTCAACTGCGCCACCTGGCGCCGCCCCTCCGCCTCTGGAACGACAGTGAGTTTGGCGCCACCAACGAACACCCCCATCTTGATGGTCTGCTCGATGAAGTAGTTCTTTCCCGCCTCGACAAGCAGCTTGATGTCATTGGGCGAGAACTCCGATTCCGTCGAGATCGCATGTTCCTGGTTGCCGGACAACAGGGTGTAGAAGAACACCTTGTTCGCGGTCTCACCCAGGCATTCGCCATCGATCCAGAGATCCTTCTTCAGTGCCTGGCCGATAAAACTGTTGCGATAGACATAGACGCCTGCCTTGCCTTCCTCCGGCACCGGGAAGGTCTTGGCCAGCTCCATCTGCCCCTTGTCCGCTGCCGGGACACTCGCACACGCAGACAACATCGCAATTGACGCTGCCAGTGCAACCACCTGCCACTTCTTCATCTACCGCCCCCTGTCATGCGCGTCGGTGCGCGCGGATTGAGTCTTCCATCGACCGTACCGAGGGAGGCCCGCACAGCCTCGCGCGGACCCGCCACTGCTCGGCAGTCTTCACCACTGCGGGTGATAGGTATCCCTGTACTCTGATTCAGCCATACCTGAATTGACGAAGCGCCGCATGTCCGCACTCAATGCGCGCCGAGCGTACTCCAGTGCGGCCTCGACGCTGGCGAATGATGCGCTCTGCGCGTCGTCCGGATCTGGCGCGACGCTGGGAAAGCTGTAGATGTCCAGATACTGCGCAGTGCCCACGTCGGCAAGCTCGTGCAAGGTCACTGCCCACTGCCCTTCCCGTTCGAGATGGATGACCAGAAAGCGGACGATCCGCCCGTCGGCATCCTGGCCGGCTGCCAGCAACTGTTCAACGCTGCGACCGTTGCGCAGGTTGGCGAGCACATCGAATTGGTCAAGATGGCGCATGCATCCTCCGTGATGCAGCAGGCCTGGTAGACGCATGGTGCCACGCGGGAACGAAAAAGGGCGATCCTCCCGGACCGCCCCTTGTTTCGCTCTCAACCAGCCACGTCCAGTGTTACTCCACCGTCACGCTCTTGGCCAGGTTGCGCGGCTTGTCCACGTCGGTGCCGCGTGCCAACGCGGTGTGGTATGCCAGCAGCTGCACCGGAATGGTGTGCACCACCGGGCTGAGCACGCCAGCATGGCGCGGCGTGCGGATCACGTGCACGCCTTCGGATTCGTTGAAGTTGCTGTCCTGGTCGGCGAACACAAACAGCTCACCGCCACGCGCCCGCACCTCCTGCATATTGGATTTGACCTTCTCCAGCAGGCTGTCATTGGGTGCGATCACCACCACCGGCATGTCCTCGTCCACCAGCGCCAGCGGCCCGTGCTTGAGCTCGCCGGCCGGGTAGGCCTCGGCGTGGATGTACGAAATTTCCTTGAGTTTGAGCGCGCCTTCCAGAGCAATCGGATAGTGCAGGCCGCGGCCCAGGAACAGCGCACTGCTCTTGCGTGCGAAGCGCTCGGCCCATGCAGCGATCTGCGGCTCCATGTTCAACGCATGCTGCACGCTGCCCGGCAGGAAACGCAGCTGCTCCAGGTAGTCCGCTTCCTGCGCGGCATCAACGCGGCCATGCAGCTTGCCAAGGACCACGGTCAGCTGGAACAGCGCAGCCAGCTGGGTGGTGAAGGCCTTGGTCGACGCTACGCCGATCTCGGCGCCGGCGCGGGTGTAGCAGACCAGTTCACTGGCACGCGGAATCGCGCTTTCCGGCACGTTGCAGATCGACAGCGTGTGCTTGTGGCCCAGCGACTTGGCGTACTTCAGCGCTTCCATCGTATCCAGCGTTTCGCCGGACTGGGAGATGGTCACGATCAGGTGCTTCGGGTTGGCATACGCAGCGCGGTAGCGGTACTCGCTGGCGATTTCCACGCTGCACGGCAGGCCGGCAATGGCCTCGATCCAGTAGCGCGCGGTCAGGCCCGAGTAGTAGCTGGTGCCGCAGGCCAGGATCTGCACGCCTTCGATGCCCGACAGTACCGCCGCGGCATTCTTGCCGAACAGCTCGGCCGGGAAACCACCGGCGTCGATCGCCGCTTCGATGGTGTCAGCCAGTGCACGCGGCTGCTCGTGGATTTCCTTCTGCATGAAGTGGCGGTACGGGCCAAGCTCCAGCGAGGCCAGCGAGACATCGGACAGGTGCACGTCGCGCTCGACCGGCTGATCGTTGCCGTCGAAGATGCGCACACCCTCTCGGCGGATCTCGGCGGTGTCGCCCTCTTCCAGGAAGATCACCTTGCGCGTGGCCGACAGCACGGCCGACACATCGGACGCCACGAAATTCTCGCCCTCGCCCAGGCCGACCAGCAACGGGCAGCCCATGCGCGCACAGACGAAACGTTCTGGTTCGGCACGGCTGACCACGGCCAGTGCGTAGGCACCGGTCAGTTCCTTGACCGTGTGCTGCAGCGCGACCAGCAGGTCATCGCCATTCTTCAGGTGGTGGTGGATCAGGTGGGCGATCACTTCGGTATCGGTCTGCGACTCGAAGGTATAGCCCAGCGCGCGCAGTTTCTCGCGCTGCTCTTCATGGTTTTCGATGATGCCGTTGTGCACCAGCGCCACGCCGTGGCTGATGTGCGGATGCGCATTGGCCTCGGTAACGCCACCGTGCGTGGCCCAACGCGTGTGGCCGATGCCCAGGCTGGCAGTGAAGCCTTCGGCCTCGGCAGCAGTGGCCATTTCAGAGACACGACCGGTACGGCGCACGCGGCGCACGTCGGGCCGTTCGGCCTGATCGATCACGGCGATACCGGAGGAATCGTAACCACGGTATTCCAATCGCTTCAGTCCTTCGATCAGGACCGGCACCACATCCCGTTGGGCGATCGCACCTACGATTCCACACATGTCACGCATTTCCTTGAAGACGGTCGCCGCATTCTAGCCTGCGTGTCCGCCAGCCCCCTCCTGTCCGCTTAATGAAAGTGTCCGGAAAGGTGTCCGCGGACACCCGGACAGCCGAGGAAGATCTGCAAATCATTGATGGAAAAGGAAATAAAGTTGGCACGCTGTGTGCTTTGTGTAGAGCACCACTCTGGCACCACCGACAGGCACGAACCCGATGATCCGCGACACCTCCGCCCAGGACCAGATCGTTTCCTCCGCTTCGGCCAGTGCGCCCAAGGCCGCATGGCACCGTTACCGCTGGCCGGCCCTGGCTGGCATCGCCCTGCTCGCCGGCATCGGCTGGGCCGTGCATGCCTGGTCCAACGCCAGCCGCTCGTTCGACAGCAGCCGGGTACGCATTGCCGAGGTCCAGCGTGGCGACCTGGTGCGCGACATCGCCGCCGACGGCCGCGTGATCGCCGCCAACAGCCCGGTGCTGTATGCGATCTCCGCTGGCACCGTCGACCTGAAGGTGGTGGCCGGCGACGTGGTCAAGAAGGGCCAGGAGCTGGCGATCATCGACAGCCCCGAGCTGCGCAGCAAGCTGGCGCAGGAGGAGGCCACCCTGGCCGGCCTGGAGGCCGAGGCCAGCCGCGCCAACCTGGATGCGACCCTGGCCCGGGCCAAGTCACGCAAGGAAACCGACCAGGCCAGCATCGAGCGCCAGGCCGCCGACCGCGACCTGCAGCGCTACCAGCGCGGCTTCGATGGTGGTGCGGTGCCGCAGATCGATCTGGCCAAGGCCCAGGACACCCTGAAGAAGGCCGACATCAGCCTGGCCAATGCCACCACCGATGCGCGCCTGCAGAGCCAGGGCGCGGATCTGGACGCACGCAACAAGCGCTTGCTGGCCGACCGCCAGAAGGCCGTGGTGGCCGAAGTACAGCGACAGGTGGACGCGCTGACCCTGCGCGCACCGTTCGACGGCCAGGTGGGCCAGGTGCAGGCCACCCAGGCCACCAACCTCGCCGCCAACGCGCCGGTGCTGGGCGTGGTCGACCTGTCCAAGTTCGAAGTCGAGATCAAGGTGCCCGAGAGCTTCGCGCGCGATCTGGCGATCGGCATGCCGGCGCAGCTGACCGGCGGCAACGGCCAGCCGTTCCCGGGCGAGATCAGCGCGGTGTCGCCGGAAGTGGTCAACGGCGAAGTCAACGCGCGCGTCCGCTTCGCTGCGGCCCAGCCGGAAGGCCTGCGCCAGAGCCAGCGGATGTCGGTGCGGGTGCTGCTGGATACCCGCAAGAACGTCATGAAGGTCGAGCGCGGCCCGTTCGTGGAACAGGGCAACGGCGTGGCGTACGTGATGGACGGCCGCACTGCGGTGCGCCGTCCGGTCGAACTGGGCGTCAGCAGCCTGGGCGAAGTGGAAATCAAGTCGGGTGTGCAGCCGGGGGACCGCATCGTGGTCTCGGGCAGCGACCTGTTCAAGGACGCCGAACGCGTCTCCGTCAACTGACAACTCATACATCCTGGAGAGAGGACACCCCATGTACATGCTCGAAATGCGTTCGGTCGCCAAGGTCTTCCGTACCGAACAGGTGGAAACCCACGCGCTGCGTTCACTGGAACTGCAGGTCAAGGAAGGCGAGTTCGTCGCCGTCACCGGCCCATCCGGCTCCGGCAAGACCACCTTCCTCAACATCGCCGGCCTGCTGGAGACCTTCACCAGCGGCACCTACATGCTTGATGGCCAGGACGTCAGCAAGCTCGGCGATGACGCGCGCAGCCGCCTGCGCAACCAGAAGATCGGCTTCATCTTCCAGGGCTTCAACCTGATTCCGGACCTCAACCTGTTCGACAACGTCGACGTGCCGCTGCGCTACCGCAGGATGAGCGCCGGCGAGCGCCGCGAGCGCATTGAAAAGGCGCTGAGCCAGGTTGGCCTGGGCTCGCGCATGAAGCACTACCCGAACGAACTCTCCGGCGGCCAGCAGCAGCGCGCGGCGATTGCCCGTGCCCTGGCCGGCAGCCCGCGCCTGCTGCTGGCTGACGAACCGACCGGCAACCTGGACACGCAGATGGCGCGTGGCGTGATGGAACTGCTGGAAGAGATCAACGCCGCCGGCACCACCATCGTCATGGTCACCCATGACCCGGAACTGGCCGCACGCGCGCAGCGCAACGTACACATCGTCGACGGCCAGGTCACCGACCTGGTGCGCGAGCCGGTGCTGGCCACCCCACGTCGCATCGTCGCCGTCAACGAGTGAGGGCACGACCATGTTCGCCTACTACGCCCGACTGGCGGTGCGCAGCTTCCGCCGCAACAAGGTACTGACCGCGCTGATGGTGGTGGCCATCGCGCTGGGCATCGGTGCTTCGATGACCACCCTGACCGTGTTCCATGTGCTGTCCGGCGATCCGATCCCGGACAAGAGCGACCGCCTGTTCTACGTACAGGTTGATCCGCGCCCGCGCTCGGGTTACCTGACCGGTGAAGAGCCGGAGACCCAGATGACCCGTTTCGATGCCGAGACGCTGCTGCGCGAGAAGCGTGGCGAGCGCCAGGCGATGATGAGTGCCGGCGATGTGACCGTCGAGCCGGAAGGCAGCACGCTGAAGCCGTTCAACATCGATACGCGCTGGACCTCGGCCGATTTCTTCCCGATGTTCAACGTGCCGATGCTGTATGGCCGTGCCTGGACGGCCAGCGACGATGACGGTCGCGCCCGCGTTGTGGTGCTGTCCAAGGTGATCAACGACAAGCTGTTCCAGGGTGCCGACAGTGTCGGCCGCCAGGTCCGTGTCGATGGCCATTCGCTGCGCGTGATCGGCGTGATGGACACCTGGAATCCGGAACCGCACTTCTTCGACCTGACCGTGGGCAACTACGGCCGCGAAGAGGATCTGATGATGCCGCTGTCCACCGCGATGGACCTGAAGTTCGGCAGCAACGGCAACATGAACTGCTTCCGCGACGGCGCCCCCGACGACGACAGCAACTCGATCAACGCGCCGTGCACCTGGGTCCAGTACTGGGTGGAGCTTGACCCGTCCAAGGCCGAGGACTACCGCCGCTACCTGGTCAACTATTCGGACCAGCAGCGGGCTGCCGGCCGTTTCGAGCGTCCGGCCAATGTGCGCCTGCGTACCGTGATGGAATGGCTGACCTTCAACAACGCGGTGCCCAGCGACGTGCGCCTGCAGATGTGGCTGGCGCTGGGTTTCCTCGGTGTCTGCCTGGTCAACACCGTCGGCCTGCTGCTGGCCAAGTTCCTGCGCCGCAGCGGTGAGATCGGCGTGCGTCGCGCACTGGGCGCCAGCCGCGGGCAGATCTTCCTGCAGTGCCTGGTCGAAGCGGGTGCGGTGGGCGTGGTCGGTGGCGTGCTCGGTATCGGGCTGGCGCTGCTGGGCCTGTACGCGGTGCGCCAGCAGCCGGTGGACTACGCCAAGCTGGCCCACCTGGACGGCAGCATGCTGCTGCTCTCGCTCGGCCTGACCCTGCTCGCCAGCATCGCTGCCGGCTTCCTGCCCGCCTGGCGCGCGATGCAGGTCACCCCGGCCATCCAGCTCAAGTCGCAGTAAGCACCGGAACGAGGACATCCCATGGACATCCGCCCCATCCTCAGCACCCTGCGCCGGCACAAGACCGCAGCCGCATTGATCGTGCTGGAAATCGCCCTGACCTGCGCCATCGTCTGCAATGCCCTGTTCCTGGTCACCCAGCGCGTGGAGAAGATCAGCCAGCCCAGCGGCCTGGTCGAGAACGAACTGGTCATGGTCCGGGTCAACGGCATCGGCAAGCAGACCAACGCCATGGCCCGCACCAACGAAGACCTGGCGTCGCTGCGCGCGATTCCCGGCGTGACCAGCGTGGCCAAGGTCAACCAGCTGCCGTTCCGCCGCAATTCGAGCAACACCAGCATCTCGCGCGAGCGGGAGCAGGAACGCCCGACAGCCTTCGTGTCGCAGTACATGGTTGGTGAAAACGCTCTGTCCACGCTGGGCCTGCAACTGGTCGCCGGGCGCGATTTCCTGCCCAGCGAGTACATCGACCTGGAAGAAGCGCAGAAGAATCCCAAACCTGACCGCGCCGCGCCGGTGATCATCAACCAGCAGGTCGCCGCCAAGATGTATCCGGACCAGAGTGCGCTGGGCAAGACGTTCTACATGGGCAACCAGGCGCTGCATGTGGTCGGCGTGGTCGCCCACCTGGCCACTCCGACCGACTACAACGACAACAGCACCCTGTCGATGATCCTGCCGGTGCGTACCGACTTCACCCGCGGGCCGTACATGCTGCGGACCTCGCCGGAGCGCCGCGATGAAGTGCTGAAGGGCGCACTGGCCGCGCTGGAGCACAACGACCCCAACCGCCTGGTGCGCGAGAAGCTGACCTACCAGGAACAGCGCGCCGACTACTTCAAGAACGACCGCTCGATGGTTGGCCTGCTGGTCACCGTGTGCATCGCGCTGCTGGTGGTCACTGCACTGGGCATCGTCGGCCTGGCCAGCTTCTGGGTGCAGCAGCGCAGCAAGCAGATCGGCATCCGCCGCGCCTTGGGCGCCACCCGTGGACAGATCCTGCGCTACTTCCAGACCGAGAACTTCCTGCTGGCCACGCTGGGCATCGTGCTGGGCATGCTGGCGGCCTACGCCATCAACCTGGCGCTGATGAACATGTACGAGCTGCCGCGCATGCCGCTGCTGTACCTGCCACTGGGCGCGGTACTGCTGTGGTTGCTGGGCCAGATCGCCGTGTTCGGCCCGGCCCGCCGTGCCGCTGCCGTGCCGCCGGCCGTCGCCACGCGGGGGGCATGAGATGCGTGCCAGCCTACTGCTGATGTTGTTGGCCCTGCCGCTGCCGGTACTCGCCGGCAGCAGCAGCGCGCAGACGCTGGAGTGGCGCCAGGACGATGCGCGGCTGGCGCTGCGCTCCACCGAGGGCGTAGTACGCGTGGATGCAGCCAGCCCGGAGGCCCGCTTCGGCGTGCGCAGCGGCGACCGCATCCTGCGCGTGGACGATTCGCCGGTGCGGCAGATCGAGCAGCTCGCCGACGCCGTGCAGGCGGCATCGACGGCCACCGTCCACCTGCTGCTGCGCCGCGATGGCCGGATGCTCACCGTGCCGGTGAACGTAGCCCAGTGGCGCCCCGCGCTGGCGCCACCGCCGCCGCGGCCGGCTCCCCCACCTCCGCCGCCGCCAAGGCGTTGAGGCCCGGCGGCCCCTGCGCCGCCATCGGTTTGGCTATGCTTGGTGGGTGGCGCCGAAAGCTCCGGCGTCATCCACCCTTTTCCGTGCGCGGCGCCGACGCTTTCCGGCGCTTCCCTGCCCTCCCAGAAGCCGCCGAATGCCTGCGATCCTGATCATCGACGACAACGCCAGCGTGGGTACCGCGCTGGACGTGCTGTTCTCCCTGCACGACATCGACACCCTGCTGGCGCAGAGCCCGGCCGAAGGGCTGGCGCTGCTGGAGTCACAGGCGGTCGACCTGGTGATCCAGGACATGAACTTCAGCGAGGACACCACCTCCGGCGAGGAAGGCGAGGCACTATTTGCGCAGATCCGCGAACGCCACCCCGATCTGCCGGTGATCCTGCTGACGGCCTGGACGCACCTGAGCAGCGCAGTGGACCTGGTCAAGGCCGGTGCCGCTGATTACCTTGCCAAGCCCTGGGATGACCGCAAGCTGCTGACCACCGTCAACAACCTGCTGGAACTGTCCGAAGCCCGGCGCGAGCTGGACCAGCGACGCCAGCGCGAACAGCGCCAGCGCCATGCACTGGAAGACAAGTACGCGTTGTGCGGCGCGGTGTTCGCCGACCCCGCCAGCGAACGTGTCATCGCCCTGGCCTGCCAGGTCGCGCGTTCGGAACTGCCGGTGCTGATCACCGGCCCCAATGGCGCCGGCAAGGAAAAGATCGCGCAGATCATCCAGGCCAACTCGCTGGTGGCCAAGGGTCCGTTCGTCGCAGTGAACTGCGGCGCCCTGCCCTCCGAACTGATCGAGGCCGAACTGTTCGGTGCGGAGGCTGGCGCCTACACCGGCGCCAACAAGGCACGCGAAGGCAAGTTCGAGGCGGCCGACGGCGGCACGCTGTTCCTGGACGAGATCGGCAACCTGTCGCTGGGCGGGCAGATGAAGCTGCTGCGCGTGCTGGAGACCGGACGCTTCGAACGCCTGGGCTCCAACCGCGAACGCCAGGTCAAGGTGCGCGTGGTCAGTGCGACCAATGCCGACCTGCCGGCAATGATCCGCGAGGGTACCTTCCGCGAAGACCTCTACTACCGGCTCAACACGGTGGAACTGGCGCTGCCGCCGCTGGCCGAGCGCCCCGGCGACATCGTGCCGTTGGCCGAGCATTTCCTCAGCATCGGCAAGCCGCTGTCCAGCGCGGCCGCCACTGCGCTGCAACGCCACCTGTGGCCGGGCAACGTGCGCGAACTGCGCAACGTGATCCAGCGTGCCGAACTGCTGGCCACGGGCAACCGCATCGACGCTGCCGATCTCAACCTGCCGCGTGCGCCTGCTGCGCCACGCCCGACACCGAGCGCCGGCAACGATCCCGACCGCGCGCGTATCGAAGAAGTGCTGGCGCGCAACCACGGCGTCATCGCACAGGCGGCCAACGAGCTGGGACTGAGCCGGCAGGCGCTGTACCGGCGCATGGACCGTCACGGCATCCCGCGCGAATGAAACGACGCTCGTTCACCTTCCGCCTGTTCCTGCGCCTGCTGCCGGTGCTGGCGCTGGCTGCCGCGCTGCCGTGGCTGCTGGCCTACTGGATGGACCATGGCTGGGTGGTGACCACCGTTTCCACGATCGTCCTGCTGGCATTGATGTGGTGGACGCTGCGCCGCGCCACCGCACCGGTGCGCTCGTTGATGCGCGCGCTATCCGGGACCACCAGCAGCTACCGCGACGGTGAGTACAACTTCGGCGTGCACTGGCCCGGCAACGACGAGCTGGGCGACCTGGTGGCGGCACACCGCGAACTGGGTGACGTGTTGCGCGAGCAGCGCCAGGGCCTGGTGCAACGCGAACTGCTGCTGGACACCATGGTGCAGAACACCCCGGTGGCAATGCTGCTGATCGCCGCCGGCGGCGATGGCATTTCCCGCGTGGTGTTTTCCAACCTGGCTGCGCGCAAGCTGCTGCACGGCGGCTGGAAGCTGGAAGGCCAGCGCATGGAAGACGTGCTCGAGCAGCTGCCGGTGGAGCTGCGCGATGCCATCGGCCGCGGCGGCGACAGCCTGTTCGCGGTGAAGTCGGAAAACGAAGACGGCGTGGAGGGCGACGAGGATGACGAACAGGTCTATCACCTGTCGCGGCGTGCGTTCCAGCTCAACGGCCGCCCGCATGACCTGCTGCTGGTACGCCAGCTCACCGCCGAACTGCGCCGACAGGAAGTGCAGACCTGGAAGAAGGTGATCCGGGTGATCAGCCACGAACTCAACAATTCGCTGGCGCCGATCGCCTCGTTGGCGCACTCCGGTGGCGAGCTGGTCAAACGCGAGCGCTTCGACCGGCTGCCGGAGATCTTCACCACCATTGAAGACCGCGCACGCCACCTGGAAGGCTTCATCCGGGGCTACGCACGTTTCGCCAAGCTGCCACAGCCGCAACTGCAGACCGTGCACTGGGCGCCGTTCCTGTCCAGCCTGTGCCAACAGATTCCGTTCACGATGGAGCGTGAACTCGACGAGGAGCTGAGCAGCCGGATCGACATCGCCCAGTTCGGCCAGGCCCTGCTCAACCTGCTGAAGAACGCGCACGAGGCCTGCGCCGAAGCAGATCCGCCCAACGACGACGTGCAGGTGCAGCTGACCCGGCTGCCGCAGTGGTTGCGGCTGGATGTGCTGGACCGTGGCAAGGGCATGAACGAGCAGGTGCTGCAGAATGCGCTGATGCCGTTCTATTCGACCAAGCGCAATGGCACCGGGCTGGGGCTGGCACTTACCCGCGAGATCGTCGAGGCGCACGGCGGCAGGGTATCGCTGCAGAACCGAACCGACGGTGGGCTGTGTGTGTCGATTCTATTGCCGCTGAGCTGACGAGTGGCCGTATCCACGCATGGCGTGGATCTACTGGACCGCGCGAACCCGGTAGATCCACGCCATGCGTGGATATGCCTGCCAAGGTCGGGAACGATCAGAAGCACGCACGGCGCTGTGCGGGCATCCACGTGCCGCCACTACAGAACCCGCCGCATCGCCACGCGCAGATGCATCGGGAATCCCAACGCGGCTTCCTCGGCCATCACCGCTCGCAGGCCTGCACCCCACTCTGCCTCCGGCAGCGCATTGAACCCTTCGCTGGCGTAAAAAGACGCATTCCACGGCACATCGGACAACGTGGTCAGTACCGCAGCCGGATAGCCACGCGTCCTGGCCTCGGCCAGCGCATGCCTCAGCAGCGCTCTTCCATAACCACGCCGCGCGTGGCTGGGGTCTACATCCATCTGCAGCACATGGAAATCGCCATCGAGCACGCCGCCCAGCAGGTAGCCGGCGATGTCTCCGTCCACTCCTTCGATGACCCACAACTGGCCACGCTGCAGTCCAGCCTGCAACGTAAGCAGGTCCAGACCATGACCGGCGAACACCGGGTACGCCTCATGACCGCGCAGCAGTTCCCCCGCACGCTGTTCGATGCAGGGCAGCGCGTCGAGTTCGTCGACGCGCGGCGGCCTCGGCTCAGCTTTTCTTGACGGGTCGCTGCCAACCATCGATCGTTTCCTGGCGCGCACGGGCCACGGTCAGCTTGCCGTCCGGCGCAGAGCGGGTGATGACCGAACCTGCAGCAATCGTCGCCCCTTCACCGATCAGTACCGGTGCAACCAGCGAGCTGTTGGAACCGATGAACGCGTTGTCGCCAATGGTGGTGGTCGACTTGTTCACGCCGTCGTAGTTGCAGGTGATGGTGCCCGCACCGATGTTGACCTTGCTGCCGATCACCGCATCACCCAGGTAGGTCAGGTGGTTGGCCTTGCTGCCGACGCCCAGAGTGACCTTCTTGGTTTCCACGAAGTTGCCCACGTGCACGCCATCGGCCAGCACGGTACCCGGGCGCAGGCGCGCGAACGGACCGATCTGTGCCGCACCCTCGCTGATCACGCCTTCGACATCGCAGTGCGCGCGCACTTCGGTGCCGGCGCCGAGGGTGACGTCCTTCAGCCGCGTGAACGGGCCGATGGTTACGCCATCGCCGAGCACCACCTTGCCTTCGAGGATCACATCGACATCGATCATCACATCGCTGCCGACAATCACCTCACCGCGGATATCGACCCGCGCCGGATCGCGTACGCGCGCGCCCTGGATGCACAACGCACGCACCGCGCGCCGCTGCCAGGCCCGTTCCAGCTGCGAAAGCTGCCATGGATCGTTCGCGCCTTCCGCGTCCTGTGCATCGGCCACCAACGCCATCTCCGCCGGAGTGAACTCGCGGGCGGCGAAGGCGAATACATCGGTCAGGTAATACTCGCCCTGCGCGTTGCTGTTGGACAACTGCGACAGCCAACGCCGCAGCGCCGTCGACTCAGCGGTGATGATGCCGGTATTGATGATGCGCACCCGGCGCTGTTCGTCATCGGCGTCCTTCTGCTCGACAATCGCCCCCACCTTGCCTTCGGCATCGCGCAACACGCGACCGTAGCCGGTGGGGTCCTCGACATCGGCCACCAGCACCGCCAGCCGGCCGGGCTGGGCCAGCAGGTCGCGCAGTGTCTGCGCACGGATCAACGGCACATCGCCGTACAACACCAGCACCTGTGCGGCGTCGGGCACCTCCGGCATGGCCTGGGCCACGGCGTGGCCGGTTCCCAGCTGCTGTGCCTGTTCCGCCCACAACAGGTCCGGCTGGTCAGCAAAGTAGTGCCGCACCTGATCCCCGCCATGGCCGTACACCACGTGGATGGCAGCCGGCTGCAGTTCCCGCGCCGTGGCGATCACATGCGCCAGCATCGGCTGCCCGGCAATCGGCTGCAGAACCTTGGGCAGCACCGATTTCATGCGCTTGCCGGCGCCGGCGGCGAGGATGATGACGTGCAGGGGTTGGGTCATGCGGGCGATCCACGATTCGATGGCGATGATTCTAGAACGGGGGCCGTTAACATGGAGCCCCCACCTTGCCCCCGGCACCATGAGCCTGCTCCGCCAAGGCCGTTCCTATCTCGTCGTCGGCCTGCTGCAGTTGCTGCTGGACTGGGCGGTGTTCGTACTGGCGACGGCGGCCGGCATGCCTGCGGCGCCTGGCAACGTCTGCGGACGCGTTGCCGGCATGTTGCTGGGCTTCTGGCTCAATGGACGCATCACCTTCGCCGATGCCAACGGGCAGCGCCTGGGTTGGCACCGCTTCGCACGATTCCTGCCGCTGTGGTTGCTGTTGACCCTGGCCAGCACGCTGCTGGTGACCGCCGCCGACCAGGCGCTGGGTCTGCAGTACGCCTGGCTGGCAAAGCCGCTGGTGGAAGCCTGCCTGGCGGTGGTGTCTTTCCTGCTGCTGCGCCACGTCGTGTACCGGTAAAGGCGCTTCGGTGCGTCGTCGGCACATGCAACGTCGGCACATACAAAAACGCCGGCACATGGCCGGCGTTCCTGCTTGATGACGCTGAGCCTCAGTGCTTGAGGGTCTTGCGCAGGCGCTCCAGCGCCTGCAGCTGGACAACGGCTTCGGCCAGCTTCTGCTGGGCTTCGGCCACTTCCATCGCTTCGCCGCGGTTGGCCAGGATGCGTTCGGCTTCTTCCTTGGCCTTGCGGACCGAGGCTTCGTCGATGTCCTGTGCGCGGATCGCGGTGTCGGCCAGCACGGTCACCACCTGCGGCTGCACTTCCAGGATGCCGCCGGAAATGGCGAAATCCAGCTGCTCGCCGCTCGGCGTGGTCACTACCACCTTGCCCGGCTTCAGGCGGGTGATCAGCGGTGCGTGCTTGGGCGCGATGCCCAGTTCGCCCAGCTCACCGGTGGCCACGACCAGGGTCGCTTCGCCACGGAAGATTTCCTGCTCGGCGCTGACGATGTCGCAACGGATGGTGCTCATGTAACTCTCTTCGCTAGGGGGCGGGTCGGACCCACCGCAGGGATTCCGCAGCGGTGGGCGCAGGCCCACCCCGTGTCACGGTCGGGACGGGCGTGTGCCCGTCCCTGCCGCATCAGGCCTTCTCGGCCATCTTCTTGGCCTTCTCGACCGCTTCTTCGATGCTGCCGACCATGTAGAACGCCTGCTCCGGCAGGTGGTCGTACTCGCCATCGACGATGGCCTTGAAGCCACGGATGGTGTCCTTCAGCGACACGTACTTGCCCGGCGAGCCGGTGAACACTTCGGCCACGTGGAACGGCTGGCTGAAGAAGCGCTCGATCTTGCGGGCGCGCGACACGGCCTGCTTGTCTTCTTCGGACAGTTCGTCCATGCCCAGGATGGCGATGATGTCCTTCAGTTCCTTGTACTTCTGCAGGGTCTGCTGGACGCGCTGGGCGGTGTCGTAGTGCTCGTGGCCGATGACCAGCGGGTCCATCTGGCGGCTGGTGGAATCCAGCGGATCGACCGCCGGGTAGATACCCAGCGAAGCGATCGAACGCGACAGGGTCACGGTCGAGTCAAGGTGGGCGAAGGTGGTCGCCGGCGACGGATCGGTCAAGTCATCGGCCGGCACGTAAACGGCCTGGATCGAGGTGATCGAACCGTTCTTGGTCGAGGTGATGCGCTCCTGCAGGACGCCCATTTCCTCGGCCAGGGTCGGCTGGTAGCCCACTGCCGACGGCATACGACCCAGCAGTGCCGACACTTCGGTACCGGCCAGGGTGTAGCGGTAGATGTTGTCGACGAACAGCAGCACGTCCTTGCCCTTGCCGTTTTCGTCCTTCTCGTCGCGGAAGTACTCGGCCATGGTCAGGCCGGTCAGGGCGACGCGCAGACGGTTGCCCGGCGGCTCGTTCATCTGGCCGTACACCATCGCGACCTTGTCCAGGACGTTGGAGTCCTTCATCTCGTGGTAGAAGTCGTTGCCCTCACGGGTACGCTCACCCACGCCGGCGAACACGGACAGACCGCTGTGCGCCTTGGCGATGTTGTTGATCAGTTCCATCATGTTGACGGTCTTGCCGACGCCGGCGCCGCCGAACAGGCCGACCTTGCCGCCCTTGGCGAACGGGCACATCAGGTCGATGACCTTGATGCCGGTTTCCAGCAGCTCGGTGGCCGGCGACTGGTCTTCGTACGACGGAGCAGAGCGGTGGATTTCCCAGGTATCGCTGGCGGCAACCGGACCGGCTTCGTCGATCGGACGGCCGAGCACGTCCATGATGCGGCCCAGGGTGCCAGCACCGACCGGCACGGAAATACCGCGTTCGGTGTTGGTGGCCACCAGGTTGCGCTTCAGGCCATCGGTGGAGCCCAGCGCGATGCAGCGGACCACGCCGTCACCGAGCTGCTGCTGCACTTCCAGGGTGATTTCGGTGTTGTCCACCTTCAGCGCGTGGTACACCTTCGGCACCGACTCGCGGGGGAATTCGACGTCGACGACGGCGCCGATGATCTGAACGATCTTGCCCTGACTCATTGCTGCATCCTCTAAATGTGTGCTTTTAACGAACGCGGTCAGACTGCTGCCGCGCCGCCGACGATTTCGGAGATTTCCTGGGTGATCGCTGCCTGGCGGGCCTTGTTGTAGACCAGCTGCAGGGTTCCGATCAGCTTGTTGGCGTTGTCACTGGCCGACTTCATCGCCACCATGCGCGCGGCATGTTCGGAAGCGACGTTTTCCAGCAGCGCCTGGTACACCAGCGACTCGATGTAACGCGTCATCACGTGCTCGAGCACGGTCGCGGCATCGGGTTCGTACAGGTAGTCCCAGTCGTGATGCGCAACCTGCTTCTCCGCGGCCGGCAGCGGCAGCAGCTGATCGAAGCTGGCCTTCTGCACCATGGTGTTGACGAAGCGGTTGTAGACCAGGTACACGCGGTCGACCTTGCCTTCGGTGAAGGCGTCGAGCATGACCTTGATCACACCGATCAGCGATTCCAGCTTCGGCGTGTCACCGATGTGGGTCACCGTGCCGACCATGTTCACCTTGACCCGGCGGAAGAAGGTCGACGCCTTCTGGCCGATGGTCACCAGGTCCACTTCGGCGCCCTTGTCCTGCCAGGCCTTGGCTTCGCCAAGCATCTTGCGGAACAGGTTGTTGTTGAGGCCGCCGGCCAGACCGCGATCGGAGGAGATCACGATGAAACCGACCCGCTTGACCTGCTCACGCTCGACCAGGAACGGATGCTGGTAGTCGGTGCTGGCCTGCGCCAGGTGGCCGATCACCTGCTTCATCGCCTGCGCGTACGGACGCGAGGTCTTCATCCGATCCTGCGCCTTGCGGATCTTGGAGGCCGAGACCATTTCCAGGGCGCGCGTCACCTTGCGGGTGTTCTGCACGCTCTTGATCTTGGTTTTGATTTCGCGTCCGCTTGCCATCTCTTATTCCCGTGGCGCGGGGCCTGGGCCCCGCGTTGTTCAACCGTTTGATCGTCTGGTCCAGCGGAGCATCGCTCCGCTCTACAGGACCTCGATTACCAGCTGCCGGTGGTCTTGAACTCGACGATGCCCTTCTTGAAGGCACCTTCGATGTCGTTGTCCCAGCCGCCGGTGGCGTTGACCTTGCCGATCAGTTCGCCCTGGGTGTTGGCGAAGTGCGCGTGCAGGCCTTCTTCGAACGCCAGCAGCTTGCTGACCGGCACGTCGTCGAGGTAACCCTCGTTGACGGCGTAGATCGACAGCGCCTGGTTGGCGATCGACATCGGCGCGTACTGCTTCTGCTTCATCAGCTCGGTGACGCGCTGGCCGCGCTCCAGCTGCTTGCGGGTGGCTTCGTCCAGGTCCGAGGCGAACTGCGCGAACGCAGCCAGCTCGCGGTACTGGGCCAGCGAGATACGGATGCCGCCGGACAGCTTCTTGATGATCTTGGTCTGCGCCGAACCACCGACGCGCGACACCGAGATACCGGCGTTCACGGCCGGGCGGATGCCGGCGTTGAACAGGTCGGTTTCCAGGAAGATCTGGCCGTCGGTGATCGAGATCACGTTGGTCGGAACGAAGGCGGACACGTCGCCGGCCTGGGTTTCGATGATCGGCAGCGCGGTCAGCGAACCGGTCTTGCCGGTGACCTTGCCTTCGGTGAACTTCTCGACATATTCCTCGGACACGCGGGCAGCGCGCTCGAGCAGACGGGAGTGCAGGTAGAACACGTCACCCGGGTAGGCTTCACGGCCCGGCGGGCGCTTCAGCAGCAGCGAGATCTGGCGGTAGGCCACGGCCTGCTTGGACAGATCGTCGTACACGATCAGCGCGTCTTCGCCGCGGTCCATGAAGTACTCGCCCATGGTGCAGCCCGAGTAGGCGCTGATGTACTGCATCGCGGCCGATTCGGACGCGGTGGCAGCCACCACGATGGTGTGCGCCAGGGCGCCGTTCTCTTCCAGCTTGCGCACGATGTTGGCAACGGTCGAGGCCTTCTGGCCGATCGCTACGTACACGCACTTGATGCCGGTGCCCTTCTGGTTGATCACCGCATCGATGGCCAGCGCGGTCTTGCCGGTCTGGCGGTCACCGATGACCAGCTCGCGCTGGCCACGGCCGATCGGGATCATCGAGTCGACCGACTTGTAACCGGTCTGCACCGGCTGGTCGACCGACTTGCGCCAGATCACGCCCGGAGCAACGCGCTCCACCGGAGCGGTCAGCTCAGTGCCCAGCGGGCCCTTGCCGTCGATCGGCTCGCCGAGCGCGTTGACGACGCGGCCCAGCAGTTCCGGACCCACCGGCACTTCCAGGATGCGGCCGGTGGTCTTGGCGACGTCACCTTCGCGCACTTTCTCGTAGCCACCCAGGACCACGGCGCCGACCGAGTCGCGCTCCAGGTTCAGGGCCAGGGCGAAGGTGTTGTTCGGCAGTTCGATCATTTCGCCCTGCATCACGTCGGCCAGACCGAAGATGCGCACGATGCCGTCGGACACGCTGGTCACGGTGCCTTCGTTGCGCGATTCCGCGGCCAGCTTGACCTTCTCGATGCGGTTCTTGATCAGTTCGCTGATTTCGGAGGGGTTGAGCGTGGTTGCCATCGTCAAGTCCTAGTGCCGGCAGCGGGGCCGGACGTTAAATGAATTCAGTTAGCGAGCGCGGTCTGCAGACGGGCCAGCTTGCCCTTCAGCGAACCATCGATGACCACGTCGCCGGCGTCGATCACAGCGCCGCCGATCAGCGAGGCGTCGACCGCGGTGGCCACTTCGACCTCGCGGTTGAAGCGCTTGCGCAGCGCGGCCTTGATCGCGTCCAGCTCGGCAACCGACAGCTCGGCCGCGGAGGTCACGGTGGCCTTGACCACGTGCTCGGCCTCGGCGCGCAGCGCGTCGAACATGCCAGCGATTTCCGGCAGCAGCGGCAGACGATGCGATTCGGCAAGCACAGCCAGGAAGCGCGAGTAGGTCTCGCCGCGGGACTCCGGCGCCAGCAGGGCGACGGCGTCATCGCGACCCAGCTCCGGGTTGGCGAGCAGGGCCGCCACGCGCGGGTCGGCGGCGACGTGGGCGGAGAACGCCAAAGCGTCCGACCACGGCGCGAACGCGCCTTCGTCACGCGCGGTCGCGAAGGCGGCGCGGGCGTACGGGCGGGCAAGCGTGAGGGCCTGGCTCATCCTTAAATCTCCGAGGCCAGCTCGTCGAGCAGCGCCTTGTGGGCGTTGGCGTCGATTTCGCGCTTGAGCAGCTTTTCGGCACCGGTCACGGCCAGCGCGGACACCTGCTTGCGCAGATCTTCACGGGCACGATTGGCGGCGGCGTCGATTTCGGCCTGGGCCAGGTCCTTCTGACGGGTGGCTTCGGCAACAGCTTCGTTGCGGGCCGCGTCGACGATCTGGTTGGCACGCGCATGGGCCTGGTCGATGATCTCGTTGGCCTTGGTGCGGGCTTCCTTCAGCGCTTCATTGACCTTGTCCTGCGCCTGGGCCAGATCTTTCTGGCTGCGGTCGGCAGCAGCGAGGCCTTCAGCGATCTTCTGCTGGCGCTCTTCGATCGCGTTCATCAGCGGCGGCCAGATCTTGGTCGCGATGAGCCAGATCAGGGCGGCAAAGGCCAGGGCCTGGGCGATGAGGGTAAAACCGATATCCATGGGGTTCGCTCAGTCGGTTGTGACGGGATGGATGCGCCGCCGCACGGGCGGCGCCTCCGAACCTTCATCCGCGACCAGGCGCCTGCGGCGCCCGGTCGTTTCGCTTTCGCTGGATCAGCCAGCGATTGCCGGCAGGCGCGAGACGAACTCGCCGACCATCGGGTTGGCGAAGGCGAACAGCAGGCCAACGGCGACCGAGATGATGAAGGCGGCGTCGATCAGGCCGGCGGTGATGAACATACGGACCTGCAGGACCGGGATCAGCTCCGGCTGGCGCGCGGCCGACTCCAGGAACTTACCAGCCATGATGGCCAGACCCAGGCCAGCGCCCAGCGCGGCCAGGCCGATCATGATGCCGACGGCGAGGACGGTGGAGCTCTGAACTTGGGCGAGATTGGTCAGGACGGCGAAGTACATGGTTTTCTCCAGGAACTTGATTGCTAAGGGTTTAGAAACAAACGGATGAAGGGTGAAGCGAAACTCAGTGAGCGTCTTCCGACAGGCTCAGGTACACGATGGACAGCATCATGAAGATGAAGGCCTGCAGCGGAATCACCAGAAGGTGGAACAGCATCCAGCCGAAGCCGGCGAACGCGCCTGCAAACATGCCGGCGATACCTGCACCGCCCAGCACCCAGATCAGCAGGAACACGATTTCACCGCCGAACATGTTGCCGAACAGTCGCATCGCCAGCGAGATCGGCTTGCTCAGCCACTCGACGATGTTCAGGATCAGGTTGAACGGCATCATCCACTTGCCAAACGGTGCGGTCAGGAATTCCTTGGCGAAACCGCCAAAGCCCTTGGAGCGCAGCGCGAAGAAGAGCATCAGGAAGAACACGCTGATCGACATGCCCAGGGTGGCATTGACGTCGGCGGTGGGCACCGGCTTCCAGTACGGCACGCCCATCAGTTCGAGCGGCTTGGCGATGAAGTCGGCCGGGATCATCTTGATGAGGTTCATCAGGAGGATCCAGAAGAAGATCGTGATCGCGATCGGGGTCACCAGCTTGCTGGTGCCGTGGTAGGTGTCCTTGGCCTGGCGGTCAACGAACTCCAGGCAGATCTCGACGAATGCCTGCCACTTGCCCGGCACGCCGGAGGTGGCCTTGCGGGTGCCGAGCCAGAAGGCGACGACCATCACCAGGCCCATCAGCAGCGAGGTCACCAGCGTGTCCACGTGGATTGCCCACGGAGAGCCATGACCTGCAGTCAGATTGTGCAGGTGATGCTGGATGTAGGAGGTGGGTGTAAGCGCCTCGCCTGCCATGTGTCCGGAACCTTAAGTTAAATGAATTCGATTAGCGCCTGGCCATGGCCAGGACCTGGAACATCAGCCCGACGGCGATACCGGCCAACAGCGCCAATGCAGGCAGCTTGAAGACCAGGAACCCCACCATCAGGACACCAAAAACGAGCGCCCACTTGGCCACGATCGCAACGATCAGGCGTGCCATGGCCGAACCGGCCCCCAGCGCACCACCACCCAGCGCCATCCGTGCCGCCACCCAACCACCGGCCGAAACCGCCACACCGGATGCCAGGGCACCAAGGGCATACTTCGGCCCTACCAGCAGGAAGGCCAGAGCCAGGACAGCCACTGCGGCCAGCGGGTAGACCGCGGCGCGCAGCATCAGTCGCCGACCCGTTTCTACGGAGTTCAGCACAGGACGTCCCGCGTGGTTACAAGTGGATGGCTGAGGCGACTACAGCAGGGGGGCCTCATCGAGCCGCCAAATTATAGCAATGGGACAATTTGCGAGACAACCGGTCCCTGTTCATATCGGAACAGCGCAAGTTGCGGTAAGGGCTGCGGTTTTGCAGCCCACCACGGGGACAATGACATCTGCGCGATGTTGCGACGCAACGCATTGAACTTTGGTCGCAGGCGATGGAACTTTCCGCCGACGGCATGGGTCCGATCCTGCGACCTGCCTGCAGCTACCTCGTCGACGCTCCGCGTGCAGGTCCCCATGATGGCCCCGAAGCGCCGCTCCGGGGCCATCTTTTTCGCAGGGCGCTGACGGCGCTGAACCGTCCACACCGCGTGGACCATACGTTCACGGATGGTGGACAGCGACGTCCGGCAAAGTGGCCTTCATTCCGATGAACCACTGCAAGGACTCTTTCGATGCGCTCCGTCCCCACCCTGCTCGCCCTCTCGCTTCTCGCCGCCGGCGCGTCGTTCGCCTCCGCTGCCCATGCCGCCGAAGGCGATGACCGCTTCGCCCTGCGCCTGGGTGCGATGAACATCGACTCGGACAACACCCTGCGCGGCAATACCAATGTCGCCGGCCAGGACATCGGCTTCTCCGAGGACTTCAAGCTGGGTGGCAAGGAATGGGAGCCGCGCATCGACGGCATGTTCCGCATCAGCAACCGCCAGCGACTGCTGTTCAACTACTTCAAGTACGACAAGGACCGCCGCGAGACGCTGGGCCAGGATATCTCCTTCGGCAACGTCAACGTGCCGGCCGACAGCTTCGTCAAGGCAGAGCTGAAGTACCAGGTGGCCAGCCTGGTGTATGACTACTCGGTGGTGGATACCGAGAAGTTCGATCTGGGCCTGCAGCTGGGTGCCGAATACGCCAAGGTCAGCACCAAGGGCTACGCCGATCTGGGCACTGTGTATGAAGGCCAGTTCCTGGACGAGAAGACCGACGGTGTGGCGCCGGTGGTCGGTGCACGCCTGAGCTTCACCCCGTCCGAAAAGTGGATGATCACCCTGCAGGGCCAGTACCTCAACACGCGCTGGGGCAGCTTCGACGACTACAAGGGTGACCTCAGCCGCGCCAACGCGATCGTCGATTACCGTTTCACCGACAACTTTGGCGTGTTCGCCGGCTACGACTGGTTCAAGCTGGACGCGGACAAGAAGGGCAGCGACGGCACCATCGGCCTGAAGCAGGAATTCAAGGGCCCGGTGGCCGGTATCAGCGTCACCTTCTAAGCCCTATCCCCTTCCACAGCCTCTCTCCTGGCGCGGCCTCCGGAACATCGGGGCCGCGTTTTTTGTGCTGCTGTTGCTCCGTACAGGGGCAAGAGCAGGATGGTCGAGCGCTGGAGGGAGAGGGGGCTGGGTGCGAATGTCCCCCGGCGCCGGCCTGCGGCCGTCACCTCCTCCTTTACTTCGCACCCAGCCCCCTCTGCCTCCGCGTGCCAGGCATCCACGCTGCCTTTGTAGTGGCTGCTGCTCTACCTTCCG
The DNA here is from genome assembly GCF_013364355.1 of Stenotrophomonas sp. NA06056. NCBI lineage: Bacteria > Pseudomonadati > Pseudomonadota > Gammaproteobacteria > Lysobacterales > Lysobacteraceae > Stenotrophomonas > Stenotrophomonas sp. NA06056. The sequence continues at coordinate 463,342 of NZ_CP054931.1, read as the reverse complement.
CAAGCCGAGCCGCTGCGCGGGTGGCAGGCGTTTGGACAAAGTAAAGGAGGAGGCGACCGCCACAGGCGGGCGACGGGGGACATTTGTCGAAATGCCTGCCGCCCGTGCAGCGGCCCCACCGCCCGCAATGAGATTGATCGACGCCCAACAAAAAACCCCGGCAGAGGCCGGGGCTTCTCGTTCGCAAAGGCGCAGGCGCCTTATTTCTTCTTCGGCATGTACAGATCGGTGATCGTGCCGTCGTAGATTTCCGAGGCCATCGCCACCGATTCGCTCAGCGTCGGGTGGGCATGGATGGTGTGGCCGATGTCTTCGGCTTCCGCACCCATCTCGATCGCCAGGCCGATCTCGGCCAGCAGGTCACCGGCGTGCACGCCAACGATGGCGCCACCGATGATGCGGTGGGTCTCTTCGTCGAAGATCAGCTTGGTGAAGCCCTCGGTACGGCCGATGCCGATCGCGCGGCCGCTGGCGGCCCACGGGAACTTGGCCACGCCGACCTTCAGGCCCTTGGCCTTGGCTTCGGTCTCGGTGACACCGACCCAGGCGATTTCCGGGTTGGTGTAGGCCACCGACGGAATCACGCGGGCCACCCACTCCTTCTTGTGGCCGGCAGCCACTTCGGCCGCCAGCTTGCCCTCATGCGTGGCCTTGTGGGCCAGCATCGGGTTGCCGACGATATCGCCGATGGCAAAGATGTGCGGCACGTTGGTGCGCATCTGCCGGTCGACCGGAATGAAGCCGCGATCGGTGACCTGCACGCCGGCCTTTTCGGCATCGATCTTCTTGCCGTTCGGCGAGCGGCCCACGGCCACCAGCACGCGGTCGAAGGTGCCCTGCGCCAATGCGGGCGCCTGGCCTTCCTCGGCGGCTTCGAAGGTCACGGTGATGCCCTTGGCATCGGCGGTGACGCCGGAGGCCTTGGTCTTCAGATGGACCTCGATGCCCTGCTTCTTCAGGCGGTCGGCCAGCGGCTTGACCAGGTCCTTGTCGGCGCCCGGCATCAGCTGGTCCATGAACTCGACCACGGTGACCTTGCTGCCCAGCGCGCCATACACGGTGGCCATTTCCAGGCCGATGATGCCGCCGCCGACGACCAGCAGCGAAGCCGGCACTTCGGCCAGTTCCAGCGCGTCGGTGGAATCCATCACGCGCTTGTCGTCCCACGGGAAGTTCGGCAGCTTCACCGCCTGCGAACCGGCGGCGATGATGCACTTCTGGAAGCGCAGCAGCTGGGTGCTGCCGTCAGCGGCGGTGATTTCCAGCTCGTTGGCCGAAACGAACCTGCCCACGCCCTGCACGTTGCGGACCTTGCGCTGCTTGGCCATGCCGGCCAGGCCCTTGGTCAGCTGGTTGACGACCTTTTCCTTGTACTGGCGCAGCTTGTCCAGGGTGATGGTCGGCTTGCCGAACTCGACGCCGAAATCACCGGCGTGGGCGACTTCGTCGATCACCGCTGCGGCATGCAGCAGTGCCTTGGACGGAATGCAGCCCACGTTGAGGCAGACGCCGCCGAGGCTGGCGTAACGCTCGACCAGCACGGTGTCCAGGCCGACGTCGGCGGCGCGGAAGGCGGCGGTGTAGCCGCCCGGGCCCGAGCCCAGCACGACCATTTCGCATTCGATGTCGGCCGGCTTGCCGCTGGACAACGCCGGCTTCGGTGCGGCCGGTTCGGCCGGGGCGCGGTGCGACGGGGTCACCGGCGGCTTGCTGGACGGAGCAGCTGCTGCCGGAGCCGGCGCAGCGGCCTTGGCCGGGGCTTCGGCGGCGCCTTCAGCGTCCAGCACCACGACCACGGCACCCTCGGACAGGGTGTCGCCCAGCTTGACCTTGATTTCCTTGACCACGCCGGCAGCCGAGGACGGCACTTCCAGAGTGGCCTTGTCCGACTCCAGGGTCACCAGACCCTGATCCTTCTTCACCGTGTCGCCGACGGCGACCAACACTTCGATCACCGGCACATCGCTGTAATCGCCGATGTCGGGAACCTTGACTTCAATCGTGGCCATGGTGGGTTTTCCTCGTGCCCGACCGGCGTGGCCGATGGGCTGTCACTGCGTTTCGACAGGCGGCCGCGCCAGGGGCAGCGGCCGCACGGTGGGGGGCGAAGCGGTGCCTTACAGCAGCACGCGGCGCATGTCGGCCAGTACCTGCGACAGGTACGTGGTGAAGCGTGCGGCCAGAGCGCCGTCGATGACGCGGTGGTCGTAGCTCAGCGACAGCGGCAGCATCAGCTTCGGCGCGAATTCCTTGCCATTCCAGACCGGCTGGATGGAGGACTTGGACACGCCCAGGATGGCCACTTCCGGTGCATTGACGATCGGGGTGAACGCGGTGCCGCCGATGCCGCCCAGCGAGCTGATCGAGAAGCAGCCGCCGCTCATGTCGGCAGGGCCCAGCTTGCCGTCGCGCGCCTTCTTGGCCAGCTCGCCGGTTTCCTGCGCGATCTGCACCACGCCCTTCTTGTCGACATCGCGGATGACCGGAACGACCAGGCCGTTCGGGGTATCGGCCGCGAAACCGATGTTGAAGTACTTCTTCAGGGTCAGGTTCTCGCCGCTGGCATCCAGCGAAGCGTTGAACTCGGGGAACTGCTTCAGCGCCGCAGCGCTGGCCTTGATCAGGAAGGAGAGCATGGTCAGCTTGATGCCGGCCTTCTCGTTCTCCTTGTTCAGGGCAACGCGCAAGCCTTCCAGATCGGTGATGTCAGCCTGCTCGAACTGGGTGACATGCGGGATCATCGCCCAGTTGCGGGCCAGGTTCGCACCGGAGATCTTCTTGATGCGCGACAGCGGCTGCACTTCAACATCGCCGAACTTGCTGAAGTCGACCTTCGGCCACGGCAGCAGGTTGAGGCCACCGCCGGCGGCCACGGTGCCACCGGCAGCCGCCGGAGCGCCGCCGCTGAGCGCGGCCTTGACGAACTTCTGCACGTCGGCCTTGCTGATGCGGCCGCCCTTCTCGGTACCGCTGACCTGCAGCAGGTCGACACCCAGCTCACGGGCGAACACGCGGACCACCGGCGATGCGTAGGGCACCTTGGCCGGCAGCACGCCATCGGCATTGAACTGCACCGGCGGGCTGCTCGGCGCGCCGGCCGAGGGGGCGCTGGCGATCTCGCGGGCAGCCAGTTTGTCCGGCTGCGCCGGCACGGCGACCGGCTCGACCTTGGTGGCCGTCTCGGCGGCGGCCGGGGCAGCCGCAGCGGCAGCCTTGGCCGGGGCCGGGGCCGGGGCGGCAGCGCCTTCGGCTTCGATGATGGCGACCACGTTGCCCTGCGACAGATTGTCGCCGACCTTGACCTTGATCTCCTTGACCACGCCGGCGACCGACGACGGCACTTCCATGGTGGCCTTGTCGCTTTCCAGCGTGACCAGGCCCTGGTCCTTCTTCACCGTATCGCCCACGGCGACCAGCACTTCGATGACCGGAATGCCGCTGTAATCGCCGATATCCGGCACCAGCGCTTCAACCGCGCCACCGCTGGCAGCGGGGGCGGCCTGGGCGGCAGCGGCCGGAGCGGGAGCCGCCTGGGTGGCAGCGGCCGGAGCAGCGGCCTTGGCCGGCGCCGGCGCAGCGACCGGCTGGGCAGCCTCGCCGTCAGCCACTTCGATCAGTGCCACGACCTTGCCCTCGGACAGGCTGTCGCCCAGCTTGACCTTGATTTCCTTGACCACGCCGGCCACCGAGGACGGCACCTCCATGGTCGCTTTATCGCTTTCCAGCGTGACCAGGCCCTGGTCCTTCTTCACCGTATCGCCGACGGCAACAAGCACCTCGATTACCGGGATATCGCTGTAGTCACCGATATCGGGGACACGTGCTTCCTTGATTTCGGCCATGGGGAGAACTCCGGCAATCTGGTGTAGGGAAACGTCTATTGTGCGGCCAGCGGGAGCCAGCGCCAACCGTTACAGGTGTTTTCAGTACGCACGCAGCCGGGACACGCTGTTGCTCATGGCTCGCCGGCGCTTCCAGTCGGTAGCGTATTGTCCCGTCGATGTCCGCTTGATGTCGCCAGTGCGACGGCCACCGGCTGCCAGGCCTGGCGCAGCCGCGGCAAGGACCACGCTGCGTTCGCGGGGCTGGTGGACGGCAGCGACAGCACCGTTGGTGGACTGGCCAGCTGCGGCCGCACCCAACGCTGGAAGGCCTGCATCGCTGCGCCACCATTGCAGCCGATCAGCTGCAGGTCAGGCAACGTGGCGATCAGTGCGGAAAGTGCATTGGCCACTTCCGTGCCACGCACGATGTCCGCATCCAGGCTGCCACGCCGCTCGCAACGGCCGATCACATCCCATAGGCCGACACCATTGGCGGCCAGTGCCTGCAGGCGCTGCTCATACGGCAACGATGGATCGAAGCCGCACAGATCGCCGAGCAATGGCCAGAAGCGATTGCGCGGGTGCGCGTAGTAATGCTGTGCCTGCAATGAAGCAATACCGGGCATTGAACCCAGCAGCAACACCCGGCAATCCGTGTTCACCTGCGCAGGCAAGCCGATGCACAACGTTGCGGCGCTCACATCTTCTCCAACTGCATGAATATTCCGGAATGGCAGAAACCACATGAAAACAAGCGTTTCGCGCTGCTCGCTGAACAGTGCGAACCAATTTTTAACGCGCGTCGGATTCGATTCATGTTGGGGCGACTACGGTGTGCTCGCCCCGCAACCGGGGGCCCAAAACAAGAAACATTAGGAGATTCCCCCATGCGCTCCATCCGTATCCTGAGCCTCGCCCTGCTGACCTCCGCCGCGTTCGCACCGGCTGCCTTCGCGCAGGACAGCAGCACCGACACCGCCTCGGGCAAGCATTTTGCCGTGGTTGGCGGCGTCTCGCTGCTGCAGCCGAAGAATGACCCGATCGACGGCATCAAGAAGGTCGATGGCGGCCCGGCGCCGACCGTCAGCTTCAGCTACTACATCAACGACAACTGGGCCGTTGAACTGTGGGGCGCTGCAGACAAGTTCGACCACAAGGTGAAGGGCCCGGGCAATGCCCGCCTCGGCAGCGTCGAGCAGCAGCCCGTCGCACTGAGCGGCCAGTACCACTTCGGCCAGGCCGACAACGTGTTCCGCCCGTTCGTGGGCGTGGGCTATTACCAGTCCAGCTTCAGCGGCGAAAAGCTGGCTGACGGCAGCGACTCCGACATCCGCCTGAAGGATGCCAAGGGCGTGATCGGCACCGTCGGTGTGGACATGAACATCAACTCGACCTGGTTCGCCCGTGCCGATGCCCGCTACATGCGCTCGCGTCCGGACGTGAAGGTCGGCGGCGAGACGATCGGCGAAGCGAAGATGGATCCCTGGACAGTCGGCTTCGGCATCGGCGCCCGCTTCTAAGCGCTTCTGCGTCACTGTTCTACCGCGACGGGCCCTTCGGGGCCCGTCTTCGTTTCCGTCACCCGCATTAGGTAGAGTCGACAAACAAGATGCGGAGGCGCGATGGACGAGGTCGACCTGCTGGTGATCGGCGGTGGCATCAACGGTGCCGGGATCGCCCGTGATGCCAGTGGCCGTGGCCTGAAGGTGCTGCTGTGCGAACAGCACGACCTGGCAGCACATACGTCCAGCGCCAGCAGCAAGCTGATCCATGGCGGCCTGCGCTATCTGGAGCAGAGCGAGTTCAGCCTTGTGCGCAAGGCCCTGGGCGAACGCGAAGTGGTGCGCCGGCAGGCGCCGTTCCTGGTGCGGCCACTGTGCTTCGTGCTCCCGTGGCAACCGCACCTGCGCCCGCGCTGGATGCTGCGCCTCGGGCTCTGGCTGTACGACCATCTGGGTAGCCGCAGCCCCGCCTTCCCCGCCTCGCGCGGTGTGGATCTGCGCGACGATCCGCTCGGCGCGCTGCTGTCGCCACAGCTGCAGCAGGCCTTCAGCTACGCCGATGCACAGGTGGACGATGCGCGGCTGGTCATCCTCAATGCGTTCGACGCTGCGCAACGCGGTGCTCGCATCCTGACCAGCACGCGCTGCGTGGACCTGCGGCGCGAGCACGGGCGCTGGCGCGTGGTGCTGGAAAACACTTCCGGCCATCAGCAGATCGTGCAGGCACAGGCGGTGGCCAACGCCGCAGGCCCGTGGGCTGGCGGCCTGCTGGAGCGCATGCACGCCCGCAGCGGCGGACCTGCGCTGCGCCTGGTGCAGGGCAGCCACATCGTGCTGCGCCGCCCCTGGCCGCACGACAGGGCCTGCCTGCTGCAGCAGCCTGATGGCCGCGTGGTGTTCCTGCTGCCCTTCCACGACCATCTGCTCATCGGCACCACCGACACCGACTATCGCGGCGATCCCGCACGCTGCACGGTGCTGCCCTCGGAAGTGGACTACCTGTGCAGCGCGGCCAACGGCTACCTGCGCGATCCGATCTCAGCCACCGAGGTGGTCTGGCAGTTTGCCGGCGTGCGCCCGTTGCTGGCCAACCCGGACCCGCGCGCGGCAAAACTGAGCCGTGACTATCGCCTGCACCTGGACGCCGAAGGTGCGCCTGCGCTGCACGTGCTCGGCGGCAAGCTGACCACGTACCGTGTGCTGGCCGAGGAAGCACTGGACCTGCTGCGCCCCCACCTGCCCCACGCAGGCCCAGCCTGGACGGCGACAGGTGCCCCGCTGCCTGGCGGCGACTGGGGCGATGCCGGGCAGGCACGTCAGCAATTGCAGCAGCAGGCCCCCTGGTTGCCGGAAGTCACACGGCGACGCTGGGCAAGTGCCTATGGCAGCCGCAGCGTCGATCTGCTGCGCGGAGCGAACACCCTGCTCGATCTGGGCGAGGACTTTGGCGCGGGCCTGCACGCACGCGAGCTGGCGTACCTGTGCGACCACGAGTGGGCCCGCACCGCCGAGGATGTACTGTGGCGACGGAGCAAGCTGGGGCTGCAGATGGATGCGTCACAAGCAGCGCGGCTGCAGGCGTGGATGGATTCACATTGCCGGTAATGCCTGGCACCGCCGATGCATTACGCTTTCAACATCGTCACCGGAGATGCTGCATGACGCCCCGTTACGTGCTGGCCATCGACCAGGGAACCACCAGTTCGCGCGCGATTCTGTTCGATCGCGCTGGCGACATCGTCGGCAGCGCGCAGCGCGAGTTCACCCAGGTGTTTCCACAGCCGGGCTGGGTCGAGCATGACCCGCGCGAGATCCTGACCAGCGTCTACGCCACGATCACCGAGCTGCTCAGCCGCGAACAGATCGATCCCCGCCACATCGCGGCGCTGGGCATCACCAACCAGCGCGAAACCACGGTGGTCTGGGACCGCAACAGCGGACAACCCATCCACAACGCCATCGTCTGGCAGTCGCGGCAGAGCCAGGCGATCTGCGAGCGGCTGAAGTCCGGCGGCCACGAAGCGCTGATCCGCGAGCGCACCGGCCTGCTGATCGACGCCTACTTCTCGGCCACCAAGATCCGCTGGATCCTCGATCACGTCGAAGGCGCGCAGCAGCGCGCCGAACGTGGCGAACTGCTGTTCGGCACCATCGACAGCTGGCTGGTGTGGAATCTCAGCGGCGGTCAGGCGCACGTGACCGACTACAGCAACGCCGCGCGCACGTTGCTGTTCAACATCCATACCCTGGACTGGGACGACGACCTGCTGGCACTGCTGGACATCCCCCGTGCGATGCTGCCGCAGGTGCGTGATTCCAGTTCGGTGTATGCGCACACGCGCCCGCAGTTCTTCTTCGACCACCCGATCCCGATCGCCGGCATCGCCGGTGACCAGCAGGCTGCGCTGTTCGGCCAGGCCTGCTTCCAGCCGGGCATGGTCAAGAACACCTATGGCACCGGCTGCTTCATGCTGATGCACACCGGCACGCAGGCCGTACGTTCGCGCAATGGCCTGCTGACCACCATTGCGTGGGGCCTGGAGGGAAAGGTGGAATATGCGCTGGAAGGGTCGATCTTCGTCGCCGGCTCGGTGGTGCAGTGGCTGCGCGATGGCCTGCGCATGATCGATCGTGCCGGCGACAGCCAGGCCTTGGCCGCACAGGTGCCGGACAGCGCGGGCGTGTATCTGGTGCCGGCCTTCGTCGGCCTGGGGGCACCGTACTGGCGCAGCGACGTACGCGGCGCGATGTTCGGCCTGACCCGTGGCACCCGCAAGGCGCACTTCGTGCGCGCAGCGCTGGAGGCGATGGCCTACCAGACCCGCGACGTACTGGATGCAATGCAGTCCGATGCGGGCATATCGCTCAGTGAACTGCGCGCCGATGGCGGTGCGATCGGCAACGACTTCCTCGCCGGCTTCCAGGCCGACATCCTCGGCGTACCGCTGCTGCGACCGCGGCTGACCGAGACCACCGCGCTGGGGGCCGCCTACCTGGCCGGGCTGGCGGTCGGCTTCTGGGAAAGCCGCGAGCAGATCGCGGCACAGTGGGGGCTGGATCGACGCTTCGAACCGCAGATGGCGGTCGCCAGGCGCGAGAAGCTGTACGCAGGGTGGCAGCAGGCCGTGGCCGCCACCCTCGCCTTCCACGTCGATTGACATTGTAGAGCCGAGCCATGCTCGGCTGCCGTTGGTGGAATGCCGAAAACAGCAGAGCCGAGCGTGGGCCCGGCTCTTCAGGAAGGGCAGTGTCGACCAAGGTCGACATCTACCCTTCAAATCAACAGATCAGCCGCAGTCAGAACGCCGGCAGCACAGCGCCCTTGTACTTGGTCTCGATGAAGGTCTTCACCTGCGGGCTGGTCAGCGCCTTGGCCAGCTTCTGCACGCGGGCGTCGTCCTTGTTGTCCGGGCGAGCGACCAGGAAGTTCACGTACGGCGAGTCCTTGCTCTCGATCGCCAGCGCGTCCTTGGTCGGGTTGAGGCCGGCATCCAGCGCATAGTTGGTGTTGATCAGGGCCAGATCAACCTGGTCCAGCACGCGCGGCAGCATCGCCGAATCCAGCTCGCGGAACTTCAGGTTCTTCGGGTTGGAGACGATGTCGCGCTGCGTTGCCAACGCATTGGTCGGGTCCTTCAGCTCGATCACACCGGCCTTGTGCAGCAGGATCAGTGCGCGGCTGTTGTTGCTCGGGTCGTTGGGGATCACCACATCGGCCCCTTCACGCAGCTCAGCCAGCGACTTGATCTTGCGCGAGTACGCACCGAAGGGCTCGATGTGCACGCCGATGACCTTGGTCAGGTCGGTCTTGCGGTCGCGGTTGTAGGCGTCCAGGTACGGCTCGGTCTGGAAGTAGTTGGCATCCACCTGCTTCTGCACCAGCTGGTCGTTGGGCTGCACGTAGTCGTTGAACACGCGCACGTCCAGCTCCACGCCTTCCTGCTTGAGGATCGGCTTGACCACTTCCAGGATCTCGGCGTGCGGCACGGCGGTGGCGGCCACCACCAGCTTCTGCGAAGGCTCGCCGGACTTGCCGCAGGCGGTCAGGGCCAGCGCAGCGGCGAACAGGGGCAGCAACAGGGTCTTCTTCATGGGCGCAATCGATCTCGGGGGAGGTGTCAGGATTTTTCGTAGTTGGTCAGGGCCAGTTCCAGCAATGCCTTGGCCTGCTCGCGCAGCATCATCGGCTCGACGATCTCGGCATCGGACCCGTAGTGCAACACGTCCATCAACAGTTCGCGCGACACGCTGTAAGGCACTTTCAGTTCGTAGCGGCCATCAGGAAGGAAGCGGCCCTGCTGCTTGGAGTGCCAGTGCTCATCGGCCACCCAGCGCGCGGCCTTGGCACTGAACAGGATGGTTGCCCAGCCCTTTGGCGCACCGGAGAAGATGCCGTAACTGGCGCCCAGCTGTTCGTCCAGCTCACTGTCGGCGACATCGCGGGCGGTACTGTCGATCACCCGCGCCTTGTAGATGCGGTCCACCGCAAAGCTGCGCAGGGCCTCGCGGTCATGGTCCCAGCCGTCCAGATACCAGTTGTCGCGGTAATGGGTCAGCCGCTGCGGCGATACGGTGCGCTTGGTCGCTTCATCGGTCGAGCGGGCACGGTATTCAAAGCCCAGCTGCTTTCGCTCCAGCACTGCCGAGGCGACCGAGCGGAAGCTGGCTTCATCGAACTTGCGGCCACGGTGCGGAATCACCCGCACCCGGTCCACCGGCCAGCTGGAAACACCTGCCTGGGCAGCCAGCAGGCTCTCGATGCGCTGCTGCAGCGGCGCCAGCACCGAAGACAGCACGCCGCCGCCGGTACGGGCCAGCAGGTGCTGCGAGGCCAGCAGTGCGTGCAGCTCCTCCGAGCTCAGCCACAGGCCGGGCAGCTCGAAGCGGTCGCTCTCGTCGGCCAGGTAGCGGAAGCCGGCCTCGCCATCGCCCTCGATCGGCGCCATCAGCGCATCGCGCAGGAACGCCAGGTCGCGGTAGACGGTGGCCCGGGAGCAACCGAGCTTGTCCTGCAGGGTCGCCACCGTCACCGGATAGCGTGCGGACTTGAGCAGACGATGCAGGGCGGTGATGCGTTCGTATCGGTCCATGCCCCTGATTATGTCCGAGTCTCGGGCGTTGTGGCGGACGATTGGGCTATCGTGGGCGCCCCCTGCCCTGCGGAGCGCCTGATGCACCGGTTGTCTGTCCTGCCCCTGCTGGCCTGCCTGCTGCTGGCCGCCTGCGACCGCGCACCGGCGCCCACCGCTGCTGCAACGCCCGTCCCCGCTGCCGATCCGGCACAGGCGGTGCTGTCGGTCAGCCAGCGGTTTGCCGCCCTGCGCAGCTTCCATGCCGAGCTGGAGGTGCTGGGCGCGCAGCAGCCGGTGCGTACCGCAATGGATTTCGTTGCCCCGGATCGCTTCCGGGTCCAGACCCCTGCCGGGCCGCAGGTGATCATCGGCGACACCATGTTCCTGCAGGCCGACGATGCGATCCGCCAGGTACCGACCCCGCCGGGCCTGCTGGAGCAATGGCGCAGCCCGCTGCCTGCCGATATCCCCGCACAGGCCCTGCAGGCCGAAGATCTGGGCGAGCAGGCGCTGGATGGGGTCAGCACGCGCCATTACCGCCTGCGTGGCGCCACGGCCGGCGAACGCCTGGAGTACTGGGTGGATGCGCAGGGCTTGCCGCGGCAGATCGTGCGCAGTGGCCACAACAACGGCAAACCCTTCCAGCTGCGGCTGCGCTACTCGCGCTTCAACGATCCGGCGCTGCAGATCGATCTGCCCTGAATGGGGCTCACCGGCAACCTCTGCTGAAGCAGGCGGGGCGGGCGATTCAGACGGTCATCACGCTTCCAGTATCATCACCGGCTGTCAACCGCTTCGGAGAAGCCCCGATGTCCCTGCGCGTGTCCCTGCTGATCCCCCTGCTGCTGTGCGCGCCGCTCGCGTACGCACAGGATGCCTCCGAACTGGCGGCGATGTCCTCGCCGTGGAGTGGCAGTGGCGGCGAGCTCGGCTTCGCGTCGGCACGCGGCAACAGCAGCACCGAGAGTTTCAACGGCCGTCTGCGCCTGCGCTACACCGACGGCGACTGGGTGCACAGCATGGACCTGTTCGGCCTGCGCTCCAGCTCCAAGGTAACCGAGACCAACGACGACGGCACCACCACCCGCCGCAACAACACCACCGCCAACCGCTACACCGGCAGCGCCGGCAGCGCGTTGCAGCTGGGCGAGCACCGCCAGCTGACCGCGACGGTACGTACCGAACGCGACGACTTCGCCACCTATGACCGGCAGAGCTCGTTCGGTCTGGGTTATGGCACCCGGCTGTGGAACACCGAGCGCTTCTCGTTCGACGCGCAGATCGGCCCGGGTGTGCGCCGCACCCACAGCACCGAGGACGACCGCACCCGTACCGGCATGATCGGTCGTGGCCTGTTCGACCTGAAGTACTCGCTGACCGACAACACCGACCTGATCAACACCCTGCTGGTCGAATCGGGTTCGTACAACACCTTCGGCCAGAACGATTTCGGCGTCTCGGTGAGCATGAACGAGCACCTTGCGCTGAAGGCAGGCTGGCAGGCGCGTTACAACAGCGACGTCGCCGAGGACAAGCGCAAGACCGATACGCTGACCACGATGAACGTGGTCTACAAGTTCAAATAAGCAGAACGGGCGCCAAGGCGCCCGTTTCTCTTTTCCGGTAGTGCCGGCCGCTGGCCGGCAACTGCATTCAATCGGGATGATGAGGTTGCCGGCCAGCGGCCGGCACTACCTCGCCAGGGCTCAGACGTTCAACAGCTCACCGGCACCCGCATCCAGCAGCATCTTCGCCACGCGCTGGCCCAGCGCTTCCGGGTCGCTGGCCGGACCCACGGCGTCGGCACGCACCGCGCGGCCGTCACTGGCGCTGCCGACCAGGCCCTGCAGATGCAGATCCTGTCCCTGCCACTGCGCGATCGCCGCCACCGGCACGTGGCAGCTGCCGTGCAGCGCGCGGTTCATCGCCCGCTCCGCCTCCACGCAGGCACGCGTGGCGGCGTCATCCAGGCCTGCGAACAGCGCCATCAGCGCGGCGTTGCCGCCATCGCACTCCACCGCCACCGCACCCTGCGCCGGCGCCGGCAACCACTGTGGCGGCTGCAGGCGGGCGACAATACGGCCCCCGAGGCCCAAACGCTCAAGACCAGCCACCGCCAGCACGATGGCGTCGTAGCCACCGTTGTCGAGCTTGGCCAAGCGGGTATTGACGTTGCCGCGCAGGTCCAGCAGTTCCAGGTCCGGGCGCAGCGCGCGCAGCTGGGCCTGGCGACGCAGTGACGAGGTACCGACGCGCGCACCGATCGGCAGCGCATCCAGCGAGGCATACAGATTGGAGACGAAGCCATCTGCCGGGTCGTGGCGGGTGAGCATCGCCGGCAGCGCGAAGGGTTCGTCCAGCTCCATCGGTACGTCCTTCAGCGAATGCACCGCGCAGTCCGCCTCACCGCGCAGCATGGCCAGTTCCAGTTCCTTCAGGAACAGGCCCTTGCCGCCGATGGCCGCCAGCGAGCGATCCAGCACTTCATCGCCGCGGGTGCTCATCGGCACCAGTTCCACATGCAGATCGGGATGTGCCTGGCGCAGGCGGTCGGCGACGTGTTCGCTCTGCCAGAGGGCGAGCGGGCTCTTGCGGGTGGCGATGCGGACGGTTTCCATCCGGGCATTATCGCGCCTATCGGCTGGATACGGCCAACGGCGGAGCCCCTCGTGGCTGGTGTGGTCGTGCAAGCAACTGCTGTGCTTGGCCGGGCGGGGTGGGTGCGCGGGGGACGCCGTAAACCCATCCCTGGGGGCTTGGCCGCGGCATCCATGCCGCGGACACCCCCGCGCACCCACCCCGCCCGGCCTCTGACAGTTTCCGTGTGCGTCAGCCACGGAAGATCAAAAGAAAAGAGCAGAAGCGGGTCGCTTCGCTCGGAGCCGAGCGTGGCTCGGCTCTACATTTCTCTACCCCTCCGATAACACCAATGCCTTTGCTGTCCGACGCTGAAATCTGTCGAAGGCGGAACGGTGTGGACATGCAGGGGTGTAAGCCGCATGGATGCGGCGACCAAGCCCCCATGGATGGGTTCACGGCGTCCCCTGCATGTCCACACCGTTGCGCCATGCGCGCAGCAATACAGAGCCGACCAACCCGCTGTTGCTGTTGCTGTTGCTGTTGCTCGCAAGCAGTCGCGGCCGCAGGCCGCGCGGAAACCTCACAGATGCCGCAATTCCTGCTTCAGCGTCGCCACGCAGCGCCGACTCACTTCCAGCGGCTGCTTGCCATGCCGCAGCATCGCCTGCACCTGGCCGCCCGTGCCACGACGCAGCTCCACCAGCTCATGGCGTGCCACCAGGCAGTTGCGATGGATGCGGATGAAGCGGCTGGCGAACTCTTCTTCCAGCGACTTCAGCGACTCCTCGATCAGGTCTTCTCCGCGTGCGTGATGCACCACCACGTACTTCTCTTCGGCCTGCAGGTAATGGATGTCGTCCAGCGGAATCAGGCGCAGGCTGCCGCGCAGGCGCGCGCACAGCATGCTGCGGGCCTGCTGCCCGCGGTGGTCCTGCGGCTGGCCGTCGCGGCCGGCCAGGAACGTGCGTGCGCGTGCGATCGCCGCCGCCAACCGCTCGGCACGCACCGGCTTCATCAGGTAATCGATGGCTGCCGCTTCGAAGGCCGACAGTGCATGCGCGTCGTAGGCCGTGCAGAACACCACCGCCGGGCGTGGCTCGAAGCTGGCCAGGTGGCGGGCCGCTTCCAGGCCATCCAGCCCGGGCATGGCGATATCCAGCAGGACCAGATCCGGTTGCAGTTCGGCGCAGGCGTGCAGGGCCTGCTCGCCGTTGCCGGCCTCGGCAACCACGTCCACCCCTTCCTGCGCGGCCAGCAGGCTGCGCAGGCGCTCGCGCGCCAGCGGTTCGTCATCGGCGATGACTACCCTCACGATCGTCCCCTCACTGGATCGGCACTGTCACCTGGCAGGCATAGTAGCCCTCGCTCCAGCCAGCCGTCATCCGCGCGGCACGGCCAAAGCGCCAGGTCAGGCGATGGCCGATGCTGTGCTGGGCATGGCCCGCGCCCTGCGCCAGGGCCAGACCGGGCACCTGCGGATCCGGGGCAGGATTGCGCACACGGATCTGCAACTCGCTGCCCACGCAGGCCAGATGCAGCTCGATGGTGCCGCCCTCGGGCAGGCGCGAGATGCCATGCAGCACCGCGTTTTCCACCAAGGGCTGCAGCACCAGCCGTGGCATCGGCAGCTCCCAGGGCAGCGGTTCGTCGCGCTGCCAGTGCACCCGCAGGCGGTCGCCCAGGCGCAGTGATTCAATCGACAGGTAGCGCTCGGCCAGCTCGCACTCATCGCGCAGCGTCGAATCGCCCTCGCCCGCGCCCAGTGCGGCGCGGAACAGATCGGACAGGTCGAGCACGGCACGCTCGGCCACCGCCGGGTCCCGATGCAGCAGGCTGGCGATCAGGTTCATGCTGTTGAACAGGAAGTGCGGGCGGATGCGTGCCTGCAGGGCGTCCGCCTGCGCACGGGCATTGGCCTGTACCTGCGCCGCCCAGCGATCACTGACATAGAAGTAGCGCAGTGCCAGCGCGGTGATCAGCGCTGTGGTGGCCGCACTACCCAGGGTGAAGCGCCAGAAGCCGATGCCGTGCGCGAAGTTGTCCCCCAGCACGGCATACAGGGCATGGATGATACCCGCGCACAGGATGGCGATCAGCGCCGCCAGACCGACCGCTGCGACGGCACCCAGCATTTCCGGCAGCTTCGACAACGCCTGCCGCAGCAGGCACAGGCTGGCGGTGACCGCCAGTGCCAGCCACAGCGCGAAACCGCTGGCCGAGGCCAGTTCAGCCATCGTCCAATGGCGGCTGCCATCGGGTGCCAGCGCCAGCACCACCACCACCAGTTCGGCCAGGCCAAGCATCGCCGCCAGCCGCGGCAGGCGGCACAGTTCCGGCATCCACGGGGCGGCGGGGCTCGCGACCATGGCTCAGACGGCGCCCAAGCGTGCCTGCAACCAGTCGCCCAACGCGTCGATTTCCTCGGCGCAGACCTGGTGGGCCATCGGGTAGCTGTGCCACTGCACGTGCAGCCCCAGCGTGCGCAGCTTCTCGGCGCTGTGCGCAGCCACTGCCTGCGGAATCACCGGGTCGCTGCTGCCGTGGGCCATGAACACCGGCACGTCCACCGCGCCATCGACGCGGGACGCGCTTTCGGCATCCGGCAGGTAGGTCGACAGCGCAATCAGGCCAGCCAACGGTGCAGTACGCGCCAGCGCGGCACTGAGGATCACCGCTCCACCCTGCGAAAAGCCAGCCAGGAAGATGTGATCGGCGGCGACACCGCGTTCGATCTCACGGGCGATCAGGGCATCCAGCTGCGCTACCGACTCCTGCACGCCGGTCATATCGGCGCGCGAGCGGAAGTCCATGCCGACGATGTCGTACCAGCCGCGCATCGGTACGCCGTTGTTGATCGTGATCGGCCGCACCGGTGCGTGCGGGAACACGAAGCGCAGCGCCGGCCAGTGCGGACGCACCAGCTCGGGCACGATCGGCGCGAAATCATGGCCGTCGGCCCCCAGGCCGTGCAGCCAGATCACCGACCACTGCGGCGAGGCGCCGGTTTCCTGTTCCACCGTTTGCAGCATGTTGCGGCTCCTGTACGTTCGAGCCGCATTATGCCGTTGGCGCGGTGCGATCAGTACAGCGGCGGTTGCTCGGCCGCTTCCCGGCGCAGCTGTGCGGCGCGCACCAGCACCGGCGGCGGGATGTTCTCTTCAGGGATGTCGAGCAGACCAAGGCGATGCAGGAAGGCACCCGGTCCGCGCAGCGAGGTCAATGCCACCACCGGCACCGCCAGCACCATGCCGATCACCACCGGCGCCATCCAGGCGGCCAACGACGGCGACACCGCCCACGCCAGCACGCCCATGAAGGCACCAAACACGCCCAGGCCGCCGTAACCGCGCAGCAGCGCCATCCAGGAAATGCCACCGTCGTCGCGCTGCTGTGCGTCCCAGCCCGAGTCACGGCCGGACAGCACTTCGGCCACGCCGCGCGACTGCACGTACATCACCACCGGCGCCATCAGCGCGGCCAGCACGGTTTCCACCAGCATCGACAGGAACGCCCGGATCGCGCCACCGCAGCCACGGCGCTCGACCGGGTCGAGCAGCATTGCCAGGTAACCCAGCACCTTGGGCATCAGCAGCACCGCCATGGTGGCGGCGAACAGGCGCACCACCTGTTCTTCATCCTGCGCGCGCCAGTACACGCTGGGCGACAGGTGCAGCAGCGCATTGAAATCAATGCCTTCCTGGAACAGCGGGATGGCGATGCCGATCAGCATCAGCATGGCCCACATCGGTGCGGTGAAGTAATGACCGATGCCGATCAGCATGTGCACGCGGCTGATCCAGTGCAGGCCACGGCTGCCCACCACCTTGCCGTGTTGCAGGTTGCCCTGGCACCAGCGGCGATCGCGCACCAGCAGGTCGGTCAGCGTCGGCGGACCTTCTTCATAGCTGCCACCCAGGTAGGGCACCATGTGCGCAGCCCAGCCTCCACGGCGCATCAACGCGGCTTCCACGAAATCATGGCTGAGCACGTGGCCGCCGAACGGCTTGCGTCCCGGCAGCTCCGGCAGGCCAGCGTGGTCGGCGAAGGCACGGGTGCGGATGATCGCGTTGTGCCCCCAGTAATTGCTTTCGGCACCGTGCCACCAGGCCACGCCACGGGCGATCACCGGACCGTACACGCGCCCGCCAAACTGCTGCATGCGCGAGAACAGGGTGCGGCCGCCAATGACCGACGGCAGGGTCTGGATCAGGCCGACGTCGGCGTTGTGCTCCATGCCGGCCACCAGGCGCACGATGCTGTCGCCGGTCATCAGACTGTCGGCATCCAGGATCAGCATCTGCGGGTAGGCACCGCCGAAGCGGCGTACCCAGTCGGCGATGTTGCCGGCCTTGCGCGCGCTGTTGTCGCCACGGCGGCGATAGAACAGTCGCGCCTGACCATCGGGCACCAACTCGCGCAGTTCGGCGAACACCTGCTCCTCTGCACGCGCGATGTCCTCGCGGCGGGTATCACTGAGCACGAAGAAGTCGAAACGCTGCAGCTGGCCGGTGGCCGCCACCGATTCGTAGATCGCGCGCAGGCCGGCCAGCAGCCGGCGCGGGTCTTCGTTGTAGGTGGGCATCAGCAGCGCGGTGCGGCTGTGCACGGTCGGCAGCGGCTTGTCCGGATCGATGCCCAGGCGGTAGCCACGGTCGAACACGGCCGTCAGGAACCCAGCCACCGCACTGGCGAAGGACAGCGCGATCCAGGCGAACAGGCCGACGAACAGCACCAGCAGGCAGGCCTCGAGCACGCTGATGCCGTTACCGGACAGCACCCGCCACATCATCCGCGTCGCCACGGCGGTCATCGCCACCGTACCGCCGAGGATGTACAGGCGGCGCAGCCCGATCATGCGCGGCGAGGTGCGATGGCGCCGGACTTTCAACGCGCCTTCGCGCAATGTCTGTTCTGGCATCACCAGCGGTGATTCGGCCGGCAGCAGGGCCCAGCCCGCGTCGGGACCGGCCGTGACCGGTTCCGCGTCGATGGTTTCACTCCCCATGGCCGCCTACTCCCTGCAGGCCGCAGGACCGGCCGTCCCGGCCGGGCTGCATGCACCAAGGTTCCTGGCACGCATTCCCGGCGTCCGCACTTGTCCTGTCTGCCACGGCGTCATGCCGCGCAGTCGATGTCTGTCACTACCGGAACCCACACGATCTCCAACGGGGCGGAATCGAAAAATGCGGCTCAGTCTATGGCTCCGAATGTAAGCCGGGTGCGAAGGCCTACGCCGGGAAATATCCCCATTCAGCAATCAGCAGGCGAACCGCGCCACCGCGCCCTGGAATGTCGATTCATCCCTGAAAGTACTGGATCGTAACAAACGAGAACGGTTATCATTCCGTTAACCAGGCAGGTCACTGCGCGCCGCGCACCGGACCCACCCAGCTGCGCCGGACCCTCCGCGCGCCCAACGACCCAGGGAAGGGGTGGCTGCCTGCTGTCTGCGTGCGCCTGCTGCTTCCACCGGGTCTCTCCTCCCCTTGGAAGCCGTCATGTCTCCTCTTCGTTCCGCGCGCCCGTCGCGCACCCGTCTGGCCAGCGCTCTGGCCACCGCCTGCCTGCTGACCCTGCCTGCCCTCGCCGCCGCTGAAGCCAGCGCCGATGCCTCGACCAAGGACCTGGATACCGTGGTGGTCACCGCCTCGGGCAACCAGCAATGGATCAAGGATGCCCCGGCCAGCATCAGCGTGATCAGCCGCGAAGACATCGAACGCCAGCCGGTGCACGATCTGGCCACCCTGCTCAGCCGTATCCCGGGCGTGACCGGTGGGCTCAGCGCCGCCGGTGAGCAGTCCAAGATCAAGCTGCGCGGCATGCCGTCCAACTACACGCTGGTGCTGGTGGACGGCAAGCGCATGGGCAGCTCGGCCTCGACCAACTATCGCCCCGACCTGGGCCGCCAGGACCTGAACTGGATTTCTCCGGACCAGATCGAGCGCATCGAAGTGGTGCGCGGCCCGATGTCCTCGCTGTATGGCTCGGATGCGATGGGCGGGGTGATCAACATCATCACCAAGCGCATCGGTGACAACTGGAACGGCAGCGCCACCCACAGCTACACCCGGCCGCAGGATGGCGACCGTGGCGACACCCAGCAGATCGGCGCGACCTTCTCCGGCCCGCTGGGTGAGCGCTTCGGCCTGCGCATCGGCGCCAACAGCATGCGTCGCGATTCGGACCGCTCCAACGGCGGTGTGTATGGCAACGCCTACGCCGGCGAGAAGGACCGCAATGTCGACGCACTGCTGCAGTGGACGCTGAGCGAAGCACAGGAAGTGTCGCTGGAAGCGGGCCACGGCGTGCAGCAGGCCTTCATCGCCCAGGCGCTGGAGAAGCAGGACGAGGGCGCATGGGGCGCCAGTGAGCTCAAGCGCAGTTCGCTGGCATTGAACCACGACGGCAAGTGGGATTTTGGTACCTCCAAGCTCAGCGCGTACTGGACCGAGTACAAGAACGACATCGGCGCCACCGGCCGCTCCGAGGCAACCGATACGATCATCGAAGGCAGCCTGAGCACGCCCTTCACCCTTGGCGTGGACCACCAGTTCGCGGTGGGCGGCCAATGGAAGCGGCAGGAGCTGACCAACACCGACACCATCGGCCAGGCGCCGATCGACTACGCCGGCAACCCGGTGGTCGGCTCCACCCTGGAAGTGGACACCTGGGCGCTGTTCGTCGAAGACGAGCTGAAGCTGCACCGCACCCTGGCCCTGACCCTGGGCGCACGCCTGGACCACCATGAGCAGTTCGGCAGCCACGTCAGCCCACGTGCCTACCTGGTCTGGCACCCCAGCGAGCAGTGGACGATCCGTGGCGGTGTCTCCAAGGGCTTCCGCGCGCCGAGCCTGACCGAGAATTCGCCCAGCGCGGCGACCCAGTCCGGTGGCCGCGGCTGCACCTCGCTGATCCCGCTGGGCTATACCCGCGGCGGTTGCTACATGGCCGGCAATCCGAACCTGGACCCGGAAACCAGCACCAACCGCGAGATCGGCGTCAGCTTCGACAATGACCTGGTCGATGCCGGCCTGACCTACTTCCATACCGACTTCAAGAACAAGATCGAGTATGAAGCGCTGGGCTTCTTCAACGGCTACTGGTGGACGCGCATGCAGAACGTGCAGCGCGCGCGCACCAGCGGCATGGAAGGCAACCTCAACTTCCGCTTCGGCGATCATTGGCGGTGGCGCACCTCGGCAACCTGGATGAAGGAAGCCAAGAACCTGACCACCGGCCGCAACCTGATCGACACGCCGGAATTCTCCGGCTATTCGTCGCTGGACTGGACGCCGAACGCGGTGTTCTCCAGCAGCCTGTCGGCGCAGTACACCGGCAAGCAGACCGGCGTGGTCAATACCTTCCTGAAGGCCTACACGCTGTATGACCTGACCGCTGC
Source organism: Stenotrophomonas sp. NA06056 (assembly GCF_013364355.1). Lineage (NCBI taxonomy): Bacteria > Pseudomonadati > Pseudomonadota > Gammaproteobacteria > Lysobacterales > Lysobacteraceae > Stenotrophomonas > Stenotrophomonas sp. NA06056. The sequence continues at coordinate 442,965 of NZ_CP054931.1, read as the reverse complement.
CTGGAACGTCAACGAGGTGCTGACCCTGCGTGGCGGCGTCAGCAACCTGGCCGACAAGAAGCTGTACGCCGACGGCTCCACCGACTACTTCGTCGCCGGCCGCAGCTACTTCTTCAGCATGACCGCGCGCTTCTGATGCGCACTGCGATCGCGCTGGCAGCAGGCCAGCGCGATCGTGGCGGGATTCCCGGTATCAGTCGTTTTCCAGCACGGCCGGCGCCGCGTCGCGGCTTGCCGCGATGCGAGCACGGTCCATCGCCACCGCCAGTTGCTGGCGGGCGAGCAGTTGTTGTGCCTGCACCACTTCGGGTGTCGGCAGAAGCACCGGTCCGGGTGCGTTTTCCGGTGTAGCAGGTGTGGTCATGCAACCTCCATGGACATACCGCTGCTACCCGTAACAGCGGGGGTGGCAGCGGAACTGCGCACCCTATCCTAAAAACAAGGCGGGTGGGTGACGGTGCGGCACCGGGACGCAAGCACATTGCCGCAGGAACGTCACATTTTTGACGCTCCACGCTGGTTTGCTGAATGCGACCCACTTATCATGAAAACGTTTTCCTAACAGGGACGTCCCTACTTACATGAATACCGTCGACCTGACCCGCTTCAGTCCGAAATGGCAGTTCCGCTTCAACTTCTTCCAGCAGCACGGCGCCCCCAAGGAGCCCGGCTTCAAGCAGGCCTGGAAGGCGCTGTCCTTCGGCGACCGCCTGAAGATCAACCTGAACTTCTTCGCCTTCTTCTTCGGCGCGATCTATCTGTTCATCCTGGGCATGTGGCGCAAGGCGCTGGTGGTGATCGGCATCAACATCGTGCTGGTCGCGGTCAGCCTGGTGCTGCCGGACATCGTGGCCCGTGCACTGTTCATCGCAATGAACTTCCTGGTGGCGTCGAGCACCAACTACAGCTACTACCTGGAACAGGTGAAGGGCAACACCAGCTGGAACCCCTTCGAAGGCATGTTCTAAGCCCCAGCGCTCGGCAGCACAGCAGCACATCGACGCCCGGCCTTGGCCGGGCGTCTTCGTTCACGGCCCCAGTCAGGCAGCGCGCAACGTGGCAGTCGAGCGGGTGTCAGCCTGCAGGCGGAAGCGTGACACCGCCACCGCCAGCTGCTCGGCCTGTTCTTCCATCGCCCGTGCCGCCGCCGTGGCTTCTTCAACCAGCGCAGCATTCTGCTGGGTGGTCTCGTCCATCTGCACCACGGTCTGGTTGACCTGCTCGATACCGGCCGACTGTTCGCGCGAGGCCGCCGAGATCTCGGCCATGATCTCGTTGACACGGCCGACCTGGCCGACGATTTCCTGCATCGTGCGGCCAGCGCCATGCACCAGCTGCGCACCGGCGCCGACATGGCCGACCGAGGCATCGATCAGCTCCTTGATCTCCTTGGCCGCGCCCGCCGAGCGCTGCGCCAGCGCGCGCACTTCGCTGGCAACCACCGCGAAGCCACGCCCCTGTTCGCCCGCGCGCGCGGCTTCCACCGCTGCATTCAAGGCCAGGATGTTGGTCTGGAAGGCGATGCCGTCGATCACCGAGATGATCTCGGCGATGCGCTGCGACGAGGTCTCGATCTGCTCCATGGTCTGCACCACCTGGCTGACCACCTGCCCGCCTTCGCTGGCAACGCCCGCGGCCGAGGCCGCCAGCTTGTTGGCCTGCAGCGCGTGATCGGCGTTCTGGCGCACGGTGGAGGTGAGTTCCTCCATGGACGCGGCGGTTTCTTCGAGGTTGGCGGCCTGCTGTTCGGTACGGCGCGACAGGTCGCTGTTGCCGGAAGCGATCTCGCCTGCGGCCAGACGGATGCTGGCAGCAGACTGCTGGATCTGGCCGACGATCTGGGTCAACTGCTGCACGGTGCTGTTGGCATCATCGCGCATCACCGCGAACACCCCGTGGAAGTCACCTTCCATCCGCGTGCTCAGGTCACCGGCGGCGATGGCGCGCAGCAACGTCGACAGCGCGGCCAGGTTGTGGTCGCTGACCTGCATCATGGTGTTGAGGGTTTCCACCATGCGGCGGAAGTCATGCTCGAAGCGCTGGGCATCGCCGCGCACCGCGAAATCGCCGGCCGCTGCTGCGGCGGCCAACTGCTGGATCTGCTCGTTGATCGCCGCCAGGTTGGACTTGGTGGTTGCCATGGCAGCGGTGAACACCGCCTTTTCGCCTGGCAGTGCTTCCATGTCCATGCTCAGGTCGCCCACCGCATAGCGCTGCATCACTTCGACCAGGCGCTGGGTGACGGTGTTGCTGTCGGCGACCAGCTGGTTGCTGTCGGCCACCATGCGGCCGTACTCGCCGGGGAACACCGAGGCATCCATGCGATAGCTGATTTCACCGGCATCATGGCGGCGCGCCATCTCCGCCTGTGCGGCCATCACCGCCTGCAGCTGACCGCGCATGCCCTGCATCGCGTCCAGCAGACGGCCCACTTCATCGTTGCCCCGCGCCGGCATGGCGGTATCCAGCTTGCCCGCAGCCACGTCGCCGGCGATACGCACCGCCTGCGCCAGCGGGCGCACGGCCAGCCGCTGCAGCAGCACGTAGACACCGCCACTGAGCACCAGCGCGGCCACCACCCCCACCAGCAGGATGATCCACAGCAGCTCGCGGGCCTGCGCGACGATCACCGCATGCGGCACCACCACACCCAGCGCGAAACGCTGCGGCGCGTCCCCCACCTGCAACGGCACGTACAGGCGCACGTTGCCGGCAGCATCGGGCTCGAACGCTTCGTACGTCTTGTCAGCGGCGATCTGCGCCAGCATCCCGAGGGTGGCGGCATCGGTACGCGGCTTGCCGATCTCGGCAGCATCGGCCGAGGCCAGCACTACGCCCTTCGGTGAAAGCAGTTCGACGCGTCCGGCGCCCATCGGCGTCAGCGTGGCCAGGTGCTTCTGCAGCGCGTCCAGCGAGAAGTCGACGGTGAAGACACCAAGGAAGGTGCCGTTCTCGACAATCGGGGTGCTCAGCGTGCTCATCAGCACCTGCTTGCCACCGATATCGTAGGCGTAGGGCTCGCTGACCAGCGGCTGCTTGTCGCGGCTGGGCACCATGTACCAGTTGCCCGAGCCGCTGGGCGTCTCGGTGTAGTCGGTCATCGTCGACTGCTGCGGCTTGCCGTCCTGCCAGGCCCAATAGCTCATGTAGCGGCCGGTGGCATCGTGCGCTTCGCTGTTGACGAACTCCGCATCCTTGCCGTCGAAAGCGTTGGCTTCCCACATGGTGCTCTTGCCCAGCCATTCCGGGTGCGCGTGCAGCTGCTCGCCAATGACATTGGCCAGGCTGGCGCGATCGGGTGCATCGCCGCGCGCACGCTGGGCTAGCACGGTTTCCACCATCGCATCGTTGCTGGCGAAGGCCGTGCCCAGGTCGGCAGCCACCTGGCGCGCCTCGGCACGGGCTTCGCTGGCCATGGTCTGGCGCGAGGACGACACCAGCGCCGAACTGGCCTGGTGATAGATCAGGAACGCGGTCGCGCCGAAGCACAGCAACGCGATCACCGCGGTGCCCAGCATCAGCTTGTGGGCGATGCTGCCGGGGCGGCGGGCAGCGACGGAACGGGAAGAAGACATGGGAGGATCCGCAGGCAGTTCAGGTCGACCGGTGCCACCAGGGCACCGCGCAGATGCGCAATCCATCGCGCGGGCCGCCAGCCCCGCCGGATCGGAACCCGGCGCGGGAAGGCGCGCACCGGTTTAGCGGCCATTGCCGGCCGAGGTTGAGGCTCGGCGCGCGCGCAAACCTGAACCTGCTCAGCTGCGGCCGTCGACGCCGGCCTGTACTACTCGGCAACCCGGTCGCGGATCCACTCCGCACGGGGCAGCACCTCGATACTGCCTGCGGCGTACTGCTGCAGAACGTCCTCCGGACCGAAGCGCGGCTGCCAGCCCAGCGCTGCGCGCATCCGGCTGCTGTCATAGACCCGGTCGATGCTGAGCGGCAGCGGCCAGCCACGACGCTCGAACTCGGCCAGCAACTGCGGCGCGCGGCGCGCCAGCACCTGGCGCGGATCGGCGGCCAGCTGCAGGCAGTCCTCGCGCCGGAAGGGCGTCGGTGCGCACGCGAGGTAGCGCTGGAAGGGCGCGCCTTCATCGTGGAGCAGCGCGGCATGCGCGCTGGCCACGTCGCGCGCATCGATGCCGCGGTGCAGGCGGAACATCGCCATGCGGTCAGGCGGCTCGGGGAAGCAGCGCGCCATCCGCAGCACGCGCACGGTGAACGTTGCGCTGGCCGCTGCTTCGGCGGCCGCCTCAGCCTGCAGCTTGGTGCGGTGGTAGATCGTGCGGGGCAGCGGCTCGGTGTCCTCGTCGATCCAACGGCAGCCACCGGACACCACGGCATGGCCATACAACGCCGTGGTACTGGTCAGCACGAAGCGCTGCACGCCGGCCTCGCGCGCCAGCAGCAGCAGGTTCGCGGTCGCGTCCACGTTGATCTGCTGGAACACCGCGTCGGGTACCAGGCCCACGTGGGGGGCGTGCAGTGCCGCAGTGTGGATCACGGCATCGACGCCCTGCACAGCGCGCTCCAGCGCCCGGCGATCGGTGACATCGGCAATGACGCGCGTGGTGGCAAAAGGGCTGCGGTCCAGCCCCACCACCTCATTGGCACCGGCCAGCGCACCGAAGATCGCGCGCCCTATCCGCCCGGAACTTCCGGTCAGCAGAATCTTCATTGAATCCATTCACTCGACAGCGCCCGGGATCTACCGGGATATCCCGATTCTAGGCAAGCCCGATGGCATCGGCGATAGGAACCGATGACATTCTGCATGCCATCCGCATCTGGCCGACGGCGTGGACTCGATCATGGCAGGGTGCCGCCGCCGCGATGATCGGATGTGGATCCCGGACCCGCGTGCGGTAACCGGTCGTCAAACGCGTGCGCAGGACATGTGAGCCTCGTACAGCCCACCTCGACCTGTCTTTAGCCTGCTCCATGCCACAAGGGACCGACACTGATGGCAGCGACGCATGTCCACACCCGGAGACCGGTAATGACCAACTCACGCAGTGGCAGCAGCCTTCGAGGCTTTGCCTCGATGGACGAAGACAAACAGCGCGCAATCGCGTCGAAAGGAGGGCGGGCAGCCCACGCATCCGGCAACGCGCACCAGTTCAGCCCGGCCGAGGCCCGGGTGGCGGGGCGCAAGGGCGGTGAAGCGATCAGCCAGGATCGCCAGCACATGGCCGCGATCGGTCGTGAGGGTGGCCATGCACGGCATGCCAGTGCCCGCCAGCAACAGCAGGACACGCCCGGCAAATCCGGCACCGGTCAGCAAGGATGAGTTGTTGCGGTCACTGCGCCATGTACCGGCGATGCAGGGCAAAGGCTGTCAGCACCGCCAGCGCACCGGCCAGCGCCATCGCCCAGGCGAACCCGCTGGCCATGGCCGCGCGGTAGTAGCCCAGCACATGCGGTGAACTGGACGCCATCGCAGGTTCAAGGATGAGCCGACGCGCTTGCAGCGCCACCTGCGGTTGGCCGGCGGCATGGGCAGCGACAATGAGGTGCTGTACAGCGCGCTGGCTCATCACGCTGCCCAGCAGCGCGATGCCCACGCTCATCCCCGCCTGGCGTAGTGCATTCATCGTCGCCGAGGCGATACCCGCGCGCTGCGGCGGCACGTGGCCCATCACCGCCATGCCCGTCGCGGGCACCGCCAGCCCCATGCCGGCCCCCAGCAGCAACAGAAGCAGCGTTGCATGCGCGCGCGTGCTGGTGGCATCGAGGCCTGGCATTGCACACAGGGCAATACCGGCCAGCGCGTAGCCGGTCACCAGCGCTACCGGCAAGCCAATCCGCCCGACAATGCGGCCAAACAGCAGCGAAACCCCACCCATCATCAGGAACTGTGGCACCAGCTGCAGCCCCGCGGCGGCGGCGTTGCCGCCCTGCACCTGCTGGAAGAACAGCGACAGGAAGAACAGGCTGGCGTAGGCGCTGAAGCCCAGTACGAAGGACGCGACGTTGAGCAGGCGGAAGCGATGATCCGCCAACAGGTCCAGCGGCAGCAGCGGGCGCGCGACCCGTCGTTCCACACAGCCGAAGGCCATCAGGCCCGCAACGGCCACGGCCAGCGCCAGCACGGTCCGAGGCGCCGCCACCCCATGCTCGCCGATGCCGATCAGTCCATAGCTCAGCGCCGCCAACGCGACGATGCTCAGCAGTTGTCCTGCCGGATCCAGCGCAGCATGCTGCGGGTGCCGACGCTCGGGAATGCCCCAGGCCCCAAGCGCGATCGCCAGCAACCCCAGTGGCAGGTTGATCAGAAAGATGCTCGGCCATCCTGCCCGCTCCACCAGTACGCCGCCCAGCAGCGGCCCCAGCACCAGCGCCAGAGCACTGAAGGCCGACCAGCCGCCGATCACCCTTGCCCGCTGCCGGGGATCGGGGAAGGCATGGCTGAGGATCGGCATGGCGCTGGGGATCAGCAGCGCACCGGCCACTCCCTGGATCGCACGTCCCATCACCAGCACCTGCAGACTGCCGGCGCCGGCACACACCAGCGAGCCGGCGATGAAGGTGGCGACACTGGCCAGCCACACCCGCCGCTGCCCATGTCGATCGCCCAGCGGACCGGCCGAAAGCATGAACGCCGACAGTGCGATCGCGTAGGCATTGATGACCCATTGCAGCCCGGCGATGTCGGTCCGCAGTGCGGTCTGCAGTGTCGGCAGTGCGACGTTGACGATGCTGATGTCCAACGACGCCAGGAAGGTACCGAGATAGGCCGCCAGCACCAGGGCTGGGCGTCGAAAGCGTTGCATGCCGGAAAACCCAGAAGGAACATCGACGCATACACTATCCATTGACTGACCGTCAGTCAATGACTGGCGGTCAGTCAATGCTGTCCGCGCCTTAGAATGGCGCCCACCCTCTTCCAGTCCGGATCGCCGCCGATGATTCCGCCGCACGCGTCAGCCAAGTCCCGCACCAAGCCCGCTGAGATCCGCCTGGAGGAGTTGATGGACGCTGCCGAGGCGCTGTTCCTGTCGCGCGGCGTGGAAGCGACCACCATCAGTGACATCGTGGCTGCAGCCGATGTCGCCAAGGGAACGTTCTATACGTACTTCGCGTCCAAGGGCGAAATCCTGCAGGCGCTGGCCAAGCGCTATACCGAACGCTTCCTGGCTGAAGTGGAACTGGCAGTCGAGCAGCATCCGGCCACCGCCGGCGAGGCCCGTCTGCGCGCCTGGATCGAGGCCAATATCCGTATCTATGCGCGCACGCATGCGCTGCATGACGTGGTCTACGCCAACCATCATCACCACGAACGCGGCAACGCAGACCGCAACGCCATCCAGCAGCAGTTGTCGGCAATCCTCGAAAGCGGTGTCGAGGCAGGGCTGTGGTCGTTGCCCGCGCCACGGGTCACCGCCTCGCTGATCTACGCCGGCGTGCATGGCGCCACGGACGATCTGATCGCCGCCCCCGAACAGTCACCCGAGGCGTTCATCGCTGCGGTGGTCGCCGATTGCCTGCGCATGGTCGGCGTGGCGGCGGTACCTGCGAAGAAGCGCCGCTGAGTCGGGTGCGCGCTGGCTAGGCGTGGGCGAGAATGTTCAACAGGCGCCCGAACGGGTCGCGCACGTAGAAGCGACGCACGCCCCATGGCTCTTCAGCTGGGCCGTATTCAAGAGCGATGTTCGCATGTCGCAGGCGCTCAAGTACGCCCTCCAGATCATCCACCTCGATCGAAAGATCCGGCACCGGCGTACCCGATCCACCTTCGCTGGCAATGCTGAGCTGTGCCAGCGCAGTGCCCTGCCCGCCGTAGGTGACGATCCAGCCGTGGTCCATCACGATGTCCATGCCGAGGATGTCGCCGTAGAACGCGGCCGCCTGTGCAGGATCGGTACTGGCGATATTGGCGACGACGCGTTTTACAGCCATGTAGCGGCTCCAGACGATCACGACCGCTGACCGCGTGCTGCGGCCAGGTGAAAAGAGGCCCATGGATCGGGCCCCTTCATTGCGAACGGTATGCAGGCCTCAGACCGCGCCGCACCTGTCCATGACACAGCGATCGTATTCGAACTGGCACTCCATGGCATCACTGCCACTGGCAACGCAGGCCTGGTAGGCCTTCCAGCATGGCAGGTCGCACGGTTGGACCGGACCGGCCACCGCCACCGAACCGGTACACGCAAGTGCAAACACTGCAGCAGCGATCACTTTCCTGATGGCTCGCATTGATATCACTCCCTGATAGGCCTGGTGATTCCAGGCCACATCACCCTACCCGCGTGCGCGGGAGAGGAAGTGAAAGCGGGGGCGTCGCTACCGTCGCGACGGCGGCATGTCGATGCGCCGGGCGGGCGTGCAACGCACCTGCTCGATGAGCCGGCGAACCACCGGCGACGTTTCCTGCTCACGGTACAGCGCCGCAATGGTCGAGGCGATGACAGGCCCGGCGATCGGCAGATACACCACGCCCGGCAGCAGCAGCGTCTGCTGCAGGACCGACGGCACGATGGCCAGCGCCCCATCGCCCACCGCGACCTGCGCCAGTACGGCGGCAAGATGGCCGGGACGGGAACGGATGTCCGGCACGAACGCACCACGGCGCGCGACCTCCAGAGCACCTGCGGGCTGCTCCGGCATGATGAACGCCTCCTTCGCCAACTGCGCCGGCTGCACCGGCAACGCTGCGCGGGCCAGTGCATGCGATGCCGGCAATGCTACGCAGAACCGGTCTTCGACGAGGATGTGCGAACCAAGCGCATCGGGGACCTCCATCGGAAGCCGGCAGAACGCCACATCGACGCGACCGTCCAGCAGCAGATCCGGCAGTTCGGCCATCGGCCACTCGCCGACCTGCAGATCCACATCGGGCGAGGCACTGCGGAACTGCTGCAACTGCTCCTGCAGCGCACCGGCATAGACCGCCGAACCCACGTAGCCGATCTCGATCCTGCCGATCTCGCCGCGACCTGCACGGCGGCCTATGGCCTCTGCCTGCTCGAACTGCTGCAGTACGTTGCGCGCTTCGGCCAGGAAGAGAGTGCCGGCCGAGGTCAACGTCACCTCGCGTCGGCTGCGGTCGAACAGGCGTGCGCCCAGGCGACGCTCGATCTCCTGGATCTGCACGCTCAGCGTCGGCGTCGCGATGCCCAAACGCAGCGCGGCACGTCCGAAATGCAGCTCCTCGGCCAATGCGACGTAGTACTGCAGATGCCGACGGTCCATGCTCGCGTGATCGTTAGATTTTTCCTAACGTACTTGAAGAACACCGGCAATGAAACAAACGGTCGAAGTTGTTTGAATGGGTATTCCTCCCCCAGCCGAGTCGCCGGTGCCCCTTTCCCCTCCCCGCCACAGGCGGCCCAACTGGATCCTGATCGTCGCCTCGCTCGGCTGCACGATGACTGTGCTGGAAACCAATGCCGTGGCCGTCGCGCTCCCGACCATCGCGCGCGATCTGCAGGCCGACTTCGCTGACATCGAGTGGGTAATCAGCTGCTACATCCTGTCCTTCACCTCGCTGCTTCTTCCCGCCGGTGCCATCGCCGATCGACATGGTCGCCAGCGCGTGCTGTTGATCGGCATCACCTTGTTCGCCCTCTCATCGCTGACCTGCGCGCTGGCACCCACGGCCAGTGCGCTGTATGTGGCTCGTGCGTTCCAGGGCATGGGTGCCGCCTTCCTGCTGGCACCCTCGTTGTCGGTCATCGGCCACGCGTTCCACGAGGGCAAGCAGCGCGACGATGCCTGGGCCTTCTGGGGCACAGCGATGGGCATGATGATGGTGCTCTCGCCACTGATCGGCGGACTGTTGTCCTCGTTGTGGGGATGGCGCTCGGTGTTCATCGCGATCCTGCCCTTCCTCGCCTTCCTGGCCTACGGTGCGATCCGCTGGGTGCCTGATTCCGCCGACACGGTGGTACGCCCGCTCGATGCACCCGGCATCATCACCTTCAGCATGGCGATCTTCGGCATCGTGTTCTTCCTCGTGGAAGGGCTCGCGCAGGGATGGACATCAGTGGTGGCGCTTGCTGGTCTGGGCCTGGGCATCGCGATGGGCGCGTTGTTTGCCTGCATCGAACTCAAGCGTCGGCATCCGATGGTCGACCTGCGGCTGCTTGCAAGCCCGCGTTTCGTCGGTGCACTCATCGCAATGATCGGCTACGCGGTCAGCGCGCAGGTGATGGCCTCGATGCTGCCGCAGTACCTGCAGAACGGCGTCGGCCTGAGTGCCCTGGCCACGGGTGCAGGCATGCTGCCGTTCGCCGCAGCGATGCTGCTGTTCCCGGGCGTTGGCAGGCGCCTGGGCAGGCGCTTCTCGAGTGAGACCGTGCTGGCCATCGGCCTGTCCATCACGGCCGCCGGCAATGCGCTGGCCGGAATCGGCGCGTGGCACCACATGCCGGCGGTGGCGCTGGTGGCGATGGTCATCATCGGCGCAGGCGGCGGCATTCTCAACGGCGAGACATCCAAGGCCATCATCGGTTCGGCACCTCGTGACCGCGCAGGCATGGCCTCGGGCATCAGTGCAACAACACGCTTCGTCGGCATCCTGCTCGGATTCACGGTTCTCTCCAGCGCCTTGACCGTCGGCATCCGCGCCGGACTTTCAACAGGTGTTGCCGCAGGCAACGTCGTGCGCCTGGCCGACAGCATCGCCACCGGCGCGCTGACCGGTGAAACCCCGGTTGATCTCGCACGGGCGATCTACAGCCAGGGCTTTGCCGCGTCCCTGTGGACGTCCGCTGCGGCAGCGACGCTGGCCAGCCTGGCCGTTGCCCTGCTCAGGAAGCACGCCTGACGGCAGATGAAGGAAGCAGAAACAGAAACGACCAGGGCAGCACGAGGCTGCCCTGGTCGTAGCGGTGTGGGGGATGACCGCCAGATGCGATCAGGCGGCCTTCATCGCATGCTTGCGCGCGCGCATCACCGAGTGGCATTCCTGCACTTCCGGCAGCCACTGGGTCACTTCCTGGCGCACCGCCGGCGGCAGGTCGTTGTCCTTCAGCACGTCCTTGAACGCGCCCAGCAGGCGATCTTCGGACTCTTCAAGCTCGGCCACGTAGCCATAGTTGGTATCACCGAAGGCAGCGCGCACCTTGCCGTAGAACTGCTGCATGGAACCGACCATGGTGCCGTGCTCGGCCGGCTTGCCGCCGGTGGCCACCACCGAGCTGCTCAGCGAAGACACGATGCGGCCCTTCACCCCGGCAATGCGGACGAACAACGCCGACAGCTCGGCATCCTTCACCTTGGTTGCGGCTTCCTCGTAGAAGGACTTGCCATCACGTGCGATCTCGATCAGGTCGTTGAGGCGATGCTCGATGGTGGACTGGGTGCTCATGTGTAGTCTCCTTGTTGGGGAAAGGACAACAGTGGTATCCGTTGCCTGCCACACCAGACTGGCCGAACGCGCGTGGTTCGCAGGTGAGCACCGATTGATGCGGTAATCATGCTGCCCAACGCAACCCCACCGGCTCACGCGGGAGACGCGGTGTCTTCACTGCATCTGAATCCCGGCCTCAGCCGTCCTTGCCCATCAACCAGCGGATCGCCTGCGGGAAGGTGGTCTGCCAATCCTGCGGATAACTGTGCCCGCCGCCGTGGGTGCGTGACTTCAGCAGGTTGTCCTGGCCGAACAACGCGCGGAAGTCGGCACTCATCTTCTGGTTGGCCGGCCCTTCCTGCTCACCATTGATGACGAACACGCGCTTGCCGCGTGCGGCGCTTTCGGTAGGCACCGGCTGGCGCCAGCCACCAGGGGACACCAGCAGCGCACCGGCATAGTCCGACGGATGCTGCGCCAGTAGTGCGCCTGCATGCTGGGCGCCCTGCGAGAAGCCCATCAGATACACGTGCTTGCGATCAATGCACTGCCCGGCGGCAAGTTCATCCAGGCCCTGCTGCACGACCGTGTGCGTGCCCTCATACGGGCCGGTCCAAGCGAAGCTGTCCAGCGACTCGCGCATCTGCGTACCGTTGACGCCCAACAGTACGACCCCTGCATCGGCCAGGGGCTGGTCGCTGTCGTCCAGCTCGCCATTGATGCCGTATCCGTGCAGCCAGACCAGCACCGGCGCGCACGCCGGCATCGACACGTTGCGGGAAGGCTGCAGCACCGACGTGGCGCCCACGCGTCCGGCAGCCACCTTTTCATAGCGGGCCTGCGTGTTGGCCAGGGCACGCTTGAAGAATTCGGTCTGGCGAAGATCCTTGAAGTCCTCGTCCTCGGCCAGCACCGGAGCGAACCACATGCCGCGTTCATCGGCTTCCTCCAGGTAGCGCTGGGCCAATGCATCATCACCGCGCCGGGCAAACAGCGCCGCAGCGTGGTACGACGCCTGTGGCAGCTGGGAATCCTCGCGTGCGGCAGCCAGATACAGGGCAAGCGACTGCAACACGGTCAGCTCGTCGTCCTCGGCCTTGTCCATCAGTTCCTGCGCGTCATCGGCGTTGATCAGCGCGTTCACCACCGGGCTGATGGACTTGAACGCGATGGTCGAGGCGCTGTCCTGTTCGTCGGCGTGTGCAGTTGGGGCGCAGACAGCGAGGGCCATGAGAACAGCAAGGGCAGACAGCTTGGGCATGGGGATCTTCCGTGATTGCGGCGACGCGCGGGGCGCGCAGTCTAGCAACCTCCGGGCCGATCAGATCACCCTGCACTCAACCGTAGGCAGGATGGCTGCCGGTAAGCACGCCCATCGAGAACGCGTAGCCCGCTTCTTCCAGCAACAGCCGCATGCGCAGTTCCGCGCGACGCGGAACGCACAGCCCGCTGGGTGCGTACAGCGCATAGACGAAACCGGCACCCTCTACATGCTCGCGGCGGACCGAACAGTTGTTGGTTTCCGCAGCATCGGACCACACGGCCCGCAGCTTCTCCGGGCCGATGGACTGGCCGTTGCGCAGGCGGAATGTCAGCCAGCGCACGCCCAGCGGCGGATGATAGGTCAGGTTGGCCATTGCGCACCTTCAATGCGGCGGCGGAGCGGGTTCAGGACGCAAGGTCGCGGAAAAGACATGGCGCTCGCTCCCATCGGAATTGGAGCATACGCCTGCGCAATGTCACTCCAGACTGCGACCGGCCAGTGCGTTCTCCTCGATCCGTTTCGCGCAGACGAAGACGAATGCCTCGTCCTGCTGCACTTTCAGGAACGAATCCAGCCACCGCGCAGCAGCGCCGCGGTTGCCGATAACGCTGCCGAGTTCCTCGGTCAGGCAACGGGCGCACTCCATGCCGCCCGGACTGGGGGCCTGGCAGGCGCGACATCTTGCCATCGTCGTCGTCTTCGCCGGTCGGCACTGGTACATGATCTTCGTCATCAGGCTTACCGCACGGGCATGGGATGGCATCAGCGCTCTTCCAGAACGTTGGACAGAGGAAAGCCGCGCAACGCGCGGCCTCTTCTTCGCTTACTGCTCAGCGACGGGCGTCACGGCCCGGCTCGCTCTTCTGTTCCTGCCCGGACTTCTGCGGGCCGCTCGGCTGGTCTTCCTGCTGCTGTTGCTGCTGGCCCGGCTTGCCATCCTGCTTCTGGTCGCCGCCCAGTTCGTTGCCATCGGTCTGCCCTTGCTGGGCAGCCTGCCTGGTATCGGTCGAGGCGTTGTTGCGGTCGGTCTGGCCTTGCGTGTTGTTGTTCATGTCTTGCTCCACCGCAGCAATCTGCTGCAGCGCCACTGTGTGCGTCGACCGGTTACGCAGCTGCATCGGATGGCGCGAATAATGAACAGCCGCCATGAACAGCGGTTGGTGCACACGGAGCACTGACACGCTGGGGTATACGTTGGCGTTCCAACAGGAGAAGTCTCATGGAACGCATCACCAACAAGGACTTCGTTGACGTCGAACGCGAGCTGCAGCACTGGCAGGCCGCCTTCCAGACGGGCGATCTGCCCGCCATCAACTTCCGCCACGAGGTCGCACCGGTCATCCGCCTGGCGTGCGACATCTACGTCCGCAACCCACACGGCACGCGCACGGCGTGGCTCACCGATCTGCAATCACGGCTCGCACTGCGCGCCAGCCTGCGTGGCCACCCGGGCTCGGCGGAAATGGCGATGGGCTGCTGGGCCCGCCTGTCCGGCCCGGCATTGCTTCCGCAGGCAGGCTGAAGCGTCCTGCGCGAAGGTCACTCCTCGCCCGCGAGCAGGTTGCCTTCCTGCATCAGCTGATCGTTCAAGCCGTTCACCAGCGCAATGACGGCGTCGGCCAGGGCACGCGCATCGGCGATGGAGCCGTGGAAGGCGATGCGGGTGCCCTCCACCTTCACTTCCGCCAATGAGAGCTGCGACGCCAGCGTCGCGCATTGCTGCAGGAAACGATCAGTCCACTGTTCATCAGGTGCTTGGTCCAGAAGCGCTGTGATCGCCTCATCGGCAGCTGCATCGACCTGCGGGTGAAGCCGCGGCACGTCGAACCCAACGATCCGCGGCAGTCTGGACGTGCTCACGTACTTCCCCATGGGTGTGCAGAAGAGCAGTATCGCGTCACCACGCGTCCCATGCGAACCGTCCGACGTGAACCGTTCATCCTGCCGGCCATGGCTTGCGCGCCCGGAGGGCAGCGGTGTCGATTCCAGGGTTCCTCACACGTCGATCGAAGGAAGGCAGGCCAGCGCGGTCAGTCATTACCATTGGAGATCCCGATGACGCCGATCCTGACTGCATTCAAGCACTCCCCGGACCGTGGCCAGGGCCTGGCCCGCGACATGCGCGTGCGCTGGGCGCTGGAGGAGCTGGGCGTGGCGTACGACATCCATCTGCTCTCCTTCGAGGAGATGAAGCAGCCGGCACACTTGGCGCGGCATCCCTTCGGCCAGATTCCCACCTACGAAGATGGCGAACTTGTGCTGTTTGAGTCAGGCGCAATCGTCCTGCACCTGGCCGAACAGCACCCCGGGTTGCTGCCCGCCGATGCGAGCGCGCGCATGCGGGCGATCACCTGGATGTTCGCCGCACTGAACACCGTGGAGCCGCCAATCGTCGAACGCTCCATGGCGTGGGTGCTGGAACGCGAGCAACCCTGGTATGCGCAGCGGCTGGTGATGCTGGACGAGCGCGTGCGCAGGCGGCTGGGTGAGCTGTCGGCGCGACTGGGCGATGCACCGTGGCTGGACGGGGACTTCAGCGCCGGCGACCTGTTGATGGTGTCGGTACTGCTGCGGCTGCAGAGCAGCGGCATCGTGGGTGAGTATCCGAACCTTGCTGCCTACGTCGACCGCGCGACCGCGCGTCCCGCCTACCAGCGCGCGTTCGCAGCGCAGCTGGCGGTGTTCCAGACGCAGTAGTTCCACGCCATGCGTGGGCGTACCTGGCCTGCGCTCATCGTTCATGGCCTCTGTGTCGCCGCAGCGACATGCGCGCCAGCAGTCCACCGCCTTCGCGGTCCAGCAGCAGCAGTTCACCGCCATGATGGCGTGCTGCGATTGCCGCCACCGCCAGCCCCAGGCCGGCGCCACCGGTGGTGCGACTGCGCGAGGTCTCGGCGCGCTGGAAGGGCTGCAGCAAACGCGCACGATCCGCCTGCGGAATGCCCGGCCCGCGGTCGGCCACCTCCAGCATCAGCTCTTCACCGGAAACACGTGCCTGCAACTCCACCGGTCCGGCATAACGGGCAGCATTGTCGATGAGGTTGTCCAGTGCGCGCCGCAGCAACAGAGCATCGACCTCCCAAGGCAGCGTCGTGGGAAGCTCGGCGTGGATCGCCACACCGCGCAGGCGCGCCGACTGCACGCAGTCGTCCAGAACCTCCGCCAGGTCCAGCGGCTGCAGTGCCGGGGGCTCCAGTTCACCACGCGCATAATCGAGCACCTGCTGGATCATCGCGTTCATCCGCTCGATGTCGGCCACCATGCGCCGGGCCGGCTCGGGGGGGGCGAATTCCGCGCGCAGGCGCAGGCCGGTCAGCGGCGTTCGCAGGTCATGCGCCACCGCTGCCAGCATGCGGGTCATTTCCTGCGCCTGGTCACGCAACCGCGTGCGGCTGGCATTGATCGCCACCGCCAGCATCTGCACTTCGCGCGGCCCCTCCTCGGGAAGCGGCGTCATCGAACGCAGGTCGCCCTCTGCACTGGCATCGGCCAGTCGGCGCAGCGGGCGCCCCAGGCGGATCGCGGCCCAGGCCGCCAATGGTGCCAGCAAGACCGTGCCGGCCAGCAGCGCCAGCAGTACCTGTCGCCGCCATGCCGCCAGATCGCTGTGGTCACTGCTGACGACCTGCCAGCGCCCATCGTCCTGCTGCATTGCCAGTTCGAACGGCGGCAGCTGCATTGCTCCCAGCAGCTGGCCCTGCGCCTGCAGGACCCGACTGCGCTGCGCGGCATTGAGCAGTGTCTGACCCTCGATGACCTGCACGTCGGGCACCCTCGCCGGGCCACTCCAGGCCAATCTCACGCGTGACGCGGGCACCCCCAGCTGCTGCGCGGCCAGCGCCAGCAGCCACGGGCTATTGTCGCCGGCCGGCGGTCCGCTCTGCAGTTGCAGGCGCAGACCGGCGCTGTCGGCCGTGATCTCGCCGCGCAGCACCTGCACGGCCTGCCCCAGCCGCATCTGCGGTGCGGCCGGTCGCGGCAGCCATCCCACCACCGCCACACTGACCAGGGTAGCCAGCAACAGGCTCGCCAGCGCCAGCATGGCGATCCAGCGATCAGTGGACCAACGCCGTGTCATAGGCGTTGCACCGTGCAACCGAAGCGATACCCCTCGCCGCGCAATGTCAGGATCAGGCTCTCGCCACCTGCCGCAGCCTGTTCCAGCTTACGTCGCAGGCGGCTGACCGCCAGATCGATGGCACGGTCAACACTGTCGCTCTGCTCACCGTGCATCAGTTGCATCAACCGCTCCCGATCAAGCACCCGTCCGGCGTGCTCGGCCAATGCCTGCAGCAACACGAACTCACCGCGGCTCAACGCCACTTCACTGCCATCGGGTGCCAGCAGCTGACGCTGTTCGGGGAACAGGCGCCATCCGCTGAAACGCAGCTCGGCAACCGCCTGCTCCCGCAGTTTGTGCTGCCGCCGCAGCAGCGCGCGCACCCGCGCCAGCAGCTCGCGCGGGTCAAAGGGCTTGCCCAGATAGTCATCGGCGCCCATTTCCAGACCGATCACGCGATCGGCCGGACTCCCCATCGCCGACAGCATCAGGATCGGAATGGCGCGCGCCTGCAGGCGTCGGCAGACCGACAGCCCATCCTCGCCGGGCATCATCCAGTCGAGGACGATCAGATCCGGGCGCTCGACCTGCAGCAGCGTATCCAGCGCCGCCGCGTTGGCCGCCATGCGTACCCGGTACCCGTGCAGTTCAAGGCACTCGGCGATGGCATCGCGGACGCTGGCGTCGTCATCGACAACGATGATCCGGGCAGAAAGATTCATGCGCACAGTATCGATCCGGAATGTATCGGTACGGTATCAATCCGGACATCATCGCGGTACCTCGGTACGCGCAAATGGCGCCACCCTCAAACCGGACAACTGGCATGCGCCCCATCCTGCTGCCCCTGCTCGCCCTCACCGCTCCTGCCCTGGCCGCCGCAGCTCCCGCTCACACCCTGCCGATGTGGATGCAGGGCAACCATCCCACCATCGCCGTGAACCTGGATGGACGCGTCGAGCCGCTGCGGTTCGTGGTGGACAGTGCGGCCGGGGCCACCCTGGTCGATGATCGGATCGCCCGCCGCTACAAGCTGGAGGACAGCGCAGGCGCCGTGTCGGTAGCGCAGGGCGCCAGCGCCCGCAGCGCCCAGCTGCGCCGGGTACGTGCCTCCACATGGCAGCTGGGCAGCCTGCAGCTGCAGACGACGGCAGTGCAGACCGACCTCAGCAGACTGTCCCGCGAAGACGACCCGGCGATCGACGGCATCATCGGCAACGACCTCACCCGTCGCTGGGATACCCGTTGGGATTTCGCCGCCGGCACGCTGCAGCTGTGGTCACCGGCAACCCTGCCCGGCGGTGCACATTGCCAGGCTAACGCATTGCCAGACCGGGGGCCGGCGATGAAGGGCTTCGGCTTCATCACCGTCCATCTCGGCAACGAGAAGCTGGATGCCATCGCCGTGGTGGATACCGGTGCAGCGCAGACCGTGCTCAATGCCGCCGCCGCGTCCGCACTGGGGATCCGCACCGATGGCAGCGACCCCCGCGTGAAAGTCCGCGAGAAGGGTACGGCCGGATTGGGGGGGCAGGCACATCCCACCTGGCTCCATGACTTGCCTGCAATGGCCAGTGGCCCTTGGCAGCATGCCGCCATGGAGGTGCGCATCAGCGATCTTCCGGTGTTCAAGGCACTGGGCCTGGAGAGCCGGCCGGCGCTGATCCTGGGGGCCGATGCGATGGCCGGCGCCCAGGTCGACATCACCACCGGGGCCGAGCGTATCTGCCTGCAGGCGTCAACGGACGACTGAGCGGTAGCCGCCACAGCGCCGGGTGTACGCACCCCGGCGCCATTTTTGTTCGCTTGGCCTGCATTGACGAGCGCGGCTCAGTCGCAGCGACGGGACACCTCAGCCATGTTCAACGGTTCGGCCAGCAGTCCCTGCAGATACGCCAACAGCGGCTGCAGATCCCGACGCTCGCGCGATTGCGCAGGGCCCATACTCTCTGCCAGGTAGGCATCGAGCACCGCAACCATGACCAGCAGCAGCGCGCCGCGATCAAGATAAAGCGCCAGCCGCAGCTGGGTGCCAAGTGCGGGAAAGTTCCGGGCCAGCGCCGATACGCGCAGCGCGAGCAAGGTATCGCAATGAATCCTGGATGATGACGCCGATGCACTGGCAACGCCCTGTGGCGGACGTCCGGCGGTGTTCGACCGCATCCGCTGCAGGCGTCGGCGCGCGGACAGTTCCTCGTTGCCCGGCGCTGCTCCACTGTGTCGATCCTGCCGGTGCCCCTTGCGCGTACCCATGCAGTGCCCCTGTGGTGGTCAGCGGAAGCTGGCCTTTCGAGATTGCGGAACCTGCCCCATCGGATTGGCGCTGCGCTCGCGGAACTCGCGATGCTCGCCCACCCGCTGGATCAACGCAGTTGCCAGGGGATGGTGTGGACCGAGGATGTCGGCGACCTGTTCCCAGATCCCTTTGTCGCTCCAACGCAGGAAACGGACATAGGTCGTATGCCAGCCCCCCGTCCCCGGCCGCAGTGCATGCCAGACCACGTTGTGCTCGACTACCCACAGCACGTCCTCGACGAAGCCGCGGTAGCTCGCCTCATTGCGTTGTGCACGCGCCGCCAACCCGCCCGGCAAACGCGACTTCAACTTCTTCCACTTCGCATCAGAGAGATTCTTCCGCACGTTCCCATCCCGCCCCCGGCGGTCGTTGAATGACATGAATCACACTCGCTGCAACCCGAAGCCGGCATCCATCGTTGAAGGAGAGATGGCAAGACGGCACCGGCGCTGGGGACGCGGGGATTTCGATGCCGCCTTGCCGGGGAGATGCGGCGCGCCCTCCACTCCCTGTGTGCGGAAGCGCGAGCGTCGATTACAGCGTAGGCCCGGGCTGTTGAAAAAGTGTGGCGTGCCAGCGCGGAATTGTTGCAGGCTGTTGCGCGTCGGCGCTTCAGCCAACACCACACGGGCCGTCAGGCATGAACAGATAGCCCACGCCCCACACGGTCCGCAGATAGCCTTGCAGTCGATCGCCACGCTCGAGTTTCCTGCGCAGCCGCGACACCTGCACGTCGATGCAGCGGTCACTGGCTTCGGTGCCCGCGCCTTTCAGGCGGTCGAGCAACTGATCCCGGCTCAACGGTCGACGCGGATGCGACAGGAAGATCCTCAGCAACTGGAACTCGGTGGCGGTCAGCGGCACGATCTCGCCATCGCGGGACAGTTCCATGCGTGACAGGCTGACCCGGAACGGACCAAAGCAACAGTTGTCGTTCACCCCTCCGAGATGGCTGACAGGGACCATCTGCCGCCGGCGCAGCAGTGCATTGATGCGTGCCACCAGCTCGCGCGGCTGCAGCGCTCTGCCCATGCAGTCGTCAGCCCCCATTTCCAGCCCGATGATGCGGTCGGCGGCATCGTCGCGGGTGTTCAACATGATGATTGGCAGCGTCAGTCCATCCGCGCGCAGCCGCCGGCACAGCGCCAAGCCCCCATCACCGGGCAGATCCTGGTCCAGCAGCAGGATGTCATAGGGTGTCCGGGTCAACTGGCGCTCCAGCTGCAACACGTTGGCGATGGCCTGGACGTTCAGGCCACGCTCGCCGAGATAGCGCCGCAGCATGGCCCTCATGCCGGTGTCGTTGTCGACCAGCAGTACGCTGGGTAGTGCAGCTGCGGACATGGAGACTCCTTCTACACGCAGGCCCTTACGTCGGAAAGCGAGCCCGTGGCCGTTGACCAACTGCGGCGCGGACACGATCGCTCCATCGCGAAGTGGAGGCCACTATCGCGCGCCGATGTATTGCAGCCTTGTCGGCCCTGATACCTGATCGATACATTGCCGGACCGTGCAGGAAATCAACCGCCCTTGCCCGGCGCCACCCCAGGCAACGTGACCCGTGCTTCCACCCCGCCGCCGTCCCGGCCCAGCAGCTGCAGGCGGCCGCCATGCAGTTGCAGCAGCCGCTCCACGATGGCCAGGCCAAGCCCCAGCCCGCCAGCGCCAGCGCTGTCGGCACCACGTACGAAGGCCTGCCGCACACGCGTGCGTTCAGCGGCGGCCAGGCCAGCCCCGCGATCGGCCACGGCAAGGTGCACGTCACCGTCCTCCATCCAGGTACTCACCTGCAGTCCCTTGCCCGCGTACTTCAGCGCGTTGTCCATCAGGTTCTGGATGACACGCTGCATGGCAATGGGTCGCAGTACCAGAAGCGGCAGCGGCCGTAGCTGCAACGCGAATGGATGGCCTTCCGCCTCGAACTCGGCGGCGGTCTGCTGCACCAGTACGTTGAGATCACACTCCATCGGCGGCTCGCCGTTGCCTGCATGACCAAAGTCGAGGAACTGGCCAATGATCGCATCCACCTGGCTGATGCAACGTGCGGCCATCGCCTCGCTTTCGCCGCCCTGCAGTGCCAGCGCCAGGCGCAGCCGCGCCAGCGGGGTCCGGATGTCGTGGGAGATCCCCGCGAGCATCATCGCGCGGGTCGCTTCTGCCTGACGGAGGCTGTCGACCATGGCGTTGAACTGCTCGGCCAACCCGCTCAACTCGCTGGTTGCGTACTGCGGCAGGTGCGCCTGCCCCCCGCCTTCGCGGATCGTGCGCGTTGCTGCGCCGATGTCGCGCAGCGGTCGATTGATGCGGCGCTGGATGAAAAACGCCACCACCGTGGCCAACGCACTCAGGCCCAGCACCAGCAGGATCGAAACCAGTCTCGGGTCCTGGCCGTTGGACGACGTCCTGAAAGACGACCTGAACCAGGTTTCCTTACCTGCCACGTTCAATTGCACCCAGTACACAGGCCCTTTACCCGGTGCTGGATGGGTCCATTGAAAGCGGATGTCTGGCTCCAGACTGCGCTGGATGGTCGAGCCGGCGAGCTCTGCATAGGGTCGGGGACCAATGGGCTGATCACTGGCCGGCGGCGGCGCTCCTTCGATGGCCACCAGGTCATGACGTGCCAGAAACGCAATCGCCTCGCTCCGTCGCCCGGGGTCGATCATCGACAGGCTGCCGTCGATCATCTTCAGCTGGTTGCTGACCACGCTGACAGTGTGTATCACGCTGACCCGCAACAACAGCAGGTGCACGCCCAGCACGCACGCATGGATGACGACTGCCAGCCCCACCAGCAGGAGCAGGTTCTGCCACATCAGCGAACGCGGCCAGGGGAAGCGCCAGCGGCGCGAGGCAACCTCACTCATGTTGGCCGTCCGGAATGAACAGATAGCCCACACCCCAAACAGTTCGCAGGTAGAGCGGCGAACGGGAATCGTCCTCCAGCTTGCGGCGCAGGCGCGACACCTGCACGTCGATGCTGCGATCGGTGGTCTCGGTCCCGGCTCCCTTCAGCCGGTCCAGCAGATGGTCGCGGCTCAGCGGCCGGCGCGGGTGTGCAAGGAAAATGCGCAGCAGCTGGAACTCGGTGCTGGTCAACGGCACGATCTCGCCATCACGCGACAACTCCATGCGCGACAGGCTGACCCGGAACGGCCCAAAGCGGAGGTTCTCCTCCACCGCCCATGTGGTTTCGGCATGGATCATCTGCTGCCGCCGCAGCAGTGCATTGATGCGCGCTATCAGCTCGCGTGGCTCGAACGGCTTGCCCAGGTAATCGTCCGCGCCCATCTCCAGGCCGACAATGCGGTCGGTAGCTTCACCACGCGCGGTCAGCATCAGGATCGGAATGGTCTGTCCACTGACACGCAGCCTTCGGCAAACCGACAGACCATCCTCGCCAGGCAGGTTCAGGTCCAGCAGCAACAGGTCATAGGGCGTGCGGCTCAGCAGGCGGTCCAGCTGCGCGGGGTCGGCGATCGCCTGCACCGCGAAACCCCGCTCCCCAAGGTAGCGACGCAGCATGCTGCGCATGTCAGGATCATCCTCGACCAGCAGTACCCGGGGCAGGACGACGGCGGACATGGGCCTTCCCTTCGATGCGACGAAACTCACTTTTAGATATTCCTGGCCGGGCGACCTGTCAAGATGCGGAGGATGCCGCTCGTCAGCCTCGAGCTCAGACCCGCCCGCAGGCTTCAAAGCGACGCGACGGGGGGCACATATGCCGCAGCTGGTACACAGCATCGACTGGACTGCCGCACCACCGGCGGTCGTGGCTCCGCAGGCCACGGCCGGCTGGCACGGCGCCCTTCGCAGGCGTGCTCGAAGCCGTTCAGAGCGATTCGGATGATGGCGTGAAAACAACGCTGAGCGTGCCCTCGTAATGGCCGGCCCGCTTGTCGAGCTGGTTGAACGGCACAGCAGTAAGCGTCAGGGGCGTCGGCGTACAGACCACCGGAGTGATGACCTGTGGAATGCGCACCGCGCGAATGTTCGCGTCGCCAATGCTGGTCATGGTGAACGTCTCGCCATTGACCAACGGCCGAACGCCAGGCTTGCCACTGCCCAGGGCGGGACCGGACATCTCCACCGTGTAATCGATCCGGTCACTGGGATTGTTCTGGTCTGGCGCTGGACTCAAGGGGTCTGCCTTGCGTACCACCGAGAACTGTTCAGGCAAGCGTCCGCCGCGCGGTAATGCGTCCTTGAAGGTGAGCTGGAAACTCGAGCTGTTGGAGTTGTACCCGTCGTACAGGCACAGATCGATCGTGGCCAGACCGGTCACACGGCTGCCGGCCGCGGGCAGCGGCTGTGCGCGCAGATTCAGGTCCACGCGCGCCTTGCCGGTGGGAAACTGCGGCAGGAAGGCTTGGATGTTTCCCTTGTCGGTAACGGTCAGATCGATATACGCAACCCACTTCACCGTCGGCGGGCTCGACGCCCAGGGCTTTCCGTTGAGCACCAGCTGCGCACTCCATTCACCGCCGGTCGGAATTCTCTTCAGCTGGGCAGAAGGAAGCACCACATTGATGGAAGTCCCATTGATGTACGGCCTCCCCGGCGCATCGCAGTAGGTGGCACCCGCACCATTGAGCGCCCACGATGTCGACGTGACGAAACTATCGCACGCAGGATTGCCTGTCTCCGAGAAGATCCGGGTGATCGTTCCTGTTGCGATGAGATCCACAGAGATCCGGCTGCGTCTCTCGGTGAACTTCAAGGTGATTGGCGTGCTGCCATATCGTCCCGATCCTTGCGAGCTGGTGGGGCATGCCCCTGACGTGGAATCCGTTTCACTCAAGCACAGGAAATGCACCTGTGTGTAGCCGCCCTGCGCACTGGTGTAATAGCCGGGCTTGACTGCAGCAACCGCTCGCCAATAGACATTCAGATTGCCCACTGCGCTGGCACGGTCGAAGGTCAACTTCACTTCTGTGTTCTTGTCCGAGAGATTGGTGGGCGGACTCGCAGCACGCACCGCTGGCGCGACGCCGAGTGCGAGGCAAGCCACCACGGCAGCTGTTTTCACGATTGATATCAACATGGCATTCAGATCGACACGTGTGTGTGGAGGAAGGCGGCCGAAGCCGCTCGCGTCATTTCAAAGGAGCGCGCACCCCGCTCACGCCCGCGGTCTGCCCGGGGACATCGAGCAGGCGCACCACCCGCGGCAGGCTGCGGATCTGCGCTGGCAGTGCGGATGCCGCTACCGGTGCGCATTGCAGCTGGCCCACCAGTTGCACCACATCGCGTCGCGAGGTCACCTGCATCGCACAGGCGAACACCCGCCCTTCGTGCAGCAGGTACAACCTATCCAGCTTCACCGGAGCATCCAGGACGAAGCCTCCCTGCTCATCGAGGTTGGGCACCAGGGCATTGAGCACCACGGCGCCCGCCAGCGCATTGCCCTGTGCATCCAGCGCGCGTCCCACATAGGTGAAGGTGGCCTGCGACTGCACCTGCTTCAGCACCAGCTTGCCCGGCGACAGGAAATAGTTGGCGGCACCGCCACCAGCGGCCACGCTGACACTGGCCGAGGCATGATTGGACACCGCGTCGCTGACTTCCGCGAAACTACGCCGGTACCCTTCCATCGGCACCAGAGCGCTCTGGCCAAACCCAAGCTTGAACGGCTGCACTGCATCGGCGCTCACCTGTGCAGCCAGCTCTTCGAGGGCGTCATCGTTGTCGGCCACCTTCACCGCGATCGCACCGGCAGGCGTGCCACCGCCGCTGTCCGCGCCCCAGTAGAAGCCGGACGTTCCGATCGCAAAGGCCGAGGCATAGTTGCCGGCAACGTTGGTGTTCTGTCCGTCGCTGCCCCGGCGGTACGCACTGTAAATCGTTGCATCCAGATCGCCATAACGGCTGTCCACGCGTCCGGTGACGCTGCCGGAATAGCTCTCGTCGCGATAGCCGCTGAAACCCGCACCAAGTTCGCGGTAGCTGCCGTTCTGCCAGATGCGCCGGTAGGACGCCGAGTAACTCATCTCGGACTCGTTGTCGCGTGAGGTGCGCACGTCGGCCTGGGCCGAGGTGAAGCTGGAGCGCCCGTCGGGCGTCGGCGGTTGCGAGGCGTGGGACACAGTGATGCCCGCATATACACCGGTATCGCGCAGGCTGAGGTTGCCCTCGTTCTGGTTGCGGTAGGCACCAAGACGAGCACCGATGTTCGCACCGCGCACCGTGAAGCTGCGGCTGAGCCCGAGCTGCAGCGCCCGGGTCACCGACGGTCGCAGCTGGCTGCTGCCTGGCAGCATTGGTACCGGTGGGGCGAAAGGATTCAGTACCGGTTGCTCGAACAACGGCCGGCTGCGGGCGCTGTTGTAGTTGTAGCCGGCCAGCACCGACCACTTGCCCAGCATGAAGGAGACCGATGCATTGATCGAGTCGTAGCAACCGACGTCACCGGGGAACGCATCGGCTTCCCGGCAGACCTGCCCACGCATGCTGTAACGGTACAGGTTCCAGGAAATGCCGTTGTTGAAGCTGATCAGCTGCGAATCACCGCGCGATCCGTCGTTGCTGGCCAGGTAGGACAGCGTGGCCGAGAGCACACCGGCCTGGAAGGCATGCTGCCACTCCAGCTTGGTTTCACCATACAGCTTGCCCCCCAGCGCCGCTGCACCCGCGGTCAGGTAGACGTTCGCGCCCAGCCCCCGGCGTGCACCCGCCTGCACCGCACTTCGGCGGTTCCAGTCATCACCCGGGCCCCGGCTCCAGTCATCCATCGCCACCCGGCCACCCTGCACAAACCACTGCAGTCCATCATTGCCAAGCATGCTGCCGGTTTTGGAGAAGGGCGTCGTCTCCTCACGGGTCAGCACACCGTTTTCGTAGATCCGCAGGGTCAGCGGATAGCTGCCATTGGGAAAGCTCCCGCTGTGCACCGACTGCACGCCGGCCGAGAAGTACTGGCTGCCCAGCAGCTCGTTGCCACGCAGTACATCCACGCGCGCATCGCGGCTCAGCAGCAGCGTTACCGGCGTGGCGTTGCCGCTGTCATCCAGGCGGTAGTAGGCTTGGGTACTGCCGATGCGCACGCCGTCGAAGCGTGGCAGCGGCAGCATCGAGAAGCCGAAGTTGCCGCCCAGCGGACTGGAAAGATCACGTTGATCCATGCGCCCGCCCTGGGCGTAGTAGGTCTGCCTGAAGTCCTGGCGGTAGTACAGATTGTCGAAGCGGAAGGCGCTCTGGCTTTCCTCGCGATTCGCGGCACGTGCGTACGACCATTGCGCCGCAGCGAAGCCACTGCGGCCGATACCGAGCGCCCCCGTGCCCTGCACGGCAACGTTGCGGTATTCATCGCCCAGCGAGAAGTTGACATATTGCCGGTGCACCAGTGCGTTCACGGCCTCGCGGTTCACCTGCTCGAAGCGCTGTGTCGGCACATCCAGCCGAGCCACCCAGTCGCGGGCCAGGAACAGCTGCACCGCGCCACTGCTTTCGTCATAGATGATCGCGGCCTGGTCGGTATCCACATGACCGCAGCCTTCCACCACGATGGCACCGCAGGCCAGGTTGCCATTGCGCGGCAGCTTTGCCGCAAGCGCCGCCACCATCGCGTCCCTCAGGACCGGCAGATCGGCCGTCGGCGCCGCTTCCAGGATCGCAGTGGCCAGCAGGTCCGGCTCTTCAAAGCGCACCGTATCCAGGCTGACCGTCGCCGCATGGGTGCCCAGGCTGCGGCCGTACAACACCACGTCGACCTGCTCCAGCTGCCCTTCCAGCAGCGCCTCGAAGCCCGGTGGCACCATCGGTGCGCCACCCGCCAACGGCGCCGCCAATGCAGTGCCTGGCAGGCCGAGCACTGCAATCAAGGCCAATGTCAGCCGGTTGGGTCGAAGCAGGGGGTTCACTGGAATGTCGCCTCATCTTGGATGGGGCGCGGGTTGTAGCCCGCGCCCCGTTTACAGCAGTGCGGCCCAGCCGCTCCATGGGTCCTGCAATCAGGTGCCCTGGGTCACCACCAGGCTGACCACGCCGGAGTAGCTGCTGGCATCCAGTGCGCCCGGGGTGGTCTGGCGGATCGTCAGCGGCATGGCCTGCGAGCTGGCAGCACCGGCAGCGACGTTGGTCGGGAAGATGTCCTTCGCCGCCAGGGTGGTATCGGTAGTGGTCAGGTCCTTCAGGTTGTAGGACACGCTCAGCGGCACCGACTTGGCCGCCGTGTTGGTGGTCGGCGCCAGCACCGGGCTGTTCACCAGGCGCAGCAGCACGGCCTTCTTGACGTCATTGGTGAAGATCTTGGTCATGATGGTGACCGGCTGCAGGCCACCCAGCGGCGTGGTCGGGGTGGCGCTTGCTGCCGCACCCGGGATGTAGTTCATGCGGACCACCTGCGGCAGCGCGCTGCCGTCGGCCTGCAGCAGTTCGATGTTCGGATCGACGTCGGCGACGACGGTGATGTCCTTCTGGGCGGCAAACGCCGAGGTCGAGGCCAGCAGCGCGGCGGTCAGGCCGGCAATCTTGAGCAGCTTCATCGTGATGATTCCTTGGATTGGATTGGATTACCGGCAGTGACCGGTGGGGATGTGCGGGTTGCCCCGCTCAAGCGGTCAGCGCACCGCAGCCAGATCCTTGCTCTGGATATCGGGAGTGCTGTCCACCTGATACTTGACGCGCAGGAGAGACCCGGAGGGTGTCCCTGGCACTTCCAGGTCCATGCCTGGATAGATGTTCTTTTCCAGCGTCTGCCATTGGCAGCTGGCATCGTCGTTGCCGCTGCAGCGACCGACCTTCAACAGGCCCAAGCGGATGTTGCCACTGTTGTGCAGCCGCGATGGGCCACTACGCTCGAGCGCCACCTGCGGGTTGGCTGGCACCATGCGCACCAGCACGCCCCAGATCAGGTTCACACTGAGGTGGGTCTTGGCAGTCTCAGCGCCCTCGGCCGCCGATTCACTGCTGGGCAGTGGAACCTGCTCGAAATACACGCGATAGACTTCCTCGCTCTTCGGTGCAGCCATGCCAACAATGCGCACGGCGCGGCTTCCACCAGCAGGCAGGGCGAACTTCGGCGGCGATACCACCAGGCCGATGCCCTCCCAGTTGTTGACCTCTTCCTCGTGCTCCTGCGCCGTTCCCGGCTGCAGCACGCGCTTCACCGAGACCTTCACGAACTGGGTGTCTTCCGACTTCGAATACACCTGGATGGTCGACGCGGCCTCGCCCTGCGCGCCGATGTCGACCGACATCGGATAGACCGACATGTTGGCACTGGCCGAGCCCGCAGCGAGCAGCGTTACGCCCAACAAGATTCCCCTGAACACCGCTGCCGCACACGCCATGACTGCCCCCGCTCTCTCGTAGTTCGATGCAACTTGGGGACAAAACTTAGCCAGCCGAAATGCGACGCGCATCAAAGTTTGTGTTGCAATTTGTTGCAGGTGTGACAGATGACGACCTTCACGCATATGAAGGACGCACATTCGGATCCGACAAAAACCGCATGGTTGTTGGGAAATCGGCTGACCTCTCTCCGGCAAACATCCGATTGAAATTTGTTGCAGCACGGCAGAAATTTTCTCCGTGACCAAGATCACGATTCCCGTGTCGGGTGCGTCACGGACAGCACGATGCGCAGATTGGCGCCGGTCTCACATTTCCCGTAACGCCCTGCAACATTTCGACCCGCTGGCGCAATGCCCGGGCAACAACTCCGAGCCACAGTCACGCCGTAGCTGCGGTGGCGAGAGTGTGGACAGCGGGTGGGACGCGTACAGATTGTGCTGATGGGAGGGCCCTACGACGGCCAGGATGTACTGGCCTCCCGGCGGCAGATCCGTGATGGCTGCTACATCACTCGCCAAGCCGTCTATGTCGCCAGCGGACGCATCGGCCAGAACGACTGGCCGCTGTACGAGGTGCTGCCGGCCGAGATCGTGGCCGGCTCGCGCGAAAGCCCAGATGCGGACGCCAGGCCCTGCTACGGGCCGTGCCACGCTGACAGAGAGGAGCCATGCCCAAGAACCTCACAAGCGACTACATGCATGATGTCGTTCATCGATACCTGATGGCGGTGAATGCCGCCGACCCGGAAACCGTTGTCGGTCTGTTTTCCGATCAGGCCTGCCTTGAAGACCCGGTGGGAATGCCGCCGATCCGCGGCCAGGAAGCGATCCGCTGCTTCTACGCATCCTTGCCTCCGATCAAGGTGCACCTGCACCTGCAGGGGCCGATCCGCGCAGTAGCAGGCGAAGCCGTGTTCGCTCTCTGCGGCACCTACGAACGTGCTGGCGTGCGCACTCAGTTCTATCCGATCAACCACATCGTGTTTGACCGGCGAGGTCTGATCACCCACCTGCGCGCGTGGCTGGGCGCTTCGAACATCCACCGCACCCGGCGTTGAAAGCCTGCAGCGTGCAGGCAATGGAAGCAGCCGCTGTCGGCCGGCAGTGAGCGTAACCCTCAAACCAGGAGCCCAGCCCATGCGCCAATCACCCCATGGCCAACGTTTCCCCCTCCATGCGCCGTCGCAGCTGGCCAGCGCCGTTGCCGGCGCACTGCTGATGATCGCCGTATTGCCGGCTAACGCAGCCGAGCCCATGGAGGACTGGAAGCATCAACGTGCACTGCAGGCAAGGTGGGCCCAGCCGCAATCGCGAACCGATAGCAGCGCAGCACCTCTGGCAACGGCACCTGATCCTTCCCGGCAGGACATCATGGGCTCACAGGGCGATCCAGCCAGCTGGCGCACTGACGAGTTCAACGCGGATTGGGGACTGGCTGCGATCAATGCCGAGTACGCCTACGCGCGCGGACTGAGTGGCAAAGGCATTCGCCTGGGCGTATTCGACTCAGGCACCGGTCTTGATCATCCGGAGTTCGCGGGCAAGAACCATCGAAGCATCCATCTGGCTGATGTACTTCCCGACGGCAGCCTATGCACCAACCGGACTGCGCTGACAGGTCCCGGTGCGTGCTTCGCAAGCGATGGAGACCAGGTGGCAGTCGACTACCGGTTGATCGATCCGGCCTACGAGAGCCTGTTGAACCGCAACGGCTACTTTGAAGGTGCCGGCTACAACATCCATGGCACCCATGTGGCCGGAACCATCGCTGCCAATCGCAATGGCGACGGCACACACGGCGTCGCATTCGGCTCCGAACTGTCGGTCGCTCGCCTGTTCTCCAACTCACTGAAGTGGCTATCCGTCGTGCGGATCGGCAGCTCGGCCTATCTTGACGAGAAGGTACTCGAGGCGATCCAGGCTGCCGATTCGATCTACCCGCAGCTGTATGCGCAGATGAATGAGCAGGGTGTGCGAGCCGTCAACCACAGCTGGGGGTTGGCGACTGAGCCAACAACCGCTGAAGACCTGGACATGTACCTGTCCCACCCTGTTTTCACCACTAGGCTTGCAGCAATCGCCGAAGGTTCTCGTCAGCGCGGGTTGATCCAAGTGTGGGCCGCCGGCAACACCGACGCGCCGAACCCTTCGCCAGCAGAAGCACCAATCGCAGGCATGTACGCCTCGCTGCCGCGCGCCATCGCCGACATCGAGCCTTATTGGCTGGCCGTGGTCAACGTCAATGACGCGCTGGAACTCAGCACCGGCTCGATGCGCTGTGGCCTGGCCGCTAACTGGTGCCTGGCTGCACCGGGCTCGAACATCAACTCCACTGTATACGGGCCCGACTCGGCCATCGATGCCGAACTGCGCGACGAAAATGGCAACCTGATTCTGGACGTACGAGGTCAGAATCCGACCTATGATTACGACAGTCTGAGCGGCACTTCAATGGCCGCCCCGCACGTCACCGGTGCGCTCGGCATCCTGATGGAACGCTTTCCCTATCTGGACAACGCACAGATACGCGACGTCCTGCTGACCACCGCGCGCGACCTTGGCACGCCCGGGGTTGACGACATCTACGGCTGGGGCATGCTCGACCTGAAGAAGGGCATTGAAGGCTACGGCTCCCTCCGCGTAGACACCGACATCGTGATGAACCAGAAGGCCGGTGGCCGGAAAGTCTGGGAAGGTGATGCCTGGGATAACTGGACCAACGACATCGGGGGCCCGGGCAAGCTGACCAAGAGCGGCATCGGCTGGCTACGCTTGAGCGGCAACAACACGTTCAACGGCGCGGTGATCCGTGAAGGCCTGCTGGAGTTGAACGGCGTGAACACCCTCACCGCCGACGTCGATGTGCAGGGCGGCGGTCTCCTGCTCAATGGCACGCTGGTGTCCACCACGCTGAGCACCAGCGGCGGCGTGAGCAACGTCAGCGCCACCGGCGTACTGCAGAACAGCAACCTGCTGGTCAACGGCGGCACCGTCTCCTTCAATGGTACCCAGACCGGCGGCACCACCACCGTCGGTGCCAAGGGCCTGCTGCAGGGCGTCGGCCGGCTGGGCGACACCACCGTGTCCGGCATGATCGCCCCGGGCAACTCGATCGGCACGCTTACCATCAGCGGCAACTACGTGCAGACCAGCACCGGCACCTACCTCGCCGAGCTTACCCCCGGGGGTGTCAGCGATCGACTGGCCATCAGCGGCCGCGCCAGCCTGGCTGGCAACCTGACCGCGCTGCCGGCGCAGGGCGTGTACTACCTGGGCGAGCGCTTCAATCTGTTGAGTGCAGGTGGTGGCGTGCAGGGGCGCTTCACCCAGACCGATTTCAGCGCGTTCTCGCCGTTCCTCAAGTTCAGCGTTGCCTACGATGCCAACAGTGCCCGCATCGATGTCACCCGCGGCCAATCGTTGGCCAGTGCGGCCAACACTCCCAACCAGCGTGCGGTCGCTGGCGTGGCCGATGCGCTGGCGATCAACCAGGGCCTGCCCAAACCGCTGACCCAGCTGTTCCCACAACAGCTTGGCGCGGCGCTGGATGGTCTCAGTGGCGAACTGCACGCGGCCACGCCGCTGGCGCTGGTCGAGAGCAGTCGTTACCTGCGCGATGCGGCATTGTCGCGACGTGGCGAGCACGCGCCCGGTACCGACGAAGCTGATACCTACGGCGCCTGGGTACAGGCCATCGGTGGCAACGGCAAGCTTGATGGCGATACCAACGCCGCCCGCACCGACGCCAACAGCAACGGCCTGCTGATCGGCATCGATCGGCAGATCAATGGGTGGCAGATTGGCGCGCTCGGCGGTACCGGCCGCACCGACCTCAAGCAGCAGGATGGTCGCCGGGCCAGGTCGAAGATCGACAACCGCCATCTCGGTGCCTACGTCGGCCATGCCTGGGGCGCGTTCGGCCTGCGCGGTGGTCTGGGTTGGAGCCAGCACGAGGTGAGCAGCACCCGCGAAGTCGGCTTCTCAGGTTTCAGCAACACGCTCACCGCGCGCTATGACGGGCGTACGCGCCAGGCGTTCCTCGAAGCCGGTTACCGTTTCGGTGGGCGCGAGGCCGGCCTGGAGCCCTACCTGCAGGTGGCCCGCGTGGAAGTGGATCTCAAGCGCGTCAATGAGCGTGGCGGCGTTGCCGCGCTGCAGGGCGAGATCGGCGACGCCCGCACCACGCTGGCCACCGCCGGCGTGCGCTTCGACAAGGGCCTGAAGGCCTCGTTCCAGCAGGACAGCTGGCTGCACCTGCGCGGTGCCCTGGGCTATCGCCGTGCCTTTGGCGATCTCGACCAGACCGCCAACCTGTACTTCGCCAGCGGCAGCAACGCATTCGCCGTCACCAGCGCGCCGATTGCCGACAGCTCGGTGGTGGCCGAGCTCGGTCTGTCGGCATGGTTGAGCCCGCGCCAGCAGTTGGAACTGGGTTACAGCGGACAGTTTGGCAGCGAGAGCCGTGACCACAGCGCCAGTGCACGGTGGTCGCTGCGTTTCTGACTCGAACACCACCAGGGATGGTCTTCGGGCGGCCTTCGGGCCGCCCTTTTTCTTTGCCAACGCCATGCAGGCATCGGACAACACGTCGCGCTGTCCGGGCGTGTAACGCACATCCTGCCTGTGTGGCAGCAATCACCTGCAACACTTCCGCAACCCTCTGAAACTCCTTGCGGGACGGCCGCCGGCATACTGACCATCAGCAGTACCGTTGCGACTTCACGCGCCGCCCTTCTGTCGCCCCAGAGCGACGTCGGCCCGGGCCGGTCACGCTCAAACGATGCCCCAACCCGTGGCGGCGTCCAGATGAAATCCCGCAATTCCAGGGTGAACGATTATGTACGGCAAGAACATAAACTATCTGTGCATGGGATACGCGGCCCGCGATCTCGTATCCACATGCGCGATGGTGATGATCAACAACTACGGCGCGCTGCGCGCCGTCTGGGGCGAGTCCGCTGCTGTTGCCGCAGACCGCGCCATCGCGCACGTTGTCACCCATCTGGGCGGCGAGTTCCGCGACCTCGGCGACGGTCATTTCCTGGTATGGCCAGCAGCACAGCTCGAAGGCTCGCGTGCACGCTGGCTGGAACAGCTGGAGTTCCAGCTCGGGCTGCAGACCTGTCGCTGCGGTGACGCCGACTTCGTGCTCTGCGTGTCGATGGGAGCCGTTCTTGGCAGCCTGGAGGTGGCGCTGCAGAAGGGGCGCGCCGCACCGATGCTGCATGACCTGTCGCGTTCTCTGCAGCCGCCTGTTGCCGGCGCACATGCAATCTCCTCGTTCCAGAATGGAATGGCGGCGGCACTGCATTTCGTGCACATGCTGCGCGAGGGAAAACTGGTACTGCAGCAGGAACCGGTGGTCAGCCGCGCCGACCGCCACCGTGGTCTGTTCAACGAGTGCCTGCTGCGCTGGGAAGTCGGCGGACAGTTGGTAAGCGCTGGCTCGGCGATCGGCATGTTCGAGAAGATCGGCTTCGTCAAGGTGGTTGATCGTTTGGTGATTGCCGAAGCGATCAATCATCTTTCCCGTGATCTCGATGCGCGCCTGTCGTGCAATGTATCCGCGCTCAGCTTGGTACCCGATCTCGGCTGGCTGTCGATCTTCGACCGCCTGCGTTCGATGCCTGGCGTGGCAAGCCGGATGACGCTGGAAGTCACCGAGACCGCACAGGTGCAGAATCCCGAATATGCACTGGAGCTGCTGCGCGGACTCTCCTCGCTGGGCTGCCGCATCGCCATCGACGACTTTGGCGATGGCTTCGTACGCATGGCCTTCTGCCGTGTCCTGCAACCCTCGGTGATCAAGCTCTCCGCAACGTCATTGCGGGTCGCGGCCTCGGGGCTGACCGGGCAGGAGCTGTACGGCCACTTGGCAGGCCTGGCACGCGGCATGGCCCCTCATGTCGTTGCCGAAGGCGTTGAATCCGAAGAGGATGTCGCGCTGATTGCCCGTGCGGGACTTACCTGGATGCAGGGCAATCTTCTGCACGCCAGCCGCGACGAACGTGCTGCCAGGATCCTGCGCATCGATGCGCGCGTGCCTGCCGAGTACATCGACGTGTTCTCTGCGCAGCCGATCGGGCAGTGCGCATAAGCGAGTGGATTCTGTAGCTGACTGGCCCTTGCAGACCACTTGTTCCGCGCTCGCCCTGGGTCGGTCGCGCCAACAGCTCCAGCGCTGCGCTTCCTCAGTGACCGCTACGCTCAACCGCAGTGGATCGACGCACAGGGTTCGTCGGCAATTGCGATGATGCAATCGCGTTATCGCATGGCCAGCTCACATCGGTTCATGTTTCGTCGTGTGCCAGGGGACATTCCGTGCAACGCTCCTTCATCCACAAGATCGTACGCAGCGCCAGCGGTGAAAGCGCGAATGAGGCGCCGACGTACGACCTCCCGGGCATCGCGTCGATCCTTCGCCAAGCGCGCGAGCGCGCCCCTGGCCTTGCCCTGCTGATGGTATCGACCGCCGATGGTCGCGCCGTCGCCGAGGACTCGGACCTCAGCACGGATGGCCGCCGGCTTGCCGCAATGGCCAATTCATTCCTGACGCTCGGTGAGACGGTCTCGCGTGAACTCGCCTTGAGCGAGGCCGACTACGCAACCATCTGCACGCGCCAAGGCAACGTCGTGCTGATCAGGATTCCATCGGCGAAGCCGCTGACCCTGACCGCGGTTGCCAGCCACGAACTCAACATGGCCGTGCTGCTGTTCCAGGCGCGCGAATGCGCTGTGCGTCTTGCGTCCGTGCTGCGCCAACGTGGCGACTAGATCAGTTCCGGTCCAGTTCCACCGTGCGGGCCGGCTGCCCGTCCTTCTGCAGTGATTCAAGAGGAGTCCGATGTCCAAGCTCAACCTGGAAAGTCTCAATTCAATCGCCGGCTTCGTCGGCGCGGCCCTGGTCGACAGTGACAGCGGCATGGCGCTGGCGATGACCGGTGGCGGCAACATCAATCTGGAACTGGCGGCCGCCGGCAACACCGAGGTGGTGCGGGCCAAGCGCCGTGTTGCCGAGCAGCTAGGACTGTCCGACAGCATCGAAGACATCCTCATCACCCTCAGCAGCCAGTACCACCTGATCCGGCCCCTGGACAGCAACGCGATGCTGTTCCTGTATGTGGTGCTGGATCGAAGCCGGGCCAACCTGGCAATGTCGCGGCACGAGCTGAAGGGCTTCGAGAAGACCCTCGACTTCAGCTGATCGATCCTGTGCCCGCGCAGGCGTTTACCCGCGCGGGCCGTCAGGGAACATCGCCCACTTCGGCGATGATCAGCAACGTGCACGGTCCGCAGTGTCCACATCAGTTGGCTCATGAAGAATCCACTGCATACCTTCCAGATCGCGATCTGTGGCCTCGACCTGCTGCACCAGACACGCTTGCGACTGGCCAGCTCGATGTTGCTGGCCGAGCGTATCGACGTCGTGTTGCAGCCGTGGCAGGGACAGCCCATCGACCTTCTGGTCGTGGGTGAAGATCAGCTCTCTCCCGCAACGCCATTGGCGCAGGCACACGCACAGGGCATTCCGACCCTGATGATCGCGCGCCGCATCGCCACCGGGGCTGCCGGGCAGCTACCGCATGGCGCGAGTGTGCGCGACATCAACAGACAGCTTTCGGCGTTACTGCTTGCGGTTGCTGAAGCCCGGCATGAGCAATCCACTCCTCCCTTGCTGCTGCAGCTGACCCGGAACGCTCCACGCACGCAGGACTTCCACCTGCTGCGCCGCGGTGCGATGACCCTGGTGGTGGATTCAGGTAGACGCAGCATCGCGCTGGCCAAAGCAGCGACGTTGGCCGGCGTGGTGATGCAACTGGACCACTCATCGTGGTCGACGCAGGCCCTCGATGCATCGACCTTCGCGCACGAGCAGTCCTATCGGCTGCCCCAGCGCTGTTCGTTCGAAGCACTTCACTTCTGCATCGCGCGCTATCGCCCCGAACTGCTGCCTGCGCACGATCCGCAGGTACCGCTACAGCTGCGTCAGTGGCCGGACCTGTGCGCTGACGATGTTCCCGACAGCTGGTTGCTGGCCATCGCCTGCCTGCATGCCCGCCCCTGGCCCGCACACGCTCTGGCGGGCGCGTGCCAGATTCCACATGACGTCGTTCAGTCCCTCTTCTCCGCCGCTCATGCCTGCGGCCTTGCCATGAACCGGGAACACCCAATGACCCATCCGCAGCGAGAACGAAGCAGCATCGACTCACGGTTCCTTTCATGGGTAGCCCGCAGATTCGGCCTCACCCTGTTCAACAGAGTGACACCATGACGGTGGCGGCCAACAAGCTGGTCTTCGTCGGCGGCATGGGCGCGGGCAAGACCACGGCGGTGCGTGCGATCTCCGACGTGGAGCCGATATGTACCGAGATGCCGTTGAGCGAAGGCAGCTACGGTGACAAGGTCGATACCACGGTTGCGCTTGATTACAGTTCGATCGAGCTGGATGACGGCGAGCTTCTGCACGTCTATGGCGTCCCTGGCCAGCGCTACCTCGACTTCATGTGGCCGATGGTCTGTGAAGGCGCCCTGGGAATCATCGTTCTGGCAAGCACCCGCGATGCAGATCTTGTCGGCTCCACCATCGAACTGCTCCAGGAATTCTCACGCATTGCCCCCGATGCCAGCATGGCGGTGGGCATCACCCATGTCGATGAGCACCCGGAGGTACTGGTTCCCGACATCCGCGAATCACTGTTCACCGCCGGCTTCCGTCTGCCGGTGATGCGCGTGGACGCGCGCTCGGCGACCCAGGTGACGTTCCTGGTCAGATCGCTGCTGTCTTACCGATACGCCGGTATCCAGTAGATGGCACATGCCCCTCAACGCATTGGGCCTGCAGTCGCAGGCGAGCAGTGCGGTGATGCCGCTCAACTGACCCCTGACAGACAGTAAACGGTCACCGAGCGGTCACCGGACGGCGCCGGCTTGACGAGCAAGGCAAGGCGGATGATCCCACGCGCCTGATTCGTTGGTGGGCCCACCAGGATTCGAACCTGGAACCAAGGGATTATGAGTCCCCTGCTCTAACCGTTGAGCTATAGGCCCTGCACAGCGCCACAGTGTAGTTGAGCACGGCCGGAGTCGGCTACTCAGTCCGCAGTAGCGAGTACCTGAGCGACATGCTGCAACCGCTTCTCGCTATCCCGGCCAACCGCTCCATCTCCTGCAGATGCGCCTGGAACAGCGCCACCGCCCTCATGGTTCCCTCATCGTGGAAGAGCAGCCGAGCATGGGCTCGGCTCTACAGAAAGCACCCTCGCCCTCCACCAGCCCAAAGAAAAACCCCGCCGAAGCGGGGTTTCTCTCAACACATCAGCACTCGCTGGAGATCAATCGATATCCAGGAAGCTGCGCAGCTGCTCCGAACGGCTCGGGTGACGCAGCTTGCGCAGGGCCTTCGCTTCAATCTGGCGAATACGCTCGCGGGTCACGTCGAACTGCTTGCCGACTTCCTCGAGGGTGTGGTCGGTGTTCATGTCGATGCCGAAGCGCATGCGCAGCACCTTGGCTTCCCTCGGGGTGAGGCCAGCCAGCACGTCGCGCACGGTTTCAGACAAGTTGATGTTGGTGGTGTTCTCGATCGGGGACTCCACGTTGGTGTCCTCGATGAAGTCGCCCAGATGGGAATCCTCGTCGTCGCCGATCGGGGTTTCCATCGAGATCGGCTCCTTGGCGATCTTCATCACCTTGCGGATCTTGTCTTCCGGCATGTCCATTTCCTTGGCCAGTTCCTCCGGCGTAGCCTCGCGGCCGTACTGCTGGAGCATCTGGCGGGAAATGCGGTTCAACTTGTTGATCGTTTCGATCATGTGCACCGGAATACGGATGGTGCGCGCCTGGTCGGCGATCGAACGGGTGATGGCCTGGCGGATCCACCAGGTCGCATACGTGGAGAACTTGTAGCCGCGACGGTATTCGAACTTGTCCACGGCCTTCATCAGGCCGATGTTGCCTTCCTGGATCAGGTCGAGGAACTGCAGGCCGCGGTTGGTGTACTTCTTGGCAATCGAGATGACCAGGCGCAGGTTGGCCTCGACCATTTCCTTCTTGGCCTTGCGCGCCTTGGCTTCGCCGTAGGCCATGGCACGGCTGAGTTCCTTCAGCTCGTCCAGGTCCAGCAGGGTGACCTTCTCGATATCGATGGTGGCCTGCTGCTCGGACACGATCTGGTCCTTCACCTCACGCAGTGCCGAAGACCACTTCTGCTTGCGCTTCAGTGCATCTTCCACCCATTCCAGGTTGGTCTGGTTGCCTTCCCAGGAACGGATGAAGTCCTTGCGCGGCATGCGGGCAGTGACGGTGGCCAGGTTCAGCACGCGGCGCTCGTGGGCCTTGATGCTGCCCATGGTGTCGCGCAGCTGCTTGGTCAGCACGTCGGTCAGCGGCAGCGGCAGCTTCAGGGTGACGAACACGGCCGACATCTCCTCGCGGAGCTTCAGCAGGTTCTTCTTGTCGCCCTTGGCAGCCGCCTTCTTGAAGGCGTTGAGGGCATCAGCCAGCGCCTGCATGCGCGCAGCGACTTCCTCCGGATCCGGACCGGTCGGTGCGGCTTCTTCATCGCCGCCGTCGACATCGTCTTCGTCCTCGTCGGCGTCGTCATCGCTGTCGTCCGCGTCGTCGGCCACGGCAGCAGCCGGGGCCGGCACTTCTTCGGACAGGTCGTTGAAGCCGACGATCACTTCGGCAAGGCGCTTGCGGCCTTCCTTGTGCGCTTCGTAATCGGTCAGCAGCGATTCGACCGACACCGGGAACTGGCCGAGTGCGGCCTGGACCTGGGACAGGCCTTCTTCGATGCGCTTTGCAATGGCGATTTCGCCTTCGCGGGTCAGCAGCTCGACGGTACCCATTTCGCGCATGTACATGCGCACCGGGTCGGTGGTGCGGCCACCTTCGGTGTCGAGCGCGCTCAGCGCGGCGGCAGCTTCTTCGGCTGCGGTGTCGTCGACCTCACGGTTGCCCGTGTTGCCGTCGTTGAGAAGCAGGGTTTCCACATCCGGAGCAACTTCATGGACATCAATGCCCATGCCGTTGATCATGCCGATGATGTCTTCGATCTGTTCCGGGTCGACCATGTCGTCCGGCAGATGGTCATTGACTTCGGCATAGGTCAGGTAGCCCTGTTCCAGGCCCTTGCTGATCAGTTGCTTGATTTCGGATTGGGCAGGACGTTCGTTGGCCATGTAGTGCTCGCGCCACCGGCTAGGGGGAAATAGGGAACGTAGCATTATACCAGCCCGGGGCCCGGCCTGCCGGGCGGTGGTCCCGGTGGCCTAGGGCCTGAGGAGGAAGGTCACGGGACCGTCGTTGACCAGGCTGACGACCATATGGGCACCAAAGCGGCCCGTTTCCACCCCGGGCGCGTGATTTTCACGACAGATCCCGACAAATCGATTGAACCCGCGTTCAGCCTCCTGCGGCGGTGCCGCGCTGGTGAAGCTCGGCCGCATGCCCGAGCGGGTGTCCGCGGCCAGGGTGAACTGGCTGACCAGCAGCAGGCCGCCGCCGGTATCACGCAGCGAGCGGTTCATTCTGCCGGCCTCATCTGCAAACACACGGTAGCCAAGCACGCGTTCGGCCATCCGCTGCAGCTGGGCTTCGGTATCGCCCGGTTCCATGCCCACCAGGGCCAGCAGGCCGGGGCCGATCTGCCCTACCGCCTCACCTTCCACGTGCACGGCGGCCTGGCTGACACGTTGAATCAGGACGAGCATCGGCGGGCTTCCAGGCAAGGGCCGGCCACGATAGCAGCGCCCTTGGCTAAACTGGGGCCGATGAATCCACACCGCAAAGCCCGGCTGGTCTACCGCGCCACCACCCTGCTCGCCCGCCTGCCCTGGCCGCTGCTGCGCGGGTTCGCGCACGCCCTGGCCTGGACATGGGTCCGCCTCGATGCCCGCGAGAGCCGCGTCACCCGCCGCAACCTGGAGCTGGCCTACCCCGAACTGGACGGCGCAGCGCGGGAACGCCTGCAGCACGAACTGCTGCGCTCCACCGCCCTGCAGGCCATCGAGACCCTGCGCCTGTGGAGCCGGACGCCCGCTGACAACCTGCGTCTGCACCTGAAG
The DNA here is from genome assembly GCF_013364355.1 of Stenotrophomonas sp. NA06056. Taxonomy (NCBI): domain Bacteria; kingdom Pseudomonadati; phylum Pseudomonadota; class Gammaproteobacteria; order Lysobacterales; family Lysobacteraceae; genus Stenotrophomonas; species Stenotrophomonas sp. NA06056. Next base: position 402,685 of record NZ_CP054931.1, on the reverse strand, counting down.
GAGCGCCACGGCGAGGCGCTGTACGACGCGGCGCTGGCCAGCGGCAAGGGCGTGATCGTGGCCGCCCCGCACTACGGCAACTGGGAGCTGCTGAACCAGTGGCTGGCCTCGCGCGGCCAGATCGCCATCGTCTACAAGCCGCCGGAAGACGAGGCCAGCGATGCCTTCCTGCAGATCGTGCGCGGCGGCCACAACGTGCAGCAGGTGCGCGCCGAGGGCCCGGCCGTCCGCCAGCTGTTCAAGGTGCTCAAGGACGGCGGCGCCACCGGCATCCTGCCCGACCAGCAGCCCAAGGCCGGCGACGGCGTGTTCGTGCCGTTCTTCGGCGTGCAGGCATTGACCATGACCCTGGTCAACCGGCTGGCCGAGCGCACCGGCGCGACGGTGCTGTACGGCTGGTGCGAGCGCATCGGCCCGGACATGGAATTCGCCCTGCACATCGAGCCGACCGACCCGGCCGTGGCCGATCCGGACCCGCAGGTCGCCGCCACGGCGCTCAACGCAGGCATCGAACGCATCGCCCGCCGCGACCCGGCGCAGTACCAATGGACCTACAAGCGCTATACGCTGCGGCCACCGGGCAGCGGCGAGGAAGACCCGTACGCGACCGAGGAGCATCCGCACTGAATGCCGCTCCACCCAGCCTGCGACACACCGCCGCAGCACGTTGAATACGACGCTGGCGCCCCCATAGAGACACCGATGTCCGCCTCCCCCGGTCCTGCCATGTCTGCTTCCTCCCTGTTCGGTGATCCGGCCGCGATCCGCTGTGAGCGCGCGGTCGCCGAACTGCGCGCCGGTCGTCCGGTCCTGCTCCACGATGGCCAGGGCCAGCGCCTGGCGGTGATCGCGCTGGACAGCGCCACCGCCAGCAGCTTTGCCGCCTTCGCAAGCGCCGCGCGCGAACGCCATTACCTCTATCTGACCGCCACCCGCGCCCGCGTGCTCGGCGTGGAGGCACCCGAGGGCGCGCGCCTGCCGCTGGCCGGTGTCGCGTTCGACGCCCTGCCCTCGCTGGGCTACCTGCGCGAGCCGGGCCCGATGCCGGATGGCTGGAGTGCCGGCGACGCCTTCGATGCCGGCGCAGTGGAACTGGCCCGGTTGGGCCTGCTGCTGCCGGCGATGGTGGCCGTGCGCCTTGAGCCGGCTGACAGCACCTTCGACGCCGCCGCCGACGTCGGCCTGTGCGATCTGGCCGAAGGCGCTGCACATGCCGCACATGATTACGAACTGGTGGCGCGCTCTCCGGTGCCGCTGCGCGACGTCGGCATGACCACCTTCGCGGTGTTCCGCGGCGGCGTCGCCCAGCGCGACCAGGTGGCGATCATCGTCGGCGAACCGGACCTGTCCGCCGTGGTGCCGGTGCGTGTGCATTCGTCCTGCCTCACCGGCGACCTGTTCGGTTCGCTCAAGTGCGACTGCGGCGACCAGCTGCGCCGCGGCCTGCGCAAATTGAAGGAGCTGGGCGGCGGCGTGCTGCTGTACCTGGACCAGGAAGGCCGCGGCACCGGTATCGCCGCCAAGATGCGCGCCTACGGCTACCAGCATGACGGGCTGGATACCATCGACGCCGATGCGCAGCTGGGCTTCGGCGCCGACGAGCGCCGCTATGGCAGCGCGGTGGCGATGCTGCGCGGCCTGGGCGTGTCCCGTGTTGCGCTGCTCAGCAACAACCCGACCAAGGCGCAGCGCCTGCGCAATGCCGGCATCGAAGTGCTGGACTGCATTCCGGTCACCGGCGAGATCACTGCCGAGAACGAGCACTACCTGCGTACCAAGGCCGACCGCGCCGGCCACCTGCTGGATGTCGATGCGCTGATCCAGGCCGCCCAGTGACGCGGGCGACCTGCTAACGTCTGCGCGGTGCGGTCATCACCGCGCCTGCCCGCCCTGCTGCCCGACGGACATCCGCGTGACCGAACTTCCCTTGCCTGTTGCTGCCGCCGAAATGCCCCTCGACCACTGGCAACCCCTGCCGCGGCGCGCCGCCCGGCTGGCGGCGCTGGAGGGCGCCTTCGGCGGTCTGTTCATCCCCGGCGCACCGCTGGCGGCCGTCTGGTGGTTCTTCGATCTTCCCGGTGGCCTGTGGGCTGCATCGCTGGGCCTGCTGGTCGGCGTCGCCTTCGGTGGCTGGATCGGCCATCGCCGCCTGACCCGCACCCGCTGGCGGCTGGATGCACAGGGCCTGGGCCTGCGCCGCGACCTGATGTGGCAGCTGGAGACCCGCATCCCCATTTCGCGCGTGCAGCACCTGGACCTGCGTCGCGGGCCGCTGGAGCGGCGTGCTGGCCTGGCCACGTTGATCGTGCATACCGCCGGCACCCGCCTGAGTGCGGTCACCGTCAACGGCCTGGACGAAGCCGATGCCGAGCGCCTGCGTGACACGCTGGCCCATCAGCTCGACCAGGACGCCGACGCCCTGTGAGCCTGCCGCCGCCCCTGCCGCCGTCGCTGCCCAACGGTGGCGAAGAGCATCGCCTGCATCCGTGGTCGTGGCTGTTCGTGCTGCTGATGCAGCTGCGCCACTATCTGCTGCCGCTGGTCGCGTTGCTGGTGTTCGGCCAACGCGGCGACCGCGACCCGATGTGGGCACAGTTGATCCCGCTGACCGCCATCGCCGCGCTGATGCTGGTCTCGGTACTGCAGTACCTCAGTTACCGCTATCGCATCGGCAACGACGCGATCACCGTGCGCAGCGGCCTGCTGGCGCGCAACCGGCGTGAGATTCCCTTTGCCCGCATCCACAACGTGGAAGTGCGGCAGAACCCGTTGCATCGATTGTTCGGGGTTGCCGAACTGCGCCTGGAATCGGCCGGTGGCGTGCGCCCGGAAGCGGAGATGCGCGTGCTGCGGCTGGACCAGGCATTGGCCCTGGAACAACTGGTGCGCCAACGTGGACAAGCACCGCAGCCAATACCGGGCGAAGCAGCAGCTGCCAGTGTCGTGCCCTCCGACGACGAGCGGGTACTGCTGCGCCTGTCGAGCCGGGATGTGCTGCGCATGGGCTTGCTCTCCAACCGTGGCTGGGCGCTGGCAATCGCAGCCTTCGGCGTGCTGTTCCAGACCGTACCGCGCCAGGTGATGGACGATGCCATCCAGCGCGGCGGGCGCGAGGCCTTCGGTTACGTCAGCCATCTGCATGCCGGGGTGACCGGGGGGCTGGTGCTGTTGGCAGCAACGCTGCTGCTGGGCTGGCTGTTGTTGCGGGTGCTGTCGGTGACGCTGACGCTGCTGCGCTACCACGGCTTCACCCTCAGCGAGCGCGAGCGTCGGCTGACCGTCTCCACCGGCCTGCTCAGCCGTACCCGCAGCAGCGTCGCGCGCCGCCGCATCCAGGCGTGGACGCTGGGCGAAAGCACGCTGCAGCGTTGGTTCGGGTTGCGCCAGCTGCGCATCGACAGCGCCGCAGGTGGCCCCTCGCGCGACGACGACCGCGCGCTGCGTGAACTGGCCCCTCTGGCTGGCGCAGGCACCTGCGACGGCCTGGTGCGCCACCTGCTGCCACAACTGCAATGGCCACCGCAGCAGTGGCAGCCGATACCGCAACGCGGATGGTGGCGACTGTCGTTGTCCACCTTGCTGACGGTGCCGCTGCTGACCGCTGCGCTGTACTGGCGCTGGGGCCTGCCGGCGTTGGCGCTGCTGGCCTGGCTGCCAGTCAGCCTGTTGATCGCGCACCGGCAGATGGCTCGGATGGGGTGGCACCTGGACGGTCAGTTCGTGGCGGTGCGCGGCGGCTGGTGGAAACGCTGGTGGCGCTGGGCCGAGCTGGACAAGGTGCAGGGCCTGCGCCTGCAGCGCTCGCCGCTGGACAAGCTGTTGGGTACTGCCAGCCTGCAGCTGGACACCGCCGGCGCACATGGCGATGTGGCGCTGGCGCTGCGCTACCTGCCGCAGGCGCGTGCACATGCGTTGATGGAAGATCTGGCCACGGCGCTGGCGCGGCGCAAGCTGCGCTGGTAGCGCGGCCGATCATTGAACCGCCATCCACGCATGGCGTGGATCTACTGTAGAGCCGAGCATGGGCTCGGCTCTACAGGACGCACATCAACGCTGCGACGGCCCCCAATAGCCCAGGTCCTTGCGGATCTGCAGGTCACGCACCCAGCTGCCGAACGGCTTGCGGCGCAGCGCGCCCATCTCGCCGGACAGGAAATCCTCGGTCGCGGCGATCACCCGCTCACTGGACAGGCCATCGCGGTAAGGGTGGATGGCATCGGCGTAGCGCACGATCTCCGCCTGCAGCGCCGCGTCCGGATGCAGCGCGCGCTGCAGCATCGCCGGCAGCTGCTGCGGATCATCGAAATCGATCATGTGCGGCTTCGGCACGCGGTTGCGGAAGGTCACCACCGGCTTGTGCTGGACGATGAACTCGGAAACGATCGATGAGGTGTCCGACACCAGCACATCAGCAGCGCGCTGGGCGGCCATCACCTGCTCCGGTTCGATGAATCGCGCGTTGACGCCAGCCAGCGCGCGATAGCGTTCAAACAGTTCCGCCGGGCACTTGGGGTGCAGGGTCAGCAGCCAGTAGTGCTGCCCGGCGGCGATATCGGCGGCGATCTGCGCGTGCAGGTGCGGGGCCGCACTCAAGCGCTCGGTGAAGGTTGAACCGAACAGGATCACTGGGCGACCACCGGCCGCACTGCGCAGCGCGGTACTGTCACCGCCATCCTCGCGGAACAGCGGGTCCAGCTTCGGCCAGCCGGTTTCGGCCACGGCGAAATGCCCCTGCAGTGCCGCGATCTCGCGGAACGGCGCAGTGGTGGCAGGACCCTGCGTGCAGTACAGGTCGAACATGCCGCGCACCCGGAAGTGGCCACGCGCACTGTCGCGCTTTTCCACGTTGAAGCCATGGAACAGCTGCACCTTGGCCCCGGAAAGGAAGGTCGGCACCCAGTTGGCCGCGCTGAACACCGCCCGCGGGCGCATCGCCAGGGCCTGCTTCAGACCGATGTTCGGCACGCCGGACAGCTGGCTGCCGGCCGCGCCATCTTCGAACCAGGCCGCAACTTCCTGACCGGAAGCGTGCAAGGCCTGCACCAACGGGGCGAGAATAGGCAGCGCATAGCGCTCCGTCGCAAACAACAGGTACCCGGCCATCATGTCCTCCACGACCGCTCCCATCGAACGGCCTCGCATCTCGGCCTGCATTATCGCGTTCAACGAGGCCGGGCGCATCGGCGACTGCCTGGCCTCGCTGGCCTTCTGCGACGAGATCGTGGTGGTGGACTCCCTGTCCACCGACGCCACGGTGGCCATCGCCGAGGCGGCCGGCGCCCGCGTGCTGCAGCGTCCGTTCGATGGCTTCCGCAGCCAGAAGGCGTTCTGCGTCGAGCAGGCTACGCATGACTGGGTGCTGTGCCTGGACGCCGACGAGCGCATCAGCCCGGAACTGCGCATCGCGATCGAGCAGGCCCGCGACGGCGGCTTTGCAGGTCATTCGGGTTACCGCTTCGCCCGCCTGTCGGAGTACTTCGGCAGATTCCTGCGCCACGGCAATGCCTATCCGGACCGGGTGCTGCGCCTGTTCGACCGCCGCCGCGGCGGCTGGCGCGGCAAGCGCGAGATCCATGAGGCGGCCAGCGTCGACGGCACTGTCGGCACCCTGCGCGGGGACCTCATCCACTTCCCCTACCGTTCGCTGCAGCAGCAGCTGGCGAAGACCGAAAAGTATGCACGGATGATGGCCGAGCACGAGTTCGCGCGCGGCAAGCGGGCCACCCTCGGCAAGCTGGTGCTGGCCCCTGCCTGGCGGTTCTGGCGCGGCTTCCTGTTCCGGGGCGGCTTCCGCGACGGCTGGCATGGCCTGGTGTACGCCTATGTGCGCGCAAACTACGTGCGGCAGAAGACCATCATGCTGTGGATGCTCGGCAACGGTCAGGCCGTCTCCGATCCGCCCACCCCCTGAGCAGGGCGTCGGACCGTGCTCGACGCTACCGGGCGATCTCTGCCCGGTGCCGCGCACCTTCCAGGATCGACAGGCCGGTCAGCAGGCCGACGATGGTGACGTAGAAACTGGCGGTCATCTGGTGCGCGAACATCGACTGGGTCAGGCCGCACAGGATGTAGGACACCACCACCATCACGCCGGCGGCGGCTGGGCCACGGAAGGTGGAACGCCCACTGCGTCGGTGCAGGCGCACGAACACCCCCAGTGGCACGCCATATACGGCCAACAGCAGCAGCACGCCCGGCAGGCCTTGGGTAGCGGCCCATTCGGCCAGGTCGTTGTGCGCATGGCGCAGGTGGCAGCGGATTTCCTGCGGGTTCTCGCGGCAGACCGGTACCCGCTTCATGGCCGTGTCGAAGTGTCCGATGCCTACCCCGGTCAGCGGATGGTCGAGGAAGGTCTCCCATGCGACCTGCAGGCGCTCGACGCGGGCCCCGGCTGAAGAGTCGCTGTCACCCTGTTCCATGCGCTGCACATCGCTGTGCAGTTCGGACAACCGCACCTGGTGGCGCAGCTCGGGCACTGACAGCAACAGGGTCGCGCCAATGGCCAGCATGCCGGCAAGCACCGAAAGACGCGCTGCCCCGGTGCGCCAGCGCAGGCTCAGTGCCAGCACCACCAGCAGCGCAAGCAGCGCCGCAAACACGCCTCGGCTTCCGGTCAGGATGATGGTTCCGCACCCGGCAGCCATGCCGACGATCACCAGCGACCAGCGCCGCGACGGCCGGCAGAACACCACCAGCACCATCAGCATCATCACGATGTCGGCGAGAACGATTGCGTTGGTGGACAGTTCCGCGCGTGGCGCGCCCTGGTAAACCTGCAATGCCGAAAGCAGGAAAGTGCCCAGCAGCCCGGCCAACGCCCCGCGCCACAACCAGCGCATGTCCGGGCGCAGCGCGCACACCCACAATGCGATCCACGGGATGACCAGGAAGCGGGATCGATTGTCGACATCGCGCAGGCCCTGTTCAAACTGCACGACCGACACGATGGCCATCACAAGCACCGCCAGCATCAGCCAGCTGAGGACCTTGATCGGCTGCACGTCCATCCGCCGCGCCTGCCACAGCAGGCCGGGCACCATTGCGGTGCTGACCAGCAGCAGCAGCGCGTAGGGCAACAGGTTGATCGGAATGGTCAGCACCAGCGCTGGCATGCAGAACAGGCCGATCTGCGCCAACCAGTGCGCAGCGCGCGGACGACCGCCAACGGGTACGCCCAGCGGATCGCCGACCGTGGATTCCTGGTTGTGCTGTGACACTGCCACGTCGAAGAGTTTCGCTGCGATCCTGCGGAATGAACGGGATCGCCGGTACGGCCGATCCCACGCTGACGTTTTACTGCCTTTGGCGCCGCTTGGGCAGTCTGGACAAGCGCAGGCCAGAGTGGTTACTCCTCACGCTGCAATCGCCGCTCGCGTTCGCGCTCGTCGGCGCTGGCCACGCATTCGCCCTGCACCGCAGCGGCAGGCACCAGCCACCAACGGCGGCGGTTGGCGATTCCGGCCAGTTCGGCCCGGCTGCGGTCGATGCAGGGCAGCAGCGCGTCCTCGTGGACCAGCAACCAGCGGCGCTGCGGCGCCAGCTGCTGCCATTCCACCGCCGCGGCCAGCTGCGCATCCCAGGGCTCGTTGAAACCGAAGGTTGCTGCGGGGCGGTCGGCCATCAGCAGATTCTGCTCTTTCCAGGCCACCAGTCCCAGCTCGGCATCGGCGCCGATGCGCTGGCCGGTGTGCCGCATCAGGCCGCGGGCGGAACTTGAATCATTCAGCAGCGGATAGCCGATCAGGCTGTACAGCACCCATATGACAGTGAGGGTCGAGACCAGCGCCAGCTGGCGGCGGCCGCGGCCGAACAACAGCAGGCTGGCCACACCCCAGCCGCCCATCGCCATCGCCGCCCAGGCCAGGGCGTTCATCTCGCCATTGCCGATGCCCCGCGTCTGCATCAGCCGTGCCTCAAAGCCGGGCTTGCCCAGCAGGGCCGCCAGCCCGGCAGCCAAGGTACCCAACGACAGCAGCAGGGTGAACGCGCCCAGCAGCCACTGCACGTCCCGCCGGCGCAGCAGCCCCGGCAACAACGGCGCAAGCGCCAGGCAGAACATCGGCAGCGCGGGCAGGATGTAGACGTCACGCTTGCCATTGGGGATAGAGAAGAACAGCACGATCAGTGCCCACCAGCCCAGCAGCAACAGGTAGCGCGCGTCCCGGCGCTGCAGCCGGCGCCGCCAGGCAGGGATCGCCCATGGCAGCGCCAGGAAGGCGGGAATCCACATCGACGGCATGGTGCCCAGGAAATACCACCACGGCTGATGGTGATCCCACGATTGCGCATAGCGCTTGGCGGTCTGCCGGAACAGGATGTCGTTCATGTACGCCAGGTACTCGCCGGAGCGGGTCGCCAGCGCGGTCATCACCATCGGCACCAGCCACAGCGCGATGGCCAGCACGAACGCCAACGGCGCCAGCCAGAAGCGCAGGTCGCGTGCATGCAGCCGCACCCGTGGCCAGTGCAGCGCCGAACCGATCACCGCGGGCACGATCATCAGCAGCGCGATCACGCCCACGCCCTTGGTGATCACCCCGATGCCGGCAAAGAACCAGCCCAGCCACCACCAGCGCCAAGCGGGCCCCAGCAGCAGGTGGCGCAGCAGGCCGTAGTTGGCCAGGGTGATGAACAACACCACCAGCGGGTCGATCTGCGCCTTCTTCGACTGGAAGGTGAACTGCAGGGCGAACAGCAGGGCCCAGCCTGCGTACAGGCCAACCTGGCGCGTCCACAGACGCCGGCCCAGATCGACCACGCACCACAGCGTACCGAGTGCGGCGATCAATGAGGGCAGCAGGAACGCCACACGCCAGTTGCCGACCACGCTGTACAGCGTGGCCTGCCACCACATCAGCATCGGCGGTTTGTCCGAGTAAAGCTCCAGCCCACGGTGCGGGAACAGCCAGTCGCCGCTGTCCACCATCTGCTTGGCGACCAGTGCGAAGCGCGGTTCGTCCGAGGGCCAGGGATCACGGAGTCCCAGGCCGGCACCCAACACCAACAGGGCCATCACAACGAACAGCCACGTCTGGCGTGATGCACGGGTTTTCAGCATGGGGGCTCGGACAGCGGTTGGGTCAGGCCTTTTTTAGCAGACGCGCGTAGAAAAATCCGTCAGCATCGTTTTCACCGGGCAAGCGCTGGCGTGCGATACCGTCACAATCCAGACCAAATGCGTCACCCAGCGCGACCGCTTCCGCATCCGCGTGCCACTTCAGGAAGCCCTTTACCTGATCGACATTTTCCGCGCGCAGGATCGAGCAGGTGGCATACAGCAGCACACCACCGGGGCGCAGCATCGACCAGCAGGCTTCCAGCAACCGGGCCTGGATGCCGACCAGCGCATCGATGTCTTCCGCCCGGCGATGGAACATCACGTCCGGCTGCCGGCGGATGACGCCCGTGGCCGAGCAGGGTGCGTCCAGCAGGATCGCGTCGAATGGAACGCCATCCCACCATGCCCCCGGATCGCTGGCATCGGCCACCAGCACCTGGGCGCCTTCGCCCACGCCGGTGCGGGCGAACGTATCCTTGGCGCGCGCCAGGCGACGGGCATCGATGTCCAGCGCCAGCAATCGCAGGCTGGGGTCACGCTCCAGCAGATGCGCCGACTTGCCACCCGGGGCGGCACACGCGTCGAGCACGCGGCTGCCGGCCGGCGGCGCCAGCGCGTCGGCGGCACATTGCGCCGACAGATCCTGCACCGACAGCAGGCCTTCGCCGAAGCCGGGCAACTGGTTCACCGGAACCGGCACGGCCAATCGCAGTGCATCGGCACTCAACGGGCTGGCTTCGGCGGCAATGCCGGCCTCGGCCAGGGCCGCCATGACTTTGTCGCGCCCGCCCTGCTGGTGGTTGGCACGCAACCACAACGGCGCCGGCTGCAGGCTGGCAGCGAAGATCGCCTCGGCCTGTGCCGGCCAGTCGCGTTCAACGGCCTCGGCCAGCCAGACCGGAAATGCGTCGCGTGCCGGCTGTTCGGGGAAACCCTCGCGCTGGGCCCGTCGCAGGATCGCGTTGACCAGGCCCGCTTGGCGTTCACGACCCAGTGCGCGTGCAGCATCAACCGTGGCCGACAGCGCCGCATGGGCAGGTAGTTCCAGCACATCCAGCTGGGCAAAACCCACCATCAGCAGCGTGCGCAGGTCGGCATCGCGTGCCGACAGCGGCTTCTGCATCCATCCCTGCAGGGCAGCGTCGTAGGTGCTGCGACGACGCAGCACCGCAAAGCACAGTGCTTCAAGCAGCGCACGGTCGCGGGTGTCGGCCAGCTTGGGCAGGGCCCAGGCCAGTTCCGCCTTGAGCGAACGACCGCGGGTGAACACCTGCGCAAGCACGCGCGCAGCGAGCATGCGGGTGGCCGCGCCCGGCGCCGCCTTGGCAATGGAAAAATCGTTCGCCTTGCTCACCCGTCAAACCCCCACGCGCAGGTCACGGCGGGCATTGAGATAGTCGGCGGCGGTGATCGCCTTGCCGCCTTCCCGCTGCAGCACGCGCAGGCGCAGCGCGCCCTGTCCGCAGGCGATGTCGATGCCTTCGCGGCCAGCGGCCAGCACCGTGCCCGGCGCTTGGCCATGGGCCACATCCAGTGCCACCGCGCCGTGGATGCGCACGCGCTCGCCGGCCAGCAGCGCCTCGGCAATCGGCCACGGATTGAATGCGCGCACTGTCCGCGCCAGCGCTTCTGCGTCCTGCGCCCAGTCCAGTTTTGCCTCGGCCTTGTCCAGCTTGTGCGCGTAAGTCACGCCCTGCTCCGGCTGTGGCCGTGCAATCGGCTTGATGCCCGCGCGCAGCAGGCCCAGTCCATCGGACAGCACCTGTGCACCGAGCTCGGCCAGCTTGTCGTGCAGCTGGCCACCGGTATCGGTGGTGGCAATGGCCAGCTCCTGGTGCAGCAGCACCGGGCCCGTATCCAGGCCAGCTTCCATCTGCATCAGGCAGATGCCGGTCTTCTCGTCACCGGCCTGGATGGCACGCTGGATCGGTGCGGCGCCGCGCCAGCGCGGCAGCAGCGACCCATGCACGTTCCAGCAGCCATGGGTCGGGATGGTCAACACCGCCTTGGGCAGGATCAGGCCATAGGCCACCACCACCATCAGGTCCGGCTGCAGGTCACGCAGTTGCTGCTGGGCTGCCTCGTCCTTCAGCGTTTCCGGCTGGTACACGGGGATGCCGCGGGCGACCGCTTCCAGCTTGACCGGCGAAGGCGCCAGCCCACGGCCACGGCCAGCCGGGCGATCAGGCTGCGTGTAGACAGCCACCACCTCGTGATGACGCGCGGCCGCGCGCAGCGACGACACCGCGAATTCCGGCGTACCGGCAAAGACAATCCTCATGGCAACCCCACTTGCAGGATGAAATCGTGCAGGAAAAAAAACGGCGCCGTCGGCCGGCGCCATGCAGCCCGCGCGTCACGCGCAGGCGCAGGCCACCCCGAAGGGCGGCCCACATCAGCCATCACGCCACGTGCTTGCGCTGTTTGGCCAGCTTCTTGCGGACCATCTCGCGCTTCAGCGGCGACAGGTAATCGATGAACAGCTTGCCGTCCAGATGGTCCATCTCGTGCTGCACGCAGACCGCCAGCAGGCCGTCGGTGGTCAGTTCCTGCGGCTGCCCCTGGCGGTCCAGGAACTTGACGGTGATGGTGTCGGCACGGGTCACGTCAGCAAAGATGCCAGGCACCGACAGGCAGCCTTCCTGGTACACCTGGCCCCCGTCCTTGGCGACGATTTCCGGGTTGATGAAGACGCGCGGCTCGTTCTTTTCTTCGCTCACGTCGATGACCATGAAGCGCTGGTGCACGTCCACCTGGCTGGCCGCCAGGCCGATGCCCGGGGCGTCGTACATGGTCTCGAACATGTTGTCGAGCAGCTCCTGGAACGCCGGCGTGGTCACTTCGGCGGCATCGATCAACGCAGCCTTGGTACGCAGGCGCGGATCGGGGAACTCAAGGATGGGGAGTAAAGCCATGGCAGTTTCCGGGGTTGGGGCCGGGTTACGCCGGCATACGTCGCAGATTCTAGCTCCAACGCTTGCCTTGCGCCCCGGTTTCTGGACTATAGTGCGCGAACCTGTTGGGGAATCAGGGCTTCACACCTATGTTGCTTCGTTTTCGTACGGTCGTCGCCGCGGCGATGCTGACCGTGGCTGCCTATGCTACCGCCGTGGAAGTGAATGGCGGGCACCCGGACACCTATGTGGTCCGCAAAGGGGACACCCTGTGGGATATCGCAGGACGTTTCCTGCAGAAACCATGGCTGTGGCCTGAGATCTGGCAGGCCAATCCGCAGGTCGCCAATCCACACCTGATCTATCCCGGTGACGTCCTCAGCCTGGCCTACCTGGACCGGGTGACGGCCCAGCCCGGCCCGCGCAAGGAAGCCCCGGTGACCGGCGTGCCGCTGGCCCAGGTCGAGCCGTTCCTGAAGCAGCTCAGCGTGGTCGACAGCATTGAACAGCTGCCCTATGTGGTCGGCCTGGAAGACAACCGCCTGCGCGCCACCAGCGGCCAGACCGCCTATGTGCGCCTGGCCGACGCCCAGACCGGGCAGCGCTGGGCCGTGGTCCGCCCGACCGTGCGCTACGCCCAGCCCAAGCCGACCGAGGACCTGACCGCCAACGGCGATGTCACCCCGGGCAGCGGCAACCTCTGGAAGGCCTTCAACGCGCCCAACCACCGCCGCGGTGTACTGGGCTATGAGCTGGCACAGGTCGGCACCGGCACCATCACCAAGGTGGCTGGCGGCAAGGCCGAAGCGTCGACTCTGGTGCTGGACAACGCCAGCGGTGGCCGTGAAGTGCGTGCTGGCGACCGTCTGGTGCCGGTCGAGGCCACGCCATACGACCTGCAGTTCTTCCCGCATGTACCTGCCGCCGGCGTGGAAGGCGTGGACGTGCGCGTACTGGCAGTCACCGACATGTTCAGCACCGGCGGCCCGCGCGACGTGATCGCGATTTCCGCTGGCCGCGCCCAGGGCGTGGACAACGGCACCGTGTTCTCGCTGTGGCGCCATGGCAGCCATGTGGCACACCGGATGAAGTTCCCGGGGTCTTCGCGCATGGACGACTCGACCAGCACGGGCGCCGGCCGGGTCACCCTGCCGGACGAGTACGCCGCGCACGCAATGGTCTTCCGCACCTTCGACAACGTCAGCTATGCGTTGGTGATGCAGGGCGTGAAGCCCGTGCGTGTGGGCTACAGCGCGCTGCACCCGGACGCGAAATGATCCAACGCCGGGCCCTGCCCGGCCTCGGCGGGCAGTGTCGGCCGTATCGACCGGCAACTTCCGGGATACCCTGACAGCACTACGCGAAGGCGCCCTAGGGCGCCTTTGTCGTATGGGTCCGATAGTCGGGGGATGACTGAGCACGGACATGAGGCGCTGCTGCGCCTGTTGATCGCGGGGGGCTCGCTGGCACCCAGGCGCGCGCTGCTGCAGAACGCCAGCAATGCGCAGGCGGCATTGGCGCTGGGCGTTGCAGGCTGGCGCGCCCACGGCTGCACGCCGGAACAATGCGCTGCGCTGGAGCGTCCCGATACCCGCACCCTGGCGAGCGCTCAGCGCTGGCTGCAGCAGCCTGGTCATCACCTGCTGGCCTGCAACGATCCGGCCTTTCCCCCTGTCCTTCTCGATGCACCCAATCCTCCCCTGGCGCTGTTCGCCGAGGGGGATCCAGCCATCGCCTGGCGCCCTGCGGTGGCCCTGGTCGGCAGTCGTTCCCCCACCCCTACGGGTCGCGCCCTCGCCGCACGGTTTGCCACCTGTTTCGTAGAGGCCGGGCTGGCCGTGGCCAGCGGGTTGGCGGCAGGCATCGACGCGGCCGCCCATCAGGCGGCGCTGGAAGCAGGCGGTTGCACCCTTGCGGTGATCGGCACCGGCCCGGACCGCGCCTATCCCAGCAGCCACGCCCGCCTGCAGGCCAGAATCGCCGCCGAAGGTGTGGTGCTCAGCGAGTACCTGCCAGGCACGCCCGCACGGCCGGGCCACTTCCCCGCACGCAACCGGCTGGTGGCCGGGCTGGCCCTGGCCACGGTGGTGGTCGAGGCCGCACAACGCTCGGGCGCCCTGATCACCGCTCGGCTGGCCGCCGAAGCGGGCCGCGAGGTCTGCGCGATACCCGGTTCGGTACTCAATCCGCGCGCCGCCGGCTGCCACCGGCTCATCCGTCAAGGGGTTGCCCTGGTCGAACGTCCCGAAGAGGTGCTGGAACTGCTGGCTCCGGCATTGCGTCACCAGCTTCCGGGCTTGCAAACCCGGCTGGCCACCCCCACTGAACAGGCAGCGCCGGCGGATCTGCCGGCATGCTGGGCGAACGACGCTGACTACCAGCGCTTGTGGCGGGCGCTGGCGCACGACCCAATCAGTATGGATTCACTGATCACGCAGTGTGGATTGACGGCGTCGGAGGTGTCCTCCATGCTGCTGGCCATGGAACTTGCGGGAATCGTGGTGTGCGTACACGGCCGCTACTGTCGACGTCCCTAGTTTCTTCACCTCCACAGCGTCGCGCGACGCAGGCCGAGGGGCAATGAAAGAGAGCATCCTGGATGTACTGCTGTACCTGTTTGAACACTATTTCAGCGAAGATGCGGACCTGATCCGTGACCGCGACTCACTGCAGAATGGCCTGATCCAGGCCGGTTTCAGCCCCACTGAGATCAACAAGGCATTCGAATGGCTCGATGCCCTGGCAGCGCAGCGCCCGAGCGCGGCCCAGGCCCGGGTCGATGGTCCCGTTCGCATCTATCACGGCCCGGAGCTGGACAAGCTTGACGTGGAATGCCGTGGTTTCCTGCTGTACCTGGAACAGCACGGCATCCTTGATGCTGGCCAGCGCGAGCTGGTGCTGGACCGGGCAATGGCCCTGGACCAGGACGAACTGGACCTGGACGACCTGAAATGGGTCGTGCTGATGGTGCTGTTCAACCAGCCCGGCGCCGAGGCGGCCTACGCCTGGATGGAAACGCAGATGTTCGTGGACGAGCCAGAACCCCTGCACTGACCGTACACTTGGGGGCCGTGCGCATTCAGGAGCGTCCCCGTGAGTGAGTGGTTCCATGCCGAAGGCAACCGCCAGCAAGGCCCGTTGCCTTCGGAACAGTTGATCGAGCTGTTCCGTAGCAACCAGATCACCCTGGACACCCTGGTCTGGCGCGACGGCTTGCCGCAATGGCAGCCGTTGCGCAACGTGGTCGACGAACTGGGGCTGATCGTGCCCGCTGTCGATGCAGTCCCCCCTGCGCCACCGCCACCTCCTGCTGCTCCGCTGCCGCCTACCCTGCCACCCGCCTCGCCCTACGCGACCACGCCACTGGACGCTGCACCGGTGGTGAAGAAGGGCCTGTCCGGCTGCGCGTTGACCGCCATCATCGGCGGCGTTGCATTGTTGGTGGTGGTGCCGATCCTGGCCATCCTGGCAGCCATCGCCCTGCCGGCCTATACCGACTACACCATCAAGGCCAAGGTCGCCGGCGCGATCACCGCGCTGCAGCCGCTGAAGGACAAGGTCCAGCATTTCGCCGATGACCAGGGCCGTTGCCCGGGCGCCAACGACGCCGGTTTCCCGGCCGCGGACGAATTCGCAGGCCAGGGCCTGTCGGCCGTGCATATCGGCCGCTTCAACAATGGCCACTGCGGCATCGAAGCGACGCTGGCGGTTCCGGGCAAGAGCCAGGATGGCGACCTGCTGTGGCTCGAGTACGACCGTGACAGCGGACGCTGGGAATGCAGCGGCGAAAGCGACGACAAGTATCTGCCCACGCAGTGCCACGGCTGAGCCGCGCACCGGGCAAACCCACCAAGGACGACCCAACAGGGGACATGCAATGACTGAGTGGTACTACGCCGAAGGACAGCAACGCCAGGGCCCGTTGGAGATCACCGAGATCCGCCAGCGCTTCCAGCGCGGCCAGTTGAACCTGGACACCCTGGTCTGGCGCGAAGGCATGGGACAGTGGGCACCGCTGCGACAGCTGGTGGACGAACTGGGCCTGCAGACCCTGGCCGATGCCAGTACCTCCACCGCCACCGGTGGCTTCGACCTGCGCAACGACTATGCCGCGATCGACAACGGTACCGCCCCCCTGCCGGGCACTGGCGCCCTCAGCAACTCGCCGTACAACGCGCCTGGCGCAGTGGGCGGCGACCATTGGCAGCCGGTGCAGGGCGGCGAAGTGGTCTATGCCGGCTTCTGGAAGCGCTTTGCCGCTTACCTGATCGACTATTTCGTTCTGCTGATTCCCAGCGGCGTGGTCGGTGGCGTGCTGGGCTTCGTGCTTGGCGCCGGCATGGGGGCCACTGGCAGCGGCGAAACCGCAGTGGAAGTGGTCACCCAGCTGATCAGTGGTCTGGCCGGCCTGTTCATCGCCGCCGCCTACTACGGCTGGTTCCATGCCTCCCGTGGTGGCGCCACCCTCGGCAAGATGGCCATTGGCATCAAGGTCGTGCGTGGCAACGGCGATCGCCTGACCCTGGGCCGCAGCATCGGCCGCTACTTCGCCACCATCCTCAGTGGCCTGACCCTGTGCATCGGCTACTTGATGGCCGCCTTCACCGAGCGCAAGCAGGGCCTGCATGACCTCATCTGCGACACCGTGGTGGTCGACCGCTGGGCCTACACCGACCAACCGCAGCTGCAGCGCCGCGAACTGGGCGCGGTGACCATCGTGATCCTGGTGCTGGGCGGCCTGCTGATGCTGGCCGGTTTCGCCGCGATCATCCTCGCCGTTGGCGTCATCGCCAACATGGCGTCCTGATCGTGGATCGAGGGTCAATGCGCCGTCGCAGACGGCCATCCTCACGCCTCCCTGCTTGACAACGGCAGGTCGGGCGTGATTCCTCTAACAAGGTGAAACCTGAACGCCCGGCACAATACCGGGCGTTCAGTTTATTGATTTGCCCGTGGCCGCTTCACTAATGCGGCCGTTTGCTCCACCCTAGCGGCCCTTCCCCGCGGCTTACCCACAGACCCTGCTGCCATGCCCAAGCACCTGCTCATCGTTGAATCGCCGGCCAAAGCCAAGACGATCAACAAATACCTCGGCAAGGACTACACGGTCCTGGCCTCGTATGGGCACGTGCGTGATCTGATCCCGAAGGAAGGCGCGGTTGACCCGGAGAACGGGTTCGCCATGCATTACGACGTGATCGAGAAGAACGAAAAGCATGTCGATGCAATCGCCAAGGCCGCAAAGGGCGCCGACGACATCCTGCTGGCGACCGACCCGGATCGCGAGGGTGAAGCGATCAGCTGGCATATCGCCGAGATCCTGAAGGAACGCGGGCTGGTCAAGGACAAGCCGATGCAGCGCGTGGTCTTCACCGAAATCACCCCGCGCGCGATCAAGGAAGCCATCAACCAACCGCGCGAGATCGCCAGCGACCTGGTCGACGCCCAGCAGGCGCGCCGCGCGCTGGACTACCTGGTCGGCTTCAACCTGTCACCGGTGCTGTGGCGCAAGGTCCAGCGCGGCCTGTCCGCAGGCCGCGTGCAGAGCCCGGCGCTGCGCATGATCGTCGAGCGCGAGGAAGAGATCGAAGCCTTCATCGCCCGCGAATACTGGTCGATCGCCGCCGAGTGCGCGCACCCCTCGCAGCACTTCAATGCCAAGCTGGTCAAGCTGGACGGGCAGAAATTCGAGCAGTTCACCGTCACTGACGGCGACACCGCCGAGGCTGCCCGCCTGCGCATCCAGCAAGCGGCACAAGGCGCCCTGCATGTCACCGACGTGGCCAGCAAGGAGCGCAAGCGTCGCCCCGCGCCGCCATTCACCACCTCCACGCTGCAGCAGGAAGCCTCGCGCAAGCTCGGTTTCACTACCCGCAAGACCATGCAGGTTGCGCAGAAGCTGTACGAAGGCATGGACATCGGCGGCGAAGAAGGCACGGTCGGCCTGATCTCGTACATGCGTACCGACTCGGTGAACCTGTCGCAGGACGCGCTGGCCGAGATCCGCGACGTGATCGCCCGTGACTACGGCATCGCCTCGCTGCCCGACCAGCCCAACACCTACCAGACCAAGTCAAAGAACGCCCAGGAAGCGCACGAAGCGGTGCGCCCGACCTCGGCACTGCGTACCCCGGCCCAGGTCGCGCGGTTCCTGACCGACGACGAGCGCAAGCTGTACGAGCTGATCTGGAAGCGTGCAGTGGCCTGCCAGATGATTCCGGCCACGCTCAACACGGTCAGCGTGGATCTGTCGGCCGGCAGCGAACACGTGTTCCGCGCCAGCGGCACCACCGTGGTCGTGCCCGGCTTCCTGGCCGTGTACGAGGAAGGCAAGGACAGCAAGAGCGCCGAGGATGACGACGAAGGCCGCAAGCTGCCGGCGATGAAGCCGGGCGACCGCGTGCCGCTGGAACGCATCGTGGCCGATCAGCACTTCACCCAGCCGCCGCCGCGCTTCACCGAAGCGGCGCTGGTCAAGGCGCTGGAAGAATATGGCATCGGCCGTCCTTCGACCTACGCCTCGATCATCCAGACCCTGCTGTTCCGCAAGTACGTGGAAATGGAAGGCCGCAGCTTCCGTCCGTCCGATGTCGGCCGCGCGGTATCCAAGTTCCTGTCCAGCCACTTCACCCAATACGTCGACTACGACTTCACCGCCAAGCTGGAGGACGAGCTCGATGCCGTCTCGCGCGGCGAGGAAGAGTGGATTCCGCTGATGTCGCGCTTCTGGGGACCGTTCAAGGAACTGGTCGAAGACAAGAAGGAATCGGTCGACCGCGCCGAGGCCAGTGGCGCACGCGAGCTCGGCACCGACCCGAAGACCGGCAAGCCGGTCAGCGTGCGCCTGGGCCGGTTCGGGCCTTACGCGGCCATCGGCAGCACGGCTGAAGATGCCGAAGACAAGCCCAAGTTCGCTTCGCTGCGGCCGGGCCAGTCGATGCACACCATTTCCCTGGAAGACGCGCTGGAGCTGTTCCTGATGCCGCGCGCGCTGGGCGAGGACAAGGGCGAGGACGTCAGCGTCGGCATCGGCCGCTTCGGTCCGTTCGCCAAGCGCGGCAGCACCTACGCCTCGCTGAAGAAGGAAGACGACCCGTACACCATCGACCTGGCCCGCGCCGTGTTCCTGATCGAAGAGAAGGAAGAAATCGCGCGCAACCGGATCATCAAGGAGTTCGAGGGCAGCGACATCCAGGTGCTGAACGGTCGTTTCGGCCCGTACATCAGCGACGGCAAGATGAACGGCAAGATCCCCAAGGATCGTGAGCCGGCATCGTTGACCCTGGCCGAAGTGCAGCAGTTGATGGAAGAAACCGGCAAGCCGGTACGCAAGGGCTTCGGCGCCAAGAAGGCTGCCGCAAAGAAGGTCCCCGCGAAGAAGGCGGCAGTGAAGAAGGAAGCCGCGCCGAAGAAGGCCGTGGCCAAGAAGGCTGCTGCCAAGAAAGCACCGGCAAAGAAGGCGGCTGCGAAGAAGGCCGTGGCCAAGAAGGCACCGGCAAAGAAGGCCGTCAAGAAGGCTGCCAAGTAGATCCACGCCATGCATGGATGATGTGGTTGGATGTGCGGACCAACGGTCCGCACCCACCGGATGGCAGGTTCCACCCCATCTGCACGCAGCGGGGGGATAATGAAGGCCCACGCCGGGCCCGGTCGCCGCCATGAAAGAACTCACACTGGACACCGCAGTCGCCACGCTCCGCAGTGGCGGGGTGATCGCCTACCCGACCGAAGCGGTCTGGGGCCTGGGCTGCGACCCTTCGCATGAGGCTGCGGTGCACATGCTGCTGCGGCTGAAGCAGCGCCCGATCGAGAAAGGCATGATCCTGGTCGCTGCCGAGCTGTCGCAGCTGCAGGGTTGGGTGCGCCTGCAGGCGCTGCCCGACGCACGCCAGCGCGCGGTGCTTGCCAGTTGGCCTGGCGCCAACACCTGGATCCTGCCCGCCGGCACCCGCGCCCCTGGCTGGATCACCGGCGAACACAGCGGCATCGCAGTGCGCATCAGCGCCCACCCCCTGGTTGCAGCGCTGTGCCAGGCCTGGGGGGGCCCTCTGGTCTCCACCAGCGCCAACCTTGCCGGCGAGCCCCCCGCGCGCAGCCGCGAAGAGCTGGACCCGCGCCTGCTGCGCCTGCTCGACGGCATCCTTGATGGGCAGACCGGTGGGCTGGCCCAACCCACGCCGATACGCGACGGGCTCAGTGGCAACGTACTGCGCTCCTGACAGGTCGATTGCGTCGGCGTTGCTGATCGCGCACGCTGCGCCCATGACCCTGCTGCGCCCTGTCCTGTGCCTGGCCCTGCTGCTGCCCTTGCCGGCACCTGCCGCTGATGACGTGCGGGTCTACCGCTGCATCGGCAGCAATGGCGCCGTCGCCTTGCAGGACAAGCCCTGCACGGCCGGCCGCCAGGAGGTGCGCGACCTGCAACGGCCGCGCGACCCGCCGCCGCGGGTGGTCAGCACCGACACCGCGCCGCCTGTACCGGCGCAAACGCCGCCGATGCGCGAACGCGAGGTGCGCCATGTCTACATCCAGCCGCCGCAGCCGATGTACGAATGCGTGAGTGAAAACGGCGACCGATACACCAGCGACAACAACGAAGGGAATCCGCGGTGGGTGCCGCTATGGACCACAGTCTGGTATCCGCATGGCCATCTGGGCGGCGGGCGACCCGGACCGCATCCAGGACCGCGCTCGGCCGGTAGCGGCAGCACCATCGGCTCCCCCATCGGCGGGGGACCGCCGGTCTATCGTCCACCGTCGGTGGGCGTCGGTATCAACGTGCCGGCCGGCAACGTCCTGGTCCGCGATACCTGTCACGCCCTGCCCCCACAGGAAGTGTGCGCACGCCTACGTGATCGTCGCTGGGAACTGGACCGGCGTTACAACAGCGCGCTGCAGAGCGAGCGCACCGCGATCAGCAACGAGCAGCGCGGCATCGATGCACGGCTGGCACAGGACTGCGGCGGCTGAGCCCTGCACTGGGGCTGTGCCCCTCGCTCTGGTAGACGCCCACCTTGGTGGGCGCTGGCAGACAGCCGTGCCAACCGAGGTTGGCACCTACCGGGGTGTGGGCCTCCGCTGTAGGCTGCTCGCATGAGAAGACTGATCTGGCTGGCCATCGGCCTGTTGCCCGGCAACACGTGGGCCGATGACATGGTGATCTACCGCTGCACCTCGGCCAGCGACGTGCAGACCATCCAGCGCATGCCCTGCCCAGAGGGCAGCACGCAGCGCGTGCAACGGGTGGCTGATCCGGCACGGACGGCGCCCGTCGCTGCCGCGCCGGAGGCTCCTCCGCCCGGTCCCAGCGCCCTGCCCACGTCATCCCCCACCGCAACGCCCAGCATGACCACTGTCACGTCGGCGAGTCCGCGTGCCGGTGAAGAACGTCCGATCATGGAAGCCCGGATGGCCGACAACGCGGAGGGAGACACCATCCTCGACAGTGCGATGCTGCACCCTCACGGTGTTGGCAGCGCAGCGGACAAGGACGCGCCTCCAAAACCTCCGTTGCCCGCGATCTTCCAATGCGTTGACACGCAGGGCGGTACTTACCTGCACGAGTACGAGGCCGCACCCGGTCGCTGCGAACTGCTGAACGTACAGGGGCTGGGCGGGGCAACGCCGGTCAACGCCGCCAGCTGCGAGGTAGTCCGCGACCGCTGCACTGAAGTGGAGCAGGCACAGCGCTGCGGCAGCTGGCAGCAGCGCTTCCGCGATGCTCGGGGTCGCGAGCGGTTCGCCGCATCGGAGAATCAGCAGGCGGCCCGCGGCGAACGCGAGCGCCTGCAGGCCGTGCTGGAAGCCAGCAATTGCCCGGTGCCCGAGTGAGGCATCCACGCATGGCATGGATCCCTCGCCCGCGGTGATCGGCTGCGATCAGAATCCGTAGCGCAGGAAGCCGCCATCCACCGCGATGCATTCGCCGGTGACATAGCTCGAGGCCGGCAGGCACAGGAAACCCACGGCCGAGGCCACCTCTTCCGGCTCACCGATCCGCCGCATCGGCGTGCGTCCGATCACTTCCTCGTAGTAATCCGTATCGGACAGCGGGCCGGAAGTGCGGCGGGTGCGGATATACCACGGCGCCACCGCATTGACCCGGATGCCATCTTCAGCCCACTCCACCGCGAGGTTGCGGGTCATCTGGTGCATCGCCGCCTTGGTCATGCCGTAGACCACGCCACTGCGCACATGGGTCAGGCCTGACACGCTGCCGACGTTGACGATCGCCGAGGACGCGTGGCGCGCCAGCAACGGATGCGCGTAACGCGACAGTTCGAACGCCGAGAACAGATTGGTCTCGAAAATGCCACGCCACTCGTCTTCGGAGTACTCGGTAGCGGGCTTGGTGATGTTGCCGCCGGCATTGTTGACCAGGATGTGCAGGCCATCGGCATGGTCCTCGACCCAGTCCAGGATCTGCCGACGGTCCTCGTCGTCGGACACATCGGCAGCCAATGCGTGCACCTGGTGCTGCGGATACACATCCAGCAGTTCGTCGCGGGCACTCTCCAGCATGTCCAGGTCGCGGCCGACGATCATCAGATCGGCGCCGAGACCGGCCAGTTCATGCGCGACCGCCAGGCCGATACCGGCGCTGGCACCGGTGATCAGGGCCGTCTGCCCATCCAGGCGCCACCGTTGCTGGGTCATATGTCCTCCGGGGCCGCGCCCACTGCGTTTCGATGCGGCAAGGATACGCGCTCACGACCGCCCGCTGCCCGGGATGCGACACTGGCCGCACGCCCCTAGTGGAAAGCTGCCATGCGCCTCCTGATTCCCATTGTGATGTCGGCCGCGCTGCTGGCCGGGTGCCAGCGCCCCGCACCGCCGAATCCCGAACGACCACCAGAGCCACAGGCCATGGCCAAGGCGATCAATCAACCACTGGACCGCGCCAAGAGCGTGCAGAAGACGATGGACGACGCGACCGAACGCGAGCGCAAGGCAGAAGCCGACGCGCAGTAGATCCCCACATGCAACAACGCCCGGCCAAGGCCGGGCGTTGTACGTTCAGTAGATCCACATCATGCGTGGGCATCCCCGGTAGGCCCACGCCACGCGTGGGCACTCCTGGTAGATCCACGCCATGCGTGGATGGACGTCAGAACCCGCAGAAGCAATACGCCAGCGACTTCACCGGTGCACCGTTGCCCTTCTCGCGGGCCGCGTTCTCGACAAAGCGCAACTGCGTATCGATCTCCGGCATCGTGCGCGCCAGCATCATCCGGCCCACGCCGGAATCGGCCAGCATCCAGGCGCCGGCTCGGCTGCCAGCGAAGCCGCTGACGAACTGCGCGAACGGCGTCGCCGCCTTCTCGATGTAACGCACGCGGTACTTTTCGGTCGCACCCAGCTTGGCGCGACCCGCGGCGTCAGCCACAGCATCCTTCAGGCCACCGAAGGCATCGACCAGACCGCGCTCCTTCGCCTGCGCACCGCTCCAGACACGCCCGCGGGCCACTTCGTCGATCGCCTCGACCGGCTTCTTGCGGGCTTCGGCGACGCGACCGGTGAAATCGGCATAACCCTTGTTGATCACCGACTGGATGACCTGGCCCACCGCCGGGTCCATCGGCCGGGTGACATCGAAGGCGCCAGCGAAACGGGTGGTGCCGACGCCATCGGTGTGCACGCCGAACTTGTCCAGCGCACGGCTGAAGTTCGGAATCATGCCGAAGATGCCGATCGAACCAGTGATGGTCGACGGGTCGGCATAGATGCGATCGGCATTCATGCTGATCCAGTAACCACCGGACGCGGCCAGGTCACCCATGGACACCACCACCGGCTTGCCAGCGGCCTGCAGGGCCACCACTTCGCGACGGATCTGCTCGGATGCGTAGACCTCGCCACCAGGCGAATCCACGCGCAGCACCACGGCCTTGACGTCGTCATCGTCGCGCGCTGCACGCAGCAGCGCCGAGGTCGATTCGCCACCGATACGGCCGGCCGGCAGATCGCCGCCGCTGATTTCACCGGAGGCCACCACCACCGCGACCTGCGGACGCGAATCAACCGGGTTGCGACGCGCGTCGAGCTGGGCCATGTAGGTGCCGAAATCGATATTGCGGAAGCCACCGTCGGCGTCTTCGTCGGCCACACCGCGCTCGATCATCAGATCCTCGAATTCCTCGCGGGTCTTCAGCGCGGTCACCAGCTTCTGCTGCAGGGCGAACTTGGCCAGGTCACCGCCAGCGGCGGCGACGCCTTCAGGCAGGGTGTCGATGCCGGCCGCCAGCTGTGCCGGATCCAGGCGGCGGGCCTTGGCGATATCGCCGAGGTAGCGCTGCCAGACATCGTTCATCCAGAACAGATCGGCTTCCTTGGACGCCGGCGACGCTGCGTCAAGCACATACGGCTCGGCGGCCGATTTGTACTCGCCCACCTTGAACAGGTGCACGTCCACGCCCAGCTTGTCCTGCAGGCCGGTACGGAAGTACTGGCGGTAGCGACCCAGGCCCTCCAGCACCACCGACCCCATCGGGTCCAGGTAGACCTCGTCGGCCTGTGCAGCCAGCAGGTACTGCGACTGCCCCATGCTCTCGCTGAAGGCGACCAGCTGCTTGCCCGAAGCGCGCAGGTCCTGCAACGCAGCGGACACTTCACGCAGCGAGGCGAAACCGGACGGCTGCAGCTTGTCCAGCTCCAGCACTACCCGCTCGATCTTCTTGTCATCGCGCGCACTCTCGATCACCCGGATCAGATCGCGCAGCTGCACTTCCTCGGCACCGTTGTCACCGACGGCCTTGGCCAGCGCGCGGCTGACCGGATCGGCGCTGTACTGCTCGACCAGGCGGCCTTCCGGCGCGATCACCAGGGTGGTGCGGTCCTGCAGCGCCTTGCTGGCACCTGCACCCATGCCCGCAGCGACGATGAACATCACCAGCAGCAACAGCAACAGACCGAAGAACACCAGGTTGAGGATCAACCGGCGGGTGAAATTCATCACGTCCCACAGCCCGATGAAGAAGCTGGCGACAGGATTGCGGTTCGCCGGGGGCAGCGGCGGCACGGGTTGGTTCATGGAGCACTCCGGATGGCTTCTTGCCGTGGTAACAGCATAGCCGGTGCCGCGTGAGGCGGCATCGGACACAAGTCAGGGGATCGCCAGTCACGGTTGCCCATGACCGGGCGGACGTCAGGCCAGCGTGGACTGGCCCAGGCGTTTGCTGCTGCGGTTCAGGCGCCAGCCCATCAGGATGGCTGCGGCGGTCAGGCCGACGATCAGGCCGATCCACATGCCCTGCGGGCCCATGCCCAGGCCCAGGCCGAGCCCGGCGCCCAGCGGCATGCCCAGGCCCCAATAGGCGAACATGGCGATGAACATCGGCACGCGGGTGTCCTTCAGTCCGCGCAACGCGCCAGCCGACAACACCTGGATGCCATCGGGGAACTGGAAGGTGGCCGCGTACAGCAGCAGGGTCGAGGCCAGGCCGGCCACGGCCAGGTCGTTGGTGTAGACGCCGACGATGGCATCGTGACCGAACAGCAGCACCGCCGCCGACAACGTCTGCGTACCCATGATGATCGCGTAACCAGCCCACGCCGCACGGCGCACGCCGAAGCCATCGCCACGGCCGACCGCATGGCCGACCCGCACGGTGGTCGCCTCGGCCACGCCCATCGGGATCATGAAGCACAACTGCGCCACGTTGATCGCGATCTGGTGCGCGGCCGCTTCATTGGCACCCAGGCGACCGATCAGCAACGCGGTGACGATGAACAGGCCGCCTTCCATCAGCACGGTGATGCCGATCGGCAAGCCGGTGCGCAGCAGGTCCCAGATCGCTGAAAAGCGCGGCCCCTCGAAGTGCGAGAACAACTGCAGGTGTGCGAAGCGCTTGGTGAACCACAGGTAGGTGGCGAAGGCGATCGCCTGCAGCCACATCATCACCGCCGAAGCGATGCCGAGGCCTTCGGCGCCCATTTCCGGGAAACCGAGCTTGCCGTTGGCCAGCACGTAGCCCATCGGCGCCAGCACCAGCAGACCGCCAAAACCGAGCAGCATGGTCGGCAGCGTCCAGTGCATGCCCTCGCTCAGGTAGCGCATGCAGAAGTACAGGGTCAGCGCAGGGCCACCCCAGCGCACCGCATGCAGGAACGCCGTTGCGCCGGGCACGATATCCGGGGCGATGCCGAAGGCTGGCAGCAGCGGCGGCACCACGGTGAGGAAGGTGAACATGATCAGGCCCAGGCCCAGCGCCAGCCACAGCGCCTGCCGGAACAGCGGGCCGATCTCGCGCTCGCGTCCCGCGCCATGCAGCTGCGACACCGAAGCGGTGAGTGAGATCAGCGTGCCGATCGGGATCAGCATCGGCAACCACAACAGTGCGGTGCCGATGGTCACTGCGGCCAGGGTGGAAGTCGCATGGTGGCCGGCAATCACGTTGTCGACGAAGGAGATCAGACCGGTGGAGACGTGCCCGAGCACAAGCGGCAGGGCAAGCAGACCGGTGGCGCCCACTTCTTTGCTGAAGCGCGGCGTGGAGGTTGCAGTAGACATAAGGTGCTTGACGCGAACTACGGTTGCGCGCGAAGGGCACAGGCACCGGGTTGCGGCCGGCCATCTTACGCGCGCCGGGCGGTCATTCCCATGACTGCCCCATGAAGGGGACGGAGGGGATTAAGTCGTATCCGGCACAGTCGGGCCAGAAACGACTTAATCCCCTCCGTCCCCTTTTCGTCTATTGGCCAGCCTGGCGCTTGAGCCAGGTGTCGCGTTCGGCTGTAGGGACTGCGAGGAATGCACTGCGTACGCTGTCGCGTTCCTGCGGCGGCGTGCGCTGCGCGACCAGGGCCAACTGTGCCAACTGCGCAGGGCTCAGCTGGCGCAGCACGGCAAGGACCGCGTCGCGCTGTTGCGGCGGCACGAAGCCGAACAGGCCGTGCAGCTTGGGGAACTCGGCGCCCAGTTGCGGGCCCAGCCGCCAGCCTTCGCGGAAGGCCTGGTCCTGCGCCTGGAACTGCGTGCGCAGGCGTTGCTGCTGGTCGAGCGGCAACGCGGCGAAGCGGCTGGCGGCCTGACGGATGCGCTCGCGCTCCCCCTCTGGCAGGGCCCGCCAGGCGGCATAGTCGCTGCGACGCTGGCGTTGCTGGGCAGGGTCGAGCTGCGCGAACGCCGCCGCTGCGGTGGGCGCGGCCGCCGATGGTGTTGCCGACGGTGCGGGCAGCGGCACGTTCAACGCTTGCGGCGCAGCGGCCAGCGACAGCGGCAAGACCAGCAGCAGGCCGGCGAAGAGGAGATTATTCATCGGCGGCAGAGGTTTCCAGCGCTGCGCCGACCGGTTCCGGGCGAGTCGGCTTGGGTTGGGATTCGTCCACGGGCAACGGGCCACCGGCCGCACTCCAGGCATGCATATCGGCCTCGGCCAGCAACGGGTAGTCGCGGTCGGCCAACATCGCGGCATCGTCGCTGGCCTGCGCATCGCTGCCCGCCGTGGGGCGGACATCGCTGGCTGGCAGCGGCTCGACGGTGACCGGTCCAGCCTCGCCCACCACGCCTTCGGGCAGCGGGCCATCGGCAGTCAGCGCACGGCCTTGCCAATGACGCCAGCCGAGCGCAGCGAGCAGCAGCACCGCCACGGTGATCAACAGGATCACCGGACCACGCCAGCGCGGCTTGGCATTGGGACGGCGACGCTTGCCGGTGGCAGGCGCGCGTTCGTCACGCGGCGGCGCACGCCAGCTGGACGCCGGCGCCTGGTTGTTGGCCGCTGGCGCCGACGGTTGCTGCAGCTGCTGCAGACGCTTGGCCGGCAGGTCGCGGATACGCAGCTGCACCTGCTCGGCCAGCGTCCGCCATGCGGCCGCATCGGGCTGGTCATCGGCATCGCGCGGGCAGGCCGCGGCCAACAGGCGTTGATAACCCTCCTCGTCGACATCCAGAACGCGGGTGGCGATGCCCTCGTCCAGACTGCCCCCCACCCGTAGCAGCAGCGCCAGTCGCGGCATGGGTGCCATCCCGCCCAGCGCGGCCAGCGATGCCGGCCACTGGCCGGCGGTCGTCTCACGCAGCGCCTGGCGCTGGCCCAGCAGGGTCCAGAAGCGGCCGGGCCACTGTGCCATCGGCAGGTCGCTGGCGACCGCGGCGAAGGCGCGCATCACCGCCACCAGCGTCTGTTCGGCGCGGGCGGGGTCGCCGCACTGCAGTTCGGCCACGACCAAGGCGCGGCGTTCGACGCCACGCAGAAATGCCGACAGCGCGCCGGCCGCGGTCGAGGAAACAGGGGCGGGCACAGCCGTCATCGGTCACTCCAAAGGTCTATCGGCATGATAGCGGCAGCCCATCACTGCCCGGCAGGACTTGCGGTCCCCGGCACTTCGTGCTGCAGGTTGTGCACAGCATCACGCCGGAACCGGGCGATTCCTTGGTGAATGGCTGAATTCACCCTGTTTCAGCAATGTTTCACACTTAAGTTATTGATTTGCATTGAATTTAAAGTGTGGCTATTTTTTGACCAACCGAAGCGTGAGGCCGTCGCCATCGGCCTCATGCGGCGCCACGAGCCGCTAACGCACAGACTTATCCACAGAAGATGTGGATAAGACTGAATCTCCAATAGACACCGATATTTAGGTGACATTTATGATTCGCCGAAGGGCATGCCAGTCGCATCTGCCTCTGCCATACGCCCTCGCAGGGGCCGTTACACTGACCCGATGCTCGCCCCCGATTCCGGCCCTGTCCCGACCCTGCAGGTCGCCCTGCCCGTCCCCCTGCCGCGCCTGTTCGATTACCTGCCACCGCAGGGCACGAGCCCGACGGTAGCCGTCGGCTGCCGGCTGAAGGTGCCGTTCGGCAACCGCGAACTGATCGGCGTGGTGGCCGGCCACGGGCAGGCCGAGGACAGCCAGGGCCTGCGCCAGGCGCTGGCCTGGTGTGATACGGCCCCCCTGCTGCAGGGCGAGCTGTGGCAGAGCCTGCAATGGCTGTCGCGCTATACCCATGCGCCCCTGGGCGAGGTACTGAGCACCGCCCTGCCGGGCCCGCTGCGGCATGGCGAACCGCTGCCCGACACCCATCACTGGGGCTGGCAGCTGACACCCGAGGGCCATGCCCAGCGCGATACGCTGCGCGCCGGCAGCCGTCCACGGCAGCTGGCCGAGCTGCTGGCCGACGCAGTGGTGGACGAAGATGTCCTGTCCGCGCGCATGCAGGACTGGCGGGTGGCCGCACGCAGCCTGGGCAAGCGCGACCTGGCCGAGCGCATCGCCTTGAGCGTGGCGCCGCAGCACGCTCAGCCCCTGCCCGGTCCCACGCTCAATGCGGAGCAGGCCGATGCCGTGGCCGCGATCACCGCTGCCAAAAGCTTCCAGGCATTCCTGCTGGACGGGGTGACCGGCAGCGGCAAAACCGAGGTCTACCTGCAGGCGATCATCCATTGCCTGGCACAGGGCAAGCAGGCGCTGGTGCTGGTGCCCGAGATCGGCCTGACCCCGCAGACGCTGGCGCGCTTCCGCGGCCGGCTCGGCATTGCCGTATACGCGTTGCACTCAGGGCTGACCGACAACGAACGCGCGCGGGTCTGGGCTGCGGCCTCGCGCGGCGAAGCACGGGTGATCGTCGGTACGCGTTCGGCGGTGTTCATCCCGCTGCCGCAGCCCGGCCTGCTGATCGTCGACGAAGAGCATGACGGCAGCTACAAGCAGCAGGATGGCATCCGCTACCACGCGCGCGATTTCGCCTTGGTGCGGGCCAAGGCGCAGGGCATTCCGGTGCTGCTGGGCAGCGCCACGCCCTCATTGGAAACCCTGCACAACGCCTATGGCGGCCGCTATGTGCACCTGCGCCTGAAGCAGCGCGCCGGTGATGCCCGGCCGCCGCGCGTGCGCATCCTCGACGTTCGCAAGCGTCCGCTGCGCGATGGCCTTTCCGCCGACGTGCTGGCCGGCATCGGCGAACACCTGCAGCGTGGCCAGCAGGTGCTGGTGTTCAAGAACCGGCGCGGCTATGCGCCGGTGCTGCTGTGCCACGACTGCGGCTGGACCGCGCCCTGCAACCGCTGCGATGCACCGATGACCGTGCATGGCGGTGGCCGTCGCCTGCAATGCCATCACTGTGGTGCACGGCAGCCGGCACCGCTGGCCTGCCCCGCCTGCGGCAGCCTGGCGCTGCAGCCACAGGGCATTGGCACCGAGCGCCTGGAAGAACACCTGGTCAGTGCCTTTGCCGATTTCCCGGTGGTGCGCATCGACCGCGGTACCACCGCTCGCCGCGATGCGCTGGAGCAGCAGCTGGCCAAGCTGGGCAACGAGCCCGGCATCCTGGTCGGCACGCAGATCCTGGCCAAGGGCCACGACCTGCCCAAGCTGACCCTGGTAGTGGTGGTGGGCATCGACGAAGGCCTGTTTTCGGCCGATTTCCGCGCCAGCGAAAAACTGGCGCAGCAGTTGATCCAGGTAGCAGGGCGCGCCGGTCGCGCGCGCGATCCGGGCGAGGTGTGGTTGCAGACCCATCATCCGGGTCATCCGCTGCTGGAGACGTTGGTGAACGGTGGTTACCACCCGTTCGCGCAGGCCGAATTGAACCAGCGCGAGGCGGCGGGCTTTCCACCGTTCGCGCACCTGGCGCTGATGCGCGCCGAAGCGCAGCAGGTCGAGCATGCCAATGCATTCCTGCTGGCAGCGCGGAAACTGCTGGGCGAACAGAACATGGTGGAGGCCTATGGGCCGATGCCGGCACCGATGCCGAGGCGTGCCGGCTACCAGCGCACGCAGCTGCTGTTGTCGGCGGCGCAGCGGCCACCGCTGCACGGGGTGCTGGCACAGCTGGTACCGCAGTTGTACGCGCTGCCGGAAGCACGCAAGGTGCGCTGGTCGCTGGATGTGGATCCGACCGACCTGTATTGATCTGGCAGAACGCTGCCGAGCATGGCTCGGCACTACAGGTTCAACATTCGATCCACCGTTACGTCATCGGGGACATCACGCCGCGCTGGTACGCCGGGCGTTCGCGCAGTCGTGCATACCACTCGGCCAGGTGCGGCAGGTCCGGGCGCTGGATCGGCAGCTCGAACCACGCGTAGATCAATGAGCCCAGTGCGATGTCACCCATGGCGAATTTCTCGCCTGACAACCACGGTTGCGTGGCCAGGGTCGCGTTGGGCAGCGCCAGGAAATCACCGGCACGCACGATCGCCGCATTGATGCGTGCCTCATCGCGGTCGGCCGGCGCGGTGCGCATGATGCCCCAGATCAGTTCGGAGTACAGCGGCGCCATCCGCGAGGTGCTCCAGTCCATCCACTTCTCGGCCTGCGCACGCTCCATCGCGTCTTCCGCGTACAGCGTGCCCAGCGAATAGCGCGCACTGAGGTAGCGCACGATGGTGTTCGACTCCCACAGCGGCAGGCCGTGGTCCTCGATCACCGGCACCAGCCCGTTCGGGTTCATCGCCACGTACTCCGGCGACTGCGTGCCGCCGTGGCTGCCACCCACTTCGATTGACTCGTATGGCAGGCCGATTTCCTCGGCACACCACAGCACCTTGCGGACGTTGCTGGAATTACGGCGGCCCCAGATCTTCAACATGCGTGTTTTCCTTGCTGGCAATGCGAGCGGCAACGATACGCCTGATTGGTGCGGGTGTGTGCGTGCGAAGTGACCGCATTGGGCATCGGCCGGGCATGGCCGCGCATCACCGGTTCTTCTTCGGCAGCGCGCGCACGTAGGACGACTTTCCATCCTTTTTCAGCTCGAACAGACCGATCGCGGCCAGCAGATCGCTGAGTTTTCCGTAACCATAGTTGCGCGGATCGAACGAGGCCTGGTTGCCGATCTGGCTGCCGACCGGGCCCAGGTGCGACCAGCCATCCTCGCCTTCAGCCGAAGACACCGCACGGCGCAGCATCTTCACCAGGCGCGTGTCGCTGCGCATCTCCGCGCCGCTCTTGCGCGGGCGCGCATCGTCGCTGCTCGCCTGTTCGCTGGGCGTCTGTTCGTTCGATGAGGGTTCGCTCGATGCCTGCTCGACATCCTGCACGCTGGCGTGGGTCTGCCCCAACGCTTCGAGATAGGTGAACTTCGAGCACGCGTTGACGAAGGGTTCCGGCGTTTTCTTTTCGCCGAAGCCATAGACCTTCACGCCATCGGTCAGCAGGCGCATCACCATCGGGGTGAAATCGGCATCGCTGGACACGATCGCAAAACCATCGAGGTTGCGCGCGTACAGCAGATCCATTGCGTCGATCACCATCGCCATGTCCGACGCGTTCTTGCCCTTGCTGTAGGCGAACTGCTGGATCGGCCGGATCGCGTATTCGTGCAACACCGCCTCCCAGCCTTTCAGCCGTGGGCTCTTCCAGTTGCCGTAGGCACGGCGCACGTTGGCCACACCATAACGGGCGACTTCGGCCAGGACCTCGTCGATCTTCGAGGCCGGCGCGTTGTCGGCGTCGATCAACAGGGCGATGCGCTTTTCCGGTTCGCTCATGGACTCCTCACGGGCAGTTGCCTGAACCCGAGTATCGCCGATCCCGATGCACGCTGACGTGACAAGGACCGGCCATGCGAAGATGCCAGGCACTTCCCCCATGCCCCTCCTGGAGTGAGTCGATGAGTCGTGATCGCGTCCCCCACCTGGTCGTTGTCGGCGGCGGTTTTGCCGGTCTTTGGGCCACCCGTGCGCTGGCCCGCGAACGCATACGCATCACCCTGGTCGACCGCCGCAACCACCACCTGTTCCAGCCGCTGCTGTACCAGGTGGCCACTGCGGGCCTGTCCGCGCCGGATATCGCCGCACCGCTGCGCCACATTCTCGGCCACCAGCGCAATGTAGAGGTGCGCTTGGGCGAAGTGGTGGCCATCGACAAGGAAGCCCGGCAGGTGCGCATGGCCGATGGCAGCACGCTGGACTACGACAGCCTGCTGCTGGCCACAGGCGCCACCCACGCCTACTTCGGCCACGACGAATGGGCCGACGATGCGCCTGGCCTGAAGACCCTGGACGATGCCATCGCCCTGCGCCGGAAGCTGCTGCTGGCGTTCGAACGCGCCGAGGCCGAGCCGGACCCGGCAAAAAAGGCGGCATGGCTGAGCTTCGCCGTGGTGGGTGGTGGCCCGACCGGCGTCGAGCTGGCTGGCACCCTGGCCGAAATCGCGCGGCATACGCTGCGCAATGAATTCCGCCACATCGATCCGGCCAGCGCCAAGGTACGGTTGGTCGAGGCCGGTCCGCGCGTGTTGTCGACCTTCCCCGAAGTGCTTTCGCTGAAAGCACGCCGGCAGCTGGAGAAGCTGGGCGTGGAAGTGATGACCGGCACACCGGTCAGCCACATCGATGGACAGGGCTTCAAACTGGGCGACCAGTTCGTGCCCGCGCGCACCGTGGTCTGGGCCGCCGGCGTGGCCGCTTCACCGCTGGCGCGCACATTGCACGTGACACTGGACCGCGCAGGACGCGTGCAGGTGCAGCCCGACCTTACCCTGCCCGGCCATCCCGAACTGTTCGTGGCAGGCGACCTGGCCGCACTGAGCCAGGCCAACGGCAAGCCGGTTCCGGGCGTGGCACCGGCCGCCAAGCAGATGGGCAAGTATGTGGCCGAAACCCTCCGCGCACGCCTGCACGACAAGCCCGCGCCGGGGCCTTTCAAGTACGCCGACTTCGGCAACCTGGCCACCATCGGCCGCATGGCCGCGATCGTGCACCTGGGCAAGCTGCAGCTGTCCGGTGTGCTGGCCTGGTGGTTCTGGCTGGCCGCGCACGTGTTCTTCCTGATCGGTTTCCGCAACCGCCTCGTGGTGCTGTTGAACTGGGCGGTGGCGTACTGGAGCTACCAGCGCAGCGCGCGGATCATTTTTGGCGATGACCGCGAAGACCGGCGGCCGAAGCGCTAGGGCTGCATGCAACGGGGTCGGATCCCTTTCCGCAGGAAAGGGCTCTGACTCCGTCAACATCATCCACGCATGGCGTGGATCTACCGGTTCATCGGGCCGCCGGGCACACGCCGTTTCGACCATGCGCGGCAGAAATCTTCCTTCCTTGCGGTATCGCCAATCTGCGCCGCACTCCAGTGCCGGGTGATCCAGATCGTCAACGAGGTGCTGCTCAGGTGCCAGCGCAGCATGTCGTGCCGTGGCTGCCGCATCAGGTGGCGGCGTGCAACCCAGAACGCTTCGCGCTCGATATCAGTCGCCTTCTTCAGCGCTCCAGGATCGAAGAACTGCGCGGCGAAACTCCAGGGATTCATCGGCTGAAATCCTGTTCGCGGTTCACTGCTGCACGCAGCCACACCACTGGGCGCGCGATCAGCCGGCTTCGGCCAGCCTTCCACCAGCGCCAGTCCGAGCAGGTACAGAAGGCCAGGCAGCAGCGCGATACCGGCTACCAGCACGACGACCGAAAGCCACGCTTTACCGGCGGCGCGCATTGCTCATTTCGCCTTCGGCTTCGGATACCACAGCGCGTTGACGATGACCCAGCGCTGCTCGAAGCGCCCCATGTGGAAATAGTCCACGAACCACGGCGTTTCCAACCGCACCGAGGCGGCGTTGCCGGTCACGTCCAGCACCGTGCAGCGACGGTCCCATTGATCCTTTGGGGTCTTCAGTGCGCCCTGCTTTGTCAGCGAGACCAGCTCCTCCTTCGACATGCGGCGCAATCCCAGTCGTTCGTCGGGTGTATCGCCGAGTACCGCGCGCTTGGCCAGGTCCGGGTGCAGGGAACGGGCGACGCGCTGCGGGTCGGCCTCCAGCTGTCCGTCGACGTAGTCGTGGCAGGTGGCTTCGATGGCTGCGATCGTGGTGGCGTCGGCAGTGGGGCTGGCTGCTGCAGAAAGCGCGAACAACAGGGCAACGGTGGACATCCGGGTCTCCAGCGCTGAGGGCTGGGCGATCATGGCATGGCCGGGTGCACCCCATCCACGCATGGCGTGGATCTACTGTGGCGCCGAGCCCATGCTCGGTTTCACCATCGGGCAGCAGGAACAGCAGCCGAGCGTGGGCTCGGCTCTACAGAAGGCCGGAATCCGGCGCCTGCAGCCAGTCCAGCTTGCGTTCGCGCGGCTGCTGCTTGAGCTCCCATTCGGCGCGTGAGGCCGCTGCCCTGTCCGGGTACTCGCGTACCGCCAGGACCCGCAGGGGCGGCCGCGATCGGGTGTAGCGCGCGCCTTTGCCGGCCTGGTGGGCGGCAAAACGGGCCTGCACGTCGGTGCTGATGCCGGCGTAATAGCTGCCGTCGCGGCATTCGAGCAGGTACAGGAACCAGGGGCGGGAAGGCGAAACCATGGTCGGATTATGCCGTGCTGCACTGCAGCGGATATACTGGCGGCCGAATGCAGGAGAGAGGCGCCACGCTGGCGCCCGCCGAAGGCGCAGGCTCCCATGATCGCTCAGGCCGGTGGGCTGGAATCCCACCAACCATGCATTCGACTCGCCGAGCTGGAGAGAGGTCACCGGGCATGCCCGGGACGATCCGCCGAAGGGGCACGCGGCTCACGCCGCTGAACTCTCAGGCAAAAGGACAGCGGGAGCGGCACCGGTCATCGTCATCCCGTCATTGCGCAGGCAGTGGCGGTGGTCGCGCATGGCCGGCCCCACCGCGCCCGGAGCCTGCCCATGCTGCTGTCCATCATCTACCTGATCGCCATTTCCGCCGAAGCCATGACCGGCGCCCTGTCTGCAGGCCGCCGCCGCATGGACCTGTTCGGCGTGGTCATGATCGCCTGCGTCACCGCCCTCGGTGGCGGCTCGCTGCGCGACATCCTGCTCGGCCACTACCCGCTGGGCTGGGTGAAGCATCCCGAATACCTGGGCTTCACCGTGTGCGCGGCACTGATTGCCACCTGGGTGGCGCGTTGGATGCACCATTTCCGCCGCACCTTCCTGGTGCTGGACGGGCTGGGCCTGATTGCCTTCACCCTGATCGGCTGCTCGATCGCGCGCGAAGCCGGCCATGCACTGCCGATCGTGCTGATCGCCGGCATGCTCACCGGCGCCTTCGGCGGCGTGCTGCGCGATATCCTCTGCAACGAGGTGCCACTGATCTTCCAGAAGGAGCTGTACGCGATCATCTCGCTGCTGACCGGTGCGGTGTATCTGCTGTTGTTGCACTGGGGCGTAGCCGATGCCACGGCGATCCTGTGCTGCCTGGGTGGTGGGTTCGCCGTGCGCCTGCTGGCGATCCATTACCGCTGGGAAATGCCGAAATTCGTGTACCACGACGAAGTGCATTGATCGTTTGACGGTGATGCCGGCCTTCAGCCGGCATTTCCGGCTGCGTTGCATGACCAAGGTCACGCGGCGACGGCCCGCGTAAACCGCTACCATTGGCGCCCCGTCGCACGCGCGACGGCATCCAGCCACGCCGCGCCTGCGGCCCCGCCAGACAACCCCCTCCCCCGCTGCCCGTGACCCTTCGTGGTGTCGACGGGCCCGCATGACCCTGCGTGCACGCAGGGCGCAGGATGCCCCATGTCTGTCGCCGAAAACTCCCGCTTCCGCCGTGCCCGTCCGCTGCTGGTCGTGGCCGGTCTTGCCCTTGTCGCTGGCCTGGCGTGGTGGCTGTGGCCGCATGCCGAAACGGGCGATGGCGAACAGGCCGGCGCCGGCAAGGCCGTGCCGGTACGCATCGCCCGCGCCAGCGCAGAACCGCTGGTGCTGCGGATCAAGGCGGTCGGCACGGTCACCCCGCTGCACAGCGTGGTGGTGCGCAGCCGCGTGGACGGCGAACTGATGCGCCTGCATTTCCAGGAGGGCCAGCAGGTCAAGGCAGGTGACCTGCTGGCACAGATCGATCCCCGCCCCTACCAGGTGAAGCTTGCGCAGACACTGGGTACGCAACAGCAGAACCTGGCCGAGCTGGAGAATGCCGAGCGCCAGTTGCAGCGCTTCGGTGAACTGCAGCGCCAGCACTTCGTGTCGGCCCAGGAACTGAGCGACCAGCAGAGCAAGGTGCGCCAGCTGCAGGGACGTCGCCTCAGCGACCAGGCGTCGGTGGACGAAGCGCGGCTGCAGCTGCAGTACACGCGCATCGTCGCCCCGGTCAGCGGCCGTGTCGGCCTGCGTCGGCTGGACGTCGGCAACCTGGTGCACGCTAGCGATACCGAGGGCCTGGTCACGCTGGCGCAGACGGCGCCGATCAGCGTGCTGTTCACCGTCCCCGAACCGGAGCTTCCCGCCCTGCTCGACGCGGTGCAGGCGCAGCCGGCGCTGGCGGTGGAAAGCTGGGACCGCGAAGAACGCCGGCAGCTTGCCAGCGGCATCCTGTCCAGCGTCGACAACCGCATCGATACCGCCACCGGCACGCTGAAGCTGCGCGCGCAGTTCGACAACGCCG
The DNA here is from genome assembly GCF_013364355.1 of Stenotrophomonas sp. NA06056. Classification (NCBI taxonomy): domain Bacteria; kingdom Pseudomonadati; phylum Pseudomonadota; class Gammaproteobacteria; order Lysobacterales; family Lysobacteraceae; genus Stenotrophomonas; species Stenotrophomonas sp. NA06056. The sequence continues at coordinate 365,456 of NZ_CP054931.1, read as the reverse complement.
ATCAGGCGCTGTTCCCCAACCAGTTCGTCAATGTGCGCCTGCAGCTGGGTGAGCATCCCGCACTGCTGGTTCCCGATGCCGCCGTGCAGTTCGGCAGCCAGGGCAACTACGTGCACATCATCGACAAGGACAACAAGGCACAACGGCGCACGGTGGTGCTCGGCCCGGCGGATGACGGTCGCGTTGCGGTGCGCTCCGGCCTGGTGGCCGGTGACAAGGTGGTGATCGAAGGCATCGACGGGCTGGAAGACGGCACCGCGGTGGAGATCATCACCGAGGAGGCATCGACCAAGGCCGGCGCATGAACCTCTCGCGTGCCTTCATCCTGCGCCCGGTCGCCACCACGCTGCTGATGGTGGCGCTGCTGCTGTCCGGGATACTGGCCTATCGCCTGCTGCCGGTGGCGGCGCTGCCGCAGGTCGACTACCCGATCATCCAGATCACCACGCTGTACCCCGGCGCCAGCCCGGAGCTGACTACGCGCACCATCACTGCGCCGCTGGAACGCCAGCTCGGGCAGATTCCCGGCCTGAAACAGCTGTCGTCCACCAGTTCCGGTGGCGCCTCGGTGATCACCCTGCAGTTCGGCCTGGAGGTGTCGCTGGGCGTTGCCGAACAGGACGTGCAGGCGGCGATCAACGCAGCCGGCAGCTTCCTGCCCGGCGACCTGCCGGTGCCGCCGGTGTACCGCAAGGTCAATCCGGCCGACACGCCGATCCTGACCCTGGCGGTGACCTCGCAGGGTCTGTCGCTGCCACAGGTGCATGATCTGGTCGACACCCGCATCGCCCAGCGGCTGGCACAGCTTCCGGGTGTCGGTCTGGTCAGCCTGGCCGGTGGCCAGCGCCCTGCCGTGCGCATCCAGGTCAATCCGGGCGCACTGGCCGCCAACAACCTGGGCATGGACCATATCCGCACCGCGATCGCTGCGGCCAACGTCAACCTGCCCAAGGGCAGCTTCGATGGCCCGATCCGCGCGGTGATGCTCGATGCCAACGACCAGATGCGCAGCGTGGCCGAGTACCGCGCACTGGTGCTGGCCTGGCGCGACGGTGCACCGCTGCGGCTGGGCGATGTGGCCACCATCACCGATGGTGCCGAGAACCGCCAGTTGGCCGCATGGAGCGGCACCACCCCGGCAGTGCTGGTGAACATCCAGCGCCAACCCGGTGCGAACGTCATCGCCGTGGTCGAACAGGTGCGTGCGTTGCTGCCGCAGCTGCAGGCCACGCTGCCGGCCGGCGTGCAGATGAGCGTGCTCAGCGACCGCACCGAATCGATCCGTGCGTCCGTGCGCGGCGTACAGAAGGAGCTGGTGCTGGCCATCGCGCTGGTGGTGCTGGTGACCTGGGTGTTCCTGCGCAACCTGCCGGCCACGTTGATTCCCAGCATCGCGGTGCCGCTGTCGCTGGTCGGCACCTTCGCGGTGATGCTGCTGGCCGGCTATTCGCTCAACAACCTCACGCTGATGGCGCTGACCATTGCCACCGGCTTCGTGGTGGACGATGCGATCGTGATGCTGGAAAACATCGCCCGCCACCTGGAAGACGGTGAAAGCCCGCGCGAGGCGGCGCTGAAGGGTGCCAGCGAGATTGGCTTCACCCTGGTCTCGCTGACGGTCTCGTTGATCGCGGTGCTGATCCCGTTGCTGTTCATGGCCGACCTGGTGGGTGCGCTGTTCCATGAGTTCGCGGTGACGCTGGCGGTGGCCATCGGCATTTCGCTGCTGGTGTCGCTGACCTTGACGCCGATGTTGTGCGCGCGCTTCCTGAAGCCGCATGCGAAGCAGGCCGCTTCACCGGACGTCTTCGACCGCATCATTGCCGTCTACGACCGCCAGCTGCGCTGGGTGCTGCAGCGCCAGCCGCTGATGCTGCTGGCGACGGTCGCCACCCTCGCACTGACCGTAGCGCTGTATTTCGCCGTGCCCAAGGGCTTCTTCCCGGTGCAGGATGCCGGCCTGGTGCAGGGCATCAGCGAAGCCCCGCAGGCGATTTCGTTCCAGGCCATGCGCGAGCGCCAGCTTGCCCTGGCCACAGCCATCGAACAGGACCCGGCCGTGGCCAGCCTGTCCTCCTACATCGGTGTGGACGGCAACAATGCCGCCCTCAACACAGGCCGCCTGCTGATCGAACTGAAGCCCCACGGCGAGCGGGAGAGCGCCGATGTAGTGATGGCGCGGCTGCAGCAGCGCGTGGCCAGGATTCCCGGCATCACCCTGTACCTGCAACCCGTGCAGGAGCTGGGCATCGAAGACCGCATCAGCCGCAACCAGTACCAGTTCACCCTGACCACGCCCGACCTGCAGACGCTGGAGACCTGGACACCGAAGCTGCTGCACGTGCTTCGCCAGTCGCCAGCGCTGCGCGATGTGGCCAGCGACCTGCAGATGCAGGGCCGACAGGCCAAGGTGAGCATCGACCGCGATGCGGCCGCACGCCTGGGAGTGAGTGTGGAAGCGGTGGCCGACGCACTGTACGACGCCTACGGGCAACGGCAGATCTCCACCATCTTCACCCAGGCCAGCCAGTACCGGGTGGTGCTGGAGGCCGATCCGGCGCGGCAACCGGGGCCGGAGGCGATCACCGGCCTGCGCGTGCGCAGCAGCAACGGCCAGACCGTGCCGCTGGGCGCGGTGGCGCGCGTCGAGCAGGGACCGACGGCGCTGTTGCGCAACCATGTCGGCCAGTTCCCGGCGGCCACGCTGTCGTTCAACCTTGCGCCCGGCGCGTCGCTGGGCGAAGCGGTGGATGCGGTGCATGCCGCACAGGTACAGGTGGCATTGCCGCAGAGCATCGAATTGCGCCTGCAGGGTGCGGCGGCGGCCTTCAGCAGCTCGCTGTCGAGCACGCTGTGGCTGATCCTGGCCGCGGTGGTGGTGATGTACATCGTGCTGGGCGTGCTCTACGAGAGCTTCATCCATCCCATCACCATCCTGTCCACCCTGCCCTCGGCGACCGTAGGTGCCTTGGCCGCGCTGTGGGTGAGCGGACGCAGCCTGGACCTGATCGCGGTGATCGGCATCGTGCTGCTCATCGGCCTGGTGAAGAAGAACGCAATCATGATGATCGACTTCGCGCTGGACGCGCAGCGCACGCGCGGCATGCGCCCGCGTGAGGCGATCCACCAGGCGGCGCTGCTGCGCTTCCGGCCGATCCTGATGACCACCCTGGCTGCGTTGTTCGGCGCGGTACCGCTGATGCTGGCCAGTGGCTCGGGCGCCGAACTGCGGCAGCCGCTGGGCTGGGTGATGGTGGGTGGCCTGCTGGTCAGCCAGGTATTGACCCTGTTCACCACGCCGGTGATCTACCTGGCCTTCGACCGTCTGCAGCGTGGCCGCGCGGCGGCACCTGCAACGGCTGACGAGGCCAGCGCATGACCCCTGTCGCGCGCCTGGCACAGGCCTGCGTGCAGCGCCCGGTGGCCACGATCCTGCTGGCCGTGGCACTGGTGTTGGCTGGCCTGCTGGCATTGCGATTGTTGCCGGTGGCGCCGTTGCCGCAGGTCGATTACCCCGCCATTGAAGTCAGTGCCAGCCTGCCCGGCGCCTCGCCCGAATCGATGGCGGCCACCGTCGCCACGCCGCTGGAGCGTGCACTGGGCAGCCTGCCCGGCATCTCGCGCATTGATTCGGCCAGCACCCAGGGGCAAACCCAGATCGAACTGAAGTTCGTGCTCGGCCGCGATATCGACGAGGCCGCGCGAGAAGTGCAGGCGGCGATCAACCTCGCCCGTGGCCAGCTGCCCAGCGGCATGCCCGGCATGCCGCAGTACCGCAAGGTCAACCCGTCGCAGGCGCCGATCCTGGCACTGGCATTGACCTCCGATACGCTCTCGCCAGGCCAGCTGTACGACCTCGGTTCGACCGTGCTGGCGCAGAAGCTGTCGCAGGTGCCGGGCGTGGGCGAAGTGCAGGTAGGCGGCAGCGCGCTGCCGGCAGTCCGCGTGTCGCTGGACCCCAATGCCCTCAATCATGCGGGCCTGGCACTGGAAGACGTGGCGCAAGCGATCAGTCGCGCCAACGCGGTGCGACCGCTGGGTGCCGTTGCCGGCGCGCAGCAGCACTGGCAACTGGAAGCGCCACTGCAGCTGCGCCAGGCCGCGCAGTATCGCCAGCTGGCGCTGAAGGCCAGTGATGGCCGCCTGCTGCGGCTGGGCGATGTCGCCGCCGTCGCCGATGGCGTGGAAGACCGCTATGCCAGTGGCTTCCACAACGAACGCCCGGCCGTGCTGCTGATCGTCAGCCGCCAGCCCGGTGCCAACATCATCGCCACCGTCGATGCGATCCAGGCGCAGCTGCCGCAACTGCACGCCCTGCTGCCGAGCACGGTGGACATGCAGCTGGTGATGGACCGCTCGCCGGTGATCCGCGCCACCCTGCACGAAGCAGAAGTGACCCTGCTGCTGGCGATCGCGCTGGTAGTGCTGGTGGTGCTCGGTTTCCTCGGGCACTGGCGTGCCGCACTGGTACCCAGCGTGGCGATTCCGGTGGTGCTGTTCGGCACGCTGGCGCTGATCGCACTGATGGACTTTTCGCTCAATACACTCTCTCTGATGGCCCTGATCGTGGCGGCGGTGCTGGTGGTGGACGACGCCATCGTGGTGCTGGAAAACATCGCGCGCCATCGCGAGCTGGGTGCAGACCGTTGGCAAGCGGCAGTACGCGGCGCCTCGGAAGTGGGTGCCACCCTGCTGTCGATGAACCTGGCGCTGGCGGTGGTGTTCATCTCGATCCTGTTCCTCGACGATTTCGTCGAGCGCCTGTTCCGCGAATTCTCGCTGACTCTGGTGGCGGCGATGACGGTGTCGGTGCTGGTGGCACTCAGCCTGGTGCCGATGCTGTGTGCGCGCCTGTTCGTCGATGACGCGCAACAACCGTCGCGCTGGCAGCGTGGCAGCAACGCGCTGTTCGAGCGCGTGCGTGGCGCCTATCTGCGCACCCTGCAGGCCAGCCTGCGGCACCTGCGCTGGCCCTTGCTGGCCTTCGTGGCAGTGATCGCACTCAATGCCTGGCTGTTCCAGCAGGTGCCCAAGGGCATCGTGCCGCAGCAGGACACCGCACAGCTGCGCGGCTTCGCGCGTGGCGATGACGGCCTGTCTTTCCAGGCGATGCAGCCGAAGATCGATGCCTACCGCAGACTGCTGCTGTCCGACCCGGCCATCGAGGACATCATCGGGTATATCGGAGGCAGCAACGGGGTCAACAACGCCTTCATCATGATCAAGATGAAGCCGCTGGCCGAGCGTGGCGTCTCCAGCCAGCAGGTGATCGACCGCCTGCGCGCACGACTGCCCAAGTTGCCTGGTGGCAACCTCTATCTGTGGGTGGACCAGGATATCCGCCTGGAAGGCGCCGGCAGCAGCGGCAAGTACGAGTTCCAGTTGCTGTCGGGCGACAGCGCCCCATTGCGCCAATGGGCACCGAAGGTCGCTGCTGCACTGCGCGGCCTGCCGGAACTGGTGGACGTGGAAGCGCAGGGTGAAGCCGGCATGCGCCAGGTGATGCTGGACATCGACCGCGAGGCCGCTGCGCGCCACGGTGTGGACCTGCGCACCGTGGCCAATATGCTCAACAACTCTTTCAGCCAGCGCCAGGTCGCCACCCTGTACGACAGCCTCAACCAGTACCGGGTGGTGATGGAGCTGGACCCGAAGCACACCCAGGACCCAGGCACCTTGGCACGGCTGCAGGTGATCGACGGCAGCGGCCAGCGCATTCCACTGTCGAGCATCGCCAGCTGGCGCTACGGCATGGCGCCGGACCGCGTGTACCACAGCGAGCAGTTCGCCTCGATCTGGATCGAGTTCGCGCTGGCACCGGGTGTGGGGCTGGAGCAGGCCACGCAGGCCATTGATGCGGCGATGGCCAAGCTGATGCTGCCGCGTTCGGTGCAGGCCAAGCTGTCCGGCGAGGCCGGCGGCCTGGAGCAGCTGCGGTCGCGCCAGTTGTGGCTGGTGCTGGGTGCGACGCTGGCGGTGTACTTGGTGCTGGGCATCCTCTACGAGAGCTTCCTGCAGCCGCTGGTGATCCTGTCCACGCTGCCGTCGGCCGGTATCGGCGCGCTGCTGGCGCTGTGGCTGTTCGGCAACGAACTGAACCTGATCGCGTTGTTGGGCCTGTTCCTGCTGGTGGGCGTGGTGATGAAGAACACCATCCTGCTGGTCGACTTCGCTCTCGCCGGTGAACGCCGCGGGCTGAGTGCGCAGGATGCGGTGATGGAAGCGGCACGACTGCGCCTGCGCCCGATCCTGATGACCTCGCTGGCGGCACTGCTGGGCACGTTGCCGCTGATGCTGGCCAACGGCGAAGGTTGGGAAATGCGGCAGCCGTTGGGTATCGCGATTGTCGGCGGGTTGCTGGTCAGCCAGTGGTTGACGTTGTACACGACACCCGCGATGTATCTGGCGTTGGCGAGGCTGCGGGCGAAGCAGTGAACGGAGTCGGGCAGATCATCCACGCGTGGCGTGGATCTACTGTTCACACCACCCCGGCGATGTACCTGGCGCTGTCGTACATACGCAGCGCCAGGCGCATCGCCGGTGCAGACGGGCCGGTCTCCAACTCCGACCGGCCCTGATCGCGGCCGCACCCCCGCAGGCGCTGGCCGCCATCCACACACGTGCCGCGCTCAGGCGGCCTCGGACACCTTCACTTCGCGGCGGGCGCGCACGGCAGCCGCCAGCCGCTCCAGCACCGTCACGGTGGTGTCCCAGTCAATGCAGCCATCGGTGATGCTCTGGCCGTAGACCAGCGGCTGGCCTTCCACCAGTTCCTGGCGGCCACCGACCAGATGGCTTTCGACCATCACACCGACGATGCGCTGCTCGCCGTCTTCCAGCTGGGTGGCGATGTCTTCGATCACCTTGGGCTGGTTTTCGTGGTTCTTCAGGCTGTTGGCGTGGCTGGCATCGATCATCAGGCGCGTCGGCAGCTTGGCCTTGGCCAGCGCCTGGCAGGCCTCGGCCACGCTGGCCGCATCGTAGTTCGGCTGCTTGCCACCACGCAGGATCACATGACAGTCCGGATTACCGGTAGTGGAGACAATGGCGGTGCCGCCCTGCTTGGTGACCGACAGGAAGTGATGCGGGTTCGAGGCTGCGCCCACCGCATCGGCGGCGATCTTGACGTTGCCGTCGGTGCCGTTCTTGAAGCCGACGGGGCACGACAGCCCCGAGGCCAGCTCGCGATGCACCTGGCTTTCGGTGGTACGTGCGCCGATCGCGCCCCAGGCGACCAGATCAGCGATGTACTGCGGCGAGATCACATCGAGGAACTCGACACCGGCCGGCAGGCCCAGCTTGTTGATGTCGCGCAGCAGGCCACGGGCGATGCGCAGGCCCTTGTCGATCCTGAAGCTGCCATCCAGGTCCGGATCGTTGATCAGGCCCTTCCAGCCCACCGTGGTGCGCGGCTTCTCGAAGTACACGCGCATGACGATTTCCAGCTCGCCGGCCAGCGCATCGCGCAACGGCTTCAGGCGCTGCGCGTACTCGATGGCGGCTTTCGGGTCGTGGATCGAGCACGGGCCAACCACCACCGCCAGACGGTCGTCGCGGCCGTGCAGGATCTGGTGCAGGGCCGCGCGCGAGGCGCTGACGGTGTCGGAGGCTTCGTCATCGCAGGGCAGCATCGCCAGCAGCTGGGCAGGCGGTGTCAGCGGTTCGATGGTGCGGATACGCAGGTCGTCGGTGTGCGGGGGCATGGTGGGGGGTCTCTACGGAACGTTGGGGGTCCGCAGCGTGGCGACATGAAAAAAGCCGCCAGGTTCGCTGGCGGCTTTCGGGAATGCGTCTGAAGCTTTCTTCAGGGTGAGCGCAATCCTTCCTCCGCCGGGGGCTTCGGAAAGTAATACCAATAAAAGCTGGCGTGGGCTGCGTTCATGGGATGTATTGATAACACAGGGTTTTGGCAGGTGCCAACTGTTTCATCCGCAACTGCGGGCGCGGTTCAGCGGACTATCGGCCGCCATGCACTTCCACGTCCAGCAGCAACGTCTCGTGGATGTCGACCCAGCGCTCCACGACCCGGTCCAGTTCCTGCCTGGCCTCAACCAGCTGTTCGGGGTTGAGCATGGACCGGGCCGTATACAGATCGGACACCAGCTGCCGCAGAGTGGCTTCCTGGATGGCGACCACGGGCCCTTCCAGACCGGGTACCTGCAGCGCAGGACTGCTGCCCAGCGCTCCGTACAGCGTCACCTGGATCTTGCTCTGCATGCTCGACTTCCCTGCGGATGGATTCGGCCGAGCGCCATCTTTACCCGGAATGGATGACACGCGCATGTGCCACCGCTGGCCGCATTACAGCGCTGCGAGGTCCGCCAGGTGCTGGGCCATCGCATCCACGGCGCCCACCGCATTGGTGGTGGCGAAGTAGTCATGCCAGCCGGTGGCACTGATAGCCGCCACCAAAGCATCGGCATCTGCACCGCTGGCGCACTGCCAGACCGCGTAGTACTGCTCGGCGCTGGCATGTGGCACCTCGCTGGCCACGCGGCCCATCGCCAACGGTGCGACGCATGCAGGGTCGAGTTGCTGCATGCCGGCGCCGATGCGGATGAAGAAGGCATTCCGCTGTTCGGCAGAGAGTGCTTTCCAGGCCGGCGTCGCTGTGTACAGCTCGATGAGGAGGTGGGACATGGGGTCTTCCTTGAGGGTGATGGAGTTGCCGGCGATCGGCCGGCATCGGCGGGGAACGGGTGAACGGTGCGGCATTACAGCGAGCGCAGCGCACGCTTGCGGATGTACGTGTTGGCGACGCTGTCATGGGTTGACCGCCAGCGTGTGCATACGGCTCGCACCCAATCGGGCTGGCTCTTGCCAGCGTCGTTCAGCCAATTGCCCAGCGAGTCCTGCACGTAGCGCTCGGGATCATCGGCGAGCACTTCCAGCAAGGGCAGCACGTGTTCGGGGTGCTGTTTGAACAGCGCGATGTGCGTGGCCCAGACACCGCGGGGACGCAGCGCCTCACAGGCGAAGCGGCGCAGATACGGCGAACGCTGCTGCGTCCAGGGATGCAGCAGCGCGAGCGCTTCCAGCGGCGCGGCGACGATATCACTGCGCAGCGCCAACCACGCCCATTCGCGCACACCGAAGTGCGGATCATCGGCCAGTGGACGCATCGCCTGCAGCTTGTCAGCCAATGTCGCGTGCGTGTCACTGCCGATCAGATAGCACGCCCATCCCCGCACGGTGTCGGAGGGATACGCCCGCCAGTGCTGCACGTCGCCCTGCCCTGCCTTGCGCAGCAGCGCTGCGGTCAAGGCCATGCGTTGGGTGATGCCCTTGCCTGCGGCTTCGTGCATGCGCTGTATCGAAGCCGCTGGCAATGCAGGTGCCACCGCCCGCAGCAACGTAGCGAAGTCCACCGCAAGGCACTCGGCCAGATGCGTGCTGGCTACGTCGCCAGCATTGAGTGCCTGCATACGTGCCGTGGCGATGGTAGTGCTCACGCGCCTGTTTCCTCGCCTGCGTCGGTGTATCGCCAGACTTTCTCGAGCAGCAGCGACAGCTGCGCCTGTTCGCTGGAATCAAGGCCATTGAACAGTCCGCCGATCCATTGTGTGTGCTGGTCGAACAGGTCACCGGCCAGGCGCTTGCCGCGCGCCGTCAGCACGATCTGCAGACGGCGGCCATCCTCGGCATCGCTGCGTCGCTGCAACAGGCCGTCGCGCTGCAGGCCATCAAGCAACCCGCTGATGGTGGCGCGGGTGACGCCAGCGCGCTCGGCCAGCTCGTGTGGCGGCAACACGCCGCCGGCACCGTGCAGCAGGAACAGCACGACGAAGCGGCCTTCGCTGAGGCCATGCGGCGCCAACCGTGCAGCACAGTCACGGTCGATCGCGCTGGACAAGGCGAGCAACTGGAAGCACAGGCGCAGCGGCGCGACATCGGCGTGGCCACGGCGCTGCGCCTCCTCTACGAGGGCTTGGTGTTTCAACTCAAGCATCACTCATCCAGCCATGATTAGGCACCTAATCATGGCTGGATGAGGCAAAGACTGCAAGCCTGTCGCGACCACTCCCAGAGCCCGCGGCTCAGTGGCTGCGGATCTTCATCGCTACCATTCCATCACCCGCGAAGGCGGGCCAGGATGCGACGGAAACAACGGCAGTACCTCTTCGGCCAGTTCCTGAAGTACATCTGCAGTTGGGCGCTGCGAGAACTGGATGCCGAGCGCAGCGTGGTTGACCCCGGCGCGCTGCCAGGCTTCCAGCAGCGCGATCAGCCCCTTGCGCCCGGTTCGCAGCGCATAGCCTCCCTGCAGCGGCACGCGTGGATGGTCCGGATCATCCACCAGATCCAGCCATTCATTGGTCATGTGCGGACGGAAACCGCCGTCGGGAATCTGCGCGCGCCATGCGCGGATCTTCGCCGCCAGCCGCTGTGGCCCCGGCGAGTCATGGGTCGAATCGGGATAAGTCAACCAGCCGTCAGCGTACTGGCCAATCCATTCCAGCGGCTGGCGGGCGCTACCCGTGACGATCAGCGGAACACGACCGCTGACCGGCGGCGGCAACAACTGCACGCCCTGTGCGGCCCAGGGATGGCTGGCCAGCGTTCCGTCGGCCGGCTGCAACCATTGCCGGAAGGCCACCACGGCATCTGCGAACCGCTCACCGCGTTGGGCGTGGTCGAGGCCATAGGCGGGAAACTCAAGCGGACGGTCGCCCGAGGCAATGCCCATCACCAGCCGCCCTGCGGACAACTGATCGATCGACGCGGCAGCCTTGGCCAGGTCGATGGGATGCCGCAGAGGCATCACCACGCTGCCTGTCGCCAGCGCGACGCGATGGGTGCGCGCGGCCAGCCATGCGAGATACGTGAACGGATCGAACACCTGTCCGGCATCACCGAACTGGGGATCGAACAGCGGAACATCACGCACCCAGACCGCAGCAAAGTCATGGCGATCGATAGCTTGCACCAGTGCGGTCTGCCCCTGCAGAACCGCCATGTCGCCCTGGTAGAAACGCAGCGGCAGGAAGATGCCCAGGGTCAGTGCATCGGCGCGGAACATGCGCTGATAACCGGCATGGCCGGCGAACGCTGCTGCAGAAGCGCCGTGGATCGGAACGGAAGCTGTCATTGCATCGATCTCCTCAGGGTCCGGTCGCCGGCTCAGGCAGCAGCACACCGCGCTGGACAGCGGGCCTTCCGGCCACGCGCTCGTACCATGCGGAAAGATAGCGATGGCGCGAAAAGTCGATGTCGATCACGCGGAGCACATGCAGCCAACCGAAGTGGGCGATGTCGGCGATCGAGTAGTCATCGCCGGCCAGCCAGGGACGCGCGGCCAAACGTGCATCGAGGATCGCGAAGATGTCTTCGGAGAGATGCCGGTAGCGCTCAATCGCCGGCAGGTAACGCTCCTGCGCGAAGTGTTCGAAATGCACACGCTGGCCGAAGATGGGACCGACGCTGGACGCATGGAACATCAGCCAGGTGACGGCGTCCCAGCGCGCGGCGGGTGCCTGTGGCAGCAATGCGTTGCCCTGCTCGGCCAGGTACAGCAGGATCGCCGCCGATTCGAACAGCACGATGCCTTTGGCGCGGTCTTCGAGGACCGGAATGCGACCGTGTGGATTGAGCCGCAGGAAATCAGGATGGCGATGTTCACCCTGCTCGATGCGCACGTGGTGCAGGCGGTACGGCAGTCCCAGCTCTTCCAACGCAATGGTGGCCTTGTAGCCGTTGGGTGAGCTGTCGGTATGCAGGTGCAGCGAAGGTTCGGTCACGAAGGCATCCTGGAAGCAGAAATCAGATGCACACGCGCTGCCCGCCCACAGCATGGGCAGGGCGGAGCAATGTGGGGAAAGGCGCTGCAGCGACCGTGCAGCCAGTCTAGGAACCGGGCACGCCGGTGGGAAACGATGTCTGCTGCGGTTGCAGTTGAGCGCAGCTCAACATTGCGCGTGCCGGCGCGACAGCCATCGACCCGGCCGATATGCTGTGCCCTGCGCTGGCCGATGGGCATGCCGACGGCTCGCCAGCATCGTCACGGGAGAATGGAAATGGGTGCGGTACTGCCCTTGCTGGCCCTGCGGGCCTTCGTTGAAACCAGCCGCCACGGCAGCCTGACAGCGGCCGCCGAGGTGATGGGCGTGACACCCGGTGCCGTGAGCCAGCAACTGAAGCAGTTGCAGGAACGCCTCGGCGTCAGCCTGTTCGATCGAACCCGCCATGGCGTGGTGCTCAGCGCGGCCGGAAACCGCGTCTATCCGCAACTGCGCGAAGCCTTCGATCAGATCGCCAGCAGCCTGCATGCACTGGAAGCCTGGCAAGGCAGATCATCGTTGCGGATCAGCGCCGCGCCCAGTTTCGCCGTCCACTGGCTGGCGCCGCGACTGGCCGATTTCAGCGCGCGGCATCCAGGAATCGACGTGCAGTTGGACGCCAGCCCTACGCTGGTGGACCTGCGCCGTGATGGTGTGGACATCGCGATCCGGCACGGCCTGGGCCAGTATCCGGGGCTGCATGCGGAGCACCTGTTGGCGCCGGCGTTGCTGCCGGTCGCAAGCCCGGCGCTGCTGGCAACCGTGCCACCGATCACACGCGTGGAGCACTGCCTGCAGTTGCCGCTGTTGCAGGACAGCGAACGCAGTGACTGGCGGTTGTGGTTCCAGGCCTTGGGACTGCAGCAGGATGCGCGCCTGCAGCGCGGCCCCGCCTTCGATGACGATCTGTTGTTGATACGTGCAGCGGCAGCCGGCCAGGGCATCGCGCTGGTGCGTGACATCCACGTGGCCGAAGAAGTGGCCAGCGGTCGCCTGCAGGTGGTCCTGCAGCAGCCATGGCCGCAGTCCTTCGCCTACTACGCGGTGACCCGGTCAGGCAGCGAGGGCCGCGACAGACCGGTGGTGGCGGCGTTCCTGGCGTGGCTGCAGGACGCCCTGCCGACAGCACGGGCAGCGTAGCGGCGGGCAATCCCGCGTTGCCCGCATGGATCCACGCCATACGTGGATGCAGCCCACAAAAAAACCCCGCCTTCCGGCGGGGTTTTTCATTGCAGCAGGGAAGCGTGCCGACCAGGGTCGGCCGCTACCGGTGCAGCGGACCTTAGAAGTCCATGCCGCCCATGCCACCCATGCCGCCCATGCCACCGGCGCCGCCCATGGCCGGCTCGTCCTTCTTCGGAGCTTCGGCAACCATGGCTTCGGTGGTGATCATCAGGCCAGCGATCGAGGCTGCGTTCTGCAGCGCCGAACGGGTCACCTTGGTCGGGTCCAGGATGCCGAACTGCAGCATGTCGCCGAACTCGCCGGTGGCGGCGTTGTAGCCGAAGCTGCCGGTGCCTTCCTTGACCTTGTTGACGATGACCGACGGCTCTTCGCCGGCGTTGGCGACGATTTCGCGCAGCGGAGCTTCCATCGCACGCAGGGCGATCTGGATGCCGTGGTTCTGGTCTTCGTTGGCACCCTTCAGGCCAGCCAGCGCGGAGACCGCACGGACCAGGGCAACGCCGCCGCCCGGAACCACGCCTTCTTCAACGGCCGCACGGGTCGCGTGCAGGGCGTCGTCGACGCGATCCTTCTTTTCCTTCATTTCGATTTCGGTCGAAGCACCGACCTTGATCACTGCAACGCCACCGGCCAGCTTGGCCACGCGCTCCTGCAGCTTCTCGCGATCGTAATCCGAGGAGGTGTCTTCGATCTGGGTCTTGATCTGTGCAACGCGCGAATCGACCGCAGCCTTGTCACCCACGCCATCGATGATGGTGGTGTTTTCCTTGGAAACCTGCACCTTCTTGGCGCGGCCCAGGTCCTTGATGGTGGCCTTTTCCAGCGACAGGCCGACTTCCTCGGAGATCACGGTGCCGCCGGTCAGCACGGCCATGTCTTCCAGCATCGCCTTGCGACGGTCGCCGAAGCCCGGGGCCTTGACGGCCACGACCTTGACGATGCCGCGGATGGTGTTGACCACCAGGGTCGCCAGCGCTTCGCCTTCGACTTCCTCGGCCACGATCAGCAGCGGCTTGCCGGCCTTGGCGACGCCTTCCAGCACCGGCAGCAGGTCACGCACGTTGGAGATCTTCTTGTCGTGCAGCAGGATGTACGGGTCATCCAGGTCAGCGGTCTGCGACTGCTGGTTGTTGATGAAGTACGGGGACAGGTAGCCGCGGTCGAACTGCATGCCCTTGACCACGTCCAGCTCGTTGTCCAGGCCCGAGCCTTCTTCAACGGTGATCACGCCTTCCTTGCCGACTTCCTTCATCGCGTTGGCAATGATCTGGCCGATCGACTCGTCCGAGTTGGCCGAGATCGTGCCGACCTGGGCAATGGCCTTGTCGTCAGCGGTCGGCTTGGAGATGTTCTTCAGCTCGGCGACGGCGGCCACGACGGCCTTGTCGATACCGCGCTTGAGGTCCATCGGGTTCATGCCGGCGGCAACAGCCTTGGCGCCTTCGCGGATCAGGGCCTGGGCCAGCACGGTGGCGGTGGTGGTGCCGTCGCCAGCGTCGTCGTTGGTACGCGACGCGACTTCCTTCACCATCTGTGCGCCCATGTTCTCGAACTTGTCAGCCAGTTCGATTTCCTTGGCGACGGACACGCCGTCCTTGGTGATGGTCGGGGCGCCGAAGCTCTTCTCGAGCACGACGTTGCGGCCCTTCGGGCCCAGGGTGGCCTTGACGGCATTGGCGAGAACGTTGACGCCGCGCACCATGCGCGAACGGGCGTCTTCACCGAAACGAATATCCTTGGCAGCCATTGCAGTTACCTCATTGATAGCGCCGGGCCATGCCCGGCAGCTGGGTGTTTGGAATCAGGGGATGAAGCAGGTCGCGCCGACGCTCAGCCGATGACGGCGAGCACGTCGTCTTCGCGCAGGACCTTGTATTCGACGCCTTCGCTCTTGTACGAGCTGCCGGCGTACTGGCCGTAGATGACCTTGTCACCGACCTTCAGCGACGGCGCGCGCACGCTGCCGTTGTCCAGCGGCTTGCCCGGGCCCACGGCCACGACTTCACCCTTGGTGGACTTTTCCTTGGCGGAGTCCGGGATCAGGATGCCACCGGCGGAAACTTCGTCGGCTTCGATCGGCTTGACCACAACGCGGTCGTGCAGCGGCTTGATGCTCATGTGGGACCTCTTAAGTTATTGATTGGTCTGAAAAAGTCCGGCGATGTTAGCACTCACACCAGGTGACTGCCAGCAACGCGCGTGAAAAAGCCCGACAGGTCGGGAGCACGACAGAGATGGAGACCTCCGGAGACCTTTCAAGGCCCGGCCAGCAAATTTTTATCGACGCGCCGCGACAGCTCCATGTCCGTGGATCCGGTATTTTGGTGATGGGCGTCTCACTGTCAGATATCTGGCGTTCATTTACGACAAAGTGTCACCAGATCGGCTTTAGGGTGGCCCGGCATTCCCAATCACAAGGAGTAGTCGATGCGATTGCTGTCCCCGCTCGCCGCCGCCTGCCTGCTGGCACTGGCTGCCGCGCCGGCCCAAGCCGAAGTCTTCATCAACGAACTGCACTACGACGACAGCACCGCTGCCGGTGACGTCGGCGAAGCCATCGAAGTGGTCGCCACTGCCGGCGAGGATCTGTCCGGCTACCGCCTGTACCTCTACAACGGCAGCAATCCGTCGGCCGCCACGGTCTACGCCAACAACGCGGTACCGGCTGGAACCGCGGCCAGCTGCGGCAGCGCCACCCTGGCCGTGGTCACCTACCCCACCAACGGCCTGCAGAACGGCCCCAACGACGGCATCGCCCTGGTCGACGCCAGCGGCAAGGTGGTGCAGTTCCTCAGCTACGAGGGCGCGATCACCGCCTCCGGTGGCCCCGCCGCCGGCATGACCAGCCAGAACATTCCAGTTGCCGAAACCAACAGCACTGCCGCAGGCACTTCGCTGCAGCTGACCGGCAGCGGCAGCCAGTACGCGCACTTCACCTGGGCCGAATCGGCCAAGCAGACGTTCGGCAGCTGCAACAACAACCAGACCTTCAGCGGCGGCGGCACCCCGGGCCCGAACACGCCACCGTCGGTGTCCACCACCACGCCGGCACAGGGCAGCAGCACCTTCCCGGCCGCAGCCGATCTGGAAGTGGTGTTCAGCGAGACGGTCAACCTCGCCAGCGGCGCCTTCGCACTGACCTGCGGCACCTCCGGCAGCGTTCCCCTGACCTGGCCGGCCAGCGGCAAGAGCGTGAAGCTGTCGACCAACACCGCACTGGTCGCCGGTGAGGCCTGCCGCTTCGACATCCGTGCCGCACGCATCACCGATGCGCAGGGTGCCCGCCCGGCGACCGACAGCCGCATCGCCTTCACCGTGGCCACCACCACCGGCAATCCGGACCCGGGCAATCCCGGCGGCCCCGCAGGCTATTACTCGAAGGTCAACACCAGCAGCCCCAGCCAGCTGCGCTGCTCGTTGCACGCCACCATCAAGGGCCACACCGCGTACCCGTACAGCGGTTCGGGCACCAGCACCTGGACCATCCTGGAGATCGCCGACGAAGACCCGAACAACGCCGGCAAGATCCTCGATGCCTATCGCAACCGCAGCTACACCAAGGTGACCGACCGTGCCGGCAGTGGCAGCGGCCTGAAGTACAACCGCGAGCACACCTGGCCCAATTCGCTGGGCTTTGCCAGCACCACCGGCGACAAGGGCCTGCCGTATGCGCCCTACACCGATACCCACATGCTGTACCTGACCGACGCACAGTGGAATGCCGACCGCGGCAACAAGCCGTTCGGCAAATGCGACGCCAACTGCGGCGAGCGTGCCACCGAGGCCAACAACGGCCAGGGCGGTGGCAGCGGTGGCTATCCGGGCAATTCGAACTGGGTGCGCACGCCGGATGGCAACGCCGGCACCTTCGAAGTGTGGGGTGCACGCAAGGGCGACATGGCACGCGCGGTGATGTACATGGCCATCCGCTATGAAGGGGGCAAGGATGCGGCCACCGGCCAGTCCGAACCGGACCTGGAACTGACCGACGACCGCAGCAAGATCGTCAAGACCAGCAGTTCGCCGGCCTACATGGGCCTGCTGTCGACCCTGATCGACTGGCACCTTGCTGATCCGCCGAGCGCTGCAGAACGTGCCCGCAATGACGTGATCTACAGCTTCCAGGGCAACCGCAACCCGTTCATCGACCACCCCGAGTGGGCCACCCCGGGCCTGTTCACCTCGGCCAAGCCGGCCACCTGCCAGCTGGCCAACTGACACCGTTTGAAGAAAGTTGTATTTCCCCTGTCCGATCCTGACCCGGTCGGACAGGGGCCCTATACTCGACGGTCATGTCGACCGTCGATCCCGTCCTGCTGCTGTTGACCACCTGCCCGGACCGGGCCAGTGCCGAGCGCATCGCGCACGCGCTGGTCGCTGAGCATCTGGCTGCATGCGTGACCCGCCTGGACGGCGCACAGTCGACGTACCGCTGGCAGGGCGAGGTGACCACCGACGCCGAACTGCAGCTGCTGGTGAAAACCACCGCAAGCCGTGTCGATGAAGCCATCGCCCGGATCGTCGAACTGCATCCGTATGAACTCCCGGAGTGCATCGCGGTCGAAACCCGGGCCGGCCTGCCGGCGTATCTGGACTGGATCCGGGCACAGACCCGGGAGGACACTGATTGAAGACTCTGTTTGCGCGTGGCGCCGCCTTGTGCGCCCTGTTGTGGCTTTCATTGCCGGCCTTCGCGCTGGATGAGAAAGATCTGCTGCCGGTGGACCAGGCGTTCGCGCTGACTGCCAGTGCGCCCGAGCGTGGGCAGATCCAGCTGCAGTTCAAGATCGCCCCGGGCTATTACCTGTATCGCCACCGCACCACGGTGAAGGCCGATCCTGCTTTCAATGCCGCGGCGCTGCAGATGCCCGCAGGCAAGAAGCACCACGACGATTTCTTCGGCGAGGTGGAGACCTACCGCGAGCGCCTGCAGGCTACTCTGCCCGGTGCGCCCACCGATGCCGCCGGCACCATCAGCCTGGAAGTGCGTTACCAGGGCTGCGCCGATGCCGGCGTGTGCTACCCGCCGCAGAAGCGCGTGGTGCAGGTGACCCTGCCTGGCGCGGGCGGTGCGCCTGCCGCGCTGCCGACCGCACGCGTCACCGGCACCAGCGCGTTCAACAACCCGCTGGCCGGTGCCGGCAGTGGCGGTGGTCTGCGCCTGCCGGGCACCAGCAACAGCCAGGCCCTGCCGCTGCCGTCGGAACAGGCCTTCGGCTTTGATGCCATCGCCAGCGACGGCAATACCCTGCTGCTGCGCTTCAGCCCCGCCCCGGGCTACTACCTCTACCGCGACCGTACGTCGCTGAAGCTGGAAGGCAGTGCCGGCGTACTGGCCGACAAGCCGCGCTGGCCCGCTGCGCAGTCGCACCGCGATGAACACTTCGGCGATGTGTCGGTGTACTTCAACCAGGTGGAAGTACCTCTGCCGCTGCGCCGTACCCGCACCGAGGCGGTCGACAGCACGCTGGTGGTGACCTTCCAGGGCTGCCAGACCGATGGCATCTGCTACCCGCCGATGACCCGCCGGGTGAAGCTGTCGATTCCGGCCGGCACGCTGACCGCCGCCGGCCAGACCGCCACCACCGATGCACCGGTAACACCAGCCAGCACTTCCGCCAGCACCCGCGAAGGTGCCAACGGCGCGCCGCTGCGCCTGCTGCCGACCGTGCCCAACAATACGCCGGCACCCACCGCCGAAGCGGCAGTGGGTGCCGATGCCTTCGCCGCCGACGCGCAGCAGGACAATGCACTGCGTACCAAGGCCCCCAGCCGCGTGCCGAAAACCGACAGCTCGCTGTTGTGGGTACTGCTGCTGGCGCTGGCCGGCGGCCTGGTGTTGAACCTGATGCCCTGCGTGCTGCCGATCCTGTCGTTGAAGGTGCTGAGCCTGGCGCAGAGCGGTGAAAGCCCCGAGCGCGCCCGCAGCCATGCCATGTGGTACACGCTGGGCGTGCTGGTCGCCTTCGCCGTGATCGGCGCACTGATGGTCGGCCTGCGCGTGCTCGGCAACGCGGTCGGCATCGGTTTCCAGCTGCAGCATCCCGGCGTGGTCGCGGCGCTGGCCTACATCATGTTCGCAGTGGGCCTGAGCCTGTCCGGCGTGTTCACCATGGGCGGCGGCATCGGCAACTTCGGCCAGTCGCTGGCGCGGCGCAGCGGCCCGGCCGGCGACTTCTTCACCGGCGTGCTGGCCTGCGTGGTCGGCAGCGCCTGCGTGGGGCCGTTCTTCGGCCCGGCCGTGGCCTATGCCTTCGTGGCACCGCCGGTGGCGGCGATGCTGGTGTTCCTGTTCCTCGGCCTGGGCCTGGCCCTGCCGTTCCTGCTGATCGGTTTCGTGCCGGCACTGGCCCGTCGCCTGCCCAAGCCCGGACCGTGGATGGAAACGCTGAAGCACGTGCTGGCCTTCCCGATGTACGCCGCCGCGTTGTGGCTGCTGTGGGTGCTGGGCAAGCAGCGTGGCGTGGATGGCATGGCGCTGGCGCTGGGCGGCCTGCTGCTGCTCACCGGTGGCCTATGGTTGTTCGAGCGCAGCCGCTGGCGCAGCCAGCGCGCGGCCGGGCTGCTGGGCGTGCTGCTGGTGATCGCGGCGCTGGTGCCGGTGTGGGCCGTGACCCAGCTGGCACCGCCGGCACGTGCCGCACAGGCGAGCAGCGAGAACGTGGTGGAGTATTCACCGCAGATGCTGGACCGCCTGCGCGCCGACAACCGCGTGGTATTCGTCAACATGACCGCCGACTGGTGCGTGAGCTGCAAGGCCAACGAGCGCGCGGTGCTGTCCCGCCCGGAGTTCAAGGAACTGCTCAAGCGCACCAACGCGGTGTACATGCGTGGCGACTACACCAATGTGGACCCGCAGATCACCGCGTTCCTGGATGAGCACAAGGCCGTGGGCGTGCCGCTGTACGTGGTCTATGGGCCGGGCGCACCGCCGACAGTGCTGCCCACCCTGCTGACCCAGGCGCTGGTGGAAGAAGCATTGCTGCGCACCGCCCGATGAAGTGGCAACGGCCAGCACTGCTGTGGACAGCGGTGCTGGCTGCCGGACTAGGCCTGTGGGCCGGCAATCGACTGGCACCGTCACCGGCGGCGGATACCGCAGCGCCTGTTGCGGTATCGCCGCAGGCGCTGCCGATCCTGCGCCGCGGTGATCCGCTGCCCGCGTTGGTCCTGCCCGATGCTGAAGGCAACGCGCTGGATCTCCGCGAACGCTTCAAGGACCGACCATTGCTGGTCAATGTGTGGGCCAGCTGGTGCGGCCCGTGCGTGGAGGAAATGCCCGAGTTGGCCCGCTTTGCCGAGGGCCAGGGCGCGCGCGGCATACAGGTGTTGGGCCTGGCGCTGGATACGCCTGACCGTGTGGGCGATTTCCTGCAGCGGGTGCCGGTGAACTACCCGATCGTGCTCGATACCCCAGGCCCACGCGACGCCAGCGTGCAGTTGGGCAACGCACAGGGCCTGCTGCCCTACAGCGTGCTGTTCGATGCACAGGGACGGATGGTGAAGGCCAAGCTCGGACCGTTCGCGCACGGCGAGATCGAAGGCTGGGCGAAGTAAGGTCGGCAGGGCTGCGCCCTGCACCCGCAGAGGCTTTCAAGCAACAGCCGGAGCAACGGCAACAGCCAAAGCGGCTTCCTGCGGGATGGCGAGGCACTGTGGGTGTGCGGGGCCGCCGTGAACCCGTCCATGGGGGCTTGGTCGCCGCATCCATGCGGCTCACACCCCGCACACCCACAGTGCCCCGCCTTCGACGGTTTCCCGGTGGCCAGTAGATCCACGCCATGCGTGGATGAATCTCCATCGGAATCGAATATTTCGACAATTGATCGAAAAACATCCACGCATGGCGTGGATCTACGTGTCGACCAAGGTCGACACCCCCAAGAGCAGGCCATGCCATTCCGACAGACCGCGGAGATCTCTCGAAGGCGGGGTGGGTCCGGTTGCGGGGGCGTGAGCCGCATGGATGCGGCGACCGAGCTTACATGGACGTACTTGCAGCGTCCCCCGCAACCGGACCCACCCCGCCATCCCGCAGGAAGCCAGCGGTTGAATTTGACGTTGACGTGGATTCGGCGGGTGCCGGGCGCAGCCCGGCGCCACCTCAGAACCCCAGCGGGGTGTCGCCCAGCACCGGTTGCAGCTGGCTGCGGAAGAGTGCCTGGATGCGCTCCAGTGCGGCCTCGTCGTTGCCTTCGAAACGCAGCACCAGCACCGGCGTGGTGTTGGAGGCGCGCACCAGGCCCCAGCCGTCGGCGAAGTCCACCCGCAGGCCGTCGATGGTCGACAGGCGACCGCCGACATACGGGTTGTCCGGCGACTGCGCAGCGGCCGCCAGCATCGCCACCAGCGCATGCGGGGTTCCTTCGGCCACCGGCACCTTCAACTCCGGCGTCGCCACCATTTCCGGCAGTTCGGCCAGCACGTCGTCCGGCGCTTCTTCGCGCTGGGCCAGGATTTCCAGCAGGCGCGCAGCGGCATACAGGCCATCGTCGAAGCCGAACCAGCGCTCCTTGAAGAAGAAGTGGCCGCTCATCTCGCCCGCCAGTTCGGCGTCGGTCTCGCGCATCTTCGCCTTCATCAGCGAATGCCCGGTCTTCCACATCAACGGACTGCCCCCATTGCGCAGCACATGATCGGACAACGTGCCGGTGCACTTCACGTCGTAGATCACCATCGCGCCCGGGTTGCGCATCAGTACGTCGGCGGCGAACAGCATCAGCAGGCGGTCGGCGTAGATGATCTTGCCTTCGCCGGTCACCACGCCGAGGCGATCGCCATCACCATCGAACGCCACGCCGAGGTCGGCGCCAAAGCGCTTGACCGTCTGCACCAGGTCTTCCAGGTTGGCCGGTTCGCTGGGATCGGGGTGATGGTTGGGGAAAGTGCCGTCGACATCGCAGTACAACGGAATCACTTCGGCGCCGATCGCTTCCAGCAGCTGCGGCGCGAAGGCACCCGCCACGCCGTTGCCTGCATCGGCAACCACCTTCAACGGGCGGTCCAGCTGCACATCATCGGCAATACGCTGGATGTAGTCGGCGCTGACCTCGCGCTGCTGGTAGTCGCCCGGCTCCGCAGCCTGGACCAGACGGCCTTCGACAATGCGCTGGTACAGGTCGGTGATCGCATCACCAGACAGGGTCTCACCGCCGATGACGATCTTGAAACCGTTGTAGTCCGGCGGATTGTGGCTGCCGGTGACCGCGACGCAGGTGCCGGTGCGCAGATGGAAGGCGGCGAAATACACCACCGGAGTCGGCGCCAGGCCGATATCGATCACCGCACAGCCGGCACGCCGCAGGCCTTCGGCCAGACCGGCCGACAACTCAGGACCCGACAGGCGGCCATCGCGGCCGATCACCACCTCGCGCAGGCCCTGCTCGAGGGCGACGGTGCCGATTGCCTGCCCGATCAGCGCGGCGGTGCGCGCGGTCAGCTCGCTGCCGACCACGCCGCGGATGTCGTACGCGCGGAAGATGCCTGCAGCCAGCGCCTCGGCGGGAACCGGTGGTGGCGGAGGAGGCGGCGCAACGTCGGACAGCGCCTCGTTGGGCACCGTCGGCGGAACCATCTGCAGGCTTTCACGCAGGGTCGGGCCGTGATCGGCGTCGGCCACTGCGCTGCGCCGGATGGGCAATGGCAGTGACTTCGGCAGTCGGCCACGGCCTACCACCAGCAGTACCGCGATGAAGGCCAGCAACAGGGCGACAATCGCGCTGGCGAGGGCTCCCAGCCCCAACGGGCCGGGTTCCACGTTGGGCACCGCGGCGGTCAGTCGCAGCGGGGTTCCGGCCACCGGGCGCGCCATTGCCTCGGCGCTCTCGGACAGGCCGCTGTCCCCCTGCGCCACGATGTTGTGCGCTCCCTGGCGCAGCGCCAGGAAGCCATTGCCGGGGGCCTGCACCTGATCCAGCGGCGCGGTCAAGCGCAGCAGCGGCTGGCGGACATAGACCACCGCCGGTCCGACGCCGGCCAACTCTACCGGCGCGGCCAGACCCAGGCGGTTGCCTCCGCCATCGCGGATCACCCGCAGGGTTGGCTTGCCATCTGCCAGCGCCGATTCCAGCAGGGCCAGGCGTGCATATCCAAACGTGGCCGCATCGGCATAGCCTGCGGCGAGGTCAGCGCTCAGCACGTCCACCTGCTCGACGCCGGTCCAGCTTTCCCGCAGTGCCAGCGCGGCACCGGCCGCATCACCGGCCTGCAGCGCCTGCTGGACGCGGTCGCCCTTCAAGTGCTGCTGCAGCTGCTGCAGTTGGCCGGCGGCAGCCTGCTGCAGCCCTTGCACGGCCTGGTCGCGCGCCTGTTCCAGCGCTTCCCCGCTGGCCGCCTGTCGCCACTGCTGCACCGCGCTCCAGCCGAACCAGCCGGCCAGCAGTACCAGCAGCACGCCCAGCAATGGCGCGCTCCGTCCCAACGACTTTCCCCGCTGTGCTTCCCCGATGCCGCTCATCGATGTCCCCTGTCAACGCACCCCGGTATGGCCGAATCCACCCGTTCCCCGCACGCTGTCGGTGAAAGTATCCACCACCTGCAGGCTGACGCGGGCAATCGGTACCACCACCAGCTGGGCAATGCGATCGCCCGGCTCGATGGTGAAGGCCTCGCGGCCACGGTTCCAGACACTGATCAGCAGCGGCCCCTGGTAGTCGGCGTCGATCAGGCCGGTGCCGTTGCCCAGTACGATGCCATGCCGATGGCCCAGGCCCGAGCGCGGCAGGATCACCGCACACAGGTGCGGATCGGCGATATGAATGGCCAGGCCGCTGGGGACCAGTGCGGTATCGCCCGGCTGCAGGGTCAGCGCGGTTTCCAGCGCTGCGCGCAGATCCATGCCGGCGCTGGCTTCGGTGGCATAGGCCGGCAGCGGCCAGCTGTCGCCGAAGCGCGGGTCGAGCAGCTTGACCTGCAACGGTTGCGGGGAAAATCCGTGGGTGTTGCCTGCCTCGGTCATGCCTGAAGTCTCCGTGCGATCAGTGCCAGCAGTTGTTCGGCCAGCTCACGCTTGGAAGTAGCCGGGAATACCTGTTCGCCATCCTGCCAGAAGGCGGTGGCGGCATTGTTGTCGCTTTCGAAACCACCGCCGCTGATGCCCACCTGGTTGGCGATCACCAGATCCAGGCGCTTGTCGACCAGCTTGCCGCGCGCATATTTCTCCACATCGTGGGTCTCGGCGGCAAAGCCGACCACCAGCTTCAACGACTGCGTCTGCGCGGCAACCTCGGCCAGGATGTCCGGGGTGCGTACCAGCTCGATCACCAGTGACTGGCTGTCGGCGGTCTTCTTCAGCTTCTGCGCGGCGACCTGGCGCGGGGTGTAGTCGGAAACGGCGGCAGCACCGATATAGATGTCGGCCGGCAACGCATTCAGTACCGCGTCGCGCATCTGCGCGGCAGAGCGCACATCAATGCGCTGCACGCCGGGCGGCGTCGGCAGCTGCACCGGGCCACTGACCAGCACCACCTGGGCCCCCAGCGCGGCCGCGGCGGCGGCCAGCGCGTACCCCATCTTGCCGCTGCTGCGGTTGCCCACATAGCGCACCGGATCGATGTCTTCATACGTCGGGCCAGCGCTGATCAGCAGGCGCAGACCCTGCAGCGCGCGCGTTTCCGGCGCCGTAGCGACGGTGCCGGCAGTGCCGTTGGCAGCCAGGGCAGCAACGATGTCACCCGGCTCGGCCAGACGGCCAGGGCCGGACTCGCCTTCGGCCAACGGCCCATCGACCGGACCGATCACCTGGGCGCCACGCTGGCGCAGCAGGGCGATATTGGCCTGGGTGGCCGGATGCAGCCACATCCGATGGTTCATCGCCGGGCACACGGTCAGCGGTGCGGTGCTGGCCAGGCACAGGGTGCTGACCAGGTCATCGGCGTGGCCCTGGGCCAGGCGTGCCAGCAGATCGGCGGTGCCCGGCGCGATCACGATGCGATCGGCCCAGCGGGCCAGTTCAATGTGGCCCATGGCCTGTTCGGCGGCGCTGTCCCACAACGTGGTGCGGGTCGGCTGGCCGGAAAGGGCCTGGAAGCTGAGCGGCGTGACGAACTGCTGGGCACCGGCCGTCATCGCCACCTGCACCAGCGCACCGGCATCGCGCAGGCGCCTGACCAGTTCCAGGGCCTTGTACGCGGCGATCCCGCCGCCGACACACAAGAGCAGTTTCTGGCCTTCCAGCGCGCGGATCCGCGTCGGGGAAGCGTTGGGAGAATCAGCCACCTGGAATTCCTGTGCAAACGAGGGCGTTAGCTTACCCGAAGGCCAGCAACGTCCTGGTACACGCAGCACATAGCGGGCGGCTATCAGCACATGGGCGGGGACCTGGCGTGTTTTCCGGGTTTGCTGCGCGCCGTTTCGGAACTTTCCTATACCTCTTTGCGTCCCCGCTTTGCAGAATCGTCACTGGCCTCCAGCTGTGCCGTTCGATTTCCGAGGAGCTCCCCGTGCAACCGCGCATCATCATTGCCGACGACCACCCGGTCGTCCTGCACGGCATCCGAATCGTGCTTGAGCGCCACCAGATGGATGTGGCCGGTGCCGCCGCCGACGGTGCCGGACTGCTGCAGCTGCTGGCAAAGCAGCCCTGCCATGCCGTGCTCACCGACCTGTCCATGCCCGGCCCCGGCCCGGATGGCCCCGAACTGCTGGCGGTGCTGCGCCAGCGCCACCCCGACCTTCCCGTGGTCGTACTGACCGGGGCGCGGCACCCCGGGCTGCTTGATGGCCTCCTGCGCGATGGCGTACACGGTCTGGTCGACAAGAGCGCCGGCTTCCCCGAGCTGGGCCAGGCCCTGAATGCCGCCATGGCGGGCCAGGTGTTCGTCTCCGATCATCTGCGGCGTCATCTGCAGGCGCGCGATCTGCTGTTTCCGCATCCACCGGCTGCGTTGTCGACACGCGAACTTGAAGTGCTGCAGCTGCTGGCCGAGGGCCTGAACATCAACGCCATCGCCGATCGCTGCGGGCGAAGCCCGAAGACGATCAGCCGGCAGAAGGCCGAAGCCATGCGCAAGCTGGGCCTGCAGACCAACCAGGAGCTGTACGACTACCTGCAGACCCGGCACGACTGAGGACTTGGCCGACCCGCGGCCACGGCAAGGGCCTATGGGACCGGCCGGCGCGGAACGCCATGCTGGGTGCCATGCCCATCCATGAATGGCCCGAAGAAGAGCGCCCCCGCGAGAAACTGCTGGCCCGGGGTCCCGCGTCACTGTCCGACGCCGAACTGCTCGCCCTGTTCCTCGGTTCCGGCATTGGCGGCCGGGACGCGGTACAGACCGCGCGCGACCTGTTGCTTGCCCACGGGCCTCTGCGGGTATTGCTGGACCGCTCGGCCCACGAACTGTCGAAACTTCCCGGGTTGGGGCCGGCACGCAGCTGCACGCTGGCCGCAGGGCTGGAACTGGCCCACCGCTATCTGGCCGCTGAACTGCAGCAGGGCGAGGCAGTCGGCAACAACCCTGCCGCCGTCGGCCGTTACCTGCAGCACCGCCTGCGCGGGCAGGCACGGGAACTGTTCGTGGTGTTGTTCCTGGACAACCGCCACCGCCTGATCGCCTGCGAGGAACTGTTCGCCGGCACCATCAATGCGGCCCCGGTCTATCCCCGCGAGGTGGTGCGCAGAGCGCTGCTGCACAACGCCGCCGCGGTCATCCTCAGCCACAACCACCCCTCCGGCGACCCGGAACCCTCGGCGGCCGACGCGCAGATCACCGAGGAGCTGCAACGGGCACTGGCACTGGTCGACATCCGCCTGCTGGACCACTTCGTGGTGGGCGAGGGGCGTCCCGTTTCATTTGCTGAACGGGGCCTTCTACCGCCGCTTCGGGCCCGCGTGGTGGGGTGAGCCCTGCCGCAGCAAGCGACCCCGCGTGCCCTCGCAGGCAGGCCTCGGTCAGCGTTGGGCCCGGCATCTGCGCTAAAATGGGCGATTCCGCCGCTCATTCTCACAGCAGGCCTCGTGAAAAATCTCCTCCGCGCCCTGATCAGCCAAGGCATCGAAGCCCTGCGCGCCAATGGCACCCTGCCCGTCGACTCCCTGCCGCCGGACTTCGTGGTCGAGCGCCCGAAGACCCGCGACCATGGCGACTTCGCCACCAACGCCGCGATGCTGCTGGCCAAAGCCGCGCGCAGCAATCCGCGCGCGCTGGCACAGGCGCTGGTCGAGGCGCTGCCGCGCAGCGAAGACGTCAGCAAGGTCGAGATCGCCGGCCCGGGCTTCATCAATTTCCACCTGGCACCGGCCGCGTACCAGCGTGAAGCCGCCACCGTGATCAAGGAAGGCGCCGATTACGGCCGCAACCTGTCCGGCAATGGACGCACGGTGGGCGTGGAGTATGTGTCGGCCAACCCGACTGGCCCGCTGCATGTCGGCCACGGCCGCGCCGCAGCCATCGGCGACTGCGTGGCACGCGTGCTCGATGCCAACGGCTGGAACGCCAAGCGCGAGTTCTACTACAACGACGCCGGTGTGCAGATCGAGAACCTGGCACTGTCCACCCAGGCACGGGTGAAGGGCATCGCTCCGGACCAGGAAGGCTGGCCCGAAGGCGGTTACCGCGGCGATTACATCGCCGACGTGGCACGTGCCTACATGATCGGCGCCAGCGTCGACCTGGAAGGCACCCTCGTGACCGGCGCCAAGGACCCGGACGACATGCAGGCGATCCGCCGCTTCGCCGTCGCCTACCTGCGCAACGAGCAGAACCTGGACCTGGCCGCGTTCGGCGTGGATTTCGACATCTACTTCCTGGAAAGCTCGCTGTACGCCGACGGCAAGGTTGCCGAAGCGGTGGCCAAGCTGCAGGCGTCGGGCCATACCTATGAAGAAGGCGGCGCGCTGTGGCTGCGCAGCACCGACTTCGGTGACGACAAGGACCGCGTCATGCGCAAGTCCGACGGCACCTTCACCTACTTCGTGCCGGACGTGGCCTACCACCTGTCGAAGTGGCAGCGTGGCTATGAGCGTGCGATCACCGAGCTGGGCGCGGACCACCACGGTTCGCTGGCGCGCGTGCGTGCCGGCCTGCAGGCCATGGAAGTAGGCATCCCGCAGGGCTGGCCGGAATACGTGCTGCACCAGATGGTCACCGTCATGCGCGGCGGCGAGGAAGTGAAGCTGTCCAAGCGTGCCGGCAGCTACTTCACCCTGCGCGACCTCATCGAAGAAGCCGGCCGCGACGCGACCCGCTGGTTCCTGATCGCGCGCAAGCCCGATTCGCAGCTGACCTTCGACATCGATCTGGCCCGTCAGCAGAGCAACGACAACCCGGTGTTCTACGTGCAGTACGCGCATGCCCGCGTCTGCAGCCTGCTGCGCCAGGCGCAGGAGAAGGGCCTGGTCTACGAACAGGACACGGGCCTGTCCAACCTGGGCCGTCTGGCCGATGACGCGTCGCTGGCCCTGATGAACGAGATCTCGCGTTATCCGGAAGTGGTGGAAGCGGCTGGCGTGGCGCTGGAACCGCACCTGGTCGCGCAGTACCTGCGCGAATTGGCGCACGCGTTCCACACGTGGTATCACGGGACACCGGTGCTGGTGGACGACGCGACCGATCGCAACGCCAAGTTGACCCTGGCCTGCGCAGCGCGCCAGGTACTGGCCAACGGCCTCGACCTCCTGGGCGTTTCCGCCCCGGAAAAAATGTAAGTCTCAGGAGACGCAGTAGACATGGCAGCACGACGCGGCAAGACACAGGCTCGGCGCAACAGCAGCCAAGGCACGCCCGGATGGGTGTGGCTGGTTGCCGGCGTGGCGATCGCTGCCGTGGTGTTCCTGGCGGCGCCGAAC
The DNA here is from genome assembly GCF_013364355.1 of Stenotrophomonas sp. NA06056. Lineage (NCBI taxonomy): Bacteria > Pseudomonadati > Pseudomonadota > Gammaproteobacteria > Lysobacterales > Lysobacteraceae > Stenotrophomonas > Stenotrophomonas sp. NA06056. Next base: position 336,707 of record NZ_CP054931.1, on the reverse strand, counting down.
CTGTTCAAGGGCGAGGGTGATGGCTTCCTGCGCGCCGGTCCGCAGCCGAACCCGAACGCGCAGCCGGCGCCGGTGGCCGATGGCGAAAGCGATGTCGGCACCCAGCCGGTCGCACAGCCGGCCACGCCGAAACCGGCCGAACCGGAAAAGCCGGCCGCCACCCAGTACGACTTCTACACCCTGCTGCCGGGCAAGGAAGTGGAAATGTCCGACGCCGAACTGGCCGCCAGCGCGCGTGCCGAAGACCAGCGCCGGGCCAAGGCCGAAGCGCAGCGCGCGCAGGCCGCACTGGAAGGCAAGCCGGTGCCGGCGGTTGCGGCCGCCGCACCTGCGGCGACGGCGAGCGTTGCCAGCACCGCGCCGGTGACCGCCACCAGCCGTCCGCTGCCGACCCCGGTAAGTGAACGCCCGGCAGCAGCGACGCCAGCAGCCGGCACCACTGTGCCGGCCAGTACCGTTGCCGCCGCTCCTGCGGCACGCAGCGAAGCCGCGCCGGCCGCCGCCAGCGCTGCGGCAGCCCCGGCATCGGCCGACAACGCCCGCTACATCCTGCAGGCAGGTGCGTTCGGCGCGTCCGGCGATGCGGAGGCAACCAAGGCCAAGCTGGCGATGATGGGCCTGGCCGCACGCGTGGAGTCGGCGCAGATCAACGGCAAGACCGTCTACCGCGTGCGCATGGGGCCCTATGGCAGTGCCGGTGAGCTTTCCGAAGCCAAGCAGAAGCTGGATGGCACCGGCCTGCAGGCGATGGCGATCAAGGCGCAGTGAGTCTGCATGCATGAATGAAGAAAGCCGTGCATTGCCCGGCTTTTTTTTGCCTGTAGAGCCGAGCCCATGCTCGGCTTCATTAGGCGATCAGCCGAGCATGGGCTCGGCTCTACAGAACGCATCCAGGACGCGGATCAGCCCTCGCGGGCAACCTGGAAGCCGGCGAACGACTGGCTGACCGGCATCAGTTCCAGGCGATTGATGTTCAGATGCGGCGGCAGGCTCGCCACCCAGAAGATCTGCTCGGCGATGTCCTCGGCGGTCATCGGGTTGGCGCCGGTGTACAGCTTGTCCGACGCGACCTGGTCGCCATGGGTACGGACAACGGTGAACTCTGTTTCGGCCATGCCCGGTTCGATGGTGGTCACCCGTACGCCGGTACCGTGCAGGTCCGAGCGCAGGCCCAGCGAGAACTGGCTGACGAAGGCCTTGGTGCCGCCATAGGCGTTGCCGCCCGGATACGGATAGACACCGGCCACCGACGAAATGTTGATGATGGCGCCCTTGCGCTCCACGAGCTGCGGCAACAGGCGATGGGTCAGGGTGACCAGCGCGGTGATGTTGGTGTCGATCATCGTCGTCCAGTCCTTCAGGCTGGCGCTCTGCGCCGGCGCGGTGCCCTGGGCGAGACCGGCATTGTTGACCAGCAGGTCGATGTCGCCGAAGGCCGGCGGCAGGGCCAGCAGTGCCGCTTCCATTGCGATCGGATCACGCACGTCGAACACGGCCGCGTGCACCACCTCCTTGCCATAGCGCTCCACCAGCGGCTGCAGGCGTTCGCTGCGACGGCCGGTGGCAATCACCTTCCAGCCTGCCTGGGCGAAGCGATGCACGGCGGCGGCGCCGAAGCCGGAGGTGGCGCCGGTAATCAGAACGGTTCGGGTCATCAGACAACTCCGTGGGAAACCAGACCGCCATTCTGGCACCGTCGGTCCACGACTGCGTTGCCTGATCGGCCCGCTACGCCGCGCGCGGTCAGCGCAGGCGGAATACACGGGCCTTCGGCAGATCTTCGTCGACCTGCAGGAACCAGCGCCCGGCGATACCGGGAACCACCTCGATCTGCGGCGCCTGCAGGGTCTTGCGCAGCTTCATCTGGCCCTTCATGACCTGCCACTGCTGGCCATTGTCGAGGGTGAACACCGTGCCCGGCTCCCAGCCCGCAACATCGCCGACCACGCGGGCGCTGACCGGGCCCTCTTCCAGGCCCAGGTGCATTGCCGCCGGTGCGGGAACGTTGGCCGGCAACGGCGCACCGGCGTTCGCGGCAACCGGCGCCCGGGTGGAGGCGGGCGTAGACGCCTCCGCCTCGCGCAGCACGCGGTTCAGGGTCTGCAGCTGGGTCGCGTCCAGGCCCACTTCGGCCAGCTGGGCCGCGCTGAGACGCTGCTCAACGGGGACGTAGCGGTCCTGGGCGGTGGCGACGAAGCTGCTGGCGACCAGCAGAATGGAGAGGAGGTACCGGCGCATCGGAGGGAGTCTCTGCAGAACAGCGCTCACGATGCTGCAATCCGGTGACAGTCCGGTGACAGCCGCAGGGCCGGTACAATGGGGCATGATCAATAACGATGTGCTGCGCAGCGTGCGCTACTCCCTGGACCTCGGCGACCACCACGTGGTGACCCTGTGCCAGATGGCCGATCCGGCGTTCGACGTGGATGTCGAGCAGGCCAAGGCCTGGTTGCTGCGTGAAGACGAGCCGGGCTTCCAGCCGATGAGCGACAGTGCGCTGGCGCACTTCCTCGATGGCCTGATCCTGCACCTGCGTGGTCAGGATGAGGGCCAGGCGCCGCGCGCGGTTGAAACCCGCATCGACAACAACCTGGTGCTGAAGAAACTGCGCGTGGCCTTCCAGCTGCGCGATGTCGACATGATGGAGATCTTCACCAGCGTCGGCTTCACTGTCTCCAAATCCGAACTGGGCGCGCTGTTCCGCCAGCCCGGCCACAAGAACTATCGGCGCTGCCTGGACCAGATGCTGCGCAACTTCCTCAAGGGCCTGAGCCTGCGCCTGCGCGGCTGAGCACGGCATCGACGAAGGCGCGTGCGGCTGGCGTCGGCAGGCGCTGCCAGACCAGGTGCACGCGCCGGGTCGGAGTCGGTTGCAGAGGCACCTGCACCACCCCTTCAAAACCATCGGCGATCAACACCGGCACGATACCCACCGCCAGGCCGTGGCGGACAAAGCGCTCGACCAGTTCCATCAGGTTGACCTCGAAACGCACCTGGTGCGGCAGGCCCGCTGCCGCGAACGCATCATCGGTCTGCCGGCGCGCGCCGGTACCCCGCGGGAAGTCCACCAGGGCCTCATCCTGCAGCGCCGCCAACGGCAGCCGGCGGCGCGTAGCCAGCCGATGCTGTGGCGCCAGCACGGCCACCAGATCCTCTTCCTGCAGCATCTGGTGGCAGACGCCCTCGAGATTGGCTGACGGCGCCAACCCCACCAGCGCCACATCCAGTGCGCGCGACTGCACCTGCTCCAGCAGGGTCTCGCTCTTGTCCACCCTCAACTGGAACTCGACCTGCGGATGCTGCTGCTGGAAAGCCGCCAGCAAGGCCACCACGTCGATATCGGTCAGTGACGATATCTGCCCGATCGCCAGCAGACCGCGCACTTCACCACTGACCGCGGCGACATCCGCACGCAGGTGGCGCAGGCTGGTCAGTACCTGTCGCGCATGCACCAGCAACGCTTCGCCCGCCGCCGTAGCGCGCACCTGGCGTGGCAGCCGCTCGAACAACACAGTGCCCAGTTCCTGTTCCAGATGGGCGATCTGATGGCTCAAGGCAGACTGCACCACATGGCAGCGCGCGGCCGCTCGGGTGAAGCTGCCCTCTTCTGCCAGGGCCACGGCGAACTCAAGCTGCTTGAGGTTCACACCAGTATCTCTATTTCAGATGGCAGGGATGATGATGATTCATTTCCATCATGATCGCAGCAGGCAGACACTGTGCTGCCCTGCTTCACGGAACATCGCGTGTCCCCTTCCCTTCCTCCCCTGCAGCGCTGGCAGATCCTGCTGATGTCGGTCGCCACCGGCGTCGCGGTGGCCAGCAACTACTACGCGCAGCCATTGCTGCACACCATGGCCGACGCCTTCAGCGTGCCCTTCGGCCAGGTCGGCATGGTGGTGACCGCCGCCCAGTTGAGCTACGCGGCCGGCCTGATCCTGCTGGTGCCGTTGGGTGATCTGTTCGAACGCCGTCGACTGATCGTGGTGATGACGTTGTTGTCGGCCAGCGGACTGGTGATCAGCGCCTGCGCGTCGTCATTGCCATGGCTGTTGGCCGGTACTGCGATCACCGGGTTGTTCTCGGTGGTCGCGCAGGTACTGGTGCCGTTCGCCGCCACCCTGGCCGCGCCGGAGCACCGTGGCCGTGTGGTTGGCACCTTGATGAGCGGACTGCTGCTGGGCATCCTGCTGGCGCGCACCGTGGCCGGCCTGCTGTCGAGCCTGGGCGATTGGCGACTGGTCTACGCGATTGCTGCAGGTACGCTGGTGCTGACCGCACTGGCCCTGCAGCGCGGCCTGCCGCGCTTCCACCACACGGCCGGGCTGGGCTATTTCGCGTTGCTGCGCTCGATCGGCACGCTGTTCCTGCAGGAACCGGTACTGCGCCAACGCACATTGCTCGGCGCATGCAGCTTTGCGATGTTCGCGATCTTCTGGACGCCGTTGGCATTCCTGCTGGCGCAGCCGCCGTATGCTTACAGCGACGCCACCATCGGCCTGTTCGGCCTGGTCGGTGCCGCCGGCACCCTCGCTGCCGGTCTGGCCGGGCGCATGTCCGACCGTGGCCAGAGCGGTCGCGCCACGGCCATTGCGCTGGTGCTGCTGCTGTTGTCCTGGCTGCCTCTGGGGCTGTCGACGCACTCGCTGCTGGCGCTGCTGGTCGGCGTGGTGGTGCTGGACATGGCCGCGCAACTGCTGCACGTCAGCAACCAGAACCTGATCTACGCGCTGCAGCCGGAGGCACGCAACCGCCTCAATGCCGGTTACATGACCGGCTATTTCATCGGGGGCTCGCTGGGTTCGCTGCTGTCGTCGCAGGTCTACCAGCGTTTCGGCTGGACCGGTGTGTGCGTGGCCGGTACCGCGGTAGCGGTACTGGCCCTGCTGGTATGGCTGCCCACTGCGTGGCGCACACGCAAGGTGGCATCGACCGACTAGAAGCTGCCCTGCAACGCCAGTTCCCAGCGTCCGCCGGCATTGCCCGGGAACAACCGCTTGGCGGCGCTGTCGGTGTCATGCACGGTGGCGCGCAGTTCCCATGCCGGCATCAGCGTGGCGATCGCACTGAGCTGGCCATGCAGGTAGTCCGGCCCCTGTGCGGTGGCCAGCCAGTACTGCCCCACCGCTGCTTCCAGGCGCACGCGCTCGTTCAGCGGCACCCGCACGCCCAGCTGTGCGTAGGTGCCGCGACGGCCGCCGGCCAACGCATCGTTGGAGTGGGCAACCTGCAGCCAGGCCCGTTGCTTCCAGGTCGTGGTGACATTGAGTTCAGTCCAGTCCAGTGCGCGGCCGGTGCCCGGATAGACATAACGGGTGAGGTTCGCATCCAGGCTCCAGTCCGGCGACAGCGCGCCCGACCAGCCAGCGACGAGATCGAACTCGCTGCGTGCACCGTTGTCCGGCGTGAACGAGACATTCGAGCCCCATGCGCTGGCATACCAGCCCGAACCGACGGTCACCTTTGCCCCCACCTGCGCGGCCGGATCGCCGTCGCTCTGCGAACTGCCGCGCCAGACATAGTCGCTGGTCAATGCCGCTGTGCCAGTCACCTGCACCTGTGCCTGCACGCCGCCGGCGCACAGCAGCCCCGCCAGTGCGGCCGCGGTGGCCACGATCATCCCCTTGCTCTTCACTGCACTTGCTTCCTCGTCGAAGGCGGTCTGTCCGCCGGGACGGCAGTGTCGATGGCAGGGCCGTAACGGTTCGATGGCGATGCCGCCGCGCCAGCGCAAATTCAGCGTAAATCCTTGCCATGGCGGGCGCGGTATCATGCAGGCCTATTTCCAGGAATCAACCGCGTGGACGCCATCCTGACCCCGGTATCGATCGGTGAGCTGATCGACAAGATCACCATTCTCGAGATCAAGGCCGAGCGCATCGACGATGCGACCAAGCTGGCCAACGTGCGCACCGAACTTGGCGGCCTGCTGCCACTGCTGCAGCAGCAGCTTGACGCGCAGCCGGCACTGGCCGCGCTGAAGACGCAGCTGAAGGTGATCAACGAGCGCATGTGGGAGATCCAGGACCAGCTGCGCGACAAGGAAGCGGCGCAGGTGTTCGACGACGCGTTCATCCAGCTGGCGCGCGGCGTGTATGGCACCAACGGTGAGCGCGTGCAGGTCAAGAACGAGATCAACCGCGTTGCCGGTTCGGCGCTGGTGGAAGAAAAGCAGTACCAGGGCGAGTAGAGCGCTCAGCCGCATTCAAGCAGGTGGCGGATGCGGAACAGTTCGCCATCGCTGTGGATGCCGAGCTTCCGGTAGGCCGTGCGCTTCTGCGTGCTGACGGTGCTGGCCGAACGGCCGAATCGCAATGCGACCTCACCGGTACTGCAGCCCTGCAGGACCAGCCGGAGCACTTCGCGCTCGCGACAGCTCAACGGTTTCAACACGGGTGCCGGCATGCGCCGCACGCGCGGCCGGTTCAGGTGCGCACGCAGTTCCGGCGGCACGAAGCGCCTGCCACTTGCCACGGCATCAACCGCGCGCAACAACATCTCTGCCGAGGTTGCCTTGGAAATGAATCCGCGCGCACCGGCCTGCATTGCCGTGGTCACCGTACTGGCATTGCAATGCGCCGACAGCACCAGCACCGGCAACAGCGGCCAGCGCTGCGACAACCGGCGCAGCAGGGCCAGCCCATCTCCGGCGTCGCCTGGCAGCAGTGCGTCGATCAACAACAGGTCGACGCCGCCCGGGTTGAGGTGCAGCAGGTCCAGCAGCGCGCGTTCGTCGGCAACACTGCCACAGATCTGCACGCCACCGTGCTGACGCAGAATCACTTCCACGCCCAATCGCAGTACCGGATGCGGGGCCAGCAGTGCCAGGCGGCAAGGCTGGTCAGGGAGCAGAGCGGGAACAACAAGCGGCATTGCGGCAGATCCTGCTGTACGGAAAGCCCACCGTAGGCCGGGATCGCAGGCAGCGGAATCCAATTTATTGCAACGCACCATCGCCCCGGAACGGCAGTCAGATGGCGTTCCGGTTCACCACAACGAAACAGGCCCGGCATGAGCCGGGCCTGTCGGGGCACGAGCAGCGCAGGACTGCGCTGCGGTGCGATTACCAGCTGAAGCGCGGGCCGACGGTGTATTCCTTGTCGCCGTGGCGGTTCATCTTCAGCTCGCCGTTCAGGCCCCAGTTCTGGTTCAGCTTGACCTGACCACCCAGACGGCCGTACCACTGGCTGTCGATGTCGATGCCGTGCTTCTTCGAATAGTCTTCGTAACCGACCAGGCCGTAGACCTCAGCGTGGGCGCCGAACGCGGTGCGGATACCGGCTTCAGCGCTGTAGCCGTCGAAATCCAGGCCGTGCTTGCGGTCGAACTTCTGGTAGGCAACGCGGGCAACGAAGTCGGTCGACGGAGCGATTTCGACGTTGTAACCGGCACCGACCTTCCACTGGTCAACCTTGATGTTGGTGTGGTCGACTTCCTGACGGTTGTATTCGCCGAACGCGTGGAAGTTCGGCAGGAAGCCGTAGGAACCCTTCACGCCCCAGCCGTCAGCCTTGATGCCGTCAACGTCGGTCTTGGCGTAATCAGCCTCGGCGTAGTTGTAGGACAGGTTCTCGGCAGCCGAGGCGGTGAACGGCAGGGCAGCGGCAAGAGCCAGAGCAATCAGCGAATTCTTCATGGGGGTACACCTTTACTTTCTTATGGTGTGCAGCAGCGCCAGGGCGCCATCGCATCGGGAATGTAAATTCTCCGTTATTCGCCACAACGCTCCCTGAAAACAGCGGTCTTCGCATTGCTGAATTTTCTGCATTGATTCAGCAAGGCTCAGGCATACGCGCGCGGTGCGCGCACGCGCTTCGATTCAATGGCGCGTCGATCAATGTCGATTTCCCGCGCCCTGGGGCGTCGACCCACTGAAGGCCGTGCGCCTGGCACGGTCCATTGCGGAGGCAAGCGATGAGCTACATCGATGGTTTCGTCCTGGCGGTACCCACCGCCAACAAAGAGAAGTTCCTTGCCCATGCGCGCAGCGGCGATGTGGTGTTTCTCGAATTTGGCGCCCTGCGCGTGGTCGAGTGCTGGGGCGATGACGTGCCGCACGGCAAGACCACCGACTTCTTCGGCGCGGTGAAAGCTGCTCCGGACGAAACGGTGGTGTTTTCCTGGATCGAGTGGCCGGACAAAGCCACACGCGATGCAGGCATGCAGAAAATGATGGAAGACCCGCGGTTGGACCCGGCGAAGAATCCCATGCCGTTCGACGGTGCACGAATGATCTACGGCGGATTCGTGCCGATCCTGGAACTCAAGCGCTGACCCGGGCGGGCGTTCTCAACGGGCGCCCGCTTCATCTTCACCGGCCGCATGGCCCGCGCCCAGCGCAGCACCCGCACCGACGCCTAGCCCCCCCATTCCGGCGCCCATGCCACCACCGCCACCGGTGCGACCGCCCTTGCCTTCGCCCTCGTTGCGGCCCTTGCCACTTCCACCACCGCCGCCCGCGGGACGGGTAGGCCCTTGCCGTGGGATCTCCAGGTCGGCCGGCACCGGTGCAAGGTCCAGCGCCTCGCGGACGAAGTCGCGCAGCGAGATCACCAGGTCATGTGTGTGCACCGGACGCCCCTGCGCCAGTTCACTGGCAGCGCGCGCTGCCAGCCGCACCTGCTCATCGGTGCCCAGCAACAGGATGTCCGACAAGGCCGCTTCAACCGCGTCGCGGATGCGCCTGGCCCGATCCGAGCCCGGCTCGGCGATGCCTTCTTCGTGTGCCCGCTGGCGCAGATCGCGCAGATGGGCCGGGTCGACCCCCAGCTCACCGGTGAAGGAACCTCCCAGCGTCTTGTAGGCCGCCATCAAGGTACGCAGCCGCTCGTTGATCTGGCGGTTCTCGCGTTCGCGGCGCTGCTGCAGGGTCTGCATCACCAGCAGGCGGATACCCACGCCGAGCAGGGTGATCAGGACCAACCCGGCCAGGGTGGACAGCACGCCCTGCCAGGAACTGAAATCGATACCGCGCATGGTCAGGGCTCCTGCGGAAGACCTTCATCTTGCCCCAGCCTGCTGCCGCAGATCCACGCCGGGCGCGGCCGACCGCCGCCCGAAAACGCAGAAGGCCCTCCCGCCCGATGAGCGGAAGGGCCTTCGAACCATGCGCGATTACTTGCGCTTGGCAGCCTTGCGCACGGCCTTCTTGGCCGGAGCCTTCTTGGCCGGAGCCTTCTTGGCGACGGCCTTCTTCAGCGGTGCAGCCTTCTTGGCGACCGTCTTGCGGGTAGCGGCGACCTTCTTGCCGACAACCTTCTTGGCAACGGCAGTCTTCTTGCCGACAACCTTCTTGGCAGCGGCGGTCTTCTTGCCGACAACCTTCTTGGCAACGGCAGTCTTCTTGCCGACAACCTTCTTGGCAGCGGCAGTCTTCTTGCCGACGACCTTCTTGGCAGCGGCAGTCTTCTTGCCGACGACCTTCTTGGCAGCGACGGTCTTCTTGCCGACAACCTTCTTGGCAGCAACGGTCTTCTTGGCCACGGCCTTCTTGGCGGTAGCGACCTTCTTGCCGACAACCTTCTTGGCAGCAGCGGTCTTCTTGGCGGTCGCAACCTTCTTGGTGGCGGCCTTCTTCACGGTGGCGACCTTCTTGCCGGCAGCCTTGGTGGTCTTCTTGGCAGCAGCCGCCTTCTTGGTCACGGCCTTGCCAGCAGCCGCCTTCTTCTTGGCCACTTCCTTCTTCAGGGCAGCCGCTTCGGCCTTGGCGTTCTTCTTGGCCGCTTCCAGCTTCTTCTTGGCGTTGGCGACGGTCTTGCCGACCGACTTGGCGGCCTTCTCGGCCTTCTTGGCAACGGTCTTCTCGACCTTGGCCACAACCTTCTTGGCCTTGGCGACACGGGTGGTGGCAGCCTTGCGGGCGCGCTTGACGGTCTTCTTGACCGACTTCACTGCGTCTTCGGCGGCGTGGGCGATGGTCTCGCCGACGTTGGTGGCGGTTTCTTTCACGTTCTCGACGGCGTCGGTCACGACCGACACACCATTACCGTTGCTCATGTTGCCCTCCTGGGGGCCTGGATTGTCAAAACGGGGCGATGCTATACCGACAATGGCGATCGTGGAACGGGCACGACCGGTCAATCGCATCTGTTGCGACGCAACTGATGTAAGCGGCAGCGACGGCTGATGCGCCCCGCAGTCAGGAAACCCCTTTTTTTAAGCAGTGTGCTGCGCAGCCGGCCTGCTGCCAGCAGGCCCATGCAGGTAATGGCAGCGGCAGCGCATCCATGCCGCGATGAGCGCCATCGCAAGGTCAGGAAGCACGCAACTGCGCAAGTGTCGCGGTGTATCACGGTGCTGTCGGCGTGCCTTGCGACGCTCGCGCGCAACTGTCGCGAACAGCAGCACGGCGCGCCCAGCACCTTCCCGGCGCCCTCGGCACGGGTCGGATTTTCATGAGGCATTTATCCAGATCGCGACACACTCATTCAGCTTGTTCTACCGTATGCGTCAACAGCCCCCACCCCTGCCTGCGAACCGACTCCCATGCGACCGCTCCCCACCCTGCTTACGCTCGCAATCGCTGCGGCCTTCGGCGGCTTCGTTGCCACCGGCCTCAATGCGCACCTGGACAACCGTGCCGATGCCGCTCCGCTGCCGGCAGTGCTGCCCACCAGCGCAGCGCTGCCGGCGTCGGTCGCCGGGCAGGCGGTGCCATCGCTTGCGCCGATGCTGGAAAAGGCGATGCCGGCGGTGGTCAGCGTCAACACCAAGCAGGTGGTGCGGGTACGCAACCCGTTCTTCAACGACCCGTTCTTCCGCCGCCTGTTCCCGGACATCCCGCAGGAGCGGATCAACGAATCGCTCGGTTCGGGTGTCATCATCGATGCCACCGAAGGCCTGGTGCTGACCAACCACCACGTCATCGACAATGCCGATGACGTGCAGGTGACACTGGCCGACGGGCGCACGGTAAAGGCCGAGTTCCTCGGCTCGGACCGCGACACGGACATCGCGCTGATCCGTATTCCGGCGCAGAACCTGACCGACATCAAGCTGGGCAACAGCGACCAGCTGCGGGTGGGCGACTTCGTGGTCGCCATCGGCAATCCGTTCGGCTTCAGCCAGACGGTCACCTCGGGCATCGTCTCGGCGGTGGGCCGCAGTGGCATCCGTGGGCTGGGCTACCAGAACTTCATCCAGACCGATGCATCGATCAACCCGGGCAATTCCGGCGGCGCGCTGGTCAACCTGCAGGGCCAGCTGGTGGGCATCAACACCGCCAGCTTCAACCCGCAGGGCAGCATGGCCGGCAACATCGGCCTGGGCCTGGCGATTCCGTCGAACCTGGCCCGCAGCGTGGTCGACCAGCTGGTCAAGCATGGCGTGGTGGTGCGCGGCACGCTGGGCATCGAAAGCCAGAACCTGAGCGCGCAGATCGCGCAGGGCCTGGGCCTGGGCGAAACCCGTGGCGCGCTGGTGACCCGCGTGCTGGCCGGCTCGGCCGGCGCCGCCGCAGGGCTGAAGCCGGGCGACGTGGTGGTCTCGGCCAACGGCCAGCGCGTGGACAGCGCCGAAGCACTGCACAACGTGGAAGGCCTGGCGGCGGTGGGCAGTGTGCTGACCCTGGACGTCCGCCGCGAAGGCAAGCCGCTGCAGATCAAGGCGACGCTGAAGGAACAGGCGCGCGTGGTCAGCGGCGAGAGCCTGGACCCGCGCCTGACCGGAGCCAGCTTCGTCGACCTGCCCGAGTCGCTGCGTCAGTCCGGCGTGGGTGGCGTGCTGGTCAGCGAGGTCAAGCGCGGCAGCCGCGCCGCGACCAATGGCCTGCAGCAGGGCGACATCATCACCGATGCCACGGTGGGCGAGTTCGCCGACCTGGCAAGCTGGCGTGCCAATTTCCAGCAGCGCCCACCGACCCTGGTACTGCGCATCCTGCGCAACAATGGCCAGCAGCAGGGCCAGTTGGTGATGCGGTGATCGCCTGGCCGTAACGCCCCCTATACCCGTGTGATGCTATTGCTGTATGTCCAGATCAGCTGAAGCTGATCGCCCGTTCCCCCATCGCAACAGGAGTGATTCGATGAGCCCCACCAATACCGAGAACCTGAAGGACCACCTGGGTGAAGCCGGTTCCCACCTGAAGCAGGCCGCCAGCGCTGCCGGCGGTGCGATCAAGGGCGCTACCGGCGCCGCGACCGACGAACTGCGCATCGGCAAAGCCAACGTCAAGGCTGAACTGTCCGACAGCGCACTGTCGGGCCTGGCTGCCGCCGAGTTCGGTGGTGCCGCTGCGAAGGAACAGGTCGACGCACTGATGGACAAGGGCAAGGACCTGATCGACAGCGCCGCTGAACTGATCCGCGAACGTCCGCTGGCCTCGTTCGGCGTGGCCTTTGCTACCGGCTGGATCATCGCCAAGCTGGCCCGCGGCAGCGACAAGTAAGCTGCGGCGTGAGCGAAGACACCACGCAACGTCCCGATCCGGCGGCCACGCCGCCGTTGGACGAGAGCATCCGCCAGGTCGGCGCTGCCGGCCGGGCGACCGTCGATTCGGCCAAGCACTCGCTGCGTTCGCTGCGCCGGTTGGCGTCGGCGGACTTCGCGCTCGCGCGCAGCGCGTTCGGGCGGGCGTTGGCCTGGGCCGGCGTCGCCATCGTATTCGGCGCCTCGGCGTGGCTGCTGATGGCCGCCACCCTGATCGCGCTGCTGCAGAGCTTCGGCCTGAGCTGGCTGCAGGCCCTGCTGATCACCTCGTTGCTGAGTCTGGCCGTCACCGGCTATGCGATCTGGCGGGTTTCGTACTTCTTCCACCACACCGGCATGCATGCCACCCGGCGCCAGTTGTCCCGCTTGGGCCTGTTCGATGAGCCCACCGACGATGATCCCGATGCAGGCGTGCAGATTCCGGAGGGCAAGCCATGAAGTTCGGTGCACTGCAGCGGCGGGTGAAGCGCTGCGAACAGGTGATGGCCGTGCGCATCGGCGAAACCCAGGGCAACTGGGGCGTGCTCAGCCAGGTCTGGCGACAGGGCTGGTCGCCACTGCGCATCGTGGTGGTTGGCCTGGCCGGCGGTTTCATCGCTGGCAAGCTGGAAGTTCCTGGCAAGGTCAACGGAGCACGTTGGCTGCAGATGGTGGGTTCGGTCTCCAGTCTGTTCGCCAGCGCGCAGGCCGCGTTTGCCACCGTGGTGGCGGCGCAGGCAGCGGAAACCGCAGACGACGCCGCCGACCAGGTGGATGAAGCCACCGAGCAGCCGCCGCCCGCGGCGGCCCGACCAGCAGCACGGCCGGCAGCGCAGTCGGCACCCGAGGCCGACTCGGAGCTGCGTGGGCCGCGTCCGGCCGAAGCGGCCACCGAATTGTCCGAACGTTGACGATCCTTACCCGCCGCGTTGATCGCGGCGGGCCGATAATGGGCCTCTCTTCCCGGTCGGTGCGTCGATGAGCGAGCCCCTGTTGTCCCCGTCGTCGCCTGCGCCGGACGCCCCCGCGCCGCTGCCTCCCGCCTCGCGTCCACGCGGTCCGATGTCGCTGGTGATACTGGCAACCCTGGCCGTGGCGTTCACCCTGTGGGCGGCACAGGACATCATCCTGCCGGTCCTGCTGGCGATGTTCTTCGCCCTGGTCGGCAACCCGATCCTGCGACTGCTGCAGAAGCTGTGGATTCCGCGCGCGCTCGGCGCCCTGCTGGTACTGGGCGCCGGCCTGGGCGTGACCGGTGCGTTGGCAGTGCAGCTGATCGGCCCGGCGATGGACTGGGCACAGGAAGCCCCACAGCAGCTGCGAAAGGTCGCACGCCAGGTGCAGGACCTGACCAAGCCGGTGCAGCAGGCCAACCAGGCCGCGGAGAATTTCGCGCGCGTGGCCGGTGGCGACGGCAACCACAAGGTGCAGGTGATCCGCACCCAGCTGGATGATCCGTACCGCATGCTCACCCGCGCGCCGCGGCTGGCCGCCTCGGTGCTGGCAGTTGTGCTGCTGACGTTGTTCTTCATGATCTACGGCCAGAGCCTGCAGCGCGCAGCGATCGCCCTGTTCCCGAACCGGCAGCAGCAGCGCTTCACCAGCGACATCCTGCGCTCGATCGAGCATGAGGTATCGCGCTATGTATTGACCATCAGCGTGATCAACACCGTAGTCGGCCTGCTGTTGGCCGGCGTGCTGATGCTGCTGGGCATCGGCCTGCAGGAGGCCCTGCTGTGGGGCACCGTGGCGGCGCTGCTGAATTTCGCGCCTTATGTGGGCCCGCTGCTGGGCGTGGCGTTGATGCTGCTGATGGGCTTCGTCGAGTTCCGCGACCCGCTGCAGGCGCTGCTGCCTGCGGCCGCCTACCTGACCCTGCACACCCTGGAAGGGCAGCTGGTGACACCGATCGTGCTTGGCCGGCAGATGAAGTTGTCGCCGCTGGTGCTGATCCTGGCGCTGATGGTGTTCGGCTGGGCCTGGGGCATGATCGGCCTGCTGCTGGCGGTGCCGTTGCTGGTCTGCATCAAGCTGGTGCTGGCGCGGCTGGACGGCATGCAGGGGTGGGCGCGGCTGCTGGAATGATCGCCCCCCATGGGTGGACGGCAAGGTGGGCGCGCAAGCGGAAGGAACCGTTGGACAGCGTGGACTGGCAGAATATGCGCCCGCTTTTTTCCCAGGATGGAACCTTCCCCCATGTTCTCGTTCACCCGTCGATGCCTCGTTCTGGCCTGCCTGGCCTCGCCCGCGTTTGCCGCTGCCCCGCCCAGTGCGGAAGTGGCCCGCACCCAGCTGGTGGAGGCCATCACCTGCCAGCGCCACCTCACCCCCGAGCAGTTCGATGTCATGGCCAAGGTGCTGATGCCTGACGGCAGGAAGGCCAGGGATGAGTACGACGATGGCTACACGCTGGCCGCGCCGCTGATGGTGCTTGGCCTGCCGGTGACCCACGTGAACGCGTACGACGGCTCCAGTGGCGAGGATGGCGTGGACAGTTACACGGCCTACTTCGGCAACACCGAGATCGGCAAGGTCGCTGCGCTGGCGAAGATGCCGGCGCCGGTGGCCGGCAGCTACATGCGCGAAGTGGGCCGGCACAATCTGAACGTGGATCGCCTGGACGGCCAGACCATCCTGTACTGCGCCTACGACCTGCGCAGCCGCTGACAGCGGCATTGCCTGCCTGCCGCGCGGCATGAAAAGCCCGCGCGCGCAGGCGTAGAATGGTGGGGTGAAATTTCCTGTCCTTGCCATCACCCTCGACCTCGACGATACGCTGTGGCCGTTCGCTCCGATCGGCGCCCGCATCGACCAGGTCCTGTTCGACTGGATGCGTGAACACAGCCCCGCCACTGCCGCGATGTATCCGGTGGCGGCCATGCGCGAACTGCGTGAGCGCTCGTTCCGCGACAATCCCCATCTGCATTTCGACCTGAGCGCGCTGCGCCGGCTGACGATCCAGGAGGCGCTGGAAAACAGTGGCGCCAGCCTGGACCTTCTGGAACCGGCGTATGAAGTGTTCTACGCCGCGCGCAACCAGGTGGAGTGCTACCCCGATGCCCTCGACGCACTGGCGCGGATCGCCGCGCGGGTACCGGTGGCCGCGTTGAGCAACGGCAACGCCGATCTGGAACGGATCGGCCTGGCCCATCACTTCAGCTTCCAGCTGGGCGCGCGCGAGCATGGCGCGGCCAAGCCGGAAGCGAGCATTTTCCACGCTGCCTGTACCCGTCTGGGCGTTGCCCCGGCGCAGGTGCTGCACGTGGGCGACCATGTCGAGATGGACGTGGCCGGCGCGATGGCTGCCGGCCTGCGCGGTTGCTGGATCAACCGCGAAGCGGCCACCTGGAACCATCCGCAGCTGCAGCCTGACCTGCAGTTCGACACCCTCACCGGCCTGGCCGATTGGCTCGATGCCAACCTCGACGCCACCGACGCTGACGAATCCCGGAGTACCTGACGCATGAGCGAGATCACTGGTTTCACCGCCGACACCACCGCCGCGCTGCCGTTGCACGTGCTGGACCGCAGCCAGTTCGAGGCGTGGAAGAACAGCCAGTCCGCGGCCACCCAGGCGTGGTTGAAGTCGCAGGGCTTCACCGCCGGCGCGCATTCGGTTGCGCTGCTGCCCGGCGCCGATGGCCTGGCGGGCGCGGTGATCGGTGTCGGCGATCGTGCCGATGCCTACAGCTACGCACATGCACCGCATGCCCTGCCGGAAGGCAGCGTGTGGCAGCTGGCCAGCGAACTGCCGGCCGCCGAACAGGCGCTGCTGCAGCTGGGCTGGGGCCTGGGCAGCTACCGCTTCGACCGCTACCGCAAGCGCAACCGCACGCCGGCCCAGCTGGTTGCCGCACCGACTGGCGAAGTGGCCGACCTGATCGCCGCCAGCCTGCGCGTGCGTGACTGGGTCAACACGCCCACCGAAGACATGGGCCCGCAGCAGCTGGAAGACGCCGCGCGTGCCTTGGCGCAAGCGCATGGTGCGCAGGTTGAAGCGATCACCGGCGACGAACTGCTGGCGCAGAATTTCCCGGCCATCCATGCGGTGGGCCGTGCCTCGCACCGCGCACCGCGCCTGATCGTGCTGCGCTGGGGCAAGGAATCTGATCCGGCGCTGGCGCTGGTCGGCAAGGGCGTGTGCTTCGATACCGGCGGCCTGGACATCAAGCCCGCCGATGGCATGCGCAACATGAAGAAGGACATGGGCGGCGCCGCCCACGCGCTGGCACTGGCCGGGCTGGTGATGGCCCAGCAGTTGCCGGTGCGCCTGACCCTGCTGGTGCCGGCGGTGGAAAATGCGATCGGCCCGGATGCGTTCCGTCCGGGCGAAGTGATCGCCACCCGCAAGGGCCTGAGCGTGGAGATCGACAACACCGACGCCGAGGGCCGGGTGATCCTGTGCGACGCACTGACCTTCGCCGGTGAGCAGAAGCCGGACCTGGTGCTGGACTTCGCCACCCTGACCGGCGCGGCACGCATCGCGCTCGGCCCGGATCTGCCGGCGCTGTTCAGCAACGATGACACGGTTGCCCAGCAGTGGCTGCAGGCTGGCGACGCCACCCGCGACCCGGTGTGGCGCATGCCGCTGTGGCGCCCCTACCTGCGTTACCTGAGCAGCGGCATTGCCGATCTGGCCAACGCCGGTTCGCGCATGGCCGGCTCGGTGACCGCCGCGCTGTACCTGGAACGTTTCCTGGAAGATGGCCAGCGCTGGGCGCATCTGGACGTGTATGCCTGGAACGATGGCGAGCGCCCGGGCCGCCCGGCCGGTGGCGAAGCCCTCGCCCTGCGTTCGGCGTGGGCGATGCTGAAGCAACGCTACAGCTGATCCGGTGGGTGCCGACCTTGGTCGGCACCGCATTACCCGGAAAATCTGACAAAAAATTGAATTTCGGCTCCGGCCGGGTTCTGCGAGGATGTGGTGGTCGCCCACCCACACGTCCGTGAAGGCAGGACTCCGACCATGTCGCTCTTCCGCTACACCCGCGCTGGCCAGACGCCCGGCGCACCCCGCAGGCATTCGCCGCTGCTCTGGATCGCACTGATCGCACTCATCCTGGGTGCCGTCGCCCTCGCTTTCGCCTGGTTGGCCGGCTGGATCGGCCGCGATCGGCTGACCGCTCAGCGCTTCACCGACACCATCGAGGCCACCGGCCCTGCGCATCCCGGCTTCCGCCGCGCGCACAGCAAGGGTGTATGCGTGAGCGGTTGGTTCGAACCCAGTGCGCAGGCACCCACCCTGTCCAGTGCGCGGGTGTTCTCGCAGGCGCGCGTGCCGGTGATGGGCCGCCTGTCGATCGGCGGCGGTGACCCCTACGGCGCCGACAACACCGCACGGGTGCGCAGCATCGCGGTGCAGATGGTCAGCGATGACGGCCAGGAATGGCGGATGGCGATGAACAGCTTCCCGTTCTTCGCCGTGCCCACTGCGGAGGCCTTCTACGAGCAGACGCGCGCCTCCATCCCCGACCCCGCCACCGGCAAGCCCGACCCGCAGAAGATGGCTGCCGTGCTGGCGAAGTACCCCAGCGCACAGGCCTTCCAGCAGTGGGCGAAGACCGCGCCGTGGACCAGCAGCTGGGCCGACACCACCTTCAACAGCGTCAACAGTTTCTGGTTCACCAACGCGCAGGGGCAGAAGCGCGCGGTGCGCTGGCGCTGGCAGCCGCAGGCGCCGCTGGTGGAGATGGATGCGGAAACGCGCAAACAGGCCAGCGTCGATTTTCTGAGCCAGGAACTGCAGCATCGCCTGGCCAGCGGCCCGGTGCGCTGGAACCTGGTGGTGAGCCTGGCCGCGCCCGGCGATGCCATTGATGATCCCTCGGTGCCGTGGCCGGAATCGCGTGAACAGGTGGTGGCCGGTGTGCTCAGCCTGGACCGCATGCAGTCGCAGGAACAAGGTGCCTGCGGCCAGCTCAACTTCGATCCGCTGATCGTGCCCAGCGGTGTGCGCGGCAGTGATGACCCGATCCTGGCTGCGCGTTCGGCGGTGTATTCGCAGTCGTTCAACCGCCGCGAGCGCGAGCGTGCCAGCGGCAACGTCGAGCAACCGAAGGAGGCGGCACGATGAGCACCGGCAACGGCCACTTCAATCTGCTGGCACGGGTACTGCACTGGTCGATGGCGCTGATGATCATCGCGATGCTGTTCATCGGCGTGACCATGGTCGCCTCGCTGCACCTGCGGCCGATGCTGATCGACCTGCACCGTCCGCTGGGCATCGCCATCCTGCTGCTGGTGGTGCTGCGGCTGTACAACCGCCTGCGCCACCGCCCACCGCCGCTGCCGGCGGATCTTCCCGCGTGGCAGGTGCTGGCGGCGAAGGCCTCGCACTGGATGTTGTACGCGTTGATGCTGGCAATGCCGCTGATCGGCTGGGCGATGCTGTCGGCCGGCGGCTACCCGATCGTGCTGGGCGGTGGCTTGCACCTGCCACCGATCGTGCCGCACACGCCAGCGCTGTACGCCGCGCTGCGCAATGCGCACAGTCTGCTGGCCTACGTGCTGTTCGCAACGGTGCTGATGCACGTGGGTGCGGCGCTGTTCCACCTGTGGGTGAGACGCGATGGCGTGTTCCAGGCGATGGCGCGCGGGAAGGATTGACGGGGTTCGCCGGGTGTTCCCGGCGGGTCATTTCCGCGACCGCGGAGGGGTGTCACTTTCTTTGCTCGTGCACCGCGCCGCAGGAGCAGCGCGGAACGGCGTAGCCGGCCCGCAGGGTGGCGCACAAGGATGTGCGCCATCAAGAAAGTAACCAAAGAAACACGCCGCCAGGTCGCGAGCCGGTGCTGCGCACCGGTGCCCTGTGCTTCTCGGGGAATCAGGGGACGGCGCCGAACTCGCTGCGCTCAGACATCGGCGCCTCTACGCCCCTGATTCCCCTGCGATGCTCGGCTCGCTAGAAGGCGGACCCAACGTCAAAGGCCACAGCAGCACCCAGTAGGTCCACACCGCGCGTGGATGCCTTTGTTGTTGATCTTGGCCTTCCAGTCCGCCTTGAGCGAGCCGAGCACCGCAGGTCCGGCGAGGGCGAAGAGGCGCGGGTGTCTGAGCGCAGCGAGTTCCCGCGCCGCCCCTCGACGGACCGAGGAGCGCAGGGCACCGGCGTGCGAAGCGCGCCGGCTCGCGGCCGGCGGCGTGTTTCTTTGGTTACTTTCTTGATGGCGCACATCCATGTGCGCCACCCTACGGGCCGGCTACGCCGTTCCGCGCTGCTCCTGCAGCGCGGTGCACGAGCAAAGAAAGTGACACCTCTCCGCAGGCGCGGAAATGATCCGCCGGGCATGGCCCGGCGCTACCGGTCCCCTACAACCACCCCTTCTGCCGTGCCAGCCGGTACGCCTCGATCCTGTTGGCCACGCCCAGCTTGCCGATGCATTCGGACAGGTAGTTGCGCACTGTGCCGTGCGACAACCCAAGCTGCTCGGCGATCTCGCCGGCAGTGCGGCCTTCGCCTGCCAGGCGCAGTACGCGGCGCTCGCGGTCGGTCAGCGGATCAGCCTGCGACCACGCGTCCAGCGCCAGTTGCGGGTCGATCGCGCGGATCCCCTGCTTCACCTTGCGCAATGCCTCGGCCAGGTTCTCGGCCGGTGCATCCTTCAGCAGATAGCCCAGCACGCCCGCTTCCAGCGCGCGGCGCAGGAAACCGGCACGGGCGAAGGTGGTCACGATCACCACCTTGATCGGCAATTCATGGCGGGCAATGCGCTGGGCCAGTTCCAACCCGCTCAGTCCGGGCATTTCAATGTCGGTCACCAGGATATCCGGCTGCAGCTGCTGCACCATGCGCCAGGCGGCTTCGCCATCGGCGGCACTGCCAAGTACGTCGATATCCGGCTCCAGGCCCAGCAGCGCCGACAGCGCTCCACGCACCATCGCCTGGTCTTCGGCCAATACGATGCGGATCATGCGACACCGTCCTGCACCTGTGGCGCGGTCGGTGGCAACGGTGAGGTTGCTGCTGCCAGGGGCACGCGCACGGTCAGTACCGTGCCTTCACCGCGCGCCGACTGCACCGCCAGCTGGCCGCCCAGCGCCACCACGCGTTCGCGCATGCCACACAGCCCATTGCCTTCGGCCTGGACGCCGCCCCGGCCGTCATCGCGGATCTGCATCGCCAACTGTCGTCCTTCCATCATGAAATCCACCCGTGCCTGCGTGGCCTGTGCGTGCCGCGCGATGTTGGTGGCGGCCTCGCGCAGCACCAAAGCCAATCCGCGTTCCACATCCACCGGCATCGGCGGCGGTACCGCGTACTGCAGATGTACCTGCTGGCACTCCAGCAGCAGCCGTGCCGAGGCCAGCTCGCCGGCCAGGTCGCTGGCACGGATGCCGGTAACCGCACTGCGCACCTGCGACAGCGCCTCACGCGCGATGTCTTCGGCTTCGCCGATTTCCTGCCGTGCGCGCGCATCGTTGCGGTCGTACAGCTTGCGTGCCAGTTCCAGCTTCAATGTGATCAGTGACAGCGTGTGGCCGAGCAGGTCGTGCAGGTCGCGACTGATGCGTTCGCGCTCGGCGGTGGTAGCCAAGCGCCGCACTTCTTCCTGCGACAGCTGCAGGGCCGCGTCCTTGTCCTTGTTCACGGCTTCTACGTTCACGACCATGCCGATGATGAACGACACCGCCGGTATCCAGACCAGGCTCTGCCACGGATAGTGCGACAACAGGGCCACCGTGCAGAACACCGCGTTCAGGGCTGCCAGCTGCAGCAGATACACCCACCAGCTGCCACGCCCGCAGACGCGCAGCATCACGCAGCCAAAGATGAAATAGCTGATGCCGGAGGGGTACCAGGGCACCAGCAGCGTGGCCAATGCAACCATCGCCAGCGCATAGCGCGGTGCGTGGTGGCGCGGCGACAACAACAGGCGAACATACAGCAGCAGGAACAGCGGATAGCTGCCCAGCGTCAGTAGTGCCCAGCGCAGGGTGTAGCCGCCGCTGAACACCGGGGTCATGAACACCCATACCGTCCACAGCAGGTGGATCGCATCGGCCCAGACCGGCTTGCCACGGCGCAGGTTGTCGGCCACCGCCGAATCCGGTGCGGGGCGCAGCAGGGACGCAAGCCAGCTCGGTGGCACGGACGATTCCAGGCGGGGACGATCGCTGCCGATCATGCCAGTTCAGCCGACCCGGCGCAGGCGGCGGCGCGCCAGCAGCAGTGCGACCGCGGTCACCCCCAGCAACACCAGCAGGTGGCCGGCGACAGCGCCCGCCGACGGCAGCCCGACCACCGGCAACGCCAGCTGCGCCAGATGCCAGGTTGGCCACAGCGGTGCCATGGTCGAAAACACCTTCGGCAGCGACGACAATGGCAGCCACAGGCCTGACAGCAGGGCCAGCGGCAGGTAGACCAGGTTGACCATCGCCGGCGCTGCACTGGCACTGGCGTGACTGCCGATCAGCAGGCCGATGGCACCCAGCGGCAGCGCGGCCAGCCCGGCCACCGCCAGCAGCTGCAGCATCTGTATTGCCTGCAGATGTACGCCTCCCAGCACACGGGCGACGCCGATCAGCAGCGACGCCACCAGCAGCGCAAACATCACCGCCATCGCCAACCGCGCCAGCAGCGGTGCCGCCGCCGGCATGGGCAACGCACGCTTGAGCGTCAACAGGCCGCCTTCGCGATCCAGCGCCAGCTGCACGCCGAAGCCGAACAGTGCCGGTGCCATTGCACCGAACACGCAGTAGGTCGCCAGCAGGTACAACGATGCGTGGCCGCGGCCCAGCAATACGCCGAACAGCAGATAGAACAGCACCGGGAACAGCAGCGAGGGTACGGCGAAGGCCGGGGTGCGCCAGGCGCGGCGGAGTTCGGCCTGCAGTTCGGCTCGGTAAGGGCGCAGCGCGCGACGCCACGCCGCAGCAGGTCGCACGGCGACGGTGGTCGGGGTAACGGTGTTCATGCGGCCTCCCGGGTCAGGTCGAGGAAGGCGTCGGCCAGCGCCGCGCCCTGTACTTCCAGTTCACGCAACTGCACATCGGTGGCGAGCAGGCGGGCCACTACCGGTTCGGCCGGGCTGGCCAGCAGCTGCAGATGTTCGCCCTCGCGCTGCACCTGCTGTACGCCCGGCCAGTGCTGCACCTCATCGGCGGCCAGCGTGCTGCGGCAGCGGATGCGTCGCGGGCGGTCGGCCAGGCGCAGTTCGGACAGCGGCGCATCGGCCACTACCCTGCCCTGCTCCAGCACCACTACCCGTTGCGCCAGCGCCTCGGCCTCTTCCAGATAGTGCGTGGTCAGCAGCACACCGCAGCCTTCGGCCACCAGTTGCTGGATCGCCTGCCACATCGCCTGCCGCGCCTGGATGTCCAGGCCGGTGGTGGGCTCGTCGAGGAACAGCACGCGCGGACGGCCGCAGATGGCGATGGCGAACTGCACGCAGCGCTGCTGCCCGCCGGACAGCTGGCCGTAGCGACGCCGGGCAAGGTCCTGCAGGCCCACACGCTGCAGCACCTCGCCCAGCGGCAGTGGATCCGGATAGCAGGCGCTGGCCTGTGCCACCAGTTCATCCACCTGCAGCATCGGTGGCAGGCTGGTGCTCTGCAGCATCACGCCGAGGCCGAGCCGATGATCACGTTGCTTCGGATCGCCGCCCAGCAGCTCGACCTGGCCGGCGTCGGCGCGACGCAGACCCAACAGCACGCTGATCGCGGTACTCTTGCCGGCACCGTTGCGGCCCAGCAGGGCCAGTACCTGGCCAGCACGGACCTGCAGGTCGATGCCATGCAGGGCGGTATGGTCGCGGTAACGCACCTGCACCTGCTGCAGGCGGGCCAGCGACGGAGCGATCGGATCCATGGGCAGTACCGGTAGCGGGGACGTTGCCATCCTGTGCCGCCGTGGTCACATTTCGCAGTTGCCGCCGTCAGTGTCATCGGGTGACAGCTGTCACTGCCGTCATCGCTGTGCCTGCCTGCATGCTGTGCCGCACGCTCCACCGCCGGAACCGCCGCTGCCTGCCCTTCCGGTCACACCCGCCCGAACGCCTGTGATGGAACGAATGAACGCTTCTGCCGAGCTGTTGAAGGAACTCCGTATCGACCGCAAGTCGCCGCCGCCGGCCTCCGGTGGAGGCAGTGGGGGCCGCCGCTGGCTGTGGATCGCCGTGGTCGTGATCATCGTGCTGCTGGCCGCCGGCGCCTTCGCGCTGTTCGGCCGCACCCCGGCCGTGGAGGTGGAAACCGCACCTGCGGTAGCCATCCAGCAGGGCAGCGCCAGCAGTTCGGTGCTTGATGCCAGTGGCTACGTGGTCGCCCGGCGCATGGCCACGGTGTCGGCCAAGATCACCGGCAAGGTGCGCGAGGTGATGATCGAAGAAGGCATGCGGGTGGAACAGGGGCAGATCATGGCCACCCTGGACCCGATCGACGCCGACGCGCAACGCAGCCTGTATGCCTCGCAGCTGCAGGCTGCACGCAGCCAGGTAGCCGGGCTGGAAGCGCAGCAGAAGCAGGCGGCCGCCGAAGCCAGCCGCCTGCAGGCGCTGGTCGGCCAGCAGTTGGTGTCCCGCTCGCAGTACGACCAGGCCGTGGCCCAGCGCGACAGCCTGCGTGCACAGCTGGATACCGCCCAGCGTAACGTGAAGGTCGCCAACGACCAGCTGTCCATCGCCGACCTTGGCGTGGACAACAACATCGTGCGCGCGCCGTTCTCCGGCGTGGTCACCGCCAAGGCCGCGCAGCCCGGCGAGATCGTCTCGCCGCTGTCGGCCGGTGGCGGCTTCACCCGTACTGGCATCGGCACCATCGTCGACATGGAATCGCTGGAGATCGAAGTCGAGGTCGGCGAAGCCTTCATTGGCCGCGTGCAGCCGAAGATGCCGGTGGAAGCCACGCTCAACGCCTACCCGGACTGGAAGATCCCGGCCGAGGTGATCGCCATCATTCCCACCGCTGACCGCGGCAAGGCCACGGTGAAGGTGCGGGTGGCACTGAAAGTGAAAGACCCGCGCATCGTGCCGGAGATGGGCGTGCGGGTCAGCTTCCTGGAACAGGCGCAGCCGCAGGCGGCCAGCAAACCGCAGGGCGTTCGCGTGCCGGGCGGTGCCGTGGTCCAGCGCGCGGGCGTTTCGGTGGCCTTTGTACTGGGTGACGAGAACCGCGTGCAGCAGCGCACGGTCGAAGCCGGCCAGGCGATGGGCAAGGACCGGCAGATCCTCAAGGGCGTGAGCGCGGGGGAGTCGGTGGTGGTCAACCCGCCGGACACCCTGCGCGACGGCGCCAAGGTGCAACAGAAACAAGCGCAGTAACGGCCTGGCGCCCGCGTGGCGCCACCTGCAGTACCGCTCGACGGCATCACCCTTCGGTTACGCCCGGCCCACGGCCGGCGCGACGTCCCGTTTCCCGCCTTTCGTGGAGAACCACCCATGTCGACCCTGGTTTCACTGCGCAACATCACCAAGACCTACCAGCGTGGCCCCGAGAAAGTGCAGGTGCTGCACGGCATCGACCTGGATATCGCCAGCGGCGATTTCGTCGCGCTGATGGGCCCGTCCGGCTCCGGCAAGACCACCCTGCTCAACCTGATCGGCGGCCTGGACAACCCTACTGGCGGCGAGATCAGCATCGAAGGCGAGCGCATCGACCAGATGAGCGGCGGCCAGCTGTCGACGTGGCGCAGCCATCACGTCGGTTTCGTATTCCAGTTCTACAACCTGATGCCGATGCTGACCGCGCAGAAGAACGTGGAGCTGCCATTGCTGCTGACCCACCTCAGCGCGGCCCAGCGCAAGCGCAATGCCGAGATCGCGCTGACCCTGGTCGGCCTGGCCGACCGCCGCAGCCATCGCCCCAACGAACTGTCCGGTGGCCAGCAGCAGCGCGTGGCGATCGCCCGCGCGATCGTCTCCGACCCGACCTTCCTGATCTGCGACGAACCCACCGGCGACCTCGACCGGCAGTCCGCCGAAGAGATCCTGGGCCTGCTGCAGCAGCTCAACCGCGAACACGGCAAGACCATCATCATGGTCACCCATGACCCGAAGGCCGCCGAGTACGCCACCCACACGGTGCACCTGGACAAGGGCGAGCTGGCCGACGCCCCGCTGGCCCACTGACGGAGGCCACGGCGATGAAATACTTCTCGTTGGTCTGGGCGCAGCTGTTCCGCAGCCGCACCCGTACCCTGCTGACCCTGCTGTCGGTGGTGGCCGCGTTCCTGCTGTTCGGCATGCTCGACTCGGTACGCGTGGCGTTCTCGTCCGGCGGCAGCGTGGAAGGTGCCAACCGGTTGGTGGTCGCTTCCCGCCTGTCCATCACCCAATCGCTGCCGATCCGCCTGGAAGCGCAGGTGCGCCAAGTGTCCGGTGTGCGCGACGTGGCCTACGGCATGTGGTTCGGCGGCATCTACCAGGACCCGAAGAACTTCTTCCCGAACTTCTCGGTGTCGCCCAACTACTTCGATGTCTATCGCGAGCTGCAGATCGACCCGGCGCAGTTGGAGGACTGGAAGCAGACCCGCACCGGCGCGATCGTCGGCGAGACGCTGGCCAAGCAGTTCGGCTGGAAGATTGGCGACACCATCCCACTGCAGGCGACGATCTTCCCGCGCGGTGGCAGCAACGACTGGCCGCTGGAACTGAAGGGCATCTACCGCTCGAAGGATCGCGCGTTGGCGGCCAATGAAGAACGCCAGTTGATGATGAACTGGAAGTACTTCGATGAATCCAACGACTACATCAAGAACCAGGTGAGCTGGTACACGGTGACGCTGGACAACCCGGACCAGTCGTCGCGGGTGGCGCAGGCGATCGATGCGATTTCGGCCAACTCCGACCACGAAACCAAGACCCAGACCGAGTCGGCGTTCCAGCAGGCCTTCGTCAAGCAGTTCGCCGACATCGGCATGATCGTCACCTCGATCATGGGCGCGGTGTTCTTCACCCTGCTGCTGTTGACCGGCAACACCATGGCCCAGGCGGTGCGCGAGCGTATTCCGGAACTGGCCACGCTGAAGACGCTGGGCTTCAAGGACAGCACCGTGCTGACCCTGGTGATGGTGGAGTCGGTGCTGCTGATCGGCCTCGGTGGTCTGATCGGCATGGGGCTGGCCGCACTGATCCTGCCGGCCATCAGCCCGAAGAGCATGGGCATGCTGCCGCCACACGTACCGACGCCGACCTGGCTGGTGGGCATCGTCCTGATCGTGGTGATCGGCATCGTGGTCGGGCTGCTGCCCGCCCTGCGCGCCAAGCGCCTGAAGATCGTCGACGCGCTCGCCGGCCGCTGAAGAGGACACCGACATGAACAAGCTCAAGAAGTGGCTGGGAAACGCGGTGACCGTGCTGTTGCTGGGCGTCGGCCTGGCCGTGTGGATCGCCCTGCCGTGGATCGGCGTGCTGGCCATCGCGGTGCTGGTGGGGCTGTGGCTGGCGCTCACCCGCAGTGGACGGCTGGCGCTGGCCGCCACCCGCATCGGTATTGCCAGCCTGCCGCAGCGCTGGGGTGCATCCTCGGTGATCGTGGTCGGCATCGCCGGCGTGGTCGGTGTGCTGGTGGCGATGCTGGCGATGGGCGAAGGCTTCCAGGCCACGCTCAACAACACCGGCGATGACACCACCGCGATCGTGCTGCGCGGCGGTTCGCAGGCCGAGACCAACTCGGTCATCACCCGCGAACAGGTGCCCACGCTGTCCACCCTGCCCGGTATCACCCGCGATGCACAGGGGCGGCCGCTGCTGTCGCCGGAGCTCTCGCAGGTGGTCAACCTGGTCTCCAAGGCCGATGGCACCGACGTCAACGCGCAGTTCCGCGGTGTCGGCCCGCAGGCGTGGGCCGTGCATGACAAGGTCAAGATCGTCGAAGGCCGCCGGTTCGCCGCCGGGCTGCGCGAAATCGTGGTCGGCCAAGGCGCCAAAAGCCAGTTCCGCGACATGGACGTTGGCAAGACGCTCACTCTGGGCAACCAGACCTGGACGGTCGTAGGTGTGTTCGCTACCGGCGATGCGCATGATTCGGAGCTGTGGACCGACGCCGACACGCTGGCTACGACCTATCAGCGCAGTGCCTGGCAGTCGATCAGCGTGCGCACCGACGGCAAGGCCGGTTTCGAGCAATTCAAGGCCGCTGTCGCCGCCGACCCGCGCCTGAAGCTGGACGTGGAAACCACCCGCGTCTACTACAGCAAGCAGGGTGGCGGATTGACCAAGCTGATCGACATCCTCGGCAAGGTGATCGGCACCATCATGGCGGTGGGCGCGGTGTTCGGCGCGCTCAACACCATGTATGCCGCCGTGGCCACGCGTGCACGCGAGATCGCCACCATGCGTGCGATCGGTTTCCGTGGCCTGCCGGTGGTGACGGCGGTGATGCTGGAAACCATGCTGCTGGCCCTGCTCGGTGGCCTGCTCGGCTGCGCGGTGGCGTGGCTGCTGTTCAACGGCTACAGCGTGTCCACCATCGGCAGCAACTTCAGCGCGGTGGTGTTCAAGTTCCATGTGTCGCCGGAACTGCTGTGGAGCGGGCTGAAGTGGGCGCTGGGCATCGGCCTGGTGGGTGGATTGTTCCCGGCGCTGCGCGCGGCACGGCTGCCGATCACCACGGCATTGCGCGAGACCTGAGCAGCACGCATTGATTGAATGAGCATTGCGCAGGGGACGGAGCGAAGGCTCCGTCCCTTTTTCATTGCGCGTCATCCACGCATGGCGTGGATCTACTGTGGGGCTATCCACGCATGGCGTGGATCTACCGATGTGGCGCGTGCGGGATTTAGTAGATCCACGCCGCGCGTGGATGGATGCATGCGCACTCGCATCGCTACAGATTGCGCCAACACCGCCGCTATCGGTGCCTCTGCCCATCGCAAACGCGGCGCGCGTGACGTCGCGCACAGTGAACCTGTGGATTGTTGGTTGCGATTCATCTTCGCGGCATTACAGCGCGCGCGGACAAACAGTTACCAATGAAAACACTCTAGAATCCGGCCCCCACGTTGGTTTGCAGCACCCCACGCGTCCATAGAAAGGACGCATGTTTTTTCTGAAACACGAGATTTCACGGATGTCCCTGAAGACCACCCCGCTGCGCAACGCGATCGTCATCGCGCTGGCCGCCAGCTGCACCACGCCCGCTTTCGCACAGGAAGCCGGCGATACCCCCACCAACCTCGACCGCATCGAAATCACCGGCTCGCGCATCCGCCAGGCCAGTGTCGAGACCGCGCAGCCTGTGGTGGCCATCAACCGCGCCGACATCGAGAAGAAGGGCTACGTCAACGTTGCCGACATCCTGCAGGACGTCACTGCAGCCGGCGCACCGAGCCTGAGCCGTTCGTCCTCGCTGAGCTCCTCGCGTGATTTCGGCGGCATGTATGTCAGCCTGCGCAACCTTGGCCCGGAACGCAGCCTGGTGCTGATCGACGGCCGCCGCATGGGCGTCAGCGCCGGCGGCTACTCCGACCTGGCCTCGATTCCGTCCGCCATCGTCGAGCGCGTGGAAGTGCTGACCGACGGCGCTTCGGCGCTGTACGGCTCGGACGCCATTGCCGGCGTGGTCAACATCATCACCCGCAAGAACTTCGACGGTGGCGAAGCCAGCGTCTATGTCGGCCAGTACGGTGAAGGCGACGGCCAGAAGCGCTCCTACAGCGCCACCTTCGGCAAGACCTTCGACCGCGGCTGGTTCAGCGTGGGCGCCGAGCGCACCAAGGAAGACGAAATCCTCGGCGATGCGCGCGAGTTCAGCCGCTACCCGGGTGGCCCGCGCCACGCCGACGACGTCGACGCGCTGAGCCCGACCACCCAGTGGGGCACCGTCACCGTCGGTGGCAAGCCGCTGACCGTTGGCCCGGGCGGCGACCCGAGCAGTGCTGGCAACTTCCACACGCCGAACCCGGCCGACGGTGCCAACGCCAAGACCAACATGAGCCTGCTGAGCGGCCTGGAGCGCACCTCGGTGTTCGCCAACGGCGGCTTCTCGATCACCGACAACCTGCGCATCGTCGCCGACGCGCTGTACAGCAAGCGCGAGTCGACCAAGCACCTGGCCGGCTACCCGTACTCGGTCTCGGCCGCGCAGTCGCGCAACGGCACCCGCGCTGCACTGTCCAAGGACAGCACCTTCAACAAGTGGGGCCAGGACGTGCTGTTCTCGCACCGCACCGAAGAGCTGCCGCGCGGTACTGAAAACACGCTGGAAACCAAGCGTGCCAGCCTCGGCCTGGAAGGCAGCTTCGAAACCGGTTCGCGTTACTGGGACTGGAACGTCAGCTACATGTACAACCGCAATGAAGGCGAGCGCGTCGGCACCGGCAGCATGTACCAGCCGCACGTCAACCTGGCCGTCGGCCCGTCCTTCATGGACGGCGACGTTGCCCGCTGCGGTACGCCGGGTGCGGTGATCGCCGGCTGCGTGCCGTGGAATCCGGCTGCGCCGATGGGCTATACCGGCCCGGGCTCGCTGGGCAACCAGGACGTGCAGGACTACCTGTTCACCCGCTTCGTCGACAAGATGCGCAGCACCACCAAGGTTGCCAGCGCCAACATCTCCGGCTCGCTGTTCACCTTGCCGGCCGGCGACATCATGGGTGCGATGGGCTTCGAGCACCGCAGCGAAGAAGCCAGCTACACCCCGGACCTGATGGTGCAGAAGGGCCAGATCGCCGGTACCACCGGCCAGCCGACCCGTGGCGACTACTCGCTCAACGAGGTCTACCTGGAAATGCAGGTGCCGCTGCTGGCCGACATGGCCTTCGCCCGCGAGCTGTCGCTGGACCTGGCCGGTCGCTACACCGACTACAACACCTTCGGTTCGACCACCAACAGCAAGTTCGGCCTGAAGTGGAAGCCGATCGACAGCCTGCTGGTGCGCGCCACCTACGGCACCGGATTCCGTGCACCCACCGTGGACGATCTCTACGGCGGCGCGGTGTCCAGCCGCGACTCGTTCACCGATCCGTGCGATACGAAGTTCGGCATCGCCGCCAGCAGCCCGACCGTGGCTGCACGCTGCAAGGCGCTGAATGTGCCCGCCAACTTCCGTCAGCAGACCGGTGCGGACGGCAACCTTGCCAACCGCCCGGGCCAGCAGGCCACTTCTGATTTCAACTCCGGTTCCAACCCGGAACTGAAGCCGGAAACCGCCAAGACCTGGACCGTCGGCCTGGTCTACAGCCCGGAATTCGTGCAGGGCCTGGACGTCAGCCTGGACTGGTGGAAGATCCGCATCGACAACGCCATCGTGGGCGAGTCGGCCACCGACATCCTCAACCAGTGCTACGTGCAGGGTGTGGATTCGGCCTGCGGTCGCTTCACCCGTTCCACCGCTGCGGCCACCCGTGGCCAGGTCTCGGCACTGGATCGCTCGCTGGTCAACGCCGGCTACCGCGAAACCGCCGGTTATGACATCGGTGTGCGTTACCGCCTGCCGGAAACCGCGTACGGCAAGTTCGCCATCAACTGGAACACCACCTACACCGACTACCTGGAGCAGCGCAACGACAGCGCCGCCACCACCCCGGTGGAGCAGCGCGTGGGCTGGGCGGGTGACTTCCGCGTACGTTCGACCGTCAACCTGGATTGGCAGTACGGCAACCTGGGCATCGGCTGGACCGCCCGTTACTACTCGGGCATGAAGGAAGCCTGCTCGTACGATCTGGGCGGTGGCCCGGACTGCAACATGGCCGACTTCGTTTCGCCGTATACCGATGCACAGCCGAGCCGCAAGGTGGGTTCCAACACCTTCCACGACCTGCAGGTGCGTTACAGCCTGCCGTGGGACGGCACCGTGTCGCTGGGCCTGAACAACGTGTTCGACCACCAGGGTCCGATCATGTACAGCCAGCCGAACAGCAGCTTCACCTACTACGGTGGCTTCGACATCGGTCGTTTCATGTACATGAAGTACCAGCAGCGCTTCTAAGCCTGCAACCGCGTTCCCGCCCCGGCCAACTCTCTCCTGGCCGTGGATGGAAGCAGAACGGCGCCCCTCGGGGCGCCGTTCTTTTTTGCGGGGTCATGTGCGCTGCTGCGCAGTGCTACCGCTTGGCGGCTCGCATCGCACGTACGTTGTCTGCGATGAACAGGATCAACCCGGCCCAGATCGCCGCAAAACCGATCGCCTTGCCGGTGTCGAATGCCTCGTGGAAGAAGAACACGCCCAGCAGCAGCTGCAGGCTCGGTGCGATGTACTGCAGGATGCCGACCAGCGACAACGGAATGCGCTTCACCCCGTAGGCGAAGCCGATCAGCGGCACCGCCGTGACCACGCCACCGAAGATCAACAACAGATCGTTGCCCCAGCCCCAGCCACCGAAGAAGCCGCCGCCGTGGCCGTTCTCGGCCCACAGCGCGAAGCCCAGCGCCGGCAGGAACAGATACAGGCTTTCCACCCCCAGCCCGGCCACCGGATCGACCAACACCAGCTTGCGCAGGAGGCCATACAGGCCGAACGAGCAGGCCAGGCCCAGCGCGATCCACGGCGGCGTACCCGCATCGATGGTCAACCAGGCCACGCCCACCGCGGCGATCGCCACGGCCAGCCACTGCACGCGGCGCAGGCGCTCTTTCAGCACCAGCACACCCAGCAGCACGTTCACCAGCGGGTTGATGAAATAACCCAGGCTGGTTTCGATCACGTGACCTGCATTGACCGCCCAGATGTACAGGCCCCAGTTGAAGGCGATGGTCAGGCTCGATACGGCCAGGATCGGCAGCGCGCGCGGTTGCGCGGCGATCTTCTTCCACCAGCCCAGCCGCGATGCGATCAGCAGCCAGGCCACCACCAGCACCGTGCTCCAGATGATGCGGTGGGCGATGATCTGGAACGACGGCACCTCGTTCAGCAGATGCCAGTACACCGGCACCAGCCCCCACAGCACGAAGGTGGACGCGGTGACCAGCAGACCCCGGCGTTGTTCTTTCTCGTCCATGCTCATCGCTTGCGTGTCCTTGCCATCGTCAGTACCACCACACCCAGAAGTATCACTGCCATGGCCAGGAAGTCGCGCCAGCCGAACCGTTCGCCGTTCAACGCCGCACCCAGCAGCACCGCGATCACCGGATTGACGTAGGCATAGCTGCCGGCCAGCGCCGGGCGTACGTTCTGCAGCAGCCAGACGTAGGCGGTGAACGCCACGATCGAACCGAACACGCACAGGTAGGCCATCGCCAGCAGGCCACCGGTATCGGGCAGCGTTGTGGGGCGCTCGCCGACGACCAGGCCGATCACCACCAGCAGCACGCCACCGCAGATCATCTGCCCGGCGGCCGTCATGAACGGGCCCGGCAGGTCCTGCCCGCGTGCCCATACCGAGCCGAACGCCCAGCCGATCGGCGCGATCAGCAGCAGCACCAGCCCGGTCGGCGAGGCCGTCAGGCTGCTACCAGCGTTGAGCCAGACCACGCCGACGAAGCCGACCGCGATGCCGAGCCATTCCCCCTTGCTGGCATGCTGCCCGCGCAAGGCCGAGAACAACGCCATCCACAACGGCACCGAAGCCACTGCAGTGGCGGCCAGGCCGGATGACACTTCGCGCTCGGCCAGCACCACCATGCCGTTGCCCAGCACCAGCATGGTCACGCCCATGATGACCAGGTTGCGCCACTGCCGCAGGGTCGGTTTCGGCATCTTCCAGAACAGGCGCAGCGCCAGGTACATCACGCCGCCGGCAATGATGAACCGGCTGCCGGAGACCATCGTCAGCGGCAGCGCGCCGCCATGCAGGGCCTTGGCGATGCCCAGGTAGGTCGAGCCCCAGACCACGTACACCAGCAGCAGCGCCAACACGACAAGGCCACCCCGAGGGGCAGCCGCAGACGGAACGGGGGGAGCCGACATGACACACCAGGGAGCCGGGGGAACACGGATTTTAGGACGTTTTGGTTATGGTCCGGCAGCCCATGTGGTGGCACGCTGTCATCCATCCATGTCCCGCCCGCCCTTCCGGCACCCGGCGTTGACGTGGGATGCAGTACCCAGGAGGCTGGCCGGCAGCGCACTGCGCGCCCCTGGCACCGATCTTTCCCGCATGGACGCACCGCATCGAGGATCCCCACCCAGATGAGCACCACGTCCCAACCCGCTGTACCCGCCAGTGATGGCGCCGCCCTGCGGCGTTCCATCTCCAACACCCTCAAAGGCTCCGCCGGCAACCTGGTGGAGTGGTACGACGTCTACGTGTACTCGGTGTTCGCCGTGTACTTCGAATCGCAGTTCTTCTCACCTGAAGACAAGAACTCCACCATGTACGTGTGGGCGATCTTCGCCGCGACCTTCCTGATGCGCCCGATCGGTGCATGGTTCTTCGGCCGCTTCGCCGACCGCCATGGCCGCCGCCTGGCGTTGACCGTGTCGGTCACGCTGATGGCCTTCTGCTCGTTCATCATCGCCATCACCCCCACCGCTGCCAGCATCGGTATCTGGGCGGCGATCATCCTGCTGTTCGCGCGCCTGCTGCAGGGCTTCGCCACCGGTGGCGAGTACGGTGCCAGTGCCACGTACATGTCCGAGGCCGCCATTCCGGGCCGCCGCGGCTTCCTGTCCTCGTTCCACTACGTCACCCTGGTGGGCGGCCATGTGCTGGCCCAGCTGACTTTGTT
Organism: Stenotrophomonas sp. NA06056; assembly: GCF_013364355.1. Lineage (NCBI taxonomy): Bacteria > Pseudomonadati > Pseudomonadota > Gammaproteobacteria > Lysobacterales > Lysobacteraceae > Stenotrophomonas > Stenotrophomonas sp. NA06056. The sequence continues at coordinate 302,760 of NZ_CP054931.1, read as the reverse complement.
CGTGATGCTGACGTTCTGGGCCAAGCCGGAAATCTCCGAGTTCGGCTGGCGCATCGCCTTCGGCATCGGTGGCATCGCCGCCGTGGTCGTGTTCTGGCTGCGCCGCGGCATGGATGAGTCGCTGTCGGAATCCTCCATCGAAGCCGCGCGCGAGGGCAAGGACAAGAAGTCCGGCTCGATGTACGAACTGTTCGTGCACCAGTGGCGTCCGCTGCTGCTGTGCTTCCTGATCACCGCCGGTGGCACGATCGCCTTCTACACCTATTCGGTGAACGGGCCGAAGATGATCCAGAGTGCGTTCGCCGGCAACGATCCGATGACCGGCACGCTGATCAACCTGGGTGTGCTGGCCTTCCTGATGGTGCTGCAGCCGGTAGGCGGCTGGCTGTCGGACATCATCGGCCGCAAGAGCCTGCTGGTGTTCTTCGGCGTGGGCGGTGTGCTGTACAGCTGGTACCTGATCACCCAGCTGCCGCACCAGCACGATGCCACCCTCGCCTTCCTCACACTGGCACTGGGCTTTGTCATCCTCACCGGCTACACCTCCATCAATGCCGTGGTGAAGGCAGAGTTGTTCCCCACCCACATCCGTGCGCTGGGCGTGGGCTTCGGCTATGCATTGGCCAACTCGCTGTTCGGCGGCACCGCGCCGCTGCTGTACCAGGGCGCATTGAAGACGGGCCACGTGGACTGGTTCGCCATCTACGTCACCGCGACCATCGCGGTATCGTTGGTGGTCTACGTGTTCTTCCTCACCAACAAGGGCCCCAACTGGCTCGACGGCACCCGCAAGTAAGCGCGCCGTAGTGATCGCGGCCACCGGTGCAATGCCGGTGGCCGCGCGGCTGAAGACGTGGTGGTGCCGGCCGCTGGCCGGCAACTGCGCATCCCTTCGGAAGGTTCATGAGGTTGCCGGCCAGCGGCCGGCACTACCCGTGCGTTCGGAGATTGCCGGCCAGCGGCCGGCACTACTGTTTGCTTGGAGATTGCCGGCAAGCGGCCGGCGATACCGCTTACCGGCGGGCGGCTTCACTCTTCTCGCGGGCGCCGTGGAACTCCGATTCCTTCTCCCACGTCGGCCAACGGCGGCTGTTGGCCAGCTCGGCGCCCAGGTCGTAGACCAGCAGCGTATCGGCCGCGTGACCCGCCGGATCCCAGCTCGGCGTCCATGCATCGCAGGCCTGGTGGTAGCAGTCCGCGAAGTACTTTTCGCGCAGCGCGCGGCCGGCTTCAACACCACCGTCCAGCTTGTCCAGGCCAGGGCCGATGGTGATGGCCGGTACGCCCAGGCGGGCGAAGGCGAAGTGGTCGGCACGGTAGAAGAAGCCGGCTTCCAGGTTCGGATCCGGGCTGTAGCTGCGGCCACGGGCCTTGGCCACGCGTTCCAGGTCGCCTTCCAGCGACACCCGGCCCTTGCCCCACGACGCGATGTCACGGGTGGCACCATCCGGGCTGAACATCTCGATGTTCAGCACAGCAGCCGTCTTGTCCAGCGGCGCCAGCGGGTGCGCGGCGTAGTAGCTGGCGCCCAGCAGGCCCTTCTCTTCAGCAGTCAGCGCGACGAAGTACAGCGTGCGCTGCGGCTGCGGGCCGGCGGCGAACACCCGCCCCAGTTCCAGCACGGTGGCCACGCCGGTCGCGTTGTCGATCGCACCGCGGCGGATGCGGTCGCCCTTGGCGTCGGCCTGGCCAATGCCAAAGGCATCCCAGTGCGCCGAGAAGATCACTGCCTCATCGGCATGCTCGCCACCGGGCAGCTTGGCCACCACGTTGCGGGTCACCACCTGCTCGCGCTTGAGCGCGAAATCGACGCTCAGCTTGGCGTTGTCCAGCGCGACCGGACGGAAGTCCGCGCTCATCGCCTTGCGCTTCTCGGCATCGAAATCCAGGCCGGCGTCGGCAAAGATCTGTTCGGCCAGCTCACGCTGCATCCAGCCACGCAGCGGCGTGTGCTGGGCCATCGCTTCGGCCTGGCCGCGCTCGATGTCGAACAGCGGCGAGGTGCCCGAACTCTTCACCGTGGCCCAGCCGTAGGCGGCCGGTGCGGTCTCATGCACGATCAGCACGCCTTCGGCACCACGGCGCGCGGCTTCCTCGAACTTGTAGGTCCAGCGGCCGTAATAGGTCACCGCCTTGCCATCGAACGCGCCCGGTGCATCGGCTTCAAAATCGGCGTCGTTGATCAATACCACGGCGATCTTGCCGTGCAGGTCCACGTCCTTGTAGTCGTTCCAGTGGCGCTCGGGTGCGTCGATGCCGTAGCCGACGAACACCAGCGTCGCATCCTTGATCTGCACGCGCTTGCGTGGCTGCAGGCTCTGCAGGGTCACGTCCACGCCATTGGCCAGTGCCCGCTTGCCGCTCTTCAGGGCAAGACTGGCCTTGGCCGGGCCATCCAGCTGCGCGCGCACCAGCGGCACCGGCTGCACCCAGCTGCCGTCCACGCCACCCGGCTGAAGGCCGTAGCTGCGGAACTGCTCGATCAGGTACTGCACCGTGCGTTCTTCGCCTTCGGTGGCCGGTGCACGGCCTTCGAATTCGTCCGATGCCAGCACGCGCACATGACGCGACAGCGCCTGCGGATCGATGCCGCCGCCGGGCAGGTCATTGGCCGCATGGGCCAGGCCACCGACGAACAGGCAGGACGACAGCAGCAACACGCGCATCGGGTTCACGGCAGTACCACGGCAGGCTTGGGAATAGCCAGAGTGTAACGTGACAGTGCAATGACGGCGCGGGTTGCGCACGGTGTCATTCACGCGTGGCGTGGGTCCAGATCATCCACGCATGGCGAGGATCTACTGACGGATGCGGTCCAGCCAGCAGGCCAGTCCCTGTGCATTGAGTTCGATATCCATCGCCAGCACCTCGGTCACTGCAGCCTGGTCCAGTGTGCAGCCATGCTGCTGTGCACGCTCCAGGTACAGTGCCTGCAGCGCGGCCAGCAGGCAGCGATGACGGTCGGGACGGCCGTCGCACTGGCGGCCGATTGCGGCCATCGCATCGATCTGTTCGAACAGATCCTCGGCCAGCTTTTCGACCTGTTCGACACGACCGAAGTGGGTCAGGTACATCGCCTGCGGCGCGTAGCCGAGCATGCGTTGGATCGACGCCTTCATCGCGTCCGGATCGAACTGCACTGGCGATGAGGTGGGGAAGATGAAAGCGCCCTGCGCACTGTCCAGTTCGCGGTAGGAGATGCCAAAGGTATCGCCGGTGAACCAGCTGCGGCTGCGCGCATCCCACACGCAGTAGTGGTGCAGCGCATGGCCTGGCGTATGCAGCAGCACCAGTTCGCGGCCCGCCAGATCGATGCGTCGACCGTCGTCAGCCACCACCACACGCTGCTCGGGAATCGCTTCGATGCGACCATAGCTGCGGGCGATTTCCTCGGCGCCATAGACGGCGGTGGCACCGGCGATCAGCCGGGTCGGATCGATCATGTGCGGCGCACCGCGTGGGTGCAGCACCGCACGCGCATTTGGCAGCTGCTGCATCAGCAGGCCAGCGCCACCGGCATGATCCAGATGCACGTGGGTCAGCAGCAACCAGTCCACCGCCTCCACGCCCAGCCCGTTGTCGGTCAAGGCCTGCAGCATCGACGGCACTGACAGGCCGGTGCCGCAGTCAACGAATGCGGCACGACCGTTTTCGATGATCAGGTAAGCAGCATCGAAATCAGGCCGTTGGAATCCGGTATCGATGGTGTGGATGCTGGGATCGGCGGTCATCGACGCGCACCTGGCAGGATCGGGAACAGACCCACATGGTAGGCGCGCCGGCATGGCGTGATCGATGCGGCTTTGGTCGGAGGGACGATCCTGTAGAGCCGAGCCCATACTCGGCTGATGTCTGGCAGGAAGGCAGCCGAGCGTGGGCTCGGCTCTACATCAAGGCCGCAGCCAGCGCGGACGCAGCAGCAGGGCCATCACCAACACCGCCAGGAATGCGCCATAGGCATACAGCACCGCCAGCACCTGCGGCCAGATCGGCCCGGCGCCCGGCTGTACCAGACCGATATGGTGGCCCCACAGCATCGCCACGATGCTCAGGGCGAGCGCCAGCGCCAGGGTGGCGCCATCGAACAGGCGCCGCCGCGCGGTACGCGGCTGGCGCGGGAACAGCCAGTACAGGCTGCCCAGCAGAATGAACCAGGGCAGGAACAGCAGCAGCGACAACCAGGCCATTGCAGACTCCATGTCATCGCGCCAGGGGCGCGCGGACATCATGCCATGGGTGGTGGGCTGCCCTGTAGAGCCGAGCCCATGCTCGGCTGGCGGGAAAAACAGCCGAGCGTGGGCTCGGCTCTACAACATCGTACGGTCAGGCCTCTTCGCGCAGCGCGGCCAGAGCGGCCAGCACCGCATCCACCTCGGCTTCCAGCTTGAACAGCTCGCTCTGCAGCTGGTCGCCCTGTTCGGCCTGCTTGATCACAGCGATCAGCTGGCCGGCATCGCGCGGCGAGTCGAAGCCTTCGCTCTGGATCAGCAGCGTGCCGTCACCGGCGGTCAGCTTGAAGTAGAAGCGGCCGTCCTTCTCGCGGTACTGCTTGAACAGCGGCGGTGCCACGCGGGCCACGCCGGCGTCTTCGCTGGCGATGTCGCCGGCATCGGACAGATCACGCAGGCCCACCGCATGGCGCAGCTCTTCCAGCAGCGGTGCCGCCAGCTGCTCACGCAGCTGTTGGCCACGGCGCTTGAGCAGCGCTTCGATCTTTTCCGGCTCGGCCATCAGCGCGTTGTAGCGCTCGCGCAACGGCGACAGTTCGCTGTCGATGCGCTCGAACAGCTGCTGCTTGGCATCGCCCCAGCTGATGCCGTCGGCGAAGGCCTTGGCGAAGGCAGCGGTCTGTTCCGGGGTGGCAAAGGCCTGGTACATCTGGAACAGCGCCGAGCCTTCGGTGTCCTTCGGCTCGCCCGGTGCACGCGAGTCGGTCAGGATCGAGAACACCAGTTTCTTCAGCTCCTCGCGCGGCACGAACAGCGGGATGGTGTTGTGGTAACTCTTGCTCATCTTGCGGCCATCCAGGCCCGCCAGCGTTGCCACCTGCTCGTCGATCACCACGTCCGGCAGCGGGAAATACTCCTTGCCGTACACGTGGTTGAAGCGCTGGGCGAAGTCGCGCGCCATCTCGATGTGCTGGATCTGGTCGCGACCCACCGGTACCTGGTTGGCCTTGAAGATGAGGATATCGGCGGCCATCAGCACCGGGTACATGAACAGGCCGGCGCTGACGCCTGCGTCCTCGTCCACGCCTTCCTCGCGGTTCTTGTCCACCGCCGCCTTGTAGGCATGCGCGCGGTTGAGGATGCCCTTGCTGGCGATGGCGGTCAGGAACCACATCAGCTCGGTGGTCTCGCGGATGTCGCTCTGGCGGTAGAACCACACGTGTTCCGGGTCCAGGCCGCAGGCCAGCCAGCTGGCCGCGATCTCCAGGGTCGCGCGCTGGGTGCGCTGCGGGTCCTGCGACTTGATCAGGCTGTGCAGATCGGCCAGGAAGAAGAAGCTCTCGATGTCCGGCGCACGGCTGGCCGCGATGGCCGGGCGGATGGCGCCAACGTAATTGCCCAGGTGGGGCGTGCCGGAGGGGGTGATGCCGGTAAGGACTCGGGTCGTCATGACTGCGTGCGGAAACCTTCTATGAACGGAGCCAGTTTACCGTGCACTCGGTCAACCCCGTCAGGGCCTTCGGCGCGTTCATTCACCCAACCCCGCTGGAGACGCCCGATGAAACGCCTGCTGCCCCTGCTGCTGATCCTGCCCCTGGCCGGCTTCCGCCCGGCCCCGCTGCCCCCGCCGATGCCGCAGGACGGGCCGGTGCGCGTGGCCCTGGTCGACCGTGACCGCGGCACCGAGCTGCGCAGCTACCCGGCCGACGGCCAGCGCTGGGTGGCCGGTGAGCGCGGCCACCGCTATGCGGTGCGCCTGTACAACGACAGCCCGCGCCGGGTGCTGGTGGTGCTGTCGGTGGACGGGGTCAACGCCATCTCCGGCGAAGATGCCGATCCCTCGCAGACCGGTTACGTGCTAAATCCAGGCCAGCGCGCGGACATCACCGGCTGGCGCAAGACCCAGGACGAAGTGGCCCAGTTCGTCTTCAGCAGCCCCAGCGGCAGCTACGCCAGCCGCACCGGCCGCCCGGACAACGTCGGCGTGGTGGGCGTAGCGGTGTTCGAAGAGGCGCGCCGCTGGTACCCGCGTCCGCAGCCGATCCTGCGCGATCGTGCCGGCCCGGCACCGGCAGCGGCAGCGGCCGAAGCCTCGGCGGCCGCCGACGCCAGCGCCAGCCGCATCGAGGGCTACTCGGCCAAGTCGCAGGCACCTGCGCTGGGCACCGGCCATGGCGCACGCGAGAGTTCATCGGTGCGTGACACCGATTTCGAACGCGCCACCCGCAGTCCGGCACAGGTGCTTCAGCTGCGCTACGACAGCGCCCGCAACCTGCGCGCACGCGGCATCCTGCTCGATTCGCCCTCACGCCTGGACCGTCAGCCGCAGGCCTTCCCCAACCGTTACGTGCCTGATCCGCCGGCACGTTGACCGCCGCACAGCACAACGCCCGCACCTTCCGGCGCGGGCGTTGTCTGTTGGGGGCAGAACGTGGGCGAGCGTCGCCCGGTTACTTGTAGTCCGGATAGTCCTTTCTGACGCTGTCCTGGAAGTCACGGACTTCTTTCTCAGCGCGGTCCTTGGCCCAGCCATAGCGTTCCTGCAGGCGGCCCGCCAGGTATTCGGCATTGCCCTCGGCCACATCGAAATCGTCGTTGGTCAGATCGCCCCACTTCGCCTGGGCCTTGCCCTTGAGCTGGGACCACTTGCCGGAAATGATGTCTTTGTTCATTGCTGAGGCTTCCTTGGAATGCAACGGCGTTGTTACCGTGCATGCAGCTTCCCGCAATGGCTGTTGAAGCACGGTCAACCGACCATGAAAACGCTGCTCACCTGCTTGAATGGTTCACTACGTATCGACATGCCGCTTCCACACCCGGCAATCGTGCATGAAAAAGGCCGGGAAGATCCCGGCCTTTTCCGTTGTGCGCACCACCTCAGGCTCAGTTGCCCTTGGCAGCATCCTCAACCTTCTCACCAGCCTTCTGCACGTCCTTGCCGGCACCGGCAACGGTGTTGCAACCGGCCAGCAGGGCCACCGAGAACATCGACAACAGCATCAGGGCAACTACGCGCTTCATGGGCTTCTCCTTGGGTTTGCCGCTACACCGCTCAATCACGGGGTTCGGTTGTATTGATCGGGGCGGCAGGCTGGTGCGAAGCCAACACTGCCGCGTGAGGTGCAATCTGGCGGCAGGGGCGTGGAGCGCGTGTGAACGGTTCGTCCAACCGTTCAGGCAAGACCTTCTCAGTCGCGCATCAGGGTCGATTTACCGAACAGGCTTTCCACCAGATCCACGGCCAGTTCGGCGGTGCTGTTGTGGTTGTCCAGCAACGGATTGAGTTCGACGATATCCAGCGAACCCATGCGGCCACTGTCGGCGATCATCTCCATCACCAGCTGCGCTTCACGATAGTTCACCCCGCCCGGCACGGTGGTGCCCACGCCCGGGGCGATGCTCGGGTCGAGGAAATCGACATCGAAGCTGACATGCAGATGGGTGTTCTCATCGATGCCGGCCAGCGCCGCTTCCACGGTGCGCTTCATGCCGTTCTCGTCGATGTAGCGCATGTCGTAGACATCGACCTTGTGGGTCTTGATCAGGCGCTTTTCGTCCGGATCCACGGAACGGATGCCGATCTGGTGCATCTGCGAAGGCTTGATGGCCGGCGAGGTACCGCCCAGCTTGGTCAGCGCATCCGGGCCGAGGCCACACAGGCAGGCCACCGGCATGCCGTGGATGTTGCCCGACGGGGTCACATCGCTGGTGTTGAAATCCGAATGCGCATCCAGCCACAGCACGCGCAGGTCCTTGCCCTGCTCGCGGCACCAGCGTGCGACAGCGGTAATCGAACCGATGCCCAGGCAGTGGTCGCCACCGAGCATGATCGGCATGCGCCCGGCCTGCAGCTCGGCGTAGCTGGCTTCCATCAGCGCGTGGTTCCACGCCACCACTTCGTCCAGGTGACGGTAGCCCTGCACCGGCGCGGTCCACGGGTTGCGCGGGCCGTCCAGGTTACCGAGGTCGCGCACGTCCACGCCACGCGCTTCCAGGGCTTCAGGCAGGCCAGCAACGCGCAGAGCTTCCGGCCCCAGCCGGGCGCCGCGATGGCCCGCCCCGATGTCGGTGGGGACGCCGATCAGGGTAACGGCGGGATGATGGGCCATGGGTGCCTCCTGCGAACGAAAAAGAAGCACAGTCTAGCCAGACGCATGTGACACCACTCGCGGCGGTGCAGCAGGGCCATCGCATGGCATGATGCTGCGCGGGACCCGACCGCCCCTCATGGAAGATTGCGATGTCGCCCTTCATCAACACCGCCTGGCCGCGCTTTTTCATCGGGGCGCTGCCCATTGCCGTTTTTGCGATTCTGTTGAGCAGCTCGATGGATGCGTCGCCGAATGGCTGGCTGATGCAGGCGACGCTCCTGCTGGTGCCGTTCTCGACCCTGGTATTCCTCGGGTTTGGTTGGCAGCGTCTGCGCAAGGCACACGCCGAATATCCGATTCTGAAAAGCGAGCTGAACCGTATGCTGACGGCGTTGATCGGCAACGTGAAGCTGGCGGCGCTATGGTTCGGCCTGACCTTCGTCGGCATGCTCGCCCTGACGCTGGCGTGGGTGCTGCTGTATGGATCCTGCGGCTGAAGCCGGACCCAGCCCGCTGCACGCTGAACGCTCATCTCCCGCGGCGGCGAATCGGCGTCACGCTCTGCACCCGGCCGTTGTTATTCATCATGCACAGGAAACGGCCGTCGGGATAATCGATGATCAGTTCCTGGTAGTCGGTTCCGACCGGCACCTGGGTCACCAGCGTGCCCTGTGCGCCTTTGCTTGCGTTGCACGAACCGAGCGCGGTATCGCCGGCTGGCGCGTTGGCTGCGGCCTTTGACACGTTGCGGAACGTCGCACGGCAACCACCGTTGACCCACACCGAATGCCGCGACAGGCCCCAGTTGCTGCCCTGGTCGCAACGGGTACGGCTGAGCTGGCGCACGATCTCCACGTTGCCACGCGTGTCCATGTCACAGGATACCTGGCGCTGGTCGGTGGATTCGCAGGTCACTTCGCTGGGCAGCGACGCATCGCTGTCGTCAGCGTTGCCACGATGTTCGCGATGCCCAGATGATGCCGGCGCGCCAGCGGCGCTGGCCTGGCAGATGCCGTTGGCGCCGTCGCGGCCGGTGTAGCTGATCTGCGGCGCGCCATCGTCGGCGGTGGTGATCGACACCGTCACCCCGCTCTGCGCATCACGCGCTTCGAAGTAGCGATCATTGAAGCGCTTCAATGCCGCTTCGCGCCCCTGCACGTAGACCGGCCCACCCTCGTCGGCGTGGATATCCAGGCCACCCGGGCAGGTGGCGTTGAAGAACGGTACGGCGGCCATGGCCGGGGCGACGAAAGCGGTACACACCAGTGCAGCGGCAAGGGAAACAGCGTGGCGGCGCATGATCGGTTCCCGAAACGGCCCCTAGGGGCAGAGGGCGATAGTATGCAGCGCAGCAACGGGGGCAGGTCGTGAGGAGCATCAGGATTCCCGCAGCTGGATCGCCTCCGGTTCTGCCACGGGCGGGCGCTATCATTCCCACACCCCACGGATGATCGGACCACCGCATGGCCTCGCCCGCCTCTCCCCACACGCAACAGTCATTGCTGGAACTGCAGCAGCGCATCCATGCATTCAGCCTGGAAGAGGCAGACGAGTACGACCTGGATATCGACGACCCCGCCGGGCCGTTGTGGTCGGCACTGCAGACGCGGCTGACCGTGGCCCCGCTGTACGGTGGCCTGCATGTGGAATTTTTCGGCAACCCGTGGGACGCGCCATTCGAATGGACGCTGGCCTGCCTGTCCGAGCCGGCCGTGGCGTCGAGCGTGATGTCGCTGTGTTTCACTGGCGGCGATGAAGGTGCCAACGGCACGCGCGAATGGGAGTTCACTCCCCTGCTGGACAGCCCGGTGCAGTTTCCGCGCCTGCGCTCGCTGGTGATCACGCCCACTGCGCCGGAACACCACAACACCTCGTTGGTCCAGCGCGCGGGCACGATCATGGAAGAAAGCGGAGAGATCGCCCGCTTCGCCCGCCGCGCGCGCTACCTGACCGAACTGGTGGTACCCAATGCGCCCGATGCCAGCTTCTTCGAGGTGCCGCTGCCGCATCTGAACATGCTGCGGATTGGCGGTGGCTGCGACACCCAGCGATTCATCGAGCACCTGGCTGCATCGCGCAACCTGCCTGCACTGGGCCTGCTGGATTTCAGCGAGTCCACCGAACTGCAGTTCAGCTGGGCCGATGTCCGCGAGGCCGACGCGGTGACGTCGTTTGCGGCGTACGAGCGTCTGTTCGCTAGTGACGCTTTCGAACCGGTGCACGGCTTCCGCCTGCGTAACAGCGCGCTGTCGACGGAGCAGTTGCAGGCGCTGCAGGCGATGCGGCCGGGCCTGCAGTTCATGGTCATCCAGGCGGGCATGGGCGGTTACGTCAGCCATTTCGAGAAGAACGTGTTCCCGTGGCGGCATCTGGTGCCGGGCGATAGCGGGCTGCGATAGGGGCGTTGCTTGGCGCTGCGCTGAGGGTGTGCATGGCTCGGTGCAGCGGTTAAGCCAGCTTTGCAGTGCAGGCAGCGCGTGGCCTGCGATGTTGCGATGCAGGCGCTCGCGACAGAGCGCCGTGATCAGGCCTGCGCGTGGTGTCGCTTTTGCCTAGATGGCAGGCAAAACAAGCCAATCGCGATAATTCAATTTTCCTTTCGGGAACAGCGAATTCATCGGAACAATTGATTGGTGCGTCACGACTTCGCGTGCCCAAGATGAATCGCTACCTGCATCGGGTAGCCGGGACTTCCAAGCCCGCGTTGTCAATGTTGTTTACGCTTGTTGGCCGGCGTCGCGCCTGTGTGGGCGGCGCCGGCTGACAATCCGTCGCTGCTGTATGGCGGGCGGTGCGTGGGGGTCTCGTACCCGCCGGCTCATTGACACGGTCTTGGAAGCCACGCATCGTCCGCCACCCTTCGCCGGTGGCACCTCCGTTCCTGTCGAGGATGCCCGCATGTCCAAATCCCGCCACCCGTATCTGGCCGCCACGCTCGGCGACGCTGTCACCCGCCTGCCGCCCGAGCTGGCCCAGCCGCTGGAAGCCGCCTTCGCTGCCGCGAACGAAGTGCCCTCCGCCATCACCCTGCGCAGCTGCCTGCAGCAGATTGCAGCCGGCGATGCGGCCGACGGCCAGCCATGGCATGGCCCGGTCCGCACGCCCGGCGAGGCCGTCGCCAACGCGCGCCGGGATCGCGCCGCCACAGGCCTGGTGTCGCTGCTGGAGCTTTATCACGCGACCGAGCGCGTGCGCGTGGATGGCGAGGAGAAAGACGATATCGGCGACGGCTCGCGCGAAGGACTGCTGCTGGCCTGCCGGGGGCTGGCGGAGTATGTGGCGCTGCAGGTACGCGGCACTTGAGGATGAACGCGTCGCTATCGTCGGCCCCGCTATCGAGGTGGCGCCAGTACGTAATCGCCGGGCCGGGGCCCTGCGGATATCGACCACCCCGGCGCCAACGACAGTGACCAGCCGTGCCCCTGCATCAGTGAACGGACGTCATGTGGCGCTTCGACGATCACCGCCTTCCAGTCGCTGCGCATCACGGCGCCACCGGTCACCTCCAGACGTCCCCACTCATCAGTGAGACGCATCTTGGGATAGACCGTGCCCACGCCTTCCAGTGGTTGAAGATCATTGGGATCGAACTGGATACGCATGCTGCGCAAGTCCAGCCTCAGCACGGGGCCGACCACGAACCGCGCGCGGAGACGATCAAGGTCTGCCAGACGCTGTTGTTCACGGGTGACCTCGGCATCGCGCAGTGCTTTACCACCCCACCGCGCTGCGGCCGCCGGAACGGCATCGGCACCAGCCGGGAGATCGGCCCCCATCGCTTCGCGCAGGTGCGTTCCCAGGTCTCGCGGGTTCTGCGCAAGGCGGTCCCGCCAGCCCGGAGCGGTCTCGTTCAACAGAAGACCATAAGCCGGACCCGTGGCATAGGCGAAGGAGCGTACGAAGCTGCGGTCATCGACGTGCGCACGCAGATCATGCAGGGCGGCCAGAATCCGCGCCTCGGGTGTTGCGCCACCCACCATGACGCCGGTGTACTCGGCCAGCCCCTCATTCAACTCCAATGCGGCCTCTTCCTGCATCGCCGATGGGAATCGCCGGTACCGTTCGGCACGGAAGGCGAGCGCGTCCATGATTGCAGCATCCCGGGTGCTGGGATGGCTGGCCTGCAGTGCCGCCGCGAGCGCCCGCCACTCAAGCTGCAGGGTGTAACGACCTTCGAGAGTGTCCAGGTGCGCATTCTCTGCAGCGGGCGGACTCGTGATCGGCAACGTGGGTTGCACGCGATGGAACATTTCATGGGCCATCAGGATTGCGCGCAGACCGGTATCCTCCGGCAGCGGCCAAAGCAGCTGGGTCCAGCGGGTTCCGGACCATTCCACAGCCGTATTGGCCATGATGGCCCCAGGCGGAAGCTGACCAACGAACAGGCCGCCCTGGGCCTGCAGTGCGCCCGCTGCGTCGGCTTCCGAGGCGACCACGCGCCGCGTGGCGGGATCGACCAGCATCATCGGACCGCACAATGAGGCGCCCCACAGATGCCCTGCATCAGCCTGGCAGAGTGACTGCGCCTGCTGAAACGCCCTACCCGCGCCATCGCTGATGGGTGCCTCCTGCGCAGGCGCGGACCCTGCGGCAGTCAGCAGGAGGGCAAGCAGGGAGAAAGATCGCGCGTCCATGGCGTATCCGTACGTGGCTGGCGTGCCGGCAGTCATAGCATTGGCGGGCGCCAGCCAGCAATGCGGCTGACGTCATGCCACGTCGCAGAGTGGCGGTAACCATGTTTGGAAAAGAGTCGCTGGGTATCCGGGTAGTTTCCCGGCGGACGCAGAAAGGCCAGTGCACCGCGTTGGCCTTTTTCGTTGAAACCCCTGATTTCAAGGTGTTTCGGCGTTTCCGAAGTGGTGCCGCTTATCCGAATCGAACGGATGACCTACTGTTTACAAGACAGTTGCTCTACCAACTGAGCTAAAGCGGCACGGGGTGAAACGCCGACGGCAGCGCCGTGGTTTGGGAATTCTAGCGCAGTCGCGTGCATTCCAGCGACCGTTGCTGCGCGGCACCGCTGCGCTGCTGTGCCTGGGCCGGTTCGGCGGCAGCCGCCAGCTGCCCTTCCAGCCACCATTGGCCCGCGTCACCACTGGCCACCAGACGCGGCTGGAAGCCGGCGGCCTGCACAGCGGCAATGCGCCGCTCGGCACCCTCACGGTTGCGGTACTGGCCAAGCGCAATGGCGTTGGTCTCTTCGCCTTGGCTGATGATGTAGTAGTCGCTGAGGCCAGCGGCGACGATGCGCTTGACCGTGGCCTGCGCGTCATCGCGGCTGGCGGCGGCGGGCAGCAGCACACGGTAACGGGCGCTGCCGCTGGCGGCGGGCTGCTCGCGCAGGCGTACCTGGCTCAGCAGGTTGCCTGCACGGCCCTGCGCAGCGGTGGCGGCGGCACGGTCGGCAAACGGGCCCAGTGCCAGGCAGCGCGGCGGTGCAGCCGGGGCTGCGGGTTTCTCGGCCTCCGGTTCCGGCGCTGGCTTGGCGATGGCGGCGACCGGCTCAGGTGCCTTCAACGGCTCGGTGGGCTTGCTGGGTGCTGGAGGTGTCGCGGCTACCGGTGCGGGCGCAGCAGCCACTGCGGTAGCTGGGGCAGCTTCACGCTCCACCAGCGCTTCAGTGGGTGCCGCTGCCGAGACCTGCGCGGCTACGGCCGCATCGGTCCCGCCGGGCAGCCAGCGCAGTTCGGCCACGCCGGTCGGGGGCGGCGGCAACGGCGCACGCGCAGGTTCATCGCGCAGCAGCCACCAGGTGGCGACACCAAGATTGAGGATCGCCAGCACGACGATCAGGGCACGGGTCAGCATGCGCCGATACTAGCCTGCGGGCTGGTGCACCGCCCAGCGGGCGAGGCCATCCAGCACCAGCGAGGGGTGGTAGTCGGCACCGTCCAGCAGCGGCATCAGCGCGGGTGCACCTCCGCCATGCACCAGCAACGCCGGCATCACGCCCAGCAGCGCCTGCGCCTGGCGGGCACTGCGTTCGACCAATGCAACGGCGGCACCATCGCAGCCCGACGCCAACGCGTCGGCGGTGTCGTTGGCGAATTCGCTGTAGTCACCACCACTGGCCGGCAGCTGCACCGCGCGCGCGTGCAATGCCTCGCGCATGGTGGTCGGCGAGGCGGAAATGCGTCCACCATGATGCTGGCCATCGGCATCAAGCAGGTCGATGGTCAGCGCGGTGCCGACACCGACCACCAGCACCGGCCGCTGCGCCTTGGCGGCAGCCAGCAGGGCCAGGAAACGGTCGACACCGAATTTTTCCGGTTTGGCGTAGGCAATGCGTACGCCTGCACATTGGGCGCTGGTACGCACCACATGCACGTGCTCGAAGCGGCGCTGCAGCTGATCCAGCATGGCGCTGGTCAACGACGGCGCGGCGACACTGGCGACAAACGCGGTGCCCCCACTGGGCAGGCTGTGCGGCGGTTGTCCGGCCATGCCTTCGGCGCCATGCGCCCAGGCCTGTACGTCGCCGGCGCGGTCGCCGTGCAGAGGGGCAAACTTGAAGCGTGAATTGCCCAGATCGAACAACCAGTCGCTCATGCTTTTCTCACACTGACTTCGCCGGCATGCAGCAGGCGCTCGCGGCCATCGATGTCCACGCGCAGCGCGCCGTCATCGGCCAGGCCAAGCGCGGTGCCGTGCTGCCACTGGCCATCCAGCTGCACGCGCACTTCGCGCCCCGCCAGCATGTCGAACGCTGCATAGCGCGGCAGGAACGGCGCCAGCCCTTCGCGATCGAATTCCTCCAGCGCCGGCAGCAGGCGTGTCAGCACTGCGGCCACCACCGTGTTGCGATCCACCGATGCACCGGCCAGCGTGTCCAGGTCCACCCAGGGCTGGGTGATCTGTTCGGCGAAGGCCGGCGGCATGTGCACGTTGATGCCGATACCGATCACTGCACGCGCCGGGCCGGCGTATTCGCCGCCGCCCTCGGCCAGCAGGCCGACCAGCTTGCGACCATCCACCAGCACGTCGTTCGGCCATTTCAGCTGCGCCTGCGCGTAGCCCAGATCATGCAGCGCTTCGGCCACGGCGACGCCGGCGACCAGGCTCAGGCCAGCCAGACGGCCCAGGCCACCCTCGAACAGGCGCAGTACCGACAGATACACGTGCGCGGCCAACGGCGAGGCCCAGGTGCGGCCGCGACGGCCACGGCCACCGGTCTGGCGCTCGGCCAGCAGGACGCTGACACCGCGCTGGGGCGCGCTGCAGCGCAGCAATTCTGCGTTGGTGGAGTCCACCGTCCAGGCCACCTGCAGGTCGTGCAGCAGCGCGGCGGCGTCCTTGGGCAGGCCGGCACGGATGGTCGTGGCCTCCAGCAGGTCGACCGGCCGGGTCAGCCCGTAGCCCTCGCCCGCGCGCCCTTCCACATCGACACCGGCGGCCCTAAGCCCTTGAATACGCTTCCAAATGGCGGCCCGGGTCTGGCCCAGCTCACGGGCCAGGGCGTCGCCGGACAGGCGACCGGCAGCGAGTTTGGCCAGCAGTTGGCGATCGTCCACGGCAGCTTCCACAAAGTCAGGACGGAATTATGCTGGAAAGCCGCCAGCGACGCCCGCCGGGGCCGGTTCCGGCGGGCTTCCAATCTGGGGCCGGGTTCGGGCTAGAATCGAGAGCTCACCTTCCCTTAACGTGGATGTCGTCAATGCGCCGTTATGCCCATTGCCTGATCCTGCTGACGATGCCCTTCGCGGCGTCTGCCACAGCAGCGCTTGATGACAGCCGTGGCGCCTGCGTCTACTCGGCGAGCGATGCGGCCTCGCAGCGCACACCGACCACGGCGCCTGCCGCAGCTGCCGCCAAGCCGGCACCGGTACGCCCGGCCGCTACCAGCAGCGGTGGTGGCGGTGACGACGACGTACTGCAGCGCATCCGTGCGCCGAAGTGGCACAGCTACCTGCCGGGCATGTTCCGCTGATCAAGTCGTTGCTGCAGTGGCTGCGGCCGGCGCCGCGGCCGATCGAAGACGCACACTGGAACGATGCCTGCCGCCGTGCAGCGTGGGTGCGTGGCCTGGACGACGAACGGCGTACACGCCTGCGCGCGCTGACCGCGCGCTTCCTGCATGAGAAGACGATCTCCCCGATTGGCGAGCTGCAACTGCAGCCGGCCGATGGCGTGCTGCTGGCCGCACTGTGCTGCCTGCCACTGCTGGAGTTCGGCGAGGTCGGACTGGAAGGCTGGTCGCAGCTGATCGTCTACCCCGACGCGTTCCGCGTGCATCGCAGCCACATGGATGCCGCTGGCGTTCTGCACGAGTGGGATGACGAGCTGATCGGCGAGTCGTGGGACAGCGGTCCGTTGATTCTTTCATGGGCCGATGTGCAGGCCGACCTGGCTGCGCCGCATGAGGGCTACTGCGTGGCCGTGCATGAGATGGTGCACAAGCTGGATGCGCTGGATGGGGCAATGGACGGCACGCCACCGTTGCCGCGCGCATGGCAACGCGAGTGGGCTGCGGCTTTCCAGAAATCGTACGACGCGTTCTGCGCGCAGGTGGATGCGGGCGAGGAAACGCTGATCGACCCGTACGCGGCGGAAGCACCGGAAGAGTTCTTCGCGGTGGCCAGCGAGTACCACTTCTCTGCGCCGGACCTGCTGGCCGAAGCGCTGCCGGAGGTGGCTGCGCATCTGCGGCGGTTCTATGGCGAGCCGCCGAAGATCGAAATACGGTAGTGCCGGCCGCTGGCCAGCAACCTGGCGATGCCACCGAAGATCATGAGGTTGCCGGCCATCGGCCGGCACTACCCGTTGCAGCGGATTTTTACGGGCCCGGCGGCAGGCGTACTTCGAAGCGGGCGCCGCCCAGTTCACTGGAACGGGACACCATCAGCTCGCCGCGGTAGTCCTTGATCAGGTCCTGCACGATCGACAGGCCGATGCCGTGGCCCTGCACGCGCTCATCGCCGCGCACACCACGCTGCAGCACCTTGCCGATGTCGTCCGGGGCAATGCCCGGGCCATCGTCATCCACCGCCAGCAGCAGGCCGGCGCGGCGCGCGTTCGGCGCCGGCAGCGGCTGCGCGGTCAGCAGCACGCGGCGCTTGGCCCACTTGAACGCGTTCTCCAGCAGGTTGCCCAGCAGTTCCTGCAGATCGCCCGGTTCGCCGTGGAAGCGCGCGGCCGGGTCGATGTCGAATTCGCACAGCACGCCCTTCGATGCATAGACCTTCTCCAGGCCGCGCACGATTTCCTCGGCGTTGGATTCGATCGGCAGCGGTGCAGAGAACAGCTTGTGGCCCGACGAAGCCGCGCGTGCCAGCTGGTAGGACACCAGGTTGTTCATGCGCTGCAGCTGCACGTCCAGCTCTTCGCGCAGGGCGCCATCGCCGGCACCGCTGTCCATCTGCGTGCGCAGCACCGCGATCGGTGTCTTCAGGCTGTGCGCCAGGTCGGCCAGGGTATTGCGCTGGCGCTCGAGGTTCTCACGCTCGCCCTCGATGAAGGCGTTGATGCTGTCGGTCAACGGCTCCAGCTCGCGCGGGTGGCGCTCGCTCATGCGCTCGGTCTCGCCGCGCTGGACCTTGGTCAGCTCGGTGATCACCCGCCGCAACGGACGCAGGCTCCACTGCAGGATGACCGTCTGCAGCAGCAGCAGGATCAGGCCGATGCCGCCCAGGTAGAACCAGACCCGGCTGCGGAACACGCGCAGCTGCGCACCCAGCGCGCGCGAGTCTTCCATCACGTAGATGGTGTAGGGGAATTCGGTGGCCGGGTCGGCGTCGGCATCCCACACCAGGCCAAGGCCATAGCGGTACACCGAGCCCTGGCTGCCATCGATCTGGATCATCGGCAGCGGGCCTTCGAACACTTCCTGGCGCGGGGCCAGCAGGCCACCGCCGACGGTGGGCAGCATCGGGCCTTCGGCGGACATCGAATTGCCCTTGCCGTCAGGCATCACCACCTGCAGGTACAGGCCGCTGCCGGGCACGTCGAAACGCGGATCCGGTGGCTGCTCGCGGATGTACAGCGAACGGTCACGGGTGAAGTCGATGCCGGCCGCGTAGGCGGTGGCATAGTTCTTCAGGCGCTCGCGCAGGTTCGCCTTCGCCGTATCGGCGAAGGCGGCATCAAGCGCGTAACCGGCCAGGGCCAGGAACGCGACCAGACCCACGGACGCGGCGAACATCTGGCGCGCCTGCAGAGAGCGCGGCCGCCAGCGTCGGAAGAACCACAGACGGCCGGACATCGTTTATCGCCTGCTGAAGGCCTCAGCCCTCGTTGCGCGGAATCGCGAAACGGTAGCCACGACCGCGCACGGTCTCGATCGGCTTCAGTTCGCCATCCGGGTCCAGCTTCTTGCGCAGGCGGCCGATGAACACTTCCAGCACGTTCGAGTCGCGGTCGAAGTCCTGCTGGTAGATGTGCTCGGTGAGGTCGGCCTTGGAGACCAGTTCACCGGCATGCATCATCAGGTACTCCAGCACCTTGTACTCGTAGCTGGTGAGGTCGACATTGCTGCCGGCCACGCTGACGGTCTGCGCTGCCAGATCCAGTGCGACCGGGCCGCATTCCAGGGTCGGCTTGCTCCAGCCAGCGGCACGGCGCAGCAGCGCGTTGACGCGGGCCAGCAGCTCTTCCACATGGAACGGCTTGACCAGGTAATCGTCGGCGCCCTGCTTCAGGCCCTCGACCTTGTCCTGCCAGCTCGAACGCGCGGTCAGGATCAGCACCGGGAACTTCTTGCCTTCGTCGCGCAGGGCCTTGATCAGCTCCATGCCCGACATCTTGGGCAGGCCAAGGTCGATGATGCCAACGTCGAACGGCACTTCGCGGCCCATGTACAGGCCTTCTTCGCCGTCCTGCGCTGCATCGACGGCAAAACCTTCGCGCTTGAGCCGGGCTGCCAGGGTCTCACGCAGCGGGGCTTCGTCTTCGACCAGAAGGATACGCATGAACTCTCCCTAGTGTGCTGGGTGCGGCCCGGAGGCCTGTGGGTACGGGTTGATAGCGACAACTATCCCTGTTCAGGGGTTATCGCCGCGTAGTGATGACATATCCGACCGCGGTGTGCGCGGCTGTGAACGTGCCGGGGCGGGGTCGTCCATGTAGCGGACCCGACCGCGGTCGTCCATGTATTTGACCCGGTTGATGTCACGACCATCGAACGGCACCCGCTCGGCGCCCAGGATGTGGCCGCCGGTGGTGCGCTGCACGCGGCGCACGGCATCGGACAGCGAGCGCTCGTTGTTGGCCGCACGGCCACCGCGCTCCATCATTTCAGCACGCCCCTGCTCCCGCTGCGGATCCTGCGCCAGCGCCGAAGACAGCGGGGCAGCCGCCAGGACCACGCAGGTGGCCAGGGCAAAACAGCGGTGGAAGGGAGCGGAAGACATCGATGCGATCCTAGCCGAGCACGGCGATTCGTTCAAAAGTCGTAAATCCGGGCACCGGAATGGAATCCGGCGTTTTACAAATCTTTTGCAAATTCTTGGTTTCGGGCGGTGAATCCGGTCTGAACTTTTCCAGACGCTCCGGCCCGTTGTTCAGCTAAGTGAACATTCGGGACGAAACCGCCGCCCTTGTCAAGTCAGGAATGTGACTGACGTCACGCAGCGGCGCGATCGGCTTCGCGTTCGGTTACGGAAAGGGCCTGCTCGATCAGCGCCCAGTCGGCACCGGGGCGATGGGCGCCCTCGCTCAACACCTGGCGGAATGCGCGACCACCGGGCTGGCCGTGGAACAGGCCGAGGATGTGGCGGGTGATGTGCTTCAGGGCCAGGCCCTCGCCCAGGCGGGCGTCGATGTAGGGGCGCAGGGCGCGCAGCAGTTCACCGCGCGGTCGCAGCGGCGCGCCGGTGTGCAGGGCCTCCAGCTGATGCAGCAGGTAGGGATCGTGGTAGGCCGCGCGACCGAGCATCACGCCATCGACGTGCGCAGCCTGTGCCTGCACCGCCTCGATGCTGGCCAGGCCGCCATTGAGCACCACCGGCAGCGCCGGGCGCTCCTGCTTCAGGCGATAGGCCCAGTCGTACTTCAACGGCGGAACCTCGCGGTTCTCCTTCGGCGACAGGCCTTTCAACCAGGCATTGCGGGCGTGCACCACCACCATCGCGGCACCGGCATCCACCTGGCGGTCGACGAAGCTGGCGAACACGTCGTAGTTGTCATCCTCGTCCACGCCCAGGCGGCACTTCACCGTCACCGGGATATCCACCGCCGCGACCATGGCCGATACGCATTCGGCCACCAGCGCCGGCTCGCGCATCAGGCAGGCACCGAAACGCCCGGCCTGCACGCGGTCGGACGGGCAGCCGCAGTTGAGGTTGACCTCGTCATAGCCCCACTCGGCGGCGATGCGCGCCGCCTGTGCCAACAGGTCGGGATCGCTGCCGCCCAACTGCAGCGCCAACGGCTGTTCGCTGGCATCGAAACCGAGCAGGCGCTGGCGATCACCGTGGATCACGGCGTTGGCGTGCACCATTTCGGTATACAGCCGCACCCCTGGCGCCAGCAGGCGGTGGAACACCCGGCAATGGCGGTCGGTCCAATCCATCATGGGGGCGACGGACAGGCGCAGGGAATCAGCGTAACGGGCGGTGGCGGACGTCATCGGGCGGTTGATCGTGGAGACTGGCATTGCCAGTGAGATCAATAGTTTACACCGGGCGGATGAATGCACCCGGTCAGCCGCACTGAGAGCGCCGGTTGGGCCCGGTTCCGACCGGTGGCCAGGGAGAGCTGGTACGTGCCATCCATAGTCGGTCCTGCAGGCTCAATGCCCGCTGCCACGCCCTCCCACCTGTTCGATCAAGGTCTGGCTGGCGGCGTTGAGGCCGACAACGCTGACCTCGGCACCGTGCGCAGCCAGCTTTTCCTGCGCGCGTTCCAGCGCGGCGACCGCAGTCAGATCCCACAGGTGGGCGTCGCGCAGGTCGATCTCGACCTTCGCCGCCACGTGCTGGTAGTCGAACGCTGCACCCAACTGTCCGGCCGAAGCGAAGAACACCTGGCCGCGCACGCGGTAAACCTGCCTATCCGCAACATCTTCGCGCTGCACGTCGAGCATGCGGCCCACCTTGCGGGCGAAGAACAGCGCCGACAGCAACACGCCGCTGAGCACGCCTTTGGCCAGGTCATGGGTCGCTACGGTGACCACCACGGTGAGCAGCATCACGGCTGAGGAACTGCGTGGATGCGTGCGCAGGTCGCGCAGCGAGCGCCAGCTGAAGGTGCCGATGCTGACCATGATCATCACCGCCACCAGTGCCGCCATCGGAATCTGCCGCACCAGGTCGCTGCCGTACACCACAAGCACCAGCAGCAGCACGCCGGCCACCAGACAGGACAGGCGCCCGCGGCCACCGGAGGTTACGTTGATGACCGACTGGCCGATCATTGCGCAGCCGGCCATGCCACCGAGGAAACCCGTGACCGTGTTGGCCACGCCCTGGCCGATGCATTCGCGGTTGCGCTCGCTGGGCGTCTCGGTGATGTCCTCGACGATCTGCAGGGTCATCATCGATTCGAGCAGGCCGACCACCGCCAGCGTGGTCGACACCGGCAGCAGGATACGCAGCGTCTCCCAGGTGAGCGGCACATCGGGCAACAGGAAATGCGGCAGGCTGTCGGGCAGCTGGCCCATGTCGCCGACGCTGCGCACCTCGACGCCGAAACCGATCACCACGGCGGTAAGCACGACGATGGCTACCAGCGGTGATGGCACGGCGCGGGTGATACGCGGCAGCAGGTAGATGATGGCCAGTGCGGCCGCGCACAGCACGTACACCGTCGGACCGCGGCCAATCAGCTCGGGAAGCTGCGCCAGGAAGATCAGGATCGCCAGCGCATTGACGAAGCCGGTGATGACCGAGCGCGAAACAAAACGCATCAACGAACCGAGCTTGAACAGGCCGGCCACTACCTGCAGCAGGCCGGCCAGGATGCTGGCGGCGAACAGGTACTGCAGGCCGTGATCACGTACGAGGTCGACCATCACCAGCGCCATCGCACCGGTGGCAGCGGAAATCATGCCCGGGCGGCCACCGGCGATGGCGGTGATCACGGCGATGGAGAACGCGGCATACAGGCCGACTTTCGGGTCGACGCCGGCGATAAGCGAAAAGGCGATGGCTTCGGGAATCAGCGCCAGGGCGACGACCGCACCGGACAGCAGATCACCACGGAGGTTGCCGAGCCATTGCTGGCGCAGGGGGTAGGACGTTTGCATGGAATAGCTCCGCGCTCACGCGGGCGGGGCCACGTGGCGCTGCAGTGGAAAGACACGGGTACCTGAGCCGGGCGGGCCGACTGCCGATGGGCGGCAAGGGTCAGGGTGGCGTGATCACTGCGGGCGGAGTCGGTGCGTGGGAGGGGCGCAGTCTACGGGATGCAGCCCGGTGCGGGTAGCGCAGACGCAGCGGAGCATGGCTCCGCTCTACAATCACGCCATGGCCGCTGACCACCCGCACTTCTTCGACCCCGCCACCGAACAGGGTGTGCTGCGCCTGTCCATCGCCGGCTCGCTGCTGCTGGCCGCTGCCGCGGTGGTGTTCGGCCTGCTGGCCAATTCTTCGCTGATCATCTTCGACGGCATCTACGGCCTGATCGACGTGGTGATGACCTGGTTGTCGTTGCTGGTCGCGCGGCTGATCGCACTGTCCACCCAGACCGATGCCGTGCAGTCGCGGCTCAACCAGCGCTTCACCATGGGCTTCTGGCACCTGGAACCGATTGTGCTGGGAGTGAGCGGCACGCTGATGATCGGCGCAGCGTTGTACGCGCTGGTCAATGCGGTCGATGCGCTGATGTCGGGCGGGCGGCAGATCGCGCTTGGTCCCGCGATCATTTTCGCGGCACTGTCGATCGTGGCCGAGAGCGCGCTGGCCTGGTTCGTGCTGCGTGCGAATCGGCGCATCGGCTCGGAATTCATCGCGCTGGATGCGAAGAACTGGGTGATCGCCGCGAGCATGTCGGCCTGCTACCTGGCGGCCTTCCTCGGCGGCGTGCTGGTCCACGGCACGTCATGGGCATGGGTGGGGCCGTACATCGATCCGGCCATCCTGGCGTTTGTCTGCGTGCTGGTGATGATCGCGCCACTGGGCACGGTCCGTCGCGCACTGGCCGGCATCCTGCTGGTCACCCCACCGGAGCTGCAGGCGCATGTGGATGCGGTGGCGCGGGCGATCGTTGCAAAACATGGCTTCGTCGAACACCGCAGCTATGTGGCCCAGGTCGGCCGTGGCGAACAGATCGAACTGTTCTTCGTGGTGCGTGAGGACGACCCGCCGCGGCCCCTGCTGGAGTGGGATCACCTGCGCGACGAAATCGGCGATGCGCTGGGCGAATCCTCGCCGGACCGCTGGCTGACCATCATGTTCACCACTGACCGGGAATGGACGATCTAGGCCCTGCGGACGATTCGTCAAATTTTCCAGACGAACTGTCACCCACCGTCCGCAGAATCCGGGCAAAGTAGCCTCCAACGCACGACCCACCCACTGACCAGGAGCATCCCGATGTCCATCGAAAAGGTTCTGTACACCGCCCAGGCCACCTCCACCGGCGGCCGTGAAGGCCGTTCCGTGTCCTCCGACAATGTGCTGGACATCCAGCTGTCGACCCCGCGCGAGCTGGGCGGCGCTGGCGGCCCGGGCACCAATCCGGAACAGCTGTTCGCAGCCGGCTATTCGGCCTGCTTCCTCGGCGCACTGAAGTTCGTCGCCGGCCAGGCCAAGGTCGCGCTGCCGGCCGACACCACCGTGACCGGCAAGGTCGGCATCGGCCAGATCCCGACCGGTTTCGGCATCGAAGCCGAACTGACCATCACCGTGCCGGGCGTGCCGCGCGAGCAGGTGGAAGAGCTGGTGCAGAAGGCGCACATCGTCTGCCCGTACTCCAATGCCACCCGCGGCAACATCGACGTGACGCTGATCGTTGCCTGATGCGGTGATGCCGGCCAGCGGCCAGCACCAGCAGACGATTGGGCAAAAAAATGGGCGGATGCCGGTCGAAACCGGGCATCCGCCCATCCCACCTCGGGTGGGCCCCGGCACGCGACCGGGGACGCATTCGCTTGCGTAGCGCCGAGCCCATGCTCGGCTGATCCGTCCGACGATGAGACATCCGACGGAAAAGCAGCCGAGCATGGGCTCGGCTCTACAGAATCCGGGGGCGCCATCCATACGGAGGAAAGGCGCGCCGCAGACCGGTTACGGTCACTTCTCGCTCGTGATGAGCTGCACGACGCTGGAAAAATCCAGCTTGCCGCGGCCGGCCTGGTGGTTCATCGAATACAGGTTGCGGGCCACTTCGCCCAGCGGGATCGAGGCACCGACGCTCATCGCCGCTTCCACCGCCAGGCCCATGTCCTTCAGCATCAGATCGCTGCCGAAGCCGCCGCTGTAGCCACGCGATGCCGGCGCATTCTCCAGCACGCCCGGCCACGGGTTGCACACTTCGGTGGCCCAGCTGCGGCCAGTGCTGACCGCCATCATCTGCGACAGCACCTTCGGGTCCAGCCCGTGCGCCACGCCCAGCGCGATGGCTTCGCCGGTGACGGCCATGATCACGCCCAGCGCCATGTTGTTGCACAGCTTGGCGACCTGGCCGGCACCGCTGGCGCCGACGTGGAAGATGTTCTTGCCCATCGCCTGCAGCACCGGGCGCGCGCGTTCCAGCGCGTCCTCTTCGCCACCGACGATGAAGGTCAGGGTGCCCGCCTGGGCACCGGCGGTACCGCCGGACACCGGCGCGTCAATCATCTGCAGGCCGCGCGCGGCCGCGGCTTCGGAAACCTTGCGTGCGCTGGCCGGGGCAATGGTGCTGCAGTCGATGACCAAGGCACCGGCCGGAATCGCGGCGAGGATGCCGTCATCGCCCAGGTACACGCCTTCGACATGGCGGCTGGCCGGCAGCATCGAGATCACCACTTCGGCATCGGCCAGGGTTTCACGCGCCGACGCAGCCGCGCTGGCACCGGCATCGACGGCGGCCTGCACCGCGGCCGGCACCAGATCGAACACGCGTACGGTGTGGCCGTTCTTGACCAGATTGGCGGCCATCGGGCCACCCATGTTGCCCAACCCAATGAATGCAATGCGGCTCATGCCAGGCTCCTTTCAGCGACAGGGGTACCCAGGTCGGCCAGCGGATGCGCGGCATCGGCCCAGGGAGAAGCGAAGAACGTATCGGCCCATGCGTGGCTGGCCTCTGCCAGCGTGGCCGGGTTCCACGACGGGTTGCGGTCCTTGTCGATCAGCAGCGCGCGGATGCCTTCGGCGAAATCACCATGCGCAGCGCAATGCAGGGCCGTGATGTATTCCAGCCGGTACACGCTCGCCAGATCCTGTCCGGCACTGCGGCGCTGCAGTTCGAAGGCCAGCCGTGCCGAACCCGGCGCACCGGCGGCGAGCGTTTTCTGTGCGGCCTGCAGCCAGGCATCATCGGTCTGCAGGGTGCTGATGCGTTCGACGATGGCGACGAGGTCATCGCCTTCGCACAGCGCATCAACTTGTGCAGCATGGGCCAGCAACGGGCCGGTGGCGGCATCGCTGGCGAACGACAGCAGCAGCTGCGACAGGCGCTCGTGATTGCGTGCGGCATCGGCCGACCACGCAACCTGCAGCAGCGCATCGAACACCGCGCTGCGGCGTTCCTCGGCCACGTGTACATCGGCCAGGCCGGCGTAGATGGCATCGCCCGGGTTGAGCAGCGCACCGGTCAGGGCCAGGAACAGGCCGGCCTTGCCCGGCACGCGCGGCAGCAGCCAGCTGCCACCCACATCGGGGAACAGGCCGACGGTGATTTCCGGGAAAGCCAGCTTGGAGCGCTCGCTGACCACGCGGTGGCTGGCACCGGACATCAGGCCGATGCCACCGCCCATCACGATGCCGTGGCCCCAGCACAGGATCGGCTTGGCGTAGGTGTGGATCAGGTAATCGACGCGGTATTCGACGTCGAAGAACTCGGCGGCGTAGGCGTTTTCGCGGATGTCGCCGTGGCCGGCTTCGCGGAAGGCGATCATGCTCTGGTACAGGCTGTGCAGGTCACCGCCAGCACAGAAGGCCTTTTCCCCCGCGCCCTCCAGCACCACCAAGGCAATGCCGTCGTCGTCGGCCCAGGCATTCAACTGCTTCAACAGCAGGTGCGCCATCGGTAGCGAGAAGCCGTTGAGCGTACGCGGGGCGTTGAGCGTGGCGATGCCGATGCGCACGCCGTTACCGGCGGCGCGCTCTTCGAACAACACCGGCGCTTCGTCGGCAACCGTGGTCATGCGTTCTTCCACTGCGCTGCGCGCTTTTCAAGGAAGGCGCTCACGCCCTCGACCTGGTCGGCGGTGTCGAACAGATCGACGAAGGCCTCGCGCTCGGCCACCAGCGCCGAGGCATGGGTGCCGGTGCGGGTGGACTGCACCAGGGTCTTGCATGCAGCGATGCTGGTCGGGCTCTGCTTGCCAGCCTTCTTCGCCCATTCCAGTGCCAGCGCCTTGGCTTCGCCCTTGCCGACCTTTTCTTCGGCGAGACCAATCCGCACTGCAGTTTCAGCGTTGATGCGCTCGCCCAGCAGGATCATGCGCTTGGCCCAACCCTCACCGACCAGACGCGGCAGGTTCTGGGTACCACCGGCGCACGGCAGCAGGCCAACGGTGGCCTCCGGCAGCGCGACCTGCGCGTGGTCTTCGATGATGCGCAGGTCGCAGGCCAGCGCACATTCCAGGCCGCCGCCCATGGCGTAGCCGTTGATCGCAGCAATCGATACGCCACGGAACGCGGACAGCGCCTCGAAGGCTTCACCGAAGCGGCGTGCGGCTTCGCGCGCGGCAGCCTTGTCGCCGGAGGCAAACTGGTTGAGGTCGGCACCAGCGGAGAAGAATTTCTCGCCGTCACCGGTGATCACCAGCGCGTAGATCTCGCGGTCTGCGTTGAGCGCGCCCACCAGGTCGCGCAGCGCTGACAGGCTGTGCACGGTCCAGGTATGAGCTGGCGGGTTGTTCAGGGTGACCACGGCGGTGTGGCCATCGGCCTCGACCTTCAGGCCCACGTGCTCCTGGGTACGCCAATCCTTCATCGCAGTTCCTCTTCGGTGTTGAGCAGGTGACGGGCAACGATCACCCGCATGATCTCGTTGGTGCCTTCCAGGATCTGGTGCACGCGGCTGTCACGCAGCAGGCGCTCGATCGGATATTCGCGGATGTAGCCGTAGCCGCCGTGGATCTGCAGGGCTTCGTTGCAGATGTTGAAGCCGGCATCGGTGGCGAAACGCTTGGCCATCGCGCACCACACGTTGGCATCGCTGGCACCGGCATCGAGCTTGCGCGCAGCGGTATGCACCATCTGCCGCGCCGCGACCAGCTCGATGGCCATGTCGGCCAGCTTGAACTGCAGCGCCTGGAATTCGGACAATGCCTTGCCGAACTGGCGGCGCTCGCCCATGTAACGGCGTGCTGCATCCAGCGCACCCTGCGCAGCACCCAGCGAGCACGCTGCAATGTTGATGCGGCCACCATCGAGCCCCTTCATCGCCAGCTTGAAGCCGCCGCCTTCCTCTCCCAGAAGGTGGCTGACCGGCACGCGCACGTTTTCGAAGGTGATGCCGCGGGTGGGCTGGCTGTTCCAGCCCATCTTCTCTTCCTTGCGGCCGTAGCTGATGCCCGGCAGATCGGCTGGCACGGCAATCGCGCTGACACCGCCTGCACCGGCACCGCCGGTACGCGCCATCACCACCAGCAGTTCGGTGGCACCGGCGCCGGAAATGAAGGCCTTGGAGCCATTCAATACGTAGAAATCGCCATCGCGGGTGGCGGTGGTCTTCAACGAGGCAGCATCGGAACCGGCACCCGGTTCGGTCAGGCAGTACGAGGCCAGCTTGCTGCCCGACGACAGGTCATTGCCCCAGGCATCGCGCAGTTCCGCCTGGCCCCACTTGGACACCATCCACGAGGCCATGTTGTGGATGCTGATGTAGGCCGCGGTCGACGGATCGACGTTGGCGAGCTCCTCGATGACGACGGCGGCGTCCAGTCGGCTCAGGCCGCTGCCGCCCACTTCCGGGTCCATGTACAGACCGCAGAAGCCCAGTTCACCGGCCTTGGCGATCGCCTCGCGCGGAAAGATGCCCTCCGCATCCCATCGCGCGGCGTGCGGCGCCAGTTCGGCCTGTGCGAAGTCGCGCGCAGCCTCACGATAGGCCTGCTGCGCTTCTTCCTGCTCCGTCGTCATCGAGTGGCTCATGGCTGCTCCTGCCCTTACTTCAGGCTGATGGTGGTGTTGACGCCGTGGCTCAGCGTCTCGTCGTCGAACCAGCGCGCGGTGACGGTCTTGGTCTGCGTGTAGAACAGCACCACCTGCTTGCCGTACGGGCCCAGGTCGCCCAGCTTGGAGGCGCGCGAACCGGTGAACGAGAACAGCGGCACCGGCACCGGGATCGGCACGTTGATGCCGACCTGGCCGACGTCGATGTCTTCCTGGAACCGGCGTGCGGCGGCACCCGACTGGGTGAACAGCGCGGTGCCGTTGCCGTTCGGGTTGCTGTTGACCATGGCGATGGCCTCATCCAGCGTTTCCGCTTCGAGGATGACCAGCACCGGCCCGAAGATTTCTTCCTGGTAGATGCGCATGTCGGTGGTGACACCGGCAAAGATGGTCGGGCCGACGAAGTTGCCCTTCTCGAAACCATCAACCTGCGGCTTGCGGCCATCCAGCACCAGCTTGGCGCCCTGCTCCACACCGGAAGCGATCAGACCTTCGACACGATCACGCGCGCTGCAGGAGATGACCGGGCCGACGTCGGTGCCGGCAACCGTGCCACCGCTGACCTTCAGGGTCTTGGCCTTGTCGACCAGGTCCTGCACCCAACCACGCGCTTCACCGACCAGCACCAGCGTGGAGGCGGCCATGCAGCGCTGGCCTGCCGCGCCGAAGGCGGCGCCGACCATCGCGTTGAGGGTCTGCTCCTTGTTGGCGTCCGGCAGCACCACGGCGTGGTTCTTGGCGCCCATCATGCACTGCACGCGCTTGCCGGCCAGCGAGGCGCGGTTGTAGACGTGGGTGCCGACGCGGGTGGAACCGACGAACGACACGGCCTTGATGTCCGGGTGGTCGCAGATCGCGTTGACCACTTCCTCGCCACCGTGGACGACGTTCAGCACGCCCTTCGGGATGCCCGCTTCCAGCGCCAGTTCCACCAGGCGCATGGTCACCATCGGGTCCTGCTCGGACGGCTTGAGGATGAAGGTGTTGCCGGTGGCGATGGCCATCGGGAACATCCACAGCGGGATCATCGCCGGGAAGTTGAACGGGGTGATGCCGGCGCACACGCCCAGCGGCTGCATGATGCTGTAGGTGTCCACGCCGTTGGCCACGTTGTTGGCCAGTTCGCCCAGCTGCAGGTTGCCGATGGCAGCCGCATGCTCGACCACTTCCAGGCCGCGGAACACATCGCCTTCGGCGTCCGGCAGGGTCTTGCCCTGTTCGGCGGTGAGGATGTGGGCCAGCTCGCTCATGTTTTCGCGGATCAGCTGCTGGTACTTCAGGAAGATGCGCGCGCGGGTGCCGATCGGGGTCTTGCGCCAGGTCTTGAAGGCTTCCTTGGCGGCAGCCACGGCGGCGTCGACTTCAGCGGTGGTGGCGAACGGCACCTGGGCCAGCACGTCCTGGGTGGCCGGATTGATCACGTCCTGCCAATGGGAAGTGGCCGATTCAACGAACTGGCCATCGATCAGCATGCGGATACGGGGCGCTGCAACAGTCATGACGACAATCCACGGGGTGCGAAAGATGCTTGGCATTATTCACAGCGCCCAGCTCGATTTCCGGCCTGAATCCGCTTAATCTGGCCAATACCCGCCACGATTTCTGTTAATTCTGTGAATTATTCAGCCCCCCAGCGCCAACTTGGCCTGCGTCTGCTGCGCCTGCGCGAGCAGCGCGGCTACAGCCAGGCCGATCTGGCAAGGGCGCTGGGGCTGTCGGCCAGCTACCTGAACCAGATCGAGCGCAACAAGCGTCCGCTGACACCGGCAGTGCAGAAGAAGCTGGGCGAGGTGTTGGGCGATGTTTCCACCCTGTTCGACGACGATGAGCCTGCAGCACTGCAGGAGTCGTTGGGCGAGACCCTGCGCGACCTGGGCCTGGCGGAAGTGAGTGCGACCGAGTTGCGGGCACTGGCCGGCAACCTGCCGCAGGTCAGCCGCGCCCTGCTGGACCTGCACCGCCGCCACCTGGCGCTACGCGAGCACGCCGCCGCGTTGGAGTTCCAGCTGGGCGAACCGGGCGCAGGCGGCACGCTGCCAGCGGGGGACCAGGTGCGCGAGTTCTTCAACCGCATGCACAACCACATCCCCGAACTGGACGAACTGGCCGAGCAGCTGTTCGCCGAATGGGGGCTGGCGCCAGGACACGTCGCACCCCGGCTGCGCCAGTTGCTGGCCGACCGCCACGGCGTGCTGGTGGAAGTGGCTGCGCTGCAGGCTGGGCGCGAGAAGCGCCAGTACGACGCCGGCAGCCGTACGTTGTGGCTACCGGACTATCTGGAGCCGGGCCAGCAGGCGTTCCAGATGGCCGTCGAGCTGGCACTGCGCGGTTACCTGCCGCAGATCGATGCGGTGATCGCGCGCACCGGCTTCAGCGACGAAGCCCGCATCGCACAGGCGCGCATCGGCCTGTCCAATTACTTCGCCGGTGCGTTGGTGATGCCGTACATGCGCTTCCTGCGCGCGGCCGAGGCCAGCAGCTACGACATTGAACTGCTGGCACACCAGTTCGGTGTGGGCTTCGAGGCCGTCTGCCATCGCTTGAGCACACTGGCCCGCCGCAGCGCGCCGGGCCTGCCGTTCTTCTTCATCCGCGTGGACCGCGCCGGCAACGTATCCAAACGTCATTCCGCCACCGATTTCCACTTCTCGCAGGTGGGGGGTTCGTGCCCGTTGTGGATCGTCTACGAGGCCTTCAACCAGCCCGGGCGCATCCTCACCCAGACCGCGCGCATGCCCGATGGCCGCCGCCATTTCTGGCTGGCGCGGCAGGTCAGCAGCGGCCCGGTCGGCCACGGCCAGCCGCGCAAGACGTTTGCGGTAGCGCTGGGCTGCGACCTGCAGCATGCGGACAGGCTGGTGTATTCGCTGGGGCTGGACGTGCAGAGCCCGGGCAATTCGGTATCGATCGGGCCGGGTTGCCGGGTGTGCCCGCGCGAGGACTGCATGCAGCGTGCGTTTACCCAGTTGCCGGGTCGGTAGGGGTTGGGTTCGGCAGGGCTGCGCCCTGCACCTGCAGAGGCCGAAGCAACGGCAACGGCAACGGCAAAAGCTAGCATTTCGTGGGATGGCGGGGTGGGTCCGGTGGCGGGGGACGCCGTGAATCCATCCATGGAGGCTTGGGCGCGCCATCCATGGCGCTTACACCCCCGCAACCGGACCCACCCCGCCTTCGACAGTTTCCCGCTGCTGTTGGTGGGCGCTGACCGTTGGTCGGCACGCTGCTGTTGGTGGGTGTCGACCTTGGTCGACACGGTAGATCCACGCCATGCGTGGATGCTCTTCGATGAATGCTTGAAATATTCAATTCCGATGGGATTCCATCCACGCATGGCGTGGATCTACTAAACCTTTCGTGCGTAGGCTGCATCCCAATCGGGATGCCCGCCCATGGAGACACCCATGTTCCTGTTGCGCCCTTGCCTGGCCCTGCTGCTTGCTGCCATCGCCGCACCGGCGTGGGCGACGTTTTCGATCGTGGCCTGCAACGAGGCCGGCGACTGCGGGGTCGCTGTCGCTACCCATAACCTTGCCGTCGGCGGTGTCGGTGTGCCGTGGGCGCAAGCGAAGGTCGGTGCGGTTGCCAGCCAGTTCGAAACCAACCCGACCTATGGATCGAAAGGGCTGGCGCTGCTGGCCAAAGGCCGTACGCCACAACAGGTGCTCAAGCAGCTGCTGGACGAGGACGGCGACTTCGATGGCACCACCATCGCCGAGCGCCAGGTCGGGCTGGTCAGTGCGCGTGGCGGCAACGCGCAGTACACCGGCGCCACGGCACAGCAGGCCGATTGGGCGGGTGCCCATGGCGAGGGCACGGTCAGCGTTCAGGGCAACGGCCTGGCCGGGCCGGACGTGTTGGCCGCCATGCAACGCACCTTCACCGCCACGCGGGGTGACCTTGCCGCGCGCCTGCTGGCCGCGCTGGAAGCAGGGCAGGCGGCAGGTGGGCAACGCAGCGGGCAATGGTCGGCGGCACTGCTGGTACGCACGCCTGGCGGCGACTGGCAGGACACCGACCTGCGTGTGGATGCCGACCCGCGCGCGGTGGTGCGATTGCGTGAGCTGTACGACATGCGGCTGTCCAACGACGCGATCATCCGCGCCGAGCAGCAGTGGCAACGCGGTGATGTTGCGGCTGCGCGTGCATCGCTGGCCACATCGCTGGCACTGGCGCATGGCTGGGACCGCACCTGGGCGCGCGCCGCGAGGCTGGCGATGTCGCACGGTGAAACCGCATTGACCCGCGAGTACCTGGCCGGACTGCGCGCGCTCAACCCGGGATGGGTGAAGCAGGAGCTGGCGCTGCCGTTGTACGCACCATTGCGGGGCGATGCAGTGATCGAAGCGTGGCGATAGCCCGCGGTAGATCCACGCCATGCGTGGATGCATCCGCTCAATAGATCGGCGTCACCTTCATCTGCGGCAACGGCCGCGGCGAGCCTTCGGTGAGGTCGGGGCCAAGATCATCCCAACTGCGCCCCTGCTCCACCATCAGCCCCCACAGCTGCTGCGAGGCGATGCGCTTGTCTTCCGAACCCAGCTTGTACGACGGCGGTGGCGGCGTGCCCGTGGCTACCATCGCATAGGCCGCTCGATAGGCCAGCACCTGCTGCGCCGGATCATCGGTGCGCGAAATCTCCAGCGTGTAGCGCTGGTAGGCCGAGGCCAGGTTGCGCCAGCGGATCCAGTAATGGTTCTCGAACGAGAACGAGCAGAAGCGTGCACCGGCCAGGCTGCCCTTGTCGGCGATGCGGGTTAGCACCTCCTGTGGCATGTCCAGGTTCATGCCGCCCTCGTCACCCTGCAGGCTCACGTGCACGATGCGGTCGCGATAGCCGGGCGCACGTGCCTGCAGCAGGTCGCGCCAGTTCTGCATGGTAGCCACCACCGCAAACAGGAAACGGCCCAGTTCGCCTGCGGCCAACGGTGTGGCGATGGACTGGTAGTGACGTTGCCATCCGTGGCGGTTCTCGGTGGGCAGGAACACCGAGCGCTCCAGCGCCTGGCGGCTGTCGCCACCGCGCACCACCGGCTCGGGGCGTTGTGGATAGACCAGGTTGATGGCGAACGTCGGCCAACGCGGCAGCGCTGCATCGAACAGGTGGATCGGGAAGTTGCTGCTGATGCCGCCATCGGAGAACCAGCACACCCGGAACGCAGTGATGACCGGACCGCAGGACTGCCCTGCACTGGTCAGCCCCTCCATGCTGTCGGCCACGTTGTGCCCCGCATCGCCTGCAGCCGTCGGCGTCGGTTCGCATCGACGCTCGCGACGCGAGGGCTCATGCAGCGGCACCGCGCTGATCAGCAGCGGGAAGCTGAGGCTCATGCGCGTGGCCACCAGTACCGGCAGCGACGCGCCCTGCGGCAGGTGGTAATAGTTGCGGCCTTCAACCTCGCGCGGTGGACCGGCATGGTCGACCATCCACTGCACCACGCTGGCCGGGAACAACTGCTCGAACTCCTCGCGCAGGAACCAGAACTGCGCACCGCCCAACGGCAGCGTGCGCGGTTCGTTGTGCGACACGCAGGTGGTGATCATCTGCAGGGTGATCGCATGCGGGCTGTCCGGTTCGCCCGCATAGCGGGGTGCATCGTGCAGGTCGGCGAAGGTCAGCGGTGCATCCATCGGCTTGCCCGACAGCTGCTGCAGGCTTTCATGCAGCCACTCGGTCAGCGCTGGCGTGTCGGCATTACGGCCCAGCCCGCTGCACAGGCCCAGCAGGTTGCGCCGCGCCACCCGCGCCACCCGCAGCGCAGCGCCGGCAACACCTGCGCCGTAGGCACACAGCAGCGACGGCAGCAGGGTCGCCGCCACGCCGCTCCAGCCACCGCCCCACCAGCCCAGGCCCAGCAACAGCGCCAGCGACACCAGCACTTCCAACGGTGCGATCTGGAACACCGCGATGGCCAGGCACAGCAGCTTGCGCGGCCAGCCGGCGTTGCCGGTCAGCACCACCAGCAATCGATACGCCGCGCGCGCGCCACTGGCCGGTTGGAACAGGCTGTAGATGAACCCGCGTCGCGACAGCTGTGCCGACACCGCCGACAGGCCACCGTACCCGGCGTCACCGGGCAGGGTCTGGCCGGCCTGCTGGCGCCGGTCGCCGTATGCTGCAGCGGCCGCCACGGCAGCGGCGATCGCACCGGCCGAGGTGCCACCGATGCTCTTGAAACGGTATTCGCGGGCCAGTGCGAGCACCGCGTTGGGATACACGATGCCGCTGGTGATGCCGCCTTTCATGACCAGATCGCAGTACTTCGCCGCCACGAGCCACCTCCCGTCTGTCGATGTGCAGTATGGCAAGACGCGCTCTCACAGCCTGAGAAGGCAGCCACAGCTTTGGCGCGTAATGGTGTCCCTTGACCATTGCTGCCAACCGGTCCACCTTGCACTTGCCGAAGGTATCCGTCCTGGCTTTCACGCGAGGGGATGGATTTAAACGGGAATCCGGTGAAGGCGCCTCGCGCGCGCATTCCGGAGCTGCCCCGCAGCGGTGAATGGAAACGAATCCTGCCAACAGCACTGGGCTCGCGCCTGGGAAGCGGCAGGTAGTAGGTGGGCTGCGGCCCGTGTCCATCAGCCCGAATACCGGCCCCGGCCGGGGGACTCGACCGTCCCCTGACTCGACCTGGAATCTCCGCGGGGAGGTTGCCGGGGCCGTCGTCGTCCTGCGCGTGCAGGCGGCGTGGCCGCGCGCGTCCTGTTCACGGTTTCCGGCCAGACCGCTGCCCACGCCCAGATGCACCCGACGATGACCGAGCTCCAACGACCCACCCTGACCCTTCCCGACAACGGCCAGCGCCTGCTGCTGCACTCGTGCTGCGCGCCGTGCTCGGGCGAAGTGATGGAGGCGATCACCGCCTCCGGGATCGACTATGCGATCTTCTTCTACAACCCCAACATCCACCCGGTGAAGGAATACGAGCTGCGCAAGCAGGAGAACATCCGCTTCGCCGAACAGCACAACATTCCCTTCATCGACTGCGACTACGACACCGACAACTGGTTCAGCCGTGCACGTGGCATGGAGAACGAGCCCGAGCGCGGCATCCGCTGCACGATGTGCTTCGACATGCGTTTCGAGCGCACCGCGCTGTACGCGCACGAACACGGCTACGACACCATCAGTTCCTCGCTGGGCATCTCGCGCTGGAAGAACATGGCGCAGATCAACGACTGCGGTGTGCGCGCCGCCTCCCGCTACGAAGGTCTGCAGTACTGGGACTACAACTGGCGCAAGGGTGGCGGTGCCAGCCGCATGGTCGAGATCAGCAAGCGCGAGCAGTTCTACCAGCAGGAGTACTGTGGTTGCGTGTATTCGCTGCGCGATGCCAACCGCCACCGCCGCGAAAACGGCCGCGAGCGGATCAGGATCGGCCTGCTGTATTACGGGCAGGACGCTGAGACGCCGCAGGGCGATTGACGTGCAAGCAAGGGGCGGCCACGCTGGTCGCCCCTTGACGTTGTAGTGGATCTGCCATGACTGCCCTGCCCGCCGATGTCGCCCTGCTGGTGATCGACCTGCAGCCGGACTTCATGCCCGGTGGCGCCCTCGCCTGCGAACAGGGCGATGCGCTGGTGGCGCCGATCATGGACCTGCTGGCCGAGCGCCGTTACCGCACCGTGGTGGCGACCCAGGACTGGCACCCGGCCGACCATGCCTCGTTTGCCAGCCAGCATCCGGGGCATCTGCCGTTCGAAGCGATCCTGCTGCACGCGCAGCCGCAGACCCTGTGGCCGGACCACTGCGTGCAGGGCAGCGACGGGGCCGCACTGCACCCGGGCGTGGACTGGACCGTGGCCGATCTGATCCTGCGCAAGGGCACCCGCCAGCAGGTGGACTCATACAGCGCGTTCCGCGAGAACCATGGCCCCGAAGGCGAACGCCCGCCGACCGGTCTGGCCGGCTGGCTGCATGAGCGCCGTATCCGCGAGGTGCATGTGTGCGGCCTGGCGCGCGATTACTGCGTGCTGTGGAGCGCGCAGGACGCGGTGAAATCCGGCTTCCGGGTGAAGTTTCTGTGGGACCTGACCCGGCCGGTGACCGAAGCCAACGACGCGATGGTGCGTGAGTCGCTGGGCAAGTCGGGGATCGCGATCGTCTGACGCGTGGCCGCCGGGCATGGCCCGTCGGACGCGGGATGGACGATTACCGGAACACCACCGTGCGATGCCCGTTGAGCAGGATGCGGTGCTCCACGTGCCGGCGCACGGCACGCGCCAGCACCTGCGATTCGGTGTCGCTGCCCAGCCGCACCAGTTCGCGCGGGGTCATCGCGTGGTCCACGCGGGCCACGTCCTGTTCGATGATCGGGCCTTCGTCCAGGTCTTCGGTGACGTAGTGCGCGGTGGCGCCGATGATCTTGACCCCGCGCGCGTGCGCCTGGTGGTACGGTTGCGCGCCCTTGAAGCTGGGCAGGAAGCTGTGGTGGATGTTGATCGCCCTGCCCGCCAGCGCACGGCACAGCGTGGGCGAAAGAATCTGCATGTAGCGTGCCAGCACCACCAGGTCGATGCGCTCGCGTTCGACCAGGTCGATGATCTGCTGCTCCTGCGCTGAACGCGTCTCTGCATTCACCGGCAGGTGATGGAACGGCACCTGGTAGGACGCCGCCAAGGCTGCAAAGTCCGAATGGTTGGATGCCACCGCCGCGATGTCCACCTTCAGCTGGCCGCTGTGGGCACGGAACAGCAGGTCGTTCAGGCAATGGCCCTGCTTGCTGACCAGTACCAGCAGGCGCGGCCGGCGACGTCCGTCATGCAGCTGCCAGTCCATGCCGAAGTCCGCTGCCAGTGCGGCCATCGCGATGTGCACGGTGTCCAGCGGCAGGCCCGCATCACGGTCGAAATGCACGCGCAGGAAGAAGCGACCGCTCTCCTCGTCACCGAACTGCTGGGCGTCGAGGATGTTGCAGCCATGGTCGAACAACAGGCCCGAGACGCGGTAGACGATGCCGGTGCGGTCGGGACAGGAGAGGGTGAGGATGGAATCGGGGCGCATCACCTGAGTGTAGGGCAGCACCGTGGCGCGGTGGAGGATGGTCACCGATGCAACCGACGGCTTGGTACAGACCCAAGCGATACTTGGCATTCCGCATGGCAAGCTGGTCGGTCATGAACCTGTTGCAGCTCATCCGCAGTTTCACCCGCACCGCAGAGACCGGCAGCATTGCCGCTGCGGCACGTACCCTTGGCATCAGCGCCACCGCCGTGGGCCAGAACATCAACCGCCTGGAAGCCCACCTGGGCGTGCGTCTGCTGAACCGCAGCACGCGCCAACTGGCGCTGAGCGAGGCCGGCACGGTGTACCTGGCGCAGGTGCGGCATCTCGAAGCCGACCTGGCACGCGCGCAGGCGATGGTCACCTCTGGTGACATCGAACCGGCCGGGCCGCTGCGCATCGCCAGCAGCAGCGCCTTCGGCCGGCACGTGCTTGCACCGTTGCTGCCCTCACTGCAGCAGCGCTACCCGCAGCTGCAGCTGGAACTGCGCCTGACCGACCGCGCCGTGCAGCACGGCGCGGAGGCGGTGGATGCCAGCATCCGCATCGGTGCGCAGCTGGAAGATGGGTTGGTGGCGCGGCCACTGGCACGCATCCCGTTCGTGTTCTGCGCGTCGCCGGCCTACCTGAAGGCACACGGCACACCGCTGCAACCGGCGCAGCTGGTTGCCCACCGCGGCCTGCTGCACCGCTTCCCCACCGACGGCCGGCCACTGCGCTGGGGCCTGTTGAAAGACGGTCAACGCGTGGACGCGGCACTGCCGCCGAGCATGGTCTGCGATGACATCGATGCGCTGGCCGAACTGGCCGCCGCCGGTGCCGGAATCACCCGGCTGGCGGCGTTCGTGGCCGAGCCGTACCTGCGCGATGGGCGCCTGCAGGCGGTGTTCGGGCCCGCTACCGACTGGCAGCCGGAACCGATGGACGTGTTTTTCTGCGTCAGCGACCGCCGCGATTTCACCGCCAAGATCCGCGCGCTGTTCGAGCACCTGCAGGCCGGCCTGCCGCCGGCCTGGCAGGTGTAGTGCTCAGCGCGGACTGAACACGCCACGTGCGTCGCGCGGCTCGCAGCGCAGGTACTGCGGTGCCGGCACCACGCTGTCACCCAGCGCCGCAGCGGCATGCCACGGCCAGCGTGGGTCGTACAGGATGCCGCGGGCCAGCGCGATGGCATCGGCCTGGTTGTGGCGCAGGATCGATTCGGCCTGCTCCGGCTCGGTGATCATGCCCACCGCGATCACCGGCATGCGCACCTTCTTGGCCTTGATCGCCGCCGCGAACGGCACCTGATAGCCCGGGCCGACGCTGATCTTCTGGCGCTCGTGCAGGCCACCACTGGACACGTGCAGGAAATTGCAGCCACGCGCGTCCAGCACCTGCGCCAACGCCTCGCTCTGCACGATGTCCCAGCCACCCTCGACCCAGTCGCTGGCGGAGATGCGCACGCCCACGGCGATCTTGTCCGACACCGCAGCACGCACCGCGTCGAACACTTCCACCAGCATCCGCAGGCGGTTCGGCAGCGAGCCGCCGTAACCATCGGTGCGGCGGTTGCTCAGCGGCGACAGGAACTGGTGCAGCAGGTAGCCATGCGCGGCGTGAATCTCGATCAGCTCGAAGCCCAGGCGCTCGGCGCGCACCGCGCTGGCGGCGAAGGCAGCAACGACTTCGGCGATGCCGGCCTCGTCCAGTTCCTGCGGCGCCGGATCGGCGGCATGGAACGGCACCGGCGATGGCGCGACCGTGGCCCAGCCACGTGCGTCGTCGGCCGGCAGCTGGCCGCCACCGTCCCACGGACGATTGACCGAGGCCTTGCGTCCGGCATGGCCCAGCTGCACGCCCAGCGGCATCGGCGACCAGCGGCGGATGCTGGCCAGCACCTGCGCCAGCGCCGCTTCGGTGCCGTCGTCCCACAGGCCCAGATCGGCCCAGCTGATGCGGCCACGCGCTTCGACTGCGGTGGCCTCCAGGATCAACAGGCCCGCGCCGGACTGCGCCAGGTTGCCCAGATGCATGGCGTGCCAGTCGCTGGCGCGGCCGTCTTCTGCGGAGTACTGGCACATCGGTGCGACGACGATGCGGTTGGACAGGGTCAGGGGGCCGAAGGAGATCGGCGAAAACAGCTGGCTCACGGCAGTGGGGGTGTACCAAAGGGGGTGCGTATTGCACCGCTGTACGGCCGATAGATCAACCGTGTGGGTGGATCGCTGTTTCGTGGGCAAGGGCAGCCGAGCGCAGGCTCGGTTCTACAAAACGTCGGCGTCCCCTGTGGAGCCGAGCCCATGCTCGGCTCAGCGCGTGGTCCAGCCGGCCAGCGCCTCGGCGCAATCGCGCTCGTCCTTGAACTGCAGCAGGTCGTCGGCACGGGTGCGGCCACGGTTCAGCGCGGCCACCGGCAAGCCAGCCTTGGCCGCGGCCTGCACGAAGCGGAAGCCGGAATAGACCATCAGCGAAGAGCCCACCACCAGCACCGCATCAGCCTGCTGCAGGTGGTCGTGTACGGCAGCCACGCGCTCACGCGGCACGTTTTCGCCGAAGAACACTACGTCTGGCTTCAGCAGCCCGCCGCAGTGCGGGCAATCAGGCACCGCGAACGCAGAGAAGTCGGTTTCCAGGTCGGCGTCGCCGTCGGGCGCGATACCGGCCTCGAGTGAGTCCCAGCCCGGGTTCGCATCAAGCAGCCGCTGCTGGAACGCCTCTCGCTCGCTGCGGCGCTCGCATCCCATGCAGCGCACCAGATCCAGGCGGCCGTGCAGGTCGATCACGTTCTGGCTGCCGGCACGCTGGTGCAGGCCATCCACGTTCTGGGTCAGCAGCACCTGCAGCTTGCCGCTGTCCTCCAGTGCGGCCAGCGCCTGGTGTGTGCCGTTGGGTCGAGCCTGGCCGAAGCGCGGCCAGCCCAGCAGGCTGCGCGCCCAGTAACGCTGGCGGGTGGCCGCCTCGCCCATGAAGGCCTGGTACGTCACCGGCGGCGTGCGCTTCCATTGGCCATCGGCATCGCGGTAATCGGGAATGCCCGAGGCGGTGCTGCAGCCGGCGCCGGTCAGCACGAACAGGCGTTGGGCGCGGTCGATGAAGTCGGTGAGCGGCAGGGTCATTGCAGCCAGATGGGGGCGCGTGGGCGCCCCCGCAAGCACGGGCTCAGGCCACCGGCGCGCCGGGAAGCTGCGGCACGGTCACCGGGTGGCCATCGTCGCCCAAGGCGATCATCACGAAGTGGCCGCGGGTGCACAGCTTGCGTTCGCCACTGTGCAGATCCTCGGCGATCAGCTCCACCTCGACCTTCATCGAGCTGCGGCCGACTTCGACGATGCGGCCGATGGTCTCGACCATCTGGCCGATGCGGATCGGCAGCTTGAAATCAACCTGGTCGCTACGTGCGGTCACCACGGTGCGGCGCGAGTAGCGGGCGGCGGCGAGGAAGGCGGCCTTGTCCATCCATGCCAGCGCCTGGCCACCGAACAGGGTGCCCATGTGGTTGGTGTGGTTGGGGAAGACGATTTCGGCCATGCGCACTTCGGTCGGCGGCACGGTCTCGGGGATGGGGGTCATGGGGGCGGTTCGGGTGTGGGGTAGGACGGATTTTAAGGCAGGTGGTGTGCAGGCGGCGCTACACTTCGGCACCCCCACTGCGTGAACCCACCATGCCCGCCACGTCCGACCTGCTGGCCTTCGCCCTCGTCTCGCTGGCCATGGTGCTGACACCCGGGCCGAACATGATCTACGTGATCTCGCGCTCGATCTGCCAGGGCCGCGTGGCCGGGCTGATCTCGCTGGGTGGGGTGGCGCTGGGCTTTGTGTTCTACATGCTGTGCGCGGCGCTGGGCATCACCGCGCTGTTGATGACGGTGCCGTTCGCCTACGACGCGCTGCGCATCGGCGGTGCGCTGTACCTGCTGTACCTGGCCTGGCAGGCGGTGAAGCCGGGCGGCCGCTCGCCGTTCGCGGTGCGTGACCTGCCGGTGGACGGCCCGCGCAAGCTGTTCGCGATGGGTTTCCTGACCAATGTGCTGAACCCCAAGGTCGCGGTGATGTATCTGTCCCTGCTGCCGCAGTTCCTGCACCCGGACAGCGAAGGCAGCGTATTGATGCAGTCACTGGTGCTGGGCTTCACCCAGATCGCGGTGAGTGTGAGCGTGAACGGCATGATCGCGCTGATGGCCGGCAGCATCGCCGGCTTCCTGGCGGCCCGTCCCACCTGGCAGGCGGTGCAGCGGTGGTTCATGGGCACGGTGCTGGCCGGGTTGGCCGTGCGCATGGCGATGGATGGACGGCGATAGCGCCGGGCCATGCCCGGCGGAGTGCCCGCGGCACCATGAATACCTTCCGCGCTGCGCGCTCGCCGAGCATGGTCCGGCGCTACCGCAAGAACGAAAAACCCCGGCGTTGGCCGGGGTTTTTTGTTGCGACAGAGCTGACGACTTCGATCAGAAGTTCATGTCGAAGGCGACTTCGCCCTTCACGCCCACCTGGTAGGCCGAGGCGCGGCGTTCGAAGAAGTTGGTCAGCTCCTGCACGTCCTGCAGTTCCATGAAGCTCAGCGGGTTGCGCACGTTGTACTTGCGCTCCATGCCCAGGCGATGGAAATGGTTGTCGGCGCAGTGCTGCAGGTACTGGCGCATGTCACGGGTGGAAATGCCTGCCACGCCACCGGACAGCACGTCTTCGGCGAACTGCACTTCACACTCGATGGCTTCGGCCAGCATGTCGTAGACATCCTGCTTCATCTTGTCGTCGAACAGGTCCGGCTCTTCCTCGCGGATCACGTCCACGCACTCGAAGGCGAATTCCATGTGCGCGCTTTCATCGCGGAACACCCAGTTGGTGCCCGAGGCCAGACCGTTCAGCAGACCGCGCGAACGGAAGTAGTACACGTAGGCGAAGGCGGCGAAGAAGAACAGGCCTTCGATGCACGCAGCGAAGCAGATCTGGTTGAGCAGGAACTGGCGGCGCTCTTCGCGGGTCTCGATACGCTTCAGGTCCTGGATCGAGTCGATCCACTTGAAGCAGAAATCGGCCTTCTTCTTGATCGAGTCGATGTTCTCCACCGCGGCGAAGGCTTTGACGCGCTCGTCCGGATCCGGCAGGTAGTTGTCCAGCAGCGTCAGGTAGAACTGCACGTGCAGCGCTTCTTCATACAGCTGGCGCGACAGGTACATGCGTGCTTCGGGCGCGTTCAGGTGCTGGTACAGGTTCAGCACCAGGTTGTTGGACACGATCGAATCGCCGGTGGCGAAGAACGCGACCAGGCGGTGGATCAGGTGACGCTCGCCCGGCGACATCTTGCTGTGCAGGTCGCTGATGTCGATCTGGAAGTTGATCTCTTCCACCGTCCAGGTGTTCTTGATCGCGTTCCGGTACATGTCATAGAACTGCGGGTAGCGCATCGGGCGCAGGGTCAGTTCAAAACCGGGATCGAGCAGCATCTGCTTGGGCTTGTCGGCCATGGGTGTTTCCTTGTCTTCTCGGGTCAAAACGCCGGGCTTGGCCCGGCGCTACCTTGGTGTTCTCTGCAGTCGAGCAGCAGTGCCGACCAACGGTCGGCACCCACCGCGCGGTGTGTTACTGGCAGGCCTCGCAGGCTTCCGGGTTCTCCAGCGAGCAGGCGATGGCCTCTTCCGGGCTGAACACCTTTTCCGGCGCTGCGGTGGCGGTGTGGCTGACGGTGGTCTTGGCGATCTTGGTGGCCGGACGCGAACGCAGGTAGTAGGTGGTCTTGATGCCCTGCTTCCAGGCGTACATATACATGGACGACATCGCGCCGATGCTCGGGCTTTCCATGAACAGGTTGAGCGAGGCGGACTGGTCGATGAAGGCACCACGGTCGGCGGCCATGTCGATCAGCGAACGCATCGGCAGTTCCCATGCGGTGCGGTAGACGTGGCGCAGCGTTTCCGGAATCTGGGTGAGGGCCTGGATCGAGCCGTCGGCCAGCTTGATCGCATCGCGCATTTCCGGGGTCCAGTGGCCCAGCTTCTTCAGCTCGTTCACCAGGTAGCGGTTGACCTGCAGGAAGTCACCGGACAGGGTCTCGCGCTTGAACAGGTTGGACACCTGCGGTTCCACGCACTCGTAGCAGCCGGCGATGGAGGCGATGGTGGCGGTCGGGGCAATCGCGATCATCAGCGAGTTGCGCAGGCCGTGTTCCTTGATGCGCTCACGCAGGGCATCCCAGCGCGCGGCATCTTCCGGCACCACGTTCCAGGCATCGAACTGCAGCTCACCGCTTGCCGCACGGGTGTCGGCGAAGGACGGGTGCTTGCCGCGTTCCTGGGCCAGTTCCACCGAGGTTTCCAGCGCGTGGAAGTAGATGGTCTCGGCAATCTTCTTCGACAGCGCGCGGGCTTCGGCGCTATCGAACGGCAGGCGCTTGCGGAAGAAGACGTCCTGCAGGCCCATGCAGCCCAGGCCGACCGGGCGCCAGCGCAGGTTGCCGC
This sequence comes from Stenotrophomonas sp. NA06056, assembly GCF_013364355.1. Classification (NCBI taxonomy): domain Bacteria; kingdom Pseudomonadati; phylum Pseudomonadota; class Gammaproteobacteria; order Lysobacterales; family Lysobacteraceae; genus Stenotrophomonas; species Stenotrophomonas sp. NA06056. The sequence continues at coordinate 258,858 of NZ_CP054931.1, read as the reverse complement.
GGCGTGCCGATTCGATCGGGTAGAAGTTCAGGTCGATCACGCGGTCCAGCTGGCGCACGGCCAGGCGCACGGTGTCGGCCAGCTTGTCGAAATCGAACTCGCCGTTGCCGTCGAAGTGGTTGCCCAGGTTGATCGAACCCAGGTTGCACACCGCGGTCTCTTCAGCCGAGGTGACTTCCAGGATTTCGGTGCACAGGTTGGACAGGTGGATCACGTTGCCGGCGCGCAGGGTCTGGTTGCTGGCGCGGTTGCACTTGTCCTTGAAGGTCATCCAGCCGTTGCCGGTCTCGGCAAGGGTGCGCATCATCCGCGAGTACAGCTTGCGTGCGGAGATGGTGCGGTTGGCCTTGCCCTGTGCTTCGGCCTGCAGGTAGGCGGCCTCGAAGGCTTCGCCGAACAGGTCGGTGAATTCGGGCACCACGCGCGGATCGAACAGCGACCATTCCTGGTCCGACTCGACACGCTTCATGAACAGGTCCGGGATCCAGTTGGCCAGGTTCAGGTTGTGCGCACGGCGCGATTCGTCGCCGGTGTTGTCACGCAGCTCGAGGAAGTCCTCGATATCGGCGTGCCAGGTTTCCAGGTACACGCAGGCCGCGCCCTTGCGCTTGCCGCCCTGGTTCACCGCAGCCACCGACGAATCCATGGTCTTCAGCCACGGCACGATGCCGTTGGAGTGACCGTTGGTCGACTTGATCAGCGAGCCACGCGAACGCACGCGGGTGTAGCTGACGCCGATGCCGCCGGAGAACTTGGACAGCTGGGCGATGTCGCCGTACTTGGAGTAGATCGATTCCAGCGAATCCTGCGGCGAGTCCAGCAGGAAGCACGAGGACAGCTGCTCGTGGGTGGTGCCGGAGTTGAACAGGGTCGGGCTGGACGGCAGGTAGTCCAGGTTGCCCATGCGCTTGTACAGCGCCAGGGTTTCCGGCACGTCCTCGCTCAGCGCGCTGGCGATGCGCAGGAAGAACTGCTGCGGGGTCTCGATCACCTTGCGGGTGTGCGGGTGGCGCAGCAGGTAGCGGTCGTACAGGGTACGCAGGCCGAAGTAATCGAAGTTCAGGTCCAGCGAGATGTCGATGGCATCGTTGAGCTTGCGTGCGTTGGTCTGCACGAAGTTCAGCAGGCGATCGTTGATCAGGCCCACTTCATGGCCACGGCCCACCGACTGCGAGAACGCGTGGATTTCCTGGTTGGACACTTCCTTGGCGATGAAGTTGGCCAGCAGGCGCGCGGCCAGGCGGCCGTACTCGGGTTCTTCGCCGATCAGCAGCGCCGCGGTGCGGATGGACAGCTCGTCCAGCTCCTGGGTGGTGGCGCCGTTGTACAGGCCGGAAATGGTACGGGTGGCCACACGCATCGGATCGACGGCGTGCAGGCCCTCAGAGGAACGCTGCACCGCGCGGACGATCTTGTTCAGATCCACCAGTTCGGTCGTGCCATTGCGCTTGGTCACACTCATCGCGTTGGACGTCGGCGGCGACGTCAACAGGAACTCGCTTTCCTTCTCGATGGTGGCGCTGGTCTCGGTGGTCACGGCGTGTGTCCTCTTGGCGTGATGGATGATGGCTCGGTGCATCGGATGACGCGGCCCGGGACGTGACACCCCAGGGTGGCAGACCGGTGTCGCAGGAATTGAGACCTGCGCCTGTGGCTGCTGCTGGCAGTGCTGACCGATGCCGCTGCGGGCATGGAGGGCGTATCACCGGAGGGTCCGGCGATCCATTCCATGGGCCCGGCGGCTTGGGGTCCCCACAACCGACAGCCACAAGATAGTGGGGGTAGTTGGGTCCGTCAACGCCAAATGTAGTGAAATTCGGCAATCCCTTGCGCCGCAAGGATCGTGCCATCGGCGCCCGGTTTGGGCGCTTTGGACCTGCTGGATCGGGCTGCGCAGTCAAGCCCGAAAAGCGTCGTGGTGGCGGTAATCAGCACCCCACCAGCGGAACAATGACAGCTTCACATGACAGGGCCGCGCAAGCGAGGGACAAGTCTGTGGATAGCTGGTGGGCAGGCAGTGGGCAGCCGGTGGACGGGCGTCATCGGGTCGTGCCGGCCGCTGGCCGGCAGCCCATGGGCCAGATGCATCGTGCAGATGCCGGCCAGCGGCCGGCACGACCCCTCACGCGCGGTGCGGGGTCCCCAGGTACTCGGCGCTCTGCATTTCGATCAGGCGCGAGGCGGTGCGCTCGAACGCGCCCTGCAGGCGGGTACCGGTGTACAGCTCGACCGGCGAGGTGCTGGCGGTGCAGACCAGGTTGACGTGGCGGTCGTACAGCTCGTCGATCAGGTTGACGAAGCGGCGCGCGGCATCTTCATTAAGGCGATCAAAGGCCGGAATGCCGCCCAGCAGCACGGTGTTGAACTCGTGCGCAATCTCGATGTAATCCGAGGGCCCACGCGGACCCTCACACAGGGCGGCGAAGTCGAACCAGGCGATGCTCTTGCCGCGCGCGCGCACCGGGATCTTGCGGCTCTCGATCTCGATGTTGCCCGCCTTGGCCGGTTGGCCACCGCTCAGTTCGCCCCAACGCGTGGCCAACCAGGCGTCACTGTCGGCGGCCAGCGGCGCGCGGTACACCGGCGAGCGGGTCAGCGCTCGCATGCGGTAGTCCTCGGTGCCCTCGGCGTACAGTTCCACGCAGTAGCGCTGCAGCAGGCCGATGGCCGGCAAGAAGCTCTCGCGCTGCAGGCCGTTGAGGTACAGGTTTTCCACCGCCGTGTTGGAGGTGGTGACCAGGGTCACGCCCTCGGCGAACATCCGCTCCAGCAGGCGCGCCAGCAGCATGGCATCGCCGATGTCGGTGACGAAGAATTCGTCCAGCACCAGCACGCGCAGGTTGCTGCGCCATTCCTGGGCGATCTTCGCCAGCGGGTCGCTCTGGCCCTGGTGCTCGCGCAGGCGCTCGTGGACGCTGCGCATGAAGCGATGGAAGTGGGTGCGGTACTTCTGCTTGATCGGCAGGCCGTCGTAGAACAGATCGACCAGGAAGGTCTTGCCGCGGCCGACGCCGCCCCAGAAGTACAGGCCCTTGACCGGCTCGGGCTTCTTCCAGAACGAGGACAGGCGGTCCAGCCAGCCGTCCTCGGCACTGTCCACCAGCGCCAGGTGGATCCGGTCCAGCTCGGCCAACGCCGCGTGCTGGGCCGGGTCGTTCTGCCAATCGCCACGTTCCACCCCGGCCGCGTAGCGCTGCGTCGGGGTCAGTTCCACCTCGCTCATGCCGCCGTGCCCAGCCAGTGCTTGACGCCGTGGGTGAGCGCGCCGCGCAGGTCGATCAGCTTGCGGTGGAAGAAGTGGCTGGTGTCGGGCATGCGCACCAGCTCATGCGGCGCGTCAAGGGTGTCCAGCCACTGGTACACAGCCTGCGGGTCGACGATTTCATCCTGCTCACCCTGGATCACCAGCCAGCGGGCCGGCGGCGTGATGCCGCCGAAGTCCCAGCGGCCTGCCGGCGGCGCGATCGAGATCAGCGCTTCGGGCTGCAGCTCGGCGGCGGCCTTCAACGAAACGAGTGCGCCGAAGCTGAAGCCGGCCAGCCACAGGCGGTCGTCGGGGCGCTGCTGGCGGACCCAGGCGGTGACAGCCTTCAGGTCCTCCTGCTCACCGACGCCATGGTCGAATTCACCGGCAGAACCGCCGACGCTGCGGAAGTTGAAGCGCACCGTGGCAATGCCCAGCTCGCGCAGGGTGGTGGCGGTCATGGTGACCACCTTGTTGTGCAGGGTGCCGCCTTCGGTGGACAGCGGGTGGCAGATGATGGCCACGATGGGCTGCACCGATGCATCGGCCTTGGGCAGGTCGACGACCACTTCCAGCGGGCCGGCCGGGCCGTCCAGTACGAGGCAGGCGGTTTCGCCGGGGGCGACGGGGAACGAGGGCTTGTGCATGGCAACATGATAGCGTCCCCCGCCCCTGCCCTGTGCCTGCCCCATGCTCTACCTGTCCCTGGCCGTGATCTGCAGTGTGCTGGTTTCGGTGTTGTTGAAGCTGGCTGGCCGTCGCCAGCTGGATGTTGCGCAGATGGTGACCTGGAACTATCTGGTCGCCGCGACGATGACGGCGGTGGTGCTGCAGCCGCCGCTGGATGCCTTGCGCGCTCCGCACGCACCGTGGGTTTCGCTGCTGGCGCTGGCGGTGGTGCTGCCCTCGATCTTCCTGGTGCTCGGTCGCGCAGTAGCGGTAGCCGGCATCGTCCGCAGTGATGTGGCGCAGCGCCTGTCGCTGCTGCTGTCGCTGGCGGCGGCCTTCCTGTTCTTCGGCCAGACCGCCACATCGTGGAAGCTGCTCGGGCTGGGCCTGGGCCTGCTGGCGATGGTTGCGATCAGCCTGCGTCCACGCGGTCCCGCAGTAGCCACTTCAGCCAGCGGCTGGGGCTGGTTGCTGGGCGTATGGGCCGGCTTTGCAGTGGTGGATGTGCTGTTGAAGCAGGTGGCACTGTCAGGCACGCCGTCGATGGCGGCCGTGCTGGCCAGTTTCAGCGTGGCCTTCGTACTGATGCTGGCGCTGCAGCTGTGGCGCCATTTCAGTGGCCGCAGCCGACTGGCCTGGCGCAACCTCGGCGCGGGCGCACTGCTGGGCCTGCTCAACGGCGGCAACATCCTCTTTTATGTACATGCGCACCAGTCGATGCCGGACAGTCCGGCCACCGTGTTCGCCGGCATGAACATCGGCGTGGTGGTGCTGGGTGCGCTGGTGGGCGTGTTCGCCTTCGGCGAGGCGACCACGAAGTGGAACCGCGCCGGTCTGGCGCTGGCGGTGCTGGCGATCGGGTTGATCGCTTGGGGGTGAGGCCCGTGGAAAGGCCGCCGGGCATGGCCCGGCGCTACCCTTCCAGCAAGCCAACCAACACCGGTAGCGCCGGGCCATGCCCGGCGAACCTTATTTGTCGAAGCCCAGCAGCAGCGGGTCGTGGTCGGAGCTGCGCCACGGGCCCTGTACGTTGCGGCCCTGGTAGCCGCTGGCGTCCTGCTCGTCGGCGTTGCTGTGCCACTCGGCAGCGCCACGCAGGCGCTTGGCCATCGTCGGGCTGAGCAGCGCGTGATCGAGGCGGCCGGTATAGCCGTTGTAGACGTAGCTGTAGGGCTGTTCGACATTGGCCACCTTGAACGCATCCTGCCAGCCCAGGTCATGCAGGGTGCGGATCGGATCTTCCATGGCGTAGGCGTTGAAGTCGCCCATCAGCACTACGTCCTTCACCTTCAGGCGCGTAGCTTCAGCCTGCACCCAGCTGTTGAGCTGCTTGGCCGATTCCACACGGGTGGCGTTCCAGCAGCCCTGCCCGTCATTGCGGTCCGCATCTGCGCCACCAGCATCGCGGCAACCCTTCGACTTGAAATGGTTGGCGACCACCATGAACGGTGCGCCCTTGCCCTGGAACGCCTGTGCCAGCGGTGCACGGCTGTGTTCGACGAAGGGGCCGTCGAGCTTGGTCAGCGGCTTGCCGAGCGGTTTGAATTCGCTCCTGCGGTAGATGATGCCGACGCGGATCGGATTGCTGCCGGGGCCTTGCCCGGCATCAACGAACGCCCACTGCTTGTCCGCCGCGAGGCCGGCGTTGAGTGCGTCCACCAGTTCGGCGATGGCCGACTGCGGGCCGTAGCCGTCGTTCTCCAGTTCCATCAGCGCGGCGATGTCGGCGCCCAGCGCGTTGACGGTGGCGACCAGCTTGCCGACCTGCGCCTTGTGCTCGTCCAGCGTGCGTGCGCCGCGCAGGGTCGGGAATCCGCCGCCCTGGCCGTCACCGTTGAAGAAGTTCTCCAGGTTGAAGGCGGCGATATGCAGGCTGCCGGGCACGCTGGGAACAGCTGGCCGCTGCAGTTCCGGCAGCGTCAATGTGCCGTCGACCTGCAGGCTGGGGCGGCCCTGCGCATCCACGCGCACGGTGCCTTCCACATTGCGCAGCTGCATGCCGGTACGCAGCACCGGGTTGCCCGGCAGGTAGGCGACGCTGGCCGGGTCACGCGCATCGCTGCCATCGTCCAGCAGCAGGCGTCGGCGCTGGTTGTCAGCCATCACCTGTTCGATAGCGGGGCTGCCGGGCACCGCCACTTCGGTCGGTTGCCAGAGGCGGCCATCGAAGGCGACGGTGAGCTGGCCGAATCGTTCCAGGCCATCGGTGCCGGCCAGGGTGAGCGGCGCGGCGATGCGCACATGCTGGCCATCCAATGCTCGCCAATCGGCCGGCGCGGCGGCCAGGGTGACGGTGGCCGGGCTGCGCGGCGCGGGCGCCGAGGTCGGCGCAGTCTGCGGCTGGGCCTGGGCGAAAGCGGATGCCGGCAGCAGCAGGGACAGGGCAAGGGCGAGGGAACGGCGACGCATCGACAGACGACTCCACGGAAGAGGCGCACAGACTAACCCTGAAATGCGAAACCCCGCCTGCGCGGCGGGGTTTCGGCCTTGGTGGGCAAAGGTAGTGCCGGCCGCTGGCCGGCAACCGCATGACCTCTGCGCGATGCGTGGTTGCCGGCTACCTGACCGGGCACGCGTATCCGTAGTAGATCCACGCCATGCGTGGATGCGGCGGCCCGTTATTTCAGATTGCCCAGCATCCAGTCCACGGTGGCGTGGATCTGCTCTTCGGTGAGCGCCGGGTTGCCGCCCTTGGGCGGCATGATGCCGCCGTCGGGGCCGGTGTAGCCCTCGATGGCGTGCTTGTAGAGGGTGTCCTTGCCCTGCGCCAGGCGCTTGTCCCAGTGCGAGTGGTCCAGCGTCGGCGCCATGCCCACGCCGGTGGTATGGCAGGCGGTGCACAGGTTGTCGAAGATCACCTTGCCGTCCTTGGTACCGCCGTAGGCCACCTGCGAGGCAGCCTTGGCCAGCGCGGCGGCATGCGCTGCAGCCTGCGCGGCCGCGCCGGTACTGCCGGCGTACACCGCGCCGGTGGGCGAAATGCGCTGTTCGGTGCGTTTGGCGGCAGTGGGCGACACCTCGGGCGGAATCCGGGTGTGGATGAACGCGGCCAGGAGGATCAGACCGAGGGTGATGGCCATCAACAGCGCGATCACCATGGAGAAGCGTTTCAGGAACTCCAGATCGTAATTCCGCACTCTTCGTTACCCCTGGCTGATAGTCGTTGGACCACGGCTGAGCGACTGCGTGATGGGCCGAGTATAGAACGCACTTCGCGCCCGACAACAGGCGTCAGGGCTGGTGCGGCGCAGCATGCGGCCGTGGCCACATGCGGTAGCGCCGGGCCATGCCCGGCGAGCGCGCAGCGCGGCAGTAGCCACCGGGCATGGCCGGGCGCTACCGATCTACGGGGGCGCCAACAGCCCGCAGGCAGAAGCTGCAGATCGCCTCGACCAGCGCACCTTCGTCGCGATGCGCTTCGCGGCTGGGCGCGGTCGGTCCGACCATCGCTTCGGTGAAGGCGCCCACCAGGCAGGCAGCGGCGGCATGGATGTCCTGGGCCGGTAGTTCGCCGGTGGCCACACCTTCTTCCAACAGGCGCAGGAACACGTCGCCGAAGGCACGGCGCCCGCGCATGCGCTCGGCTTCCACGTCCGGGTCCACCGGTTCAACGATGAACGCATGGGCCAGCCCCGGCCCGGCCAGGGCACGGCGCACGAAGGCGGTAATGGCCAGGCGCAGGCGTTCGCCCACCGGCCCCGGCTCGCCGGCAATGCGCTCCATGATCGCCACTTCGTGGGCCACGGCCGCGTTCAGCACTTCCACGAACAGGTCGGCCTTGGACGGGAAATGGCGGTAGATCAGCCCGGTGGACATACCGGCCTGGGTGGCCACGGCGGTCACCGGGGCGTTGCGCCAGCCGCCAGCGGCCACCAGCGCACGGGTGGCCAGCAGGATCCGTTCACGCGCCTCGGCCAGGCGTTCTTCCATCAAAGCTGAGCGTTTATAGGCCATGTTCTGATTCTATTTTCAATTTTTGAATTTGTATTCACTTCTTGCCCGAACCCCGCTACGCTGGGGTCCAATCGCCCGCGCGGGCGGCTGCTGTGAACAGCTGCCCGCTTCCCCTTCCGGGTGCGTCCATTCCCCACCTTCCCTCGTGGAGCCATCGCAATGCACGTGCCATCCCTGAACTTCGACCTCGGCGAAGATATCGACCTGCTGCGCCAGAGCGTGGCCCATTTTGCCGCTGCCGAGATCGCGCCGCTGGCGGCCGAGGCCGATGCGACCAACCAGTTCCCGTTGGCACTATGGCCCAAGCTGGGCGAGCAGGGCCTGCTGGGCCTGACCGTTGAAGAAGAATACGGCGGCACCGGCATGGGCTACCTGGCCCACGTGGTGGCGATGGAAGAAGTCTCGCGCGCGTCCGGTGGCATCGGCCTGTCCTACGGCGCGCACTCGAACCTGTGCGTGAACCAACTGCGCAAGAACGGTACCGAATCGCAGAAGCAGCGCTTCCTGCCGGACCTGTGCAGCGGCGCCAGGATCGGTGCGCTGGCGATGAGCGAACCGGGTGCGGGTTCGGACGTGGTGTCGATGAAGCTGCGCGCGGACAAGCGCGGCGACCGCTACGTGCTCAACGGCAACAAGATGTGGATCACCAACGGCCCCGACGCCGACGTGCTGGTGGTGTACGCCAAGACCGATGTCGAGGCCGGTGCCAAGGGCATCACCGCCTTCCTGGTCGAGAAGGGCATGAAGGGTTTCTCCACCGCGCAGAAGCTGGACAAGCTGGGCATGCGCTCCTCGCCCACCTGCGAACTGGTGTTCCAGGACTGTGAGATTCCCGAAGAGAACGTGCTGGGCGCGGTCGGTGGCGGCGTGCGCGTGCTGATGTCCGGCCTGGACTACGAGCGCGTGGTGCTGTCCGGCGGCCCGCTGGGCCTGATGGCTGCAGCGATGGACGTGGTGATGCCGTACGTGCACGAACGCCACCAGTTCGGTGAGCCGATCGGCAGCTTCCAGCTGATCCAGGCCAAGATCGCCGACATGTACGTGGGCCTGGGCGCCTGCCGCGCCTATGTATATGCCGTGGCGCGCGCCTGCGACCAGGGCCGCACCACCCGCCAGGATGCCGCTGGCGCGATCCTCTACGCCGCCGAGAAGGCAACGTGGCTGACCGGCCAGGCGATCCAGATCCTCGGCGGCAACGGCTACATCAACGAATACCCGACCGGCCGCTTGTGGCGCGATGCCAAGCTGTATGAAATCGGCGCCGGCACTTCGGAGATCCGCCGCATGCTGATCGGCCGCGAACTGTTCCAGCGCACTCTGTAAGGCAACCCATGAGCATCCTAGGCAGCCAGCTGCAACCGGGCAGCGAATCGTTTGAAAGCAACCGCGCGGCGATGCAGGCCGTGGTTGATGATCTGCACGCCACCCTCGCCCGTACCGCCCTGGGCGGCAGCGAAGCGGCGCGCGCCAAGCACACCGCGCGCGGCAAGCTGCTGGTGCGCGACCGCATCGATGCCCTGCTCGACCCGGGCAGCGCGTTCCTGGAAATTGCCCCGCTGGCCGCGCACGGCATGTATGACGATGCCGTGCCTGCCGCTGGCGTGGTCGCCGGCATCGGCCGCGTGAGCGGCGTGGAGTGCGTGATCGTGGCCAACGATGCCACGGTCAAGGGCGGCACCTATTACCCGGTGACGGTGAAGAAGCATCTGCGTGCGCAGGAGATCGCCGAGCAGAACCACCTGCCGTGCATCTACCTGGTCGATTCCGGTGGCGCCTTCCTGCCGCTGCAGGATGAGGTGTTCCCCGACCGCGATCATTTCGGCCGTATCTTCTACAACCAGGCCAACCTGTCGGCGCAGGGCATTCCGCAGATCGCCTGCGTGATGGGCAGCTGCACCGCCGGTGGCGCCTATGTGCCGGCGATGAGCGACGAGACGGTGATCGTGCGCGAGCAGGGCACCATCTTCCTCGGCGGCCCGCCGCTGGTGAAGGCGGCCACCGGTGAAGTGGTGACGGCCGAAGAGCTGGGCGGTGCCGATGTGCACACGCGCATTTCCGGCGTGGCCGACCACATGGCCGACAACGATCTGCAGGCGCTGGCACGGGTACGCGCGATCATCGCCCAGCTGAACTGGCGCAAGCCCGAGGCAGCGATGGCGCTGCAACCGGTGGAAGAACCGCTGCTGCCGGCGCATGAACTGTACGGCGTGATCCCGGCCGATACGCGCAAGCCCTATGACGTGCGCGAAGTGATCGCGCGGCTGGTCGACGGTTCGCGCTTCGACGAGTTCAAGCCGCGCTACGGCGCCACCCTGGTCACCGGCTTTGCCCATCTGCATGGGTATCCGATCGGCATCATCGCCAACAACGGCATCCTGTTCTCCGAGTCCGCCCTGAAGGGCGCGCACTTCATCGAGCTGTGCACCCAGCGCAACATCCCGCTGCTGTTCCTGCAGAACATCACCGGCTTCATGGTCGGCCGCAAGTACGAACAGGGCGGCATCGCCAAGGACGGGGCCAAGCTGGTGATGGCCGTGGCCTGCGCCAAGGTACCCAAGTTCACCGTGGTGATCGGCGGTTCGTTCGGCGCCGGCAACTACGGCATGTGCGGCCGCGCGTACTCGCCCAACTTCCTGTGGATGTGGCCCAACGCACGCATCGGCGTGATGGGTGGCGAACAGGCCGCCAGCGTGCTGGCCACGGTGAAGCGTGATGGCATCGAAGCCAAGGGCGGGCAGTGGCCGGGCGAGGAAGAAGATGCGTTCAAGGCACCGATCCGCGACCAGTTCGAACAGCAGGGCCACCCGTATTACGCCAGTGCGCGCCTGTGGGACGACGGTGTGATCGATCCGGTCGATACCCGCCGGGTACTGGCCCTGGCCCTGTCGGCCAGCCTCAACGCTCCCCCGCAGCAGACGCGCTTCGGCGTGTTCCGCATGTGACCTGTGCCATGACCGAGTCTGTTGCCATGTTCAGCAAAGTCCTGATCGCCAACCGCGGCGAGATCGCCTGCCGCGTCATCGCCACCTGCCACCGCCTCGGCATCGCCACCGTGGCGGTGTATTCCGATGCCGACCGCAATGCACGCCACGTGCGCCTGGCCGACGAAGCCATCCACATCGGCCCGGCTGCGGCGCGCGAGAGCTACCTGCGCAGCGATGCCATCCTCGACGCCGCACGCCGCACCGGCGCGCAGGCGATCCACCCCGGCTACGGCTTCCTGTCCGAGAACGCCGATTTCGCCGACGCATGCGCTGCCGCCGGCATCACCTTCATTGGCCCACCGGCCAGTGCAATCCGCGCAATGGGCGACAAGAGCGCGGCCAAGGCCTTGATGGCCAAGGCCGGCGTACCGCTGACGCCGGGCTACCACGGCGACCAGCAGGAACCGGGGTTCCTGCGCACGCAGGCCGACAGCATCGGCTACCCGGTGCTGATCAAGGCCAGCGCTGGCGGCGGCGGCAAGGGCATGCGCAAGGTCGAACGCAGCGAAGATTTCGTCGATGCGCTGGCCAGCTGCCAGCGCGAGGCGGCCTCGGCGTTCGGCAACGATCACGTGCTGGTGGAGAAGTATGTCGAGCGCCCGCGTCACATCGAGATCCAGGTGTTCGGCGGTGGCCATGGTGAGGCGGTCTACCTGTTCGAGCGCGACTGCTCGGTGCAGCGCCGCCACCAGAAGGTGCTGGAAGAAGCACCCGCCCCTGGCATGAGCGCCGAGCGCCGCGCCGCGATGGGCAAGGCCGCCGTCGATGCCGCGCGCGCAGTGGGCTACGTCGGTGCGGGCACGGTGGAGTTCATCGCCGGCCCGGACGGCGATTTCTACTTCATGGAAATGAACACTCGCCTGCAGGTCGAACACCCGGTCACCGAGTTCATCACCGGTACCGACCTGGTGGAATGGCAGCTGCGCGTGGCCGCTGGCCAGCCGCTGCCCAAGCGCCAGGACGAACTGACCATCTGCGGCCATGCCATCGAAGCGCGCTTGTACGCCGAAGATGCCGACCGTGGCTTCCTGCCCTCCACCGGCACCCTGCGCCGCCTGCGCCTGCCGACGCCGTCGGCGAACGTGCGGGTGGACACCGGCGTGGAGGAAGGCGACAGCATCACCCCGTACTACGACCCGATGATCGCCAAGCTGATCGTCTGGGACGTGGACCGCGACGCCGCGCTACGCCGCATGAGCCAGGCCCTGGCCGACTGCCAGGTGGTGGGCGTAACCACCAATGCCGGCTTCCTGCGCCGCCTGCTGCACACCGATTCGTTCACCCACGCGAAGCTGGATACCGCGCTGATCGAGCGTGAGCAGGCCGCACTGGCGGTGACCGGTGACGGTGAGCAGGCGCTGTGGGAACTGGCAGCGATCGCCGCCGTGGTGAGCACACCGGCCGCTACCACCGATGTGCGCGACCCGCATTCGCCGTGGCAGGCACAGGATGGCTGGCGGCTGGGCGCGCCGGCCGCACGCGTGGTGCCGCTGCAGCAGGGAGAGCGGGCGCACACGCTGAAGGTGTGGGCCACGGCCGATGGCTGGCGCGTGCAGTGCGATGACGCCGCGCCGAAGCAGGTTGTCGGCCGTGCCGATGGCCAAACCCTGTCGGTGCAGCTGGACGCGCGTCGCTGGCGGTTGCAGCTACAGCGCGACGGCGACCAGCTGTACCTGTTCGGCGACGATGGCCAGCACCGCTTCACCCTGCACGACCCGGTGGGCGAATCGGAACAGGCCAGCGCCGACGCCGGCAGCCTGCTGGCACCGATGCCCGGCAAAATCGTGGCAACGCTGGTGGCGGCAGGCACGCAGGTGAAGCGCGGCACGCCGCTGGTGGTGCTGGAAGCGATGAAGATGGAGCACACCCTGCAGGCACCGGCCGATGGCATGGTGAAGGGTTATCGCGCCAAGGCCGGTGACCAGGTGGGGGATGGTGCGGTGCTGGTGGATTTCGAAGCGGCGTGATGCCGTCCGGTCACGCGTTGTCGATCAACGCGTGACCGGCCACACCTGGCCAAGCGGGTCCAGTTCGGCCGTCACCCGCTCGGCTGCACGCCAGCCAACACCACAGACCGCCAGTACGCCCTCGGCCATCGGCTGCAGGCCCAGCGCCCGCTCGGCCTCGACCTCGTTGATCGCTGCGGTGACGAATGCGCCCAGCCCCTGCGCGGTTGCCGCGCTGTAGAGCGCTTGCGATACATGGCCGGCATCCAGGGTGATCGCGCGATAGGCCTTGGCATGGCCGCGGTACTTCCAGAACATGCGCTCGAAGCGGCACACCAGGATCAGCTGCACCGGTGCGTTGGCGAACCAGTACTGACCGGCCAGCAGGCGTTGGCAGAAGCTGTCCAGGTCGCCGTGCGGCACCGTTATCGGGCCCAGTTCGTGTGCGGTGGCATGGTAATGATAGAGGCCCGGCGGCAGTCCTTCCACATTGCGCGCCACCACATACGCTTCCAATGGATGCAGGCTGCCTGCCGACGGAATGTTCTTCTTCAGGAAGCGCACACCAGGTTCGGTTTCCACCTGCGCCTGCGCCATCAGCACCTGCTGCAGCAGCCGAGCCAGCATCGGCAACGGCACCGCGCGTGTATCGTCGAAGTTGCGGCAGGTCGCACGCGCCTGCAGCTGTGCCTGCATCGGGTCGTCATCGCAGCGTGGCAAGGGCCGCGCATCGGACAGACGGGCCGGCGTCTCGGCCGGCGGCGGGCCGAAGCTGCGCACCAGGTCCTGCGCCGTCATCAGCTGGCTGCGCTGCATGTCACCGACGCTGTCCACACCGTCCCAGCGTGAGTGCTGGTAATGCAACGCCGACAGCGGCCACCACTGGCTGTCACGCACCTGCTGTTCGGCCGCTGCTGCCTCGGCATGTGCCGGATCGTCGCTGACCAACAGCCCCTGCTCCAGCAGCGCCAGCGCGCGACGCCGTTCCTGCGGCTCTATCGGTAGCGGCTGCCACTGCTCCGCGCTGCACTGGAGCAGCCACAGGCAGCTGACCGCATCGACCGTGCGCGGCGACGGCAGATGCGCTGCGCGCACCTGCAGGGACTGTTCGAAACCAACGCCACTGCCGCCAGCAAGCAGCACATCCAGGTCGAAATGCGCCCGCTCCAGCGGTTCGACGATCATCGTCCTGCAACGACGGAAGTTCATTCGAGGCGCATCCGGGAGCGTGGTTGGCCAGCGATGATAGCGTGGTGGCCAATACGCACCATCAATTCCCGCTGCGCCCAGCCGATACTGTTTTTTTCCCCTCCCTGCCGGTAATCAACCATGTCCCGTTCTCCTCTCTCCCCCGAAGTGGTCCAGACGCTGCTCAAGCAGCTGTCCAGCGACGATGCGTTCCGCAGCGCATTCGCCGCCGACCCCGCGAAGGCGCTGATCACGCTGGGCGCAGACGCTGACAGCGTTGCCGCCTGCAACACGCCGCTGGACTCGCTGGGCGGCAAGGAAGAGTTTGCCCGGGCAGCGGAGCTGTTGAGCGAGCGCCTTGCCGTGACCGGACCGTTCAAGGTGCCCTTCATGTTCGAGAGCGGCCTGAAGGGACTGCAGGACTGATCTGCCCTCAGGGTGCTCCTGCCTGCTGCCGGCTGGCCGAATCGGCCAGCCGGCGCGCATCGGCCACATTCAAGGGCAACAGGACCAGGGCACCGGCGTCTTCGGCGAAGGCCATGCCTGTGCGCTGGCGCAACCAGCGCTCCCGGCGCTGCACGGCCTGATCGCGGCCGAGGGCGCGATCAATATCCAGCTGCAGTACATGCCACTGGTACAGCGTGCCGTTGGCCAACGGCTTCAGCAGTGCCGAAGCGGCCTCTGCATTGCCGGCATCCAGCTCACCACGCGCACGAAGCAGCAGCCACAGTTCCTGCAGCCGCGGGTCGGTGCTGTGTTCAACCAACGCCTGCAGTGCTGGACGACGGGAGCGCAGCTCTGCGTCCAGGCCCGCGCGCTGCAGGTGGTAGGCCACCGACAGCGCAATGAAGGCGCGATGACGCGGTGCAGCGCCGACACCCTCATCGACTGCCGCCAGGGTACGGTCCAGCAATCGTGCGTACTGCAGCCGGGATCCGTTGCCACCTGCCTGTGCAGTCCATGCCAACGACTGCAGGGCCAGGATGTCGCACAGCTCCGGCACACTCGCACACTGCTTCACGGCCTGCGTCATCTCCGCGGCCGCATCGTTTGTCCGACCCTGCAGGGCGAGGAGCCCGCTGTACTCCATGCGCGCGCCGAGCCCGCGCGAGGTGATGGCTTCACTACGCTCGTGCGCCTTCTGCACCTCGCCATCCAGCAGCAGCGCGACCGCCTCCAGCATGTCACCGTGCCAGTTCGGCAACGCGCCTGCTTCCTTGAACGCAGCAACGGCCGCCTTGACCTCGCCACGCGCAAGCTGAGTACGGCCAATGAAGGACAGGACCAGCGCACGATGTGTCTGATGGCGCTCCAGCAGCGGCATCATGTCGGCCAGCGCACCATCATAGTCGCCATAGGCGAACAGGGCCATCGCATGATTCATCCAGCCGGCCGGATCGTCCGGATACAGCTGGGTCAGCATCCGCCACTTTTCCGCACTGCGCTGCGGGGAAGCACCACTGAAGTCCGCACCCCAAGCGTCCAGGTACAGCTGGTCGCGCGCGCTCAACCGGGTGCGTCCCGACACCGCCTGACGATACAGTTCGCCGGCCGCCGACACGTTGCCCATGGCGTACTGCAGCCGCATCTGCCCGATATAGGCAAAGGTGAACTGGGGGTCCAGGCGGGTGGCCTGCTGGAAGAACAGCAACGCTTCGTCGAAACGCTCCTGCGCCAGCGCATCGCTGCCCTTGGCGTAGGCATGCAGCGCATCAAGATTGGCGGTGGCCACCGTTGGCAGCGGTTTCTGCTCGCGACTGACATCGTGCAGCGCCTCACCCAGATCACTGCGCAGTGCCTTCACCACGGTGTCGGTGGAGGCCAGGATCGAATCCAGGCCATTGCCATCTGCGAAATGCGTGTACACCGTCTGCCCAGTACGCGGGTCCACGACCTCCACACCCACCCGTACCTTGCCGTTGAGCTCAAGCACCGTGGGCATCAGCACCGCGCGTGCGCCATCGCGCAGCGCGACCTCGATCGCCAGTGCGCGATCCAGCCGTGCATTGGCTGGGCGCTGCATCAACTGCAGCGTGTCACGCACCTTCAGTTCGCTGAGGATGTTGACAAAGCGCGACTGCCCCAGGCTGATGTAGAGCGCCTGTTCCAGGCTGGAATCCAGCTGTGGGTAGGCCGTACTGTTGCTGACCGCCGCCAGGATCACCCAGTCGCGCTCGGCGAATGCGATCGCCGGGGCAGGCCGCAGCAGCGTCCACATCACCACGGCCAGCACCACCGCCAGCGTCGCCTCCGTGAACAACGCAGCGGGGCGACGCCACAGCGGCAGGTCCCGCCAGGCTTTGTCACCCGAACGCGGCCGGCGCAGCGGCGCGCGGCCACGGATGCCGACTTCGAACACATGCTGGCGTTCGCTGATGCCCTTGAAGCGCCAAAGCCCATGGTCCTTCCAACGCAGTTCGTCCGCCGTCCAGGGCAACTCGCTGCCGCCTCGTCGCGCCATCTGTTCGGCTGCCGAGGACAGCAGCACCTGCCCCGGCCACGCCAACTGCATCAAACGCGCGGCCATCGGCTTGGCCAGACCCTCGACCTCCACCGCCTTTGCGCCGTGGGCAACGGCCTCGGCACTGTTGTCCCACAGCAGCACATCACCCACGTGCAGACCAGCGCGAGCGCGCAGCACGATGCCGCGCTCGTGGCCCATCGCGTCGACCGCGTTCTGGTAGGAAATGGCAAAACCAATGCCATCGATGGGACGTTCGAACAGAACGAACAATCCATCGGACCGATCGATCAGCTGGCCATTCCACTGCTGCTGCAGCCCCAGGACCAGACGGTCATGCTGCTGGAAGAATTCGGCGGCGGCGACATCGCCGATACGCTCCACCAGCTGCAGTGAATCGCACAGATCGGTGAACAGCAGTGCCCGCAGTTGGGCGTTGTGCGGGGTCGACGTTCCGTTGTCGCCATTCATCGCCAGGGTCTCCGCTCATTGTCCATCCGGACCATCGGTCCACCGCAGGCAGTTGCCGCCTGCGCGCTTGGCTTGGTACAGCGCACGATCGGCGCGAGCGTACCACTCGCTCCAGTCCGCGTCAGGGGCCAGCAGGCTGGCGCCGATGCTGGCCAGGCTGACGTGCGGGGTGCCATGGCTGCGCTCGAGCAGGCCGTGCACCGCACTGAGGATGAACTCGGCAGCGTGCTGCACGATCTCGATGTTGCCCCGGCGCAGGATCAGGCAGAACTCATCTCCGCCCAGGCGGCAGGCCAGGTCATGTTCGCCGGCCATCGAGCGCAGGATGTTGCCCATGCTCTGCAGCACACGGTCACCGGCCTGGTGGCCATGGCGGTCGTTGATCTGCTTGAACCGGTCGCAGTCGATCAGCAGCAGCGCCTGCGGCAGCCCTTCTGCCTGCGTCCGGCATTCCTGCAGGTACAGGGTCAGGCCGCGGCGGTTATGCAGGCCGGTCAGTTCATCCGTGCGCACCAGCTCACGTGTGTGGGTCAGCTGGTGGGTGGTGATGTACAGGTTGTCCAGCGCGGCTTCCAGGTCATGGTTGCGCCGCCGCAGCTGGCTGATCAGGGCCTGCTCGTTGGTCAGCACCCGCAGGATCGTGCGCCGCAGGAAGTAGGCCACCAGGCCCGGGTCGGACTCGACCAGGCAATGGAAATCCGCCGGCCCCAGTTCCAGCACGTGGCAGTCGGCCATCACCCGCGCGCTGGCGCTGCGCGGATGGTCGCCCATCAACAGGCCGAGCTCACCGAAGAACTCATGCCGGCCGAGCGTCTTGAGCACCAGGTCCTCGCCGAAATCCAGCTCGATCAGGCCTTCGAGGATGATGTACATGCACTCGCCACGATGGCCGCGCTGGAACAGCCATTGGCCCGCCGGCAACCTGCGGGGCTGGGCAAACCGGGCGAACAGGGCAACCTCTTCTTCGGACAGCAGCGCATGCACAATCTCGGCCATCGCCAGCTTGGCGATACCGATTGTCGTGTCGATGTTCTCGGCCGCACCCCTGCCGGTCATTCCCTGCACCCGCCGCCAGCGTCCCCTGGTGAGCCGCGGAGCATATCAGTGAATCAAACTGTGCGTCGCTTCTCATTTTTGTGAAGACGCAGCGCGCCGCCTGACGCGCGGGCAAACGCCCCATTCACGCCTGTTGGCGGCAGAAGGAAAACAAGGAATATCAATGCCTTGGCGATGGCTCGACGCAGATTGTCGCAGCGACCACAGATACAACGACGCCGGCAGATCCCCCGATCTGCCGGCGTCGTCTGGCCCTTCCCTGGCCACCCTGATCAGCCCGAGCCCCGGGAGGTTGCCGGCCAGCGGCCGGCACTACCGGATCACGCGGCCCGTTCGCTGCGCTCGCCGTGGAACTGCTCTTCCTCGGTCGAGCCGGTCAGCGCGGTGGTCGAGGACTGCCCCTGCTGGATCGCCTGGGTCACCGCATCGAAGTAGCCGGTGCCGACCTCGCGCTGGTGCTTGACCGCAGTGAAGCCGCGCTCGGCTGCTTCGAATTCAGCTTCCTGCAGTTCCACGAACGCGCTCATCTGGCGGCGCGCATAGCCGTGGGCCAGGTTGAACATGCCGTAGTTCAGCGCGTGGAAACCGGCCAAGGTGATGAACTGGAACTTGTAGCCATAGCTGCCCAGTTCGCGCTGGAACTTGGCGATGGTGGCGTCGTCCAGGTTCTTCTTCCAGTTGAAGCTGGGCGAGCAGTTGTAGGCCAGCAGCTTGCCGGGGAACTTCGCATGGATCGCCTCGGCGAATTTCCGCGCGAATTCCAGGTCCGGCTTGCCGGTCTCGCACCACACCAGATCTGCATAGGGCGCATACGCCAGGCCGCGGCTGATCGCCTGGTCCAGGCCATTGCGGGTCTTGTAGAAGCCTTCCACGGTGCGCTCGCCGGTGGCGAACGGCGTGTCGTTGCCATCGATGTCGCTGGTCAGCAGATCGGCAGCCTCGGCATCGGTACGCGCCACCAGCAGGGTCGGCACGCCCAGCACGTCGGCGGCCAGGCGCGCGGCGTTGAGCTTCTCGATCGCCTCGCGGGTCGGCACCAGCACCTTGCCGCCCATGTGGCCGCACTTCTTCACCGAAGCCAGCTGGTCTTCGAAGTGCACGCCGGCGGCACCCGCCTCGATCATCGCCTTCATCAGCTCGAACGCATTGAGCACGCCACCGAACCCAGCCTCGGCGTCGGCCACGATCGGCTGCAGGAAGTCGATGTCATCCTTGCCTTCGGCGTGGTGCAGCTGGTCGGCACGCAGCAGGGTGTTGTTGATGCGCTTGACCACTGCCGGCACCGAATCGGCCGGGTAAAGCGACTGGTCCGGATACATCTGCCCGGCCAGGTTGGCATCGGCCGCCACCTGCCAGCCGGACAAGTAGATCGCCTTCAAGCCCGCCTTCACCTGCTGCATGGCCTGGTTGCCGGTCAGCGCGCCGAGCGCGTTGACGAAGTCGCGCTCATGCAGCGATTTCCACAGCTTTTCCGCGCCCAGCCGGGCCAGCGAATGCTCGATATGGACGGTGCCACGCAGGCGCACCACGTCGGCGGCGCTGTAGTTGCGCTGGATGCCTTCCCAGCGCGGATTGGTGTCCCAGTCGTGCTGGATCTGTTCGGCAGTGGGCAGCGTGCTCATGTCTTTCTCCAGTTCGGTTCGTGCGGATGCAGCGGGGAAGGAAAACGGCGAGGAACGTGGCGTGCAGCGATCAGTCGATCAGTCGATGCGCGCGTACGCCGGCAGGGTCAGGAAGTCGGTCAGTTCGTTGCTGCGGCTCAGTTCGGCCAGCAGGGTGATGGCTTCTTCGATGCGGCCGCCACCGGGCAGCGCCGAGGTATCGCCGAGGCGCGCCGGCAGCTGCGCCAGGGTGGAATCCAGCAGGGCCAGGTCGATCGCGGTGCCATCGTCCAGCTGCTGGCCCGGCGTGTGCAGCCACTGCCACAGCTGGCTGCGGCTGATCTCTGCGGTGGCCGCGTCCTCCATCAGGTGGTGGATCGGGACGCAGCCGTTGCCGTCCAGCCATGCGGCCAGGTAACGCACGCAGACTTCGACATTGCCTTCGAAGCCGGCGCGGGTGATCGTGCCCGGCGGACGCGCGATCAGTTCATCGCGGCCCACGCGCACGTCCTGGCGCAGCACCTGGTGCTGGTTGGGCGTGGGCATGTGCTCGTCGAAGATCGCCATCGCCACCGGAATGAGCGCCGGGTGCGCGACCCACGTGCCATCGTGGCCAGCGGTCACTTCGCGCAGCTTGTCGGCGCGCACCCGCGCCATCGCCTGCTCGTTGGCGGCCGCATCGTTGTTGATCGGAATCTGCGCGGCCATGCCACCCATCGCATGTGCGCCGCGGCGATGGCAGGTCTGGATCAGCAGTTCCGAATACGCCTTCAGGAACGGCTGGGTCATGGTCACCTGGCCACGCTCGGGCAGCACGCGGTCAGCATGGCGGCGGAAGGTCTTCAGGTACGAGAAGATGTAGTCCCAGCGCCCGCAGTTGAGGCCGACGATGCGATCGCGCAGGGCGTGCAGGATCTCGTCCATCTCGAACACCGCCGGCAGCGTTTCGATCAGCACCGTCACCTTGATCTGGCCGTGCGGCAGGCCGAGCATGCCTTCGATGTGCGACAGCGCGGTCTCCCACAGCGCCGCCTCTTCCATGCTCTGCAGCTTGGGCAGGTAGAAGTACGGGCCACGGTCCCTGGACTGAAGCGCGCGCGCGTTGTGGAACGCGAACACCGCCGCATCGAACAGACCGCCGGCCAGGAACTGGCCATCGACGCGCACATGCTTTTCGTCCAGGTGCCAGCCACGCGGGCGCACGATCAGCACGGCCTGCTCGTCGTAGGGGCGCAGGGTGTAGTGCTTGCCCGCCTTGCCATTGGCGGCCGGTGCGGTGTACTGCAGGTCGCCGCGCACTGCGGCCGCCAGCGACTGCTGACCGGCCAGCAGGTTGCGCCAGGTCGGCGAGGTCGAATCCTCGAAGTCGGCCATGAACACCTTGGCGCCGGAGTTCAGCGCGTTGATGACCATCTTCGGGTCGGTCGGGCCGGTGATCTCGACGCGGCGGTCCTGCAGTGCGGCCGGCAGCGGCGCAACGCGCCAGTCACCGCTGCGGATCGCAGTCGTGTCCTGGCGGAAGTCCGGCAGGCCGCCCTGGTCGAAGAACGCCTGGCGTTCACGGCGGGCCTGCAGCCGTGCCTGCCGGCCCGGTTCCACCGCGCGGTGCAGGGACACCAGCAGGGCCAGCAGCGGCGCCGGCAGCACGGTGGCCTGGCCGGCCACCTGGGTCGCCAGGGCGATACCCGGCGTGGCCTTGGCAGCGGTGGAGGGAACAGCGGAAGCGACGGCGGACATGGGCGGACTCCAGCGTGGGGGAACGACCCCACCGTGCCGCCGCAGCCCTGTATTTGGCAAAACAGTTTTTGCAATGCTTTACATAACTTGTGCTAATACTTGTGACGCCATGCCCACGCGCCCCACGCCAAGCCCCCGTTTTTCCTACAAATCCGATCGGCTGAAGCCACTGCGCGCGTTCTGTCAGACGGTGCGTCTGGGCTCGGTCTCACGGGCGGCTGAGGCGCTTTTCGTCAGCCAACCGGCCATCAGCCTGCAGTTGCAGGCGCTGGAGCGCGAGCTGGGGGTGCCGCTGTTCGAGCGCAGCGGGCGGCGTCTGGTGCCCAGCCGCGAGGGCCAACTGCTGTATGAAATGGCGCAGCCGCTGGTGGAAAGCCTGGACGGGCTGGAAGCACGCTTCCGCGACAAGGTACGCGGGCTGGACGCGGGGGAACTGAACATCGCCGCCAACAGTTCGACCATCCTGTACCTGCTGCCGAAGATCGTCGAACGCTTCCGCCAGCATTACCCCGATGTGCGGCTGACCCTGCACAACGCCATCAGTGCCGACGGCACCGACCTGCTGCGCGAGGATGCCGCCGATCTGGCGATCGGCTCGATGACCGATGTGCCGGCCGACCTCAGCTACGCCCCGGCCTACCGTTTCGAGCAGGTGCTGATCGCCCCGCATGACCATCCGCTGGCCAGCGGTGGCGAGCTGGAGCTGGCCGACATCGCGCGCTATCCACTGGTGCTGCCACCGAAGCGGCAGATCACCTACCGGCTGGTCGACCAGGTGTTTCAGCGCCACCGCATCGCCTACACCGTGGCGCTGGAAGTGGGCGGCTGGGAAGTGATCAAGCAGTACGTGGCGATGGGCATGGGCATTTCCATCGTGCCGGCGCTGTGCCTGAATGATGCCGACCGCGAGCGGCTGGCGGCGCGGTCGATGAAGCGCTGGTTCCCGGAGCGCAGCTACGGGGTGATCGTGCGGCGGGGCAAGGCGCTGTCGGCGCAGGCGCGGGCGTTTGTGGAGCTGATCCAGCCGGAGCTGTTCAGTCCGCGCGATTACGACCAGAGCGGGCATTCCGAGCGCTGAGGGTGTTCTGGATTGCAGGGCTGCCGCCCTGCACCTGCTGGATCAACGTCAACTTCAACGGCAACAGCGGGCTATCCGTGGAATGGCGGGGTGGGTCCGGTTGCGGGGGACGCCGTAAATCCGTCCATGGAGGCTCGGTCGCGCCATCCATGGCGCTCACGCCCCCGCAACCGGACCCACCCCGCCTTCGACAGTTTCCCGCGAGCTGTCGGAACGGCGTTCTGCTTTGGTGGGTGCCGACCGTTGGTCGGCACGGGGTCGGATCCCGTTGCTGCGCAACGGGCTCTGACCCCATCTCTGATTCATCTCCGGCTGACGATGAATAAACTGGCACCATGTCCATCGAACTGCGCCACCTGCGCTACTTCCTCGCCGTTGCCGATACGCTGCACTTCGGCCAGGCGGCCGAGCGGTTGGGCATGTCACAGCCGCCGCTCAGCCAGCAGATCCGCCAGCTGGAAGACCTGATCGGTGCGCGGTTGTTCGTGCGCAGCCATCGACGCGTGCAGCTGACGGCTGCGGGGGAACTGCTGCAGGAACGCGCGCGCGGCATCGTGCAGCAGGTGGAAGCGGCGGTGGATGAGGTGCAGCGCGCGCAGCGTGGCGAGCAGGGTGAGCTGCGCATCGGCCTGACCCGGGCCACGCCGTTGTCGCCGCAGATTCCACGCTCGATCCTGCAGTACCGCCAGCAGTATCCGCAGGTGCGGCTGCAGCTGAGCGAAATGAACACCCTGCAGCAGATCGATGCGCTTCTCGACGGCTCGCTGGACGTGGGCATCATCCGCAAGCGCACGCTGCCGGCCGAGCTGGTGGCGCACAGCCTGTTCGTTGATCCACTGGCGTTGATCGTGCATGCCGACCACCCTGCCCTGCGCCGCCTGTCGAAAGGCGGCACGCTGGCGTTGCGTGATCTGGCACAGGAACCGTTCGTGGCATTCCGCCGCAGCGCGGGGGCGGGCATCCATGACCACATGATCGCGTTGTGTGCGGCGGCGGGCTTCACGCCACGCATCGTGCAGGAAGCCGGTGAGGCTTCGACATTGATCAGCCTGGCTGCAGCCGGCCTCGGTGCAGCGATCCTGCCTTCGTCGTGCGACCACATCCGGGTGGAGGGTGCGCGCTTCGTGCCGCTGGCCGATGCCGGTGCGCATTCGGAAGTACAGCTGGCATGGCGCCGCGAGGGTGTGACGCCGTTGATCCGCAATTTCGCCGGGCTGCTGCGCGAGGCGTTTGCGGAAGGGTGAGGGTGCCACCTGCCCGGTAGTGCCGGCCGCTGGCCGGCAGACCCACCGCACCGTTGTTGCCGGCCAGCGGCCGGTACTACCGAGCATTTGTCAGGCCGTCACCGGTTGCGGCGCGCGCTGCTGCAGCGCCCAGACGATGCCACCGCCGATCAGGGTCAGCAGCGCGGCGAACGCGCATACGCCCAGCCAGTCCCATGCGGCATAGGCCAGGCCGCCCACGCCGCCCAGTACGCTCGACCCCAGGTAGTACGCGAACAGGTACAGCGCCGACGCTTCCGCACGCATCGAACCAGCACGACTGCCGACCCAGCTGCTGGCCACCGAATGGCCGCCGAAAAAGCCGAAGGTCACCAGCGCGATCCCCACGGCCATCGCCGACAGCCATGGCATCGCCAGCAGCACGATGCCGGCGGCGATCAGGCCGAAGGAGATCGACAGGATGCGGCCACGGCCGTAGCGCGTGGCCTGCTGGCCCATCCAGGCCGAACTGAAGGTACCGACGAGGTACACGCTGAAGATCAACCCGACCACGGTCTGGCTGAGGTGGTACGGCGGCGCCAGCAGGTGGTAACCGAGGTAGTTGTAGAGGGTGACGAACACGCCCATCAGCACGAACGAGGTGGCGAACAGCCACGGCAGGCCCGGGTCGGCGAACAGCATGCGCCAGCGCGACGGCAACTGGCGCAGACCTTCGCGGCGGGGATGGAAGTGGCGCGACGGCGGCAACTGCAGCCACAGCAGCACGGTGCTGGCCACGGCAATGATCGAGACCACGCCGATGCCCCAGCGCCAGCCCCAGTGGTCGGCGATGATGCCGGCCAGCAGGCGCCCGCTCATGCCCCCGATGGCATTGCCGCCGATGTACAGGCCCATCGCCAGGCCCAGCGCGCGGCTGTCCATCTCTTCCACGAGGTAGGTCATCGCTACCGCCGGTACCCCGCTCAGCGCCAGCCCCAGCAGGGTGCGCAGCACCAGCAGGGTGGCCCAGTCATCGACCAGCGCGGTGCACAGCGACAACGTGGCCGAGGCCAGCAGCGCAACGATCATCAGCGGGCGGCGACCGACCACATCGGACAGCAGGCCCGCCAGCAGCATGGCCACGGCCAGGGTGCCGGTGGTCAGCGACAGCGACATCGCACTGCCCGCAGCGGACACGCCGAAGTGGCGGCTGAACTCGGGCAGCAGGGGCTGCACCGTGTACAGCAGGCCGAAGGTGGAGAAGCCGGCCAGGAACAGCGCCAGCGCGGTGCGGCGGAAGGCCGGCGTTCCCTGCTGGATGCGGGTGTCAGCGGGAGCGTCGTTGGTACGGGGACGGTCGGCGAGGGCCGCCGGGGATTCGCCAGTCATGGGGGTGGGCCGTGGGGGCGGCCGGAATGGAGGGGACGGGCCTCAGACTAGGCCCGCCCATCCAGTCGATCCATAACCTGATAAGTCAGGATTGATACTCCTGACATATCGATTCAGCTTACAGCCGCTGCCACTCGAACCCATCACCACGGCGGTAGTACACCGCCACCGCGCGGCCGTAGATCTTGTCCGCATCGACGAAACCGAAGAAGCGCCCATCAAAGCTGTTGCCGCGATGGTCGCCCAGCACCAGCACCTTGCCGGCGGGCACTTCCAGATCCGCGATGTCCGGGCCACCGCCCCTGTCCAGGTCGAGGCTGGCGCGGCGCTCACCGAAGGCCTCGGTGTCGGCCAGGTCAGCGATCTGCAGCGGCTGACCGTTGATGCTCAAGTGACCATCGTGCAGTTGCACGTGATCGCCGGCCACGGCGGCCACGCGCTTGATCAGGCGGGTGCCGTCGGACGGTGAATCGAACACGGCCACCTCACCACGCTGCGGCCTGCCGGTATCCAGCAGTTCCTTGCTGGTGAACGGCAGGCGCAGGCCGTAGGCGCGCATGTCCACCACCACCCGGTCGCCCGGTTGCAGCGTCGGCTGCATCGAGCCGCTGGGCACGACGTAGTGGTTGGCGAGGGTATCGCGGGCAGCGGCGAGCAGGCCGAGCATCACCAGCAGCGGCAACGCCTCCTTCTTCAGCCAGATGAGCGCGCGTTCGGAAAAGGGGGGGCGGGCAACAGCATCCATGACAGGCTCCGGGTAGGTGGTAGCTGCATCAGACCACATCCGGCCCGAAGAGGTTCCCGCGCCCGCATCCTGTAGAGCCGAGCCCATGCTCGGCTGCTCTTCGAGCGTCGGTTTCCATCAGCCGAGCATGGGCTCGGCTCTACAGGAGGGATTACGCAGGTTTTACGCCCAGGCCCGGCACGCGGCATCGCACCTTTACGGCCACCACGCGCATCGTGTGCCTACCGCGCCGTAGGGCGCTTTGCGCAAGGTGTTGTATGACCCTCCTGGTGATCCGGCATGCGTCGCCGTCGGTGCCGCGTCCGCTGCTGCCGGCCGAGTTGTCCGGCCATCCGGTGCTGTGCACCGATTGCGCCAGCCTGGCCGATGTGCGCCAGTGCCTGTGCCAGCCGCAGGCGCGCACCGCGGACTGGGTGCTGCTTGATGTCGGCGTGGCCGACGAGGCGCAATGGTGTGCCGAGGGCGGTGCGCTGCAGGCAGCGTTGGATGGCCTGTCGGCGGAGTACATCGAACTGCAGTCGCCCCATCAGCCCGGTCTGGAAGCGCGCCTGCGCCTGCAGCATGGCCCGGCTGCCGTGGTGGTCGACCAGCGCAGCCAGCAGGCGGGCTATCCGCTGTCGTTGGCCATCGTCGGCCGCCGCCTGGCACGGGAGGGCTGAGCCATGTCGATCTTCATCATCCGTGGCCCGGAAGCGGCTGGCGCGTTGATCCGTACCGCCGCGCCGCTGCCGGCGCCGGTGCTGAAATCACTGGTGCACCGTGCGATCGATGCGGGCACCAGCGTGGCGATCCGTGCCTGCGGTTCAGAGCAGGAGTTGCTGGACGCGCTGCGCGTGGCCGACCACAGCCGTGGCGAGGTGACGCTGCTGGACCCGGGCGCCTGCGCCGACAGCCTGCGCCTGCAACGTCTGCTGCCGTACCTGCACAACGCCTATGTAGAAGTGCATGACGACGGCGCGGTGGCCGAGCCGTGCCTGCCGGCAGGCGTGGGCCAGCGCCTGGGCATCGCCGCGGGGTATGGCGCGCAGAGCTATGTGCTGGCGCTGGATATCGCGCTGGATCACCTGGGGTTGGCCGAGCAGGCCAATCGCGTGCACGTGGGGACGTGATGGCCGGGCTGCGCCCGGCACCCGGTAGTGCCGGCCGCTGGCCGGCAACCTCAACAGCCAAAGCCGGTTTCCTGGGGGATGGCGGGGTGGGTCCGGTTGCGGGGGACGCCGTAAACCCATCCTTGGGGGCTTGGCCGCGGCTTGCTCGTGTGCGCTGTCCTGCGCACACGGCAAGACCGGGGTTGGGCGTCCTGCCCAACCCGCCCGAGGCATGCCTCGGGCCCATGCCGCGGACACCCCCGCAACCGGACCCACCCCGCCTTCGACAGATTTCCGCGAACTGCAGTAGATCCACGCCATGCGTGGATGAGCGGCAAACTGCGGAATCTGTCGATGGCATCGACGCAAAAAAAAACGGCGGGGTCGCCCCCGCCGTTTTTTCTTTCGTACTTCAGGCCGCGCTTATTTCAGGCCGCGGAACTTCAGCAGCGGTTCCACCGACGGGTCCTTGCCGCGGAAATCGCGGTACAGGGTCGACAGCTCCACGCTGTTGCCGCGCGAGAGGATCTTGTCGCGGAACTCCTGGCCGTTGGCCGCGGTCAGGCCACCGTGTTCGGTGAACCACTGGTAGGCGTCATGGTCGAGCACTTCGGCCCAGAAGTAGGCGTAGTAACCGGCCGAGTAACCGCCACCCCAGATGTGATCGAAGTAGGTGGTGCGGTAACGCGGCGGCACCTGCGGCAGGTCGACCTTGAACTTCTTCAGCGCGCTGGCTTCAAAGGCGCCGACATCCTGCAGCGGCGCGTCGGCCTTCTGCGTGTGCCAGGCCAGGTCCAGCAGTGCGGCCGACAGGTACTCGGTGGTCGCATAGCCCTGGTTGAAGCTGCGCGCCTTGAGAATCTTGTCGACCAGTTCCTGCGGCATCGCCTCGCCGGTCTTGTAGTGCTTGGCGTAGTTGGCAAACACCTTCGGGTCCAGCGCCCAGTGCTCGTTGAACTGCGACGGGAACTCGACGAAGTCGCGCGAGGTGGCGGTGCCGGCAATCGACGGGTACTTCACGTTGGAGAACATGCCGTGCAGTGCATGGCCGAACTCATGGAACATCGTGGTGACGTCGTCGAAGCTGATCAGCGCGGGCTGGCCGGCGGCCGGCTTGGTGAAGTTGCAGACGTTGTAGACCACCGGCTTGGCACCGGTCAGGCCGTCCTGTTCGACGAACACGTCCATCCAGGCGCCACCGGACTTGCTGTCACGCTTGAAGTAGTCGGTGTAGAACAGCGCCAGCGAGGTGCCGTCCTTGTCGAACACTTCGTACACCTTCATGTCCGGGTTGTAGGTCGGGATGTCGGTGCGCGGCTTGAAGGTGATGCCGTACAGCTG
Organism: Stenotrophomonas sp. NA06056; assembly: GCF_013364355.1. Lineage (NCBI taxonomy): Bacteria > Pseudomonadati > Pseudomonadota > Gammaproteobacteria > Lysobacterales > Lysobacteraceae > Stenotrophomonas > Stenotrophomonas sp. NA06056. The sequence continues at coordinate 230,704 of NZ_CP054931.1, read as the reverse complement.
GGTGGCGGCGTAGAAGACGCCGTTCTGCAGCACGTTGTCCAGTTCGAAGTACGGCTTGATCTGCGACTCGTCCAGATCGTACTTGGCCTTGCGCACCTGTTCGGCGTAGAAGTCCCAGTCCGAGGCGGCAACCTGGAAACCGCCCTTCTGCGCGTCGATCACCTTCTGGATCTCGCCGGCTTCGGCACGGGCCTTGGCGGTGGCCGCCGGCACGGTGTCGGTCAGCAGCTTCAGCGCGGCGGCAGGGGTCTTGGCCATCTGGTCGCCCAGCTGGTAGTCGGCGAAGGTGTCGAAGCCGAGCAGCTTGGCCTTCTGCGCACGCAGCTGGGCCAGGCGCTGCACGGTCTGCCGGGTGTCGTTGGCATCGCCGCGCTCGGCACGGGTTTCAGAGGCCTTCAACACGGCCGCACGCTGGTCGCGGTCGGTCAGCGAACCGAGCACCGGCTGCTGGGTGGTGTTCTGCAGCGGCAGCAGGAACTTGCCGTCCAGCTTGCGGTCCTTGGCGGCGGCAGCGGCATTGTTGACCGCGCCCTCGTCCAGGCCGGCCAGCTTGGCCTTGTCGTCCACCACCACCGCGGCAGCGGCGGTCGCAGCCACCAGACGGGTGTGGAACTGGGTGGACAGCGTGGTTTCTTCCACGTTGAGCTTGCGCAGGCTCGCCTTGTCGGCGTCGGACAGCTGCGCGCCCGAGCGCACCAGGCCGTCGTAGTAATGCTCGACCAGGCGCTTCTGCACCGGATCCAGGCCCAGCGTCTCGCGCTGGTCGTACAGCGACTTCACGCGCGCGAACAGCTTCGGATCGAGGTTGATCTCGTCCTGGTGCGCGGCCAGCTTCGGCGCTACTTCTTCCTGGATCTTCTGGCGGGCATCGTTGGTATCGGCCTGGACCAGGCCGAAGAAGATGCGCGACACCCGGGTCAGGGTCTCGCCGCTGCGCTCCATCGCCACGATGGTGTTGTCGAAGGTGGCCGGCTCGGCGCTGTCGGCGATCTTGCGCACGTCGGCCAGATGCAGGCGCATGCCTTCTTCGAAGGCCGGCAGGTAATCGCTGTCCTTGATCTTGTCGAACGGCGGTGCCTGGAACGGCAGGCTGCTGGCGGTCAGCAGCGGGTTGGTGGAGGCTTCGGCCGGCTGCTGGGCCGGTGCTTTCTGGGCTTCGGACACGGGGGTGGACTCCTTGCCGGAACAGGCCGCCAGCGCCAGGCTGATGGCGGCGGCCAGGACTACGGTACGCGACATGTAAAACGCTCCTTGGGCAGACGGTACGGGATGGCAGCCGTCCACCCTACTCCTGTCGCAGGCGCCCGGCATGTGCCGGACGTGGCGTCTACGCTGCCGGCAGCGACTGGCTCAGACCGTGCCGCGGGTCTTGCCGATCCAGGGCCGGTAGAACTCCCGGATGGCGGCCATGTCGGCGGCGTCATCGCCGGTCGGGGTGAACACCGGACCGATGCCGATGATCTTCTCCGGGTAGTGGAAATACGCCGCCAGGATCGGCACGTCGGCCATCCGCGCGATTTTCAGGAAGCCGGCCTTCCATTCCTTGACGGCCTTGCGGGTGCCTTCCGGAGTGATCGCGAACCACATCTTCTCGTTGTTGCGCAGCAGGTCCACCGCCTGGCCCACCGTGCCCTGCGGCGAGCTGCGATCGAGCGGGATCACGCCCAGCTTGTGCAGCAGCGGGCCCAGCGGCCACCAGAACAGCGAGGCCTTGCCCAGCACCTTCACCTTCATGCCCAGCGCGATCTTGGCCGCCATGCCCCACAGGCCGTCCCAGTTGGACGAATGCGGGGCGATGATGAAGACCAGCCGGGGGATGTCAGGCAGGGTGCCGGTCACCTTCCAGCCGCCCATGCGCAGCGTGCAGCGCGCCAGCCAGCGCAGGAAACGGTTGGGTCTGACCTGCGGCATGTTCGGCGGAATGGCCGGCAGCAACGGCGTCGGGTTGTTCAAGCAATCACTCCCAGTCACGTGATGAGCGCCCGCGCTTGATCTGCGCGCGCCCGCGTTTGGCGTCCAGACGACGCAGTTTCGACCCGAAGGTCGGCTTGGTGGCCTTGCGCGGTTTGGGTACGCTCAGCCCGGCCTGGATGAAGGCCGCCAGCCGCTCGCGCGCATCCTCGCGATTGCGATCCTGGGTCCGGAAACGTTGCGCGTCGATGACCAGCACGCCTTCGCCGGTCATGCGCCGGTCGCGCCGCGCCAACAGGCGCTCGCGCAACGGTTCGGGCAACGAGGGCGAGCCGGCCACGTCGAAACGCAGTTCCACCGCGGTGGAGACCTTGTTGACGTTCTGCCCGCCGGCACCACTGGCACGCACGAAACGCTCGACGATCTCGCCGTCGGGGATTTCAAGCTGCGCGCTGATGGTGACCGGTCCACTGCCCATCCGCGCATTGTAGCGGCACCAGCGCCGCCGTGGCCGCCATCGCGCGCCGTATGCCGCCGATCAGGCATCGAACACGCCGCCTTCGCCTTTACCGAGGGTATGCTTGCTGTCCCGTGTACTGCAGGACGCTCCGCATGATCCGCTTGGTCCCCTTCGTGTTACGCCGCGCAACCCTGCTGCTGGTACTGGCCGCAGCAAGCGCGCCGGTGCTGGCCGCAGCCCCCACCGATGGCGACATCAACCGCCTGCTGTCGGCCTCGCGTGCGCAGAGCATGATCGACACCATGCTGCCGCAGATCGAAGCGATGCAGCAGCAGCAGTTCCAGCAGGTCGCCGCACAGCGCCAGCTCAATGGCCAGCAGCAGGAACAGCTGCAGCGCATCCAGGCCCGTACCAGCCAGACCCTGCGTCAGGCACTGTCGTGGCAGCAGCTGCGGCCGATGTACGTGGACCTGTACAAGAAGACCTTCAGCAAGGAAGACGTGCTGGCCATGGCCGAGTTCTACGAGAGCCCGGCCGGCCAGAGCCTGCTCGACAAGACCCCGGCACTGATGCAGAACGTGATGGTGGCGATCCAGACCCGCATGCAGCCGCTGTTCGCCGACCTGCAGAAGGATCTGGAAGCAATCGTCAACGAGCCGGAAAAGAAGTGAGGTGATGCCGGCCGCTGGCCGGCAACCCGGATTTCCGTAGCGCCCGAGCCCATGCTCGGGCGGCGGCGCGCAGCGCCGGGAAGCGCAGCCGAGCGTGGGCTCGGCTCTACAGGTCCTGGCTCCAGCCGAACAGGTCCAGCGCCTTCTGGAATTCACCGTCGACCGGGGCGCGCACGTCCACCGTACCGCCATCCGGATGCGGAAAGCGCAGCCGCTCGGCGTGCAGCAGCATGCGGTGCACACCCTGCATGCGGAAGTTGCGGTTGTGCCGGCCATCACCATGGCTGGTATCGCCGATCAGGTGATGTGACAGGTGCTTCAGATGCCGGCGGATCTGCCGGAAGCGTCCCGTCTGCGGCTGGCAGCGCAACAGCGCGTAGCGCGAACTGGCGAACTCACCCACCGGCACCGACAGTTCGCCGGCCGCCAGACGCTGGAAATCGGTGACGGCCGGCTTCTTCACCGGCTTGCCCGGGCCGCCGTCCAGGTCGTGGTCGACCCGCCAGGCCGCCTCGGCCGGCCAACCGCGGCAGATCGCCAGGTAGTCCTTGCTCACCTCGCCGCCCATCAGCGCCTTGCCCAGCAAGCTGGCGGCGTCGCGGTCGAACGCCAACAGCAGGCAGCCACTGGTGGCGCGATCCAAGCGGTGGACCAGAAAGATCGGCCGACCCAGCTGCTCGCGCAGGCGGTCAGCAAGGAAATCATCTTCGCCACGGGCCAGCTTGCTGTCGTGGACCATCAGCCCGGCCGGCTTGTTGACCACCGCCAGGCGTTCATCCAGATGCAGCAGCTGCAGGGGCGCGGTTTCAATCTCGACCGCAGCGAGGGTGTCAGGTTCGGTACTCACCGCGCGATTATACGGGCCTGCCTTCTGTAGAGCCGAGCCCACGCTCGGCTGCTCTGCTATCTGTAGAGCAATCAGGCGTTGCGCACCGCCAGCAGCTCGCCATTGCCCACCGGCACCAGACTGGTGGTGAACCCAGCCTCGGCGGCCAACAGGGCGCGCAGCGGCTCCATCTCACTGGCATGCGAGGTGGCGTTGTCGACCACCAGCAAGCCCCCGGGACGCAGCACCCGACGCAGCTGCGGCCACCAGCCTGCGTACTGCCCGCGATCCGAATCCAGGAACAGCAGGTCGATACAGCCATCCACTGCCTGCGCCAGCCACTGCCCGGCATCACCGTGAACCAGCTCGATGCACTCCCCCAACCCACTGCGGGCGAACGTCGCGCGGGCCATCGCCACCTTGTCGGCGGCGAACTCCAGCGTGGTTACGTGGCCGTCGATGGCAGCAGCGGACTCGGCCAGCCACAGCGTGGAGTAGCCATTGGACGTGCCGATCTCCAGCACGCGCCGCGCGTTGCCGAAACGCACCAGCACCGACAGCAGTTCCCCGGTGTCGGCGGTGATGTTGAGCATGCGCCGGCCGCGCTCGGTTTCGTTCGCGTCGTTGTGGGTGCCGAAGCGGGCCAGTTCATCTTTCAGTGCAGCCAGGTCCATCAACGCGATCTCCGCGGTACGGGCAAACACCGGATGGCGATGCACCACCACCATTCTCGCTGCTTCCACAGCACGTGTCCGCATCTGCGCATTGACGTCATCCACCTCCCTGGACACTTTCGTCAACCACCGGTGGCGGATGCCACACCTACTCTTCTTGTTGCGCGGCAAGGCCTGCGCCGGGCTTCGACCCATTTTCGTAATGTTCCTAGGCCCTGTTTCACCTGGCCATTGCCATAGTCCGCGCCCGCAGCAGTGCGCTCAACGCATCTGTCGCATTCCCCCTGGAATCCCGCAAGGACATGGCCATGGCCCACGACATCCTGGCAATCGGCGCCCACCCTGATGACATCGAACTGGGCTGTGGCGGCAGCTTGGCCAAACTCGCCTTCGCCGGCGCCCGCATCCACGCCCTGGTACTCAGCCGCGGTGGCCGCGGCTGCCACGATGGCGCTGATCGCAGCGACGAATCGCATCGCGCGCTGCGGCAACTCGGCGCCCGGCAGGTGCTGCAGCATGATTTCCCGGACACCTGTTTTCCGTCCTGCCGCAACGCCATCATCAGCGCGCTGGAACAGGCGTGCGAAGCCATCCAACCGCGACGCGTCTACATGATGTGCGGCGAAGACCATCACCAGGATCATCGCACCGTCCATGAAGCCTCGATCGTCGCCTGTCGCAGCGTTCCGCAGATCCTGTGCTACGAAAGCCCAAGCACGCTGCCGCAGTTCGCACCGCAGGTGTTTGAAGACATCAGCGTGCAGTTGGAACTGAAGATCCGCGCACTACGCGAGCACGCCAGCCAGGGCGGTCGCCATTACATGCAGGAAAGCCATCTGCGCTGCCATGCCCAGTTCCGCGGCCAGCAGGTGGGCATCGGTCCCAGCGAGGGTTTCCTGCCTCATCGGCTGGTGCTGTGATGAAGACCCTGCTGTTCGTGGCGATGTGTGCCTTCATCGTCGTGCGTCTGCTGGTCCACGCAACGCGCAGGCCCAGCGGGCAGCTGCGCAGCATCGATGCGATCGTGCCGGCCTACAACGAAGCACCCTGCCTGCAACGCTCGCTCACCGATCTACTGCACAACCCATACATCGCGCGGGTGATCTGCGTGAACGATGGCTCCACCGATACCACTGCGCAGGTGCTGGACGCGCTGCAACTGGAGTGGCCGGGTCGTCTGCTCGCCGTGCACCAGGCCAACACCGGCAAGGGCGGGGCACTGATGCATGGGCTGCAGCATGTGACCACCGCCCAGGTGTTCCTGACCGATGCTGACACCCGCGTCGATCCGCGCAGTGCCGGCCTGGGCCACCTGCTGGCGGAAATCGAACGCGGTGCCGATGCGGTGGGGGGTGTGCCATCGTCATGCCTGCAGGGCGCCGGCTTTCTTCCGCACGTGCGGGCCAGCCTGAAGCTGCCGATGATCGTCATCAAGCGCAGCTTCCAGCAGTGGCTGGGCGGAGCACCGTTCATCGTCTCCGGCTCCTGCGGGCTGTTCCGCACCAGCGTGCTGCGCAAGGTGGGGTTTTCCGACCGTACCCGGGTCGAAGATCTGGACATGTCCTGGTCGCTGGTGGCCCAGGGCTATCGTGTACGGCAGAGCATCCGCTGCGTGGTCTATCCGCAGGAATGCAGCACGTTGGTGGAGGAATGGCGACGCTGGCGGCGCTGGATCGTCGGCTACGCGGTGTGCATGCGCCTGCATCGGCGGTTGCTGCTGACCCGCTTCGGCCTCTTCAGCATCCTGCCGATGATCCTGCTGGCGCTGCTGGGCATCGCCGCTGGGCTGCAGGTGGGATTCGGCGCCGCTACGGTGCATGGCCCTGCTGGCCTGGTGGTGGCGGTGGTGCCGCTGGTCTGGATCGGCATCGTGATGACGCTGGGCCTGGTCAGTGCCGTGCACCACCGGCGTGCATGGCTGGTGCCAGCGGCAGCGTTCTCCGTTCTGTATGTGCTGCTGGCCTATGCGGTCTGGCTGATCCATGGACTGAAGGGGCTGTTCACCGGCCGCGAGCCTGCACGCGACAAGCCGACGAGGTATCCGCATGTGGTGGAGTGAACTGGAAGCGATGGCTCGCGAACTGGCATCACTGCAACCCCAGCTCGACCCACGCGCGGACATATCGCCACAGGCGACGCTGCGCGGCGCCGTCCATGTCGGCGCCGGCAGCCGCATCTGCAATGGCGCCCACATCCAGGGGCCGGTGTCGATCGGACGCGACTGCCTGATCGGCAACCATGCGCTGCTGCGTGGTCCGCTGCACATCGGTGAAGGCACCCGCATCGGCTTCTGCAGCGAGCTGAAGAACACCGTGGTCGGCCAGCGGGTCAGCATCGGTCCGCAGTGCTTCATCGGTGACAGCCGCATCGACGACGATGCCTATCTTGGCGCCCTTGTACGCACCAGCAACCACCGTCTCGACGGCACCTCGATCGCCGTGCATGTCGATGACCAGATCATCGACAGCCAGCGCGACAAGCTGGGCGCCTGGATCGGTGCAGGCGCAGCGCTGGGCGTCGGCGTGATCATCCTGCCCGGCCGCATCGTCGCACCGGGCAGCCAGTTCGGCCCACGGATCGTCGTGGAACGAAACCTGCCATCAGGCCGCTATCGCCTGCTGCAACACCTGCAATCCCAACCCCTGGAGTAATCACCATGCGATTCATCAATCGTGGTGCACTGTCGTGCGCCCTGCTGCTGGCTGCGGCCAGCGCCCATGCCGGTGTCGACCGTGTTTCCCTGCAACTGGACCACACCGACTACAACGAAGGCTTCGGCAAGCGCGACGTGCAGACCGTGGAAGTTGCAGGTCGTACCGACGCCAGTCGCTGGCACCTGGGCCTGGCCCACGGCGAGCGCGACTACGGTACCTCGCGCTACAGCGGGAACCGCGTGCAGGGTTCGCTGCACCACGACTGGTCAGCCACGATCGCAACGCGAACCGCGCTGGTTGCTTCCAACGACGATCCGGTCTTCGTCAACCGCCAGATCAACCAGGACATTCTGTGGAAAGTGGGCGGGCAGACGGTGTTGAGCCTGGGTGGCAAGTACGCCGAGTACCACGGCAGCGGCTACGTCAGCGGCTGGTCGGTCGGTGCTTCCCATTACTTCCCGCGGCTGACGGCATCGCTCAAGCATGAGCGCCACCGCCAGTCCAACGGTCCCGATGGCCACGGCAGCACCGTATCGCTTCGCCTGAAGGACAGCCAGGGCCACGGCTCTACCCAACTGTGGCTGGGCAGTGGCACGTCGGGTTACACCGCCGAGTACGACCCGCTGCTGCTGCGCGAGCATGATGCCAAACGCGTGTTCCTGCGCCGCAGCCAGCCGCTGGGCGAGCATCTGGTACTCGACGTCGGGCTGGGCAAGACCTGGCACAAGACGCGCCTGGATCGTTTCCAGAGCGTGCATTCGCAGGTGGGCCTGGGCTACCGCTGGTAGTACGGTCGGCGACGACGGTCCGCTGTCGTCGCCGTTTCAGCAGGCGGCGGTCATCGCCACCACGCGCGCGCCAGCGCGAACACGCCAACCGCACCGGAGAGCCAGCTCCACGCCGGCACATCGCCCCAGTACCAACCCGGCGGCTGCAGCACGTACATCAATGCGGCAATCGCCAGCAGGCCGACGCCGGTGATCGCCCCGACCGCGCGCTTCTGCAGCCGCTGCAGGCTGGCATCGAGGGCGACCAGGTCGCGCGAACGCATCGCCAGTTCGTGGCGGCCTTCCACCTGCTGGGTCAGCCAGGCGTGCACCAGGCGCGGCATGTCCGGCGCGTGGGTCATGATTTCCGGCAGGCGCTTGCCGATCTCGCGTACCACCCTGCGCGGGCTGTAGCGCTCGCGCAGGATTTTCGCCAGCACCGGCTTGGCCACGGCCCAGATATCGATCTGCGGATCGAGCTGGCGACCGACACCTTCGATGTTGAGCAGGGTCTTCTGCAGCAGGATCAACTGCGGCTGCAAGGTCAGCTGGTAGCGTTGGGCCACGCGGAACAGCTTCATCAGCACTTCGGCCAGCGAAATCTGCGACAGCGGACGGGTGAAGTACGGCTCGCAGACCGAGCGCACCGCTGCTTCAAGATCATCGATGCGCACGTTGTCAGGCATCCAGCGCGCCTGCACGTGCAGTTCGGCGATGCGGCGGTAGTCGCGGTTGAAGATGGCCATGAAATTCTCGGCCAGGTAGTACTGATCTTCCTGCGAAAGCTGGCCCATGATGCCGAAGTCCAGCGCGATGAAGCGCGGGTTGTCGCGGCGTGCCGGATCGATGTCGACCCAGATGTTGCCGGCGTGTGCGTCGGCATGGAAGAAATTGTCGCGGAACACCTGGGTGTAGAACACCCGCACCCCCTTGGCGGCCAGCGCCTTGCGGTCGATGCCCGCCTTGTCCAGCGCCGCGATGTCATCGGAGGGAATGCCCCACACGCGCTCAAGCGTCAGTGCACGCTCGGCGGTATGGCTCCAGATCACTTCCGGCACATACAGGTCGTCGGAGTTCTCCCAGAAGCGGCGCAGCACGCTGGCATTGGCGCCTTCGCGCTGCAGGTCCAGCTCAGCGGCCAGGGTGTTCTCGACCTCGGCCACCACTTCGCGCGGGCGGATCTTGTCGGCGCGCGGATGGGTGCGCTCGACCAGCGCTGCCAATGAGTTGAGCAGGGCGATGTCGGCGTCGATCTGCTTCTCGATGCCCGGGCGCAGCACCTTGACCACCACCTGGCGGCCGTCGGCCAGCGTGGCCGCGTGCACCTGCGCGATCGACGCCGAGGCCAGCGGTTCGGTATCGAAACTGGCGAAGGCTTCGCTGACCGGCAGGCCGAGTGCTTCTTCGACGATGCGACGCGCCGCATCGCCGTCGAAGGGCTTGACCCGGTCCTGCAGCAGGGTCAGCTCATTGGCCACATCCGGCGGCACCAGGTCGCGGCGGGTCGACAGGATCTGCCCGAACTTGACGAAGATCGGCCCCAGGTCCTGCAGCGCCAGGCGCAGGCGCGCGCCGCGCGACTGTGCGGCGATATCGGCTGAAGCGCGCGGTACGAACGGCTTGGCCAGGCGCAGCCAGCGCTCGGCAGGCGTGCCCTGCAGCAGGTCGTCGAGGCGGTAACGCAGGATCACCCGGCCGATGCGGCTGGCCCGCAGCAGCGCCTTCATGCGGCACCCCGCAGGCGCTGCACGCGTGCGCCAAGGCGCTCGACATCATCGCGCAGCACGTCCACGTCGTCGTGGAATGCATCCAGTTCGGCACGTGGCACCACGTCGCGCGATTCCTCGGTGATGAATTCAGCGGCGCTGTGGGCCAGATCGATCGCGCCCTGGCGCGCATGCTGCAGGGCGCTGCGCAGGGTGTTGGCCACCTGCACGCCCAGCACGTCTCCGAACACGCTGACGAACGGCTGCTGCCAGTCCGGATCGAAGCCCTTGGCCAGCTGCTGCAGGCGGCGCGCCAGTTCGGCATCGCCGGCCACGCGTACGCGGCCCTTGCCGTTGTCAGCGCCTTGGCGGGCACGCGCCAGCAGCGGCAGCTGGGCCAGCACACCGGCCAGGCTGCTGCGCACGGCCAGGTCGGCTTCCTGCGGATCCACTGGGCCAACCCGCAACTGGTTGCCGTCGACGCTGATGCGCATCGCCAGGGGCGGCGCGTCCAGGGTCAGGTCGATATGACGACCGTCGAGGCTGGCCAGTGCATGGCGGGTATCCGGATCCAGCGCCAGCGCGCGGTTCAGGGCGATCTGCAGTGCGCGGCCAGCGACCGGCTTGAGGGACTTGAGCAGGGAAAGAGCCATGTGCGCATTCTACCTGCGTGGGTGGCGGGCTTGGGCCGGGCTGCCGCCCGGCACCCGCAGATGCAACAGCCAGGGCAACATCAAAAGCTGGCTTCCTGTGGGGAGGCGGGGTGGGTCCGGTTGCGGGGGCCGCTGCAAGTACGTCCCTGTAAGCTCGGTCGCCGCATCCATGCGGCTCACGCCCCCGCAACCGGACCCACCCCGCCTTCGACAGGTTCCCGTGATCTGTCGGAACGGCACGGGGTCGGCTGCTGCCGTTGGTGGGTGTCGACCTTGGTCGACACGGTAGATCCACGCCATGCGTGGATGACACGCGCGGCTGGATTTCTGGTTCATCTGTGCCTCACGCGGAGGGCCGATGAAGGTTCATGCTATGGAGCCACGCAACGCACAGGACATCGCAACGCCATGGCACGGACCCGGGTTGGCATCATCTTCGGTGGCAGGTCTTCCGAACACGAGGTTTCACTGCAGTCGGCGAAGAACATTCTCGATGCGCTGGATCGGGAGCGCTTCGAACCGGTGCTGATCGGCATCGACAAGCAGGGCCAGTGGCACCTGAGCCAACCGGATACCTTCCTGCTCAATGCGGACGATCCGGCACGTATCGCCCTGCATGCTTCCGGTACCGCGCTGGCGGTGCTGCCCGGTACCGAGCAGGCGCAGCTGCAGCCGACCGATGCGGGCAGCGCGCTGGGCCAGATCGATGTGGTGCTGCCGATCATGCACGGTCCACTGGGTGAGGACGGGGCGCTGCAGGGGCTGCTGCGCATGGCCAACCTGCCCTTCGTCGGCTCGCCCGTGCTGGGCTCGGCGGTAGCCATGGACAAGGATGTGACCAAACGCCTGCTGCGTGATGCGGGCCTGCAGGTGGCGCCGTGGGTGTGCATCCGTCGCCATGAAGCCGATACGGTCGATGTCACAGCGCTGATCGCTGCACTTGGCCTGCCGCTGTTCGTGAAGCCGGCCAACCAGGGTTCGTCGGTGGGTGTGAGCAAGGTAAAGGATGCAGGTGGTTTCGCCGAGGCAATGGCATTGGCGCTGCGCTACGACCACAAGGTACTGGTGGAATCGGCCGTGGTCGGCCGCGAGATCGAGTGTGCGGTGCTTGGCAACGAGCGGCCGCAGGCCAGCATCTGTGGCGAGGTCGTACTGCACGACGAGTTCTACGCCTACGACACCAAGTACATCAATGAAGAGGGTGCTGAAGTGGTGGTGCCGGCGGCAATCGATGCGGCAACCCAGGCGCGCATCCAGCAGATTGCATTGCAGGCCTATCAGGCACTGGAGTGCGCCGGGATGGCGCGGGTCGACGTGTTCCTCACCGCAGACGGCGAGATCGTCATCAACGAGGTCAACACACTGCCGGGCTTCACCCGCATCAGCATGTATCCGAAGTTGTGGGGGGCCAGTGGCGTGGGCTACACCGCATTGATCACGCGGTTGATCGAACTGGCGTTGGCGCGCCACGAAGCTGATCGCCGATTGCACAGCGCCGTGCGGTAACGGCGCTGGTGGAGCCGGCCGCTGGCTGGCAACCCCGCAACTATCGAGGTTGCCGGCCAGCGGCCGGCACTACCATTCAAGCGGTCATGTGCGCTTGCGGAACATCGAGATCACAGCCAGAACCAGGAACACCACGAACAGGATCCAGGCGATGTTGCTGGCGGCACCGGCAATACCGGAAAAGCCGAGCACGGCGGCGATGATGGCGATGACAAAGAAAATGACGGCGTAATGCAGCATGGTGCTCCTCGCAGGTGGTCGGCCGTGGGTGGCGTTGTGTCCATCCTGCGCATCTGCCGGTGTGCAACCGGTGATGGCGATCTCTGCGCGTAATGAAGGCTTCAGCGCGGTGATGCCGCCGTCATGATGCCGCCTTCAGCCGTCGCAGCCCTTCTTCGATGCTGACCTGCGGCACGTAGCCGAAATCACGACGTGCTGGCTCCATGCTGTACCAATGCGGCGTGCACAGCTGCTCGGCCAGGAAACGCGTCAGCGGCGGCTCGCCACGCAGGCGCAGCAGCGGCCACAGCCGCTCGCAGATCGCACCGATGCGATACGCCGTCCTGAAGCTGATCGCCTTGTCCACGGTGGGCGCACCCACTGCCTGCAGCAGCTTGTTGACCAGCTCGCGCATCGGCAGCGGCTCGCCATTGGAGATGAAGTACGCCTTGCCGGCGCAGGCTGCGCCCGGTGCCAGCGCCTCGAAGGCGAGGAAGTGCGCCAGCGCGGCGTTGTCGATGTAGGTGGTGTCGACCTTGTTGTTGCCATCGCCCACCAGGCGCAGGCGGCCGGCACGTGCACGATCAGCCAGGCGCGGCACCAGCTGCTGGTCGCCCGGGCCCCAGATCAGCCGCGGGCGCAACGCCACCGTCGCCAGGGTCTCGTCGTTGGCGGCCAGCACGCGTTGTTCGGCAATGGCCTTGGTCGCCGCATACGGCGCCTGGAAGTCCTCGCCATACGGCACCTCGTCCGCACCCAGCCCTTCCACCGGGTGGGTGGCGCGATGGGTCACGCTGGGCGTGGAGGTGTAGACCAGCTTGCCGATGCCATGGGCGCGGCAGGCCGCGATGACGTTGTCGGTGCCGACCACGTTGGCCTGGTGGTAGCTGTCGTAGCTGCCCCAGGCACCGGCCTTGGCGCCGTTGTGGAACACCGCATCGACGCCGGCCACCGCATGCAGCACCGCCTGCGGGTCGGCCAGGTCGCCACGGATCTGGCCCACGCCCAGCGCCTGCAGCTCCGGGTAATGGCTGCGGTTGAACGCCAGCACCTGGTGACCACGTTCGATCAGCCCACGGCACAGCGCCTGGCCAAGGAAACCACCACCACCAGTGACCAGGATCTTCATGCGCGCTTCTCCAGTTCGGCGCGTGCCCAGACGGCGAGCTTCTCGCGGCCGATCTTGGCGTTGTGACGGATATCGACGGGGAACGACGGATGCATCAGCACGTGTTGCAGCTTCAGCTCGGGCAGTCGCGCGGCGGCCGTGGCATGCAGCGCCTCGCGCAAGGCAGGGCTGTCGGACTGGCCACGCTGCAGCTCCACGCACAGCACCGGCACCTGCGCACCGGCTGCGCCGACGCCGACCAACGCCGTGCGTGCCACCCCGGGCACGGTGTTGAACACCGGCTCGACCTGTTCGGTGTACAGCGGTCCGTGCGCGGTTTCGACGCGATGGGTCTTGCGGCCACAGAACCACAGCCGCCCCTGCGCATCGAAGTAACCGACATCGCCCATGCGGTGCACGATACGGACACTGCCATCGTCCAGGGTTTCGCTGATCTTCGCCGCCGCCGTCGCCTGCGGGCGGTTGAAGTAGCTGTCGGTGGCGGTCGGCCCGGCCACGGTGATCTCGCCGACCTCGCCCACCGCAAGCACCCGCACCTGTGACCAGTCCGGCAACGGCGCGTCGTCGATGGCGATGATGCGTACCTCGTTCGGTGCGACCACGCTGCCGACGCAGGTGCCGGCACCGCCCTCGGTGGCCGCGCGCGTACGCTCCAGCTCGCGCCCCTCGACCACTGCCACCGGCAGGCACTCGGTGGCGCCATATGGGGTCCAGAACTGCGCGTCGGCCGGCAGCAGGCTGCGGATGGTGGCGACCACGTCCGGCGGCACCGGCGCACCGGCCGAGGTCACCCGGGTCACCGTCGGCAGCGGTCGACCATGCTTGGCCAGCACCCGCATCAGCGCAGGCGAGCCGAACAGCTGGGTCACGCCGAAACGCTGGATGGCGTCATGCAGGCGCCCCGGGTCGGCCTGGGCCGGCCGGGTCGGGTCCATGTCCGGAATCACCGAGGTCAGGCCCAGCGCGGGATCGAACAACGCGAAGGGCGGGAAGGTCGGCAGGTCCACCCCGCCCGCCTCCATGCCGAAGGCGCTGCCCAGCAGCTGGATCTGGCCGACGAAGTGGCGATGGCGGTAGACCACGCCCTTGGGCACGCCGGTGGAGCCGCTGGTGAACAGGATCGCCGCGGTGTCCTCGCCATCGGTGTCGGCCAGCATCGCACCACGGTTGGCGCCAGCACGCTCCAGCGCGGCCAGGGTGGTACCGCCCCAGCCCAGGCGACGGCCGACGGTGACCAGACGGGTCGCCGAAGGCGCCCACCGCAGCGCGAGCCGCGCCACGTGGGCCAACGGGATGCCGATGAAGGCCTGCGGCTGCGCCTCGTCCAGGCACTGCTTCAGCGCGCGCTTGTCGATGCCCGGATCGACCAGCACCGGCACCGCGCCCAGCTTGAACAGGGCGAACATCAGCAGGAAGAACTCCGGCGACGGCCGCACCATCACCACCGTGCGCACCCCACGTCCGATGCCGTAACCGGCCAGGCCGGCCGCCATGGCGTCGCTGCGGGCGTCCAGTTGGCGGTAGTCCAGGGTGACGTCGTAGGCGGCCATGCCGTTGCCGGCGCCACGACGGCCAGGGCAGCGGATGGCAATCTGGTCGGGGCGTTCACGCGCCAGTTCAGGCAATCGGGCCGCAATATTGCAGGATCGGTTCATCCGTTCATTGTCGCCGCTTACGGAATTTCTTGCGCGGCGGCCGCCAGCGTGGAAAATCCGCATCTTCGTCCCTTCCCCGATGCCGCCCGAGGCGGCTTGCCCATGCAACATCCCTGCATGACCTGCGGCGCCTGCTGCACCCAGTACCGCGTGGCCTTCCACTGGATGGAATCGGACGAGGTCACCCCCGGTGGCGTACCGCACCAGCTCACCGAGGTCCTCGACCCGCATCGCCTGTGCATGCGCGGCACCCACTCCAAGCCGGTGCGCTGCGTGGCGCTGGATGCGCAGATCGGCGTGTATTCGCGCTGCACCATCCACCCCAACCGGCCCAGCGTGTGCCGCGAGGTGGACGCATCGTGGGAGTACGGCAAGGCCAGCCCGCAGTGCGACAAGGCCCGCATCGCCTATGGTCTGGATCCGCTGACGCTGGCCGACTGGCGCTGGCGCGATGAAGCCGGCAACGACGACGACCACCCGGATGACAACGGCAACAGCCCGTCGCCACAGGCCCCGATCGCGGCGTAGTCCGGTGTGCCGACCAACGGTCGGCACCTACCCAACCCTTCTCCCGGTGGGTGCCGACCGTTGGTCGGCACACCTCTCAGATCGGGTTCTTGTCCAGGAACGCCCGGATCTCCGGCACCAGCACCTCGTGCTTGTCTTCCAGCACGTAGTGCCCGGCATCTTCGAAGGCATGCACCTGCGCCTTCGGCAATGCGGCCTGGAAGCCCTTCAGGAAGTGGTGGTCGAACACGAAGTCGCGCAGGCCCCAGCCAAGGAAGGCCGGGCGATCGGCGAACGACGGCAGCGCCTTGCCGGCACGCTCCAGCAGCGACCACGCCTTGTCGGCCGGCGACAGCGGGATGTCCTGCATGAAGCGGATGGTGCTGATGCGGTTGGCGTAGCTGTTGTACGGCGACACATAGGCGCGGCGCACGTCGGCCGGCATCTTCCGCTCCACGCCCAGCCACGACGCACCGGACGAGAACGCATTGAAGGTGCGGATGATCCACTCGCCAATCTTCCAGTGCCGCCCCAGCGCGATCTGCCACGGCATCTTCTTCGCCGTCGGCATCGGGAACGCAGCGGTGTTGAGCACCACCAGGCGCTTGACCTGGTCG
This sequence comes from Stenotrophomonas sp. NA06056, assembly GCF_013364355.1. Classification (NCBI taxonomy): domain Bacteria; kingdom Pseudomonadati; phylum Pseudomonadota; class Gammaproteobacteria; order Lysobacterales; family Lysobacteraceae; genus Stenotrophomonas; species Stenotrophomonas sp. NA06056. The sequence goes on along the minus strand of NZ_CP054931.1, from coordinate 214,749 downwards.
TGATGCGACAGCGCCCAGCCGAAGCCGATCATGCCGCCCCAGTCATGCACGGCCAGGGTCACCGGGCCGGTGATGCCCAGGTGCTTCAGCAACGCGTCCAGATCATCCACGCGCGACTGCAGCGTGTACTCGTAGCGGCTGTCATCGGGCTTGTCCGACAGGCCCATGCCGATGTGGTCCGGCACGATGCAGCGGTATCTGTCCGACAGGCCGGCCACCAGCGTGCGCCAGTAATAGCTCCACGACGGGTTGCCGTGGACCATCACCACCACCTCGCCGTCGCGCGGGCCTTCGTCGAGATAGTTCATCGACAGGCCCGGGCGTACCTCGAAGCGCTGCGGGTGGGCGGGGTAACCGGGAAGATCGCGCATGCGGAGCACCTAGTGAGAATCGCGGCGCGGTGTAGAGCCGAGCCGATGCTCGGCTGCTCTCCGGTCAGGCCGCGGTGGAACCGCGCTGTGCGCGTGAGCCGAGCATGGGCTCGGCTCTACAGGGGGTCTTACCAGACCACTTCGGCCATCGAGCAGTTCAGGCCCGAACCAATGCCCAGAAGCGCGATCCGATCGCCCTTCTTCAGCTTGCCCAGCTGCTTGAGCTTGCTCAGCACGATCGGCACCGAGGCCGGACCGATGTTGCCGTGCTCGCCGAAGATGGTCATGACCTTTTTCGGGTCGATGCCGAAATTCTTGATGAACGCAGCGGTGTGCGGCTGGCTGACCTGGTGGATGACGAACTGGTCCAGCTCTTCCACCGCCCAGCCCAGTGCGATCTTGGCGGCGCTGAAGGTCTTCTGTGCCAGCTTGATGCCCTCGATCAGCAGCATGCGGGTGTCGGTGACCATGCGGTCCAGGTTGCCCAGGCACAGCTGGTTCCACTCGGTGGCCGAACGGGTCACGCCACCTTTGTAACGCGGCGCATCCGGGACCAGCTCCGAACGGGCCATCACCATCGCGGCCGCACCGGAACCGGTGGTCAGCGCCGCCAGCTCATTGCGGAAGTCGTCGGCGGTGACGTCCGGTGCGGTCATGCGCTCCAGGGTCTTTTCGTACACCAGGTTGGCGGTCTCACCGTCCACCACCAGCGCGTAGTCGATGTCACCGCGCTCAAGCATGCGCGCGGCGATGTCCATGCCGTTGATGAAGGCCAGGCAGGCATTGGCGACGTCGAAGGTCATGCACTCGTCGCTGACGCCCAGGTTCCCCGACACGATGGACGCGGTGGACGGCTCCAGGTAGTCGCGGCTGACTGAGGTATTGACCAGCAGGCCGACCTGCGTCGCGTTGATGCCTGCGTCTTCCAGTGCCTTGCGGCCTGCCATGGTCGCGGCATCGGACGCCAGCACGCCGTTGTCCCACAGGCGGCGCGCATGGATGCCGGCAATGTCGCCAAGCACGTCGGTACGGATACCCAGGCGATCCAACGTCGGCTGCAGGCGTTCGTTGATTTCCTTGGTCGTCAGCGTGTGCGGCGCATCAACGTGAGCCAGGCCGGCAATCGAGACATTCTTGAAGAGCATCGAGGTTAGCGCCAAGGCTCAGGCAAAGGGGGCGCTATTCTATAACCCCCCGGGCCTTCACCGCATCTTTACGAATTCAGCCTTGGCCGTATGGTGAAGGATTCAGCGCGGCGGGCACTGGAAGGCAGCGAAGCGCTGGCTGCCATCGGCGGGGGCCGCAGCGGCCTGCACGGCATTGGCGCCGGTGGTCGGGGCCTCGTTGCGGGCCAGGGTTTCCAGTTCTTCCTGCACGCGCAGCGGGTTGCGGTTGTAGAAGCCGACCTTGCTCTTCACGGTCACCACCACCTCGCCCTTGGAGATGCACCCGGCCGGTACCGGGCCTGCCGGCAGCACGCGGGTCGCCTTGCCGGCCGGTTCGATCGGCACCCAGGTGCAGGCGGTGACGGTGAGCAACAGGGACGACAGCAGCAGAACGCGCATGGGCAGAACCTGGAAGGGAATGTCAGGAGTGTGCCTGAACCATCTGAATCAGGGATAGCCGGGGCGGGATCACGGGGTTGCCGGCCAGCGGCCGGCACTACCGCGGCAGGCCTGCCCGCCGAAGCGGGCAGGCCTGTCCCTTATTTCTTCACCGGGTTGCCTTCGGCGTCGATCACGGTCACTTCGCCCAGGTTCAAGGCGCGCACCGCCGCTTCGGTCTGCTTGAGGTCACCCACCACCACCCAGGTCAGCGCCTGCGGCTTGATCTCCGCCGCCGCCTGCTGCACCTGCGCCGGGGTCATCGCTTCGATCTCGGCCTTGCGGCGCAGCACGTAGTCGTCCGGGCGCTTGAACTGCACGATCGTGCCGATGGTCGCGGCCACCGCGCTGGCGGTCTCGTAGGCACCAGGCAGGCTCAGGGTCTGGATGTTGCGGATGCGCGCTACTTCCGCGTCGGTTGCCGGCTTGCTGCCGTTGGCGAACTCGGCGATCTCCTTGCGCATTTCCGCCATGGCCGGGCCGGTCTTGTCGATCTGCACCGGCGCCATCGCCATCCACGGGCGCTGGCCCACGGTGTTGCTGGCACTGGTGCGGGCGCCGTAGGACCAGTGCTTGTCCTCGCGCAGGTTCATGTTCAGGCGCGAGGTGAAGTCGCCACCGATCACGCCGTTGGCGATGTCGAAGCGGGTCGAGCCGGCATCGCTGGACGGCGGCACGACCTGGCCGGCGAACAGGTTGGCCTGCACCGCGCCCGGCTGGTCGATCAGGAACACGCGCGGGCTCTTCGGCAGCGCCACGGCAGTAGTGGCCTTGACCGTCGGCGCATCACCGGTGGCCTTCCAGTCGCCCAGCTGCTTGTCCAGCAGCGGTACGATCTCGGCCAGGGTGGTATCGCCGACCACGATCAGGGTGCCGTCCTGCGGACGCAGCCAGTCGCGGTGGAAGTCGACCAGGTCCTCGCGGCCCAGGCTGCTGATCGCCGCTTCGTCACCGCTGCCGGTGAACGGGATCGCGTAGGGGTGGCCCTTGCCGTACAGCAGCGGCGGCAGCACGCGCATCGCTACAGCGTTCGGGTTGACCTTCTCCTGCTGGATGCCGGCGATCCAGGTCGCCTTGACCCGATCGATCTCGCTCTGCTCGAAGCGCGGCTCGCGCAGCAGGCTGGCGTACAGCGCCAGCGACGGCACCAGGTTCTCCTTCAGCGCGGACAGTTCCACGTCCACCGAATCCAGTCCGGCAGACGCATCAAGGTCCGCACCCAGCGCATCGGCCGCATCGGCGAAGGCCAGCGAACCCAGCTTGCCGGCACCTTCGGTCATCAGGCTCATGGTGAAGTTGGCGGTGCCCGGCTTGCGGCCCTGGTCGGCGGTGAAGCCGCCCGGGAACTGGTAACTGAACTGCACCACCGGAATTTCATGGCGCTCGGCGAGCACCACCTGGGTGCCGTTCTTCAGCGTGGCGCGTTGCAGTGCCGGGAACTTCAACTGCGGGAACTCACGGGTCTGCGGCACGCCCGCCTTGCGATCCACCTGCTCGGGCAGGGTGCTGTACTTGCTGTCCACCGCCGGCACGTTGAACGGCTTCGGCGCCTGCGAGGGGTCTTCCTTCAGCGCCACGCGTGCGCCCGGTTCGACCACCAGGGTGTGGCTGCCCTTGTCCAGCCACTGCGCGCCCACGCGCTTCAGGTCAGCAGCGGTGGCCTTGTCGATGTTGGCCAGCGAGGTGCGGAAGCAGCCCGGGTCGCCGGTATACACCGTGCATTCGGCCAGTGCGTCGGCCTTGCCGCCGAAGCCGCCGATACGTTCGATGCCGCGGATGAACCCGGCACGCGAGCCGGTCTTGGCGCGCGCCAGCTCTTCGGCGGTCGGACCGTCCTTGAGCAGGCGCTCGATTTCCTCATCGATGATCTTTTCGACCTTGGCCGGATCCTGGCCCTGCTTCACGGTGGCCATCACCATGAAGTTGGAGCCCAGCTGCGAGGCGAAGGCACCGGCGCTGATGTTGTCCACCAGCTTGTCCTGGTGCTGCAGGCGCTGGCTCAGGCGCGAGGACTTGGCGCCGCCGAGCACATAGGCGAGCAGCTGCAGCTGGTCGATGTCGGTGGTGCCGACCTGGGCCACGTTCCAGGCGCGGTAAATGCGGGCCTGCGGCACCTTGTCGGTCATTACCTCGCGGGTGTCGGCCGGGCGCTTGGCCACGTCCACCTTCGGCTGCGCCATGGTCGGGCCGGCCGGGATGCTGCCGAAGTACTTGGCGGCCTTTTCCTTGGCGGTGGCCAGGTCGATGTCGCCGGCCAGCACCAGCACCGCGTTGTTCGGGCCATACCAGGTGCGGAACCAGGTCTTGACGTCATCCAGCGAGGCGGCGTTGAGATCGTTCATCGAGCCGATCACGCTGTGGTGGTACGGGTGGCCCACCGGATACAGCGCGCGGTTGAGCTGTTCCCACACCTGGCCATAGGGCTGGTTCTCGCCCTGGCGCTTCTCGTTCTGCACCACGCCACGCTGCTCGTCCAGCGCAGCCTGGTCGATCGCACCGACCAGATGGCCCATGCGATCCGATTCCATCCACAGCGCCATGTCCAGCGCGGTGGTCGGCACGTTCTCGAAGTAATTGGTGCGGTCGGTATTGGTGGTGCCGTTCTGGCCGGTGGCACCGACCTGCTTGAAGGGCTCGAAGTACTCGCCGTCGTGGTTCTCGCTGCTCTGGAACATCAGGTGTTCAAACAGATGCGCGAAGCCGGTACGGCCAGCGGGCTCGTCCTTGCTGCCGACGTGGTACCAGATGTTGACCGCAACGATCGGTGCCTTGCGATCGGTATGCACCACCACCCGCAGGCCGTTGGGCAGGGTGAACTGCTCGAACGGGATATCGACCTTGCTGGTCGCGGCCGGCTTGGCCGCCAACGCGTAGGTGGGCGCGAGCGTGCCGAGAGCAGTACTGAGGGCAACAGCGAGCAGCGCAGCGCGCGGGCGCAGGGTGAGCGACATATCCGGGTCCTTGGTCACATAGGTGAATCCCGATCCTAGCGCGGGCGTGCCGCCACCGGTATCGGCCACCAGTCACTGGGGGTGATCGGCCACATCGGCCATCGCGCCCCCTTTTCCAGCGTCACGAACGGCGGCGATCCACGTCCGGACAGTGTCCGCGGCACGCGAATGGACAGGTGTCCGCCCAGCGGACACTTCTGAGTCGCCATAAAAACCTTATGAATCAATGACTAAAAGTTGGCACGCGGATTGCTTTGTACTTCCTGCGCCAGGAAGGGCTTCAGACGAAAGCTGACTGAAGACTGAACAAAAGCAGGAAATCGAAAATTCCGCTTGCATCCCCAGAACTGGTGTTCTACCTTACTACCACACCACTGCTCACCAACACTAAACAGGCCCCGTCATGAACGCCAAGACCATTGCCATCGCCATCGCCCTGATCGCCGGCACCGCGGTTGTTTCGTCGGTGCAGGCCTCCGAATCCATCAAGACCCTGTCCACCGTGCAGGTCCGCCCGGCCGCCGACCAACTGGTCCAGCAGGCCTGGGAACAGGCCAGCGGCATCCCGACCCTCGCCACTGTCGAAGTGCGCCCGAGCGCAGACCAGCTGAGCGAGCGCGACGGCTTCATCGCCGCCCCGGTCGCCGCCGCGCTGCCGATCACCACCCTGGCCTCGGTTGAGGTGCGCCCGAGCCTGGAGCAGCGTGTTGCCCTGGCTGCCGAGCAGGAAGCCCAGCGCTACGCCGCCACCCTGGCCGCTGCCGCCACCAGCGTCGCCAACCAGGTGATCGTCAACCTGCCGGCCCTGCAGGTGCGTCCGAGCGCCGCCCAGCTGCAGGCCTTCGCTGCCGAAACCGCCCAGGTCCTGCTGCGCCCGTAAGCGGTGCCGCCCTGCCCCGAGCAGGGCGTGCGCCGTAAAGGCGGCGGCCTTCGCAGGTAAACTGCGCCGATGAATGCCGCGCCCCAGTTCCACGTGATCCTGTTCCAACCGGAAATCCCGCCCAACACGGGCAATGTGATCCGGCTCTGCGCCAACACCGGCGCGCAGCTGCACCTGGTCGAGCCGCTCGGCTTCGCACTGGAAGACAAGCAGCTCAAGCGCGCCGGCCTGGACTACCACGAGTACTCGCGCCTGCAGGTGCACCCCGACCTGGATACTGCGCTGGCGCGGATCGCACCGAAGCGGTTGTTCGCCCTGAGCACCCGTGCCAGCGTCCGCTATGACAGCGTGTCGTTCGAAGACGGTGATGCCTTCCTGTTCGGCCCGGAAAGTCGTGGCCTGCCGCAGGACGTGCTTGATGCCCTGCCCGATGGTCGCCGCCTGCGCCTGCCGATGCGGCCGGACAACCGCAGCCTCAATCTTTCCAACACCGTTGCGGTGGTGATGTACGAGGCGTGGCGCCAGCACGGGTTTGCCGGCGGGGCGTAGGCCGCTTCAGGTGGCGGCGAAGCGCTTCTGATGGGGGTGAACCGCTCATGGTGGGTGCGGACCTTGGTCCGCACAGATGTTGGGTCGCGCGCTGAAGGAATGTGCCAACCAAGGTTGGCACCCACCCAGTAGATCCACGCCATGCGTGGATGGTTGTTCCCCGCCTCGCTCAGAACGCGTTGATGCCGGTCAGCTCGCGGCCGATCACCAGCTGGTGCACGGTCTCGGTGCCTTCATAGGTGATCACCGATTCCAGGTTCAGCGCATGGCGGATCGCCACGTGCTCGGTGGTGATGCCGGCGCCGCCCAGCAGATCGCGACACTCGCGGGCGATATCGATCGCCATGCGGCAGTTGTTCCACTTGGCCAGGCTGACCTGCTGCGGTTGCACCTGGCCGGCCTCCTTCAGGCGGCCCAGCTGCAGCGCCAGCAGCTGCGCCATGGTGATGCGACGGGCCATCTCGGCCAGCTTGATCTGCGCGCTCTGCGTGGCGGCCAGCGGACGGCCGAACAGCACGCGCTCCTTGGCGTAACCCAGTGCTTCGTCCAGGCAGGCGATGGCCGAGCCGATCGGGCCCCAGCTGATGCCGAAACGGGCCTGGGTCAGGCAGCCCAGCGGCCCCTTCAGCCCCTTCACGTTCGGCAGGCGATGACTGTCAGGCACGCGCACATCGTCGAAGAACAGCGCGCCGGTCAGCGACGCACGCAGGCTCATCTTGTGCTTGATTTCCTGCGTGGTGAAGCCGGGCATGCCCTTCTCCAGCACGAACCCCTGGATGCCGTCCTCGGTCTGCGCCCAGACGATGGCCAGGTCGGCCACCGGGCCGCTGGTGATCCACATCTTGCTGCCGTTGATGCGCCAGTCGTCGCCGTCGCGCACGGCACGGGTCTTCATGCTGGCCGGGTCGGAACCGCCATGCGCCTCGGTCAGCCCAAAGCAGCCGATCAGTTCGCCGCGCGCCATTGCCGGCAGCCACTGCCGACGCTGTTCTTCACTGCCGTAGGCATAGATGGGGTACATGCACAACGAGCTCTGCACCGACACGAAGCTGCGCAGCCCCGAATCGCCGCGCTCCAGCTCCTGGCAGATCAGGCCGTAGCTGACCGCGCCGAGGTCGCCGCCGCCGTACTCGGCCGGCAGCGTGGCGCCGAGCAGGCCCAGCGAGGCGATCTCCGGCACCAGTTCCGAGGGGAACCGCGCTTGGTCGAAGGCATCGCCGATGATCGGCAGCACGCGCTCGTTGGTGAAGCGGGCCACGCTTTCCTGTACCGCGCGCTCTTCCTCGCTGAGCAGGGAACGGACATCGAACAGGTCGTACGGATCCAAAGCCATGGCACTCACACGCAGTCGGGACCCGGCCATTGTCGGTCATCCGGGCAGAGCGTGCCGACCAGGGTCGGCACCCACCAGAGCTGCAGCACTACGCTGCATTGCAGCAATCGCGGTGTGAACATCGCCGATCTAGCTCGATCACGCGCAGCCCGGTACCCTGACAACATTCAAACAACCGTTTCGCCCGTGGCTGCACGCGCGATTCCCAGGCAACCGCCGGTGGCCCCGATGCCGGCACTACCCACGAGTCATGCAATCGATGAGTGCTGAAGCCAACGCCCTGCCCCCGCGTGAAGTCATGGAATTCGACGTGGTCATCGTCGGTGCCGGCCCGGCCGGCCTGGCCACCGCGATCCGCCTGCGCCAACGCGCGATCGAAGCCGGTCGTGAACTGTCGGTCTGTGTGCTGGAGAAGGGCTCCGAGCCCGGCGCGCACGTGCTGTCCGGTGCGGTCATGGACCCGCGCGCGCTGACCGAACTGTTCCCGGACTGGGCCGAGCGCGGTGCGCCGCTGAAGCAGAAGGTCACCCGCGACGAGTTCCTGTTCCTCAGCGAGACCGGTGCGCGCACCACCCCGCACGCGCTGCTGCCCGAGTGCTTCCACAACGAAGGCAACTACATCATCAGCCTGGGCGAGGTCACCCGCTGGCTGGCGCAGCAGGCCGAAGCGCTGGAAGTGGCGATCTTCCCCGGCTTCGCCGCGGCCGAAGTGCTGTACGGCGATGACGGCGCGGTGATCGGCGTTGCCACCGGCGACATGGGCATCGAAAAGGACGGCACGATTGGCCCGGCGTTCGAACGCGGCATGGCACTGCAGGCGAAGTACACGGTGTTCGCCGAAGGCGCGCGCGGGCATCTCGGCCGCCAGCTGATCAGCCGCTTCAAGCTGGATGAAGGCAAGGATCCGCAGGCCTACGGCATCGGCATCAAGGAACTGTGGCAGATCGACCCGGCCAAGCATGAGCCAGGCCTGGTGGTGCACGCCGCCGGCTGGCCGCTGGACAGCGATACCTACGGCGGTGCGTTCCTGTACCACGCCGACGGTGGCAAGGTCGCCATCGGCTACGTGGTCGGCCTGGATTACAAGAACCCGTGGCTGAGCCCGTTCGAGGAATTCCAGCGCTTCAAGACCCATCCGTCGATCCGCAAGCATCTGGAAGGCGGCACCCGCATCGGCTACGGCGCGCGCGCGATCACCGCCGGCGGCCTGATGTCGCTGCCCAAGACGGTGTTCCCCGGCGGCGCGCTGGTCGGCTGCGAAGCCGGCTACCTCAACGTCAGCCGCATCAAAGGCAGCCACGCTGCAATCAAGACCGGCATGCTGTGCGCCGATGCGGCCTTCGACGCGCTGGCAGCCGATCGCCAGCACGATGAGCTCAGCGCCTACCCGGCCGCCTTTGAAGCCAGCTGGCTGCACGACGAACTGAAGCTGTCGAAGAACTTCAAGCAGTGGTTCAAGAAGGGCCAGACCGTGGCCACGCTGATGACCGGCATCGAGCAGTGGCTGCTGCCGAAGCTGGGCGTGCGCAATCCGCCGTGGACCCTGCGCCACAGCATCCCGGACCATGCCTGCCTGGAGCCGGCATCGAAGCACACGCGCATTGCCTATCCCAAGCCCGATGGCGTGCTGACGTTCGACCGCCTCAGCTCGGTGTTCCTCAGCAGCACCAACCACGCCGAAGACCAGCCCAGCCACCTGACACTGAAGGATGCGAGCATTCCGGTGAAGGTGAACCTGGCCGAGTACGCCGGTCCGGAAGCACGCTACTGCCCCGCAGGTGTGTACGAGTTCGTCGGTGACGGCAACGATGCGCGGCTGCAGATCAACGCGCAGAACTGCGTGCACTGCAAGACCTGCGACATCAAGGATCCGACCCAGAACATCGTCTGGGTGACCCCGCAGGGCGGCGGCGGACCGAACTACTCCGGCATGTGACCGGCGGTGGGGCTGCGACGGCCGGTCGCAGCCCCGCAGCACGTACGCCCGCTATCCTGCCCGCCATGCGTGCCCTTCGTCTGCTTCCCGCTGTTGCCACGATCCTGGTCGCCAGTGCGTGCCAGCGCCCGCCGGCTGCGCCCAGCACACCGGAACAGGCACGCCAGCAGGCGATGCAGCGTGCATTCGAACTGTGCGCGGGCTGCCACACCATCAAGGCGGGCGGCATCCACCGCTTCGGTCCCAACCTACACGGGGTGATCGGCCGCCGGGCGGGCAGCCTGCCCGATTACGGATACTCGCAGGGCATGCGCCGCGCCGACTTCGTGTGGAGTGCGCAGACGCTGGACACCTTCCTGCAGTCGCCCACCCATGTGGTACCCGGCACGCGCATGTACAACGCGTTCCCCAGCGCCGAGCGTCGCGCGCTGGTGATCGCCTACCTGCAGGAACACGCGGCTCAGTGAGCCAGGCGCTGCAGTTGTTGCTGGAGATGTGCGACGAACTGCCCCGCGTCGGCGACTGCCGAAGCGATCTCCGCATCGCCTGCGGCCTGCAACCGTTCCACCAGCGCGTTGGCGCGATCGGCCAGGCCTCGCGCACCCACCGCACCCAGCGCGCCGGCCTGTCGGTGCAGGTGCAGCGCGGCCGTCGCCCGGTCGCCTCCGTGCAGCGCGCGCTGCAGGGCCGCGATGTCTTCCTCACTGGCCTTCAGCAGGCTGTCGCGCAACTGCTGGGCGATCTCGCGCGAGCCAAAGCGCTGCTGCAGGGTCGCCAGATCGGGCAGCTCCTCGCCATCATCCGGCTCATCGTCGCTGTCCACGGCGCTCTGCTCATCCTCGGCACCGGCGGCGCGCGGCAGCCAGCGCAGCAGCGCGTGCCGTAGCGTCCCCAACGACAATGGCTTGGCCAGTACATCGTCCATGCCGGCTTCACGGCAGCGTCGTGCATCGTCGTCAAGCACACTGGCGGTCAGCGCCAGCACCGGCATCCGCGGCTGGCCGTTACGGCCCTCGCGTTCGCGCAACAGGCGGGTGAAGCTGAATCCATCCAGTACCGGCATGCGGCAATCGGTGATGACCAGATCGAAGGATTCCTCTGCCAGGCGGTCCAGTGCCTGCTGCCCGTCATCGACCAGCACATGCGGCACGCCCAGCTGCTGCAGGCGCCAGGCCATCATCGCCTGGTTGGTGGGATGATCTTCAATGACCATCACCCGTGCCTGGCGCAGATCAGCGGGCAGCAGCGCGATCTGCTGATGCTCGGCCTGCAGTGCGATCACATCCTCGCTGCGCGCCTCCACCAGCGACAGCAGCACCTCGACCCGCGTCCCTTCGCCCAGCGTGCTGTCCAGCTTCAGTTCGCCGTCCATCTTCTGCACCAGGCGCCGGCAGATGCTCAGGCCCAGCCCGGTGCCCCCATGGTCGCGCTGGATGTACGCGCCGGCCTGGGTGAAGGGTTCGAACAGGGTCGGCAACTGCTCCGGCGCAATGCCGATGCCGGTATCGGTAACGCTCAGGCGCAGCGGCTGGCTGCCATCCTCCGCAGTAGGCCCCAGCACCTCCAGCTGCAACCGTACCGACCCCTTCACGGTGAACTTGATGGCATTGCTGAGCAGGTTGAACACGACCTGGCGCAGGCGCACGCCATCCACTTCATGGGCCTGGGCCAGGTGTTCGTCGATGTCCAGCTGCAGATCCAGGCCGCGCGCCGTGGCCTGCGGCAACAACAACCGGTGGACGCCCTCCAGCAGGGGCCGCACCGGCAGTGGCACCGGCTCCAGGCGCAGCGCGCCCGCTTCCATCCGCGAATAGTCGAGGATGTCGTCCAGGATCTGCCGCAGCATCTGCGCCGAGTCTTCGATCACGCCGAGGATGCGCTGCTGTTCTGCGTCCAGCGGCGAATGCGCCAGCACCTCCAGCATGCCCAGCACACCACTCATCGGCGTGCGGATTTCATGGCTCATGGTGGCCAGGAAGCGTGATTTGGCCGCCGCGGCCTGCTCGGCCTCGACCATCGCCGCGGCCAGCGCATCGGCCTGCGCGCGTGCCTGGCTCACGTCGACCCAGTAGCCACTCCAGGTCACCGCGCCCGCTTCCGTGGAGTACGGATGTGCCTGGCTGCGCACCCAGCAGGGCGCGCTTCCGTCGCGATGGATACAGAACTCGAAGGAAAGCGGTGCAAAGTTGCGCGCCGCCAGCTCCATCGCGCGCAGCACTTTTTCGCGGTCATCGGCATCGATGCACGCCAGCAACGCCTGTCCATCCGCCTCCGCCTGCTGCCGGCTGATCCCGAACATCGACTGCACATCGCCGGCAATGAAGGGAAAGCTCAACGTGCCATCGGCTTCGCGGCGGGCCTGGTAGACGATGGCAGGCAGGTTGTCGGTCACCTCGGCCAGGCGCTGCTCCAGCTCACGGCGACCGGCGACTTCGCGGCGCAACCGCCAGTGCCCCAGCCCGTGCATCGCCGCCGCGGTGGCCAGCACCAGCAGCAGCGGAAGGCCCCAGCGCAGCAGCGTGCGCCAGTCCACGCCATCGCGATATTCCACCGCCAGCCAATCGCCGCGCAGGGCCTCGCGCTGGCGTGGGCCCATCTGCAGCAGCAAGCGGTCGAAGGTGGTGGCCAAGGCCGCATGGCGGCGCTCCACCGCCAGTGTCAGCTGATCGTTGAACCCGGCGGGTGCAGCCAGCTGCAAGCGTCCCGGAAAGCGGGTGCGCAGCAGCTGGTCGACCAGCGCCAGGTTGCCCACGTAGGCATCGGCCTCACCATCGGCGAGGCGCTCCAGGGCCTGCTCGGCGCTGCGCGCGGCGACGATCTTCACCTCCGGCGCCTGCTGCTGCACATAGCCGCGGACGCGCTCCGGATCGGACAGCAGCACGCGTTTGCCGTTCAGGTCCGACAAGCCCAGCATCGAAGGACTGTCAGTGCGGGTGACGATCACATTGGGCACGGTGATGAAGGGCTGGCTGAACACCCATTCCGGCCCCAGATAGCGCGAATCGGCTGGAATGCCGATCACTGCCTGCAGTTCCCCGCGACGCGCCTTTTCGCGCACCTCGTACCAGTCATGGCTGTTTTCAACCTGCAGGTTGGCGCCGGCCTGCAGCAGGCGCTGCAGGTATTCATTGGTCAGGCCGCTGGGCTTGCCATTCCTGTCGGCGAACGACAGGGGAGCGGCGTTGGGTGCGAAGCCAATCTTCAACGGCTGCTGCAGCACGCGTTTTTCGGCCTGGCTCAACGCCAGCTGCGCCGACGCGGACCATTGCGGAGGCGGCAACCAGCGCTGCGCGAGGGTGTCGCGCTGCGCCTCGCTGACGGCGGCAAGCGCCAGATCCAGTGCTTCCGACAACGGCTGTTTGCTGTTTGGCACGCCGAAATGCAACTGCTCCGGGGGCAGGTCGCTGGGCCGCAGCAACACCACACCCTTCAGTCCAGCGGCGGCAATCAGTTCCGTGGCCACGTAGGCGTTGCCGATGAAGATGTCGGCCTTGTCGTCTCTGACCATATGCAAGGCGGTCAGCGTGTTGTTTGCGACAAGTTGCCGTGCACTGGGGAACCGCGCACGCACCTGCGGCCCGGTCAGGAAGTCCTGCTCGACCACAACACGCAACCCATCCAGATCGGGGCCCTCCGAGGCACGCAGGTCCTGGGGCCGCCCGACCATGGCCAGCGGTGCCTCGGCATAGGCGGCGGTGTAGACCATGCAACGGGTCCGCTCGGCACTGAGCGCGATGTTCATCACCACGTCGATCTCGCCGCGGCATGCCGCATCCAGCACCGAGGGCCAGTCCGGAAAACGGCGCGTCTCCACCTTCAGGCCAAGCTGCCGAGCCAGAAGCGTCAGGTAGTCCGGGCCGAGGCCCACCTGCTTCCCGTCCTGGATCGACTCAAAAGGAGGCCAGCCACTGTCATACTGCCCGACAACGACAACAGGATGTGCGGCCAGGTACTCGCGCTGCAGGGGACTCAACGGCAACGGCCCGGGCAGGGGCGCAGGCTGGGCCTGCACCGGCGGGGCCAACAGGGCCGTCAACAGGATCAGTCCACGAGCCGCCCAGCTGCGCATCTGCAACGATCTCCTGGAAGTCCTGCCAGGGACCGCGACAGTCGCGGTCCGGCGTGCCGGTGGCCATACTAGAGCATGACCTTGCGCATCATCATCGCAGACGATCACCCCGTGGTCCGCATCGGTACCCGCGCCGTCATCGAGTCCAGCGGCGTTGGCCGGGTCGTGGGCGAGGCAGACAACGCCCAGGCGCTGATGACCCTGCTGGCCACCCAGCCCTGCGACCTGTTGGTCACCGACTATTCGATGCCCGGCAGCCCCCAGGCCGATGGCTTCGCCATGATCGGCATGATCCGCCGCCGCCATCCCGACCTGCCGGTGCTCATGCTCAGTGTCTCCAACAACCTGGCGATCCTGCGCATGGTGCTCGACAGCGGCGTGCTCGGCCTGGTCGACAAGAGTTCGTCGATGGATGAACTGCCGCAGGCGATCCAGGCCGTCTATCGGGGCCAGTCCTACATCAGCCGCAGCCTGCGCGAGCGTGTGGAGGAAGCCGGCAGCTGGCGCATGCGCGAGGGCGATGGCAAACCGTTGTCGCCGCGTGAAGTAGAGGTGCTGCGCCTGCTCGGCACCGGCATGACGGTGAAGGAAATCTCGCTGCAGCTGCACAAGAGCGTCAGCACGATCAGCCGGCAGAAGGGCGATGCCATGCTCAAGCTGGGGCTGAAGGGCGACGCGGAGCTGTTCGACTACCTGCGCGACGGAAAGATCTGAGACGCCGCTCACGGCGCCGTGGGGAGGCCCCTTCCCCCTGCCCCCTGTGATCGCCGTCGCATCTGTGCCATCATCCGCCGCGATGGGCTCTCCTATGCGAGGTCGAAGGAATCGACCGGCTCATCACGACGTTCCCCCTCATCGAGGGCGGGGCGTGTTCTGCGTTGGCCTTCCTGCCCGACGCCCGCAAACCATGGAGAGGTGCATGAAGATCCTTCCGGAATCCCGCTTGGCCCGTGCCCGCCCACGTCTGTGTGCGTCATTCGCCGGCCTGCTCGTTGCGCTGCTTGCCAGCGCCTGCACCCCCTCGACTTCGACCGCGTCACCACAGGGCGCCAACGCGCCACGACAGGATGTTGCCCCGATGCTGAGCTCCGCCACACCCGCCACCACGGCCATCGCCACGCCGCCCGATGCCGGCAGCGTGCTGTATTTCATCTACGACGTCGACGGCGATGGCGCCGTTTCGTATGAAGTCGCCAATGGCAGTGTTGCCACCTTCTGGTTCGGCCACGCCTTCGAACTGGCCGGCACCCGCTATTACACCGGCTTTGCCTGGAACACACCGCAGAAGTACGGCAAGCCCGGCGAAGACGATGTCGGTCCGGACAGCCAGGTCACGCTGACCGAGGCCACCTTCACTCTGACCGGCGACAAGCCGGATCGGCCGTGGGTATTCAAGGGTGCCGAACCCTGGATCGGCACCGTTGGCGCCAACGGCACCGCGCCGGACATCGACAGCAAGCGCAAGCCGCTGGAGTACCGCACCCCGGCCGGCAAGCTGGTGCTGGCGGTGCCGACCAGCACCTTCGCCACCGGTACCAGCATCGAAAGCTATGCCGTACTGCTGTTCAACCCGGACTACGAGAAGTCCGAGGACGGCCAGGTCTGGGCCAGCCTGGGCACGGTGATCACCGGCGAGGACAATTCGGCCGCCTGCGACGACGGCCAGGTGATGCCGTGCGTCAGCAACCAGGGCGTTCTGGCCTTCAACGCCGTCGCCGGCAGCGACCTGCCCACCCTCAGTGTCGCCGCCACCGGCACCACCATTTCCGGCCCGGGCCAGACCCGTGCGCTGGGTGCGGCCGATGCACGCCAGTACCACTACGACACCGCCCGCAAGGCCTACGTCGAACAGTAAGACGCACCACCTCGCAGCACCTGTTGACCGACATGTTGAAGACTCACGGATGAGTCCGGTTGGCGTATCGCGGCAAAGGCCGCTCCATCAACCCCAGAGGAAGTGTCATGGCACAACGTGACTACAGCAGAAAGGAAGTTCTCGACATCATCGAGCAGGTTGCACAGCGCAAGGGCATCGCCAGCGAGGACTTCCTGCGCTTTGCCCACATCGAGACCGGTGGCCGCTTCAACGAACGCGCGCACAACGACAAGACCGATGCCAAGGGCCTGTTCCAGTTCCTGCCGTCGTCGGCCAAGCAGTACGGCCTGAGCGGCCACGAGTACGACCCGACCCGCAACACCGAAGCGGCAGCGGAGATGTTCAAGCGCAACCTGGTGGACATGGAAAAGCGCCATGACCGCACCGGCCACCCGTACCTGTCCGGTGACGAGAAGCCGAGCGGCCTGGACCTGTATCTGGCACACCAGCAGGGCGCGGCCGGCTACGGTTCGATCCAGACCGCGATCGCCACCGGTACGTTCGGCGTCGTGCGCGACGGCCGCGGCGATCTGATCGACATGCGGCCGCGCATCATGGGCCAGATCGGCGGTGACGTGGAAGCGTTGACCGGGCATACGCGCGCCGAGATGCGCACGATGAATAATCGTGACCTGGCCAGCACCTTCGCCCAGTACTACGACCGCAAGTACGACGCGATCAGCATCCCGGAAAAGCACATCGCACCGATCACCGAGGCGCAGGCGCGTCCGGCGCCGGTGCAGGCCGCACCGACCCAGACCGTGACCCCGATCGCGCAGGCAGCTGTTGCCGCCGGTGCCGCAGCCATCGCCGCCACCGCCACGGCTGCCGCCGCCAAGCCGGATGCACCCGGTATTTCGCTGGATGCGGCCTACAACGCGGGCGTGAAGTACGACAACGTCAAGTACGCGATCAACATCGAGGGGCATCGCCTGCATGTCCCCGGTGTATCCGGCAAGAACGTTGCCCAGGGTTACATCGATTGCTCCGGCTGGGTCGGTACGCTGCTCAACAAGACCCAGGATGAGATCAACCAGAAGGCCGGCCACGCGGTGTTCGCCGATGCCGACAAGATCAAGCTGGGCTTCGCCGGTTCGGGCAGCATCGTCGAGCAGGCCTACAAGGACTCGGGCGTGCTGCTCAAGCGCGACGATATCCTCAAGCCGGGCGCGCTGAAGGAAGGCATGGTGATCGGCCTGGATACGGCCAGTACCCAGCACGAGTACTGGAAAGGCATCGACCACATCGTGATGGTGGTGCGTGACCCGAACACCGACACGCTGCTGATCAGCCAGTCCACCGGCAAGCTGGGCGTGCACACGATGCCGGTGGAGGACTACCTCAAGCAGGTGAAGGACCACCCGAACTGGAAGCTGTTCGCCTCCGATCCGCTGCACCAGGCGCGCGAGCTGCTGCAGGACCGCAACCAGGCGCACGAGCAGGTGCAGGCCAAGGGCGCAGCCGAGCCGAAGCCGGCAGCACAGGAGAAGCCGCCGACCAGCAACGAAGTGCATAAGCAGGGCGCGCACGGTGAAGGGGTGCGCAGGGTGCAGGAGCAGCTGGGTCACCTGGGTTACGCCGGTGCCGATGGCAAGCCGCTGGTTGAAGACGGGAAGTTCGGTCGCAACACCGAGGCGGCCGTGCGCCAGCTGCAGAAGGACAACGGTCTGGCAGTGGACGGCATCATCGGCCCGAAGACGCTGGATGCGATCAAGGACGCGCGCGAGCGCCCGCTGCTCAATGACGAGCGCCATCCGCAGAACCCGATGTACAACCAGGCGGTGAAGGGTATGGAAGGCCTGCCGGCAGGCACCTTCAAGGACCGCCATGCACTGGAAGCCGCCGCCGCTGCACTGACCAGGGAGGCGCAGGCCAGCGGCATGCAGCGCATCGACTCGGTGGTGCCCAGCACCAACGGCGAGCGCATGTTTGCCGTACAGGGCACCGCCGGTGACCCGGCCGCATGCCGCGCGGCGGTGGACACCCGCGCTGCCAGCGAGCAGAGCATGGCGCTCAGCAGCGGTGCGGTGCGCGGTGCACCGGATGTCCTGCAGCAACAGGACGCCCAGCAGGAGCAGGTGAAGCAGGCCCAGCGCGCCATGGGCCACTAAGCAACGCCGGGAAGACCAAGGGAAGGGCCGCGTACTGCGGCCCTTTTCCTTTCTGGCAGCTGAGCGGCCGCAGCGCTTTCAGCCTCGCTTCATGCCGCCTGACGCTAGATGAATGCGCAAGCCGCACGGGGATCGCGCGCAATGTTCCGGCAATGTCCGGGCATCAGCGTGGTCCCTACGGCAGCCGGGGCGCCCAATGCCCTCCCTGCCCACCGTGGCATGCACCTCACAGGAGAACCCAACATGCTCAGCACTTCCGCACTCAGCTTCCGTGGTCTGGCGATGGCCCTGGCACTTCTTGCCGGTGTGGCCGTGGTCAGTGATGCCAGCGCGATGTCGAGGAAGGACAAGCGCACCGTGGTCGGTGCCGTCGTCGGCGGCGTGGCGGGTCACCTGATCTCCAACGGCGACCCGGCCGCTACGGTCGGCGGCGCGGTTGCCGGCGGCGCCATCGGCAACCTGACCACGCCCGACCGCCATGATCGCCGGTACGACGGGCGCTATGACCGTCGCTACGACAACCGCCGTTATGACCGGGGCTACAACCGCGGCTATGGCTACGATCGCCGCGACGACCGTCGCTGGCAGCGCGAGCGCCACGACAACCGTTACTACCACGACCGCGGCCGCCATCGCGGCTGGTAAGCGCACCGGCCGCAGGCCGCAGTTGGCGTCCCTGACGGGCGGGTCGATGACCCGCCCGTTTGCGTCTGCGGCGCCCATGGCGTTGAATGCGCAGCCTTGGATGTTCCTTTACTTACCAGCGGCCGTGGCATGACTTCTTCCCCCCATCGCGTGCAGGGCCTCAACAACGACGAGGTCGCCGCCGACTGGCCAGCAATCGACGCGCAGGAGCTCACCTGGCTGGGTGGCCACTTTCCGCAGCTGGGCGCGGACAGCACGCTGCGCTGGCACAGCCCGCGTCCATTGTCGGCCGCGGCCATCGTCGACGGCACGCGCGGTCCGGTCTTCATCAAGCGCCACCACCACAGCGTGCGCAGCGCGGGAAGCCTGGAAGAAGAACATCGCTTCATTGCGCACCTGGCAACTGCCGGCATGCCGGTGGTGCAGGTGCTGGCCAGCAACGGGGGCCGCACCGCACTCGAACACGGCCCGTGGACCTACGAACTGCATGCGGTGGGCGCCGGCAAGGACCTGTATCGCGAGCTGCCGTCATGGTCACCGCTGACCGACATCGCCCAGGCCCGCGAGGCAGGGCGCATGCTGGCCACGCTGCACCGTGCGGCGGCCAGCTACCACGCCCCGCAACGCAGTACCCACCTGCTGGTGGCACGTGACGACCTGATCCGCGCCGATGACCCGATCGCCGCGCTGAAGGCCGACCTCGGCAACCGCCCCGGGTTGGCCCGCTACCTGGCACGCATTGCGTGGGAGGAACAGCTGCGCCGCGACGTACTGCCCTGGCACCAGGGCCTGGCCACGCGCCTGCAGTGCGAACCTCGGCTGTGGGCGCACAACGACTGGCACGTTTCCAATCTGCTGTGGAACGACGAGGGCACGATTGCCACGGTGCTCGATTTCGGCCTGGCCTCACCGACCAGCGCGCTGTTCGACCTGGCCACCGCGATCGAACGCAATGCGGTGGCCTGGCTGCAACTGGAGCGTGGCGACGACGCTGTGCACATCGATATCGCCCTGGCCCTGCTGGAAGGCTATCGGCAGGAACTGCCGCTGTCGCCCACGCGCGTGCACCTGCTGGCCGACCTGCTGCCGATGGTGCATTTCGACTTCGCACTGTCCGAAGTGGAGTACTTCGAGGGTGTCACCGGCTCCACCGCGAATGCAGACGTGGCCTGGCAGCCCTTCATGCTCGGGCATCCGGCGTGGTTCGCCACGGCCCCCGGCCAGGCCCTGCTGGCGGCCCTGCACGCCGCCGCGTGAGCCACGAGCTGGGTACTCGGTAGATCGACGCCATGCGTCGATGAGGCGCTCGGCCGTGGCCAGATGCCTTTCCGCTGGAAAGAGATCTGGTCCCGCCTGAAGGGTGGCGGCTCGCAAATCCGTACCATTTGTAGTGAAATGGTGACCTGAAGCGGGGGTGCCTGGATCTGCCAGGCTGAGAGAGTCCCTTGGAACCTGATCCGGTTTGCACCGGCGTAGGGAGCTTTGAGCCGCAGCCACACCCCCGTCATGGGCCGGTGCACCTGCGCGCCGTCGCTTCGTCTCCCTTGTTGTCTGAAGACGAATCGAATGAACCGCTGCCTGCGCCCCACCCTGCTCGCCCTTGCCCTCTGTGCTGCCCTGCCGCTGTACGCCAGCGAGGCCGGCACCGACACCGTTGATGCGCCCTCTTCGCCCACCGAACTGGCGGCAGTACGCGTGCAGGCCGGCAAGCCGGCCACCGACACCTCGCGCCTCAGCGCATTCGGCGGCGGCTCCTGGAAGGACACGCCCGCCTCGGTAAACGTGCTGGGGCGCGACTACCTCGACCGTCGCCAGGTGCGTTCGCTGTCCGAGCTGGCCAGCAACGATGCCTCGCTGGGCGATGCCTATGCACCGGTGGGCTACTACCAGAACATCGCCATCCGCGGCTTCGCGCTGGATGCGGCCACCGGCTACCGCTTCAACGGCATGTCCATCGCCGGCGAACAGCGCCTGGCGCTGGAGAACATCCAGGACGTGCAGATCCTCAAGGGCGAAGCCGGCCTGGCGGCGGGCGTGATGGCCCCCGGCGGCATCATCAACTACGTGGGCAAGCGCCCGGCAGAAGTGCGCACGGTCACCCTGGGCACCGATTCGGAGGGCTCGCGCTATGCCGCCGTGGATGTCGGTCACTGGCTGACCCCGCGCTTTGGCGTCCGTTTCAATGCCGCGTGGGATGCCAGTGATTCCTACGTCGAGCATGCCGACGGCCGCCGCAACTTCTATTCGCTGGCCACCGACTGGCTGATCGGCGAACACGGCAAGCTGGAAGTGGACGCCAACTACCAGACCAGCTCGCAGCGCTCGGTGTCCGGCTTCCAGCTGCTGGGCGCACGCGACCTTCCGCGCGGCGTCGACCGCGAGCGCCTGCTCGGCTACCAGCCGTGGCAGCGGCCGGTGGACATCGCCAGCACCAACATCACCGCCCTGCATACCTACGACTTCAACGATGCCTGGCAGTCGCGGCTGTCGATCGGCCACAGCCGCTCAGTGATCGATGACAACGTCGCCTTCGCCTACGGCTGCTACTACACCGCAGGGTGCGCAGACGGCAGCGTACCGGGCAACTATTTCGCCCCCAACGGCGACTACGACATCTACGACTACCGCAGCCCGGATGACACCCGCCGCAACCAGCAGGCGCGTGCCGAACTGCGCGGCAGCTTCGACACCGGCAGCATCAGCCACCAGCTGAGCATCGGCGCGGACTACTTCCGCCGCACCGTCGACAAGCGCCCCAGCGTCAACGAGTACGTCGGCAGTGCCAACATCCACGACGCGCAGGTGCCGGTGTTCGAGCCCTCCCCGAAGATGCCGGGTGCATCGGCACGGCGCCTGGACAGCCGCCAGACCGCATTCTTCGCACTGGACCGGATGAGCTTCGGCGATGACTGGCAGTGGCTGGCCGGCGGCCGCTTCGTGCGCCTGGACGAGCGCGCCTACGACAAGCGCGGCACGCCGCAGCGCCACAGCCGCCTGTCGCGCTTCCTGCCGCAGACCGCGCTGGTGTGGAAGGCCACCGATCAGCTCAACGCCTACGCCAGCTACGTGCGCGGCATCTCGCTGGGCCAGGAAGCACCGTTCTGGACGTCCAACGCCGATACCTTCCTGCCGTCGATGCAGTCGCGACAGCTGGAAGTGGGCGTGAAGTACATGCCGGTAGACGCCCTCACCCTGGGCGCCGCAGTGTTCCGCACCACTCAGCCCTACCAGTACGCAAAGCCGGACGGCAGTGATGCCGGCTACACCTTCGTCGAAGAAGGCCAGCAGACCCATACCGGGCTGGAGCTGACCGCCAACGGCCAACTGACTGACGCGCTGCAGATCGTCGCCAGCGCCAGCGTGCTGCAGGCGCGCGCCCGCGACACCGGCACCCCGGCCTATGAAGGCCATCAGCTGGTGAACGTGCCGAAGGTGCGCGCCAGCGTGCACCTGGCCTACGCGCTGCCGTTCGTTGAAGGCCTGGATGTGACCGGTGGCTGGCGCTATGCCGCCGCCAACGTCGCCCGCGCCGATGGTGCTGTACGTGCACCGGACTATTCGGTGTTCGACGCCGGCCTGCGCTTCCAGCACCGCCTGCACGAGCGTGCCGTGACCTGGAACCTGTCGGTGGACAACCTGTTCAACCGTTTCTACTGGCGCGACACCGGCAGCAGCGGCGGTGACTACTACCTGTTCCCGGGTGCG
This sequence comes from Stenotrophomonas sp. NA06056, assembly GCF_013364355.1. Lineage (NCBI taxonomy): Bacteria > Pseudomonadati > Pseudomonadota > Gammaproteobacteria > Lysobacterales > Lysobacteraceae > Stenotrophomonas > Stenotrophomonas sp. NA06056. Next base: position 192,719 of record NZ_CP054931.1, on the reverse strand, counting down.
CCGCGACAGGCTCGCCTGTCGGTGACGTTCGCGCTGTGAGCGGCGTCGCGCTCGAGTGGACCGCCGCCTTCTTCAGCATCCTCGGGGTGTGGTTGATGGCAAAGCGTCGGCTGGCCGCGTGGCCGGTCGGCCTGCTGTCGGTCGCGCTGTACGGCGCGGTGTTCGCCGAGGCCAAGCTGTACTCGGATACGCTGCTGCAGGTCGCCTTCGGTGGATTCCTGGTCTACGGCTGGATCAACTGGCGCCAGCACGCGGCCGATGAAGGCAGCATCCGCATCGTGCCGTTGGCGCGCGGGACGCTGCTGCGCGACCTCGCCATCGGCCTGTGTGGCGGCGTCGCGCTTGGCGCCGGCATGCACACCTTCACCGATGCGGCACTGCCATGGCTGGATGCGATGCTGACCGCGCTGAGCCTGGTCGGACAGTGGTGGCAGGCACGCCGACACGCGGCCTGCTGGTGGGTGTGGATCGTGGTGGACGTGGTCTACGTGGGCGCGTACCTGTTCAAGTCGCTGCACGTGACGGCCGCGTTGTACGTGTTCTTCCTCGGCCTGGCCGTGTTCGGTCTGCGCGCGTGGAGCGCAGCCGCGCGCGAGCCGCAGGCGGCAATGCAGTAGAGCCACGCCATGCGTGGCTGTTGTGGGCAATCGGCACGCGATCCACGCATGGCGTGGATCTACGGGTAGTCGCCAACCTTGGTTGGCAGCTGCCAAACGCAACCACACCTGCGGAAACACAGCAGAGCCACGCCATGCGTGGCTGTTGCGGGTGATCGGCGCACCATCCACGCATGGCGTGGATCTACTGGGTCAGCACCAGCCCCAACCGCAGCGGCTGGCGCATGTCCTTTGGCGGTGCCGCCGGCAACGGCGTGGCCTGCAGCGTCGCGCGCAGATCGGCATCCACCTGGGCATGACCCAGGCTGTCGAATTCCAGTTTGGAGATCGCGCCATCGCGGGCGATCCACACGCTCACCACCAGCGGTGCCGGCGTATCGGGATGCTCCTGCAGCCAGGCCAGCACACGCTGCGCCTGCGGATCCTGTTCCTGCTGCAGGCGCTGCTGCAGTTCGCCGCTGACGGAGGCGGCATAGGCCATCCAATGCGCAGGCGCGTCCTGTGCGGACACGCTGGCGCTGCCCAGCGCCAGCAGGCCCAGCAACCATGCCAACGGGCGCCAGCCACGGCGCGTGCTGCGCCTGTTGCCTGCAGAAACCATCACCCACGTCTCCACTGCCGTCCAACGCATCATGGTCGGTGCTGTAGATGACAGGCAGATGGCGGTCCCTGCCGCAGTAGAGCCACGCCATGCGTGGCTGTTCTGGGCAACCGGTTGATCCATCCACGCATGGCGTGGATCTACCTGGCTGCCCCACCCGGCATGATCAGTCGCCCAGGTCGGCCAGCACTTTGCGCGAGGGGGCGAAGAAGGTGACGCCGGTAGTCGCGGTGGAGAAATCGAGGATGCGGTCGTGCAACGGCGCGGGATTGCCGATGAACATCCGCTCCAGCATCTGCTCGATCACCCACAGCCGACGCGTGTAGCCGATGAAGTAGGTGCCGTACTCGCCGCGCCCCGGGTTGGCGAAGGGCATGTTGTCGCGCAGGATCTCGTGCTCGCCGTCGGCATCCTCGATGGTGCACAGTGTCTTGTGCGACTTCTGCGCGTCGGCCGGCGCGTCGTCCAGCTCGATGTTGTCGTGCTTGGTGCGGCCGATGATCGCTTCCTGCGCCTCGGTCTTCTGCGCACGCCAGGCATCGAGGTTGTGCAGGTATTTCTGCACCACCACGTAGCTGCCACCGGCATGGTCGGGATCTTCGTCGCCGACGATGGTCGCCTCCGGTAGCGACAGGCCTTCGGGGTTGGCGGTACCGTCGACGAAATCGAGCAGGTCGCGGCCGTCGAAGTAACGGAAACCGGCCACGTCATCCACCGCTTCCACGGCATCACCGAAGGCCAGCAGCAGGTTCTTCTCGAACGCTACGATCAGGTCCATCGTGCGTGCACGGATGTGGTACAGCAGATCGCCCGGCGTGGACACCGCAGTGTGCACAGCACCCTTCACTTCCTGGAACTGCTTCAACTCGCGCGGCGGCGTGCTGCCCACCAGTGGCGCCCACACGCGGTGGCCGATGGCCACGTTGCAGGTGAAGGTACGCCCGATCTCGCGGATGGCAGTGTTCTTGATCAGATCATCGGTGCTGGCCAGCACCTCGCGCACTTTCGCCAGCGATGCCTCATCGTCCTTCACCGCCAGCACCAGGAACGCGGCCGAATGGGTCAGCGGCGCGGTGATCTGCTGCGGCTCGTTGTCGAGCGTGTGGTTGAGGGCGGTGATGGGGGCGGGCTGGGCGTTCACGGCAGTTCCTGCTGGCTTGAGGCGGGCACATCGCATGGGGCGATGTGCGGGCGATCATAGCGGAACGGCCTTGCCGGCGACGGAGCGGTTCTCAGTTCGCGGCGAGCGTGAGCCATCCGCTGGCAAGCGCGTGCGCCTGTTGTTCAGTGTCGGTGATCGAATGCTCCGGCTGCTCTGGCCGCCTGTCCATTTGAGGCCTCGCCACGACACTGCTAGCCTGCAGACATGCGGCCTGCAAGGGCTCGCCATCCACGCACTTCACGGAGGAAGCAGTCGATGGTCCACTCACCGATGCAATGGAAGCATGCGCCCGTTGCTGCAGCGCTGGCGTTGCTGCTGGCCATCCCGATGCAGATTCGAGCCGCCAACGAAGGCCCCTTCTTCAGCGCGCTCGAACGCTATGGCGCCGATGACTTCAGCGGATGTGCGCAGTTGCTGGATGATCTGTTGCAACGTGGAGGCCGTTTTCCCGAGGGTGGCGAACTGCTGCTGGTTGAATGCACGGCAGCGGCCGGCGAGCGGGTAAAAGCGATGAACTACGTAACCACCTTGCTCCCCAGCGGCAGGCTGTCGTTCGATGACCTGCTGCACAAGGACCGGCCGGGATTGAATGCACTGCGCGACGACCCGGCGTGGCCGGACATGCACAAGCAGGTGCTGGCCGCCGAGCAGCGGCGCCTCGCATTGCTGGACGCGCCCCTGCGCAGGGAACTGCTGGAGCGCGCCGAGCGCGATCAGGCGGCACAGCATGTGGCTGTCGACGCTGGCGGTGGCGAGGCATTCAAAGCGACAGCTCCAGTGATCAAGGCCAACGCCGATTGGCTGAAATCGGTGGTAGCCGACAAGGGTTGGCCGACGTATGCCCTGGCCGGACATGATGGCGCCAAAGCCGCGTGGCTGCTGGTCCAGCACGCCGATCACGATCCCGTGTTCCAGGCCGATATGTTGCCGTTGATCGAGAAGGCCGCCAAAGCCGGTGAAGCTGATCCCGCCGATCTGGCACTGCTGACTGATCGCGTGCTGCTGGCGCAGGGCAAACCGCAGCGCTATGGCAGCCAGTTCACACAGGCCGATGATGGCGCGATGGAACTTCGCCCCACCGAAGACATGGAAGGCTTGGATGCGCGCCGCGAGGCGATGGGGCTGCAGCCACTGGCGCAGTACAAGGCCACGCTCGCAGAGATGTACCGCAGGCCCGTCCGCTAGCTCCGGGGCAACCAAGGCTCAGCCTTGGTCGCTCCATACCGCCAGCACGTAACCGTCCAGATCGCGGAAGTGGAAGCGACGGCCACCGGGGAAGGCGAATACGGCCTGCACGATTTCGCCGCCGGCGGCGAGGATACGCTGCTGTGCAGCGGCCAGATCCGAACAGTAGAGAATCACCAGCGCGCCTCCCGTGGCGGTCACCGCCTCGTCAGCGACGAAGCCCCCTTTGAGGCGGCCATCATCGAACTCGGTATAGGCCGGGCCGTAATCGGTGAAGGACCAGCCGAAGACCTGCCCATAGAACTGCTTGCTGCGGGCAATGTCGGCGACGTTGAACTCGATGTTGTCGATGCGCCGTTCGGCATCGGTGGTGTCTGCGTGGCTCATGGTGCGGCTCCGTGGTTGGAGCGCCCAGCATCGGTCAGGCGTGGGCTACGGTCTTGAACGAAACGGCCATCAACGCCCCCACTCCTGGCGCAGCGCACTGGCGGTCAGGCCGGACAGCTCGCGTGCCTCGCGGCTGAGGTGCGCCTGGTCGGCATAGCCCGCCTCTGCGGCCAGCATCGCCAGACTGTGCGCGGGCTGCGCCTGGCTGCAGCGCAGGAACCGCTGCAGGCGCAGGATCCGCTCCAGCGACTTTGCGCCGTAACCGAACTGCGCCTGGCTGAAGCGACGCAGGGTGCGCGGACTCATCGCCAGATGTGCGGCGAGTGCGTCGATGCTGGCGTCGCCCTTGGAAGCGTGCGCGAACAGTGCATGCGCACGCCGCGTCTGTTCGTCCGTCACGGCCGCAGGCATGTTCTGTTGCAGGCAGTCGGCCAACCGCTGCAGGCGCCGCTCGGGCGCGGCATCACCGACCGAGGCCGCCGCCTGCGTCGCCCAGTGGGCATTGAATTCGATCAGCGGCACGGCCTGACCGACGATGTCGGACAAGTCGATGCCGAGCGCAGCCGATGCCTGCCCTGGGCGGAAGCGCGCGCCCAGCACCTGCGCACCGGGCGCCAGCTGAGGGTGTGCGGCAGTACGATCGGGCCCCACGACGAACAGCGCACCATCACGCCAGAGGATATCCACGCAGCCGTCAGGCAGCACGGTGATGCTGCCGCTGGCGTCGGCTGACAACTGGCTCTGCCAGAGCTGGCCGAACTGGCCACGCAGCGGTGCAGGGGCCAGGTGTTCCTGGTAGGCCGTGCCGGTGCCAGCGAGAGAGGAGGATTCGCCCATGCCCCATTGTGGCAAACCAATGCCTGAAAAAAAGAAGCCCGGCACGAGGCCGGGCTTCCGATGGCGTATGGGAGAGAGGTCACACGCCACTTACACGCACTAACGACAGGCGTTTGTTACCAGCTGAAGCGCGGGCCCACGAACCACTCGCGGTCGCCGGCCTTGGCCAGCTTCACTTCGCCACTCAGGCCCCAGTTCTGGTTGAACTTGGCGGTGGCGCCGACGCGGCCGTAGAACTCGCCGTCCGGGTTGATGCCGTGCTTCTTGCTGTAATCCTCGTAACCGGCCAGCGCATAGCCTTCCAGGTACGGGTTGAACGCGGTGCGCACGCCCACTTCAGTGGAGTAGCCGTTGAAGTCCAGGCCGTGCTTCATATCGAACTTCTGGTACGCAACACGAGCCACCAGGTCGGTGTTCGGTGCGATGCCGTAGTTGTAGCCGGCACCGATGCGCCACTGGGCGACATCGTTCTTGAAGGTGTCGGTTTCCTGCTTGCTGTAGTCACCGAAGACATGGAAGTTCGGGTGCACGGCAACCGAGCCCTTCACGCCCCAGCCATCAGCGTCGCCTCCCTTGGCATCGGTGTTCACATAGCCGCCTTCAACGTAGTTGTACGACAGACCATCGGCAGCCGATGCGGCGAACGGCAGCGCGGCCAACAGACCCAGGGCAAGCAGCGAATTCTTGATCATCGGGATACACCTTTAATTATTTTGGTTTCGTCGAACGCCCCTCGGGAGGGGAGGGAGGAGAGGCGTTCGACAGGTGTGAATTATCCGTTTGCTGATGAAATCAGCCCTGAATATTGAACTGACCGGTACATGAATGAGGTTCCTGTTCAGGGAACTCTCGATGCGGTATGTAGTAGCCCGCGGGATGCAGGAAGTCGCGTGTGACTGTTTGGTCGTACTGATCGCCGATGAGGACAGCACATGTGGCAGTGCGATGCGCGCGTCGATGTTCCGCAATGCTCATCTGCGCCCATTCATTAGGACAGCGTGAGCCTGCTTCATCCTGATGAATTGGCTGTATCGAAGCGGCGCAAGGGCATCCACCGATGCAGCACTGCTCGCGTGTTCCCGCTTGTTAAGGTTGGCTGCTTGCCGCACCTTCACAGCCCATCCACGTCTTCCAACTGCAGCTGAAAGCACTTCGCAGCGCCGGGAACAAACGCCGCTATATTCCAGACTCCCCAGACGAAGGAGGGAGTGGAATGTTCCTGACCAAGCAGCAATTGAACGCGGCACGTGCCGTCACCGTAGCCATCGTTGCTACCGTAAGCCTCGGTGCTTGCGCCACCTACAAAGACGAGTTCGCAACGATCAACTCACGTCTCGACCAGCTCGACGTGAAGGTGCAGGGCGCGGCGCAGAGCGCCGAATCCGCCAACCAGTCCGCACAGCAGGCCAACCAGCGTCTGGATCAGATTGAAGGCCGCGTCCAGCAGCTCGAAAGGGCGCCCGCCGGCCGCAAGCCGCGCGGTTAACCGCTCTCCCACCCACATTGATGAACGCTTGAACCAGACACCAGTGGCCTTCGCCGGCTACTGGTGTCTTTCAGCCTCTCGGTTTTCATCCGAAGGAGCCGTCCCATTCGTACGTACTCACTCCCTGCACGCCGGGCCGTGTCGGCCGCGCTGACCATCGCGCTGGCGTTGGCAGGTACCAACGTGGCCAGTGCCAAGAATGGCAAGGAAGCAAAAGAAGCACCTGCCGCAGAAACGGCGAACGCCGCCGATGAACTTCCGCAGGGCCAGGAAGTATCCGAAACCGTGATTGCACTGGCCGGCTGGGTAGTCGCCAGCAAAGACAACCAGGGCTATCCGTTCGCGATCATGGACAAGGCGGCAGCACAGGTCCTGGTCTTCGGCGGTGACGGCAAGCTGCGCGGCGCGGCACCTGCGCTGTTTGGTTCGGCCATCGGCGATCACTCGGCCCCCGGTGTCGCCAAGCTCGCATTGAGCGCGATTCCAGGCCACGACCGCACCACCCCGGCCGGCCGTTTCATTGGCGGCTATGGCCCGTCCGAGGACGCTGGACGCGTGCTGTGGGTGGATTACGATTCCGCCGTGTCCATGCACCCGCTCCCCCCGGGCACCCCGAAAGAGAAGCGCAGCGAACGACTGGCCTCCGCCACGCCGGACGACAACCGTGTCACCCACGGCTGCATCAACGTCTCGCCCGCGTTCTATGAGCAGATCGTGCAGTCCACGTTCGAGAAGGGTGGCGTGTTCTACGTGCTGCCGGACAAGGACTCGATCGAGGAAACGTTCCCAGAGTTCGCGCAGAGTCGCGCGGCTGCGAAGGGCGACGATGAGAAGGACGCACGCCACGCCCGCAAATGAAGCGCGGCTGTGAAGGCTGAGGAAGCAGTCGCGTCAGACCGCAGCGAGGAGTGCTTCTTTACGGAAGCTCCAGCCTGGGCATCTTGAACGTGAACAAGGTGCCGGTGGCCGCGCTGGACTGCACCTCCAGCGTGCCGCCATGAGCGCGCGCAATCTCCGACGCAATGTAGATGCCGAGGCCGAGGCCGGGCCGTGGCTGCTCACTCTTCTCGCGAGAGAACGGACTGAATATGGCGTCCATCCTCTCTGATGGAATGTGTCCGTCGTTGTGTACGTCGAGCGTAAGCATTTCGGACGTGGCGTTGACGGTCAGCGCAATTGGCGACGAGCGCGCTCCGTGTTCGGCTGCATTGGTGAGCAGGTTGGCCAGGAGCTGCGCCAATCTGCTTGGATCACAGACCACGCCGCCGTCCATCTGCATGCAGACCTTGATGTCCTGGCGACCGGTGGCGATTGCCACCTCTTCTGCGACCCTTTTCAGATCTTCTTCCAGCGTACTGATCAGCTGCAGCGCGATGGGAATACCGCCGCCCAGACGCCCCCTGGCGAAATCAAGCACGTCGTTGATCAGTCCATCCATTCTGGCAACGCCTGAGGCGATGTGCGCGAGCATCCGCTGCTGACGCTCAGTACCTGCCTCACATGCCAGCGAATCCGCAGCCATGCTGATTGCCTGCAGAGGACTGCGCAGGTCATGACCCAGCACTGCAATGAACTGGTCGCGCAGGTCGGCGACGCGGTGCGCGTCGGAGAGCGCGGTTTCCGCTCGCTCAAGGCGATCTTCCTTGTCGAGGTAACTTCCTACCAGGTCGGCCAGCAGCTCCATGGATCGTTGGACATGGGCTACGTCGAAGTTGGCCGGTGCTGAATCAATTGCGCAGAGGGTGCCGAAGAAGCTGCCGTCCGGCCGATGGATGGGAACGGACGCATAGCTCTCAAGCCCGTAGATCCGCGGCGTGTGATGCGTGGCGTAAACCGGGTGCTTGCTCGCATGCGCAAATACCACCGACGTCGCCGACTGCCTGATCTCATCGCAGATGGTCGTCTCGAGCACCAGTTGGCCACCCGGAACAAGCCCAAACCCCAGGGTGTCGAACGTGGCGCACGCGGTCCAGGTGGTCTGGGTCACGCGGGCAATGGCGGTGAATCGTGAGCCCGTGATGTGGGCTACGGTCTCCAGGATTCGCGGCACGGCCTGGATGCGACCAATCTCGGCGATGTCGTCCAGCAGATGGGGGTCCGTCAGCTTCTGCATGGTCGGTCGTCCGGTGGGCAGCGCATCATCCCATGGAACCCGGGCGAAGGTTGATGCGAGGGCGATTGCCGCCTTTTCAGGCCAAGCCGCGACGGGCCCGGGGTCGAATACCCGGATCTGCCAGGCCAACCCATGAGTCGGCACGGGCATGGGGAAGGCAGGCGTGCCTCAGGCGGCCACACCTGACCGGGATCGGACGCGCCGTGTGCCGATCACATTGCCCAGGTGATATCAGCCTCGCGGGCAGCAGACTCGAACTGCGGCCGACCGAACCAGTAGCCTTGCATCAGGCTGATGCCGAGATCAGACAGGCAGTGCGCCTCATCGCGGGTTTCTATGCCCTCGGCAATGACATTGATGGCCAGTTGCTCGCACATGGACACCACGCCCGCTACGATCGCGCGACGCGAGGGGCTATGGTCGATTCCCCGGATCAGCGCCATATCCAGCTTGACCATGTCCGGCTGGAAGTCGGCCAGCAGATTCAGGCCGGCAAAACCGGCACCGAAATCATCAATGGCCGTCTTGAAGCCGATACGTTTGTACTCGCTCAGGATCTCGGCCAACCATTTTCCATCGCTGATCTGCTCTCCCTCCACAGTTTCAAAGATGATTCGCTCAACAGGAAAACCATGCCGATCCGCAGCTTGCAGCGTGGAACGGATGCACACCTCGGGCCGATAGATGGCATTGGGCAGAAAATTGATTGAAAGATGAGAGCGCAGATTCAACGACGCCGCGATCCGGATCGCCTTCTCACGGCAGGCTTGGTCGAACGAATAACGGTTCTCCGCGGTGATACGTGACAGCACCGAACCTGCGGGCTCTCCGGCCGGACCGCGGACCAGCGCTTCATGCGCGAACACCTTGCGTGCATGCACATCGACGATCGGCTGGAATGCGTAACTGAATTCGAACTGCAGCGGATCCGCATCGCGGCACTGTGCACATCCGGCGCGCATATCGGAGGGAGGCATGCGGTTGATTCCATGTTCGGGCTAACGCCACGAGAATAGCCGACGCCCATCAGCGCCATGTGGAGGCCATCGGGGTCGGCGCCGAACCTACGGGCCAGAAGGCAACAGCAATGCCTGCGCTCGTTCTGAAAGCGGGCAGCCCTGCTGGTGCAGCAGCGTGATGGCTTCCCTGGCACGTCGAACCAAGCCGGTATTGGCGATGAAAGTCGTCTTCGCTCCGTGGAACTCCAGCACCACGTTCTCGGTTCCAGGGGCCTTCCGATAGTCCACCCTGGCGATCTCGCCGTAGGGCCGGGTGCGCGTCCGCAGAACGCGATACTCCACATGATCTGCATGGAGAATCAGCTTCGGGTTGAGGCTGTTGCTCGCCCACGCGAACCAGGGAAGGAAGGTGAATCCTGCGAAGGCCGCTTCCAGGGTGACGATCAAGGGCTTTTCCAAAATGAGCTCCTGCAGCACGACAGGAGCTTAGTCCAGTTGCGCCCGCCTTTTGGCGGCTTTGTCGTCATTGCCTCGCTGAGGTGACAGCACACTACGCTGGCAACCACGACGCATGTCGCACATTCCTCAATCACTTAGGGCCCTTGCGCCATCGGTGTCTGGGGCGGCTTAACAGCGTGCAAAAATGCTGAAAGCGTCTTGCACCAAGCGTTGAATGCAACTTGTCTGATTGGCGTTGTGCAGCCACAGCGGTACAGATGACGGGCCATCGAAAAAGGATGGCCGGGCATCGAAAACCCGTGGCACTGCGTACGTTGTTTACGCTTGCTGGCCGGCGTCACCTCGCGTGGCGCCGGTCGGCAATCCGTCTGCCGGCTATGGCGGGCGGAGCGTGGAGGCCTTGTGCCTGCCGGCCTTGTACGCACTGTCCCGGTTTTCGAGCCACGTCTCCGCCCGCCACCTTTGTGTGGCGGCTACCGTCTGTCCTGCACGGAGCCCCAGCCATGACCACACCGGAATTCCCCCGTCCCCAACCCTATCGCGCTGCAGACGATGAGGTACCAGAGCAAACGCCTGCGCTCGATCCCACAGCCTTCATCGCCACCCTGACGCGGATTGGAAAAGGCGCCGCCGCCGATGGCCAGCCCTGGCCTGAGCTTCACCCGATGCCTGGCCGCCGCGTGGCGCTGGCTGATGCGGACTGCGCACTGGCAGGCCTGCGCGTAGCGCTGGAAATGCTGTTGGCGGCCGAGCGCGTCCGCCAGAGCGGCCCGCACGACGAGTATGTGGGCGATCGGGTGATGGAGGGTTTGATGATGGCGTGCCTGGCGCTGAGCGCGCAGGTCAGCGCGCGGATGCGACCGGAGGAATAGCGCCGGAGAATCTTCCGGCGCTACCGCCTGTCACCCGCAGGAATCGCCGTCGTCCTTCAGCATCGCCTCGTCCACCGGCCGCTCGTGCTCGATCAGGGCGCGCTGCTCCGCGGTCGGCTCGCCCAGCCACCACACTTTGCAGCGCGCGGTAAGGCGACCGACCATCTTCGATTGCGTCGGCGAGTACAGCATCGCCAGCGCGGTGGTCGGGCACTGGTGTGCCTGGCAGGCGGTGTAGAACCACCACGGCTCGCCCTGCAGCACCATCAGTTCGCCAGGCCCGCTGGGACCGCTCAACAGGCGTTCGCGCAGGGAGGGGATGTCCTTATCGGGCGATTCGGCCGCCGCAGTGTTCTTCATCACGGCATTGAACGCGGCCAGCACCTTCGGGTCCTTGCGGCCGCAGTCGTCCACGCTGTTGCCGCCGACCAGGGTGAAGAAATGGGTGGCCAGCGGATTGTCCTTGCAGGTGAGCTCCGCACCGGGGGTTTCACCTTCCGGCTCGCCTTCGTTGTCCCACACCGAGGGGTCCACGCCGTCTTCGATGGACGGCGCGTTCTCGACCACCGTGGCGGTGGCGGCCGGGGCTTCCGTCGCCGGCGTGGCGGTAGCGGCAGGCGCGGCAGTGGTGCCTGCGTCCGGTGCCGGTGCCTGCGTGCAGGCGGCAAGCAACGCGAGCATCCCTGCCATTCCAATCATTCGAGACTTCATTCCCTGTCCTGTTTCCGTAGGTGATGTGCGACGCGTTCGCCAAGCCGGCGACCGTGTGATTCTACCCGCCAGCCAGGTTGATACTCTGGCGGTCACGCCATCCATCACCGTGAGGATGCAAACACATGCGCCACTCAAGATGTGCCGTGATTCTTCTTGCTGGCCTGCTGATGACCGGGCCCGTCATTGCGCAGCAATCGGCCGCACACTCGCCCGCCGCACGCCCTGCCGATGTCACTCTGCCTGACGCGCTGGATCGCGTGCTGCGCGATTACGAACAGGCGTGGCGCACGGGTGATGCGAAGGCATTGGCCAGGTTGTTCGCCGAGGACGGTTTCATCCTGCAGAGCAACCAGCCGCCTGTGCGCGGGCGCGCAGCAATCGAGGCAGCGTATGCCGGCCAGGGAAGCAGCCCGTTGCGGCTGCGCGCGCTGGCCTATGCCGCCGAGGAAACCACCGGTTACATCATCGGTGCCTACACCTACGGCAACAACGTAGGCGATACCGGGAAGTTCACGCTGACGTTGAAGCGGGTGGCGGGTGGGCCGTGGATGATCTTTTCGGACATGGACAACACCAACGCGCCGCCGCGGTCGCGGTGATGGGCGTTACGGGTTCCACAGTAGATCCACGCCATGCGTGGATGGGTTTCGCGCACGCACAAAAAAACCCCGGCGCTGGGCCGGGGTTTTCGATTCACTTGAACAGCGTGTCCGGATATTCCGGTTTCTGTTCGCGTGCCAACAACGCACGCAATCCTTCTTCCGGCGTCTGTTCGCCATGCAGCACGGCGCGCACACGGTCGGAGATGGGCAGGTCGATGCCATGACGGCGCGCCTGTCGCATCACTTCGTCGGCGGTCTGCACCGACTCGACCACCTGACCGATCTCGCGGATGGCGTCCTGCAGCGTCTGCCCACGGCCCAGGGCCAGGCCCAGGCGGCGGTTGCGCGACAGGTCGCCGGTGCAGGTCAGCACCAGATCGCCCAGACCCGCCAGGCCCATCAGCGTTTCCGGCTTGGCGCCGATTGCTGCGGCCAGGCGCAGCATCTCGTTGAGGCCACGGGTGATCAGGCCGGCACGGGCGTTCAGGCCCAACTGCATGCCATCGGCCACACCTGTGGCCACGGCCAGCACGTTCTTCATCGCACCGCCCAGTTCGGCACCGACCATGTCGTCGCCGGTGTAGGCGCGGAACGCCGGGCCGTGCATGGCCTCGGCCACCGTCTGCGCGAACTCGGGCACGTCGCCGTGCACGGTGATCGCGGTCGGCAGGCCCAGGGTCACTTCCTTGGCGAACGACGGCCCGGTGACAACGGCCAGCGGCACGTCCTCACCCAGCACGTCGCGCGCCACTTCATGCAGGAAGCGGCCGGAGCCGGGCTCGAAGCCCTTGGTGGCCCAGGCCACGCCGGCACCGGCCGGACGCAGCGGCGCCAGCGCACGCACGGTTTCACCGAACGCATGCGACGGGGTCACCACCAGGATCCACGCGGCACCTTCCACCGCCGACGCCAGGTCGGTGGTGGCGCGCAGCGATTCCGGCAACGGAATGCCCGGCAGGTAACGCGGATTCTCGTGGCGCTGGTCGATGGCTTCAACCACGGCGGCATCGCGCCCCCACAGCACGGTCTGGCGACCGTGCCGGGCGAGCAGCGTAGCCAGCGCGGTTCCCCAGGAACCGGCGCCGAGTACGGCAATCTTGTCAGCGGTAGTGCTCATCCGTGACGTCGCGGCCGGGATCAGGCGTTGCCGACCGGCTCGGAGTCAGCCAGCGACGGTGCGTCGCCCTGCTCCTGGCGCTGGCGCAGGGTTTCTGCGTACAGGCCTTCGAAGTTGATCGGCTGCAGGAAGAACGGCGGGAACCCGCCGGCCTGGATCAGGTCGCTGACCAGCTGGCGCACGTACGGGAACAGGATGTTCGGGCACTGGGTGCCGAGCAGCACGTCGATCGACTGCGGGTCCAGGCCGACCAGGCCGAACACGCCGGCCTGCTTCACTTCGGCCACGTACGCGGTGCGCTCGCCGGCCTTGCAGGACAGGGTCACGGCCAGCACGACTTCAAAGGCATTCTCGCCCAGACGCTGGACCTGCTGGTTCAGGTTGAGCTGCAGTTCCGGCTGCACCTGGTCGTTGAAGATCGACGGAGCATTCGGCGACTCGAAGGAAACGTCCTTGACGTAGATCTTCTCGACGGTGAACGCGGGGCCGGTGGCGGCATCGACCGGCGCGACAGCGCCGTTGGTGGTCTCTTCGGACATTTCCAGTAACTCCAGTGAATGCAATGAAAACGATGGTCGAATTACTGCGATGGGGGCGGCGGAGGGCGCAAACAAGGCCACATCCGCCACCGCCTGCGATCAGTTGCGGCCCTTGACCAGCGGCAGTTCTGCCTGCTGCCACGCGGGGATGCCGCCGTCGAGCACGAAGACCTTCTCGAAGCCGGCCTTCTTCAGCGCCTTGGCAGCGGTCTCGGACGCGTTGCCGCTGCGGCACACCAGAACCACCGGGGCCTGCTTGGCATTGGCCACCAGCTTGTGTTCGGGGCCGAACGCGCTGGCCTGGGCGCTGCGGCTGCCGGCGATGTGGCCTTTTTCGAAATCAGCGCTGGGCGACAGATCAACTACCACCGTGCCGCCCGCGTTGATCAGCTGGGTCAGTTCGGCGGGCTTGATGCCCTTGAAGCCCCGGAACAGGCGGCGGATTTCGGTGACGATGAGGGCCACGGTCAGGCCGACCAGGGCCGCGGACAGCATCGGGTTTCGGCCTGCGAAGGCCAGCAACTCTTCGTAATTCACTCAGGTCACGGGTCGATTAAGCGGGCGCCGATTGTCGCACAAGCCGGACGCGACCCGTCACTGCCCCTGCCAGAGGTCCGGCAGGCCCGCGCTTTGCCACCAGCGCTTGGCTTCCGGATCCCAGCGCCAGCGCTCGGTCACCACCACGGTGCGCTCGGCCTGGGTGTTCTGGTTGATCACCCCGATTTCGACCCGGCGCTCGACCAGACCGCCGTCCAGCGCTGCCGTGCTGCGCTCGCGGTAGGACGACACGCGCAGTTGGGCATAGCGGTTGAGTTCGAATTCAGTGGGCGGCTTGGACTTGCGCAGCTGCGGGTCCAGGTAGCTGATGGCGTCGTCCATGCTGCCCCAGCGGATGGTGGCGCCGTAGGCGATCTGGGTCTCTTCCAGCAGCTTGCGCTGCTTGCGGCTGAGGTCGTCGGCGGCAGCACCGGCGGCGGCGCTGAGCAGCAGCAGGGAACACAGGAGGATCTGGATGAGGCGGCGCATCGGTGGATTCCGCAGGGCGTCAGCCTGCCATCCTACCCTTTGGCGAAGGCAACGAAACGACCACTGAATTCGGCCGCGGCCTTGCCATCGGCGCCGGGCTGGGTCGCGACGATGCTGATGCGGGCCTTGCGGCGCTGGCGGAAGGTGTTCAGGAAGGCATCCCAGCCGGTTGCTTCGGCCGCTTCTGCATGGGCATGCAGGTCTTCATAGACCGGCGCCAGGTAGCGCAGGTTGCTGTCGGCCACGTAGACCTCGGCGTCATGGCCGGCCAGGCGCAGGCGCAGGCTGACCAGCGCCCAGCCGGACAGGGTCAGCACCGAGGCCAGGCTGCCACCGAAGGCGTTGCCCTTGTCGTTGACGTTGGCGGCCAGCGGCGCGGTGATGCGCAGCACGCCGTCGGCATAGCCATCGAGTTGGATCTGCATGGCGCGGACCGCCGGCATGCAGTCCAGCACGTCCTGCAGGGCGGCCAGCGAGGAAGTCAGAGCATCAACGGACATCGGAGCAGAGACCACGACAACAAAGGGCCCGCATAATGACGGGAATGGCCAACCATACGATACCCACTGGCTGGACCCTGATCTCGCTGCGCCCGCAGGGCCAACAGTCGACGCTGCGCCACGCCGCAGCTGCGCTGGGAGGCCGCACTGTCGCGCTTTCGCCCTGGCGGCTGCAACGTATGCAGGGCATTGCCGCTTTGCAGCAATTGAAACGGGCGCTGACCAGCGATCGGGTGGTGTTCACCAGCCCGGCGGCCGTTGCGGCGGCGGCCAGCCTGCTGCCGCTGGCGACGGCGCAACGCAGCCCGTGGCTGACCGTGGGCGAAGGCACCGCGCGTGCCCTGCTGGCACAGGGTGTCACCGACGTCCATGCGCCCCAGCGGATGGACAGCGAGGGGCTGCTGGCGATGCCGGTGCTGGGCGATGTGCGCGGCATGCAGATCGGGCTGGTGACCGCACCGGGAGGCCGCGGCCTGATTGCCGCCGAACTGCAGGCCGCCGGCGCGCACATCATCCGCGCCGATGTCTATCGACGGCTGCCACTGCGCTTGTCGCGACGCATGTTGGCGCGTTTGGCCCGTTCTCCGACGCCCTGGCTGCTGGCGATCAGCAGTGGCGAGGCATTGCAGCGTGTCTGGCAGCAGCTGCCTGCGCCCTGGCAGCATCGGCTGCAGGCGAACGCCATCGGTCTGGTGGCCAGCGACCGGCTGGGCGCGCAGGCGCTGGCGCTGGGGCTGACGCGGGTGGTGCGCAGCGAAGGTCCCACGCACCTTCAGTTGATCGCCGCTGCACACGCTGCGCTCACCGGGCCGGCAGCGACCTGAACAGGCACCCGGCGGCGGCTTGCCGGTGTCGTCGGCAACAGTGATGCTGTGCACAACGCTGCCTGCCGGATCGGTTCCGGTGTTGCCGCCGACAAGGAAGCCCGATGAACGACACTCTGCCGCCCGCTCCATCGCCCCATCGCCCCATGCGCTGGCTGTTGCCGCTTGCCGTGCTGGCGGTGCTGGGCGCAGGCGGCTATGCCGGTTACCACTATTGGCAGAAGCAGCAGAGCGACCAGCTGGCGCAGGCGCAGACCACGGCCGTGCAGCTGAAGGGGCTGGAGGACACGGTGGAGGCCTTGCGCCGCGACCAGCGTGCCGCCAGCCAGCGCCTGCAGGATGCGGCCACCACCAATCGGGTGCTGCGCGATGAAATGCTGGGCCTGTCGCAGCGCAGTGCCCTGCTTGAAGAGAACCTGGCCAAGCTGGCCGACAGCGCCAACCAGGGGCGCCAAGCCGTGCAGCGCGATGAGGCAGAACTGCTGCTGACCCAGGCCGCACAGCGGCTGGCCTTCGCTGATGACGTTGACGGATCGCGCCGACTGTATGCGCTTGCCGCCACCGCATTGGCCGATCTTCCCGACAGCGACGGCCTCAACCTGCGCCAGGCACTGGTGCAGGAACGCAACGCGCTGGATGCGTTGGGCGCTGGCCCTCGCGTGCAGTCACTGCAGCGCCTGGACGCGCTGGGCAAGGCCCTGCAGGGCCTGCCTTCGCAGATCGCGCCGACGCCGGCCGACACCACCGCAAAACCGTGGTGGCAGGCCGCTCTGGCACCGTTCGTGGACATCACCCCGAGTCGTCTGAACGGCCCGCTGACCTCGGCCGAGCGCACCACCATCGACACGGCGCTGCAGCTGGAACTGACCCTGGCGCGTGCAGCGATCGAACGCGGCGACGGCAGCGGCCGCGATGCCGCGCTGAACAGAATCGATCTGTGGGCACAACGGCGCTGGCCGGATTCACCGGACCTGCGCGCGCAACGTGCTGAACTCCATGCCCTGCGCACGCTGCCTCTGCAGGCCGATGACACCGTGCTTGGCAGCACCCTGCAACAACTGCGTACCCAGACCGACCGGAGGTAAGCCCGTATGAAACCCCTGCAATCACTGGTCGTGCTGTTGCTGGCCGTAGCCATTGGCGTGGTTGCCGCGCAATGGCTCGGCACCGATGACCTGAACCGCTACGGCGAAGTGACCCTGCGCTACGCCGGCTACGACTACCACAGCAACCTGCCGAAGGTGGCGCTGCTGTCGGTGATCGGCGTGCTGGTGCTGTGGCTGCTGTGGAGCCTGATCGCCGCACCGTTCCGTGCCTGGGGCCGCTACCGCCGCAAGCAGGGCCGGGTGCGCCTGATCGATGGCCTGCTGGCGTACGAGCATGGCCAGTGGCAGCGCGCTGAGAAGCTGCTGGACGGTGCCGCCAAGGATCCGGAAGTCAGCGGGGTTGCACTGGCCAATGCTGTGCGCAGCGCACAGGTGCGCGCCGATGCACCCGCTGCCGAGGCGCTGCTGCAGCGCTTGGGCGAAAGCGATGCGACGTTGCAGGCGCTGCTGCGTGCCGAACAGCTGCTCGCCAGCGATCTGCCGGTGGATGCGATCAATGTACTGGACGTGGCGGCAATCCAGCCGCTGCCCCCGCGCGGTCTGTGGCTGCGCACCGAAGCGCTGGCACGTGCTGGCCGCGCGCACGAGGCGTACGGCCAGCTGGGCGCACTGCGCCAGACCAAGGTGCTGCCGGCCGAGGCCAGCAGCGAACTGGAAGCACGCCTGGCCGCACAGGCACTGCTGGAGGCGGGCGACGTCAATGCCCTGGCTGCGCAATGGGAAGCCACGCCGAAGGCGCTGCGACCGACCCCGGACGTGGTTGCCGCCTACGCCACCCGTGCGGTTGCACTGGACTGGGACGAACCGGCACTGCTGGCGCTTGAGCAGGCCCTGGACCACCGCTGGGATGACGAACTGGGGGCGCTGTATGGCCGTCTGCCGGCCGAACGTCTGGCTACGCGCCAGGCCAACCTGCAGCGCTGGCGCAACGTGCACGATGACTCGGCGGCCCTGCGCCTGGCCCAGGGCCGCATCGCGCTGGCGCAGCAGCAGTGGGATGCCGCCGATGCATTCCTGCATGAAGCCATCGCCGCGGGCGCCGGTGCCCCTGCGTGGGAAGCGCTGGGCGAAGCCTTCGCACAACGGGGCGAGCACGTGCTGGCTGCGCAGTGCCTGACCAACGCACTGCGGCTGCAGCGTGGCGAAGACAGCGTGGCACTGGTGCGCACACCGACAGCGGTGGTCGACGCGCCGCTGCATGCGACCGTCGAGGAGCAGTCGATTGCACCGCTGCCGCCGGTGTATGACGCCAACGAAGAGCGCGATGAATTCGGCAACCCGCGGTTGCCGTGATTGCGGTTGAGGCGTGCCGACCAACGGTCGGCAACCACCGAGGCAACAACGAAAACGCCGCCCATCGGGCGGCGTTTTCAATTCCAACGTTGCCGGCCAGCGGCCGGCACTACCGTGGTGTTCAACGTTCGACGATCGCCACTACGCCCATGCCGCCGGCGGTGCAGATCGACACCAGCGCACGGCCACCGCCACGCTCGGCCAGCTGCTTGGCGGCCGTGGCAATCACGCGCGCACCGGTGGCGGCGAACGGGTGACCGGTGGCCAGCGACGAACCCAGCAGGTTGATCTTGTCCGGGTCGATGCGGCCCATCGGCGCATCCAGGCCCAGGCGGTTGCGGCAGTAATCCTCGCTCTCCCACGCACGCAGGGTGCACAGCACCTGGGCGGCAAAGGCTTCGTGGATCTCGTAGATGTCGAAGTCCTGCAGGGTCAGGCCGTTGCGCTTGAGCATTTCCGGCACCGCCACGGTCGGGGCCATCAACAGGCCTTCGCCGTGCACGAAATCGACGGCCGACACGTGTGCGTCGCGCAGGTACGCCTGCGGCTCGTGGCCATGCGCCCGAGCCCACTCTTCGCTGGCCAGCAGCACGGCGGCGGCGCCGTCGGTGAGCGGGGTGGAATTGGCGGCGGTCAGGGTGCCGCGGCCGGACACCTTGTCGAACGCCGGCTTCAGCGTCGCCAGCTTTTCCAGCGAGGTGTCGGCACGCAGGATGTTGTCGCGCTCGACGCCGCGGAACGGTGCGATCAGGTCGTTGAAGAAACCGCGCTCATAGGCGGCGGCCAGCTTCTTGTGCGACGACACCGCCCACTCGTCCTGCGAGTCACGCGAGATGTTCCACTCCTTGGCCATGTCCTCGCAGTGGTCGCCCATGCTCTTGCCGGTACGCGGCTCGGCCACGCCGGGGAACTCCGGCTTGAGCTCGGCGAACTTGAAACCGGAGGTCAGCGCGCGGATCTTGTCGCCGGTGGTCTTGGCGCGGTTGGCGGCCAGCAGGCGCGCACGCAGCTTCTTGCCGTACACGATCGGCACGTCGGAGGTGGTATCCGAACCGCCGCCGATGCCGGACTCGATCTGGCCGAGGGCAATCTTGTTGGCGACGGTGATGATGCTGTCCAGCGAGGTGCCGCAGGCGCGCTGCAGGGTGATGCCGGGGGTCAACGGCGACAGCCCCGAGGACAGCGTGGCTTCGCGGCCCAGGTTCCAGTCGCTGGAGTGCTTGATGACCGCACCCATCGCCACTTCGCCCAGCTGCTGGCCGTGCAGGCCGAAGCGCTCGACCAGCGCTCCCAGCGTGCGCACCGACATGCCGAGGTTGCCGACATCCGAATACGCGGTGTTCTGGCGGCAGAACGGAATGCGGACGCCACCGAGGATGGCGACGGGACGAGCGTTGGGCATGGAGATACCTGGCATGGATGAGGGTGTCTGCAACATGGCCTGCACGACAGAGCAGGCATAATGGGGCCAAGTGTAGCTGCCGCCCTGTGATGGGCCAACCGTGGAACCATGAGCAAACCCGACCCTGCGATGAATGCCCTTGGCGTGCTGGCCCTGGAACTGGCCGGCGGCGAAATCCCCCGCCAGGCCGTGCTCAGCGCTGAACAGGCCGGTGAACTGGCCGAACGCGTCGGCCGCGACCTGTCCAAGCTGGTGCCACAGGTGGCCGAGCTGGACCTGGTGTTCGCCGCCGCCCATTTCGATCCGGCCGAAGTGCTGCGCCCGGGCTGGCCGATCCATCGCCGCCTGGAAGAACTGCAGATGCGCGCGCCCGGCCGCAACCAGGGCCCGCGCGTGCTGGCCTTCGGCGCCGATGCCAGCGGTGATGTGCCGCTGCCGTTCCAGGCCGACGCCACCCTGGTTGGCGGTGGCCTGCGGGTGGTGCCGTTCCTGCTGACCGGCAGCGAGGTGGCAACCACGGCGGCCGTGGCCAATGCACTGGAAGAGGTGTTGCTGGCCAATGGCATGGCCCACGCCGATACCGCGCTGATGGCGCAGAACACGTTCGGTGCGCGCGTCGAGCATGCGCGCTATTTCACCGTGAACGATCTGGCCGCGATGATGTCGATGCAGTACGACAACCAGGGCCTGGCCGCGCTGTGGCCGTTGATTGAAACCGCGATCATGGCCCCGGGCCAGGACGAGTGGCTGACTGACGCGCCCGAGCCGTTGCTGCGCTATACGCAGGGCGAAGCGCGCATGGCGCTGTTCGATCCGGCCGGCTGGTGCGCGCATTACAACCACGGCAAGGGCGACTGCGAGCGACTGCAAGGCATCTACGAGCAGTTCCTGATGCGCCAGCGGCAGATGGCTGCGGTGCTGGAAGCACACGGCGTGCCGGTGCTGTTCGTGCATTGCGAGGCTGGGCAGGACGCGCGCGAGCTGCTGGCGCGCTGACGGGAAGGATGGCCGCGGCGTGTTGTAGAGCCGCGTCCATGCTCGGCTCAGGGCCCCGGAAGAGCAGCCGAGCGTGGGCTCGGCTCTACAGGAAGCGATGCAAAGAAAAACGCCGGCTTGCGCCGGCGTTTTCTGTTTCTTACGGGGCCTTGTTGATCACTGCACAAGCCAGGCGTGCACCGGCGTTGCCGGTCGGCTGGGTCTTGTAGTCGTCCGCGTCGGCGTGGACGATCAGGCCGCGGCCGATGATGTCGAAATCGTCACCCTTGCCGATGTTGACGTTGCTCGACACCGGGCCATCGATGGTGGCTACGCCCTTGTCATCGGCCTTGATGTTGGGCATGTCGCCGCCGTGGTGCGGATCGGTGGCCACGTTGCCGTGGTCCTGCTTGCCCGGGTTGAAGTGGCCGCCGGCGCTCATGCCGTCCGGTGCGCTGCAATCACCCTTCTCGTGGATGTGGAAGCCGTGCTCGCTGCCCGGCTTCAGGCCGGTGATCTGGCCGGATGCGTGGACCTTGCCGTCGACCAGCTTGAAGGTGATCGAACCCTTGGTTTCATTGCCCTGGGTCGGTGCCAGTTCGGCAGTGGCCGAGGTTTCGGTGGCAGCTGTCGGGGCGGCAGCCGGCTCAGCCGGGGCGGCCGTGCCTTCGGCCGGGGTGGCCGCCGGAGTTTCGGTGGCCGGTGCTGCCGACTGCTGGTTGCAGGCGGCCAGGCCCAGTGCGGCGATGGCGGCGAACAGCGAAGTGTGGATCAGACGCATGGAAACGCTCCTTGGAAAATGCCGGTGGCGTGATCAGCGGATTACCCGGATCACACCGCAGGCGATGCGGACGCCGGCATTGCCGGCGGGCTGGCTGCGATAGTCGTCGGCCTTGGCATGCACCACCAGTGCACGTCCGGCGATATCCGTGGCGGCGCCTCCGCCCAGAGTAACGCCCTTCAGATGCACATCGACGTTGGCACGGCCCTGCGCATCGGCCTGCAGGTTGTCGATGTCGCCCAGGTGGTGCTTGCCGCTGCCGGCACGACCGTGCGCGACACCGGCGGGATTGAAGTGGTTGCCGGCGCTGCTGGCGTCCACCGCGCTGCAGTCGCCGCGCTCATGGATGTGGAAACCGGCCTGCTGCATCGGCTGCAGGCCGCCCACCAGACCGGTGAGGTGCACGCCGCCAGGTTCCACCATCAACGCCAGGCGGCCACTGACGATGCTGGCCGAGGCAGGCGCCAGATTGGCTTCGGCCTGCTTGGCGGTGCTGACCACCGTTGCCGGAGGCGGTGTGGGCTGCGGCTTCTTCGGCGCGCTGCCACAGGCAGACAGGAGCACGGCGGCGGACAGCGGCAGAAGGGCGAAGGACAAGCGCATCGAGGACTCCTTGCAGGTAACACTACGGACGGCATCGTCCATGGAGGATCAACAGTTCGGCAAGTGGGTGCGAGGATCGCGTGCAGGCATCGTTCAATGGCCGCCGCGACGGCGCCCGGCGCCCAGCTTGCGGGTAAGCGTATTGCGGCCGAGGCCCAGCCGCGCGGCGGCTTCGGCGCGACGACCATGGGTGATCTGCAGCGCGGCCTCCAGCAGGGCGTGGTCGACCCGTTCGCGTACCTGCGCATGCAGGCCTTCAGTGCCTTCGGCCAGCTGCCGGCGTGCCCATTCGGACAGCAGCGCTTCCCATTGGCCCGGATCGCCGGCGGCCGTGCTGCTGCGCCGGCTGCGGGTGCGGTTGAGCGCGGTATCGACATCGGCCACGCCAATCGTGTCTGCGGCAGCCAGTGCAGCCATGCGCCAGCACACGTTTTCCAGCTCGCGTACGTTGCCTGGCCAGTCATGCTCGCGCAGCGCCTGCAATGCAGCCGCGGTCAAGCGCTTGGGCGGCGTATCGAGCTTGCGTGCGGCAGCGGCCAGGAAGGTGGTGGCCAGCTGCGCGATGTCCTCGCGGCGCTCACGCAGCGGCGGCAGCTGCAGGCGCACCACGTCCAGGCGGTGCAGCAGGTCGGCACGGAATTTTCCCTGCGCGACCAGGCCTTCCAGATCCTGGTGGGTGGCGGCGACCACGCGCACATCGACGCGGATCAGTTCGCGTCCACCCACACGGAAGAATTCGCCCTGCGCGAGCACGCGCAGCAGGCGCGTCTGCAGCGGCAGCGGCATGTCGCCGATTTCATCGAGGAACAGGGTGCCGCCGTTGGCCTGCTCGAAGCGACCGATGTGGCGCCGCTGCGCGCCGGTGAACGCACCCGCCTCGTGGCCGAACAGCTCGCTTTCCAGCAGCTCGGCGGGGATCGCGGCGGTGTTCAGCGCGACGAACGGTTGCTGTGCACGCGGCGACTCGCGGTGCAGCGCATTGGCCACCAGCTCCTTGCCAGTGCCGGTCTCGCCGATGATCAGCACCGCCAGCGGCGCCTGCGCGAGGCGGCCGATGGCGCGGAACAGCGCGCGCATCGGTGGCGTGTCGCCCACCAGTTGCGGCGGCTGGTCGCTGGATGCGTCTGCAGCCGGAGTGGGCGCGGCCATGGCCGGCGCTACCGCAGGCAGCACGCGCTGGGCCAGCGCCACCGCATCGTCCAGGTCGAACGGCTTGGACAGGAACTCATGCGCGCCGCCACGGAACGCGCCGGCGGTACTGGCCACATCGGTGTACGCCGACATCACCACCACCGGCAACTGCGGCAGCGCGGCCTTCAGCTTGTCCAGCAGCACCAGGCCATCGTCGCCGGGCATGCGCACGTCGGTGAACAGCAGCGCAGGTGGCGGGCTTTCGGCCAGCGCTTTCAATGCAGGAGCAGCGCTGTCGAAGTCGACCACCTGGTAGCCGGCCTCGCGCAGCGCGGTGCACAGCACGAAGCGTACGGCGCGGTCATCGTCGACCACCCAGATGCACGGCGGGGACGAGGAAGACTCAGACATCGCGCGGGGCCTCCTCGGCGGTGGCGGTGCCGTTGCCGATCGGCAGCAGCAGGGTGAAAACGGTATGCCCCGGGCGCGACCGGTAGGTCAGCGTGCCGCGATGTTCGCGCGTGACCTGCTGGGCCAGCGCCAGGCCCAGGCCAGTGCCTTCGGCGCGACCACTGACCAAGGGCAGGAACAGGTGTTCGGCCAGTTCCTCGGGCACGCCACGGCCGTCGTCAGCGATTTCCAGGCGCAATGCCAGGGTGTGCAGCTGTTCGGCGATGCGCACGCCGTGTTCAACGCGGGTGCGCAGGGTGATGTTGCCGGCGCCGGCCTGGATGGCATTGCGCACCAGGTTCCAGACCGCCTGGGTAAGGCGGTCGGCGTCGCCGTCGAATTCGGGGATGCTGGGGTCGTAATCGCGCTGCAGGCGCACCGCCCAGCCGGCCTCGTTCTCGGCCAGACGCAGCACACGCTCCAACGCGGCGTGGATGTTCAGCGCCGCATGCGGTGCGGCCGGTGCCGGTGACAGCAGCTGCTCCAGCAGGCCATTGAGCCGCTCGATCTCCGAGCCGATCAGATCGATCAGCTCACGTTCGCTGGCATCGCGCTGCGCGGCGCGGCGGGCCAGCAGCTGTGCGGCGCCCTTCAACCCGGCCAGCGGATTACGCAGCTCATGCGCCAGGCCCTTCAGCGCCGCGCTGAGCGCGCTGGGCAGGGCCTGGGTCGGGTCAAGCCCGGGAAACTCATCGACCGGATGCGCCTCCAGCAGCCAGCCGCCATCGTCGCGGCGGCTCATCCAGCCTTCGGCAAAGCGCGCCCCCTCGCCGGGCAAGGCCAACGCCAGCCGGTTCAGGCGCAGGCTGTCGCGCTCGTCGCGGGCCAGGAAATGGGCCAGCGCCTCACCCTGCACTTCCAACGCGGCCAACGGCTGGCCCAGCAGGCGCCGGCCGCTGACGCCCAGCCAGCGCGCGAAGGCCGGGTTGCAGCCGGCAATTCGGCCATCGGGCCCGGACCAGGCCAGCGGCGTGCCGAGGGCATCGAGGGACGGCGGGGGCGTGGGGTCGGACATTGCACCAATGTAGTGCAAAAATTGGGTCCGGCATCGGATCACAGCGAATGCGTCGCCAGCCGTCGCGCCCGGGACTTCACCAACGGGGTTGCTCCCCAGATACTAACGACATACGATACTATCGACTCGCGTTACCATCATGCCGATCCAGTCTTTTGCCTGCAGGCGTACGCAGGCGCTGTTCGAGGGCCAGCGCGTAGCGAGATGGCATCGCATTGAAGCCGTCGCCCTGCGCAAGCTGGCCATGCTCAATGTGGCGGTCGATCTGCGAGATCTACGGATACCGCCGGCCAACAGGCTGGAATCGCTGCTGGGGGACCGGCAGGGCCAGTACAGCATCCGCATCAATGATCAGTTCCGGATGTGCTTTGTGTGGACCAGAGAGGGGCCCGCCGAAGTTGAAATTATCGATTACCACTGAAGGAGCCGCGCTCATGCGAACCGTCCCCTACCCCGCTCCCGGCGAGATCCTGATGCACGAATTCCTGGAGCCCCTGGGCATCACCCAGTACCGCCTGGCCAAGGCGATCGGCGTGTCGCAGCGCCGTATCGGCGAGATCGTCACTGGCCATCGTGCCGTGACGGCGGATACCGGGCTGCGCCTGTCCCGCTACTTCGGTGTGTCCGACAAGTTCTGGATCGGCCTGCAGGCCGATTTCGATGCTGCGATGACCAAGGAGAGACTGGCCGACGTGCTGGCCCGCATCGAACCGTACAACGCGGTGGCGTGAGTCCGCGCGGGTCGAGCAAGCTCGACCGCTACCGGCGTTGCGGGTTACAGCTTCATGTTCAGGCCGACGAACACGCTGCGGCCCGGGGCGGGCGAGAACATCGGCCGGGCGCTGTCCCAGAAGAAGCTGTCGTACCAGGCGTAGGCGTACTCGCGGCCGGTGACGTTCTTCAGCTGCAGGTCCACGCTCCACGCCGGGGTGATCTGGTACTTCGCGCTCAGGTCCAGCACGGCGAAGCCGCCGAACTTGCCGGCCACGTTGCGCTCTTCCAGGTAGTAGTCGCCCTGCGCACGCGCCTGCAGGCCCAGCTGCAGGGCATCGCTGGCCTGGTAGTCCAGACCGAGGTTGCTGATGTGACGCGGCGTGGCCGCGACTTCGCGCCCCTGCAGGGACACGCCGGGGGCGCGGTCGTCGCGGGTGATCTTCGCCTCCTGGTAGGCATGCGACGCCCACAGCGTCCACGCGTCTCCCAACTGCGCGCTGATCTGCATATCCACACCGCGGCGGCGGGTCTTGCCCAGCGTGACGGTCGTGCCGGTGGCTGGCATGTTGGACACTTCGTTTTCTGCATCCTGCTGCCACACCGCCAGGCGGGCCTGGCTGCCGGCAAAAGGCTGGAACTTCAGGCCCAGCTCCATGCCGGTGTTGGTGGACGGCTGCATCGGCGCCTGCCCCGCGGTGAGGTAGGCCGGCGCGGTGGAACCGGTCAGCACCTGGAAGGTGCGGCCCCAGTTGGCATAGACGTGAGTGTGCTCACCCAGGCTGTGGATGACGCTCAGCTTGGGCTGGCCGATGCTGCCGTAATCCTGCAGGCGGCCGGTGATGCCGTTCATCAGCCGGGTGTGGCCGCTGAAACGGTCCACGCGGTAGGCCGGCACGATCTTCCAGGCGTCGGCCGGCTGGTAGATGGCCTGCACGTAGGTACCCCAGTTGTCGAAGCTGTGACGATCGTTGTTCTGCACGCGTGCCGGAGGACGGCTGAAATCGGTGGGTTCGGCGTAGGCGTAGCGCTCGCGGATGTAGCCGTTGTCCTGCTGTTCGTAGTTCACACCACCTTCGACGGTGAGGGTGGCGCTGGCCTTCCAGGTGAGCGTGCCGAGCAGGCCCGTTTGGCGCTCGTCCCACAGGCGGCGCTGGCGCGGCAGACTACCGGTGGGCAGATCACTGAAGGTCACCCGGCGGTCGTCTTCGTAGCGGTTGTAGTACAGCCGCGTGCCGAAGGTGAGCGCGTCGCTGAGCTTCATGTCCAGGTGCGCGGCGAACTGGCGCATGTCGCGGTCATCACCATCATTGGCGTTGCGCAGGTCGCTACGGCGGCGCCCCGCATGCAATTCTTCTGCCGTCATGAAACCCGGCTCGTCGGCCTCGTGGTGATAGGCGCGTGCGGTCAGGCCGATGCGCAACCCGTCTTCCAGCGAACCGAAGAACCACTTGCCTCCCAGCGAGTACTTCTTCGAGCTGTCGTGATCGCGGTAGCCGTCACTGGCCTGGGTACCGACGAAGTAGTTCTGCGCGAATCCGTCGGCTTCGCGGCCCACTGCCAGTTGCGCATCGCGGGTGTTGTAGCTGCCATAGGCCAGTCGCGCGTCGGTGTAGGTGCCGCCCTGGCGCGTGCCGAAGTTCACGTTGCCGCCGATGTTGTGCAGGCCGTAGCGCGGGTCGTTGGTACCGCGCACCACTTCGATGTAGCTGATTTCCAGCGGAAACAGCATGTCGATGAAGCGCTGGTTGCCACTGTTGACGTTGCTGGGGATGCCGTCGATCAGGGTCTTGATGGCATTGAGGTAACCCTCGCCGTTGAAGGCGCGGAAGCTGACCTTGCCCGACTCGGCACCCTGCCGGGTCTCAGTCAGCTGGATGCCGGGCATCTGCCCGAGCAGTTCCCAGCTGTGCGACACATTGCGGCTTTCGATCTGGTCCGCGCCCAGCACGTCCACCGAGGTCAGCACCTGATGCGCGCTCAGCTGCCCCTCGCTGTGCTGGTGCACATCGACCTTGCCCAGGGTGAGCGCGGCGTCGGCGGACTGGGCGAATGCTTCAGGGGCGAACGGGGCGGCCGCGAGCGCGGCCACCAGCGTGGAAGTCTTCATCGGGAGGCGGGTGGAAGGCGAGAAATGAAACTTTATAACATTTCGATTTCGCCAGCCATCCGATGATTGCAGGCCCCTCGGCCTTAGACGGGGTAGCCGGTGCCTTCCCGGGCCTTCTTCCAGGCGATTTCAAACTCGCGCGCGGTGATCTCGTCATCTTCATCGAAATCCATGAACGACACCGGCTGGTCAGCCAGCACGAAGCGGTCATCGCTCTGGCCGGTTTCATCGGCCCACACGAACTTGGCCCCGTAGATCTCCACCTGGCGCACGATCTTCTCGCCACGGGCTTCCATCAGCACGTTGCCCTTGCCCAGGCCGGATTCGGCCCAGTGCTTGTAGTACTTCTTGGCGCTGGATTTTGCGGTGTTCTTTGGGTTGTTCTTTGCGTAGGTCATTGCATTTGTCCTGGCCGCAGGTGCGGCCGGAGAGATCGGAAGGGCGCCATTATCCCCCAGCCCAGCGGTCGCCGAAGCGGCCGCCTTCCACAACGGCTCAGTGGGCAGCGGCCGGCAACGCCACGCCCTTCGGCCACAGCATCCACAGGTTGCCCTGCTGCTTCATGTCGCCGGCCAGCTTGCCGGCGGCATCGCCGCTACCCCAGTACAGGTCGGCGCGCACCTCGCCGGCAATGGCGCCACCGGTATCCTGCGCGGCCACCGGGCGCACCACCGGCGTGCCGTCCGGGCGCGTGGTCGACAGCCACAGCAGGCTGCCCAGCGGCACCACGGTGCGATCCACCGCCACGCTGTAGCCGGCGGTCAGCGGCACGTTCAACGAACCACGTGGGCCTTCCGGGCTGTCCGGGCTGCGCACGAAGAACACATAGCTGGGATTGCTGCGCAGCAGCTCCGGTACGCGCGCCGGATGTGCCTTCGCCCATGCGCGGATCGTATCCATGGTGACGTCTTCCTTCTTCAGCTCGCCCTGCTCCACCAGCCAGCGGCCGATCGCGCGATAGGGATGGCCGTTCTGCTCGGCATAGGCCAGCCGCACCTGCTTGCCATCGGCCAGGCGCACGCGGCCCGAGCCCTGGATCTGCAGCAGCTGCAGGTCCATCGGATCGGTCAGCCAGGCCAGCACCGGTGCCTTGGCGCCCTTGCTGGCGATGCTGCCGGCGTCGTCGTAGGGCTTGAGTACCTTGCCTTCCACGCGACCGCGCAGGCGCTTGCCCTTCAATTCGGGATAGACACTGTCCAGCTGCACGACCACCAGATCATCGGGGGTGCCGTACACCGGCACGGTCGCCGTGGCGGTACGGGTGAGGCTGCCCGGGTAGATGGGTTCGTAGTAACCGGTGATCAGGCCGTCGGCGCGATGGCCACCGGCGCGCAGGGAATAGACATCGAGATCGCGCTGCAGGAATGCGCGGATCGCGCTGGCGTCCTTGTCGGACACGGTGCCGGCGGTCGCGCAGGGCCTGGCCCAGGTCGCATCGTTCTTCAGCCGGGTGCAGCTGCTGCGCCAGGCGGCGAAACCTGCCAGCAGGTCGCTATCGGATACGGCCGGCAACGTGCTCCAGGCGACCTTGGCGTAGGTGGCCGCAGGCTTTGCGGCGGCAGGCAATTCGGGACGGGTGCCGGTGGTGGAACAACCAGCAAGCACGGCAAGCGCAAGAAGGCTCCAGCACGTGCGGTTGAAGGGGGCGATGAGGTCAGTCATTGCCCCAATGTAGTGCAATCGGGCGTGGCGCAGGACCGGGATCGCATCCTGCGCCACACGACGGGCCTTATCGCTTGCCGCCCAGCAACTCACTGCTGTGGGTGGCGAACACCGGCGGCGGCACGTCCAGCACGGTGTCGTTCACGACGCGGCCGGCGAGGAAATCGACGATGCTGCGGGCGATGGCGGGGTTGCCGGTCCACAGCTCGTTGTGGTGGCTTGCATTGCGCACCAGCAGCGCGTGGCCGTTGCTGAACCCCGGCAGCAGTGCAGCGGCATTGGCCGGGGGCGTACGACCATCCAGCGTGCCGCTGATGAACAGCACCGGCACCTCGCTGTGCAGCGGGCTGCGGAAGCCCTCACCCAGGTCGGCCAGACCGAGGCCTTCGCCGATGGCCGGGAACGGGAAGTTCAGCCCGTCACCGAACAGGCTCTGGCGTGCCTGTGCTTCGGCCAGCGCCCGGCGCTGCGGACTCTGCCCGGAGGCGACGTCCATCGCCAGACCCATGGCCGGGAACTTCGCGAACTGGGCGCGCCCGATCAGCACCATATCTGCCAGCGGGTCGTAGTTGCCGCGCTCGGCCTCACGCAGCACCAACGGCAGCCATTGCTGGGGGACGCGTTGCCCCAGCATGTTGGCGATGACGATCTGCGCGTCGTACAGGCCGATGGTGACCTGCTTGCCCTCATGCATGTGGCTGCGGCCCTGCCGCGGTTGCTCGCGCAGCGCCTGCAGCACGCGGGTGACCGATCCGGCGAGATCGTCGAAGCCATCCTTGCGCGCAAGCACCGCCAGCTCCTGCAGCAGCGCGTCGCTGCTCAGCGGCAGCTTCAGCGTATCGTCGGGACCTTCGGACCCCATCAGCACCACGCGCTCCAGACCGCCACCATGCAGGCGTACCGTGGCCAAGGCCAGATGGGTGCCGTAGCTCATGCCCCACAGGCTGATCTTCGGCACGTCCAGCGCGCGCCGCAGATCGTCAAGGTCGCCGGCACTCTCGGCCGTGGTGTAGGCACCCAGGTCCACGCCAGCCTGCCGCCAGAACGCTACGCACTTGGCGGTCGTCGCCTGCAGCACGGCCAACGCCGCATCGCGCTGCAGCGGCTGCGCGTCGTCGAATCGGCTTTCGTGGGGACATTCCGGCGGCGGCTCGGACTGGCCGGCGCCGCGCTGGTCGAGCAGCAGCACGTCGGATTCGCGCCGCACCTGGTCGAACACCGGCCAGCGCGGACCCCGTGCAGTGTCGATACCGGAACCACCCGGACCACCCGCCAGGTAGACCACCGGTGCCGCGCGGCCATTGCCGGCCGTCGCGCGCAGGCGCACCACCTTCAGGTGCAGGCGCGGACCGTCCGGCTCGCTGTGCCGACGCGGCACCTCCAGCGTGGCGATCTCGGCGGGAATATCGCCATGGCCCTTGGTCTGCAGTGTGTAGGGCTCGAAGGCCAGCGCCGCCGGACTGGCCTGCGCGGGAAGGGCCGCGGCCAGGGCCAGGCTGAGCGCGGCGAGGGTGGCGGCCACGACAGGGCGACGAACCTGGAAACGGCTGGAGGAGGTACAGGCGCTGCGGGTCATGTTGGGCTCCGATGGAAGGATGTGCGCCGCCAGCATCTGCTCCCTCGCCGCGTTGCGGACGCGTCCGTCTGCCGAACGTCTCCAGACGGCAGCCCAATGTCTCCGCGCTGCCGATACGATGGCCGCCATGCAGATCCTACGAACCCTGGCTGTCCTCGTTGTATTGCTTGCGGCCGTCGCCGCGTGGCTGATCGCGACGGCGCCCCCGCCCGGAATGGTGCAGCTGCGCGGGGCGGAGATGGCACCTGCGAACCTCGGAGCATCCGGCCCCCTGCCGACGCGACCGCCGCAGGACCTGGCCTGGCAGCCACTGGACCAACGCGCGCTGGCGCGCTGGCGCGGCCCGTACTGGCTGCGCTGGCATGTGCCTGCGCCGGCTGTCGCCGGTGATCACGGCCGCGCCCTGCGACTGTCGCTGCGCGCGGCCAGCCAGCTGTACTGGAATGGCACGCCGTGGATCAGCAATGGCGTGGTCGGCCGTACCGCCGAAGAAGAACGGCCGGGACGCATCGACATCGTCCGCGTGCTGCCGCCTCCTTCGGCCAACGCCAGCGATGAGCTGGTGGTGCTTGCGTCCAGCAAACGGCAACGCTTTGCTCTACATGGTGCCGATGCGATGGTACTGATCGCGCCTGCCGCCGTGCTGTACGGCCAGGTGATCCTGCCGTGGCTGATCGCCGCCTTCGCCACCGGTGCGCTGGCGGCAGCGTGCCTGTACTTCCTGGCGGTGCTGCGCGGCCAGGCGCACAAGCCCGGCGCGCGCCTGCTGCTGGCGCTGGGGGTGGTGGGACTTGCACTGCCCGCGGTCGAGGCGTGGCGATCACTGCTGGGCTACACCTACCCGTGGCACGGCGTTCGCCTGGTCGCGCTGCTGGCCCTGCATGTGGCCGCAGCGTTGCTGCTGCCAGCCTATCTTGCGCGTCGCTTCGAGGTGGCCGTGCCCAAGGCAGGTGGTTTCATCTATCTGGCGCTGATCATGGCCGCGGCCATCGCATTGCCCGGCTTCGACACTCGCTCAGCGGCGGTGCTGCTGTTGAGCCTGCTGGCCTCGGTGTGGGTGCTGCTGCGC
Organism: Stenotrophomonas sp. NA06056; assembly: GCF_013364355.1. Taxonomy (NCBI): domain Bacteria; kingdom Pseudomonadati; phylum Pseudomonadota; class Gammaproteobacteria; order Lysobacterales; family Lysobacteraceae; genus Stenotrophomonas; species Stenotrophomonas sp. NA06056. The sequence goes on along the minus strand of NZ_CP054931.1, from coordinate 160,835 downwards.
ACGCCTGCGGGGCAGGAAGACCGATGGCCGATCCTGGCGCTGCTGTCTGCCGGCCTGCTCGCGCTGCTGGTCGCACGCGGTGCCTTCCTTGATGGCCCTTACTTCCTGCTGCTGGCGGTGCTGATGGTGTTCCTGCTACTGCGCCACGCTGCCCAGTTGCAGGCGCTGGACCGGCACAACGCCCGGCTGCGCGAAGAGCGCGCGCGGCTTTCGCTGCAGTTGTTGCAACGGGGTATCCAGCCGCATTGGCTGATGAACACGCTGACCTGCCTGCAGGAGCTGATCGAGCAGTCGCCGATGCGCGCCAGCCGCCTGGTGGAGTCATTGGCTGATCAGTTCGATCGCCTGCGCGACAGCAGCAGCCGCCAGAGCGTGCCCCTGCAGGACGAGTTGGCGTTGTGCCGCAGCCATCTGGATATCGTCGGTCTTGCTCTGGACCGGCGCATGATGCTGGACGTCGAGGGCGAGGATGCGGCGATTTCGTTGCCGCCCGGCGTCCTGCATGCGCAGGTGGAAAATGCACTGACCCATGCCGGTGCTGTCGCCTGTGCACTGCACCCGTTCCGCCTGCGCGTGCAGCGCGACAACGCGCGCTGGATACTGGAACTGCACAGTGCGCGAGGCTCGGCCCCGCATCGCGGACGTGGCACCGGCACGCGCTACATCGAGGCCAGTCTGGCGGCAGCCAGCCCCGCCGGCTGGAGCTTCGTGCAGGGCATCGACGGTGACCACTGGTGCGGCCGGATCGAGCTGACATGCGCATCCTGATCGTCGAGGACGAGCCGCTGGTGCGACAGCGCCTGCTGCGCCTGTGCAGCGAGGTGGCCGGTGCACGCGCGCGTTTCGATGCGGTGGCCGATCTGGAAGCGGCCGGCGACCGCTTGCAGCGCAGCGTCTACGACGGCCTGCTGCTGGACCTCAACCTGGGCGGCGACGATGGCTTCGAGTTGCTGCGCCGCGCCGTGGCCGGGCGCTACCAGTGCGTGGTGGTGTCGGCACACCGCGAGCGCGCATTGCAGGCGTTCGAACACGGCGTACTCGACTTCGTACCCAAGCCCTTCTCACGCGAGCGCCTTGCCCAGGCGCTGGAACGGCTGCTCGACACCGGGGGCGTCCGCGCCGGTCGCGCGCGGTATCTGGGCATCTGGCGCGCGCAGGGTACAGCGACCGTCGAACTGGTGGACGTGCTGTGGATCCGCGCCGACGGCGACTACAGCCAGGTGCGCTTGCGCGACGGTGGCAGTGAACTGCATGACAAATCCCTGGCCGCGCTGGCCAGCGTGCTGCCTGCGGATTTCGTCCGCTGCCATCGTTCCTACCTGGTCAACCTGCGCCAGATCCGCACCCTGCACGCGGCCTCAGGCAGCCGCTACTGGCTGGTGTTGAGCGACGGCAGCGAGTTGCCTGTTGGCCGCGCGCACGTGGTAGCACTGCGCGAAGCGTTGGGCATGGAAGGCGGGTAGCGCCGGGCCATGCCCGGCGGTTCCCAACCGAGGCCGCGCTTCGCGCTCGCCGGGCGTGGCCCGGCGCTACTGGTCATGGCGTCTGCAGCAACAGCGAATGCAGGATGCGCGCGTCTTCGGCGTCGAGTGTTTTCGGTAGTGTGTCGCTGCCACGGAAGCGACGGTGGAATGCTCGAACCGCTGCTTCGCGGTTGTCGAGCGGATAACCGAAGCGCGCCAGCGCGGCCCATGCATCGAAGCCTTCCGGCGCAGCACCGTCGGCGGCGCGCGGCCACACCCCGAAACCGGCGTCGGCCAGCTGTTGCCACGGGAAGAAGCGGCTGGGATCTTCCTTGCGCGTCGGCGCCAGGTCGGCGTGGCCGATCACCTGCCGCGGTGGGATGTTCAGCCGATCAGTGAGGTCGCGCAGCAGCAGGATCAGCGATTCGATCTGCACGGGACTGAAGGGTGTACGGCCGTCATTGTCCAGCTCGATACCGATGGACGCGGAGTTGAGGTCGGTGATGGTGCCCCAGCGCCCGGAACCGGCGTGCCAAGCGCGGCGCTCATCGGCCACCAGCTGGTAGCGATGGCCATCGGCACCGATCAGATAATGCGCGCTGACCCGTCCGCCGCTGTTGGCGGTACGCAGCGTATGCAGGCTCTGCTGCACCGATTTCTGCTCGGTGTGGTGGATGACGATGATGACCGGCGTGCGCGCGTTCTGGTTGGGTGACGGCACCCAGGTGGCGAGCGGATTGCGGGTTTCCTGCGGCGTGGAGGCACAGGCGGCCAGCAGCAGGCAGGCCGAGAGCATCAGGGACGTGCGGATCGGGTGCATGGCCTGATTGTGCGTGATAAGCCCGGACGATGCAGTAGAGCCACGCCATGCGTGGCTGGGTCACCGACCGTGCCGACCAACGGTCGGCACCCACCTGAGCAGGAACAGTGCCAAGCAAGCTTGGCACCTACCAGAGCAGTAGCGCCACGCCATGCGTGGCTGGGCCACCGACCGTGCCGACCAACGGTCGGCACCCACCATGTAGATGCATCAGGCCTCGTAGGCCGATTCACCATGCGAGGTCACGTCCAGACCCGTGCGCTCTGCTTCCTCGGTCACCCGCAGGCCGACCACCACCTTGACCAGCAGGAGGATGGCCGCGGTCACCACCGCCGACCAGACCACGGTGAGGCCGACGCTGACCACCTGCACCCACACCTGGTGGCCGATATCCAGATCGGCCTTGGTGCCGCCCAGCGACTGCGCGCTGAACACACCAGTGAGGATCGCGCCGACGATACCGCCCACGCCATGCACACCGAACACGTCGGCGGTGTCGTCCACCTTCAGCAGGCGCTTGAGGCCGGTCACGCCCCAGACGCAGACCACGCCGGCGACGAAGCCGATGACGATCGCGCCGAGCGGACCGACGGTGCCGCAGGCCGGGGTGATGCCGACCAGGCCCGCCACCGCACCCGAGGCCGCGCCCAGTGCCGACGGCTTGCCCTTGCTGATGGCTTCCACCAGCGTCCAGCCCAGCACCGCTGCGGCCGTGGCCAGCACGGTGTTGAGGAAGGCCAGCGAGGCGACGGTGTCGGCTGCAGCGGCAGAACCGGCATTGAAGCCGAACCAGCCGACCCACAGCAGCATCGCGCCGATGTAGGTGAACGGCACGTTGTGCGGCTTCAGCGCGGTCTGGCCATAGCCCAAGCGCTTGCCGACGAACCACGCGGCCACCAGACCAGCCACGCCCGCATTGATGTGGACCACGGTGCCACCGGCGAAATCGATCGCGCCCAGCTCACCCAGGTAACCGCCGCCCCAGACGATGTGCGCCATCGGGATGTAGCTGAGGGTGAACCACAGCGCCGAGAACAGCAGCACCGCACGGAACTTGATGCGCTCGGCAAAGGCACCGACGATCAGTGCGGTGGTGATGCCGGCGAAGGTCGACTGGAAGGCGACGAACAGGTAATCCGGCAGGCCCTTGATCGGCGTGTTGCCGACCGACTCCGGGGTGAAGCCCTTGAGGAAGGCGAACTCGGTGAACGAGCCGAAGAACGGATTGCCGGCGCTGAACACGGCGCTGTAGCCATAGGCCACCCACAGCAGCAGTACCAGCGAGAACACCACCAGGATCTGGCTGAGCACCGACAGCACGTTCTTCGAACGCACCAGGCCGCCGTAGAACAGGGCCAGGCCCGGCACCACCATCAGCAGCACCAGCAGGGTGGAGGTGAGCATCCAGGCGACGTCGCCATGGTCGTAGGCGGGCGCAGCCACCGCTTCGGCAGCCGCCGGCGCAGCGGCAGTCGGGTCCTGCAGGGGCTCGACGGCCACGGCCTCGCTCTGCAGCGGCGTGACCTGGGCCTGGGCATGTGCATTGCCTGGCCAGACACCGGCGGCCAACGCGCTGAACAGCATCAGCAGGCACACCAGATGGAACCGGGCTTGCCACCCGGTGAGAAGGCGCATCTTCATGGGGGAGTCTCCGGAAGGGGGCTTACAGCGCGTCGGCGCCGATTTCGCCGGTGCGGATGCGGATGACCTGCTCGACAGCGGTGACGAAGATCTTGCCGTCACCGATCTTGCCGGTGCCGGCAGACGACTGGATCGCTTCGATCACCGCGTCGGCACGTTCGTCGGTGACGACGGTTTCGATCTTGATCTTGGGCAGGAAGTCGACAACGTACTCGGCACCGCGATACAGCTCGGTGTGGCCCTTCTGGCGGCCGAAGCCTTTCACTTCGGTCACGGTGATGCCCGACACGCCGGCATCGGACAAGGCCTCGCGGACCTCGTCGAGCTTGAACGGTCGGATGATGGCGGAGATCAGTTTCATGCGCATGTCCCGATGGTGGATGGGGCCAGCGCGCCAACGCGCGATGGCATCAGGCAACCACGGGCCATCGTGGTGATGGCCGTGGCTGTTGCACCGGACACGAACCGGGCCGGGACAGCCGTGCCTCTCTCCTTGCACGGCCGACGCGGGAGGGAGGGCGGCCCATGTCGCGTATCCGGTCTCTCTTGCCCCTGGATCGACGGACCCACGGTCCGCTCTGCCAGTTCAGCGGGCCAACGGCCCGCTCTACCACGGCGGGCACAAGGCCCGCATTGCGGCTCCCCAGCCGCAAGGATCGGAGGCGATGGCGGCGGGTGGGAGGGGGTACCCACCGCCATCGCAACCGGTCAGCTGGCGTAGTACAGCTGGTATTCCAGCGGGTGGGTGGCCGCGCGGAACTTGGTCACTTCCTGCATCTTCAGCGCGATGTAGCCGTCGATGAAGTCATCGCTCATCACGCCACCGGCCTTGAGGAACTCGCGGTCCTTGTCCAGCGCTTCCAGCGCCTGGTCCAGCGAGGAGCAGACCTGCGGGATCAGCTTCTCTTCTTCCGGCGGCAGGTCATACAGATCCTTGTCGCTCGGTGCGCCCGGGTCGATCTGGTTCTTGATGCCGTCCAGGCCGGCCATCATCAGCGCGGTGAAGGTCAGGTAGCCCGACTGGATCGGATCGGGGAAGCGCATTTCAATGCGGCGCGCCTTCGGGTTGGACACCCACGGAATGCGGCACGAGGCCGAACGGTTGCGCGCCGAATAAGCCAGCATCACCGGCGCTTCGTAGCCCGGCACCAGGCGCTTGTAGCTGTTGGTGCCCGAGTTGGCGAAGGCGTTGATGGCCTTGGCGTGCTTGAAGATGCCGCCGATGTACCACAGCGCCATCTGGCTCAGGCCGCCGTAACCGTCGCCGGAGAACAGGTTGGTGCCTCCCTTGGACAGCGACTGGTGCACGTGCATGCCACTGCCGTTGTCGCCGACGATCGGCTTGGGCATGAAAGTGACAGTCTTGCCGTTGCGGTGCGCCACGTTCTTGATGACGTACTTCATCCGCAGCAGTTCGTCGGCCTTCTGCACCAGGGTGCTGAACTTGGTGCCGATCTCGCACTGGCCGGCGGTGGCCACTTCGTGGTGCTGCACTTCCACTTCGATGCCGACCTGTTCCAGCGTCTTGCACATTTCGGCGCGCAGGTCGTGCAGGGTGTCGGTCGGCGGAACGGGGAAGTAACCGCCCTTCACGCCCGGACGGTAGCCGCTGTTGGCGCCGTCGTACTTGGCGCCGCTGTTCCAGGCGGCCTCTTCGGAGTCGACCTTGAAGAAGGTGTTGCCCATTTCATTGGCGAAACGGACCGAATCGAAGATGAAGAATTCCGGCTCCGGGCCGAAGAACGCGGTTTCGGCGATGCCGGAGGACTTCAGGTAGGACTCGGCGCGCTTGGCGATGCCGCGCGGGCAACGGCCATACGGCTGCATGGTGGCCGGGTCGAGGATGTCGCAGCTGATCACGATGGTCGGATCGGCATAGAACGGGTCGACGTAGGCGCTGGCGGTGTCCGGCAGCAGCACCATGTCCGACTCGTTGATGCCCTTCCAGCCGGCGATCGAGCTGCCATCGAACATCTTGCCTTCTTCAAACAGCGACGGCTCGACGATGCTGACCGGGAAGGTCACATGCTGTTCGACACCACGCATGTCGACGAAGCGCAGATCGACGAACTCGATCTGGTTGTCCTTGATCAGCTTCTCTACGGTTTCCACGGACATCGGTACGACCTCGGATGGGGATGAATGCCTGCTGAGGTACAGCAATGACCGTGCCAACTTTTCGGCTTTCACAAGTCGTTGATTTCAAAGCCGCTGCCCCAGCGGGGTGCAGAACCATGCGCACCAAACGGGTGCACCGATGACCAGACGCACCCGTTTGGTGCGGCATGGATCGTCTATTCTTTCGAGCTTCTTCCGCCGCCCGCGCCCGCACCGCCCATGTCCGATCTGCTCTCCGCCCTGCTGCTGGGCATTCTCGAAGGCTTGACCGAATTCCTGCCGATCTCCAGCACCGGCCACCTGCTGATCGCCCAGCACTGGCTGGGCGCGCGCTCGGACTTCTTCAACATCATCATCCAGGCCGGTGCGATCCTGGCCGTCGTGCTGGTGTTCCGCCAACGCCTGCTGCAGCTGGCCACCGGCTTCGGCCAGCGCGAGAACCGCGAGTACGTGTTCAAGCTCGGCGCGGCCTTCCTGGTGACCGCGGTGGTCGGCCTGGTGGTGCGCAAGGCCGGCTGGTCGCTGCCGGAAACCGTCAGCCCGGTGGCGTGGGCGCTGATCATCGGCGGCGTCTGGATGCTGCTGGTGGAGGCCTATACCGCGCGCCTGCCCGACCGCGACCAGGTGACCTGGACAGTGGCCATCGGCGTTGGCCTGGCGCAGGTGGTGGCCGGTGTGTTCCCGGGTACCTCGCGCTCGGCCTCGGCGATCTTCCTGGCCATGCTGCTGGGCTTGAGCCGCCGCGCGGCCGCCGCCGAGTTCGTGTTCCTGGTCGGCATTCCCACCATGTTCGCCGCCAGCGCCTACACCTTCCTGGAACTGGCCAAGGAAGGAAACCTGGCCAGCGAGAACTGGACCGATGTCGGCGTGGCGTTCCTTGCCGCCGCCATCACCGGCTTCGTCGTAGTGAAGTGGCTGATGGGCTACATCAAGTCGCATCGCTTCACGGCCTTCGCCCTTTACCGCATCGCCCTGGGCGCTGCGTTGCTGCTGTGGTTGCCCTCCGGCAGCTGAACAGCGCCGGGGCACGGTAACCCCGTTGCCGGCCCCGATCCGTTTCCCTCTCGGTTCCCCAAGGAGAATCACCATGAACCGCAAGCTCACCCTGCTCCTCCCGCTGGCCCTGCTGGCCGCCTGCAGCCAGACCCCCGCCCCGGCCGGTACCGGTGGTGACGATCTGGCCCCGGCTGCGGCCAAGGCCGGCGACCAGAAGGCGCTGGCCCACCTGGATGCGCAGCGCCTGCAGAGCCAGCACTGGCTGCTGCAGCAGGCCACTGCGGCCGATGGCAAGCGCATCGATGCGCTGTTCGCCCGCGACGACAAGCCGGTCACCCTGGACTTCGTTGATGGCCGCCTGTCGGTCAGCAACACCTGCAACCGCATGGGCGGCGGCTACACCCTGGCCGATGGCAAGCTGACCGTGGGCGCGATGGCCTCGACCATGATGGCCTGCACCGACAAGGCGCTGATGGCGCTGGACGAAGCCGTGTCGAGCCGCCTGCAGGGTGAGCTGAAGGCCGAGCAGGACGCCAACGGCGTGCTGACCCTGACCACCGCCAAGGGCGACGTGCTGGTGTTCAACCCGGAACCGACCGCTGAAACCCGCTATGGCGGCGCCGGCGAAACCGTGTTCCTGGAAGTGGCTGCGAAGACCCAGAAGTGCTCGCACCCGATGATCCCGGACTACCAGTGCCTGCAGGTGCGCGAAGTGAAGTTCGACGACAAGGGCCTGAAGCAGGGTGAGCCGGGCGCGTTCGAGAACTTCTACGGCAGCATCGAGGGCTACACCCACGAAGACGGCGTGCGCAACGTGGTGCGCGTGAAGCGCTACGAAGTGAAGAACCCGCCGGCCGATGCGCCGTCGCAGGCGTATGTGCTGGACATGGTCGTCGAGTCGGCCATCGAGAAGTGATGTAGAGCCGACTGTTAGTCGGCTGGCTCTTGAAGGGCGGCCGCGAGGTCGCCCTTCTTCATTGTGGGTAGTGCCGGCCGCTGGCCGGCTGCTGCACACCGCTCCGGCGACCTACGGAACATGCCGGCCAGCGGCGGGCACTACCCACATGCATCAGGGAGACCAGCATGAAACGGACGTACATGCTCGCACTGGCGTTGCTGACCATCGGTTGTGGCAGCAGGGCACACGCCGCCAGTACACCCACCACCGACCAGCTTGAAGCCCATCTGTGGCAGCTCGCACGCGCCACCGACGCGCAGGGCAAGCGCATCGACGCGTTGTTCGTCAGGGGCCGGGAGCCGTACACCCTGCGCTTCCAGCCCGGCTACATGAGCGAGTTGAACCTGTGCAACGAGGCCAGCAGTCATTACCACCTGCAGGACGACCGGCTGATCCTGGAAGACGGCATCCAGACCACCGCGCTGTGCCTCAATCCCAAGGTGGATGCGCAGGAACGGCGAGCCGAAACGCTGTTTCACGGTCGCGATACCGCACCGACCCTCGCGTTGGACGACACCGGCGCATTGGTTGTGCGCAATGCCAAGGGCGAAGTGCTGGTGTTCAAACCCGCGCCGCTGCCTGCGAAATGAAAAGGGCGGCCGCGAGGTCGCCCTTCTTCGTTGTGCGTTGTAGAGCCGAGCCCATGCTCGGCTGCTGTCTATCGGGAAAAGCAGCCGAGCATGGGCTCGGCTCTACAGAAGCACATTGCCCGCTCAGGCCAATGCGGGGTTCAAGGTGTAGGTACCGTGCAGCGCCGCTTCGGCCAGTACGTGGCCGTGCATGGCGCGGTACGCATCCGCGGCGGTGAAGCGCTCCGGCAGCGGCAGCGAGGCGACGTCCAGCGCGAACACGCGGAAGAAGTAGCGGTGCATGCGCTCGTCGTTGAACGGCGGGTACGGGCCGTCGTAGCCGAGGTAATCACCGGCCATGTCCGGATTGCCGGCGAACCAGCCGGTGAAATCGTTCAGGCCCTGGCGGCTGCCGGCCGGGCCGGCCGGCGCGGTCTTGCCCTTCACTACGAAGCCATCGCTGCAGCTGCCCGCGGCGATCTCCTGCACCGAAGCCGGGATGTCAGCCATCACCCAGTGCACGAAATCGCCGCGCGGCTGGTCACGCGGCACGCTCATGTCATCGCGGCCGACCGTCTCCGGCACTGTCGGCACGTCCGGGTCCACGCACACCAGCAGGAACGAGCGGGTGCCGTCGGGCACGCCGCTCCAGGCCAGGTGCGGGTTGCGGTCGGGGGCGAAGCCGTCGGCATCGCCGGCGGCGAACTCACGGTCGATCGGCGCGCCGTTGACCAGGCTGTGACTGCTCAGTTGCATCGGATGCTCCTCACTCTTCCGGGTAACCCAATCGCACCGCGACCGGGGTGAGCTGGGCAAACGCGGCGCCCATCACGTCGCGATACCTGCGCCAGTGGCCGGCAGGCAGGCGCGGTGCGCCCAGCTGTGCAGCCGGCGGCATCGGACGCCCGAACACGCGGCCCAGCAGGTCGGCCATCGCATGTGCATCGTTGCCGATGTCGTCGATGCGCAGCAGCACGTGCGGATACAGATCCTCCTCGTGCAGCGCGGCGATCTGGGTCAGCGAACGCACCAGCCACTGGCTGGCTTCGGCCATCGAGGTCATCGCCAGCGGCGCAGCGGCACCATAGGCGATCCAGTCCAGCAGCATGTCGCGCGGGTCGCGCAGCACCAGCAGCAGGCGGCCCTGCGGCAGCTGCGGGCGCAATGCCCACAACAGCGCGTTGTCCCACCACAGCAGCCAGTCGATCACGGTGTCGCTTTCCAGGCCGCGGGCCGGCAGGTGTTCGCGCCAGCGCTCGACCAGGCGTTCCGGGCTCAGCACGCCCGACGCCAGGTCCTGCAGCGTGTTGTAGTTCTGGAAGGCATCGTCGGGTGGCGTGGCGGTGTAACGGTCGCTGCGCAGTACCGGGCTGGCAGCCGCCAGGCCGGTCGCTACGCGCTCCACGCCCGAACCCGGGGCGCCCCACAGGAAGATCGGTGCCGAGCCGCTGTCACGCGTCGCTTCGTCGATGCTGGCCATCTCCGGCCAGCTCGGCGGTGCCTTGGCCTGCGGCGGCAGCGGCAGCCGCTGCGAGGCCTGGTCGGTCTGCAGCGCCATCCACGTACGCAGCGCTTCCTCCGGCTGCCCGGCGCGGTCCTGGATCTCGCCCAGCCAGGTCCGCAGGTCGGCGCGGTGTCCCTCCGGTGCCTGTGCGATCAAGGCCTGCACACGCTCCACGGCGGCGGCCGGGTCACGCTGCAGCAGCCCCTCGACACGACGGCTTTCTCCGCTGACGCGGCCTGGTTCCAGGGTGGTGATGCGCTCGGCGACGGCTTCGCCCTGCTCGTGCTCGCCAGCCATGTCATGCAGGCGCATGCGCGCTTCCAGCGCCGGCAGGTGGCCAGGCATCGCTGCCATCCAACGTTCCACGGTGGCCACCGCGCCGGCACTGCCGACGTCTTCCACGGCCAGTCGCGCCAGCCACAGGTCATGCAGCTGGTCGTTGCTTTCCAGTGCACCATCCAGGCGCGCGCGCGCTTCATCTTCGCGTCCCAGGCGCTGCCAGGACATCAGCAGCAACTGCAGCACCTGACGATCACCCTGCAGCGATTCCAGCAGCGGCAGCAGGTGCTCCAGCGCCTGCAGCGGCTGGCCACTGCGCAGTGCCAGTTCGCCGGCCAGGCGGCGCATCGGCGGCACGTCCAGCTCCGGCTCCTGCAGCGCCTGCTGCATTGCCTCGGCGGCGGCCTCGACGTTGCCCTGGCGCAGTGCCAACTGCACCACCATGCCGTGCAGCGAGGACATCTTCGGGTTCAAGGCCAGCACGCGACGGAACGCCTGCTCGGCGAACGCCAGCATGTCCTTGCCCAGATAGGCAAAGCCCAGTGCGTACAGCACGCGGGTATCGTCCGGCAGCGCCTGGCTGGCCGCCGACAACAGCGCCAGCGCGCGGTCTGCATCGCCACGGCGCAGCGCGACCATGCCATCGATGGTCAGCAGTTCCGGATGGTCCGGCTCCAGCCGCGAGGCCAGGGTCGACAGCCGCTGGGCCTCGTCGAAATCATTGCGGCCCACGGCCAGGTGCGCCTGCATCAGGTAGGCCGGGAACGCATTGGGGTCCAGCCCGGTGGTACGCAGCAGGGCTTCATCGGCGCCCTCGAACTGGCGCAGCGCCAGCAACAGGCCGGCGTGCTGCAGGTGCAGCTGCGCATCATCGGGAGCCAGCTGCAGCGCCTGCTGCAGTGCCTCCATCGCGGCCTCGGCCTGGCCCTGCTGCTGCAGCGCAAGCGCCAGCCAGCGGTGGGCCTCGGCCTTGCCGGGTTCGTCACGGGTCCACGCCTGGGCCAGCTGCACGGCCTGGCCGGCATCGTTCTGGCGCAACGCTTGGAGGATCTGGTCTTGCATGGCCGTCCGGTTCAAGGTCAAACCCGCATTGTAGCGGGCCGAGCACCGGTGCCGGTTCAGCCCGGCAGGACGCGCCGCAGACGCTGTGCGACCCAGCGTTCGGAGAATCCATCGCCGCGCCAGTTTTCCAGGAAGCCACAGTGGCCGCCCCAGCAGGCGGTTTCCAGCCGCGCCTGCTGCGGCAGCTGCCAATCGCGGAACGTCGCGTAGGGGATCACCGGGTCGTCCTGCGCCATCAGGATATCTGCGGGCACCTGCAGCGTGGACAGGCGGTCGCCGGCGATGGAGTAGCCATCGAAGTAGGCCTGCAACGAGCCAAACGTGGTGTGCCGTTCGACCAGCCAGGCGGTCAGCGAGCGGATGTCCAGGTTCAGCACGCGGTCGTCGCAATCGCTCAGTTCGGGGAACAGATCGCGCTTGCGGCGCAGTGAGCCGGCCCACTTGCGCCGGAAGTACCAGTCGTACATCGCCGGGCCGTTCTCGATGTTCTCCATGGTCAGCCCCGGGTCCAGCACCGGGCAGACTGCGGCCACGTGCTGCAGCGGCACACCCGCGGCCGGCGCGCGCTGGGCCAGCCGCAGCACGAAGTTGCCACCCAGCGAGTAGCCGGCCGCAACCAGCGGCAGATCGGGCCAGCGCTGGGCGACATCGCCCGCGGCATGCACCACTTCGTCGATGAGGTTGGAGTGGAAGATGCCGGGATTGAGGTGGTGGGTGTTGCCGTGGTCGCGGAAGTTCAGCCGCACCACGTCGAACCCCTGCTCCAGCATGCGGGCAGCGGCCATGCGCATGTAGCTGGATTCGGCGCTGCCTTCCCAGCCGTGCAGCAGCAGGGCGATGCCACGCGGTTCGCGCCCTTCGACATGGCTGTGCCAGCCCTGCAGCCGCACGCCCTCGCCACCATCGAGGATCAGCTCCTCGCTGACCGCGCCGGTGGCGGCCAGCAGCAGCAGGCCACGTTGCAGGCGCATGCGGCTGGAGCTGAGCATCGACTGCAGGTGCGGATTGCGCAGCCAGCGCGGCGGCTGGTAGTCGGACGCAGTGAGCATCGGCGCATCAGCGTCGAGGGTCGGTGGCGGAAACACGGCCACCATGCCCTCAATCCCCGCTCATGGCCGCCACGATGCGCGCGCGCGAGGTTTCCGCGATGCGTCGACGGCCTTCCAGGTCCAGGGTGCCGATCGGCTCCAGGAAATGCACTTCGGTATGCCGCGCCGGTTCACCCAGCAGGCGCAGGAAATTGGCGAAGAAACTCTCGCCCGGGCCGAAGGCCACGATGGTCTGTGCATCGCCGTGCAGGCCATAGACCAGCGCCACCGGCTGCACCGGCACGCTGGTTTCGACTGCCGCCTGGAAGATGCGCGCATGGAACGGGCCGACGTCGTGGCCGCCGCGGGTACGCCCTTCCGGGAACACGCCCACGGCCTTGCCGGCGCGCAGTCGGTCGGCCATCACCTGCATCACCCCACCGAGCGATTCGGTGTTGCCACGCTGGTGGAAAATGGTCTGGCCGCGCGCAGCAAGCCAACCGACCACCGGCCAGCTGGCGATCTCACGCTTGGCGACAAAGCCCATCATGCGCTGGCTGTGCAGGATGGAGATATCGACCCAGCTGACATGGTTGGCGACGAACAGCACCGCGCCTGGCAGCGGCTGGCCGACACGCGACAGGCGGAAGCCGAAGATCCACATCAGCCCGCCCTGCCACAGGTTCACCACCTTGGCGCCGAAGGTATCGTCGCCCACGCGCAGCTCGCCCCATGGCGGAAGCATGCCGATCAGGATCAGCGGCAGGAACACGGTGATGTGGACCAACAGCAGCGGTACGCGGTACAGGTAACGGCACACACGCGCCACGCCGCCGCGGGGGGCCGGAGTGGGGGAAGTCATCCGCGCACGATACCGGAGGGCTGCCATCGCTGCCAGCCGAATTCGGCCATAAGTCTCATTGACAGCGGCCATCGGCGGGGAACGCTGGGTTCCGCCGCCGTTACTGCTGCCGCCAAGGCTCAACCGTGCCCGGCGGCCACCACGGCCAGGGTCAGCCGCGAGATGCAGACCAGCCGGCCCTGCTCGTCCTCGATGCGGATTTCCCACAGCTGGGTGCTGCGGCCCACGTGCACCGCGCGCGCGGTGCCGGTGACCGTCCCCGAACGCACGGCGCGTACGTGGTTGGCGTTGATCTCCAGGCCCACGCAGATCTGCTTGGCGGTATCCACGCAGAGATTGCCGGCGCTGCTGCCCAGGGTTTCGGCCAGCACCACCGAGGCGCCACCGTGGAGGATGCCGTACGGCTGGCGGGTGCGTTCATCCACCGGCATGGTTGCCTGCAACCAGTCCTCGCCAGCGGCGCTGAAGACGATGCCGAGGGTGCTGATGGCGGTGTTGTGGCTGAGAGCATTGAGCTGCTCGACGGAAACGGCTTCGCGGAATACCTGGGTCATGCAGCTACCTTCAGAGGATGGGAACGAGACCGGCGCCGAATGCCGTCAACATGCGTACCAGCAGCCACTTCGGCCCGACGTTGACCTCGGGGAAGTCGCCCACCGCGACATAGCAACGGTGAAAATCGGCGCTCTGCCGCGGCAGGGGCTGTGGGCAGTCCGGGCCCGGCTTGAACTCGTAGTCGGTGGCATAGCGCCACGGCCAGAAGTCGAGAATCGGCAGCGCCTCGGAGGCCTTGCCGACACTGTAGTTGAGGCCGGACAGGACCGGCGGCTTGGCACGCGGTGCCACCGTCCAGGAATTCTGCGGATGGGTATCGCGCAGGATGCTCTGCGCCAGCTGCTCGGCGAAGGCCGGATCGTCGATGATCACAGCGCCTTCGGTGTTGTAGTTCTCGCTGCGCGGATCAAAGTTGTGGGTACCGACCACGCCGATGCGGCGGTCGACCACCAGCGACTTGGCGTGCAGGCCCATGCGCGCGCCCTTGCGGGTGACCGGCAGCGGCTTGTTGACCGCCTTGCTGCCCAGGAACGAGGGCCGCGTTTCGGTACGCAGCAGGCGAGTCTCGACTTCGCTGCCAGCGGCACGCCGACGCGCACGGCCATTCTCATAGGCGCTGCCGGTACGCGGATGGATCACCCGCGCCGGCGGGCTGTCCACATCCGCAGCGGCCACCACATCACCACCGCCACCGCCACCGCCACCGGCATTGCTGCCCGCTGCGCTGCCACCTATCAACGGATTGCGGCCGGTATCGCTGCCCGGTGCCGCGATCGGGTCGGGCAGCAGGTTTCGGTAATCGACCGGGGCATCCAGCGGGAACGGCTTGAACTCGAAGATGTTGAAGCCCAGCTCGCGCATGTTGCGCCGCTTGTACTTGTAGGACAGCGCATACACGATCGGGTTGTCGGTAGCGGCCAGGCTGTTGCTGGACACCACCACGCGCGGCGGCTGCGGGCGCTTGCGCAGTTCGCGGAACAGCTTCTGCGCCGGCTTGGACAGCACCAGGTAGGGCGTCTGCAGGATCACTTCGTGCTGCGCGCTGGAGATCAGTGCATCCAGCTGTGGCTCGGTGACGTGCTGCCCGGCCAGCGGTGCGTCGGCGCGCTCGCGCCGGTGCTTGCGCGGCAGGTCGGCCACATAGCGCACCGAAGCGACCGGCAAGGCGGTGTCCACGAACGAGCGGGTGACGAAGTCGACGTCATTGGCTTCCTCGCTGACCCGCTCCACCCGTTCCGGCCTGCGGAACTGTGCGGGCGGCAGCACCGGCACGCCCTGCTTGAGCAGGGTCCGGCCGACATCGTTCAGGCGCTCGGCCGGGACGCTGCGCTGCGCGCGCCAGAACGCATCGAAGTTGGCCGCCATCGCGCGCGCTTCCGGGCCGGCGATCAGCACGTCACGGTCGCGGAAGTTGTACTCGCGATCCCAGTCGTAATAGTCGTCCTGGTAGTTGCGCCCACCGACCACGCCGATCGCATCGTCGACCACCAGCAGCTTGTTGTGCATGCGCTGGTTGAAGCGGCGGAAGCAGCACAGCACGCTGCCGGCATAATCGAAGTAGTTCAGCCGGGCCTTGCCGAAGGTAGGGTTGTAGACCCGCAGCTGGAAGTTCTCGTGGGCACCGGCCAGTGCGCCGAGGATCTGCAGGTCGGAGATCGCCGAAAGCTGGTCGATCAGCAGCCGCACCTTCACCCCGCGACGCGACGCCGCCAGCAGCTCGTCGATGACCAGGCGGGCGCTGTCATCCTTGTCGAAGATGTAGGTCTGCAGGTCGATGCTGCGGGTCGCGCTGCGCAGCAGGTTCAGGCGCGCGACCAGCGCGCCTTCGCCTTCGTCCAGCAAGGTGGCGTAGTGCCGCGGCTGTTCCGGGGTCGATTCGCTGAACGCCCGGCCGGCCAGGGCCCGCAGCGGCGAGTCCAACGCGCAGCGGTCGGGCTGCTGGCAATCCACCTGGGTCGAGCGCGCCTGTACGGCGATCGCCTCGGCGCGATCCCGCTGGGCATGCGACAGCGACGCGCAGCCGCTGCCCAGCAACACCGTTGCCAGCACCAGTACACGCAGCAATGGATTCACGGTTTCGACGCCTCACTGAGACGTGCACGCAGTACGAAAGTCACTCGGTCACTCAAGGCAAGCTGCCAGCTGTCCATGCCGTACCGGCCTCGTTGCACGGTACCGCGGCTGACGACGTCGCAATCATAGCCGGGTCGGGCACATTCCGCTTTCTCGACCTTGAGCGTCTCCGGATGGCTGATGCCGCGCAGGGTCAGCCGGCCGTTGATGCCACCACCATCGGTGACGGTCTCCGGCCAGTACGGCAGCGAGTCGAACTCCACGAAGGGGTAACGGCCGGCGTCGAAGAACTCCGGGCCGCGCATCCAGCCGGTATAGCGGTCCTTGCCGGGGATCTCCACAGTGCGGGTGAACATCTTCAGGTGGACCTGGTGACGTCCATCGGACAGCACCTCGATGCGCCCCTCGAAACGTGGGAACACCCCCTCGATGCGTTGGCCGAAACGGGTACGGACTTCGAAACCGATCTGCGAGCGCACCATATCCAGCTGCAGCGTACGCGGCGACTCGGCCACGACTGCCGGCAGCGCGGTCGGTGGCGGTGCAGCGGCCCAGGCCGGGCCGATCGCCAGCACGACTGGCAGCAGGCAGCGGCCCGGCAACGCCACCCTCATCGGCTCACGGCCACCAGAAGGCGTTCAGGCTGGCCACGCCCGGCTCGATCGTTGCCTCACGGGCGAAGCCGAGCACGGCCACGCCGCCCGGCGGCATGCCGCGGTAATCACTGCTGGTGCCATCAGTCATCAGCGCCACCAACTGCTCCAGCCCGGGGTTGTGGCCGACGATCAGCACCCGATCCAGGTCGCGGCGCTCGTCCACCAGCGCCGCCAGGGTGCCGGGGGTCGCCTCGTAGATACGGTCTTCGAGGCGCTTTTCGACATAGCCGATGGCCGCCATCACTGCTTCCAGGGTTTCGCGGGTCCGCCGCGACGGTGAACACAGCACGCAGTCCGGCAGCAGGTTGTTTTCCTTCAGCCACTTGCCGGCGGCTTCGGCTTCAGCGAGCCCCACCGGCGACAACGGCCGGTCGAGGTCGGCTTGGCCGGTGGTGGCCGGTTCGGCATGGGCGTGGCGGAGCAGGATCAGTTCGCGCATTGCGGGATTCCAATAAAGGGATGGAGATCTACGGCACTTACAGCTTCAGCCAGGACAACAGGGGTTCCCAGTCGGCCTGGTGCTCGCGCACCTGGGCGGAGCGGTAATCGAAAAGACTGCGACCCAGGCCGGTCATGACCACATAGCTCTGGCTGTCGCGCAGCTGGGCGACCACCGGATAGGGCCAGTCACCCAGCATCTGCAGGGCCTGCTGCGAGGTCTGGGTCCAGGGCTTGGTGCGGTTCAGTACCAGCCCCACCGGCAGCTTGCGGCTGTGCACGCGGGGGACCTGGGCCAGGCTGTTGAGGAAGCCGACGATGGCTTCGATGTCCAGTGCCGAGGGCAGCACCGGCACCACCACGGCATCGGCGGCGTCGAGGAAATGCGGGATATCGTCGGCCAGTGCGCCGGCCGGTGCATCGATCACGACGGTATCGGTACCGTCGGGCAGCTTCTGCGCCCACTGCTTCTTCCGATACACGTCGATGGGGAGCACCGCGCTTTCCAGCCCGGCCCGGCGCTGTGCCCAGCGGGTGCTGGAGCCCTGCGGGTCGGCATCGGCGATCACCGTGGCCTTGCCTTGCAATGCCGCGTACGCGGCCAGGTGGGTGGCGATGGTGGTCTTGCCCACCCCGCCCTTGGAACCGGCCACCAGGATCGTCTTCATGCCAGCCTCGCTTCCGGGTACGTGCCCCGAGCGTACACCGCCGATGGTGACGGGAGGTAGCACCGCGCTGAACCTGCGGCCATCGCCTTTGCTATCGTGGCGCCCCCGAAGGATCGAACCGGCATGAGCGAACTGCAGGACCTGAGCGCACTGATCCGCGCCAACACCCCCCTGATCGTGATCGAGACCCAGGACGAGGGTCGCATCGTCGATCTGTTCCGGCAGACGCTGATGCATGTGTGGCGGGCCCTGCACCGCTGGTCGATCACCGAAGGCCTGCGCCGCATCGACCTGGAGCGCGAGGACGAGCCGTTCGGGCCACCCGACGCCAGCGCCGCACTGCAGATGATCCGCCAGGCCGAGCAGCGCGGCGTGTACCTGCTGCTCGATTTCCACCCCTACCTGGGCTATGCCAGCCACCAGCGCGCCCTGCGTGACCTGATCCAACGCCGCCACAGCGAACCGCACGTGCTGGTGCTGATCGGCGCCAAGGTGGAGCTGCCGGCTGAACTGGAAGCCCTGGCGGTGCGCTTCAATCCGCGCCTGCCCGACGCCAATGCGCTGTTGAAGATGCTGCGCGAGGAAGCCGATGCCTATGCACGCGAACACGGCGGGCGGCGGGTGGAAGTGGACAGCGAGGCGGTCAAGAAGATCCTGAAGAACCTGCAGGGCCTGAGCCTGGTGGATGCGCGGCGCATCGCGCGCCAGCTGATCTATGCCGATGGCGCGCTGCGCGACGACGACCTGCCACAGTTGGCGCGGCTGAAGTTCGAGCTGCTCAACCGCAGCGGCCACCTGTTCTTTGAACACGACAGCGCGCGCTTTGGCGACGTGGCCGGGGCCAACCGGCTGAAGCGCTGGATCAACCAGCGTCGCGTCGCCTTCATCGCTGGTTCGGCACCGGCCGGGCTGGACCCACCGCGCGGCATGCTGTTGCTGGGCGTGCAGGGCTGCGGCAAATCGATGCTGGCCAAGGCCACCGCTGCCGGCTTTGGCGTGCCACTGCTGCGCCTGGACGTGGGCGCGCTGTACAACAAGTACCACGGCGAGACCGAAGCCAACCTGCGCCAGGCGCTGGCCTCGGCCGAGCAGCTGGCGCCGTGCGTGCTGTGGATGGATGAAATCGAAAAGGGCCTGGCCAGCGGTGGCGAGGATGGCGGCGTGTCGCGCCGCGTGCTCGGCTATCTGCTGACCTGGATGGCCGAGCGCAAGGCACCGGTGTTCATCGTGGCCACCGCCAACCAGGTGCACGAGCTGCCCGCTGAGCTGCTGCGCAAGGGCCGCTTCGACGAGATCTTCTTCGTCGACCTGCCCTCGGCCGACGTGCGGGTGGAACTGCTGCGGCTGCACCTGGGACGGCGCCAGCTCAATGCGGACGACTTCGCGCTGCCGGCACTGGCCGCGGCGGCCAACGGCTTTTCCGGTGCGGAAATCGAGCAGGCCATCGTAGCTGGGCTGTACTCGGCGCATGCCGAAGACCGGCCGCTGGATACCGACCTGCTGATGGGCGAGATACGGGCAACGCGGCCGTTGTCGGTGTTGATGGCCGAACAGGTGGCGGCGTTGCGGGAATGGGCGTCGGGACGCACGGTGTCCGCGGACGATTGAGGGATTTCCTGCGAACGGCGCAGCCCCTCGTGGCTGCCGGTTGGCCGCAAGAATCAAAAGCCGCGCTTGGCCGGGCGGGGTGGATTCGCGGGGGACGCCGTGAACCCGTCCCTGGGGGCTTGGCCGCGGCATCCATGCCGCGGACACCCCCGCGAACCCACCCCGCCCGGCCTCTGACAGTTTCCGGGGGCGGCCAGCCACGGAAAAGAAAAAAGAAGAGCAAAAGCAAAAGCGGTTGGCTGACCGTTTTTTTTGTAGCGCCGAGCCTACGCTCGGCTGCATTCGATCAGATATCGATCACTCGATTCCGATGCAGATTCATCCACGCATGGCGTGGATCTACGTGTCGACCAAGGTCGACACCTACCAACAGCAGCGGGAGTCTGTCAGAGGTGGGGCGGTGTGGGCAGGCAGGACCGTTGGCGCCATGGATGGCGCCATCGAGCCCCCATGGATGGGTTTACGGCGTGTCCTGCCTGTCCACACCGCCCCGCCATCCCCGAGCAAGCCGCTTTGGCTTTGGCTTTGGCTGTAGCTCTGGCCTCTGCGGGTGCCGGGTGCAACCCGGCCGAACCCCCACCCTCAGGGCCAGGCAGGTGGCGCGGCCGCCCAGGCCTGTTGCACTTCGGCCAACGTCGCGCGTTCGTCATCGCGCCAGCCCGGCAGCAACTGCGCGTACCGACTGCTGTCACGCCATTGCCCCGGCTCGGTCCGTACCGCGGCGGCATACCACTTCACCGCTTCCTGTTGCTGGCCAGCCCGCCACAGCGCCAACGCATAGCTGGGTGGCACCCAGCCGGGGTTGCTGCGCAGGGTGCTGGCAGCGGCCTGCCATTGTTCCAGCGCGGCCAGCGCCTGGCCCTGCCGCAACAGGTCCCAGCCATAGTTCCAGCGCACGCTGCGGCCCAGCGCGCTCTGCACCGGCGCTTCAGCCAGTGCCTCGCGATAAAGCTTGTCGCCCAGTTCCGCGCGCCCCTGCGCGATGGCCACCGACGCCAGCTGCGCCGTGGCTTCCAGCCCCTTGCGGCCACGCTCGCGGTGCTTCAGCAGCTGTGCCACCAAGTCTTCGCCTTCACCCTGCACCACCGTGATCGGCGCGGCAGCGGCGTCGCTGTCGAAATAGAACTCCTGCGGTGCCGGCAAAGCCGGCGCGGCCCACGCAGTGGCCGCTCCCGAGACCAGCAACACGCCGGCCAGGAACTGTCCTGCAACTGACATCCAAATTCCCCCAGGTTGAAACACCAACCTCCCTCTCTCTCCCCGATCCTAACCCCAGCACGGCCTTGGCGCGAGTGCCGGGGCCCTTGCCCCCCACTGTTACAATTCGCGCCTTTCCCGCCGCGCGTACCTGCGCGGCCGGTGCCAGCCGATCCTGACCAGGCCAGCCATGACCAGTACCGCGCAACTCACCTCGCCCGCCTCCGCCGACCTGCTCGACCGTGATTACACGCTCGACCACAAGTACACCCGCAACGAAGGACGGATCTACCTGAGTGGCGTGCAGGCGCTGGTGCGGCTGCCGCTGATGCAGCGCCTGCGCGACGAAGCCACCGGCATCGACAGCGCTGGCTTCATCAGCGGCTACCGCGGCAGTCCGCTGGGCGGCTTCGACCTGGAACTGTGGCGTGCGCGCAAGCACCTGGAAGCGGCCAAGGTGAAGTTCACCCCGGGCCTCAACGAGGACCTCGGCGCGACCATGGTGTGGGGCACCCAGCAGACCAACCTGTTCCCCGGCGCCAACGTGCAGGGCGTGTTCGGCATGTGGTACGGCAAGGGCCCGGGGGTGGACCGCTGCGGCGACGTGTTCAAGCACGCCAACGCTGCCGGCACCTCGCGCCATGGTGGTGTACTGGCGCTGGCCGCCGATGACCATGCCTGCCGCAGCTCGACCCTGCCGCATGGCAGCGAGGACGAGTTCGTCAGCGCGATGATGCCGGTGCTGAACCCGGCCGGCGTGCAGGACATCCTCGACATGGGCCTGCTCGGCTGGGCGATGAGCCGTTACACCGGGCGTTGGGTCGGCTTCAAGACCATCGCCGAGACGGTGGAATCGTCGGCCTCGGTGGAGGTCGATCCGCTGGCCCGGCGCATCGTGCTGCCGGAAGACTTCGACATGCCTGTCGGTGGCCTCAACATCCGCTGGCCCGATCCGCCGCTGGACCAGGAAATGCGGCTGCACCGCTACGCGGTGAAAGCCGCGCAGGCGTTCGCCCGTGCCAACGGCATCGACAAGGTGGTGATGGACGCTCCGCGTGCGCGACTGGGCATCGTCACCACCGGCAAGAGTTATCTGGACGTGCTGCAGGCGTTGGAATACCTGGGCCTGGATGAGCAGGCCTGCGCCGACATCGGCATCCGCGTGTACAAGGTCGGCATGACCTGGCCGCTGGAGCCGGAAGGCATCGCGCGCTTCGCGCAGGGCCTGGAAGACATCATCGTGGTGGAGGAGAAGCGTGCCTTCATCGAGCGCCAGATGAAGGAGCAGTTCTTCAACTGGCCGGCCAGCTGGGGCCAGCGTCCGTCCATCGTCGGCAAGTACGACGAGAGCGGCGAGTGGATCCTGCCGTCCACCGGCGAACTGACCCCGGCCACCATTGCCGGCGTGATCGGTCGTCGCATCCAGAAGTTCTTCAACAACGAGTCAATCGAGCAGCGCCTGCAGTGGATGCAGGAGAAGGAAGCCGAGCTTGCATTGCCACGCGCCAGCTTCCCGCGCGTGCCGCATTACTGCTCGGGCTGCCCGCACAACACCTCCACCACCGTGCCGGAAGGTTCGCGTGCGCTGGCCGGCATCGGTTGCCATTACATGGTGACCTGGATGGACCGCAGCACCGACACCTTCACCCACATGGGTGGCGAGGGCGTGACGTGGGCCGGGCAGGCCGCGTTCACCGATACCCAGCACGTGTTCCAGAACCTGGGCGACGGCACCTATTTCCACAGCGGTTCGCTGGCGATCCGCCAGGCGATCGCAGCCGGCGTCAACATCACCTACAAGATCCTCTACAACGATGCGGTGGCGATGACCGGCGGCCAGCCGGTGGACGGCCCGCTGAGCGTGCCGGACATCGCAAAGCAGATGCGGGCCGAGGGCATCCACACCATCATGGTGCTGTCGGACAACGTCGCCAAATGGACGCGCCAGCGCGAGCATTTCCCCAGCGATGTGGAGTTCCATGACCGCAGCGAGCTGGACGCGGTGCAGAAGCGCCTGCGCGAAGTGAAGGGTGTTTCGATCCTGATCTACGAACAGACCTGCGCCACCGAGAAGCGCCGCCGCCGCAAGCGCGGCAAGCTGGAAGATCCGCAGAAGCGGGTGATGATCAATTCGCTGGTCTGCGAAGGCTGCGGCGACTGCGGCAAGAAGAGTTTCTGCGTGTCGGTACTGCCGAAGGAAACCGAGTTCGGGCGCAAGCGCGACATCGACCAGTCCAACTGCAACAAGGACTATTCCTGTGTCAACGGCTTCTGCCCGAGCTTCGTCACCGTGCACGGTGGCCAGCCGCGCAAGGGCAGCAAGCGCGATGCCTCCACGCTGCTGGACAACCTGCCGGCGCCGACCATCCGCGGCACCCTGGAGCAGCCCTGGAACATCCTGATCACCGGCGTTGGCGGCACCGGCGTGGTGACCATCGGCGCCCTGCTGGGCATGGCCGGTCACCTGGAGGGCAAGGGCGCCTCGGTGCTCGACCAGACCGGCCTGGCGCAGAAGGGTGGCGCGGTGACCACCCATATCCGCATCGCCCGTCGCCCCGAGGATATCCACGCCGTGCGCATTGCCGCCGGCGAAGCCGACCTGGTGCTGGGCTGCGACATGGTGGTGGTGAACGACTACTGGGCGCTGTCGAAGGTACGTGCGGGCCGTTCGCAGGTGGTGCTCAACACCTATGAGGCAATGCCGGGCACGTTCACCACACGCCCGGACATGCAGTTCCCCGCCGCCGACATCATCGCCGGCGTGCGCGTGGCCCTGGGTGGCGAAGAACCGCTGCTGCTGGATGCGACCCAGCTGGCGACCGCGCTGCTCGGTGATGCGATCGCCGCCAATCTGTTCATCCTCGGCTACGCGTGGCAGCAGGGGCTGGTGCCGCTGTCGTTCGAATCGCTGATGCGCGCCATCGAGCTCAACGGCGCCGCGGTGGCGATGAACCAGCAGGCCTTTGCCTGGGGCCGCTTGGCCGTGGTCGACCCGCAGGCCGTGCAGCAGGCCGCTGGGCTGGTGCGCAATCGCCATACCGATACAGAGAACACCCCTGGCCCGCTGCATGCACTGCCGCCGGGCGAGTGGGAAGGCAACGAGTGGGGCGCCACCGCCGCACCGCGCAACACCGGTGATGAGCGCGAGCTGCGTGGGCTGCCGACGCATGGTGGCGATGTCGCCTTCCTGCCGTTGGACGACGCGCGCCTGTCGCGCTCGCTGGATGAAATGATCGAGCGCCGTTCGGCATTCCTGACCGAGTATCAGGACGCTGCCTATGCCAACCGCTACCGCACGCTGGTCGAGCGTGTACGCGCGACCGAAGCCGAGCGTATCGGCGGTTCCACTGCGCTGACCGAGACCGTGGCCCGCTATCTGTTCAAGCTGATGGCGTACAAGGACGAATACGAAGTGGCCCGCCTGTACACCAGCGGCGACTTCCAGCGCCGCCTGCAGCAGCAGTTCGAGGGCGATTACCAGCTGCGCTTCCATCTCGCCCCGCCGCTGTTCGCGAAGAAGGATGAGCAGGGCCGCCTGCTGAAGAAGGAATACGGCCCGTGGATGTTCAAGGCGTTCGGCCTGCTGGCGAAGCTGAAGTTCCTGCGTGGTGGGCGCTTTGATGTGTTCGGCCGCACCGAAGAGCGCCGCATGGAGCGCCAGCTGATCGGCGACTACGAGGCGACCGTGCAGGTGCTGCTGGACGGCCTGGATGACGACCGCCTGGCACTGGCGGTGGAGATCGCCAGCGTGCCCGAGCACATCCGAGGCTTCGGCCACGTCAAGGAAGCGCACTTCGAACAGGCCAAGGCGCGTGAAGCGGCGCTGCTGGCGCAGTGGCGGAACCCGAAGGCACTGCATATCGTGCAGGTGGCTTGAGGCGCTACCGGAGAACGCCACATGCAACCTATTGATTGCATATTTGAATAGCAATCGATAGGTTGCCTTCTGGATGGGAAAGCGATAGGTTGCTTGTCGTAAAGCAACCTATCCATTGCGTACGCGTTCGAGTACGGTCATTTTTCCTGGGGACTGCCGGTATGGACAGGCCGCTGCACACCGTGAGGACAGCTCAACAACTGGCGCCGCTGATGCGTGCCTTCAGGCGCCAGGCGGGCCTGAGCCAAGCTGAGCTGGCGAAGCAACTCGGCATAAGCCGCCAGGCAGTAGGGGCGTTGGAGCGCGACCCGGCATCGGCAAGCTTCGAACGGCTGATGCGGGTCTGGGCTGTATTGGGTCTGGAAGTCAGCCTGCAAAAACGACGTGCCCCGGAGAACACATCGACGCTGGAGTGGTGAGCCATGGGTACGCTGCGGGTCTGGATGAATGGTGTCGAGGTCGCGCTCTGGGATGATGTTCGGAGCGGATCGCCCCGACTTTCGTACATGGACCCGTGGATCCGCTCGGCCCAGTTCCGGCCGCTGTCACTTTCGCTGCCCCTGCTCCCAGAAGGCGAGAGCCATCGGGGTACTGTCGTCAACGACTACTTCGATAATCTTCTTCCCGACAACATCGCCATCCGCAATCGGATCCGCGACCGATTCGCCACGCGCAGCAGCGACACGTTCGATCTCCTTGAAGCCATCGGGAGGGATTGTGTGGGGGCGGTGCAGCTATTGCCGCCTTCGCGTACACCGGGTGACATCCAGCGGATAACGTTCGAACCATTGAATGACTCAGGCGTCGCTGAAGTCCTGCGTCAGGTCACAACAAGTGCATTGCCTGGCACTTCTTCCAGCGACGATGCGTTCCGCATTTCCATCGCTGGAGCGCAGGAAAAGACCGGCCTGCTGCTGCACGATGGTCAATGGTGCATTCCTACCGGAAGTACGCCGTCCACGCACATCTTCAAGCTGCCGTTGGGTATCGGCGGCAACATGCGTGCGGACATGCACCAGTCCGTGGAGAACGAGTGGCTGTGCATGCACCTGCTGGCAGCCTTTGGTATTCCCGTCGCGGATACGCAGATGGGGCGTTTTGAAGATCAAGGTGCACTGATCGTCGAACGTTTCGACCGGCGACTGGCCGCGGATCGCACGTGGTGGCTTCGCTTGCCGCAGGAAGATATGTGCCAGGTCTTTGGCCTCCCCGCTGCCAGGAAGTATGAATCCGATGGTGGCCCTGGCATCGTGGCGATCATGGATCTGCTTCGGCAATCCGAGCAGCCTGAGGATCGAGCAACCTTCTTCAAGACGCAGATCCTGTTCTGGATGCTTGCCGCGACCGACGGCCACGCAAAGAACTTCAGCGTCCACATCGACGCGGGTGGGCGCTTCCGTCTGACTCCTGTCTACGACGTGCTGTCGGTATATCCCATCCTCGGCCGGGGGCCCAATCAACTCGATCCGCACAACGCTCAGCTTGCCATGGCGGTAGAGGGCAAGAACCCCCATCGAAAACTGCATCTTGTGCGACGCCGGCACTGGAACGAAACCGCACGCGCCTGTGGCGTAGCCGATGGCGCAGAGCCGTGGATCGAAGCGTTGATCGCGGCCGTCGAACCGGCCATCGAAAAGGTCACGCGTCAGCTCCCACGTGACTTCCCTGCAAGTGTGTCCGAACCCATTTTCAAAGGGCTACGCGCTGCAGCAGCACGCCTTTCCAGCATGGCCCCGGACGCCTGATCACCCCAACCGCCACAGCAGCAGGCGGTTGTTGGCCGGCATCGCCACGTCGCGCAGGCGGGTGAAGCCGTTGTCCTCGGCCAGCGCCTGCACGGCTTCCACATCGCGGATACCGCTGCGCGGATCACGCGCCTTCAGCCAGGCATCGAACTGCGCATTGCTGTCACTGGTGTAGCGGCCACCGTAGTTGAACGGCCCGTAGACCGCCAACAGCGCACCGTGACGCAACAGTGGCGGCAGCGCGCCGAACAGCGCCTGCACGTACTCCCAGCCCATGATGTGCAACGTGTTGGCGCTGAATGCGGCATCAAAACTGCTGCCTTCCGGCAGGCTCAGGCCCGGCGCCGGGGGCAGTTCCACCTGCAACGCCACCGGCAGCAGCAGGTTCAGCAGCGCGGCCTCCGCACGCCAGGCCTCGATGCCGGGCAGATGGTCCGGATGGTCGCTGGGCTGCCAGCGCAGCCACGGCCAGCGTTCGGCGAAGAAGGCCGCGTGCTGACCG
The DNA here is from genome assembly GCF_013364355.1 of Stenotrophomonas sp. NA06056. Taxonomy (NCBI): domain Bacteria; kingdom Pseudomonadati; phylum Pseudomonadota; class Gammaproteobacteria; order Lysobacterales; family Lysobacteraceae; genus Stenotrophomonas; species Stenotrophomonas sp. NA06056. The sequence goes on along the minus strand of NZ_CP054931.1, from coordinate 134,216 downwards.
GTGCCGCTGCCGATTTCCAGCACCCGGTGGCGATCGCCCATCCACGGGTCGAGCGCAGCTGCGATGGGTTCGCGGTTGCGCTCGCAGGCTTCTGAATACGGCTTGCTCGACATCAGGACGGGGTCCAGGCAGGGTCGGCCCCATTGTGCACGAGGGGGTGTTGCTCGGCAGGGCTTGCAGCCCTGCACCCGCAGGAGCCGGAGCCAGAGCAACGGCAAAAGCTGGCATTCCTTGGGTTGGCGGGGTGGGTCCGGTTGCGGGGGACGCCGTGAATACGTCCCTGTAGGCTCGGTCGCGCCATCCATGGCGCTCACGCCCCCGCAACCGGACCCACCCCGCCTTCGACAGTTTCCTGCGATCTGTCGGAGCACGGGGTCGGATCCCGTTGCTGCGCAACGGGCTCTGACCCCATCTTGAATATCGATATTTGAGAGAAAAATCGTGTCGACCAAGGTCGACACCTACCAACAGCTGCACGTCCTAGTAGATCCACGCCATGCGTGGATGAATTCGTTCGATATCTGACAGATGTGCCGACCAACGGTCGGCACCCACCAACAGCGCACGGAATCTGTCAGAGGCGGGGCGGTGTGGGTGGGCAGGACCGTTGGCGCCATGGATGGCGCCATCGAGCCCCCATGGATGGGTTTACGGCGTGTCCTGCCCACCCACACCGCCCCGCCATCCCACGGATAGCCCGCTTTTGAATTTGACGTTGCCGTGGCTTGAAGCAGGTGCAGGGCTGCAAGCCCTGCCGAAACCCTCCCCGACCATGACTGCAGTCACTTGCCCCCACGCCCCGCGCTGGCGAAAGTCGAGGAGTTGACGTGATCGGATCGGTCCTTTGCCGGCCGCACGGAAGTGAGAGAGAGACGCAGTGCAACGACGTGAGTTCCTGGCATTTTCCGGTCTGGGCCTGGCGGGCCTGGTCCTGCCGCATTCGCGGCTGATCGCCGCCGAGCAGTTGCTGGCCCCGGTCGACCCGACCCAGCGCCGACGCCTGGCCGAGGTCGCACTTGCCGCCGCGCGCGCGGCCAAAGCCAGCTACTGCGATGTGCGCATCGGCCGCTACCTCAACCAGTCGGTCATCACCCGCGAGCACCAGGTCGGCAACGTGACCAACCGCGAATCGTCCGGTGTGGGCGTCCGGGTGATCGTCAACGGTGCCTGGGGCTTCGCCGCCACCCACCAGCAGACCGAAGCGGCGGTGCGTACCGCCGTCGAGCAAGCCACGGCCATCGCCCGCGCCAATGCCAGCATCCAGACCCGCCCGGTGCAACTGGCGCCCACCCCGTCGGTGGGCGAAGTGCGTTGGCAGACACCGATCCGCCGCAACGCGATGGAAGTGCCGATCCAGGACAAGGTCGAGCTGCTGCTGTCGCTCAATGCCGCCGCGCTGAATGCGGGTGCCGACTACATCAATTCCACCCTGTTCCTGGTCAACGAGCAGAAGTACTTCGCCTCCAGCGACGGCTCGTTCATCGATCAGGACATCCATCGCATCTGGCTGCCGTTCACCGCCACGGCCATCGACAAGGCCAGCGGCAAGTTCCGCACCCGCGCCGGGCTTTCCTCGCCGATGGGCATGGGCTACGAGTTCCTCGATGGCGATGCCAGCGGCAAGGTGCAGCTGCCCGGCGGCATCACTGCGTACCGCGATTCCTACGACCCGGTCGAGGACGCCATCGCCGCCGCCCGCCACGCGCGCGAGAAGCTCAAGGCGCCCTCGGTGAAGCCCGGCAAGTACGACCTGGTACTGGATCCGTCCAATCTGTTCCTGACCATCCACGAGAATGTCGGCCACCCGCTGGAGCTGGACCGCGTGCTTGGCTACGAAGCCAACTACGCCGGCACCAGCTTCGCCACGCTGGACAAGCGCGATGCCGGCTTCCGCTGGGGCAGCGACATCGTTACCGTCTTCGCCGACAAGACCCAGCCGGGCAGCCTGGGCGCGGTGGGCTACGACGACGAAGGGGTGAAGACCCAGCGCTGGGACCTGGTGCGCGATGGCGTACTGGTCGATTACCAGGCCACCCGCGATGAAGCCCATATCCTCGGTCGCGACGCGTCGCATGGCTGCAGCTATGCCGATTCCTGGTCCAGCGTGCAGTTCCAGCGCATGGCCAACGTCTCGCTGGCACCGGGCAAGGCAGCGCTCAGCGTCGAGGAGATGGTCAAGGACGTGGAGAACGGCATCTATATCCACGGCCGTGGCTCCTACTCCATCGACCAGCAGCGCTACAACGCGCAGTTCGGCGGCCAGCTCTATTACCAGATCAAGAACGGAAAGATCACCGGCATGGTCGAGGATGCGGCCTACCAGATCCGCACGCCGGAATTCTGGAACGCCTGCACCGCCATCTGCGATGAACGCGACTTCCGCCTCGGCGGCTCGTTCTTCGACGGCAAGGGCCAGCCCGGCCAGGTGTCGGCGGTCTCGCACGGTTCGTCCACCACCCGTTTCAACGGCATCAACATCATCAACACCGCGCGCAGTCTTGGCGCCTGAGCCACCCGTCCTTCATGGAGAGCAGCCTTGCACAGACGTGACTTCCTGGCCCTGACCGGGCTTACCGCTGGCGGCCTGATCGTGCCGTCGTTCTTCGGCAAGGCGATCGCCGCCGAGCAGCTGCAGTCCAGCCTCGACCCTGCGCTGAAGAAGCGCCTGGCCGATGCCGCCCTGCAGGCCGCACGCAGCGCCGGCGCCACCTACTGCGACGTGCGCATCGGCCGCTACCTGCGGCAGTTCGTGATCACCCGCGAGGACAAGGTGCAGAACGTGGTGAACACCGAGTCCACCGGTGTGGGCATCCGCGTGATCGTCAACGGCGCCTGGGGCTTTGCCGCCACCAACGCGCTCAGTACCGCCGACGTGGCCCGTGCCGCGCAGCAGGCCGCCGCCATCGCCAAGGCCAATGCGGGCGTGCAGACCGCGCCGGTACAGCTGGCCAAGGCGCCGGGCGTCGGCGAGGTCAGCTGGAAAACGCCGATCCGCAAGAATGCGATGGAGGTGCCGATCAAGGAGAAGGTCGACCTGCTGCTGGACGTCAACGCTGCGGCGATGGGTGCCGGCGCCAGCTTCGTCAATTCGATGCTGTTCCTGGTCAACGAGCAGAAGTACTTCGCTTCCACCGACGGCTCGTACATCGACCAGGACGTGCACCGCATCTGGGCACCGATGACGATCACCGCCATCGACAAGGCCAGCGGCAAGTTCCGCACCCGCGAAGGCCTTTCCGCACCGATGGGCCTGGGCTACGAGTATCTGGACGGGGCCGCTGCCGGCAAGGTTCTGACGCCCAATGGCGTGGTGAATTACGGCTCTTCCTACGACATGAAGGAAGACGCCATCGCGGCGGCCAAGCAGGCGCAGGAAAAGCTGAAGGCGCCGTCGGTGAAGCCGGGCAAGTACGACCTGATCCTGGATCCGTCGCACACCTGGCTGACCATCCACGAGTCGATCGGCCATCCGCTGGAGCTGGACCGCGTGCTCGGCTACGAAGCCAACTACGCCGGCACCAGCTTCGCCACTTTGGACAAGCGCGAGCAGCACTTCCAGTACGGCAGCGACAAGGTCAACATCTTCGCCGACAAGACCCAGCCGGGCAGCCTCGGTGCGGTCGCGTACGACGATGAAGGCGTGAAGTGCAAGCGCTGGGACCTGATCAGCAACGGCAAGCTGGTGGACTACCAGACCATCCGCGACCAGGCGCACATCCTCGGCAAGACCGAGTCCGATGGCTGCTGCTATGCCGACTCGTGGTCCAGCGTGCAGTTCCAGCGCATGGCCAACGTGTCGATGGCGCCGGGCAAGACCCCGCTGAGCGTGTCGGACATGATCAAGGACGTGGAGAACGGCATCTACATCATCGGCGATGGCTCGTTCTCGATCGACCAGCAGCGCTACAACGCGCAGTTCGGCGGCCAGCTGTTCTATGAAATCAAGAACGGCAAGATCACCCGCATGCTGGAAGACGTGGCGTACCAGATCCGCACGCCGGAATTCTGGAATGCCTGCAGCGCCGTGGCCGACGAACGCGATTACCGCCTGGGCGGTTCGTTCTTCGACGGCAAGGGCCAGCCCGGCCAGGTCTCGGCGGTCTCGCACGGTTCGTCCACCGCGCGCTTCAACGGCATCAACGTCATCAACACCGCACGCAGCCTCGGCTGACCGGTCAGGAGCCCTTACACCATGAGTATCTTCACCGAAGCCCAGGCCAAGGCCATCCTCGACAAGGTCATCGCCCTGTCCAAGGCCGATGAGTGCACGGCCGTCCTGGCGGGTTCGATCAACGGCAACATCCGTTTCGCCCTGAACAATGTTTCCACCAGCGGCATTGTCGACAACACCGAACTGGCCGTTACCGTGGCCTTCGGCAAGCGCGTGGGCACTGCTTCGATCAACGAGTTCGACGACGCTGCGCTGCAGCGCGTGGTCCGCCGCGCCGAAGACCTGGCCCGCCTGGCCCCGGAAAACCCGGAGTTCATGCCGGCCATCGGCAAGCAGAGCTACCGCGCCAGCCCGACCTTCAGCGAATCCACCGCCGCCATCGATCCGGCCTTCCGCGCCAAGGTCGCCGCCGATTCGATCGCGCCGTGCCGTGGCAACGGACTGATCGCCGCCGGCTTCCTGGAAGACGGCCAGGGCTTCTACGCCACGGCCAACAGCAACGGCAACTTCGGCTACCAGCGCAGCACCAACTTCGATTACACCTGCACCGTGCGCACCGAAGACGGTCGTGGTTCGGGCTGGGTGGGCCGCAACCTGAAGGATGCAGCCGACTTCAAGGCCGACCAGGACATCCGCATCGCGATGCGCAAGGCCACCGAGTCGCAGGAAGCCAAGGCGCTGGAACCGGGCAAGTACACGGTGATCCTGGAGCCGGCGGCGGCTGCGGGCCTGATCAGCTTCATGATGAACTTCTTCAGCGCGCGCTCGGCCGATGAAGGCCGCAGCTTCCTGTCGAAGAAGGGCGGCGGCAACAAGCTGGGCGAGCAGGTCTACGATCCGCGGGTGAACATGCATGCCGACCCGTGGCATCCGGAAGCGCCGGTGCTGCCGTGGGACAACGAGGGCATGCCGCGCGATCGCATCGCCATCATCGAGAACGGCAAGGTCGCCAACCTCGACTATTCGCGCTTCTGGGCACAGAAGCAGGGCAAGACGGCCAAGGCCACGCCCGGCAACCTGCTGATGAGTGGTGGCGAGAAGAGCACCGCCGAGCTGGTGCGCGGCACCCAGAAGGGCATCCTGGTCACCCGCACCTGGTACATCCGCATGGTCGATCCGCAGACCGTGCTGCTGACCGGTCTGACCCGTGACGGCACCTTCTACATCGAGAACGGGCAGATCAAGCACCCGGTGAAGAACTTCCGCTTCAACGAGTCGCCGGTGATCATGCTCAACAACATCGAAGAGCTGGGCAAGCCGGTGCGCGTGGCCGGTGACGAGTCCAGCTTCGTGATGATGATTCCGCCGATGAAGTTGCGCGATTTCACCTTTACGTCGTTGTCCGACGCGGTCTGATGGATCGCCGGGCCTGCCTGCGCTGGTTGGCCGCTGCCGCTTCGGCGGCGGCGCTGCCGGCATGGGCCCAGGCAGGCCCGCGCAGTTCGCGCTACGACTTCTGGTTCACCCGCCTGCAGTACGACTCCGGTGACTGGGACGTGGACGCGCGCATGCCGTCCAACCTGATCACCTCGTTGATCGATTACACCTCGCTGCGGGTGGACCCGCAGGAACACGTGGTGGCCCTGGCCGACCCGCGCATGCTGGAAGCGCCGTTCTGCTACCTGGCCGGGCACACGCTGGTGGAGTTCAACGCCGCCGAGCGGCAGAACTTCGTGCGCTATGTGCGTAATGGGGGCTTCGTCTTCGTCGACGACTGCAACCATGACATCGATGGCCTGTTCGCCACCTCGTTCGAGGCACAGATGGGTCGGCTGTTTGGCCCGAAGGCATTGCAGAAGCTGCCCAACAGTCACGCGCTGTACCGCAGTTTCTTCCGTTTCCCAGACGGTCCGCCCGCCACCAGCTTCGAACTCAATGGCTGGGGCGATGACCTGGTGCACGACTACCTGAAAGGCATCGAGGTCGATGGCCGCCTGGGCCTGCTCTACAGCAACAAGGATTACGGCTGCGAGTGGGACTACGACTGGCGCAACAAGCGTTTCCTGGCCGAAGACAACACCCGCTTCGGCGTCAACATCGTGATGTACGCGTTGAACAACTGATAGGACCTGCACGCCCATGACCTCCCCCGACCTCGATTCGCTGCTGCCACGCCTGCACGATCTGCGCGCTGCGCTCGCACGCGCGGTGGTTGGCCAGAACACCGTGGTCGAGCAGCTGCTGATCGGCCTGCTGGCCGGTGGACACTGCCTGCTGGAAGGTGCGCCTGGCCTCGGCAAGACCCTGCTGGTGCGCTCGCTGGGGCAGGCGCTGGAGCTGCAGTTCCGGCGCGTGCAGTTCACCCCGGACCTGATGCCCAGCGACATCCTCGGCACCGAGCTGCTGGAGGAAGACCACGGCACCGGCCATCGCCATTTCCGCTTCCAGCAGGGCCCGATCTTCACCAATCTGCTGCTGGCCGACGAACTCAACCGCACCCCGCCCAAGACCCAGGCCGCACTGCTGGAAGCCATGCAGGAACGCACGGTCAGCTACGCCGGCACGACCTACACGTTGCCGGCGCCGTTCTTCGTACTGGCCACGCAGAATCCGATCGAGCAGGCCGGCACCTATCCGCTGCCGGAAGCGCAGCTGGACCGCTTCCTGCTGCACGTGCTGGTGGATTACCCCAGCGAAGACGAGGAGCGGCAGATCCTGGAACAGACCACCGGCGGTGCCACCGAGGGCGTGCCGAAGGTGATGGATGCCGACGCGGTGATCGCGCTGCAGACGGCCGTGCGCCAGGTACATGTCAGCCCCGACGTGCTGGCCTGGATCACCCGCCTGGTGCGCGCCAGCCGTCCCGGCGACAGCGCACCGGCGGCCATCAACCAATGGGTGAAGTGGGGCGCCGGCCCGCGTGCCGGGCAGTCGCTGGTGCTGGCGGCGAAAGCACGCGCACTGCTGCAGGGCCGTTTCGCCGCCACCCGCGAGGACGTGCAGGCGCTGGCCGCACCGGTGATGCGCCATCGCCTGCTGCTGTCGTTCGCCGCCGAAGCCGAGCAGAAGCGTGCCGACGACGTGGTCGCTGCGCTGCTGCAGGCCGTGCCGTTCCCGGGTTGAGCCACGCGTGAACGCCGGTACGCCGCTGACATTGCCACCGGAACTGCGCGCACGCCTGCGCACGCTGCGCTTGTGGCCGCGCCTGGCCAGCGGTGCAAGTGGTATCGGCCAGCATGCCAGCCGCAGTCGTGGCGCCGGCCTCGAATTCGCCCAGTACCGTGCCTACGAGCCCGGTGACGAACTGCGCCAGATCGACTGGAAGTTGTACGCACGCTCGGATCGCTTCTTCGTGCGCGAATCCGAACGCGAAAGCCCGATCACCGTCTGGTTGCTGCTCGATGCCACCGCGTCGGCGGGCCAGACCGACCGCGCGGCACCGGCACGCAGCCGCCTGGATCACATGCGGCAACTGGCAGCCTGCGTGGTCGAACTGGCCCTGCAACAGGGCGACCGTTTCGGCCTGTTGACCATCAACGGCGAAGGCCTGCAACTGGTACCAGCCGCACATGGCGCGCGCCAGCGCGACCGTGTGCATCTGCAGCTGCACGCCCTTCAGGCGCGTGGCGAATGGCCAGCCGCCGAGCGCCTGCGCCCTCTGTGGGAACGCGTGCGCCCGGGTGATCTGCTGCTGGCCATCGGCGATGGCTTCGATGACGCGGGCACCGCGCTGCTGGAGCAGTTGGCCAGCTCGCGTCGCGAGGTGATGCTGCTGCAGGTGCTGACTGCCGACGAGCGCGATTTCCCCTTTGACGCAGGCCATCGCTTCCGCGACCCGGAAACCGGCGAGGAACTCTTGGGCGATGGCACGGCGATCCGCGCCGACTACCTGCAGCGCTTCGCTGACGCGCGCAGCGCATTACATGCGCGCCTGCAGGCCAGCGGCATCGCCAGTGCCACCGGTTGGCTCGACCAGCCGCTGGACCAGCCGCTGCAGGCGCTGTTCGGCCGCAGGGGCGGCGCATGAGCCTGCTGTTCCCACTGGGCCTGGCGGCGCTCACCGCATGGCTGCTACCACTGCTGATCCACCTCGCCCGTCGTCATCCCTACACGCCCCTGGATTTCGCCGCGCTGCGCTGGCTGCGCGCCCAGGTACGGCCGCGCCAGCGCATCCGCTTCGATGATTGGCCGTTGCTGCTGGTGCGCCTGCTGTTGCTGGCAGCACTGGCCCTGCTGCTGGCGCGCCCGGCGCTGACCGGCCCTGCACCGGTGCCAGCCGCGTGGACGGTGGTGGCACCGGGCCTGGACGCGACCGCACTGCGCGGAAGCGCCGATTTACGCGATTGGCATTGGCTGGCACCGGGCTTTCCGAGCATCGAACAGCCCACGCCGGTAGATGCTGCTTCCCTGCCCAGCCTGCTGCGCGAGCTGGATGCGCAGCTGCCGGCCGGCACCGCGCTGACCGTACACATACCCGATCCCTTGCCCGGCCTTGATGGCGCCCGCCTGCAGTTGTCGCGCAAGGTGCAGTGGCACACGCAGCCGATGTCGGTCACACCGCCGCAGATTGCAGCCGCACTGCCTCGACTACGCGTGCACAGCCAGGCGCCCGCCACTGCCGAGCACTGGTTGAATGCACTGCAAACTGCATGGGGCGTGCAGGCAATGCCCTCGCCTTTGGCGGGGAATGCTGTGCCAGAACGCGGCGAGATCGGCGTGTGGAGCCGCAACGATGCACTGCCAGTGGCCTGGCAGACGTGGCTGCGCGACGGCGGTCGTGTCATGACTGCCGGCAAGCCCGCTGCCAGCGCCCGCGTCGTGCTGCGCGACGCCGAGGGCGTACCGCTGCTGTGGCAGCAACGCATCGGCCACGGCTATCTGTTGGCGCTGCCGGGCGACTGGAATACCGCGAGCAACGCCGCGCTGCGCGATCCGCAGTTGCCGCGTGCCCTGCTGCTGGCGCTGCAACCGCCCACGGCCCCGCGCCTGGGCGATGCACGTGACCAGGCACCGCAAAGGGCCGTATTGCCTGCTGCAACACCACCGCTGCGTGAGCCGACGCCTTGGCTGTTGCTGGCCATCGTGCTGCTGTTCGCGCTGGAACGCTGGATGGCGAGCAGTGCCCAGCGCAGGGTGGCCGCATGAACACACTGCAGCACGCCTGGCAACGCGCACGCCGCCGCCGAGCGCTCACCACCCTGCTGCTGGGCCTGCCGTGGGCGCTGGCCGCGACGGTGCTCGCGCTGCGCCTGGCGGGCTTCGATATCGCCTGCGTGGTCGGCACGGTCAGCCTGCTCGTGTGTGCGGCCCTCGCCACAGCGCGTGCCCGCCAGCTGGACCCGCAGTGGTTGCGGCGCCAGCTCGATGGCAGCGGTGCCAGCGAGGACAGTGCCGACCTGCTGTTCGCCGATGTCGCAACGCTCAATCCACTGCAGCAGCGCCAGCGCGCGCATGTGCTGGCCACGCTGGAACGCGCGATGCCGGAGCTACGTCCACGCTGGCCGCGTGTAGCACTGGCGCTGTGCTGGATCGCAGGCCTGGCCATTGTTGTGCTGGCACTGGGCTGGCCACGTTCGAACCCCGGTTCCGCGCCTGCCCGCACGCCGGCGCCTGGCAGCGCTGCTGCCGCGGGCCCACTGCGCCTGCAGTCCACCCGCCTGCGTATCGACGCGCCGGCCTATACCGGCCAGGCCACGCATACCCAGAATGCGCTGGACGCCAAGGTCGCCGCCGACAGCCGACTGTCCTGGTCGCTGCGCTTCGACCGCGCACCGGACAAGGCATGGCTGCAGTTCCACGATGGTCGCCGGTTGCCACTCAGCGAGCACGAAGGGCAGTGGCAGGCGCAGGATGTGGCACGCACGCCAGTGCTGTACCGCGTGGTGAGCGAACCGGCACTGGCAGAAACCCGCCTGCATCGGCTGGATGTGGTGGCCGACCGTGCACCCAGCGTGCGCGTACTGGAGCCCACGGCCAGCCTGGAGCTGGGTACGCCGGGGCAACGGCAGTGGGCACTACGCTTCGAAGCCAGCGACGATTACGGTGTCGCGGCGCAGGCAACGCTGTCGATCACCACCACCCAGGGCAGCGGGGAGAACATCACCTTCGTGAAACGCAGCGTCAGGCTTGCCGGCAGCGGTGAAGCCACGGCGCGACGTTTCGCCCACACGCTTGATCTGGCTGCGCTGGGCGCGCAGCCCGGCAACGATGTGATCGCCCAGCTGGAGGTGCGCGACAATCACGCACCCACGCCACAGACCGGGCGCAGCAGCAGCGTGATCCTGCGCATGCCCAGCGCCGAAGTTGCGCTCGGTGCAGAGCTCGAAGGCCGCATCAAGAAGACCCTGCCTGCGTACTTCCGCAGCCAGCGGCAGATCATCATCGATGCCGAAGCCCTGATCCGGCAGCGACGCAGCCTGGCCGCCGGGGACTTCGTGAAGCGCAGCGATGCGATCGGTGTCGACCAGCGCATCCTGCGCCTGCGCTACGGCCAGTTCCTGGGCGAGGAAAGCGAAGGTGCGCCGAAGACACCGCCGACCAGCGACCTGCCCACCAGCGATACGCCGGCCGCAGGCGACCACGACGACGATCACGATCACGACCATGGCGCCGATGCCGGCGCGCATGGCCACGATCACGGCGGCAAGCCGGCCAATGCCGATACGCCACCGGTGTTCGGCAGCGACACCGACGTGCTCTCCGAGTATGGCCACACCCATGACCACGCCGAAGCGGCGACCCTGCTCGATCCGCAGACCCGCGCCACGTTGAAAGCCGCGCTGGACCAGATGTGGTCGGCCGAAGGCGAGCTGCGCCAGGGCCGTCCGGAACAGGCATTGCCCTTCGCCTACAAGGCATTGGGCTTCATCAAGCAGGTACAGCAGGCCGAACGCATCTATCTGGCCCGGGTCGGGCCAGAGCTGCCACCGATCGATGAAGGCCGTCGCCTCGGGGGTGATCGCGCCGGACTGGCCAGTCGCGAGCTGCCGTTGGCCGCGCGCACTCCGCCGGATCCTGCCATCGTTGAAGCCTGGCAACGCCTCGGTGATGACAACGGCGCACCGGATCTCGATGCGCTCGCAGCCTGGCAGCAGCGCAACGCGGCCTACCTGCCCGATGCTCTGGATCTGGCCGCGGCCATCGAGCAGCTGCGCATCGAGCCCGGTTGCGGCGACTGTCGCCAGCGCCTGCGCGCGCAGCTGTGGCGGGCACTGCAACGTCCACTGCCGCAGGCGATGCGGCGCAGTGCGGCCGATGCGATGGGCCAGCGCTACCTCGATGCGCTGGAGGCGCAGCCATGACCCCCTCCAGCCCGAACCTGTGGATTGCGCTGGCACTTGCCCTGGTCGTGGTCATCGCCAGCGTGCGCCAGTTGCGTGGAAGCACAACGCACCCAGGCCGCCGCTGGATCAGCATCGCGCTGCAGATCGCCGCTGCCATGCTGCTGTATTTCTGCTTGGCCCCCCCTACCCGCCAGCAGCCCGCCGGCGGGCTGGTCGTACTTGGGATCGATGCTGGCAAGGCCGGCGCACTCCCGGCCAGCGAAGGCCCACTGTTGCTGTTGCCCGAAGCTGCCGATGTGCCCGGCGCACAGCGCGTACCCGACCTGGCCACCGCGCTGCGCCAGCATCCAGCCTCCACGCTGACGCTGGTCGGTGCGGGCCTGGCCACACGGGACCGCGACGCGGTGCTGCCACCGGATGTACGTTGGCAGGCTGTAGCGGAGCCGCGCGGCTGGATCGCGCTGCAACCACCGGCCGATGTGGCCCCCGGTGCACGCTTCGAGGTACTGGCCCAGGCGCGTGGCGCGGCAAAGGCGAAAGCAGAACTGCTCGACCCGGCCGACAGCGTGGTCGATCGCACGGACGTTGCCGGGGACGGCCGCGTGCAGCTGAGCGGCATCGCCCGCGCCGAAGGCCGGAGCGTGTTCAAGCTGCGCCTGCTCGATGCCGACGGCCATGTGGTAGACAGCGTCCCGGTGCCGCAGCAGACCCTGCCGGCCGCACCGTCGCGCCTTTTGGTACGCGCCAGTGCGCCGGGCCCAGAGTTGAAGTACCTGCGCCGCTGGGCGGCCGATGCCGGCATCCGTGTGCAGGTGCAGGCTGATACCGGGGCCGGACTCAGCGTCGGCGATGGCCCGGTGTTGATCGATGCAGCATCACTCACGCGCAGCGATCTGCTGCTGCTGGACGAACGCAGCCTGGCAGCATTGAGTGCGGGCCAGCTGGCCGCCGTGCACCAGGCGCTGCGCGATGGATTGGGCGTGCTGGTACGCAGCGCGGGCGCACCTTCGGCCAGTGCGCGCCAACGCCTCCGCGACCTGGGCCTGCCCGTGCAGGGCGATGGCAACAGCCGCCCCCTCGAGCTTCCCGGCGATGGCGAGAGCGCGATCCTCGCCGCACGACGTGGCCCACTCGCCGCTGGCACGTTGCCGACCGGCTACGGCGAAGAGGCCGACCGCAGCTCGCACGGCGCTGCCCTGCCCGCGCTGGAAGCACTGGCGCTGCAGGTGCCCGGCAGCAGCGCACTGCTGCACGATCGTGCCGGCAATGTGATCGGCGGCTGGCGCGCGGTCGGCAAGGGCCGCATCGGCCTGCTGCCGCTGACCGACAGCTGGCGCTGGGTGCTGGCCGGGCGCGACGACCGCCACGGCGAACTCTGGAGCAGCGTGGTGGCCACGCTGGCGCGCGCACAGGGCAGCGATGATGCGCTGTGGTCACCGCAGCCGATCAGCTGGGCAGGCGAACGGCAGGCGCTGTGTGGCGTGCGAGCGCCGCTGCAGGTCTTCAACAAACGTGGTGACGATGTACCCCTGATCGTCGATGGCGCGACATCGGCGCTGCGCTGCGCCGGCTGGTGGCCCCGTGAGGCAGGCTGGCAGCGCCTGCAGCATGGTGACAGCGTTGTCTGGCGCTATGTGTTCGACTCGAAGGACGCACCCGCGCTGTATCGGCAGGCGATGATCGATGCGACCACGCGGGCGTTGGCCCGCAGCGCGCCCGCGAATGCGCAGGTCGCGCAGCCGGTACCGGGTTCGCGCTGGCCATGGTGGCTGGCCTTCGTGCTGTGCGCCTCGCTGCTGTGGTGGCTGGAACGGCGGCGGTAATTTCGGGGTCGGATCCCTTTCGCAGGCGAAAGGGCTCTGACCCCACCGATTGGATCGCGAGCCCGCATCCACGCATGGCGTGGATCTACTGGCCCCTCATGCGCCCTTCAGCGCTTGCCCGCGCGCCGGTACACACCATTGAAGCACACGTTCATGCCTCCGCACTCGCTGTTGTCGGCCACGATCAGCACCTCACCCAGCGAATGCGCACGCACTCTGCAAGCGTCTTCGACGAACTCGACATCGGCACCACGCGGCGCCGCGCGCGCTTCCACCTGGCCCATGTTCGGCCCGTAGGGACGCTGCTCCGGCGTGGGGTTGGCTGAGGGCCAGTAGGCGTCACCCTCCACATGAAGTTGCCCGCCCTGCACGCGGATCTTCAGGCCGTTGTCGCCATCCTTCCACTCGCCCGCCCAATCCTGCAGCGCTGGCACCACCACCGGCAACGCCTGCAGCTTGCTGCGGTCGACCCACCCGGCACTGCCGCCCACCTTGTTCGGGAAGAACGCGCAGCGGTAGTGGCCGAGATCACGCCCGGTCACCACGGTATCGCCATTGACCACATAGCTGCGCTGGCGGCAGGCCGGTTCGCCTTTCGTCGGGCAGCCGTCCATGTCACCCAGCAGGTACAGACGGGGCGCATCGATCACCCGTGCCAGGGCGAACCGGCTCTGTCCGGAGGGAAACGCGCCATTGCGGCAGGCGCCATCATCGGCAATGCCATCCGCGAAGGCGGAGATCGGCAGCAATGCGGCCAACAGGCAGATCGAACGCAGCAACATGGCAGCCCTACCGGTGGGGAGCCGGCAGGATATACCGGCCTACTTCACCGGCGGTGCATCACCGGCATCCTGCTCCTGGGAGAACCGCAGCGCACGCTGCTGCTGTTCGGCACTGAGCTCCGGCGGTGGCCGCGCCACGGCGGCCTGGATCTGCGCAGGTCCGCCGGTGAGTTTGTTGATCCCCTTGGCCGCCGCCATCACCCCCTTGACCACGCCCATCATGATGTAGCCACCGCCCATGCTGACCTGCTCCGGCGAGGGGGGTTCGCTCCAGTCGCGGCTGAAGCGGTTGTCGCCGAACTTCACAGGATTCTTGAAGCGGTACAGGTCCAGCGGTTCGTCATCGGGCTTGAGCGCACGCACTTCGCCCAGGGTGGTGACATTGTCCTGCGGCAGGGTGGTGGAGATCGGCGCGGTAGGTGCTGCCGGGGCATCAGCAGGGGAAGCGGGCACAGGATCGGACACCGCTACCGACGCTGCCTGCTGCGCCTGCGCGATGCCCGCCAGCAACAGGCTGGCCAGCAGTACTCCCTGCGTTCCACGTCGTGCCACAGCCATCCACCCAGTTGGTTGCGTCCAGTGAACAAGGATACGGATGCGGGCTTCAGATTTCGTTGGCAACTGCGGGGGCATTCAGGGTGTGTCACGCATCATCGCTGCGCGGCCTGGGCGCCGAAGTTTGCAACGAACTTCATTCCCCTCGGGAGGCGGGGGCGGCATCCTGCGGTTTTCCCGGTAAGGCCCTCCTTGATGACAGCTCCCTCCACACGCCCGCCGCGTCGGCCAGTCGCCTGCTGATGTCGCGCGCGGCAGTACTGGTTGGTCTGGCGGTCGTGTGCCTGATGGTCATCGCGACTGCCGCCGAACGGACATCGCGTGTCCGCGCAGGCATCGCCTCGCTGCGCCGGAGCAGCACGCTGCGGACGCTGGGCGCGGACGAACACATGGCACTGGCACCGGTGCGCGCGTTGACCGGCTGCGACCACGACAACCAGGTGAAACGGCTGCGCGGGGTGTTCACCGGGGGGGCATGCTGGAACAACTTCCCGGTTGGTGACGGCCTGCTGGGTGGAGTTCCCGTCCTAGTCCCAAGGCAGGCATGGCCCTACCTCTCGGAAGACAATGAAGCCGAAGTGGTGCTGGACAAACGCGTGGCGGTGGTGGTGCGTCTCAACGGCTTCAGTATCGCTGCTGCACGGCCGGATGCAGCCACCAGCCGCGTCTGTGGCGAACGCCTGGAGACACCCGAAGAAGTTTCGATGCGACGGGGTCCTGGCCTGCGCTCTTCCCCGCTGGTGATTGCCGCACTGGCGCTATGGGCGGCCGCCGGCGTCCCGGGCCTGCCCGCCATGCCGTTGCTCGCCATCGCCGGTCTTGCGGCCTGGCTCGGCCTCCCTCGCCGCAACGGCCCTGCGACAGCGCAGCGCGTGCTGCGGGTCCGCGGGCGCCTGCGCGCGTACCAGCGTACTGCCCAGACATCACGGGTGTGGTTGCTGGGCAATGACCGGCGTGTGCAGCTTCCAGAGAAATGGGAGCACGCTGCGGCATTCTCCCGCGGGCGCTCGATGCTGCTGGAAGTGCGCACCTGCGATGGATGGGTACTCGGCGCGGGCACGGCATGGTGCCTGGCCAGTGACCGACGGCGCTATCCGCCCACGGGAGGGTTCTGGCAACTGGCGTGGCTGGGCCTGCTGTTGTGCGTGCTGGTCTTCGGCGCCGCCTGGATGCCGTTGTCGCAGCGCCTGGAGCTGGGCTGGCCGCTTGCGTCTGGCTGGCAGGCGGTGGCATTGCTGGCGTTGGGCTGGCACGCGGTGCGGTTTGTGATCTGCATGGTGCAGCTCCTCCGCCGCAACGAGGCGCTTGACGCGGATATCGCGCAGCGTCCGGACCCGTGGCGCTGAACGATTCACGCCCTTCGCGCGCGATGTCTCACATCCTGAGACATGGATGTGCTGCCATGTGACCCCTCGCAATCCGTCCCGGCTCCACTTTCCATGGCCTACGAACTCGCCAAGCGCACCGCCGATGCGGAGCAGCAGCTCGCCACCCGCGACGGCCTGCCCGCCCGCGATGGCGCCCTGCTCAGTGCACGCCTGCAGCGCCGCTACCAGGACCGCATCACCGGCAGTTTCGCCATTCCCGGCCGCGAAGGCCGCTATGCGCCGATTCCCGATTCCGTGCCACCGGCCCTGGCTGCGGCACTGAAGGCGCGTGGCATCGAACAGCTCTACAGCCACCAGGCTGAGGCCTGGGAGGCCAGCCAGCGTGGCGAGCACGTGGCCATCGTCACCCCCACTGCCAGCGGCAAGTCGTTGTGCTACACCCTGCCGGTGGTCAGCGCCGCCATGCAGGACAAGGCCAAGGCGCTGTACCTGTTCCCGACCAAGGCACTGGCGCAGGACCAGGTGGCCGAACTGCTGGAGCTCAACCGCGCCGGCGACCTCGGGGTGAAGGCCTTCACCTTCGATGGCGACACTCCCGGTGATGCGCGGCAGGCGATCCGCCTGCACGGCGACATCGTGGTGTCCAATCCGGACATGCTGCATCAGGCAATCCTGCCGCATCACACCAAGTGGGCGCAGTTCTTCGAGAACCTGCGCTACATCGTCATCGACGAAGTGCACACCTATCGCGGTGTGTTCGGCAGCCATGTCACCAACGTACTGCGCCGGCTCAAGCGCATCTGCGCGTTCTACGGGGTGCAACCGCAGTTCATCCTGTGCTCGGCCACCATCGGCAACCCGCAGGCGCATGCCGAGGCGCTGATCGAAGCCCCGGTCACCGCCATCACCGAATCCGGCGCGCCCAGCGGGCCGAAGCAGGTGCTGCTGTGGAACCCGCCGGTGATCAACCCGGACCTGGGCCTGCGCGCGTCGGCGCGTTCGCAGAGCAACCGCATCGCCCGCATCGCGATCAAGTCGGGGCTGAAGACCCTGGTGTTCGCGCAGACGCGGCTGATGGTGGAAGTGCTGACCAAGTACCTGAAGGACATCTTCGACCACGACCCGCGCAAGCCGCCGCGCATCCGTGCCTACCGCGGTGGCTACCTGCCCACCGAGCGCCGCGAGACCGAGCGTGCGATGCGCGCGGGCAACATCGATGGCATCGTCAGCACCTCGGCGCTGGAACTGGGCGTGGATATCGGCAGCCTGGACGTGGTGATCCTCAATGGTTACCCGGGCAGCGTGGCCGCCACCTGGCAGCGCTTCGGCCGCGCCGGTCGCCGCCAGCAGCCCGCACTCGGGGTGATGGTGGCCAGCTCGCAGCCGCTGGACCAGTACGTGGTGCGCCATCCGGACTTCTTCGCCGAGGCGTCGCCGGAACACGCGCGCATCGCACCCGACCAGCCGTTGATCCTGTTCGACCACATCCGCTGTGCGGCCTTCGAGCTGCCGTTCCGGGTCGGTGATGGCTTCGGCCCGATCGACCCGGAGGTGTTCCTGGAGGCGCTGGCAGAGACAGAAGTGATCCACCGCGAAGGCGAACGCTGGGAATGGATCGCCGACAGTTATCCGGCCAACGCGGTCAGCCTGCGCGCGGTGGCCGATGGCAACTTCGTGGTAGTCGACCGCAGTGATGGCCGCCAGCAGATCATCGCCGAAGTGGATTATTCCGCCGCCGCGCTGACCCTGTACGAAGGCGCCATCCACATGGTGCAGTCCACCCCCTACCAGGTGGAAACACTGGATTGGGAAGGCCGCAAGGCCTACGTCACCCGCACGCATGTGGATTACTACACCGACAGCATCGACTTCACCAAGCTCAAGGTGCTGGACCGTTTCGACGGAGGCGTAGCAGGCCGTGGTGATTCACACCATGGCGAAGTGCACGTGGTACGTCGCGTGGCCGGCTACAAGAAGATCCGTTACTACACCCACGAAAACATCGGCTACGGCCCGGTGAACCTGCCCGACCAGGAACTGCACACCACCGCAGTCTGGTGGCAGCTGCCGCAGGCGCTGCTGCTGCGCGCCTTCGCCAGCAAGCAGGATGCGCTGGATGGTTTCCTTGGCGCGGCCTATGCGCTGCATATCGTTGCCACGGTGGCGGTGATGGCCGATGCGCGCGACCTGCAGAAGTCGGTGGGCAACGGCGATGGCACCTGGATCGCGATTGCCGACCAGAGCGGCCGCGGCCAGCTGCGTGGCAGCGATGGCGAGCCGGGCGCGGTGGAACTGCTGCAGGAATTCGTGCCGACCGTCTACCTGTACGACAACTTCCCCGGTGGCGTCGGTCTGAGCGAGCCGCTGTGGCAGCGCCAGGCCGAGCTGGTGCAGCGCGCGCGCGAACTGGTACAGCGCTGCGACTGCAGGGCGGGTTGTCCGGCCTGCGTCGGCCCGGTGCTGGCCGCGCAGGAAGAAGATGAAACCTCGCCGCGTGCGTTGGCGCTGCGCGTGCTCGACCTGTTCGATGCGCAGGCCTGCCAGCATGTCGCCGACGTGGTGGTGAGCACGCGTGACCCGGTGGAGCTGATCGCCCCGTGAGCCTGAGCCTGGACAAGCTGCGCCTGCTGCGGAAGCAGGCCGGTGACCCGAAAGCGGCAACGCCTGCCGCGCCGGCGCAGGAGACGCCACCAGCACCGGTGGCCGCCAACGATGCGCGGCAGCCGCCGGCCGAGCGTTCGGTGTTCGCCTGGGTCGAGCAGGAGATCCGCCACAAGCCCACCGGCGCAGCGGCACCTGCCACGGCGCCGCCAGCACTGCGACGGCCCGAGGTCGGCAGCCTGCATCGCCTGCTCGGCATGCGCTCGCGTGGCGGTCCTGCACCGGCACGCGCCAGTGCGCAGGACCGGCAGCTGCCCGGCGAAGAGATCGCACCCGGCCTGTTCCTGATCGAGTCACTGCAGCCACAGGCCATTCCCACCGCACCGCTGTCGCTGGCGTTCGCCAAGCGCGAAGACCAGCACGTGGCCGCACGCGACCTGCTGTTCTTCGATACCGAGACTACCGGCCTGGCCGGCGGCACCGGCACCCGTGCCTTCATGATCGGCGCGGCCGACTGGCACGTGTGCCCGAAGCGGGGCGAGGGCCTGCGCATCCGCCAGTTGCTGATCTCCACGATGGCCGCTGAAGAAGCCATGCTGGCCACCTTCGCCGGCTGGCTGCAGCCGCATACCGTGTTCTGCAGCTACAACGGCCGCAGCTACGACGCACCACTGTTGAAGACGCGCTACCGGCTGGCCCGGCAGGCCGATCCCATCACCGCGCTGGACCACGTCGACCTGCTGTATCCCACCCGCCGCCGTTATCGCGGTACGTGGGAGAACTGCAAGCTGTCCACCATCGAGCGGCAACTGCTGCGCGTGGTGCGCGAGGATGATCTACCCGGTTCTGAAGCCCCGGGTGCGTGGCTGCGTTTCCTGCGCGGCGGTGATGCGGTGAATCTGCGCCGGGTGGCCGACCACAACCACCAGGACGTGGTGACCCTGGCCCTGCTGCTGCAGCGGCTGGTGCGGGAAGAGCAGCGCGAACGGGAGACGCTGGCGCTGGTAAACGGATGACCTACGAGGACGGATTCAGGCCGCGTTGACATCGCTGACACACGTCCCGGCGACACTGCCGCTACCGAACGCCACCCAGGAGTATTCCCATGCGTCGATCCTCCCTGTTGCTGCTTGCGGCCATCCTGCCGCTGGCGGCCTGCAGCCATGCCGGCGGCAGCAGCACCGCTGCTACCGACAGCCTGCCGGCCAAGGTGTCCGATGGCCCGCAGGAGTGCAAGCCTGAAAAGCTGGAGGCCTTCACCGGCAAGACCGCCGACGAAGCGACGATCAAGAAGCTGGTGGCTGACAGCGGCGCGCGCAATGCACGCGTGGTCAAGCCCGGCATGGCCGTCACCATGGACTTCCGCCAGGACCGCGTGACCGTGCAGGTGGACGCGCAGAACCGTATCGAGCGCGCCAGCTGCGGTTGATCCGGGCCCTTCGGGTAGCGCCGGGCCATGCCCGGCGACTTCCCTTGCCAACTGCACCGCTGCGCTCGCCGGGCGTGGCCCGGCGCTACCGCACGATCAGAGTCGCTCGGCCTTGCCGCTGGCCAGCGCACGCGCGATCACCTGCTCGGCCTGCTTCGCTGCCTGCACCTGCAGCCGCGCCTGGCGCTCGCCCAGTGCCGCCTGCTTGCTGCCCAGCACGGCCTGCTGGCTTCCCAGCGCGGCCTGCTGACTGGCGAGACGGCTCATTTCGCGGCTGCGCGCGGACTGCAGCGCCTGGTTGCGGGCAACCTGTGACGCCCGCTGCGCTTCAGCCGCCGCCTGCCGTGCAATCGCCGCATCATCCACCGCGCCACGGGTGGCCCGCGCCGCTTCGGCTGCCGCTTCACGGTTGATGTCGCGATCATTGATGGCACTGCGTGCAGCGCGTGCGGCGGCGAGGGCGATCTCACGCGCCTCTTCACCCTGCAGCCTGCCCAGCTCGCCCTGCTCGCGGCCGAGCTGGCCCTGCTGGCGCCCCAACGCACTCTGCTGGCGCCCCAGTTCACTCTGCTGGCGGCCAAGATCTGCCGCACCGGCATAGGCACGCTGCAACGACTGGATCAGCATCGGATCACGTACCACGTAGCGCTTGTCACCTTGGCGGAACCACAGCGCCGGGCCGTCGCCAATGCGACTGCGGGCCTGCATTACATCGTCCATGCCGGCATTGGCGAAGGCCTGGCCATGATCGACCAGCACGAAGGCCTGCTGCGGCCGGGTGCCCAGGTCCAGCTGACCGTGAGTCACGATGGTGGTCCCGGTGTGCGAATGGGTGCTCGTGTCCTGCTCCTCGTACTCGTCAACGTCGGCAGGTTCTTCGGGCTCCGCTGGCTCGGCCCAGTCGGCAGGCTCTGCAGGTACCGGTGCGGCAGGCGGCGCTGCCGGTGCCGAGGGCGCTGCGGGCGGCAGCGGCGGTGCAGGCATGGCGCGCGGCGGCGCCGGCGGCGCGGGCGGGACCGGAGCGGCCACCAGGCGCATCGGCGCCACAGCCACGGCCAACACAACCAGGGTCAGGCCGATGGCCAGCAGGCGCGGGCACGCCCGGTGCGACTGCAGCGAGAGCAGGCGGCGCTTGAGGCTGGTGGTGCTGGGCGCTGCGCTGGCAACGCCAAGGTGCGGCTGCGGCGCCACACCCAGCTGCAGCAACAGGCGGCCATAGGCATGGCGGCTGGCACCATGCTGGCCGACCACGGCCGCATCCACGGCTTCCTCGCGGGCCTGGGCATATTCGCGCACGGCCAGGCGCAGCAACGGATGGAAGAAGAACAGGTGCTGGGCCAGGGCCGGCAGCAATCCCCACTGCAGGTCACGCCGCTGCAGATGCTGCAGTTCGTGGGTCAGCGCCAGATCCAGCGCATCGCCCTGCAGCGCGTTCATTCCCGCCGGCAGCAGCAGCACCGGGCGGAACGGCCCGACCAGCTGCGGCGCATCAACCTGGTCGCTCATCCACAGGCGCGGCGCGCGGCGCAGGCCGTGCGCATCCGCGGCCAGCTGCAGCGCCTGCACCAGCGCCTGGTCCTCGCACGGATACGACGCAGCCAGCAGCGCGCGGCAACGGCGCCATTCGCTGAAGGTACGCAACGCCATCAGCAGTACGCCGGACATCCACAGCGCGGCCAGTGCCAGTGCCCACCAGGCCACCGGCGTGCCGCCGGCATCGCCCATCGGCGTGTTCGCCAGCAGCTGCGCCGATACCTCCGGTGCCATCGGATGGATCACGTCCGCGGCAAGATCCACGGTCGTCATCGCCACCGCATCGGGCGCGGGCAACCAGGCCAGCTGCAGCGGCTGGCTCCACACCAGGCCGACCACCGCCTGCAGCGACACCAGCCACCACAAGCGGCAGCGGGTGGCCGCCGACAGTGCCGGCAACGTGCGGCACAGCAGGTACACCAGCGTCACCAGCAGCACGGTCTGCAGGCTGGTCCAGCCCAGCCGCTCCAGCATCGGAATCAACATCGAGGTATCCATGGCTCAGTCCTCCTGGCGACGCGATTGCAGTTCGGCCACCAGCGCTTCCAGTTCGGCCAGTTCGTTGTCGCTGACCTTCTGCCGCTGCGACAGGTACGCCACGAACGGCGAGACCGAACCCTGCAGGGTGTTGTCGACGAACTGGGCGACAGCGCCCTGCAGCACGCTCTCCGGGCCGCGGGTGGGCTGGTAACGATAGACGCCCTGCTGCTGCCGGCGCTGCAGGTAACCCTTGGCGCGCAGGCGTTCCATCATCGTCAACACGGTGGACCGGGCCAGTCCGCGCGGTTCGCCATAGCCGCTGGCGACCTCGCCGACGCTGGCCGGTGCCTGCTCATCCACATACTGCAGCAGGGCCAGTTCCTGGTCCCCGATGGTCTTGCCACGCATGACAACACTCCCTTGACTACACGTGTCGCTACTGTTGCCATGACGACACCTGTAGTCAACCCCCCGGAAGTCATGGGCCGACGAACGGTAGAGCGCGCGGCCGGCTTAAACCTTTTACGCCAGGCGCGCATCCGACCCATGGCCTGTCACCTGCGGTCGCCGTCATCGCCGCCGATCTTCCTGCCCTCCGGGATCCCGCATGCCTCGCCAGACGCTACGAACCCTGCTCATGATCATCAGCCTGCTGCCCTTCGCCGCCGTTTCCGCCAACCAGGACCAGGCCAACGACCAGACCCGCCGTTTCATCCGCCAGACCATGCAGGAACAGCGCATCCCCGGCCTGCAGATCGCCGTGGTCAAGGATGGCCAGGTGGTGCTGTCGGAAACCTACGGCCTGGCCAACGTCGAGAACGGTGTGGTCGCCACCCGCAGCACGCGGTTCCCGCTCAACTCGGCCACCAAATCCTTCACCGGCGTTGCGCTGGCGCAGCTGGCACAGGACGGGCAGGTGGATCTGGATGCACAGGTCTCGCAGTATCTGGACGACCTGCCGGTGAGCTGGCGCGCGGTACGCGTGCGACAGCTGCTTGCCCACACCTCCGGCCTGCCCGACATCCTCGATGCAAACGGACTGTTGGGCGGTGGTTCGGAACAGCAGGCATGGCAGGCCGTCAGTGCGCTGCCGGTAGAGGCCGCAGCGGGCGAGCGCTTCCAGTACAACCAGACCAATTACGTGCTGCTGGCGCGGATCATCGCGCAGCAATCCGGCATGGCCTACGAACGTTTCCTGGCCACTCGCCAGTTCTCCACCGCGCGCATGGCACGCACCATGTTCGGCGACAGCTACGACCTGGTCCCGGATGCGGCAACGATGTACAGCTACCTGCCACGCGCTACCGATGCAAAGGATGCGGCGCCGCGGCTGTCGCACTGGTTCTACGACATGCCACCCAGCCTGTGGGCCGGAGGCGGCATCCTCACCACCGCCGATGACACCGCGCGCTGGCTGGCGGCCTTGCAGGATGGGCGCCTGCTGGAGCAGCGCGCGATGCAGCGCATGTGGACGGCCGAGCGCCTCAACGATGGCAGCGCCGGTGACTGGGCCGCAGGCTGGCCGGTGTTCAACACCGCCCCCGACCTGCAGGTGGGTGGCATGGGGGGCGCGCGCTCGGCCTTCATCGTCTATCCCGAGCGCGGCCTTGCCATTGTCGTGCTGACCAATCTGGTGGGCGCCAATCCGCAGCAGTTCATCCCACGCATCGCCGGCTTCTATTCCGCCACGCGCTAACCGCGTGGCCCGCCCATCACCGGCAGGATCACCCCGCTGATGTAGCTGGCGCAGGCCGGTGAGGCCAGGAACACATAGGCTGGCGACAGTTCTTCCGGCTGTGCCGGCCTGCCCATGTCGCTGTCCTTGCCGAACTCGGCCACGTCCTTTGCCTGCTTGTCGGCGGGATTCAGCGGCGTCCACACCGGGCCCGGCGCCACGCAGTTGACGCGGATGCCGCGCGGCAGCAGCTGGCTGGCCAGCGCCTTGGTGAACGCGTGGATGGCGCCCTTGGTGGCCGAGTAATCGATCAACGCCTTGCTGCCGAACAGGCCGGTTTCCGAACCGGTGTTGATGATGCTGGCGCCCTCGCCCAGATGCGACAGCACCGCGCGCGCCATCTGGATGTAGCCGCCGATGTTGGTCTGCAGTGTCTCCTGCAGATGCGCGTCTTCCAGGTCCTCCAGACGCTCGCAATGCAGCTGGAACGCCGCGTTGTTGACCAGGATGTCGATGCCGCCAAACGCCTTGGCCACCTGCTTGACGGCCTTGTTGCAGAAGCGCGGGTCGCGCACGTCGCCGGCGATCACCACGCAACGCCCGCCCTCTTTTTCCACGTGCTGGCGGGTCAGTTCAGCATCTTTGGCTTCGTCCAGGTGCAGCACGGCAACGTCGGCGCCTTCGCGGGCGAACAGCACCGCTACCGCGCGGCCGATGCCGGAATCACCGCCGGTGACGATCGCACGCATGCCCTGCAGCTTGCCGCTGCCGACGTAGTCCGGTGCGAGGAAGCGCGGTGCCAGTTCCAGCGCGTGCTCATGGCCCGGCTTGGCCAGTTGCTGCGCCGGCATCGTCTCCGGCTGACGGCGTGGGCCAGCCTGGGTGGCGGTCTTGCCTGTCGCCTTTTTTGTCGCCTTCTTCGCTGCGCGCAGGTCCTTCGATTTTTCCTGGTCCTGCAGGCGACGCTGGCGCGCTGCCACGCGGGCCGCGCGCGGGTCGGACGCGGCGGCTTTGCGGGTCGCGGTCTTCACCACGCGTGGGCGCTCGGCGGCGGCGGTCCCGGCCGCGGCAGGCACAGCCTGCGTGCCTTTGCGCACCTTCGGCGATGCCTTGCGGCGGGCGGGGGTCTTCCTGGTGGTGGCCATGCAGGTCTCCTCGGGGGGATTGGGGTTGCCGGCCAGCGGCCAGCACTACCGGGGCGCGTGCGCCGCAGTACCGGGGGCGGCGTGCGCCGCTCGTGCAGTGTCTCCACGCAGGCTGTTGGCGGCAGTGAGCGCACCGTGTCCATCGCGTGCACGGCATTCATTCCGCCACCACGCCTGTCGTCGCACCCTGCAGGCCACAACACGAGGAACCTGCCCCATGAAACATGCCATTGCCACCGCCGCCGTCTGCTTCGCTCTCGCCGCCTGCAGCAGCACCCCCGTCGCCCAGATCCAGCCCATCGATGGGGTGATTTCCGGCCAGTGCCATTCGGACATGGTGCGCGGTGCGGTCGGCCTGGCGGCATCGGATGCCACCGTCGAGCGCGCCCGCGTCGACAGTGACAGCCTGCACGTGCAGGTGCTGCGTCACGACGGTCCGCGTGTGCCGCCGGCCAGCGAAGGCGGGGAGCGCCTGACCATCGAAAAGGGCCGCACCAACAACATCACCGCGATCTACTGTGGCTGACCTGCCTTGCGGCTGACCCGTCGGGCCCGGCGCAGGACCTTCAGTGTCGCCTGTTCCCACTGCCGCGGGCCGCGCAGGCCCGCCAGCGCGGACAGCTCACCCCGTTCCCAGCCGGCGAACACGCAGGGATCGATGTAGGCCTTGCGGCATACCGCTGGCGTATTGCCCAGCCGTGCGGCCACCTGGCACACCACTTCGCGCTGCGCCTTGGCCAGCGCGCGTTGGCTGGCCGGCTCTGGCAACTCGGTGGCGGCGAAGGTCTGCACGGCGGCCAGCGTTCCGCCCCAGGTACGGAAGTCCTTGGCGGTGAAATCTTCGCCCATCACTTCGCGCAGGTAATCGTTCACCGCCCCTGAATCCACCGGCTGCAGGGCGCCGTCGTCGTCGCGATACTGGAACAGCGCCTGTCCTGGCAACTGCTGCACGCCACGCACCAGAGCACCGAGCTTGCGGTCGCCCACGGTCACTTCATGCAGTTGTCCTGATTTGCCACGGAAACGCATCCGCACGCGCCCACCGCGCAGCAGGTCCAGGTGACGGTTGCGCAGCGTGGTCAGGCCGTACGACTTGTTCTCCTGCGCATAGGTCTCGTTACCCACGCGCACCAGCGTGTCTGCCAGCAGCGCAACCACTACCGCGAGCACCTTCTCGCGCGGGAAACCGCTGCGTTTGAGATCGCGGCCGAGGCGCCGTCGCAGCGCCGGCAACGCTTCCCCGAAGGCGATGGTGCGGTCGAACTTGCCCGCATCGCGAACGGCCGCCCAGTCGGCGTGGTAGCGGTACTGCTTGCGCCCCCGTGCGTCGCGTCCGGTCGCCTGCAGATGGCCGTTGGCGTGCGCGCAGATCCACACGGCGGTGTAGGCCGGAGGCACGGCCAGCGCGCGGATGCGTTGCAGGGTGGCGGCATCGCGTATGGCATGACCGTCGGCATCGCGATAGGAGAAGCCTTTACCGGCGCGGACACGGCTGAAACCGGGCTGGGTGTCATCGACGTAGCGCAGGCCGGCGGCGCGCGCGGCCTGGCGTTCGGGTGTAGGGGGTGCTGGCATGCCTGCAGTCTGCCGATCGGCGCGGCGTGGCCACGTCAATAACGCAAGACAAACACGTGAGGGTGGGTTCGCCGCTATGCTCGGCCTTTCACTGTCCCTTCCATTCCGGAGTCATGATGTCGTTCCCGATCCGCGTCCGTTCCCTCTCCGCCCTGCTGCTGCCGGCCGTGCTGGCCCTGACCGCCTGCCAGGCGCCGTCGCTGGATGAGCAGGATTCGGCCACCGCCCACGCACAGCAGGCCGCCGAGGCCGCCAAGGCCCCGGCCGACGAAGCCGGCAAGGCCACCGAAGCACCGCCGGTCGGCAACTGTGACGCCAGCCAGGTGCAGAGCCTGGTCGGCCAGGCCTACACCGATGCGCTGGGCAAGCAGGCCCAGGAAGATGCGGCGGCCAAGCAGATCCGCGTCCTGCACCCCAACGACGTCACCACGATGGAGTTCCTGGGCGACCGCCTGAACATCGAAGTGGACGCAAAGGACGTGGTCAGCGGCGTCCGCTGCGGCTGACCCACCCCGCGCCGGCAAGCGTTTGCCGGCGCTTTGGTTGCGCCTGCAACCGTGTATTGCGGCGTTGCAGCAACCTGTGATCTAGTCGAGGCATCCGGTGGCCTCACGATGCGCTCCAGGAAGAGCACGGCGTGTGCGTCAGGGTGAGTGTGAAGACCCTTGGCGTGCGGCCAGACAAGGCGCGCGCCGCAGCGCAGGCGAGTGCCTGCGCAAGGTGAGTAACGCCGTATGGGCGTGCGCCAAGCGGCTTCCCGACGGGCCGCGCCATGCGCGGCACACTCCACCATGACGTACAGGGCGTGCTCTACAGAGCGGGCAGGAGTGTCCCCGTTCATATCAATCTGCATCGAGGTAGAGATGGCCCCCCGCAACCGCCAAGGGCTTTACGACCCGCGCTCCGAGCGCGATGCCTGTGGATTTGGCATGGTCGCCCAGCTCGACGACCAGCCTTCGCGCCTGCTGGTCGATACCGCCATCGCCGCGCTTTCGCGCATGACCCACCGTGGTGGCGTCGCCGCCGACGGCCTGACCGGCGATGGCTGCGGCCTGCTGCTGCGTCGCCCCGATGCCTTCCTGAAACTGCTGGCCAGCGAAGCCGGCATCGCCGTCGGCGCACGCTTCACCGCCGGCCTGGTGTTCCTGCCGCACGATGCCGACGCCGCGCAGGCCTGCCGCGCACAGCTGCTGCAGCAGATCGAGGCGGTGGGCTGCAAGGTGGCTGGCTGGCGCGAAGTGCCGACCGATGACAGCGTCTGCGGTCAGCTGGCACGCGACACCCTGCCGCGCATCGAGCAGGTGTTCGTCGATGCAGGCGTCGGCCAGGATGACGCCGGCTTCGGCCTGGCCCTGTTCCTGGCGCGTCGCCGCAGCGAGCAGCTGCTGCGCGCGCATGCCGACTACTACGTCACCACGCTCAGCCCCAATGCGATCAGCTACAAGGGCATGGTGCTGCCGGACAAGCTCAGCCGCTTCTTCCCGGACCTGCAGCGCCGCGAGCTGGCCTCCAGCGCCATCGTGTTCCACCAGCGCTTCTCCACCAATACGTTGCCACGCTGGCCGCTGGCGCACCCGTTCCGGATGCTCGCCCACAACGGTGAGATCAACACCATCGAAGGCAACCGGCGCTGGGCGCAGGCACGCAGCAAGGTGTGGAAGACGCCACGTTTCGATATCGGCGAGTTCGACCCGGTCATCTCCATGCATGGCTCGGATTCGCAGAGCCTGGACAACATGCTGGAACTGATGGTGTCCGCCGGCATGGAGCTGATCCAGGCCCTGCGCATCCTGGTGCCGCCGGCAACGCAGTCGCTGGAATTCAAGGACCCGGACCTGGCCGCGTTCTACGAGTTCCATGGCCTCAACAGCGAGCCGTGGGACGGCCCGGCCGGCATCGTCGCCTGCGACAGCCGCTATGCGGTGTGTACGCTGGACCGCAACGGCCTGCGGCCGGCACGCTGGATGCTGACCGCTGACCGCCACTTCCTGGTCGCCTCCGAAGCGGGCGTGTGGGAAGTGCCGACCGAGCGCGTGGTGCGCAAGGGCAAGCTCGGCCCGGGCGAGATGATCGCCATCGACCTCAAGCGCGGCGACCTGCTCGATTCCGATGCCATCGACCGCATCAACCGCGGCCGTGCGCCGTACAAGCAGTGGCTGCAGCAGGGCGTCACCTACCTGCAGACCGAACTGATCGACCCGTCGTTGGTGGAAGAGCCGTTCGACGAAAGCACCCTGCGCAGTTACCACAAGCTGTACCAGCTCAGCAGCGAGGAAGTGGAGCAGGTGCTGCGGCCACTGGCCGAGACCGAGCAGGAAGCCACCGGCTCGATGGGCGACGACACGCCGATGGCCGTGCTCAGCCAGCGCAGCCGCCCGCTGTACGACTATTTCCGCCAGGCCTTCGCGCAGGTCACCAACCCGCCGATCGACCCGCTGCGCGAAGACTGTGCGATGTCCCTGTCCACCCAGCTCGGCAAGGAGACCAACATCTTCCATGCCGGCCCAGAGACGGTGAACCACGTCATCCTCAATTCGCCGGTGCTGAGCCAGCGCAAGCTGCGACAGCTGCTGAAGATGGACCAGTACGTGCAGGCCAACCGCCTGCTCGACCTGTCCTACAGCGACGAGGAAGGCCTGCGTGCAGGCATCGAACGCATCTGCGCCGAAGCCGAACAGGCCGCGCGCGAGGGCATGGTGATGCTGCTGCTGTCCGACCGTTACCCGGTGGCCGGGCGGCCGATGGTGCATGCGCTGCTGGCCACCAGTGCGGTGCATCACCACCTGTCACGACTGGGCCTGCGCTGCGACGTCAACCTGATCGTCGAGACCGGCACCGCGCGCGATGCGCACCACATGGCCTGCCTGCTCGGCTTCGGTGCCACAGCGGTGTACCCGTATCTGGCCTACCAGACCCTGTTCGACCTCGGTCGTCGCGGCATCCTCAAGCTCAGCAAGGGCGGCGAGCAGTCGCAGATCGGCCGCCGCTACCGCAAGGGCATCTACAAGGGCCTGTCGAAGATCATCTCGAAGATGGGCATCTGCACCGTGGCCAGCTATCGCGGCGCGCAGCTGTTCGAGATCATCGGCCTGGAGCCGGAGGTCGTCGACCTGTGCTTCCCCGATACCGCCTCGCGCATCGGCGGCGCTGGCTTCGCGCGGCTGGATGCCGATGCCCGCGAACTGTGCGCGCAGGCCTGGGATGCGCAGCAGGGCGTGGATGTCGGCGGCCTGCTGAAGTACGTGCACGGCGGCGAATACCACATGTACAACCCGGACGTGGTGACCACCCTGCAGCGCGCCGCGCGCAGCGGTGACCCGCGTGCGTGGCAGCAGTACTGCGATGCCGTGCATGCGCGGCCACCGTCAGCGCTGCGCGATCTACTGCAGCTGGTGCCGGCAGCGACGCCAACGCCATTGGACGACGTGGCGCCGGCCAGTGAACTGTTCCCGCGCTTCGATACCGCAGCGATCAGCCTCGGTGCGCTCTCGCCCGAGGCGCATGAAGCGTT
Source organism: Stenotrophomonas sp. NA06056 (assembly GCF_013364355.1). Taxonomy (NCBI): domain Bacteria; kingdom Pseudomonadati; phylum Pseudomonadota; class Gammaproteobacteria; order Lysobacterales; family Lysobacteraceae; genus Stenotrophomonas; species Stenotrophomonas sp. NA06056. The sequence goes on along the minus strand of NZ_CP054931.1, from coordinate 104,385 downwards.
GGCGATTGCGATGAACCGCCTCGGCGGCCGCAGCAATTCCGGCGAAGGTGGCGAAGACCCGGCGCGTTACGGCACGCAGCGCCGCAGCAAGATCAAGCAGGTGGCGTCCGGCCGCTTCGGCGTCACCGCCGAGTACCTGGTCAACGCCGAAGTGCTGCAGATCAAGGTCGCGCAGGGCGCCAAGCCCGGCGAAGGCGGCCAGCTACCGGGTCACAAGGTCAATGAGCTGATCGCCCGGCTGCGCTATGCCAAGCCGGGCATCGGCCTGATCTCGCCGCCGCCGCACCACGATATCTATTCGATCGAAGACCTGGCGCAGCTGATCTACGACCTCAAGCAGGTCAACCCGACCGCGCTGGTGTCGGTGAAGCTGGTCAGCCATGCCGGCGTGGGTACGATCGCTGCCGGTGTGGTCAAGGCTGGTGCTGACCTCATCACCATTTCCGGCCACGACGGCGGTACCGGTGCGTCACCAGTGAGTTCGATCCGCTATGCCGGCGTGCCGTGGGAGCTGGGCATCGCAGAGGCCCACCAGGCATTGGTGGCCAACGATCTGCGCGGGCGTACCCTGCTGCAGACCGACGGCGGCCTGAAGACCGGGCTGGATGTGGTCAAGGCGGCGCTGCTGGGAGCGGACAGCTTCGGCTTCGGCACCGCGCCGATGATCGTGCTGGGCTGCAAGTACCTGCGCATCTGCCACCTCAACAACTGCGCCACCGGTGTGGCCACCCAGGACGAGCGCCTGCGCGAGAACCACTTCACCGGCCAACCCGAGCGCGTGGAGAACTTCTTCCGTCTGCTGGCCGAGGAAGTACGTGGCTGGCTGTCGGTGCTGGGTGCACGCTCGCTGCAGGAGATCGTCGGTCGTACCGACCTGCTGCGCCAGCTTGAGGTCTCGCCGCGCGAGGGCGTGCGCGTTGACCTGTCGCGACTGCTGGCCGACGCCAGTTACCCGGGCAGCCACTGCGCCGCGCAGCGCCTGTATGAATCGCCGGACAGCCTGGCCACACAGATGGACGGCCTGCTGGCCGAGGCCATCGAACACAAGCGGGGTGGCGAGCATCGCTTCCTGATCCACAACACCGACCGCAGCATCGGCAGCCGCCTGGCCGGCGCCGTCGCCCGCGCACACGGCAACCAGGGCATGGCCGAATCGCCACTGGAGCTGCGCTTCCGTGGCAGTGCCGGGCAGAGTTTTGGCGCCTTCAACGTGGGCGGCCTGTACCTGGAAGTGGAAGGGGAAGCCAACGACTACGTCGGCAAGGGCATGGCCGGCGGCCGCTTGGTGGTGCGTCCGCCGCGTGGTGCACGCTTCGAGGCACGCAGCACTGCGATCATCGGCAACACATGCCTGTATGGCGCCACCGGTGGCGAGCTGTTTGCCGCCGGCCGTGCCGGTGAACGCTTCGCTGTGCGCAATTCCGGTGCACTGGCGGTGGTGGAAGGCGCAGGCGATCACTGCTGCGAGTACATGACCGACGGCGTGGTGCTGGTGCTGGGCAAGGTCGGCCTCAACTTCGGTGCCGGTTTCACCGGTGGCCTGGCCTATGTGCTGGATGTGGACCGCGATTTCGTTGATCGCTACAACCACGAGCTGATCGACATCCACCGCGTGTCCGCCGAGGGCTTCGAGAACTACCGCCAGCATCTGCACCGCCTGATCGGCCGTCATCGCGAGCTGACCGGCAGCATCTGGGCGCAGCAGATCATGGACGAGTTCCGCGACTACATCGGCAAGTTCTGGCTGGTCAAACCCAAGGCCGCCAGCATCGAGTCGCTGACCGAAACCCTGCGTCGCGCCGCCTGAGCGCGCGCACTGCACTGCCGAGACGATCATGAGCCGCAAGCACGCTTTCCAGTTCCTCGACCTGCCCCGCACCATGCCGCAGCGCATTCCCGTGGAGCTGCGCACCTCCGGCGACTGGGGTGAGCTGTACGGAAAATTCGGCAAGGAAGACGCCCAGTACCAGGCCGGCCGGTGCCTGGACTGCGGCAACCCGTATTGCAGCTGGAAGTGCCCGGTGCACAACGCGATTCCGCAATGGCTGCAGCTGGTGCAGGAAAACCGCATCCATGAAGCGGCCACGCTGTGCCACAGCACCAACCCGCTGCCGGAAGTGTGCGGCCGGGTGTGCCCGCAGGACCGTCTGTGCGAAGGCAGCTGCACGTTGGAGGAGTTTGGTGCAGTCACCATCGGCGCCGTGGAGAAGTACATCGTCGACACGGCACTGGCCACCGGGTGGCGGCCGGATATGACCGCGGTGCAGCCCAGCGGCCACACGGTGGCGGTGATCGGTGCCGGCCCCGCAGGCCTGGCCTGTGCTGACCGCCTGGCGCATGCCGGCATCACCGCCGTGGTCTACGACCGCTACGAACAGGTCGGTGGCCTGCTGCAGTTCGGCATCCCCAGTTTCAAGCTGGACAAGGACGTGATCCGCCGCCGCCGCGATGTGCTCGAAGGCATGGGCGTGCAGTTCCGCCTCGGCGTGGAGATCGGCCGCGACATCAGCCTGCAGCAGCTGCTGGACAGCCATGATGCCGTGTTCGTCGGTACCGGCGCCTACCGCTACACCGATGGCGGCCTGGACGGCCAGGACCTGAAGGGCGTGCTGCCGGCCCTGCCGTTCCTGGTGCAGAACAGCCGCATCGTCGGCGGCGACGATCCGCAGGGCCGGCCGATCGCCGGCTGGGAAGACACCATTGCCCTGCCCGATCTGAACGGCAAGCGCGTGGTCGTGCTGGGTGGCGGCGATACCGGCATGGACTGCGTGCGCAGTGCAGTGCGCCTGGGCGCGGCCAAGGTCACCTGCGCCTACCGTCGAGATGAAGCGAACATGCCGGGCAGCGCGCGCGAAGTGGCCAATGCGCGCGAAGAAGGCGTGCGCTTCCTGTTCAACCGTCAGCCGCTGTCGATCGAAGCCGGTGCCGACGATGAAGTGATCGGCGTGACCGTGGTCGAGACCCACCTGGGCGAACCCGATGCCAATGGTCGCCAGAACGCGGTGCCGATCGATGGCAGCGAATCGCTGCTGGAAGCGGACGTGGTGATCATCGCGTTCGGCTTCTCGCCCAGCGTGCCGTCGTGGCTGGCCGAGCACGGCGTGGAGGGCCAGGGCAATGGCCGCATCCTGGCCGGAGGCCAGGGCAGGCTGCCCTTCCAGACCGCCCATCCCCGCCTGTTCGCCGGCGGCGACGCCGTGCGTGGTGCCGACCTGGTGGTGACCGCGGTGGCCGAAGGTCGCGACGCCGCTGCCAGCATCGCGCGGCTACTGGCGCACTGACCGAACGACCGGCGGCATCAGTACTGCGGCGAGGGTCGCGTGCAGTGTCTGGCGGTCGACCGGCTTGGCGATGAAGTGATCGATGCCCGCGTCGCGACAGGCCTGGCGGGTACTGTCGAGCACGCTGGCGGTCAACGCGATGATCGGTACCCGTGCTGCATCGGCACGTGGATCGGCACGGATCGCGCGGGCCAAGGCGAACCCGTCCATGCCCGGCATGTGACAGTCGGTGATGACCAACGCGAACTGTTGCGTCTGCCACGCCTGCCACGCCTGCTCACCATTGGCCACGGCATGCACCTGCAGGCCCAGTTCCCGCAGGCGCTGGACCAGCAGCTGCAGGTTGGTGGGATGGTCTTCGGCCACCAGTACCCGCACCGGCGGCAGCGTCGGCAGGCCCGCCGCATCACCATGAGGCTCCGTCGATGGCGCCTCGCAGGCCGGCAGGTACAGGTCCAGCCACACCGTGGTACCCGCGCCCGGCGTACTGCACAGCTGCAGTTGCGCGCCCATCGACGCCGAAAGTTCGCGGCAGATCGCCAGGCCCAGGCCGCTGCCACCGAAGCGCCGGGTGGTGGAAGCATCGGCCTGGGTAAACGCTGCAAACACCGCCCGCTGGCGCTCTCGACTGATGCCGACACCTGTATCGGTTACCTGCAGTCGCACCAGCTGGCCATGCTCGCGCTGCTGCTGCACCCGCACCTGCAGATCCACGCTTCCCTGCGCGGTGAATTTCAGCGCGTTGCCCGCCAGGTTGAACAGGATCTGGCGCAGGCGCAGACCATCGGCCAACGATCCCCGCTGCAGCGCAGGATCCACGTCACAGCGCAGATGCAGTCCCTTGCTTGCTGCCACCGGCACCAGCAGTCGCTGCACCGCCCGCAGCAGCTCGGCCAGGTCGATGGGCAGGCTCTGCGGTGGCTGTGGGCCAGACTGCAGGCGCTGGCTGTGCAGTACGTCATCGAGGATCTGTCGCAGCATCTGCGCTGCATCATCGACGGTCGCCAGTACCTGGCGCTGGCGGGCATCCAGTGTGCTGCTGCCGAAGCGCTCCAGCGTTCCCAGCAAGGTGCTCATCGGTGTCCGGATCTCGTGGCTCATGGTGGCCAGGAAATGGGTCTTTGCGTCAGCGTCCTGCTCCGCGTCGCGCCGGGCATCATTCAGTGCCTGCGTACGCTCACGCGCCTCGGTGACGTCCATCCAGTACCCGCTCCATTCCACGCCACTGTCGCTGCAGTCGATGGGGTGCCCGTGTGAGCGTACCCAACGCCAGCCGTTGGGACCGCGCGTGCGGAAGATGATGTCGATGGGCCCGCGCACCAGCGCGGCGGCATCGACGCAGGCCAGCACCGAGCGTCGGTCCTGCGGATGGACGGCTGCCAGCAGGCTTCCGTGATCGACCCGCGCGGTATCCACGCTGATCCCGAACAGGGCATGCACATCACCGGCAATGTGGGGAACGCTGTACTCGCCGGTACTGCTGCGCCGCGCCCGATACACCACCGCCGGCAGGTTGGCGGTGACCTCCTGCAGGCGTTGCTCCAGCGCCTGCCTGCGCAGGCCTTCGCGGTGCAGCCGCCAGTAACCGAACGCGTACACCAGGCCCATTGTCAGCAGCACCAGCAGCAGCGCGATCGACCCGCGCAGCGGCGACAGCGGGGCGCGGCCGGGGCGTGGCGATGTCGCGACCCAATGTGCCTGCAATGCCTCGCGCTGCTCGTGCGTCATGCGTGCCTGCAACTGGTCGAAGCGCCCCACCAGATGCGCGCACGCCGGCAACGCAGCCAATACCAGTGCGTCGCTGAAGCCGGCGGGTGCTGCCACCTCCAGCACGTCGCCAGGCTGATTGCGCAGGGTGGATTCCACTTCCACCAGGTTGCCCACCACCGCATCGACCTGGCCGCTGATCAGCAGCTGCAGTGCCTTGTCCAGAGCCGTCACCTGCACCAGCGGCACGTCCGCCCCCGACTCCTCCAGCACCCTGGCAAGCGGCACCATGTCAGGGCTGGCCACGCCGTGCCCATGCAGCCCGTCCAGGCCGATGATCGAGCGCGTATCGGGGCGGCGCACGATCACCTGCGGCACCTGCAGGTAGGGCACGCTGGCCACCCAGCCTTTCGGCGTCTGCGCGCGCGGCCAGCCGAGCACAGCGTGGGTACCGGCAGGCAGCGCAGCAGCGGCCAGCGCCGTCGCCGCGACCGGCGTGGCGCGCAGCGAGGGGTACTGCTCCTGCAGCAACGCCAGGTACGCGGCCACCAGGCCCTGTGGCTTGCCGTCCAGACTGGACGACAACGGTGCACGGTCACCGGGATAGGCAAGCAGGATGGGGCCTTCGCACTGCCCGGCCCAAGCCGGTGCCGACAACAGCGACAGGGCGACGATGCGGGCCAGGGGGCCAGCGACATTCACGGTGGACATCCTCATGTCGCAGGCAGGGACCTGGCCGCATCGCGATACGGCCTCCTGCCACGCTAGCGACACCCTTCCCAGCAACAATGAGGAAATTTGTAAAACTCTCCGAAACAGCCAATAGCGACATACACTGCCGCTTCTACCGATCCCGGAGCTTTCGATGCGCATCGGCCTGGCCGCCAACCGTCTCCATCACAACGACGCGCGCGCGGCACTGTTCCGCTGGCTGCGCGCCAGCGAACCCGGGCTGCGCGAACTGGGCGTGACACTGTGCGCGGTCGGCCGTACCCATGACGCGATCCATCGCAACGGATTCCTTGCCGGTTACGACGGTCTGCAGCGCTATCCGTACGGCCGCGAAGGCGGATTGATGAAGCTGGTGGCCGAAGTGGTGGGCATGGGCGCCGAGCGCACGCTGGACGGTGCGGTCTATCTGATGGATCCGGTGGATCCTTCCTCGGTGTTCCCCGAGGCGACCGCGCTCAAACGCCAGTGCGTGATCCACGGCAAGCCCTTCATTTCCACCGTGGCCACCGCCCGCGACTGGATCGAGGTGGAGCGCATCCATGCCGGCTTGACTGCCGATGCGGGGGCCAACGACCTGCATGCGTTCGAAGGGCAGACGCTGGCGTTGATCGCGCACGATGCGATGAAGCCGGCGATGCTGGCGTTCGCCGACGAACACTTCGACGTACTGGCGCGCTTCGGCGAACGCGTGGCCACCGGCACCACCGGCCAGCGCTTGAACGAGTTGGCCTGGAGCCGCGGCTGGCCAGCGGATACGGCGTGGGTGACGCGTTACCAGAGCGGCCCGATGGGCGGCGATGCGCAGATTGCCGACCGCGTGCTGGAAGGTCGTTGCCAGCGTGCGATCTTCTTCGAGGATCCGCATGTGGCGCGCCAGCACGAAGCGGACATCCAGCTGCTGGAACGGGCGGTGACGACGGTGACCGATCAGGCGGTGTGCATCACCGCTCCGCGGGTGGCGGCGCGGTGGGCGAAGGCGGCGGCATTGCGCGTGGGTCGATGAGGTTTTCGGCCAACGGCTGAGCCCCTCGTGGTGGGGAGTATCCGAAGGCAATGCCGTGCTTGGCCGGACGGGGTGGATTGCGCAGGGGTCGCTGCAAGTACGTCCCTGTAAGCTCGGTCGCCGCTTGCTCGTGTGCGCTTTCCTGCGCACACGGCAAGACCGGGGTTGGGCGTCCTGCCCAACCCGCCCGAGGCGTGCCTCGGACCCATGCGGCTCACGCCCCTGCGCAACCCACCCCGCCCGGCCACGGACAGTTTCCGATGTGCCCACCACGGAAGAGAAAAAGAAGAGCAGGAGCGGGTCGCGCGCTGCGCGCGCTTTTGTAGAGCCGAACCATGCTCGGCTGCTCTTGGTCGCGAGGGATGAATATCCGCACTGCGCGGGTCGGCCGAGCATCGGCTCGGCTCTACAACAGCTGCCGCAGCATCGCCTTCAGTCTGCGGCCTTCCAGCTGGAAGTAGTCGCGCTGTTCGCGCCAGTCGGGGAAGCGCTGTTCCACTTCGTGCCAGAAGGCGGGCGAGTGGTTGGCCTGGATCAGGTGGCAGAGTTCGTGCACCAGCACGTATTCGAAGGCGGCGGGGCGGCCCAGCACCAAGGCCAGGTCCAGCGCCATGCTGCCGTCCGGGGCCAGCGAGCCCCATTGCGAGGACATCACCTTCAGTCGCAGGCGGCTGGGTGCGCGCGGCAGGCCGGGCAGGTACTTCGGCAACCAGCGGCCGACATCGGCGCGGGTCTGTGCTTCGTAGAACTCGCGCAGCAGGCGGCGCAACGTCGCATCACCGCCCCGGCTCGGCCATTGCACGCAGGCGCCGTGCTCGTCGATTTCCAACCGTGCGTAGCGGCCTTCCTGCCAGCGCAGCGGCAACAGCTCGCCGCGCAGCGGCAGCATACCGTCGACGCCGGGCTGCAACGCTTCAGGCAGGCCATGCCCCTGGTAAAGACGCAGCTGCAGGCCCAGCCACTCGCGGTGCTGTTCGAGGAAACGTTCGCCCATCACCAGGCTGGCACGCGGTGGCAATGTCAGCCGCGCGCCGCGCTCATCGACGCTGAGCTTGATCCGGCGCGCACGCGGATCACGCACGCGCAGCACCTCGATCTCGACATCCTCCAGCCGCAGGCGAACGGTGTCGCGCTGTACGGTGGCGGCAGGGACCGGCGAGATCAGGCGGCGCAGCAGACGGCTCATGGTCCCAGCATAGCGCCGTGCGGGGCCGCCGGATGACCGGCGGCCGACGGCATGCCTGTTCAGTCAGCCTTGCTGAGCTTGAAGGCTTCTTCAAGCAGCAGGAACAGGCGGCGGATCTCCGCGCTCTGCAGGGCGAAGCGGGCGTCGAACTCGGCACGGCGGCCGTCTTCGTCCGCGTGCTCCAGCTGGTCCAGCGCACCGTCCAGGAACTTCAGCTTGCGCACGATCAGGTCGTCGCCCAGCACGAAGGACAGGTTGTCCTCGAACACCAGGGCCAGCTTGGTCACCTGCTTGCCGGCATCGAGGTGCTTGTCGATCTCGTCGCAGCGCAGTTCCTGGTGCTGGCACTTGACCACCGCGCCGCCTTCCACCGGGTCCTTCATCTCGCACTCTTCGCCCAGGCTGAAACCGGTGGGCAGGGGCTCGCCGGCGATCCAGCCGGTCAGGATCGAGCGCGGCGCGACTTCGGCGTTCAGCGGCATGGCCGGGAAGCTGCCAAGCAGGCCACGGATGTCGGACATGAAGTATTCGCCGGTCTTGCGGCTGGAGGTATCCACCACCACGTAGCCGTGCAGCTGGTCGATGAAGGCGTCGTTGCGCGAGGACTTCACGAAGGCGCGCGGTAGCAGCTCATGCAGCAGGTCGTCCTTCATGCGCTTGCGCTCGCGGCCACCGGGGCGGCGGCCTTCCTTCTCCTCGATCTCTTCCAGCTTGCGCTCGAGCAGGTCGTTGACCACCGCACCGGGCAGGATCTTGTCCTCGCCACCGACGGTCAGCCACAGGTGTTCGGCAATGCGGTGCGAGAGCGCTTCCTTCTCTTCGCGGCCGAACGGCGAGATGAATCCACGCGAGTTCATTTCCAGCGCGCCAACCGGCTTGAGCAGGGCGTGCGGCAGCAGGGTGTCGACTTCGGAAAAATCAGTGGTGGTCGGGAAGCGGAAGAACGTCAGGTTGCGAAAGAACATGGAATTCCGGTGTCTGAAGAAGAAGGGCGCCCGACCTTAAACGGCAGGCGTCTCGGGAACTGCGTCGGCCAGCCAGGCATCGGCATGCGCCGCATCGCCACGGCCGCCCAGGGCCATGAAATCGAACAGGGTGGCATCGGCCAGCTGCGCAGGCCGCACATCGGCCATCGCACGTGCGATCTGTTCGATGCGCCCCGGGTGGTCCTGGTCCCACTGCTTGAGCATCAGGCCCACCTGCCGACGCTGCAGGTTGTCCTGGCTGCCACAAAGAGTGCAGGGAATGATCGGGAAATCGCGAGCCTGGGCGTACTGCGCGATGTCGTGCTCACGCACGTACGCCAGCGGGCGGATCACCACGTGCTGGCCATCATCGCTGAGCAGCTTCGGTGGCATGGCGGCCAGCTTGGCATGGTGGAACAGGTTCAGGAAAAACGTAGCCACCATGTCATCGCAATGGTGGCCCAGGGCAATCTTGCTGAAGCCGTGCACCTTGGCGTGGTTGTACAGCGCGCCACGGCGCAGGCGCGAGCACAGCGAACACATCGTCCGGCCCTCCGGGATGACCCGGCTGACCACCGAATACGTGTCCTGCTCGATGATCTGGTACGGAACTCCCAGCCTGGCCAGGTACTCCGGCAGGACGTGCTCGGGGAAACCGGGCTGTTTCTGGTCCAGGTTCACCGCAACCAGTTCGAACGGTACCGGCGCCTTTTTCTGCAGCTGCAGCAGCAGGTCCAGCAGGGTGTAGCTGTCCTTGCCACCGGACAGGCAGACCATGACCTTGTCGCCCGCTTCGATCATGCCGAAGTCGGCAATGGCCTGGCCGACCTGGCGGCGCAGGCGCTTGCCCAGCTTGTCCGCCCCGGGCCCGGCCACGCGCAGATCGCGCGAAATGCGCTGCGGGGGATCGGACAGGGAGATCACGGCGGACATGGGTCCATTCTACCGGCTTGCGGCAGCCCGGACCCGGGGTCGGGATTCCCCTCTCCCGGCAGTCATCGTCGCTGTGTATGCTCGGAGACCGTGGACACCTACAGCCCCGCCGAAATCGTCGAACACCTCGTCGCCCTGCGCGCCGAGCACCGCTCGCTGGATGAACAGATCACGCGCATGGCCGCCAATGGCGAGGATGAGCTGGAGTTCAAGCGCCTGAAGAGGCGCAAGTTGCAGTTGAAGGACTGCATCACCCGGCTGGAAAGCCTGCAGATTCCGGACGAGCCGGCGTAACCGGTGGCCCATCCACGCATGGCGTGGATCTACTGCAGCCCCACGCCCGGCGCCCGGTAGATCCACGCCATGCGTGGATGGCAAGCTGGGACGTCTCAAGTAGATCCACGCCATGCGTGGATGGGGCCCCGCATCAACGCGGCAGCACCAGCTCCGCACTCCAGGCCGCTTCGCCGTCCACGCTCAGGTCGCAGCGGCGCACATTGCCGGCACCGGTACAGCACAGCCCCAGTGGATGACCGTACCAGTCACCGGCAAGACCCCGCAGAACGGCGGGTTCATCACCGCTGATGCGCACGTCGCCGGCCAGCCACAGGCGGTAGTGCGCCGGTTGCCCAGCCTTTGCCTCGATGCACAGGCGCACCGGCGCATCGGCCAGTCGCCCGGGCAGGGTGTCGTCCACGCAGGCTTCTGCAGCCTGCACCGAACCCACCGCCAAGCCTGCGGCCGCGATCAACGCGGCCAGGCCCGGCAGGCGCCGCAGGTTCAATCCTGCGGTGCCGGTTCGTCCGGGCGCGCCGCTTCCGGGCTGACCCGTTCGATGGTGTGGCGCAGTTCGCGGCCAAGGATGAACTTGGCATCCTTGGCCCAGGCATCCAGGCGCTCATCGAACACCAGTTTGCTGTTTTCATCCGGCCACACCAGGCGCAGCTCGCGCAGCTTCTGGATGAACCCGCGGAACAGCGACTTGTCGAAAAACTCCGGCGCGGCGGGCGCGTAGAGCAGGCTCAGGCGCTGCGCGGCCTGCTGGCACAGGCTTTCCAGCTCGGCGGTACCCAGCGTGCCCGGGCCATTCTTCACCAGCACCGAAATGGCGATGTAATACCGCTCGAACGCCTGCTGCAGCGAATGACCGATCGCGCGCAGGCGGAACACCTCGTCGGTCTGCCCGGTGTTGCGGGCGAGGATGCCGCCGTCGTCTTCGTTGACGTTCTGCAGCAGGCCCTCACGCACGAACACGTCGATGGTCTGGTCGATGCGCTGGGCGAACTCGTCCTCGGTCCACGGCAGGAACAGCTCGGCCTGCAGGAACGGGTACACCGTGCGGCCCAGCTGCACCAGGCCGGTGCGGCTCATGCGGCGGTTGTTCTGGAAGCAGCAGGCCACCCACGACGACGCGGTGAACAGGTGCACCACGTTGTTGCGGAAGTAGCTCAGCAGCACCGCGGTATCGCCGCTGACACTGAGCACGTCGCCCAGCGGGTGCTTGATGCGGGTAAGAACGTTGATCTCTTCAGCGTGGGCGATGATGCGCTCCGGCGAGTGCGGGGTCACCGTCACCCGGCCCGAGTACGGCATCTCCACCAGCAGGGTCTTGCACAGCTCGATCTGCGCGATCAGGTCCGCTTCGCCCATCGCATGCTTGGGCGTAGACAGCAGGGCCAGCGCCAGCAGGTTGATCGGATTGACGTCGGCGGCGCCGTTGATGCGCACCTGGATGCGCTCGGCCAGGGTGTCGACGGTGGTCGACAGCCACGAGGGCTTCTCGTCCTCGGACACCGCCTCGCCACCCCACTCCGGGGCCTTCTCGGCCAGCACGTCGTTCAGCGCGATCGGTTCGCCAAAGTTCACCACCACCTGGCCGTAGTTCTGCTTGAGCACCTTGGGGATGCCCCACAGCAGCTGCCAGATCGACTCCTTCTCCTTCGGCCGCCCGGACAGTTCATCCAGGTAGCTGCCGCCTTCCATCAGCTTCTCGTAGCCGATGTAGATGGGCTGGAACAGCACCGGCTTGCGCGGCTGACGCAGGAACGCGCGCAGGGTCATCGAGATCATGCCGCCCTTGGGCTGCAGCAGCCGGCCGGTACGCGAGCGCCCACCCTCTACGAAGTACTCGATGGAGTAACCGCCGGCCACCAGCTGCGCGACGTACTCGCTGAGCACCGCCGAATACAGCGCGTTGCCCCGGATCGAGCGGCGGATGAAGAACGCACCGCCCTTGCGCAGCAAGGTGCCGACCACCGGCAGGTTCAGGTTGATGCCGGCCACGATGTGCGGCGGCACGATGCCACGGTCGTACAGCAGGTAGGACAGCAGCAGGTAGTCCATGTGGCTGCGGTGGCTGGGCACGTACACCACTTCGTGGCCCGGCGCGGCAGCCTTGAACTTGTCCAGGTGGTGCACCAGCACGCCGGCGTAGATGCGGTTCCACACGTGGCTGAGCATGAAGCTGGCCGAACGCACCACCGGACTGGAATAGTCCGCAGCGATTTCCCAGGCGTAGGCATGCGCCTTCTTCCAGGCATCGCTGGTTTTACTGTTGTCGCGTTTGGCTTGGGAGGCAATCGCCTCGCGCACCGTCTCGGCTGCCAGCACCTGGTCCACCAGCAGGCGCCGGGTCGACAGGTCAGGACCAATCACCGACTCACGGATGCGGCGGAAATGGGTACGCAGAACGCGCTGCAGCTTGCGCACCGTGCGCTCGGGCTCCAGGCCCTCGTCGATGGTCGAGCGCAGCGAGATGGGCGGGGCGAAGCGCACGATGGTGCTGCGCCCGTTCAACAGCAGGCCCAGCAGGCGGCGGAAGCGGCCGACCAGTGCCCAGTTTTCCGAGAACAGTACGGCGAACCAGCCACTCTGCTTGTCCGGCGCGCGGCCGACGAAGATCGATACCGGGACCAGGTGCACATCCAGGTCATCGCGCACGCGATGGGCCTGCAGCACCTTGGCCAGCGAGTCGGAATGGGTCTTGGCGCCGCGCTGCTCGGGAATCAGCGAATTGCTGGAGCTTCGGCGCGACAGGGCCAGGTAAGCGCGCTTGCGGCCGGTGGGATCACCGGCCAACGGCACCAGCGGCGACGGCAGCCCGGCCTGGCGGCAGGCCTTGTCCAGGATCAGCGCGTTGGACAGACCGTAGTCTTCCAGCACGTACATGACCGGGCGGCCATCGTTGTACTGGCCAGGGTCTTCCGGCTCGATCTTCAGCGACAGCCAGGGCTCCACCAGGCGCCCCAGCAGGCGCGCCCACAAGGGGCGGCGGCCGGCAGGACGCGCGTGCACGGGCGTCGCCGCCGGCGGCGTGCCGGCGTCGGTCGAGGGGGACGCCGGCGCCGTGTCGGCGGGCGTCGGCTGGGATTCTTCGCCGGGGAACGGCAGCGGGTTCTGTTTCGACATCGACGTCATTATGGCTTAGCCGATGGCGTTGCCGCTTCCCCATCGGTTGTCGGGGGGGCCACAGGGTCCGTAGCGGCGGCGGCGCGCGCCGCATCGGCCTGGCGCAGCAGGGCGTCGGTATCGGCCAGGGTGCGGGTCAGGTACCAGTGGCCCTCGCGCCGGCTCAGCGGCACCTGCACGGTCATCGCGCGGCCGGCGAGCTCGTACTGCAGGCGCACCAGGGCATTGTCACCTTCCACCGACAACAGTTCGCCATGCACGCTGCGCAGGGCCTCATCCACGCCCAGGCCATAGCTGGCCAGCACAGCCTTCACCGTGTGGATGAACGGTGACAGCTGCTGCAGGCTGCCTTCCATGCCCGCGGCCTGCAGGCCGGCTTCGTCCTGGAAACCGACCTTGGTGGCGGCATCAACAAGGGCGGCGATGCCGCTGCGGGCTCTGGCACGGTCGCTGATGGGCGCGTCCTGGGCCCACGCCGCCAGGGTCTGCACCAGCTGGATGTAGTGCGCCTGCTGGCCAGGCGTGTAGCCCTTCTGGTGCCGCAGGTACTGCACACCGAAGTTGCCCATCGACTGCGCGGCCTGGCGCACGGCACTGGCCTGGCCGGCCAACTGGTGGTCGAAACTGCGCTGCAGCTGCACGCTGGCGCCCGGCGCGCGCAGCGCCGCCAGCATCGGCAGCAACTGGTCGCTGAGCGGCAGCCCCGTCAGCGGCCACTGGCTGTGGCCGTCGGCCCAGGCCTGCTGCAGGCGCTGATACTGGCTGGGCGGCACCGACAGCCTTGCGTAGCCAACCAGATCATCCTCGGCCAGCCGTAGCGCCATCGCCTGTACCGCGGCGACAGGTTCGGCCGGCGCGGCGGCCGGATCGCTGCCGGATTCACGGCATGCGGTGATGGCCAGCAGCAGCATGGCCGCCAGCCCCCATCCCCGCGCAGACCTTCCTCGCACTACAACGCTCATGCAATCGGACTCCCCGGACCGGTCCGCATCTTGCGGCCTGCGACGTGACAGCGGCAAGCCGGGGCGTCACGGTTTCTGCCATGGCCCGCGCTGCGCGCTGGATCCATGCCGCGTGCCGACGGGCCTCCCCGTTCCGGGCGGACAAAAAAAAGAGCCCGGATCACAGGGATCGCAGACTCTTCAAACCGGCGCAAGGCCGGTGGACAGTGTTGTGGCGCATGTCCGGCCCGAAGACCGGATGGCGGCGATCCTACGCTGCCCGCAAAGTTAACGCAACACATGACAAAACATCACTCAACGCATTGATTTTATTGAATACATCACACCAAAGGACTCCTTCAATGAAATCTACGGCATGTTTTTCGGCGATTCGGGCATAAACGCCTGGATCGCCGGCACACCATTTCTCCCGCTGGGTCGGGTGCGTCAGGGCAACAGACACAAACGCGAACGCCATCCCGCGTTCGACGGGATGGCGTTCGTGGTACCGCTGCCGGCGTCGCCGCCGTCGGAGCGGAGCTCAGCGCGCGGCCAGAGCCGTCGCGATTTCCTGCTGGATCGCCCGTGCGGCGGCCTGCGGATCCGATGCCAGGCGGATCGGACGACCGACCACGATGGCGTCGGCGCCATCGGCAAAGGCCTGCGCCACCCCCACGGTACGTTTCTGGTCATCGCCGACCGGGCCACCGGGGCGGATGCCCGGGCATACGATCGAGAAACCGGTGCCGGTCGCGGCGCGGATCGGACCCGCTTCCTGGCCGGAGGCGATCACGCCGTCGATGCCAGCGGCCTGGGCGGCCAGCGCGCGCTCGACCACCACATCCACCGGTTCGCGGTCGATGCCCATCTGCGCCAGGTCCGCGCGGCCCATCGAGGTCAGCACGGTCACCGCCAGCAGCCGCATGTCGCCGCTGTTGGCCGCTGCGCAGGCCTCCATCATCGCCGGGTGCCAACCGTGGATGGTGGCGTAGCTGACCGGCCACTGCGACAGGCGTTTGATCACCGCTGCGGCGGTGGCCGGAATGTCGAAGAACTTCAGGTCGACGAACACGCGCTTGTCACGGCGTGCCAGCTCGTCCAGCACCTGGAAGTACTCACCGGAGGCAAGCAGTTCCATGCCGATCTTGTAGAACGCCACGCTGTCGCCAAGGCGCTCGACCCACTCCAGTGCCTGCACGCGGTCAGGCACGTCCAGCGCGAAGATCAGACGCTCGTCATCGCGCAGCGGCAGCGGCGCGCGGCTCACGGTGCGTAATCCAGCGCAGCACGCTTGGCGTCATGACGGGCCTGGCGCGACTGCGAGTAATCGTTGTTGAACTGCGCCGGCTCGAAGCCGCCGTAGGTCGGGTTCGGCAGCATCCACCAGCGCTCGCCGAACCAGTCGTGGTACTGCTGCAGCAGCGCGTCGCGGCCATCATTGGTGTTGGCGGTCACTTCCACGAAGTCACCCAGCTGGTCGCCGAACTGCATCAGCACGCGGTACTTCTGGCCGGCCAGACGACGGCGGCAGTTCTTCTCGCTGCCGGCCTGCTCGCACCCTTCAACCACGGTGCCCAGGCCAAGGAACACGCTGTCATCGGCCACCGGCAGGCCCTGCTCGCGCAGGTTGGCCAGGGTCGCGTCCTTCAGATGCACGGCGCGGTTGGAGATGTACAGCAGGGTGACGCCCTTGGCATTGGCCGCCTTGGCGAAATCGACCACGCCAGGAATGGCCTTGGCCTTCTTTTCGGCCACCCACTGGTCCCAGCTGAGTTCGTCGTATTCCTTGCCGTCACGCACCAGGCGCGCCTGATAGGGCGAGTTGTCCAGCACGGTCTCATCCACGTCCAGCACCACGGCCGGCTTCAGGCCCTTGGCCTCGTTGCCGCGCTCTTCCGGCACCAGCGCATCCCAGTGGGCTTCCTTCAGCGCGACGTCCAGGTGGTCGGCGGCGGCACGGTAGGTCTGCTCGGTGATCGCCTTGTATTCCTGCGCCCGCTGCATCCACAGCACGGCATTGAGGTTGTCGTTGGCGGTAGCGTCGAGGGCGCCGTCGGCCTTGGCGGCAGCGGCCGGCGCTTGCGGGGAGGCGGCTTCGGCAGGCGCTTCCACGCGCTTGCAGGCGGACAGGCCCAGCGCCGCGGTGGCGAGCAGGGTCAAAGACAGGGACACAGGACGACGCATGGATTCACCGGCAATCAGATATACCGGCCCATTTTACCGGCAAAGGCGCCGCCGGGACGGCTATGCTTGGCGGTTGACCCGTTGTCTTCCGGAAGCCGCCATGACCGACCCTGCCCAGACCCCCGACGTTCCGCTGCTGGATGCCGTACAGGCGCGCCTGCTGGGCTGCCTGGTGGAGAAGGAAGCCACCACCCCGGACACCTACCCGCTGACGGTCAATGCAGCGCAATCGGCGGCCAACCAGAAGACCGCCCGCGAGCCGGTGATGAACGTGAGCGCCGGCAGCGTAGAGCATGCATTGCGCCAGCTGGAGACGCTGGGCCTGGCCCGCCAGCACTTCTCCTCGCGCGCCGACCGTTACGAGCACCGCCTGCAGAGCGCGCTGGACCTGACCCGGCAGCAGACCGTGCTGCTGGCCCTGCTGCTGCTGCGCGGGCCGCAGACGCTTGGCGAACTGGTCACCCGTGCCGAGCGCCTGCACCGCTTCGCCAATACCGATGAAGCCCGTCACGCCATCGAGCGACTGGAGCAGCGTGCCCTGCTGGTGGTGCTGCCGCGCGCCAGCGGCCAGCGCGAAGACCGCTACATGCACCTGCTGTGCGGTGAAGTGGACGGTGCCGAGCTGGCGGCGAAGTACGCCAGCAGTGGCGGTGGCAGCAGCGAAGCGGCCGACCCCGGCCTGGCCGAGCGTGTGGCCCAGCTGGAAGCGGCCGTGGCCGAGCTGCAGGCGCAGCTGGCGGAACTGCGCGGCGGTTGAGGGGTAGGTGCCGGCCGCTGGCCGGCACGATGCCATGTGAACTCAGGTCGGCGTATCGACATCGTCCCAGTCGGCCTGTTCAAAGCAGAACAACCAGTTCAGCGCGTAATGGCGCTCGTAGATCACGCCGCCCACCAGCGCACCCGGCAGCGGCGCACCTTGGCGCTGGGCCTCACGTGCGGCCCAGTGCAGGCGGTAGTGCAGATCCAGCGCATCCAGCAGCTCGGCGGTATCGCGCAGGGTCGCAGGGACGCTGCCACTGTCAGCCGCCTGCAGCAGGGCGCCGACCACATCCGGCACCGCGCAGGTCGCCTGCGGCCACGGCAGCGCCTCGGACAGCCCCAGCGCCCACAGCAGCACGGCCAGACTCTCGTAGCGCCAGCCGAACGGCAGGGCAGCCTCGGCGTCGCCGTGCTCGATGAAGGCGGCCTCGGCCGGGCTCAGGGCCTCCGGCAGCGCCGGTAGACGCTCGGCCAGTTCGGCCAGGCTCAACGGTGGTTCACCGGACTGCAGGGCCTCGGCGCGCAGCGCGCAGGCCAGCAGCGCCTGTGCCCTGGCCCAGACCTGGGCAGGCTCGCGCAGCTGTGCCTCGGCCGCACCCAGCACAGGTGGCAATGACGGCGGGACACGCAGCTCGTGGGCCTGCAGCTGCTGTTGGCTGCGCGCACGGCGCCGCCCGGCATCGGCGGGATACGGCACCTGCGCCTGCGGATTGGGCGCTTCACCCAACAGCACCCTGCCGGCCGGATCGCGGACGCTGCCATCTTCCAGGAAGCACACCGCATTGGCCTGCAGCAGCCAAGGCTGCAGCGCCTCCAGATCAGCCTCGGCCAGCTCGAACAGATAGTGCTGGCGCACGCGCTGCACGTGCCGCATCAGGTGATAGCGCGCGGCAGTCATCTGCCCGTCGCCATGGCCCAGCACGTAGTTGACGAAGCC
This sequence comes from Stenotrophomonas sp. NA06056, assembly GCF_013364355.1. Lineage (NCBI taxonomy): Bacteria > Pseudomonadati > Pseudomonadota > Gammaproteobacteria > Lysobacterales > Lysobacteraceae > Stenotrophomonas > Stenotrophomonas sp. NA06056. Next base: position 86,349 of record NZ_CP054931.1, on the reverse strand, counting down.
GCCCAGGTGCGGGGCCAGTGCGGGGTCATCAAGACCACGGACGGAAGCACTGTCGGCCTGTGGTGGCGGTGCCAGCACCGGGCCGAGGGTGGAATACGCGTTGATCAGCATCGAAGCATCCGTGCAGGAAAACAGACCTGCACCATACCCCACCGGCTCATGCTGGCTGTTGAACCGCCGCCGCCCCCGGCGTGGCGTACAACCGGCTCGCGCTGTCCACGTTCGGCAACTGGATCACGCCGCGTTCGTGCATGCCCAGCCCCAGCAGGATGCGCCCGGAGGCCACGTTGTCCAGATCGGTGATGCCGTACAGATCCTCGATGTCCAGCTGCGAGCGCGCATGCGTGAACACCGCCCGCGCCGCCTCGCTGGCATAGCCCTGCCCCGCGAACTCCGACAGCACCGCATAGCCGATATCCGGCCCCGGCAGGCCATCACGCCGCACCAGGCCGGCGTTGCCCAGCCACGCGCCATCGGCCAGGCGCTCGATCGCGTACATGCCGAAGCCATTCAACGCATAACTGTGCAACACCCGCAGCGCGATGTAGTCCCGCGCCTGCTCCTCGCTGCGCACGTTGCGATCACCGATGAAACGCAGGAAGCCTGGATCGTTGAGCAGTGCCAGCATCGGCGCAGCATCCCGGTCTGGTTCCAGGCGGCGCAGCCGCAGGCGTTCGCTTTCGATGGGATGCATGGGTGGGCTCCGGAAGGAATACCTCGATTCTGCAACGCCAGCGCCCGCCGTGCAGCACGCTCAGGCCAAGTGGGCCACTACGATGCTCAGCCTAGCCACATGCCCCGTCACGCGGGCCGAACAGGATCGGCCAGTAGCGCACGCACAGGCGATGGACGCATGCGGCGATCAGGCAGAACCCCATGCCCATCAGCGCCAACAGCAGCGGTGCGCCCCAGCGCAATCCCGGGTGCTGGATACGAGCCTTGGAAGGCATGCCGCCGGGATACAGCACCTGTACCTGTTCGCCGACCACGTACAGTGGTGCCCCGGTAGCAAAGGACGCGGTGAACTGAATCATCTGCCCCTGTGCGGTCTGGAACCTCACCACCGGGCGATGCAGGGTGATGTCACGTGCGGGCATCCCCTCCATTTCCGACCGGGCATCCTCTGCCTGGACGGCCACCACCGTTCCGGTTACGGAAACGGCCTTGCGCGCGAAACGCTGGACGTCCACGAACAGCCAGGCGGCGGCCAGAAGGATCAGCAGGCCCACGGCAAAGAAAAACAGCAAAAAACATCTGAGGAGGGTGGGCATGGTGCTGCCGGGTTGATCGATCAGCGTGCAGGTGCCGGCGCTGATCGAATGAAGGAGGTATCGACATGGTAGTAGCGCGGATTGCCCGGCATGACATGGACATCCAGTTCACGCCCACTCACCTGTGCACGAGGATCGGCCCAGAGATACGCACTGTGGAAGACATGCCATCGAGTGGTTTCAGGATCGCGCCAGGCGCAGACGATGACGAACGGATGCCTTCCCCCCGAAAATACTCCGCGATCGCGCTTGATCGCCCGGACCTTGGCTTGCACCCGTGTCCCGTGGCGAAGGAGCTGCCTGCGCCGCCATGCCCTCGCCGCCTGCGGCAGGTGCATAAGTCCCACCGCCAGCAGGAATAGGCCGCCGCCCAATCCCAGTATGACGCCCAGGCCCCAGGGTGATGAGAGCGAACGCACCAGGGCCTTGTCCGGGCGGTCCGGCAGGTACAGCACATCTACATGATCGCCCGTCATGTAGGCACGACGGCTGGTACGACCTGCGAAGAACCGCATCACTTGCCCGCTGCTGGTAGTGAAGTCCACCCAGTACAGGAACTTCACCCCTGAAGTGCGCGAACCACCGCGATCAACGCTGGCAGCCACATGGGTGATCCTGCCATCGGCAATGACCGCCGCATCGAGGAAGCGCCTGGCACCAACGTAGGCCAGAAGCGCTGAAACAAGCAGGACCACGCCCAGCCCGAGGAAGGTACGGGTGAGAACAGGAGGGATGTCGTTGGACACGATGAAGGACACGGCGCGCACTTCGGGTGCGCTCACACTAGGCCTTAACCCGATGCAGGCTCAAGGCCAGAAGCGTCAATCGGACGGATTGGAATACCACTTTAGTGGCTTTTCGATCCTCAATCGAACAGCGCCTCGATCGCCGCCAACCCCGCCGTCGCGCGCTCCTTCTTCCGCGCCGCATCGGCCACCGGATCCGCGCCATCGCGCTGGATCTCCTCGGCCGGTATCTCCTCGAAGAACCGGCTCGGTTTCAGCCGCACATGCTCACCGAACTTGCGGGTCAGCTTGCTGTAGCTCATCCACAGCTGGATCTTGGCGCGGGTGATGCCCACGTACAGCAGGCGCCGCTCTTCCTGCAGGTTGCCCTCGTCCAGGCTGACCTGGTGCGGGAGCACGCCATCCTCGCAGCCAACGATGAACACGTACGGAAATTCCAGGCCCTTGGAAGCGTGCATGGTCATCATCCGCACCTGGTTGCCACCCTCGTCCTTGTCGCTGCGCGACAACAGCGCCAGCTGGCCGGCCAGATCGGCCGCGGTGGCGCCACGCGGGCCGCCCTCGAACCACTGCGCCAGTTCTTCGATGTTGTTGGCACGCCGCTGGTAGCTGGCTTCTTCCTTGGCCTGCTGCCGCAGTTCGCTGAGCAGGCCCGATTCCTTGGCGACCTTGCGGATCATGTCACCGGAGCTGATCTGCCGCGTCTGCGCGCGCAGGTCACGCAGGATGTCGGTGAAGCGCGCCAGGCTGTTGGCCGCGCGCGGTGGCAGCTGCTGCAGCGCGCCGATGGCCTCAGCCGCCTGCGCCATCGGCATGTCCTTTTCCTGGGCCAGTTCGGCCAGCTTGGCCAGCGTGCCGGCGCCGACCTCGCGCTTGGGCGACTGCACCGCACGCAGGAATGCGGTGTCGTCGTCCGGGTTCACCAGCAACCGCAGCCACGCCAGCGTGTCCTTCACTTCCTGGCGCTCCAGGAACATCGTGCCACCGGTCAGGTGGTAGGGGATGCGCAGCAGCTGCATCGCCTTTTCCAGCGGACGCGACTGGAAGTTGCCGCGGAACAGGATGCAGAAATCGCTCCACGGCACGTTGCGCGTCTGCGCCACGAACGCGATCTCGGCGGCAACCTTTTCGGCCTCGTGTTCGCTGTTGCGGCACTCCCATACGCGGATGCGCTCGCCATCAGCCTGATCGCTCCACAGCTTCTTCAGGTGTTCGTGCGGATTGTTGGCGATCAGCGCGTTGGCCGCGCGCAGCACGCGGTTGGAGCAGCGATAGTTCTGCTCCAGCTTGATGATTTCCAGTGCGGGGTAATCGCGCCCCATCTGCTGCAGGTTTTCCGGGTTGGCGCCGCGCCACGCGTAGATCGACTGGTCGTCATCACCCACGCAGGTGAAGTTGCCCTTGTCACCGGCCAGTTGCTTGAGCAGGCGGTACTGCGCATCGTTGGTGTCCTGGCATTCGTCGACCAGCAGGTAGCCGATGCGCTCGCGCCAGGCCAGCGCGATGTCCGGGTTCTCTTCCAGGATCTGCACCGGCAGGCGGATCAGGTCGTCGAAGTCCACTGCGTTGAAAGCACTCAGGCGCAACTGGTAGCGCTCGTAGATGCCGGCGGCTTCCTTCTCGCGGTTGCTGCGCGCAGCGGCCATCGCCTGTTCCGGCGACAGGCCGGCGTTCTTGGCGCGCGACACCAGGTTCTTCATGTCCTCGATGTCGTCGGGCTTGGCGCCGTACATCAGGTCCTTGATCTGCGCTGCGGCATCGTCGGCATCGAAGATCGAGAATCCGCGCTTGAGGCCGACGGCGGCATGTTCGATCTGCAGGAACTTCAGGCCCAGCGCATGGAAGGTGCAGATGGTCACCTCGTCGGCATCCTGCTCGCGCAGGCGCTTGGCCACGCGCTCGCGCATTTCCTTGGCCGACTTGTTGGTGAAGGTGATCGCAGCGATGCGCTTGGCCGGGTAGCGGCCGCAACCGATCAGATGGGCGATCTTTTCCACGATCACGCGTGTCTTGCCACTGCCGGCGCCGGCGAGCACCAGCAGGGGGCCTTCGATGTGGAGGACGGCGGCAGCTTGGGGGGGATTGAGACCGTGCATTGGGAGGGGATTGTAGCGGGCGCGGGTGACGGCCACAGCCGCCGCCCGGCGGGCTTGCTGAACGGCTTCGGCCGGCAGGGGCAGCGGCGTACAATCGGCCGATGGCCAAGCTCTATTTCTACTATTCGGCGATGAACGCCGGCAAGACCACCACCCTGTTGCAGAGCGCACACAACTACCGTGAGCGCGGCATGCGGGTGGCGATCCTGACCCCGCGCCTGGACGACCGTGCCGGTCGCGGCGTGGTCGCCTCGCGGATCGGGCTGAAGGCCGACGGTGTGGCCTTCGACCGCGACACCGACCTGCAGCAGTTGATCGCCACGGATCTGGACGCCCGCGGCAGGCTCGGCTGCGTGCTGGTGGACGAGGCGCAGTTCCTCAGCCGCAGCCAGGTCTGGCAGCTCAGCGAAGTGGTCGACCAGCTGCGCATCCCGGTGCTGTGTTACGGCCTGCGCACCGATTTCCGCGGCGAGTTGTTCGAGGGCAGCCAGTACCTGCTGGCCTGGGCCGACGAGATGCAGGAGATCAAGACGATCTGCCACAGCGGCAAGAAGGCGACCATGACCGTGCGCGTGGACGAACACGGCCATGCCGTGCAGGACGGTCCGCAGGTGGAGATCGGCGGCAACGAACGCTACGTGTCGGTCAGCCGCGCCGAGTTCAAGAAGATCACCCGTGGCGAGGGCCGTATCGACCCGGCGCAGGCACCGCTGCCGTTGTAGCGCATGGCCCTTCACGGGCCATGACGTCCTGCGGTTTACAAGACCGCGTGGTCGGACCTAGGCTGCGGCACTACCTGCTGCCGAACTGGATGTCCGTCATGCGCGCCGCCCTGCTGTTGCTTCCCGTGTTGTTCCTGCCCCTGTTCGCCACCGCGGCCGAGCGCCCATCCGGCGAAGAGGACGCGGCCGTGATCGGTGCTGGTTTCATGGACAGCCATCCGGACATGATGTATCGGCAGTGGGGCGTCAACGCCCTGCGCCGCAACGATGTCAACGGCGCGATGGACAACTTCCGGCTGGCCGCACGCTATGCCGACAAGCCCGCGCAGGGCTACCTGGGCGAGATGTACTGGTATGGCGTCGAACAGCCACGCGATCCGGTCATGGCCTATGCGTGGATGGACGTCGCCGCCGAACGTGGCTACCCGCTGTTCGTGGACCTGCGCAACGAGTACTGGGCGACCCTGCCGCTGGAACAGCACGACGCCGCGCGGGCGCAGGCAAGCGCGCTGCGCGCCGAATATGGCGACGAGGTCGCGCGCCCGCGCATGGCCGAAGTGCTGAGAAAGGGACGACGCGAGATGACCGGCAGCCGCGTAGGCTCGATGTCCAACAATGTGGACATCGTGTACATGGACGGCGGCATCTCACGCACCATCAAGGCCGACCGCCTGTATGACCCCAAGTACTGGGATCCGAAGCAGTACGAGCGCTGGCAGGACGAAACCTGGATGAAGATCCGCCGTGGCACGGTGGAAGTGGGTGTACCTACGCAATCGCACGCCACCGACGCCAAGCCCTGAATCAAGGGTGCCGGCGCTTGGCCGGCACCGCTCTACTTCAGTACAGCGTGCGCTCCGGCGCGCCCGCCGGCGGCGGGGTGTACTGGTACAGCCAGGTCTCGGTCAGGGTCTTGCCGCCACTGCGCAGGTACAGGCGGATGTCGATCTGCTCTGTACTGCCCTCCGGCGGCACCAGGTCGAACATCGCCCGGTAGCCCTTGATCTCGCGCAGCGGGCGCGCCGAGACGATCTCCACCCGGCCACGGCTGGTTTCAACAACCGCTTCAACGTCGGCCTTGTCGATCAGGCTGGCCAGTTCGCCGCCTTCGAAGTCCACCGCGAAACGCCAGCTGAAGTACTCGCGCTTCTTGCCGATGATGCCGCCCAGGCCGGTACGGCTGGCCACGCAGTGCGCCAACGGCGTATGCGCCGGCGGCTGTGCGCCCCAGTACAGCCGGTAACCGACCAGCAGTTCCTGGCCCGGCTGCGGCTTTTCCTTCGGGTTCCAGAAGGCCACGATGTTGTCGAAGGTTTCATCAACGGTGGGAATCTCCACCAGCTGCACCGAGCCCTCGCCCCAGTCACCCTTCGGCTCCACCCACAGGCACGGACGCTTCTCGTAGAACACGCCGTCATCCTGGTAGTGGTCGAAGTTGCGGTCACGCTGCAGCAGGCCGAAGCCGCGCGGGTTGCGATCCACGAACATGTTGAAACGCAGGTTGCGCGGGTTCAGCAGCGGCCGCCAGATCCATTCACCAGCGCCGGTCCATAGCGACAGGCCATCGGTATCGTGGATCTCCGGGCGCCAGTCCCAGCCCATGCGTCGGTCGTTCTCACCCACCTGGTACATGCTGGTGCAGGGCGCGATGCCCAGGCGCTCGATCGCCTTGCGCGGGTACAGCGCGCTGTCGATGTCCATCAACAGCACATCGCCGTTGGTGACGGCAAAGCGGTAGGCACCGGATACACTGGGCGAATCCAGCAGCGCATAGACGATGATCGTGTCCGAGTCGGCCGCAGGCTGTTCCAGGTAATAGGCGATGAAGTCCGGGAATTCCTCGGGCTTACCCATGCCGGTGTCGATGGCCAGGCCACGCGCGGACTGGCCGTACTGGCCTTCCTTGCCGACGGCGCGGAAGTAGCTGGCCCCCAGGAACGCGGCGAAATCGCGGTCGGTGTCCTTGCGCGTGTTCAACCGGAACCCGGCAAAACCGAGGTCGGCCGGCAGCTCACCGTTCTTCAACCCGCTCTTGCCGTAGTTGAACGCGGCGCCGTCGTACGCCAGCTCCTGTGCCTTGCCGTCGACCACGTCGTACATGCGCACCGGCGAATGGAAGTACAGGCCCAGATGGAAGAACTTGGCCTGGAATTTTCCCGGCTGGTCGGCCCACAGGGCATGGTCCTGGCGGTAGCCGATCGACTGGTACTGATCCCAGTCCAGCGCTTCCAGCTTGCCCGGCAGCACCCGCTTGTGGCTCTGGTACGGCGCCTGTGCCAGCGCGCGCGCCTGGCCCTTCAGGGTGGCGAAATCGAACGGCTGCGGCTGGCCAAGCCGGCGCAGCCCAAGCTGGCCGCTCTTGCTGGCCGCACAGGCCGGCAGTGACGGCAGGCCGAAGGCGGCCAGGGCCAGGGAGGCATTGCGGATGAAGTCGCGTCGTTGCATGCAAGCGCGGGAGCAAAGGGAAGGTCGGCCATCATAGGCAGACAAACGTTAACGGGCAGCGGTGGAATCGATGCGCTGTTCAGCCAGCACCAATGCCGCGATGCGTGCGTCAAGCTCCTGCAGGTCCGGCGCCTGTGGCCCGCGCTGGGCCAGCAGCAGCTGCCGCGCCTCGGCCAGCACGCTGCGGGCCTGTGCGGTCTGGCCGGCCGCCTGCAGGGCCTGCCCCTGTGCCAGCAGGGCCTGAGGCAGCAAGGCGACGTGGTCGGGCTGGCGCCAGATCGCCGCCGCACGGGCATAGTGCGCCGCTGCTGCCGCGGGGTCGTCGCTGGCGCTGGCCCATTTGCCCAGGGCGAACTCGCCGTAGCCGATCTCACGATGATCCGCGCCCAGCGCGCCGAGCAGCTGCGCCTGCACCTGCCGCAGCTCCTGGCCAGCCAACACGTGCTGGCCGCGCTGCAGGGCCAGCAGCGCGCGTGCGCGGCGTACCACCAGCGCCTCCGGGTGGCGCGGCCCCCATGCATCCTGTGCGGCCTGCCAGGCCAGCTCCAGCTCGGCCGCAGCCGCCTTCGTGTCGCCCTGCCGGGCCAGCACATCGCCCAGTTGGCGGTGCAGGCTGATCACCTGCGGGCTGCTGGCGTCGACGCGCTGGCCGAGCAGGGCCAGCGCCTGCCGGTACCCGGCCAGCGCGGCCGGCAGGCGTCCGGCGGTGGCGTCCAGGGCGGCCAGATCGGCCAGCGATTCAGCACGCCCGAAGCGCTCGACCATCCCTTGATGGCGCAGCGCCAGCGCCTGCTGGAACGACCGGCGCGCCGCATCGGCGTCCCCCAGCTGAGCCTGGCACCGCCCGAGCTGGCTGTGGAATTCGGCCACGGCCGCCGGCATGGCCGTTGCCTCGCTGGCCGCCAGCGGTTGCAGCGGCTGCAGGTGCGCCAGGCACTCGCGCCCGCGGCCGAGCATGCGCAACGCTCGCCCCCGCTGGGTCACCGCCTCGATCTGCAGCGCCGGCGGCACCTCGCCCACCTCCTGCAGCAGCCGACGTTGCTGGTCCAGGGTCTGCAGCGCCAGCTGATAATCGCCCAGGCCGATGCGCAGGCGGCCGATCACCCCTTCCAGCTCGGCCAGCGCCAGCGGCTGGTCGGCCAGTTCCGCTTCGCCCCGTTGCTGGCCGGTGGCCAGCAGCTGCGGCACGTCGAAATGACCGTGGCGCTGGCTGGCCGCCTTGTCGAACAGGCCAACGGTGAAATCCTGCATGGCCTGTGCGCGCGCCATTTCCACCCGCGCCTGGCGCGCCTGCCAGAGCGCAATGGACGTGGTCAGCAGCAGCGCCAGCACCGACAGCATTGCCAAGGCCACGCCCCAGCGATGGCGGCCTACGTACTTGCGCACCCGGTAACCCACGCCCGGCGGTCGCGCCTGGATCGGCTGCCCCTGCAGGTAGCGACGCAGGTCGCCGGCCAGGGCTTCGGCCGAGCTGTAGCGCTGCTGCGGGTCCTTCTGCAGAGCCTTTTCCAACAGCACGTCCAGATCACCCCGCACCCGCTTCGCCTGCCGCTGCAGCGCCCGTCTTGGCGCTCCCGGCTCGGCCACCAACCGTTGCAGCAGCGCCGAGGCGCGCGGTGCCTGCACTTCCAGGATCGAGCGCTCCCATTCCGCATCGCTGTGCCGGCGCAGGCGATAGGGCTTGTGCCCGGTGACCACCTCGAACAGCACCACGCCCAGCGAATAGACATCGGTCAGGGTTGTCACCGGCTCGCCACGCACCTGCTCCGGCGCGGCATAGTGCAGGGTGAACGCGCGGATTTCGGTGGCCGGATGAGCCGCGTTCGAGTCGTCGTGGTCGAGCAGCTTGGCGATACCGAAGTCGAGCAGTTTCACCGTGCCATCGGCGCGTACCAGGATGTTGGAGGGCTTCAGATCACGGTGCACCACCAGGTTCGCGTGCGCGTGGCTGACCACCGCGCAGACCTGCAGCATCAGCTGCAGCCGCGTTTCCAGCGGAGGTTGCAGGCGCCGGCAGTAGTCACTGATCGGCTCGCCTTCCACGTAGTCAAGCGCCAGGTAGGGCTGTCCATGCCGGTCCACTCCGGCATCCAGCAGTTGTGCCAGATGCGGGTGCTGCAGGCGGGCCAGGATCTGCCGCTCGCGGCCGAAGCGCTGGCGCAGGCCGGGGTCGGCAACGCCACTGCGCAGCAGCTTCAGTGCGACCTGGCGCTGGTACAAGCCATCGCAGCGTTCGGCCAGCCAGACCTCGCCCATGCCGCCTTCACCAAGTGGCCGCAGCAGGCGATAAGGGCCGATCTCGCTTCCGGCGCGGCCCGGCGGTGGGGCCGTCCACAAGGGCTGGGCCATGAAATCGTGGCTGGCGGCCTCCTGCTGCAGCAGGTGTTCCAGTTCGCGACCCAGCGTCGGGTCCTGCGCGCTCACCCGCTGCAGGCGCAGCTGGCGAGCCTCGGGCGCCAGCTCCAGCAGCTGATCCAGCCAGGACGACAGTTGCTGCCAGCGGGCGGTATCCATGATGTGGGTCGCGGCGACTCAGTCGCTGCGCATCGCGGCCAGCAGGAACAGCCGCGCCTTCTGCCAGTCACGGCGGATGCTGCGTTCCGAGCGCTGGCTCAGCTCGGCGATCTCCAGCTCGGACAAGCCCGCGAAATAGCGCAGCTCCACCACCTTGGCCAGGTGCGCATCGACGGCCTGCAGGCGTTCCAGCGCAACATCGAGGGCCAGCAGATCCTCGTCCAGGCGCACGCCGCTGCTGCTGTTTTCGGGAATCTCGGCCACCCGCTTGAGGTCGCCACCGCGCTTGCGCGCCAAGCGGTTGCGCGCGTAATCGACGACCACACTGCGCATCGCCGACGCCGCATAGGCGAAGAAGTGCGCACGGTCCTCGAAGCGTGCCGCACCGCGGCTGCCCAGCAGTTTCAGATAGGACTCGTGGACCAGCGAGGTCGCATCCAGGGTGCGCCCCTGCTGCCCGGCGAGCTGCCGCCGGGCCATGCTGTGCAGTTCCTGGTACAGGGTGGTCAGCACACGGTCGAGGGCGGCACGATCCCCGCCGCGCGCGGCATCCAGCCAGACGGTGATATCCGGGCCTTCGTCCATCGCCAACGTCCCCCGCAGCGGATGTTGTGGCGACTATAGCGCTGCCCGTGTGCAGCGCATGAAGACGCTCAGCGCTGGCAGTGGCTGCACCAGACGCTGGCGCGCTGGCCGATCATCGCGTGCTTCAGTGTCCGCCCGCAGGACGGGCACGGCAGGCCATCGCGGCCATACACCAGCAGTTCCTGCTCGAAGTAGCCGGGCGCGCCGTCGGGACTGATGAAATCGCGCAGGGTGGTGCCGCCCCGGGTGATGGCGTAGTCCAGGGTTTCCTTTACCGCCGTAGCCAGCCGCTGGTAACGCTCGCGCGAGACCTTGCCGGCCTCGCGCAGCGGGCTGATCCCTGCCTTGAACAGGCTTTCGGCCGCGTAGATGTTGCCCACGCCGACCACCACCGCCTGGTCCATCAGGAAGGTCTTCACCGGCGCGCTGCGGCCGCGGCTGCGGGCAAAAAGATAGTCGCCGTCGAAGGCTTCATCCAGCGGTTCCGGGCCCAGCCCCTGCAGCAACGGATGGATCTCGCCGGCCGGTTGCCAGAGCAGGCTGCCGAAGCGGCGCGGGTCGTTGAAGCGCAGCAGGCGGCCGTTGTCCAGACTGATATCCACATGGTCGTGGGCGCGCAGCGGGGTGTCGCCGGGCAGCACGCGCAGGCTGCCGGACATGCCCAGATGCAGCACGGCGCTGCCGATGGCGGTATCCAGCAGCAGGTACTTCGCGCGGCGGCGCACGTCTTCGATGCGCTGGCCGGGCAGCAGCTCGGCCACCTCCGGCGGGATCGGCCAACGCAGGTCGGCACGACGCAGGATCACCCCATGCACGCGGCGCCCCTGCAGGTGCGGCGCCAGGCCGCGGCGGGTGGTTTCTACTTCGGGCAGTTCAGGCATGGGACGATTCTATGCCCGCTCAGCGCGGTGGTGCAGCCAGTTCGCGCGCATCCAGGAACCCATCGCCGTTGGCGTCCTGCTTATGGAAGCGCTGCACGATCGTCTGCCGCTGCTGATCGCGGGTAATGGCCCTGCCCTTGCCGCCGGGCAGTTCATCGGCGCTCAGCACGCCATCGCCGTTGCGGTCCATGCGATCAAAGGCGTACAGCATCCATTGCAGGTACTCGGCTTCACTGACCTTGCCGTCGCCGTCGCTGTCCATGCGCTGCAGGTAGCTGGCGGTATCGCTGACCTGGGCCTGCACGGCAGGCGCCCACGATGCGACCAGCAGCAGTACCGCCAGCACAGCCCTCATCCGCCCACCAGGGTGTAACCCTTCAGTCGCGCGGCATAGGCCTGCAGTGCGGCGATGCCACTTTCCTCGGCCTCGCGGCACCAGGCCTGCAGTTGGCGCAGGCGCTCGGCGGCATCGTGGCCCCGCGCTTCCAGCAGCGTTGCCAGGCGCGCGCGGTAGTCGACCAGCACGCCGATGCGCGGGCGCTGGGCGACCCATTCGCTGAGCTGCGCGCGGCTGTCCGGCTTCAACCAGCGGCCGTCGTTGACCAGGCCACGACGCAGCCTGCGCGGCAGCAACCGGCGCAGCTTGGCACCGGCGTGTCGTGCTTCCTCGCGCAATGCCGGCATGAACACGTTGCGCTGGTAGTCGGTCATCGCCTGGAAGCGATGCGACAACAGGGCTTTCAGGGTGTCGGCGTCGGGCACGGCGATGTTCGGGCGTATGTCCATGGCCGGGGCCACCCGCAGTACCTTGGCCAGGCGCAAAGCCTGCAGCAGGCGGATCGCGCTCCAGCCGATGTCGAACTCCCAGCGCCGCATCGCAAAGCGCGCCGAGCTGGGGAACGCATGGTGGTTGTTGTGCAGTTCCTCACCACCAATCCAGAACGCCCATGGCGTCAGGTTGGTGGAGGTGTCGGCCGATTCGTAGTTGCGATAGCCCCACCAGTGGCCCAGGCCGTTGACCACGCCAGCGGCCCAGAACGGGATCCACGCCATCTGGATCGCCCACAAGGCGATGCCCGGCAGGCCGAACAGCACGCTGTTGACCGCAAACAGCAGCACCGGGCCGAACGTGGCATACGGGGTATACAGGCGGCGCTCGATGGCGTCATCCGGCGTGCCGCGACCGTATTGTTCGATGTCCTCGCGCATGCCGCGCGCTTCGCGGTACAGCTCGACACCACGCCAGAACACCTGGCCGATGCCACGGGTGACCGGGCTGTGCGGGTCGTCTTCGGTTTCCACTTTCGCGTGGTGCTTGCGGTGGATCGCTACCCACTCCTTGGTGATCATCGACGTGGTCAGCCAGGTCCAGAAGCGGAAGAAGTGCGCGACCACCGGGTGGAAGTCCACGCCCCGATGCGCCTGGCTGCGGTGCAGATAGAGGGTGACCGAGAAGATCGTGAGCTGGGTGAAGACCAGCAGCACCAAGGCCAGCTGCCACCAGCCCAGGCCCAGCACGCCACCGGTCAGCAGGGACATCAGGGCATCAGACATGGCGGCTCTCCAGAGCGACACAGGTATGGAAGACATCATGGGCGCTTGCGTTGCAAACTGCACCTCGCACCACGGGATTGGCAGCGCCATTCCGTGGCTTCGTTCACAGTTGGGGATCCGTGTTGTCGAGCCTTGATCCGCGCACGCGCGCCGTAGACCCTGCCCCGTCCGCCGGGGACCTGCCGCCCTTGATCGAACTGGACCGCGCCAGCGTGATGCGTGGCCAGGTGAAGGTCCTGCACGCGCTGAGCCTGCGCATCGCGCAGGGCCAGCACACCGCCCTGCTCGGCCCCAACGGCTGTGGCAAGTCCACCTTCATCAAGCTGATCACCCGCGAGCTGTACCCGCTGGCGCAGGCCGACGGCACGGTGGCGGTGAAGGTGCTGGGTCAGAACCGCTGGCAGGTCGACCGGCTGCGTTCGCAGCTGGGCATCGTCACCGGCGACCTCAGCAGCAACCTGGCCGACATGCCGGGGCTGACGGTTGAGCAGGCGGTGCTGTCGGGGTTCTTCGCCAGTTACGTGGTACCGGCCTTCCGCGAGGTCACCACCGACATGCGCATCCGGGTGGGCGAGACCCTGGCGATGACCGGCGCGTCGGCCTTGCGCGAACGTGCCTACGCCGAGTTGTCGGCAGGCGAAACCCGCCGCGTGCTGATCGCCCGCGCACTGGTCAACCGGCCACAGGCGCTGCTGCTGGATGAGCCCTCCACCGGGCTGGACCTGGTGGCCCGCCAGCAGTTGATCGCCACCATGCGCGTGCTTGCGCAGCAGGGCATCACCCTGGTGCTGGTCACCCACCACATCGAGGAAGTGATTCCCGAGATCGAGCGGGTGGTGCTGCTGCGCGACGGCCGCGTGCTGGCCGATGGTGCGCGCGCCGAGCTGCTGCGCGATGCACCCTTGTCTGCCGTGTTCGGTGGCGCGATCACGGTGGTGGAACAGGAAGGGCGGCTGACCGCGTACGCGGGATGATCGACATGCCACTGTAGAGCCGAAGCCCATGCTCGGCTGCTCTTGGCCGCGGGAACGGCAGCCGAGCAGAGGTTCGGCTCTACAGAAGACGGTGTGGCGGGCCGGGAGTCCGGCCCGCCACACCTTGCCTCAGAACCGCAACGCCAGCACGCGCGACTCGATCGGTGCCATCCGGCTCTGGTCCTGCAACTGCAGGTCGCGCAGTTCATAGGGCGCGCCGAAGCCAGCAGGCAACGCGGCCTGGTCGAAGGGCAGCACCAGCGCGCCGCGGCCCGGGCCATCGAACCATGCCGCCGCGTGTGCCTGCGCCACCGGCTGCAACCGGCCGTTGGCTGCGGTGGCATACAGCGTGCCGCGCGCCTCGTAGCGACCGGCGGCGGCCACCTGCAGTGGCAGGCTGACCTGGCGGTTGGCCGGATCAGGCGTGGCCTGGCCGACGAAGCGGGCGGTCGGCCTGGCCACTGCGAAGGCGACCTTGCCATCGCGCAGCACGCCATCGGCCTGGGCGAACACCTGCAGCTCCCACAGTCCCTGTGCGTTGCTGGCCTCGGCCGGAATCCTCACCTGTGCGCGCAGGCTGCCATCGGTGGTGCGCAGCAGCCGCTGCGGCCAGCTGCGGCCATCGGGTGCGACCAGCAGCGCTTCACCGCCGAGACTGCCGCGCCGTGCCCGCAACGCCGCCACGCTGGCACCGTCTTCCAGTAGACGCGCCTGCAGCTGCACGGTGCCACCGGCCAGCACCTGCGCCTGGCTGGCCTGCACTTCCAACCGCAGCGGACTGTTGGGCTCCAGCACCTGCACCACGTAGCGGCCCTGCGCCTGTGCGCTCTGCAAACGGTAAGCACCGGCTGCGCTGGTGGTACCGGTGCGCAGCATGCTGCTGCCATCGCTGACCGGCATGCCCGCATCCTGCAGTTGGCGTGCATCGACACTGCGCGCGACGCTGCTGCGCCCCGCCGGATCACGTACCTGCAGCGCGCTGGCCGGCAGCGCGCGGGCGCCCGGCGCCGGGCTGAGCTGGATCACCGCATCGGGTGCGCTCAGCGGCAGTTCCAGGCCGCGCTGCAGCTCGGCACCATCGACCTGCTGCCAGTAGCTGCGGCTGATCGCGGCCTGCGGGCCGGGGGCCTGCAGTGGCTGCGCCGGGTCCAGCGCCCAGGCGAAGGCCAGCGGCGCGTGCTCGCTTTCATCGGCCGGCAGCGGTGCGGCAACCAGGCCGGCAGGAATCTGGTCGCCCGCGGCGACCTGCAGCGGCTGCGCGGCCTGCGCCGATGCGCTGGAAAGGACCGCCAGCACCGCGGCAGCCAGCAGGGTGGAATGGATCGTCATGGTCATCTCCCTCACTGGGTCAGGTCGTTGCGCAGGATGCTGCCGAGGCCGAAGCACTCGCGGCGGCTCTGGTTGTGGCTGAGCGGTTCGGCGCCCTGGGTGCGTGCCTTGTCGGTGAACCACAGGGTGCCGGCCGCCTTCTGGCTGCTGCATTCCAGGAAACCGTCCGAGCACGACGACAGCCAGTTCTGGGTGAACTCCAGGCCGACGTTGGCGGCATAGCCACCGCAGTAGCTGTTGCTGTCCCACACCGCCGATTCGACATCGCTGCCGACCACCGCGCGGAACGGCTTGGGCAATGCCGGGCGGCCGGCGGTGCCGTACAGGTTCTGCGCGTTGTAGGTGGCCATGTGTCCCACCTGCTGCATGCGCACGGCGTCGTTCTTGTAGCCCAGCAGCCAGCCCAGAGAGGTTTCGAAGGTGTTGCCGTTGAGCACGGCATCAGCCAGCGGCGTGCCTGCCGAGGAGGGCGCCAGCGCCGTGACCTTGCGCACCCGGTTGATGATCTTCGGGTAGCGGCTGTCGTAGGTGGGGTTGGACAGGATCCAGCGCATCACGTTGCCGCCGTTGGAATGGGTGATCACCACCAGCTGGGTGATGCCACGGCTGTCGATGAAGCCGGTGAGCTGGCTGGCCAGGCAGCCGGCCGCTTCCGGCTTCCACATGTACTGGGTGAAGTCGCAGTTGATGACCACGTAGTTGCTGCTGTTCGGCAGGCCCTGGCGGACGGTGTCGATGATCGCCGGCTGCCAGTAGTCCTGGGTGGCATTGGTCTGCGCGCCGGTGCCGTGTACGAAGGCCACGCCGTAGACGTCGGCGGCCTGCGCCGGGGCAGTCGCCAACCCCAGAACCAGGGCCAGGACGGTACTTCCTGTTGCGGTGCTGCGCATCGCTTCTCTCCCTTTCAGCGGATCCCCCCGGCCCGGCTGTGAGCTGATGCTCATGGCGGCAGCGCGTGAAAGTCCGTGCGCTGCGCCCGGATTCAGGAGATTGCCGACACTTGATGACGGTTTTCATCGCCCAGTGGCGGACCATGCCGGGTCTGGCCGTATGACCGATGGACGCTGCGGCCGACAATCGAGGCTGCGATCATGGCCGGCGAGTTTCCTTCCCGAGTCTGCCCATGTCGTCGATCCTCTCCCCTGCCCGTCCACTGCTCGGCCTGGCCATCGCGCTGTCGCTGGCCGGCTGTGCCGCCACCGCCAGCAAGCCGACCGCCGTCGAAGCCAACATCACCACCAAGGCCGTGGGCTACCTGGACAAGACCGCGGTGCCGGCCAGCGTCGACCTGGTACCAGCACCACCGGCGGCCGGCTCGGCCGCCTTCGCGCTGGACGAACAGGTCAGCCGTGAAGCCCGTGCGCTGCGCGGCAGCCCGCGCTTCGTCCAGGCCGGTGTCGATGCCGAACTCGGCTTCCCGGAAGGCGCCAACCACTTCTCCTGCGCCGCCGACATCGACGTCGATGCAGTGAAGACCCCGGCCCTGTACCGCCTGCTGGAGCGCAGCCGCATCGACGCCAGTGCTGCCACCAAGGCCGCCAAGAACACCTACAAGCGCCCGCGTCCGTTCATGGTCAACGGCGAGCCAACCTGCTCGCCCAAGGATGAGGAGGGGCTGCGCGGCAACGGTTCCTACCCGTCCGGCCACACCTCGATCGGCTGGGCATGGGCATTGATCCTGTCGGAGATCGCACCGGACCGCGCCGATGCCATCCAGGCCCGTGGCCGCAACTACGGTGAGAGCCGCCTGGTGTGCAACGTGCACTGGCAGAGCGACATCCTCGAAGGCCGCTTCATGGGCGCGGCCGCCGTCGCCCGCCTGCACGACAACGCCGCGTTCAACAAGGATCTGCTGGCCGCACGCAGGGAAATCGCTGCCGCGCGCAAGGCCGGCCTGCATTCCAGCCGCGACTGCGCCAGCGAGAACGCGGTGCTGAAGGTGCGCCCGCAGAGCGCGCTGTAAGCCATGCGTCTGTAGCCGAGCCATGCTCAGCTCAGAGCAGCCGAGCGCAGGCTCGGCTCTACAGGAAGCAGGAAACAGAAGGGCCGGCATTGCGCCGGCCCTTCTTCATTGCATTACCGCAGCCACCGCATCAGAACTTCGCGGTGAACTCCACGCCCCAGGTACGCGGCTCGTTGAGGAAGCCGGTCAGGTTGTTGAAGTCGATCGCACCGACCACGCGGGTCTGGTTGGTCAGGTTGCGGCCGAACACGGCCACGTCGTACTGGCCGTAATCCCAGTTGTAGCCCAGGCGCAGACCGCCTTCCAGCGAACTACGGCCGCGGAACTCCGGCGACTCGTAGATGAAGAAGTTGACCGCGCTGCGGTAGGCCCAGTCGGTGTAGGCATACAGCTCACTGCCATCGCTGAGCGGGAAGCCCACGCGCAGGGTCGCGTTGTGGATCCACTTCGGCGCCTGCGGCAGCGGGTTGCCGTTGACCAGCGCATAGGTGCCACCATTGATGATGGTGGTCGGGTCAGTGATGGTGCAGCCACCGCCACAGATCGCCACCGCCAGGTTCTTGTCCTTGATCTCGGTGTCGTTGTAGCTGCTGCCGAAGGTCAGCAGGACGTTGTCGGCCAGGTAGGCTTCCAGGTCCAGCTCGACGCCCTGGCCGATGGTCTTGTCGGCGTTGAGCAGGGTGGCGGTGTTGTTGGTGCCGCCGACGGCGATCAGCTGCTGGCCGTCCACGTCGTAGCGGAACACGCTGAAGCCCAGGCGCGCGCGACGCTCGAACAGGTCAGCCTTGATGCCGGCTTCGTACGAGATCACCTTCTCCGAATCGGCCTGCGACAGGCCCGGCGCGAACGCCAGTCGACCCTGGATCGACGGTGCACGGAAGCCCTTGGCCACGCGTGCATAGGCATTGACGTTGTCGGTCAGCTTGTAGACGCCGCTGACATCCCAGCTGACGTCGTTGACATCGGTGTTGGCCAGGTACGGGCCACTGACCGGGGTACCGAACGGCACGGCCTGCAGCACGCTGGCGCTGAAGTCCTTCTTGTCCTGCGTGTAGCGCACACCGGCACGCAGCTTGAAGCGGTCGGTGACATCGAAGTCGCCCGACGCGAACACCGCCCAGGCCTTGTTGCGCTGCTGCTGCACGACGTGGCCGGTCTGCGGGTTGCCCGGGGTCAGCGAGTCGTAGTTGAAGTTGTTGATGGTGACGTCTTCATCGAAATAGAAGACGCCGGCCTGCCAGTCGAAACGACCCCATTCGTTGGATTCCACGCGGAATTCCTGGGTCCACTGGCGGTGGTGCGGCAGGCCGTCGGCGGATTCGGACGAGAACGGAATCAGGCCCGGGCCGGAGTTGCCTGCGCCCAGGAATGCTGCGCCGTAACCACCGTCGATGTCGCCGCGATTGAGCGATTCGGCGGTCTCATAGCCGGTGATCGAATGCAGGGTCACCGAACCGAGGTTCCACTGCAGGCGCGCGCTGCCGCCCCAGGTTTCCAGGTCGGAGAAATTGACGCCGTCATTGGCCACCTTGTCGCGGTCGAAGTTCTCGACCAGCGAATTGCCGCCCTTCTCGATGATGTTGGCGCGGAACAGGCGTGCGGTGCCGTTGAGCTTGCGCTTGTGCAGGTTGAACAGCGCTTCGAAATCATCGCCTTCGTACAGGAACTGCACGCGGCCGGCGGCTTCGTCATAGCCTTCGAAACCGCTGTTGGGCGCACCGGCGTGGGTGTTGTCGACCCAGTCGTCACGACGCTGGTAGATGGCCGACACGCGTGCGGACCAGCGGTCGGTCAGCGGGCCGCCATAGGCGCCCTGCACGTTCCAGCTGTTGTAGCTGCCGTAGCCGACGCGCACGTAACCATCGGCATCCTGCGACGGACGCGCCGAATCGAACTTGACCACGCCGGCCGGGGTGTTGCGCCCGAACAGGGTGCCCTGCGGACCGCGCAGCACTTCCACACCGGCCAGGTCGAACAGCGGGAAGCCCTTCAGCAGCGGGCTTTCCTGCACCACATCGTCGTACACCAGCGAGACCGGCTGCGATGCATTGAGGTCGAAATCGGTGTTGCCCAGGCCGCGGATGTAGAAGCGCGGGAAGGCACGGCCGTAGGACGATTCGATGTTGAGGCTGGGCACGCGCGCGGCAAGGAAACGGATGTCATCGCCCGCCGAACCGAGCACGTCGAGCTTTTCGCCCTGGATCGCGCTGATCGCAACCGGCACGTCCTTGGCGTTCTCGACGCGACGCTGTGCAGTCACCTGCAGCGCATCGAGGGCGACCGGATCCTTGGCAGCGGGGGTTTCCTGGGCGGCTGCTACCAGCGGCAGCAGGGCGGAAAGAGCGACAACGAGCGGGCGCGCAACCGGAGAGCGGCCACGGGAAGTACGGGTCGGAGACATGGCGGTAGGCTGTGTTTGGAGGGGTGGTAAAACGGCGCTACCAGATAATTGTTGCAATACAGCACCTCCCCCGCAAATGCCGATCGTTCATGGCCGCCTCGCGCGCCGCCGGAAGCTGCCGCTAGACTCGGGGTTTTCCCCCGCAACGGACCTGCTGCGATGACCCAGTGGTACTTCCATGCTCCCGGCCAGGCCGACCGTGTCGGACCGTTTGATGAGGAGGCCGCGCGCCGCTTCGCACAGGCCAATCCGCGCGCGCTGGCCTGGTGCCAGGGCATGACAGGGTGGACAGCGGTGTCCGAAATCGTCGCCCTGCAGCAGGCCGGCGCCGCCACGGCAGCTCCGCCGCCGATGCCCGCCGTCACGCCCGCCGTCGCAACAACGTCAACCGGCAGCCGTGCCGACCGCATCGACTTCCGCATCGTCGGCCATGAAATGCAGTTCGTGGAAATCGAACTGGACCCCGGCGAAGGCGCGGTGGCCGAGGCCGGCGCGCTCATGTTCAAGGACGCCTCGGTGCAGATGGACACCGTCCTCGGCGGCGGCGCACGCGCCGGCCAGGGCAGTGGTTTCATGGACAAGGTGATGGCCGCCGGCAAGCGCGTGCTGACCGGTGAAAGCCTGTTTGCCACCGTCTACACGCAGACCGGCCACGGCCGCGGCAAGGTCGCCTTCGCTGCGCCCTACCCCGGCACCGTGCTGGCGATGAAGCTGGACCAGCACGGCGGGCGCCTGATCTGCCAGAAGGACAGCTTCCTGGCCGGCGCGCGCGGCGTGCAGATCGGCGTGCAGTTCCAGCGCAGGATCATGACCGGCCTGTTCGGCGGCGAGGGCTTCATCATGCAGAAGCTGGAAGGCGACGGCTGGGTGTTCATCCATGCCGGCGGCTGCGTGGTCGAGCGTGAGCTGGCCGCCGGCGAACGCCTGGACGTCGATACCGGCTGCATCGTCGCCTACCACCCGTCGGTGGACATGGACGTGCGCCGGGTCAAAGGCATCCGAAGCGTGCTGTTCGGTGGCGAAGGCGTGTTCCTGGCCAGCCTGACCGGGCCAGGCAAGGTCTGGCTGCAGTCGCTGCCGTTCTCGCGCCTGGCCGGGCGCATGTGGATGGCCGCACCACAGGGCGGCGGCAAGAGCCGCGGCGAGAGTTCGCTGCTCGGCTGAGTGGGGCGGATGCTGGATGTCGCCGCCGGTCATGACCGCAGGATATCGGTAGATGCCGACCTTGGTCGGCACTGGATTGCGCAAGCGCCGACCGAGGTTGGCATCTACCGGGCGATTTCATGAATGGGGAGCAGAGCCACCCTGCCCGGCCTGCCACGCCTTCGGTATGCTGGCGCCCTTTCCTGTATCCGGCGCCGCGAGCGCACTGCCGATGAGCCTGTTCCGCCCCCGTGTGCTGCTGTCCGTCGCCCTGTTCGGCCTGCTGGCCGGCTGCGGTGGTGAAGAGGTCCGCCCCACCCCGCCCGCACAGCCCACCGTGGTACCGCAGGCCAAGCCGGTGAAGATCGGCATCGCCCTCGGCGGCGGCGCGGCCAAGGGCTTTGCGCATATCGGCGTGATCAAGATGCTCGAGGCCAATGGCTTCGAACCGGTGGTGGTGTCCGGCACCAGTGCCGGCAGCGTGGTCGGCGCCCTGTATGCCAGCGGCATGGATGCCTTCCAGATGCAGAGCAAGGCGGTGGCGCTGGATGAAGCCAGCATCCGCGATGTACGCCTGTTCTCCGGCGGCCTGGTGCAGGGCCAGAAGCTGCAGGACTACGTCAACGAACAGGTGGCCAACCGCCCGGCCGAGCGCCTGAAGAAGCCGTTCGCCGCCGTCGCCACCCAGCTGGAAACCGGCGAACGTTCGATCTTCGTGCGCGGCAACGTCGGCCAGGCGGTGCGCGCGTCCAGCAGCATCCCCGGCGTGTTCGAGCCGGTGAAGATCGGTGGCCGCAACTACATCGACGGCGGCGTGGTCAGCCCGGTGCCGGTGGACGCTGCGCGCCAGCTCGGTGCCGAATTCGTGATCGCCGTGGACATCTCCAGCAAGGCCAGCGGCAAGGCCCCGACCGGCATGCTCGGCATCGTCAACCAGTCGATCTCGATCATGGGCCAGCGCCTGGGCGAGCAGGAACTGGCACGCGCGGACATTGTGATCCGACCGAAGGTGCTGGACATCGGCGCTGCCGACTTCAGCCAGCGCGGCACCGCCATCCTGGAAGGCGAGAAGGCGGCGATGGCGGCGATGCCGCAGATCCGCGCCAAGATCCAACAGATGCAGAAGGCCCGCGCCGCCGCATTGGCACCGGCACCGGTGGCTGCGCCGAAGTGCGACGAACCCTCGCGCCTGGGCAAGCTGATGGGCCGCAAGGAAAAGTGCTGAGGGCTGCATGGCGCCGCCGCTGAGCGGCGCCATGGTCAACGCCGTGGGCGATGGCCGGCGGCGTGCTGGCGCTCGAGCTGCTGTTCCTGCTTGGCCGATTCATGCTGGGCAGCGCTCGCCTGCAGGTGTTCCATCGCCCCTTCGGGTACCCACAGCTGCCGACTGGCGCGGGTCATCGCGACATAGGCGGCGCGCACCGGACTGTGCTTCGAGCGCTCGGCCGGCTTCGCCCTGAAGCAGCAGTCGGACATCGAAACCACTTCAAACTGCAGGTTCTTCGCATGTTCGGCCAGGCACAGCACCAGCTGGCTCTCCTCGGCGGGGACCAGGGCCTGCAACGTCTGCATGATCGTCTGCGGGCTGTCGCTGCGACTGAACAGGTCAGCCAGCGCGCCTTCTCCACGCTCCTGAAACTGTTCGACCACGCGTTCCCAATCGCGCACGGAGCCGCCTTCGCGGACCTTGTTCCACGCCTCGATCGGCTTGCGCAGGGCCGCGTCCAGAAGTCGATACGTGGACGAATGGATGTGCAGCCGCGCGCCACGTACGTGCAGCCGCGCCGCATCCTGCATCAACCGCAGCAGGTCACCGTAGATGCGGATGCCGCCGTCGGGCACCTGCGACCAGTCTGCATAGTGCAGCACGCCGGTTGCGCGGTCGGTCGCACCCATGAACGGCCCGCTGTCGCGCCCGAGGTAGTCCATCGCCAGTGCCTGGTTGACCAGGCCATCGACCTGGCTGCCCTGCCGCACCGACTGGTGCATCTCCACCACCTTGGCCGCGTTCCAGCGTGGCACGCTTCCGCTCAGGCGCTGGTGCGGATCTCCCAGACTGACCACGCCCGGCGCATGCGCGGCCAGCAGCTGCCGCCATGACGGGCTGAGGTCATGCGCTTCATCGATCAGCAGCATGCCCATTTCCACTGGCGGGGCAACGCCACGCAGCGCCAACCACTTGCCAATGTGGCCCGTGGTCAGGCTCAGGCAGCCGCCGCGCTGGGTGGCACTGTCGAACATGCAGCGCCAGACATGCTCGGCAGCGGCAATGTAGGGCTCGGCATTGATCATCGACCAATGCACCGTGCGCTTGAAGTGCCAGGGCTGCAGGCTGGTGGCCGACGACGCACACCATAGGGTGATGGCATCGAGTGCGGTCCTCAGCATCTGTTCCGGCGTTCTGCTGCCGACACCCTGCAGGCCGATGCGGGCCGCGATTTCGCGCGCCGACAAGGTACTGATACGGTAGGTCGCCACGAAGCCGGCGGTCCTGCCATTGCGGGCTGCGTGCTGCGCAAGCAGGTTGGCAAACTCGATCTGGGTCAGCAGCCGCTTGGCGGTCTCGCCACGTACGCGGGCACGGAACGCCTCCACCTGCCCTCGCATGGGTGCCACGTAGGTATAGCGGCCCGGCCGTGCATCCATCAGCGCCAGCACCAGGTGTCCCTTGCCGGTACCGGCGTAGCCGTCGAGGTCGATCAGCTCGTCCGGATTGGCGGCGATCGTGCGCAGCACGCGTGCCTGTTCGGAGGTGTACAGGCCGTTGCGCTCGACCGCGTGCGTATCGGCGTGCGCAGCCTCGGCAGTGTCATCGGCGTCGTCCTCTTCGCTGCCAAAGGCCGCCGGAAAACGAATGGAATGCTCGCTCAGGGTCTCCTGGCAGGCCTGCTGCAGCGCCAATCCCGGGTAGTGCTGCGGTGAGCTGGCGAGGAAGGCCTGGGCGATCTCCGCCGGTGCCAGCAGCACGCCGTTTGCAGCAAGGTCGGACAACCAGGCATCCAGTTCCGGTTGCGCGCCGCCGCCCTGCCCCGCGAGGTGCGTGACCGCAGCGCTGCTGTCGGCGGCGAACAGCGCACAGGCATCGTGCAGCAGGCGTTCGACCTGCGCCGGCGAATGCAGGCGCTGGCGGCACAGCAGTGCGGCCATCAGGCCGGCCTGTTCCAGGGCCGTCTGCGGTGCCGTGCCATGGCCGATGAAACGCGCAAGCGCCTTGCGCTGCAGCGGCAGGAAAAGGGTGTGAAGCACCGGGTGTGGAGTATCGGACATGCCTGCAATCGAAGAAGAACACGGCGGCACCTGCGCGTGCACGCGCCGCAAGGCAGCGATGCTCGGCTACCCGTCCGCCGCCGTCAAATCACGCGGCCGCCGGTTCATTCCAGCTGCGACAGCGGCAGCGCTTGGAATCCCTTGACCGTGCGCAGCACGAAGCTGGAGTTGGCGTCGGCGACGCCACCGGCATTGAGCAGCTTGTCCAGCAGGAAGCGCGAAAAATGTTCCAGGTCGCGCACGTAGACATGCAACAGGTAGTCCATGTCACCGGTCAGGGCGTGGCAGGCCACCACTTCATCCCAGGCCTGCACGCTGTCGACAAAGTGCCCGATCGCCGCCTGGTCATGTTTTTCCAGCTGTACACGCACGAAGGCCTGCAGCCCCAGCCCCAGCCGGCGCGGCTCCAGGCGTGCGCCGTAGCCGACGATCACGCCTTCGCTTTCCAGCCGCTGCAAGCGGCGCAGGCAGGCCGACGGCGACAGGTTCACCCGTGTGGCCAGCTCCGCGTTGGTGGCGCGACCATCCCGCTGGATTTCAGCCAGCAGACGTATATCCGTGCGATCGAACTGGACTTCTCCGGCCATTGTTGCCCCGCAACATGGTGAGTACGCAATGATATTGCGCCAGGCGGGCTGATCCGCGCAACTTTTGCAACCCTGTTGCGCGCGCCCTGCCCTAGCATCGTGGGTATCCCGTCAAGGAGTCTTCCATGGACCTCGCCCAGCCCCGCCGCGTCGAACACCAGCAGACCGACAAGGGCTACGTGCCGGTGTACACCACCGCGCTCGTCGAGCAGCCGTGGGACACCTATACCGCCGACGACCACGCCACCTGGAGCACGCTGTACCAGCGCCAGCGCGAACTGCTGGTCGGCCGCGCCTGCCAGGAATTCCTGGATGCGCAGGACGAGATGGGCATGAGCGCGCACATGATCCCGCGCTTCGACCAGCTCAACGAGGTGCTCGGCGCCGCCACCGGCTGGACGCTGGTCGGCGTTGAAGGGCTGCTGCCGGAACTGGATTTCTTCGACCACCTGGCCAACCGTCGGTTTCCGGTGACCTGGTGGATCCGTCGCCCTGACCAGATCGACTACATCGCCGAACCTGACCTGTTCCATGACCTGTTCGGTCACGTGCCGCTGCTGATGAACCCGGTGTTCGCCAACTACATGGAGGCCTACGGTCGTGGTGGCGTCAAAGCGCACGCGATCGGCCCGGAGGCGCTGCAGAACCTGACCCGCCTGTACTGGTACACGGTGGAATTCGGCCTGATCGATACCCCCGACGGCATGCGCATCTACGGTGCCGGCATCGTCTCGTCGAAGGGCGAATCGCTGTACTCGCTGGAGTCGGCCGCACCGAACCGCATCGGTTTCGACCTGCAGCGGATCATGCGCACGCGCTACCGCATCGACACCTTCCAGAAGACCTACTTCGTCATCGACAGCTTCGAACAGCTGATGCAGGCGACATCGCCGGACTTCACCCCGATCTATGCCACGCTGGCCGACCAGGCGCATCTGCCTGCCGGTGACGTGCAGTCCGACGACCGCGTGTTCCAGGCCGGTACGGGTGAAGGCTGGGCGGACGGCGGCGACGTGTGAGCCCACATGCGGGCCCGCTATCCTGACCCGCATGACCAACGTTTTCGCTTCCCTGCGTGTCATCGACGTCAGCTTCGATGACGACTTCATCCTGCTGACCCTGGCCGATGGCCGCCGGACCCGCCAGCCGCTGCGCTGGGCGCCAGCCCTGTTCGAAGCCACGGCCGAACAACGTGCGCAGTGGGTCGCGACGGCCAATGGCCTGGGCGTGAACTGGCCGGCCCTGCTGGCGCCGCGCGAGGATGGCGTGGTCGATATCCCCAACCAGGTGTGGGATGACCGTTACGAGGCGGCGCTGGCGCGCTTGAAGGCCGCCGCATGGTCGTTGGATGCGCTGTCCGACGAAGACCAGCAACTGGTCGCGTTGTGGCGGATGGAAGCGGACATCAACAACGGCGGCTTCATGCAGTTCCTGTGCAACTGGGGCGATCCCACCTGCCAACTGGCGCTGCGCGCATTGCAGGCGATGGGCGCAGCACAGACGCACGCGATCCTGGCGGGCATGCGCGGGCTGCTGGACCGGCTGGAAGACGACCCGGCAATCAAGGAACTGACCGACCTGTACGGTGCGATGAGCGAAGACGAGCAGGCCGCCCTGCACGCCTTCGACGAAGCCTATTTCGAGCGCCCGGAAGACCTGGCGAGGTTGGGGCTGAAGCACTTCGGGCCGGAACCCCTGTAAAACCAAGCCGAGCATCGGCTCGGCTCTACAAGGGTGGCGCGGATCTGTAGAGCCGAGCCCATGCTCGGCTGCGTTTCGATCACCGCGGATACACCAGCAGCACCACCAGATCCTCCTCGCCCACCTGTTGCAGCACGTGCGCACTGCCTGCCCGCGTCAACAACGCATGACCCGCACGCACGTCGTACTGCGTTCCATCCAGCACATAGCTGCCCTGCCCGCTCACGATGTAATAGATCTCATCCTTGTGCTGCGGATGCAGGCCGATGCCCGCGCCCTTGTGCAGCACGCGCTTGCGCAGCACGAACGACAGGTCCGTCGCGTCGGCGAAGAACGGATACGCGGTGGTCGGCCCGGCGCCGCCATGCGGGCCGGGCTGCATGCGCGCAACCGTGCCTTCATGCAGCACTTGCGAGGGTCGCTGCGCATCGGCGCCCTGCCCTACGCCCATCACATCGCAGTCGATGTCACGCACCAGCGCCGGTTGCAGCGCCGGCAGCAGCGGCACCGCCTCGCGCAGCACCAGGCAGGCCACCGCATTGGCACCGGCCACGCTGAAATGAGTGCCGTCGGCCTTGTTCTGCTCGGGCACGAACAGGAAGTACGGGCGTGCACCCTGCTCGCCCAGCGCGCGGATCCAGCGCGTGCTGCGGTCGTTGAGGTCGATCAGCGCAACATGCTCGCGCGCGGCCAGCTGCTGCATCGCCAGCGTGTAACGCGCGTGGGTATCCAGCAGTGAGCCGAAGTCGTACAGCAACCGCGCCACCGGCGTGACCAGCACCGGTGTGGCGCCCTTGTTACGCGCGGCCTGCACGTAACGCATCAGCAGCTGTGGATAGTCACTGTCCGGATCGGTGTAGCGCGTGGGATCTTCAAACTTGGCGTCGTTGTGGCCGAACTGGATCAACAGCACATCGCCACGGCGTATTTCAGCAGCAATCGCATCCAGGTGCCCTTCGTTGATGAAGCTGCGCGTGCTGCGTCCACCTTTGGCATGGTTGCGCACTTCGAAGCGCGCCGGGTCCAGGTAGCTCTGCAGCATCTGGCCCCAGCCCGCCTGTGGCGCGCGTTCCGGCCCGTACTCGGCAGCGGTGGAATCACCGGCGATGAACACCCGCACCGGCGCCCCGTGCGCGGCGGTGCATGACAGCAGCAACAGCAACAACAGCTTCCGCATGGCCGCCCCTTTGTAGAGCCGAGCCATGCTCGGCTGCCGTGGGAAAGCGGTGCGAACCAAGGTCCGCACCCACCGTTCATTGCCTTGCCGCGTTACCGCGCCAGCCAACCCCCATCCACCGGCAGCACCGCGCCGTTGATGTAATCCGACGCCGACGAGGCCAGGAACACCGCCGCACCGGCCAGGTCTTCCGGGTTGCCCCAGCGGCCGGCCGGAATCCGCTCGAGGATCGCCTTGTTACGGTCTGCATCGGCGCGCAGCGCGGCGGTGTTGTCGGTGGCCATGTAGCCCGGCGCAATGGCATTGATGTTCACACCCTTGCCGGCCCATTCGTTGGCCAGCAGACGCGTGATGCCGGCGATCCCACTCTTGCTGGCGGTGTACGACGGCACGCGCACGCCCCCCTGGAACGACAGCATCGAGGCGATGTTGATGATCTTGCCGCTGCCCTGTTCGATGAAGTGACGGCCTGCAGCCTGCGAGATGAAGAAGGCCGACTTGATGTTCACGTTCATCACGTCGTCCCAGTCCTGCTCGCTGAAGTCCACTGCGTCGGCGCGGCGGATCAGCCCGGCGTTGTTGACCAGGATGTCCAGCCTGCCGAGGCCTTCGAGGGTTTCGCGCACCACACGCTCGACCGGTTCGATGCTGATCAGGTTGGCTTCCACCGCCAGGCAGCGGCGGCCCAGTGCGGTGATCTTCGCGATGGTTTCAGTGGGCGGGGCGATGCCGGCCACGGCGACATCGGCGCCGGCGGCAGCCAGTGCCACCGCGATGCCCTGGCCCAGGCCGGTATTGCCACCGGTTACCAGAGCGACTTTTCCTTCCAGGCTGAAGGGATTGGTCATTGCGTATGCGTTCCTTGGTAGAGGCGTGCGTGTTGCGGGCAGGTGGCCAGTGCTTACTTGAGCTGGCAGATGTCGAGCACGTGCATGTCGGTGTAGTCCAGGTTCTCGCCACCCATCGCCCAGATGAAGGCGTAGTTGCTGGTGCCGGCACCCATGTGGATCGACCACGGCGGCGACACCACCGCTTCGTTGTTCTGGATCACGATGTGGCGCTGCGCGTCCGGCTCACCCATGAAGTGGTAGACGCGGTCGCTGTCGCCCAGGTCGAAGTAGAAATAGACCTCGCTGCGGCGGTCGTGCAGGTGCGGCGGCATGGTGTTCCACACGCTGCCCGGCTTGAGCACGGTCAGGCCCAGCAGCAGCTGTGAGGACTGGCAGGTAGCCGGCACGATGTACTGGTAGATGGTGCGCTCGTTGCTGGTTTCCAGCGCGCCACGATCCAGTGCCACCGCGTCCTTGATCGAGAGCTGCTTGGTTTCAAAACGCGCATGGGCCGGGGTCGAGGCCAGGTAGAACTGCGCCGGGTTGGCGGCATCCTGCGAAGCGAAGACGACGTCCTTGCTGCCCATCGCCGCGTACAGGCCATCCTTCGGCCCCAGCGTGTACACGGTGCCATCGACGGTGACCGTACCGGTGCCGCTGCCGACATTGATGATGCCCAGCTCGCGGCGCTCCAGGAACGGATGGCCGGCGGCCGAAGCCGGTTCGGTCTGCGCGGGCAGGGCCAGCGGGCCGGTGACCGGCGCAGCGCCACCCAGCACGAAGCGCTCGTAGTGGGTGTATTTCAGGGTCACCGCATCGGCGTTGAACAGGCCATCGAGCAGGTACAGCTCGCGCAACTGGTCGTTGCTGGCGCCCTTGATGGCATCGGGATGGGTGGCGTAATGGGTCTTGCAGTACATGGCTTCTCCAGAGCAGGGGGCGGGCCGATGGTTCGGCCCCGGCACGGTTCACGGTCGATTCTAGCTAGACAGGAAACCGGTGTCATTTTGCGCCGCACGATACCGGTCAGACGGCATCGGCGGGGTGGGACGGGTGGGGGGCAGGCGAAGTGTCACGACCAACGGTCGTGACCCACCGACCTACAGGACTGATTCCTTCGGAATCAGTCCTCGGGCGGTTGGCAGGAATCGCGCACGATCAGGTGCGGGCGCACGCTGGCGATCTGCAGTGCGGGCTGGCCTTCGGGCTGGATCAGCATCGCCGCAGCGGTGCGGCCGGTGTCACGGGTATGCCGGCGCACCGAAGTCAGCGACGGCCACAGGCGCGAGGCCAGCGGGCTGTCGTCGTAGCCGACGATCGACAACTGGCGCGGAATGTTGATGCCGGCGCGCAGCGCGACCTTGTAGATACCGGCCGCCATTTCATCGTTGCCGGTGAAGATGGCGGTCGGCCGGCGCTTGCCCAGCAGCAGTTTCTCGGCAGCGGCCACACCGGATTCGAAGGTGTAGCCCGCCTCGATGATGCGATCCTTCGGCAGCTCGATGCCACGCTGCGACAGCGCCTCGATGAACCCAGCAGTGCGTTCGTGCGCCGAGCGGTAGGCACTCGGGCCGGTCACCAGGGCAATATCGCGGTGGCCCAGCGAAAGCAGATAGTCGGCCGCTTCGGCAGCACCGTCGCGGTCGTGGGTGACCACCATCTGCGAGGTTTCATCCAGCGGCAGCGCCGCCACGCGGGTGAAGCGGCAGCCGATCTCATCCAGCATGTCCGCCAGTGCCTGGTCTTCGGACGCACGCGGCACCAGGATCACCCCATGCAGCTTCTGCTGCTGGGCGAAGCGGCGCACGCCGTCGATGTAACCCGGACTGCGACTGTCGCAGGGGTGCACCACCAGTTCGAAGCTGGAGCCACGCAGCGCATCCAGCGCACCGTACTGCATGTCCACGATGTACTGCGCGGTGGGGTTGTCGTAGACCATGCCGATCAGGAACGAGCGGCGGAAGGCCAGGCCACGGGCCAGCGGGTCGGGGGTGTAACCGACCTCGCGCATCAATGCTTCCACCTTGTCGCGCGTGTCCTTGCGCACCAGCGGCGAGTTGTTGATGATCCTTGAAACCGTTTTCTTGGATACACCCGACAGTCGCGCGATGTCGTTGATCGTGGCTGCCTTGCCCTTTGCCAATGCCGGCGTAGCGGCATCGTTCTTGTTGCGCACTGACATGTAGTGAACCCGATAAGCCTGGGGATTCCAGCGCGCGCTCAGTCCAGCGCGCGATAGCGGAAGCTGCGGAAGGTTACCGCACCGTCGCCGGCCGCATACAGGGCCGGTTTCAGTGCCAGGAACTTGCCGGCCACATTGTGATGGTAACCGGACACTTCCATCTGAACCGGATACTTCTGCCAGGTCTGGCCGTCGACACTGGAGTGAATGGTGACGATGTGGCGGTTGTTGGTCACCCGCAGCCAGAGCCGGCCGCCCTTGGCGCTGGCCGCCAGCCGGGTGGGGCGCTCCTCGCCGTAGCGGTGCATGACGAACTGCTCGCCATTGCTGCCCACGCCCACGTACAGGCGGTCGCTGTAGAACAGCAGGGCGCCGCCGACCGCACCGGGGGCGATCTCCATCTGCACCTCGAACTGGTAGGCCGGGTCGCCAGCAATCGTGGTCAGCGGTGAGGCATCGCGCGGCGTGCTGCCCTTGCCCTGCAGCACCAGGCCATCACCACTGAAGCGCAGGCGCCGGTATTCATCAACGGCCGGGTTGAAGAATGCCCACTGCGGGCCGAGCGTGCGGCCGTTGAAATCATCGGACAGGGCCATCCCGTGCGGTGTCAGCGCGCTGCCCGATGGCTTGCGCAGCGGCTGTCCCAGATCACCGCCCTTGGCCACGAACCAGCCATCGGCGGTCCATTCGATCGGTTCCAGCAGGGCCTGCCGGCCCAGCGTCCAGAAGCCGTTCTCGTAGCCGTGGTACATCATCCACCAACGGCCGTCGGTGCCTTCGATCACCGTGGCGTGGCCGCGCGACCACCACGGTTCGGCGGCCGACTGCGTGCGCATGATCGGATTGTTCGGCGCATTCACCCACGGGCCGTGGATCGAGCGCGAGCGCGCGGTGATCACCATGTGCCCGGTCGGCGGGCCGGCGGTGCCGCCCACGGCGGTGGTCATGTAGTACCAGCCGTCGCGGAAGTGGATCTTCGGCCCTTCCTGCGCGTAGGCCTCCACGTCCCAGCTTTCCGGGTAACGCCAGCCGTCGTACACGTGCTTCGGCGTACCCACCACGCTCAGGCCATCATCGGCCAGCTGCACATAGTCGCCGCCGCTGAGGAACAGGTAGCGTTTGCCGTCTTCACCGACGGCATGGCCGGGGTCGATGTAGCCGCCCAGGCCGATGTCGATCGGCGCGCTCCACGGGCCCGTGATGTCATCGGCCCAGACCACGAAGTTGCTGCGGCGCTCACCGGTGCGCGCCGGGAAGTAGATGAAGTAGCGGCCCTGGTGTTTGACGATGTCCGGCGCCCAGATCGCACCCACGTTCTGCGTGATCGCATGACCGAGCGGCTGCCAGTTCACCAGGTCGCGCGAGTGCCAGATCGGCAGGCCGGGGTAGGCGTCGAACGACGACAGGGTGAGATAGTAGTCGTCGCCGTCCTTCAGCACCGACGGATCAGGCCTGTCGCCGGCCAGCACCGGGTTGAGGAAGGTGCCATTGCCCAGGTCAGCCTGACGCTGCTGCTCGATGCCGCGCGTCCACTGCGCGGGCGCGGGATCGGCAGCCACTGCGGGCAGCGCGGCCAGCAGCAGGCCGAGCAGGGCGGCTGCAGCGGCGCGGTGCAGGATCGATGTCATGGGAGCGCCTCCGCTCATCCGGCGCGCAGTGCGGCGGGCAGCCACAGCGACAGCGACGGGAAGAAAGTCACGACCAGCAGCACCCCCAGCGCGGCGAACCAGAACGGCCAGATCGTGCGCATGCTCTGGCCGACGCTGATCTTGCCAATGGCGGTGCCGATGAACAGCACCGAGCCCACCGGTGGGGTGACCAGGCCAAGGCCACCGGTCAGCACCAGCACCAGGCCGAAGTGGATCGGGTCGATGCCATAGGCTTTGGCCACCGGCAGGAAGATCGGCGTGCAGATCAGGATCATCGGTGCCAGGTCCATGAATGTGCCCAGCAGCAACAGCATCACCACGATCATCAGCAGCACCATGAACTGGCTGTGCGCGAACGACTGCAGGAAGTCCACCGCCGCTGCAGGCACCTGCAGGTAGGCCAGCAGCCAGCCGAACACGGCGGCGGTGGCGATCACGAACAGGATCACGCCGGTGCTGCGCGCGGCATGGATGACGGTGTCGAAGAACTCGCGCCAGCGCAGCTGCCGGTACAGCACGGTGGTGACCAGCAGGGCGTAGACAACGGCGATGGCCGCGCTTTCCACCGCAGTGAAGATGCCGGCGCGGATACCGACGAAGATCAGTGCCACCAGGCCCAGGCCGGGCAGGGCGGAGACGATGCGCAGCAGTACCGCGCGCCAGCCCGGGAACACTTCAACGCCATAGCCACGACGACGCGCGACCACGTAGCCGGTGATCATCAGCGCCAGCGTCATCAGCAGCGCCGGCACGATGCCTGCGGCGAACAGGTCGGCAATCGACAGGCCACCACCGGCAGCCGCCGAGAACAGGATCAGGTTGTGCGAGGGCGGCACCAGCAGCGCCACCAGCGCGGCGGTGATGCTGACGTTCACCGCGAAATCGCGGTCGTAGCCACGCTTGACCATCTGCGGAATCATCGTGCCACCCACGGCCGAGACATCGGCGATGGCCGAGCCGGACACGCCGCCGAAGAACAGCGAGGACAGGATCGAGACCTGGCCCAGGCCGCCACGCATGCGCCCCACCAGCGATGACGCGAGGGCGATCAGGCGTTCGGAGATGCCGCCGCGCATCATGATTTCGCCAGCGAAGATGAACAGTGGAATGGCGATCAGCGAGGCCGAACCAGTACCAGCGGAGATCTGCTGGACCAGCACGATGCTGGGGATGTCCAGGTAGAGCAGGGTGGCCAGCGCAGCGGCAGCCAATGCGTAGGCCACCGGCACGCCCAGCAGCAGCAGCGCGGCGAAAACAGAGAACAGGATGGTGATGCCCATGGATCAACGATCTCCTTCAGCGTCGACGGCGTCGGCATCGGCTGCCGTTGCCTGCAGCGCCTTCCACGCACGGTTAAGCGCGAACAACAGCATCAGTGCCCCGCCCACCGCCAGCGGCAGGTAGTTGATGCTTTGCGGCAGGTTGGCGCCGGCGGTCTTGATGTCCATGCCATCGATCAGCAGGTCGGCCGACCAGAAGGCGATGAAGCCGCCCAGCACGGCCACCACCAGCTGGGTGAATACATCCACCGCCCGGCGTAGTCCGGCACCCATGTAGGCGTGCAGCAGGAAGAAGCCGAAGTGGCGGTTGGTGTGCACGCCGCAGGCTGCGCCAAGGCTCATCGCCGTGGCCAGCAGCAGCAGGGTCACCGGCTCGGTCCAGCTGGGCGAATCGTTGATCACATAGCGGGCGAACACCTGCCAGCCCTGCACCAGCACCAGGCCCAGCAGTGCAGCCACGGCGAAATGGATGGCGATGTCGGCGATGCGGTCCAGCAGGCGCTGGCCGGGGCCGACGGCGGAAATCGTCGTCTCGGTCATGACAGTGTCCTCAGGCGGCAGCGCGGATGCGAGCGACCAGCGCGGCCAGCTCGGGTTGCCGCAGGTACTGCTGCAGCAGCGGCTGGGCGGCGGCGCGGAACGCGGGAAGGTCCACCTCGTTGGCTTTCACGCCAGAGGCCAGCACCGCACGGCGCGCGGCATCTTCAGACGCATCCCATTGCGCGCGCATTACCTTCACCGATGCGCGTGCGGTCTCCAGCAGCAGCTGGCGGTCGGCCGGCTGCAGGCGCTCGAAGCTGGCACGCGACATCAGCAGCACGTCCGGCGCATACGAGTGATCGCTCTGCGACCAGTAGTGCGCCGCCTCGAAGTGGCGGCTGGAATGGAAGCTGCGCATGTTGTTCTCGGCGCCGTCGATCATGTGCGTCTCCATGCCGGAGAACGTGTCGCCCAGCGACATCGGCGTCGGGTTGGCGCCGAGCAGGCGCATCAGCTGGATGAAGATGTCCGATGACGCCACACGCAGTTTCAACCCGTGCAGATCGCGGGGCTGCACGATGGGATGCTTGGTGTTGTAGAAGCAGCGCGCGCCGGAATCGTAGATCGCCAGGCCCACCAGGTCGCGGCTTTCGAAGCCCCGCAGCACGGCCTCGGCAATGCCGCCATCGAGTGCGGCGCGCTGGTGCGCCACCGACTCGAACACGTACGGCAGGCACAGTGCCTGGGTCAGCGGAAATGCGTTGTTCAGCGCACCGGCATACACGCGGGTGATGTCGATGGCACCGAAACGGGCCATGTCGATCGCTTCCGATTCGCGGCCGAGTTGGCCGGAATGGTATTGCCGCAGGCGCAGGCGACCGTTGCTTTCGCGCTGCAGCGTTTCGCCGATCCACTTCACCGCCGTCACGGTGGGGTAGTCAGCCACGTGCACGTCGGTAGCGGTCAGCAGCTGGCCACCATCGATGGCGTCGGCCGGCCCGCGGCCACAGGCCGCGAGCATCGGGGTGGCCAGCGCAGCAGCGCCACCGGCCAGGAAGTGTCGTCGTGTGATCATCTGCGCCCTCCCGCGCGTGTTCACCGGAGCGTGCGGCGGTTACCCGGCCGGCACGGCCCTGCAGGCAATCTCGCCGAAGCCGGCAAACCGCACCAGCGCCGTCTGCCCCACGGTGATGTCATGGATGCCGGTGGCGTTACCGGTGGCGATCAGGTCGCCCCGCCGCAACGGCCGGCCGCGCAGCGCCGAACGGGACAGCGCGAACGCATACGCCGCACGCAGCCCGCCGGGCAGGCGGGTCGCTCCGCCGGTGCCGACCACTTCGCCCTCGATCAGGGTTTCGGCGCGCAGGTCGGTCTCGTCGCGCGCCGTCCAGTCACTGACCTCCGGCCCGAGCACCAGGCCGTTGTTGTTGCCGAAGTCGGACACCACCACGCGCGGGCCGAGCTCATTGATCGTCGCCAGCGGGCTGCTGGCCACTTCCACGCCGATGTACAGGCGGGCAGGCAGCGCTTCAGCCTGCTCGGGGGACCAGTGCAGCTGCGCGGCCGGAGCGTCCTCCAACAGCTCCAGCACGTACTCCGCCTCGACCGCGCCGAAGCCGCCGACGAACACCGGAATGTCCACTGTTCCACCGGTAGCATTTTTCAGCTGACGTGAGAAAACCGGGCCCAGCAGGCGGTCGTCGCCGGATGCATCGCGGCGCTCGGCGGCGATGTAGCCGACCTTCCAGCCCACCACGTGGTCATCCCAGCTGGCGATGGCCAGGTCCTGCACCTGGTAGGCGGCCACCAGATCATGCGGCACAAGGCCCGGGAAGCCGGGCAGGGCCTGGCCGGCGCGGCGCGCGGTGGTGAAGGCGTGGGCGATCGCGGCCGCATCGTCCGGCGGCGGTGTCTGCCCATGAATGCCGTGTTCGTTGCTCAAGAACGGTCTCCCTCTGGCGCTGTTGCACTGCCCATCGACAGCGTCTGCAGGAGGTGTATATGGTAAACCGGTGTCATCGTGCAAGCCGCAGTGCATCACATGGGCTTTCCGGTGACCTCCGCCACCCTGTCACACCCCGTCGGAGCCTTGTCCGCCATGCGCTTTTCCCGTGTGCTGTTGTTGCTGACCATCCTGCTGCTGGCCGTCCCCGTATTCGCGGTTGATGTGCCGCTGCGCGCAGGCGAACGGCTGGGGATGGAACTGGCTGGCGAGCAGGTACCGCTGTGGCCTGCCGGGCAGGTACCCGGCGAGACGGGCACTGCGCGACCGGCGCGCGTGGTCGAGCGCAGCCATGATCCTGCCCATCCCGATCGCTTCATCGACCAGGTCGATGCGCCCTACCTGCTGGTACACACGCCGGCCCATGCCAACGGTCGCGCGCTGCTGGTGATTCCCGGCGGCGGCTACCAGCGCGTGGTGATCGACAAGGAGGACAGCGCGCTGGTGCCGGAGTGGGTGGACCGTGCCGGCTACACCCTGTTCGTGCTGCGCTACCGCCTTCCGCAGGCAGGCCGCGACCGCCAGGCGGCGCTGGCAGACGCGCAGCGCGCACTGCGCGTGGTGCGCGACCAGGCGGTGAAACGCAAGCTGGATGCCGACGGCGTGTCGGTGATGGGGTTCTCCGCCGGTGGCCACGTCGCCGCGCGGCTGGCGACCGGCTTCGATACGACCGTCTATCCGCCGCGCGATGCCATCGACCGCCTCAGCGCGCGCCCCGCACGCACGGTGCTGGTGTATCCGGTGATCGACATGGGCCCGCATGCACACAGCGGTTCGCGCGGACGT
This sequence comes from Stenotrophomonas sp. NA06056, assembly GCF_013364355.1. Classification (NCBI taxonomy): domain Bacteria; kingdom Pseudomonadati; phylum Pseudomonadota; class Gammaproteobacteria; order Lysobacterales; family Lysobacteraceae; genus Stenotrophomonas; species Stenotrophomonas sp. NA06056. The sequence continues at coordinate 49,784 of NZ_CP054931.1, read as the reverse complement.
CTGCTGGGCGAGCAGGCCGATGCGGCGCTGGCCGCGCAGTATTCGATGCAGCAGCACGTACGCGCAGGCATGCCGCCGACGCTGCTGATCCATGCCAACGACGACCGCGTGGTCAACGTGCACAACAGCGAGGTGATGGCACAGGCGCTGGCCAAGGCAGGCGTCGAGCACGAACTGCATCTGTTCGCACACGGCGACCATGGCTTCGGCATGCGCATGCCACCTGATTCGACACTGGCCGCGTGGCCGCTGCTGGCACAACGTTGGCTGCAGGCAACGGAGGCCGCGCCTTGAACGCAGGGAAAACCAACCTGCAGCGCCGCCGGTTCCTGATCGACAGCGCGCGTTGGGCGTTGGCCACGGCCACGCTCGCGGCACTTCCTGTAGCCGCAATGCCTGGACCACGTGATGACACGCAGGTGGTGGCACGCCTGCGCGGCGGCCGCGTGCGTGGCCAACGCGAGCACGGCGTTCACGTGTTCCGTGGCCTGCGCTATGGCGCCGACACTGCGGCCTACCGTTTCCAGCCACCGCGCCGCGAGACGGGCTGGCGTGGCATCGCCGATGCGCTGGAGTACGCCGCATCCGCGCCACAGACAGGGGCGGACGGTCCAGGCAGCGAAGACTGCCTGTTCCTCAACGTCTGGACGCCAGCACTGGGCGACGGCGGCAAGCGGCCGATCCTGGTGTACCTGCATGGCGGCGGCTTCAACAACGGCTCCGGCAGCGACCCGCTGTACGACGGCAGTGCGCTCTGCCGGCGCGGCGACGTGGTGGTGGTCACCGTCAATCATCGCCTGAACACCTTCGGCTACCTGTACCTGGGCGCGCTGGGCGATCCGCGCTATGCGGCCTCCGGCAACGTCGGTCAGCTTGATCTGGTGCAGGCGTTGCACTGGGTGCGCGAACACGCAGCGACGTTCGGCGGCGATGCCGGCAACATCACGGTGTTCGGGCAGTCCGGTGGCGGCGCCAAGATCGCCACGCTGATGGCGATGCCTGCAGCCAAAGGCCTGTTCCAGCGTGCGTGGACGATGAGCGGGCAGCAGGTGACCGCAGCAGGACCACGCGCCGCGGCGCAACGCACGGCCATAGCCATGGAGGCGGTGGGCGCGCACGACCTGCAGGCGTTGCTGCGCCTGCCGGCGGCGGACCTGTTGGCCGCTACGCATGCACGCGATCCCTCACGGGTGGAAAGCAGCGCGCTGTACTTCGGCCCGGTGCTGGATGAGGTGGTGCTGCCGGTGCATCCGTTCTGGCCACAGGCACCGGCGCAGTCCGTGTCGATTCCGATGGTGATCGGCAACACCCGCGATGAGACGCGCGCGTTTCTTGGCAACGACCCGGCCAACTTCACGCTGACCTGGGGGAGCCTGCCAGCGCAACTGGAGAAGCAGCAGTTCGTCGATCTTTTACCTTCGGTGGTGATCGCAGAATATCGACGCCTGTATCCGCACTACACGCCGTCGGAAGTGTTCTTTGCCGCCACCACGGCCGGCCGTTCCTGGCGCGGTGCGGTGGAAGAGCTGGAAGCACGCGCCCGGCAGACAACCGGCGCCGCACCGACCTGGGCCTACCAGCTTGATTGGCCATCACCGGTAGAAGAGGGACGCCTTCGTGCGTTCCACACGCTGGATATTCCGCTGGTGTTCGACAACGCCGGCCTGCCCGGTGCGCGCACCGGTGGTGGTGAAGACGCCAACATGCTGGCGGCGACGATGAGCGATGCCCTGATTGCATTTGCGCGCAACGGCGACCCGAATCACGCAGGAATGTCGCAATGGGCCCCGTATTCATTGCCACAGCGACAGACGATGCTGTTCGATCGGCGCAGCCGCATGGTTGACGATCCACGCGCGGGAGAGCGTGCGCTGTATGCAAAAGTGCCGTTCGTGCAGCGCGGCACGCAGTGATGACACCGCGATGCAAACATTCTGTTAACCCGCCTCGGCTAGAGTCGGTTCATGGAAGCGATGTTCACGCCACCGCCGTTCGCCGGACGCGAACGCTTGATTGCAGGGATCGACGGCGCCGTCTGCCTCGTTGATCCGCAGGCGATCACCGATGCGCTGCAGCGCGTGCTGCGTGAGGCCATCGTCGATCCGCTGATCGAGCTGCCACCCTGTGTACGCCGTCCGGTGGATGGCCATTACGCACGCCGCGAATTGCACCGCAGCCCTACCCTGGGCTACAGCGTGATCGCGATGTGCTGGGGCCCGGGGCAGGGCACGCCACTGCATGACCACGATGCGATGTGGTGTGTGGAAGGTGTCTGGCAGGGCGAGCTGATCGTGACCCCATATGCGTTGCTGGAACAACGTGGCGAGCGTCACCGCTTCGCCGCGCAGGACACGTTGTACGGACACCGCGGCAGCGCCGGCAGCCTGATCCCGCCGCACGAGTACCACACGCTGCGCAACGCCAGCGATACCGACGTGGCGGTGTCGGTGCATGTGTACCAGGGCGTGATGGAACGCAGTGCCGTGTTCGATCCGCTCGACGATGGCTGGTACCAGCGCCGGGTGAAGATGATGGAGACCGACGCGGCCTGACCGCGTCAGGCCCCAGGTAGCGCCGGGCCATGCCCGGCGGCGCCGCTTCCCATCAACGCGGCACGTCGGCCACGTTGTTCAACCGGGTCACTTCCTCGCCGCCATCGGCCAGCGCCACGCGCACGCGCAGGCCACTGTGATCGCCCGCCGGCAACGGCAACGACACCACCGTCGTCTTCGGCAGCAGATCGGTCGGTGCGGCCATCGCCGGTACTTCGGTGCGTGCGATCTCGCGGCCGCGCGCATCTTCCAGCACCGCCACGCCCACGCCGCTGGCCACATGCCCAAGGCCGTGCACCGTCACGTGTACCTGGCGCCCGTCCATCCGCACATCACCACGGCCCACGCCCAGATCCGGGCGTGTTTCCACCGGCGTCCCCGCAGACATGCGCTCGAACTCGAACACCTCGGTGCGGCCCGGGCGGAACTGCATCGGCACCGAGGCGCTGGTTTCCAGCTGCACGGTGCGCTCGGCGGCGGTGCCGTCGATGCGGCCATCACCATCGGCGTCCACACCGCTGCGCATGCGCCAGGTGCCACTGGCCACGTTCCAGCCGGTCATGTCGGCCGCAATGGTGCGCGTGCCCAGGTTATGGCTGGTCACGGTGAAGCGTTCGCGCGAGGGCGCGTGCACCAGCAGGGCAACCTGCTCGGCGGCACCGTCGCGGTCGAAGCACCAGCTGACCGTGTGGCCGGGCCAGCTCTGGTTGCGCTTCAAGGCGATGCCACCCAGCCGCGCACGCTGCAGGAACTCGCTGGGCGCTTCCACCCGGTCGGACCACCAATGGCCTTCGGTGTTCATGTACGCACGTTGCACCTTGGCTTGCAGGCCATCGGCGTGCAGCGCGTCGATGTACTTCGTATCGCCGCTGGCCTGCCACGCCATCAGGCTGGCGAAGCCGGTCTTGCCGGCGTCGGCCTCGGCGGTCAGCAGCGGGTACCAGTCCTGCTGCCGTCCCAGTGCTTCCACGTAGTTCTCGCCGAGGTTGGCCAGCGCACCCGGCCCCCCACGCGCAACGCGGTAGTCCAGCGCCTGCAGGTACTTCGCATCGCCGGTCCAGCGCCATGCCGCCCAGAACGTGTGCATGGTGTCGCCACCGCCGGAGCCGTTGTTGAGCTCACCGCCGCGGGTCGCACCCGTCGCCCAGTTGATCTCGTTGGGCAGAATGAAGCGGCCCTTGTCGTCGGTACCGGCGTGGGCCAGATAGCCATCGGCCAGGCCGATCACCAGCTTCCGGCCGGTCGGGTCGGCGTTGTACTGGCCCAGCAGGAACGCCGGGTGCAGCACCGGGAACGAGTACGGCTTCTGCCACTGCCAGTTCGGCTCGCGGTAGACCTTGTTGCCACCGAACCAGTTGCTGGAGAACAGCAGATGGCCGTGTGGATTGCGCAGGATGATGCGTTCGTCGAACGCCTTCACCGTTTCCATCAATCGTTCCAGGGTCAGCGGATCGCCCCAGTTGAGGTACAGCATCGCGCTGTTGGTGTTGATGCCTTCCTCGTAGGCGTGCAGCTCATCGGTCTCGATGGTGCTGAGGCCATTGCTGAACATGCCATTGCGGTACACCGCATCGGACAACGCCGTCAGCGAGGCGTTCAGGCGGTCCGGCTGCACACCCATCAGGGCCAGCCCCGGCCATTGCTGGGTCAGGTCGGAATCGTCGGAGATGCCGCCACCGAAATCGCCGTAGGCCACCTGCCGCTGATCGATCCACCAGTCGACGAACTGCCGTACCTGGGCCAGATCCTGCACCTGGTGGAACGCCCACGCCGGCACACCTTTGGGCACGTCTGGCGCGGTATACGGCGGTCGACCCTGGCTGTTGTAGCTGATGTAGTTCCAGTACAACCGGCCCAGTTCGTGGTCCGGATCGACCCGCAGCAGATCGCTCAGGTCCGCGTATACGCGCGCGTACAGGCGCTGGCGCTTGGAGGTGGTGTGTTCCTCCACCAGGAAGCCCCAGTTGTCGCGCACCTGGTTGAAGCGGTCGGCCACATGCTCCTTGATCGCATCGGCGCGTGGCTTGAACACCAGACGCACCTGCGCACCGTCCAGTGCCTTGGCGTCGAAGCCGGGCGCGGCCGAGGCGATGCTCAACCACAGGCTGTCGGGCGTGAGGATGCGGTCGCGCAGGTCCAGCCACAACGTGCGCTTCTGCCCGCGCTGTACCGAGACGGAAACATCGATCATGTCGCGCGCCGGCCAGATCGGATCCTTGATGCGGATGTTCAGCGGGATCAGCCCATCGTGCGTGGCCGGCAGGTCCAGCGCGGGGATGTCGATGGCCACGCCATCCAGGCCGTCATGCATGTTTTCCCAGCTGTAGGCCCAGCTGCGGATCAACGGCTGGTTGGCCGGCGCATCGCCCACGCCGGAAGGAATCAGCACGTGCACGATCGGTTTCGGCTGGGCCGGCAGCGTGTCGGCGCTGCGACGCCGCGAGCCTGCGCCCTTCGGCAGCGCCATCACCGTGCTGCGTTCGGCCAGCGGGTAGCGGCCGTCGATGTAGCGGCGCAGCGTGTCCAGGTTGGTGTAGTCCGGCAGCGCCTGGGTATCGATGACATAGGCTTGCTTGACCGTGCCATCGGGCTCGGCGCCCTCGCTCACGTTGTAGGCCCAGATTTCCTGGATCGGCGTTTCCTGTTCAACGTTGCTGAAACGCAGCACGCCCCCGCTCTGCGCGGGAATGTCATCGACGCTGCGCACCACGCCTTGGGGACGCGTTGCCAGCACCTGCGTGGCGTGCGCGGCATCGCGACCATGGGCCAGCGTGCCGAACGCCGCGCCACGGATCTCCACGCGGTTGACGGTCTCGCCGGCCGGCACGGTCAGGTCCAGGTGCTGGCCGCTTTCCACGTAGGTGTTCCAGTCCGGCAACTGGAAATAGTCGTTGCGGCCGGGCAGGCGCGAGCGATTGTAGACACCGGGCCAGGTGGTCTCGGCGATGCCGTCGGTGGCCTTCCACATCCACGCTCTGAGGTCACGGGTATCAGCGAATTCAATCTTGCGGATGCGCGTGCCAGCGGCGCTCAACGCCGGTGGCGCTGCGCCGTCCCAACCAAAGCGATGGCGCCAGGCGCGGTCATCGCTGGCGCTGGCAACGGCGCTGGTGACGGCCTTGCCACGTGCGAGCGCGCTGACGGCCGCGGCATCGAGCATGCGGTCATACACGCGGATGTGCTGGAAATCGCTGCCGCGCAGGAAGTTGTAGCGACTCTGCACCTGGTAGGGCGCCATCACCCGTCCGGCCAGGCCGAGCTGGTCCAACGCTGCATCGTAGTCACCGGTCGCCTGAGCGCGCGCCACCTCGCGGCCGTCTACGAACAGGCGCACGCCCTGGTCTTCATCCCAGGCGAAGGCCAGGTGCAGCCACTGGTCCGCGCGTGGCGGCGTGTCCATGCGGAACGACACGCGCGTGCGGGCAAGGTTGGCGTCGGTGACGAAGGCATCGAAGCCGTGCCCGTTCCAGTCGATGCGCAACCACGCCATGTCCCAGCTGCTGTGGTCGGCATAGCCGACGCGGAAAATCACGAACGGTGCTTCGCCCACCGCGTAGCGCGCGCGCCAGTCGAAGGCGAGGGTGCCGCGCTGGGCGAGGATGTTGCCGGGTGCATCCCAGGCCAGCACGCCGTCGTCCTGCCACTGGATCGCCTTGCCGCGCGCTCCGTCGTCGACGATGTCGACCTTGTCGCGGAAGTTCGGCACCGCCTCACCCTGCGCCACCACGGCCTCGAGGCCTTTGCCGGCATCGACATGGAACAGCAGCGTGGGTGCATCGGTGGCGGCCATCGCGGGGCCAGCAACCAGGGCCACCACCAGCAACAGGCAGCGGGACAGGGTCGAGCGGTGCGGCATCAGGCGTTTCCTTTCAACGGGCGACGGCCGGCGAGGGCCGCCGGACCGTAGCAAGGCCACGCCGCGACGGCACCTTGCGGCGCAGCAGCGGTCGTGGCGAACGACGGCATGCCGGGTGGCACGTCGCCGGCGTTGCTCAGAACTTGTAGCGCAGCCCCAGCAGGTACTGGCGGCCGGTCTCGGTGTACTGCAGCGGCAGGCGACCGGTCAGCGGCGAGTACACCCACTCGTCGGACGCCTCGTTGGTCAGGTTGATGCCTTCCAGGCTCAGTTCCAGCTGGTCGCTGATCTTGTAGCGGATGGACGCATCGAACACCGTGGTCCCGGTCATGCCGTGGTAACCGTCGAGGTTGAAGCCGGTCTCCTGGCCCGGTGCCTGGGTCAGGTAGTCATCGCGGTTGGTAGCCGAGATGCGCCCGGCGAACTTCTCGCCTTCGTAGAAGAGCGTGGCATTCCACGACGACTTCGACAGGCCGGTCAGGTCGGTCTTCATCACCGGCTGCCCAGCCGAGTTGATGTACTGGATCTTCGATTCCACCCAGGTGTAGTTCAACTGCACGCCCAGATTGGCCCACTTGCCCGGCAGGAAAGTGAAGGGCTGGGTGTAGTTGGCTTCCACGCCATGCAGTTCACCGCCCGGCGTGTTGACCGGCCTGCTGTAGGTGAAGTCATCGCTGGCCGAGGCGCCGGTACCGGCCAGCAGCGAGGCCGGCAGGCCGCTGTCACTGTACGGACGCACTTCGCGGGTGGTCTGTACGAAGCTCTCGATGTCCTTGTAGAACAGACCGATGCCCGCCATTGCGCCTTCGGCGAAGTACCACTCGAAACCGAGGTCGACATTGGTTGCGCGGATCGGATCCAGCACCGGGTTGCCACTCGAGATGGTCCGTGCGCCACCGGCCACCGCCACCGTCGCGCCAGGCGTCAGGCTGCCCAGCCCCGGACGGCTCATCACTTTGGCCGCACCCAGCCGGATCAGGAAGTCCGGAGTGACTTCAGCCACCAGGTTGAACGAGGGCAGGGTGTCGTCGTAGGTGCGGCTGACCGTGGTTTCGACGGTGCCGTTGGCCAGCGTCGACTGGCCGGTGGACGACTGCTTGGTGCGCACATAGCGTACGCCGAAGTTGCCCGACAGCGGCAGCGAGCCCAGTTCGGTGGAGAACTCGCCCATCAGGTACCCGCCGCGGTCCTTCTCTTCGACGCTGCGCACATTGTTGGCGCGCGGGGCGACGGCGAAGGTACCGCTGTTGCTGTAGATGTCCAGCTGTTCGGCGATCGCGTCCAGGTCCGGCACGACCCAGTTCGACGGACTGCCGCTGATGCCCTTCAGCCCGGCCTGCTCGGTCAGGTCCGCCGGCACGATCTTGCTGCCGCCGGCGAAGTTGGGCACGGCCAGCTCGCTGGCGCGGCGCAGTTCGACGGTCTTGAACGTGTAGTCCTTGGCCAGCACGCCGCCCTTCAGGCGGAAACCGGGGCTGATGTTCCAGTTGAAGTCGATCTGGCCGGTGTCGAAGTCGTTGTCCACGTACTGCGGGCGCAGGCGGATCTCGGCCAGTTCCCAGCCGTTGGGATTGGTCGGGTCGATGCCGTAGTTGAGCACCGGCGCGCGGCTGTCGCCGCGGTAGTCGTAGCTGTAACCCTTGACGTCGTACTTGTCCATGATGACCGTGGTCTGCACCGGGTTCTCATGCTTGGAGCGCGAGATGCCGAGCTTGCCGGACAGGGTGAAGTCATCGCCGAAGCGGTGCTGGCCGTTCAGCGCGATCTGCTTGAACTCGGTGCTCCACTCGTCGTGGCGGTTCTCGGTGCGGATGTCGACGTTGTCGAATTCGCCGTAGAGCAGTGCGTTGTCGCGGATCTCGCCGTTCCTGACGATGGTGGTCGGCTTGCCCGACAGGCGTGCGCTCGCATTGGCGCCGCGGCTGAAGGAGATCGCTTCGATGTAGTGCTCGTCGCGCGTCGCATCGATCTTCGAGTACAGCGCATCCAGCGAGATTTCGGTGGCGTCGTTCGGCTTCCACTGCAGCGAACCGGTCACGCCGAGCCGCTTCTGTTCGTGTTCCATCTGCACATAGCGCGGGAAGCGCGGATGGAACACGTTGGCGCCACGCGCGGCGGCAAACGGCGAGGGCGCGGCGAAGTTGCCGTTGCTCGGGCCATTGGCCCAGCGGCCGGTGTTGGAACCTTCTTCCAGCGCCTGGCGCTCGGAATAGGCCACCGACAGCAGTGCGCCGAAGGTGCCTTCGGCGAAGGTGTTGGAGACCAGCGCGGCGATGCGCGGGTCGGCCTTCTCGGCCATCGCGTTGTAGCTGGCCTGGCCGCTGGCGGCGAAGGTGAAGCCGTCGTAGTCGAACGGACGCGCGGTGCGCAGATCGACAGTGGCGCCCAGCGAGCCTTCCTCTACATCGGCCGAGGCGGTCTTGCGCACCAGCAGCTGCGAGAACAGGTCCGAGGCGAACACGTTGAAGTCGAAGCCACGGCCGCGGTTGGTGCCGCCGCTCTGGTCGCCGGCGCCGACCGTGGTCAGCGCTTCCATGCCGTTGATGCGCACGCGGGTGAATTCCGGGCCGAGGCCACGCACCGAGATGTTGCGGCCTTCGCCGGCCTCGCGGGTGATGACTACACCCGGGATGCGCTGCAGCGACTCGGCCAGGTTCAGGTCGGGGAACTTGCCGATGTCCTCGGCGACGATGGCATCGACCACGCCGGCTTCGCCACGCTTGATGTCCAGCGCCTTCTCCACGCTGGCGCGGTAGCCGGTGACGGTGACCGTGTCCAGGTCGGTGGCGTTCGGGTTGGCGCTCTGCTGCTGCGCGCCGGCGTTGCCTGCCAGGGCCAATGCTACGGCCAACGCGAGCAAGGTAACCGGTGTCTTTTTTTCATGGTTCCGAGAATGCATGCCTTTCCCCTCTCCCAAAGGTCTGGTATCGCGGCTGTTTCAGCGTGATGACACCGCTGGTCAGGCCGGACGTTAACAGCACGTTCCCGATCCGGCATCTTGCACCGCAACAGATCTGAAATGTCTCCAAGACGCTTGCAGGACAATGCTTCCAACAGTTTGGTAGGCTTAGGGCAAGGCTGGGCGGGATTGAAATGACACCGCTAGCCAAATCCACGCCCCACGCGTGGTCCACAACCACGCCGCCCAGTGTCACATGCGGGCGGCACGCGTGAAGGAGCAGAAATGGGTCGTATCGTGTGTTTCGGGGAATTGCTGCTGCGCTTGGGAGCGCCCGGTCGCGAACTGCTGCTGCAGTCGCCGCAGCTGCAGGTGCACGTCGGCGGCGCCGAGGCCAACGTGGCTGTCTCGCTGTCCCGTTTTGGACATGACGTGGCCATGGTCAGCACCGTCGCCGGCAACGCGCTCGGTGCGCATGCGCTGGCCGAACTGCGCCGGCACGGCGTCGATACGCGCGGCGTGCGCGAAGATGCCGAAGGCCGCATGGGCCTGTATTTCCTGACCACCGGCGCAGTGCAACGGGCCAGTGAAGTGGTCTACGACCGTGCCGATTCCGCGTTCGCCAACAGCACCGCCGCCGACTACGACTGGCCGGCGCTGCTGCAGGGCGCGCAATGGCTGCACCTGTCGGGAGTCAGCCCGGCGCTGGGCCCGGACGTGGCGCAGGCCACGCTGGCCGCAGCGCGTGCCGCCCGTACGCAGGGCGTGCGCGTGTCTTTCGATGGCAACTTCCGGCCGAAGCTGTGGCAGCGTTGGGGCGGCGATGCGCAGGCCATCCTGCATGAACTGTTCGCGCAGGCCGACATCGTCTTTGCCGATTACCGCGATATCGAAGTCATCCTCGGCCAGCGCTTCGAACAGCCCGACGTGGTCGCGCGCGTGGAAGCGGCGGCAGCGGCGGCGTTCGAAGCGTTCCCGCAGCTGCAGTGGCTGGCCTGCACCCAACGGCAGACGTTGAGCGTGGACCACCATGCGCTGGGCGCATTGCTGCTTGGCCGCGATGGCACCCGCGCACAGGCGCCGGTACGCCAGCTGCAGGGCATCGTCGACCGCATCGGCGGTGGTGATGCCTTCGCGGCAGGCATCCTGCATGGCATCCTGTCCGCCTTCGATGCCGACGCCACCGTGCGCTTCGGCCTGGCCGCCGGGGGCCTGAAGCACTCCATTCCCGGCGATTTCAATCCCGTCAGCGAAGCTGATGTGTTGGCCCTGATGGGCGAGGAGAGATTCGATGTCCGGCGCTGATCCACGCGTTCGTGCGGTACTGAAACTGGCACCGGTGATTCCGGTGTTCACCCCCGATGACATCGACGATGCGGTGCAGGTCGCGCAGGCGCTGTTCCGTGGTGGCCTGCCGGTGATCGAGGTGACCCTGCGCACGCCCCGTGCGCTGGAAGCGATCAAGGCGATGGTCGAAGCCGTGCCGGATGCGGTGATCGGCGCCGGCACCGTGCTCGATGCCGCACAGATGCAGGCCGTAAAGCAGGCCGGTGGCCGCTTCGCGGTGTCGCCCGGGGCGACGCCACGGCTGTACGCTGCCGCACGCGATGCCGATCTGCCCTACCTGCCGGGTGTGGCCACCGGTTCGGAGCTGATCGTCGGCCTGGAACATGGCCTGGATACCTTCAAGTTCTTCCCCGCCGTGCAGGCCGGCGGTGCCGCGATGCTGTCGGCGTGGCACGGCCCGTTCGGTGATGTGCGCTTCTGCCCGACCGGTGGCATCAGTGCGCAGACTGCCAGCCAGTTCCTGCACCTGCCCAACGTGCTGTGCGTGGGCGGCTCCTGGCTGACCACCGCCGCGCTGATGCAGACCCGCGACTGGGACAGCGTCGAGCGCCTGGCGCGCGAGGCCGCGGTGCTGGCCAGTTGATCGTTCGGCCGCTGGTACCGGGCACAGACCCGGCGCCAGCGGATTCCCTCAACCACGCGGCGTACCCAGGCGCCGGTACAGGGTGCTGCGGTTGATCCCCAGCCGCTTGGCGGCCGCGCTGACGTTGCCCTGGCACTCGGCCAGCGCCTGGCGCATGGCCGCCTCGGCGATCTCCTCCAGCGCACCGCTGGCAGGCAGTGCTGGCGCGGCCACCGTGCCAGCACGCACGTCCACCGGCAGCAGCTGCGGATCCACCGGCTGACCGGGCTCAGCCAGTGCTGCCAGCGTGCGCAGGCAGGCACTCAGCTGCCGCAGGTTGCCGGGCCAGGCATGGGCCACCAGTGCCGCGCGCGTCTGCGCAGACAACACATGGCCGTGTCCCAGCTGCTGCCACAGCGCATCCACCACTGCACCGCGATCGGGATGTTGCCGCAGCGGTGCCAGGGTCACCACGTGGTCGGCGATGCGGTAATACAGATCCGCACGGAAGCGGCCTGCGTCCACCGCCTGCGGCAGTTCGCAGTGGCTGGCGCAGACCAGCGCGAAATCGAGTTTCACCGGCTTGCCACCGCCCAGCGGTGACAGCTCGCGCTCCTGCAGCACGCGCAGCAGGCGCGGTTGCAGCGCCAGCGGCATGTCGCCGATCTCATCGAGGAACAGCGTGCCGCCCTCGGCCTGCCGCAGCAGGCCCGGGCTGCCCTGGCGGCGCGCACCGGTGAAGGCACCATCCTCGTAGCCGAACAGCTCTGCTTCGATCAGGCCCTCCGGCAGTGCCGCGCAGTTCACCGCGACGAAGGGCTTTCCGGCACGCACGCTGCGTGCGTGCAGTTCACGCGCGAAGACTTCCTTGCCGGTGCCGGTCTCGCCCTGCAGCAGCACCGGCAACCCGGCCTGCAGCACACGTCCTGCATTGGCCAGCTGATGTTGCTGCGCGATATCGAACAGCGGCCCCTGCGCGCGCGCCGGCAACGACGCGGTCGCCACCGGCGTGGCCACACTGCGTCGCGACGCGCGTGCTTCGCGCACGCCGTACAAACGACGACCCTGGCGATCAAGCAGCACGCCGTCATCGGCCAGCCGCGACAGCGGCTGTTCGAACAAAGCTTCGTACGGCGTGCGGCCGATATCCTGCCGATCGAGCCCGAACAGCGCCAGCCCGGCACGATTGGCCGCGATCAAGCGTCCGCCGCGGAAGCCGAGCACGCCCTCGCGCGCACTGCCTAGCAGCGCGGGTTGATGATGCAGGCGCAGCAGCTCGCAGTCGGACAGGCCGTCGGCGAAACCGCGGTGCTCGATCTGCGCAACCGCCTGCCGCACCAGTGCCAGTGCATGCAGGTGCGGCAACCGCGCATCACCGGATACGTCGAGCACACCCAGGCACTGCCCATAGGGATCGAGGATCGGCACCGCCGAACAGGTGAGGATGCCGTGCGGGGCGAAGTAGTGTTCGCCGCCACGCACCTGCAGCGCGCGCCCGTCCACCAGCGCGGTGCCGATCGCGTTGGTACCGACCGTGCCTTCGTCCCAGCGCATGCCCGGCATCAGCGCGACACGACCGGCCTTGTCGAGGAAACCGGTGCTGCCTTCGGCGTCGAGGATCCAGCCGTCTTCATCGGTCAGCAGCACGATGCTGCCGCTGTGGGTCATTTCCGCCGCCAATCCATCCAGCTCTGGGCGCGCCTGTCGCCACAGGCGCTCGCGGCGCTGGCGCAGTTCGCGCAGGCGGTGGTCGGTCAGCGGTTCGGCGGTCGGCTGCGCATCCACCAGCAGGCCGTGCCGTTGGCAGCGTTGCCAGGAATGCAGGATCGCCTCGGGCACCGCGCCAACCGGGGCAGCGCCACGCTCGAAGAAACTGCGCCGGGCACTGCCCAGGCGGGGATCGGGAGCAAGCGGGGACACCGACAGCCTCCTGTGTCGCACAGTGCGACAGTTGTTGCGGGACCTGTCCCGATTAACAGCACACCCCGCGTCGGCCTGCAACGGCCACACCTGCTGCACTGCCGCAGCCTGCGCGACACCATGACCGACAGCCGGGCGATGAAGGCGTGATGCAGCGCAGCAGGCCTGGGTTGGCATCGTCCTTGCGCCTGTGCAGGCACCATGCCCACCACAGGAGCCGCCATGAACGCCGTACCGTCCGCCCGCCCGCATGCCACCGATCCGCGTTCCCTGTTCAAGCCGCGCTATGGCAACTACATCGGTGGCGAATGGATCGCCCCGCGCAGCGGCCAGTACTTCGACAACATCTCGCCGGTGAACGGCCAGGTATTTACCGAGGTCGCCCGCTCCAATGCCGAGGACATCGACGCCGCACTCGATGCCGCGCACGCCGCCAAGGACGCCTGGGGCCGCACATCGGCTGCACACCGTGCATTGCTGCTCAACCGCATCGCCGATCGCATCGAACAGAACCTGGAACTGCTGGCCCACGCCGAGACCTGGGACAACGGCAAACCGATCCGCGAGACGCTCAACGCCGACGTGCCGCTGATGGCCGACCACTTCCGCTACTTCGCTGGTTGCCTGCGTGCGCAGGAAGGCAGCCTGTCGCAGATCGACGACGACACCGTGGCCTACCATTTCCACGAACCGCTGGGCGTGGTCGGGCAGATCATCCCGTGGAACTTCCCGCTGCTGATGGCGGCCTGGAAGCTGGCACCGGCACTGGCCGCCGGCAACTGCGTGGTACTGAAGCCGGCCGAGCAGACGCCAGCGTCGATCCTGGTGCTGATGGAAGTGATCGGTGACCTGCTGCCGCCGGGTGTGCTCAACGTGGTCAATGGTTTCGGCCTGGAAGCGGGCAAGCCGCTGGCCAGCAGCCCGCGCATCGCCAAGATCGCCTTCACCGGCGAGACCTCCACCGGCCGCCTGATCATGCAGTACGCCAGCCAGAACCTGATCCCGGTGACGCTGGAACTGGGCGGCAAATCGCCGAACCTGTTCTTCGCCGACGTGATGGCCGAAGACGATGATTTCCTCGACAAAGCCGTGGAAGGCTTCGTCATGTTCGCCTTCAACCAGGGCGAGGTCTGCACCTGTCCGTCGCGCGCGTTGGTGCAGGAATCGATCTACGAACGCTTCATGGAACGCGTGCTCGAACGCGTGGCAGCGATCCGGCAGGGCAATCCGCTGGACCCGAACACCATGGTGGGCGCGCAGGCATCCGGCGAACAGCTGGAGAAGATCCTCTCCTACATCGCCATCGGCCGCGAGGAAGGCGCCGAGGTGCTGATCGGTGGCGACAAGGCCGCGCTGGGTGGTGACCTGGCCGACGGCTTCTATGTGCAGCCCACCATCTTCAAGGGTCACAACGGCATGCGCGTGTTCCAGGAGGAGATCTTCGGGCCGGTGGTGTCGGTGACCACGTTCAGGACCGAGGAAGAAGCATTGCAGATCGCCAACGACACGCTGTACGGGCTGGGTGCCGGCGTCTGGAGCCGCGATGCCGCGCGCCTGTACCGGGTCGGCCGCGCGATCCAGGCCGGGCGGGTATGGACCAACTGCTATCACGCCTACCCGGCACACGCCGCGTTCGGCGGCTACAAGCAGTCGGGCATCGGCCGCGAGAACCACCGGATGATGCTCGACCATTACCAGCAGACCAAGAACCTGCTGGTCAGCTACGCACCGAAGAAGCTCGGCTTCTTCTGAGGATTGATCGGGATCAAGGCGCGGGCATGGGGCCGGCGCCATCCTGTCTGCAAGCGCACTACGGAGAAGCACGCATGAATAGAACCATGAAGGCCGCCGTTGTCCGTGAGTTCGGCAAGCCGCTGGTCATCGAAGAAGTCGTGGTACCGCGCCCGGGGGCGGGCGAGGTGCTGGTCAAGATCGAGGCCTGTGGCGTCTGCCACACCGACCTGCACGCCGCCGAGGGCGACTGGCCGGTGAGACCGAACCCGCCGTTCATCCCCGGCCACGAGGGCGTGGGGCACGTCGTGGCCGTGGGAGGCGGGGTAGGGCACATCAAGGAAGGTGACAGGGTCGGCATCCCCTGGTTGTACTCGGCGTGTGGCCATTGCGAACACTGTCTGGGTGGATGGGAAACGCTGTGCGAAACGCAGCGCAATACCGGCTACTCGGTCAACGGCGGCTTCGCCGAGTACGCACTGGCCGATGCCAACTATGTCGGCCTGCTTCCGAAGGAAGTGGGCTTTGTCGAGATCGCGCCGGTGCTGTGCGCCGGCGTCACCGTGTACAAGGGCCTGAAGGTCACCGACACCAAGCCCGGTGACTGGGTGGCCATTTCCGGTATCGGCGGCCTCGGCCACATGGCGGTGCAGTACGCCCGCGCGATGGGCCTGAACGTGGCGGCGGTGGACGTCGATGACGCCAAGCTGGCGCTGGCACGGCGCCTGGGCGCGCAGGTCACCGTCAACGCGCGCACCACCGATCCGGCCGCATTCCTGAAGAAGGAGATCGGCGGTGCGCATGGTGCACTGGTCACCGCGGTTTCGCCCAAGGCGTTTGAACAGGCGCTGGGGATGGTGCGGCGCGGCGGCACGGTCTCGCTCAACGGTCTGCCACCGGGCAACTTCCCACTGGACATCTTCGGCATGGTGCTCAACGGCGTCACCGTGCGCGGTTCGATCGTCGGCACCCGCCTGGACCTGCAGGAATCGCTGCAGTTCGCCGCCGAAGGCAAGGTTGCGGCGACGGTCAGCACCGACCGCCTGGAGAACGTCAACGAGGTGTTCGCGCGCATGCACGCCGGCACCATCGAAGGCCGCGTGGTGATCGACTTCGCTGCCTGACCCCCTGTGCATGGCTGCCGTGCCCGTTTCCCTCTCCCACGGGCACGGCGGCCATGCCGATCTGCCCGCAGCGCCGGGCGGCCTGGCCGCCGTACAATGCGCGCATGCCCGCCACGCTCAAGACCCTCTTTCTCTCGTTGCTCGCCCTGATCGGCGCGTTGCTCGCGCTGGCTCTGGTCAGCAGTACTGCCGGTTGGTTGCCTTCGCTGCTGGGCATGACACCGGGAAGTGAGGCGCAGCTCGGCTGGGACCTGGCGTTCACCGTGCTCGGCGGTGTCGCCGCCATCGCCTTTGCCACCTACTACGCACCGTGTTGGCCGCGCGCGCATGGCACTTCGATCTGGTCGTTGCTGGTGCTCGGCGCGGGCTATGGCCTGTGGGGGATGGGGGGCGATTTCCCACAGTGGTTCGTCATCGGCCTGCTGGTTTCGCTGCCGGTGCAGTTGCTGGTCGGCTGGTGGTTCGGCCGCCGCGCCTCGCGCGATCCGCGCTGACCGGCTACGGGTAGTGCCGGCCGCTGGCCGGCAACCTTGGCCATCCTGCAGTTGCCGGCCAGCGGCCGGCACTACCGCTGCAGCGTCGGCAGCTTCTGCTTCACCCGTTCGATGCCCTGCCACGGATCCGCTTTCAATCGCTTCGCCCGTGCCAACGCCTTGTCCATCGGAAACGCATCGGCAGCGCCGACACGCGCCAGCTCTTCCCAGCGCAGCGGCACCGCCACGCCCGCGCTCTCGCGCGCACGCAGCGACCACGAACACACGCTGGTCGCACCGCGTGTATTGCGCAGCCAGTCGATGAAGATCACGCCGCTGCGCTTGGCCTTGCTCATCGTCGCCACGTAGCGGTCCGGCGCCTGTTCGGCCATCGCCTGCGCGAACGCCTCGCAGAACGCTTTCGCGTCCTCCCAGTCCGCCTTCGGCAGCAGCGGCACCACCACATGCACGCCCTTGCCACCCGACAACCGCACGAAGCTCTGCAGCCCGGTCTCCTGCAATCGATCGCGCACATCACGCGCGCCGCGCTTCACGTCGGCCCAGCTCACGCCCTCACCCGGATCAAGATCGAACACCAGCCGGTCGGGATGCTCGGGATCGGCCACCGTCGCCCCCCAGGGATGCAGCTCCAGGGTGTTCATCTGCACCAATTGCAGCAGCCCGCGTTCGTCACCGATATAGACGTAGTCCTCGCGCCCGCTCTTCTGCCGCAGCGGCACTGCATGCACGGCGTCGCCCAGGCCTTGGCCGTGGTGCTTCTGGAAGAAACAGGCCTTGCCCACGCCATCGGGACAGCGCAGCAGCGAAAGCGGCCGTCCACTGATTTCCGGCAGGATCCAGCGCGCCATCTGCCGGTAGTAGCCGGCGACGTCACCCTTGCTGAGCTTCTTCTTCGCAAACACCACGCGCTCGGGATGGGTGATGGCAACGTCGTCGCCGTCATCGGCCGGTGCTGCACTCATCGCCAGGTCCTCCTTCTGCTTGTCACTGCGCAGTCGCTTGAAACTGGCCTGGCGCAGCAATCCTTCCTTGCCCCAGCCACGGAACGCGACCTCGGCCACCGTCACCGGCTTCACCCAGCGCACGCTGGCCGCACGGAAGGGCACGTGCGCCGGCAGCTCCAGCACCGCTGCCTTCACCGCCAGCGGCGCCAGCGTGGCCGACAGCGCGCGCAGGCTCTCGTCGTCGAAGCCGGTACCGACCCGGCCGACATAGCGCAGGCCGCCCTTGTCCGGCGTGGCCAGCAGCAGCGAACCGAATCCCACCCGCGAGCCCTTTGGCGCGGTGTGGCCGATGATCAGGAATTCATCGGTGTCCTCATGCTTCACCTTCACCCAGCTACGCGCGCGGGCGTTCACGTAGGGCGCATCGATCTGCTTGCTGACGATGCCCTCGAAGCCCGCCTTGCCGCTGGCCTCGAACACCGCCGGGCCGTGATCGATGACGTGCTCGCTGAAAGCCAGCGTACCCGGCGTATCGCCGATCAGCTCCTTCAGCAGTGCCTTGCGTTCCAGCAGCGGCGCGCGGCTGATGTCGACGCCGGCCACGCCCGGCAGATCGAACACGATGTAGCGCAGCGGTTGTTTCGAGCTGCCGTCGATCACCCGCTGCAGCGCGGCGAAGTCGCTGCGGCCGCTGTCATCCAGTACCACCAGTTCCCCATCCAGGCGTGCATCGCGTACCGGTAGCGCCTGTACGGCCCGCACCACTTCGGGAAAATCCGCGGTCCAGTCCAGGCCATTGCGCGAGCGCAGCTTTACCTCGCCCTCGTGCAGGTCCGCCAGCAGCCGGTAGCCATCCCACTTGATCTCGTGCAGCCAACGCTCACCATCGGGCGCAGCGCCGCGATGATCGGTGAGCTGGGGTTTGAACTGGCGCGGGTAGCTCTTGTCACGCGCCCCATCCAGCTTCAGCGCACGCGCATGCCAGCGTGCATCAGCCTTGCGTGGATGCGCGGTACGCGGCGCTGGCGCCGCCTTCTTCGCAGAGGCGCGGCGCGCCTTCGCAGATTTGGGTGCTGGCGAATGCAGCAGATCATCCGCTTCAGCATCCCGTGCCTGCTCGTCGTCGCGCTTGATCAGCAGCCACTGCACCTGGCGGCCCTTCATCGCCGTGCGCACCAGCTTCCAGCCACCCGCCAGGCGCTGTCCATGCAGCACGAAGTCGATCTTGCCAGCCGCCAGTGCCTCCAGCGGATCACCTTCGCAGGCCCAGCTGCCGTGGTCGAACACATCGACGTGGCCGGCGCCGTAGTGTCCTTCCGGAATATCACCTTCGAAGCCGGCATAGGACAGCGGATGGTCTTCCACTTCCACCGCCAGGCGCTTCTCGCCTACCCGCAGCGACGGCCCCTTCGGCACCGCCCAGCTCTTCAACACGCCATCCATTTCCAGGCGGAAATCGTAGTGTCGGCTGCTGGCGTGGTGCAGTTGAACCACGAAGATCGGCCGCCGCTTCGGGTTGCCCCGCGCGGGCACTTCGTCCGGCTCGGGGGTCTGCCCGCTGCCTCCGCCCAGCCGACGCTTGCGCCGGTACTGATGCAACGACATGGCTCAACCTGCCTTGCGTCGCGCGGCGGTTTTCTTTGCAGCCTTCTTCGCAGGGGCCTTTTTTGCCGGTGCCTTCTTCGCCGCTGTCTTCCTGGTCGATGCCTTGCGCACGGCCACCTTCTTCGCCGGCGTGCGCTTGTTGGCATCCAGGCTCTTCTGCAGCAATGCCATGAAGTCCACCACGTTGGTGCTGGCGTCCTCGCGCGGTGCCGGCTCGTCCTCCACCTTGGTGGTGCCACCCTTGGACTTGATGCGCTTGTTCAGCACCTGCTGCAGGCGCTCGCGGAATTCATCGTGGTACTGCGAAGGATCCCAGTCACCGGCCATCGACTCGATCAGCTGCTCGGCCATCGCCGTTTCCTTGCTGGTGATGCGGTAGTCAGCGAGCTTTCCACTGGGCAGCGTGTAGTCGTCAGGCTCAACCAGTTCCTGGGGATAGCGCAGGATCATCAGCACCAGTGCGTCGTCGTTGGGCATCACCGCGCACAGGTACTCGCGCGTGCGCACCACCACCCGTGCGATACCGACCTTGCCGGTGTTGCGCAGGGTTTCCCGCAGCAGCACGTAGCCTTTCTCGGCCTTCTTCCCGGGCACCAGCAGATAGGGTTTTTCGTAGTAGCGTGGATCGATCTGCGTGGCGTCGACGAAGGTCTCCACCTCCACCGTTTCATGGCTCTCCGGCGCAGCCGAACGGATATCGTCTTCCTCCAGCACGACGTAGCTGCCCTTGTCGTACTCGTAGGCTTTGACGATGTCCTTCCACGGCACTTCCTCGCCGGTGTCGGCGTTGACCCGCTCGAAGCGGATCGGCTTGCGGTCGCGCGAATCCAGCATGCGGAAGTGCAGGTCGACCTTGCGTTCACCGGACATCAGCGAGACCGGTACGTTGAGCAGGCCGAAGGAAAGTGTGCCGGTCCAGATCGGGCGGGCCATGATGCGCACCTGGGGTTTCAGCAGGGATGGCCAGCTTCAGCCGGCCACCGTGAAACGCTCGTGTCGGCAACGTGCACGCCGCGCGGGTAGTGCCGGCACGCTGGCCGGCAGCGTGCTGAACCCGGAGATCCCGCCCAGCGGCCGGCACTACTGCAGCAGCGTCCTCACCGCAGCGGCCGGGATATGGTCCAGCGCGCGCCAGGCATCTTCCACCACCGGTTGCGCCTGTGCCCAGTTCAGGCGCGACTGTCCGCGCATCTGCTCCCAGTGCTCGGCCAGTTCGCCACAGGTATCGGCACCGCCGCCACGCGGCCAGTCGGCGGCGTGGGTGGTCAGCGCGAAGGCATACACCGGGCACAGATCGCGCCAGTTGCGGTGCCCTTGTGCGCGACGTTCTTCGTAGTCGCTCAGCATGTACTGCAGGTAATCCTGCGCCACCGCCTGCGGATCCTCGAGACGGCGGGTCCGGCGCTGCGCGCTGCGCTGGCCCAGCGGATCCAGCAGGGCGTTGAACACGGATGGGGCGGGGCGTTCAAGACGGGGCATGGCCGGCTCCTGCAGCAGGGCGGGTGGGCAGGAATACGCGCGCTGCCGTTATCCAGTCGTGACAAAGATGTTCATGACGCCAGGTTCGCAGCGGCTTTACCTCGTCCGCGCTGTAGTGGGGGCCTACCGGAGGAATGCCCCATGACCAGCACCCGTGACCCCCTGCGTGAGAACCACACTCCCCAGCCGGGCGAGCAGCGCGGCAAGCATGATCTGGCCGACGCCGAGGACCGCGGCGCCGGCATGTCGGTGCCGGACGAGGGCGCATTGCCCGTCGTACGCCGGCCGGAGCAGGCCGCGCAGGACCGCAAGGACTGTGGCGATCGCAACCGGGGTGGCCAGGAAAGCCCGCTGAAGCGACGCGAGCGCAAGCAGCATGCCAGCGACAACCAGGACGAGGCGCTGGAAGAAACCTTCCCGGCCAGCGATCCGACCTCGCCGTTCGTGCCGGCCAAGGCCCCGGATTGACGGCAAGGCCTTCGTTTGACGGGTAGTGCCGGCCGCTGGCCGGCAACCTCAGCGATCCTGCACGGAGCGATGCCGGCCAGCGGCCGGCACTACCACTTCAGCGCCATGACCACTGCAGCCCCACGCTGGCGCGGCGGTCCGGCCCGGGCTCAAAGAACCGGCCATTACCGTCGTTAACGATCACCGAGCCGATGTAGCGCTGGTCCAGCACGTTGTCGATACGCGCGAAGGCGCGCAGTTCACCGGCCTGCAGCCTCCAGCTGCGGCCGGCTTCCAGGTTCAGCAGCGCGTATCCCGGTGCGCGCTCGGTAGCGATGTCGTTCACCACCACGTCGCTGCTGGCGGCAGCTTCCAGCGCCCACTGCCAGTCCCCTGGCGACCACTGCAGGCGGGCATACGCCTGCTGCCGGGGCACGCCGGGCAGGCGGCTGCCGGCAGCAACTACGGTGTCGGGCACTGCGCAGTTGCTGGCCGCACAGGCCAGGTAGGGCGAGCGCACCTGCGCCTGCAGCCAGGTCCAGGCCAGCTGCAGTTCCAGCTGCTCAGCCAGCGGCTGCCGGTACTGCAGCTCCACACCCTGGCGACGGGTGCTGCCGATGTTGCGATACGTGCTGCGGCCATTGGTGTTGCTGGCAACGGCCAGCTCATCGTCGGTATCTGCACGGAACAGGCTGACATCGAGCTGCCTTCCATCCTGCGCATGCCACTTGCTGCCCACTTCCAGGCTGCGGCTGCGCGCAGCCGCCAGATCCAGCGCCAGCCTGGCCTGGCCATCAGCGCGGTAGCCGAGCTCGTTGAAGGTCGGGGTTTCAAAACCACGGCCCAGGGCCGCGTGCAGGCGCCACTGCGGGGTTGCCTCGACGCTGACACCGGCCACCGGCGTGGTGGCCTGGTAGCGGCGATGGCCACTGTCGTCCGGGTTGCGCCCGACCATGTAGCGATCATTCGATTCGAAGCGCACCGTGCTGTGGCGCACCCCGGCCAGCAACGACCAGCGCGGGCTCCACTGCCACCACGCCTGGGCGAACTGATCCACGTTCTGCACGATGTCGATCTGGTCGCGGCGCACGCGGCCGCGTACCCCCACGGTGCTGCCGATGAAGTTCTCGTAGCCAGTGCGGTGCTGGCGCTGGCGGTCAGCATTCACCCCCGCCACCAGATCCAGCGGGCGGCCCCACAGATCGCCGTTCCAGCCCCAGCGCGCGTCCAGCCCGCCGTAGCCGCCATCCAGGTCGATCACGCCACCGGCGTGCAATGGGTTGGCCTGCGGTCCCGGCGGAATCGGCAGGTACTGGCTCACCGCGCGCTGCCCGGCATAGCCCATCAGCTGCCAGCGCTGCGCACCGGCTTCACGGGTCCAGCGCAGGCCGGCCTGCTGCTGGCGCACTGATTTGCGGGTGTTGTACTGGTCGGCCAACGCCGTGGCCTGACGCGGGTCGGCCGCTACCTGCGCGCGGGTCAGGCCCAGCGGGTCCTGCGCGTTCGGCGCGTGCAGCGCGTTGAGCAGCAGTTCCAGGCGGCCGCCCGCGAGGTCGGTGCCCAGCCGCGCGTTCAACGATTCGCGACGTGCACGGCTGTGATCGCGCCAACCGTCGGTGCTGAAATGGTTGGCGGCCACGTTGTAGTCGATGCCCCTGCCCGCCCCGCGCAACTGCGCACCGACGCTGAGCGTGTTGTCGGCACCCGCGTTCACCCGCAGCCGCCAGGGGTCACCGGTTTGACCCTGTGCGCTCCACACCTGCAGCACGCCACCGGACGAGTTGCCGTACAGGGCCGAGAACGGCCCCCGCAGCACCTCGATGCGCTCCGCACCGAGCAGGCTGGCGTGCGACAGCTGACCCTGGCCATCGGGCATGGTCGCCGGTACGCCATCAATCAGCACCCGCACCCCGCGCACGCCGAAGGTCGAGCGTGCGCCGAAGCCACGGATCGACAGCTGGGTGTCCTGCGCGAAGTTCTGCCGGTCCCGGGCCAGCAGGCCCGGCACCCCACCCAGCGCCTCGGACAGCTGCGCGTTGGCGCCGCTACGGTCGGCATCGATCCACACCGTATCCAGGCTGGCGGGCAGGGCGAAGGGATCCACGCCAGGCACCCGCGCGGCCTGCACCTGCACCGTCGGCAGGACCGTCGGCGAGGGCGCGGCGCCCACCGCCAAAGGCGATAGCAGCAGGGCGGACAGGGGAAGGCAACGACGTCGCGCGGCGGGATTCATGATTCAGGTTGATGGATCGGCGGTAACGCACGCCATGGTACGGGCAGGCCGATGACGATGGCGGCGGCCAGCCCCGGCAGGCTTTGTTACGATGGGTCGGTTTCGGCCGACAGGCCGCAAGCCGCGTGGCGCAATTCCTCCCCCTTTCCGTCTACCGAACGAGTACCGCCGTGTCCTTCTTTGCAAACGTGGAACTGGTCCCAGGCGACCCGATCCTGGGCCTGACCGAGGCGTACAACGCCGACAGCCGCCCGACCAAGGTCAACCTGGGTGTGGGCATCTACTACGACGAGAGCGGCCGCATTCCGCTGCTGCGCGCCGTCAAGCAGATCGAGCAGCAGCTCGCCAACGAAGCCAAACCGCGCGGCTACCTGCCGATCGATGGCCTGCCGGCGTACACCCAGGCCACCCGTGAGCTGGTGTTCGGCAAGGATTCGCCGCTGCTGGCCGCTGGCCGCGTCACCACCGCACAGACCGTCGGTGGCAGCGGTGCGCTGCGCGTCGGCGCCGACGTGCTGAAGAAGCTGCTGCCGCACGCCACCGTCGCACTGAGCAACCCGAGCTGGGAAAACCACCGCGCGGTGTTCAGCGCCGCTGGTTTCGAGGTGGTGGACTACACCTACTTCGACCCGACCACCCATGGCGTCAACTTCGACGGCCTGCTGGCCGACCTGGGCAAGCTGGAAGCGGGCACCGTGGTGCTGCTGCACGCCTGCTGCCACAACCCCACCGGCGCCGACCTCACCGTCAGCCAGTGGAAGCAGGTCGCGCAGCTGCTGAAGGACCGCCAGCTGTTCCCCTTCATCGACATGGCCTACCAGGGCTTCGACAAGGGCATCGAGCAGGACGGCGCTGCGGTGCGCATCATCGCCGAGGCCGGCATCGACAGCTTCATCGTCGCCAACTCGTACTCCAAGTCGTTCTCGCTGTATGGCGAGCGCGTGGGTGCGCTGTCGATGGTCGCGCCGACCGCCGCTGACGCCAAGGCCGTGCAGTCGCAGGTCAAGCGCGTGATCCGCACGATCTACTCCAGCCCGTCCACCCACGGTGCTGCACTGGTTGCCGGCGTGCTGACCAACCCGGACCTGCGCGCGATGTGGGAGCAGGAACTGACCGAGATGCGCGAGCGCATCCACGCCCTGCGCCAGGGCCTGGTCGAGAAGCTGGCCGCCGCCGGTGCCCCGCAGTTCGGCTTCATCAACGAGCAGGCGGGCATGTTCTCGTACTCCGGCCTCAGCCGCGAACAGGTCGAGCGCCTGCGTGACGAGTTCGGCATCTACGCCGTCGGCACCGGCCGCATCTGCGTGGCCGCGCTGAACCAGAACAACCTGGAATACGTCGCCAAGGCCGTGGCCACCGTCGCCAAGGGCTGATCGACCGCTCCAGCAAGCTGTGGAAACAAAGGCGCCGAAAGGCGCCTTTGTTTTTTGCTCCTGCCTTGCCACACCCTCCGCGCGCGCAGCCAACCCTGAAGCGCGCGGGAGGGGGCGACAATGCAGGACCGTTGGCGCCATGGATGGCGCCATCGAGCTTACATGGACGTACTTGCAGCGTGTCCTGCATTGTCGCCCCCTCCCGCGCGCCTCTACGAAAGGAAGGCGCCGCACAGCGCAACGCATCTGGAAACGATTACGCCTTCCCCGCTCACCCACGCGCAAGTCAGACCAGCGACAATAGGCGTTTTCCCGTTGCCGAGACCTGCCCGCCCATGTCCCGTACCTCGTTGACCCGATTCCTGATCCAGCAGCAACACGCCGGCCGCATCAACGCCGACCTGCGCCAGCTGATCGCGGTCGTCGCCCGCGCCTGCACCAGCATCTCCATCGCCGTCAGCAAGGGCGCCCTCGGTGGCGTGCTCGGCGAAGCCGGTACCGGCAACGTGCAGGGCGAAGCGCAGAAGAAGCTGGATGTCATCAGCAACGAGATCCTGCTGGAAGCCAACGCCTGGGGCGGTCACCTCGCCGCCTGCGCATCGGAGGAGATGGACCACAGCCAGCCGGTGCCGGACATCTACCCACGCGGCGATTTCCTGCTGCTGTTCGATCCCCTCGATGGCAGCTCCAACATCGACGTCAACGTCTCCGTCGGCACCATCTTCTCGGTGCTGCGTTGCCCGACCAACGTCGAACTGCCTGGCGATGACGCCTTCCTGCAGCCGGGCAGCAAGCAGATCGCCGCCGGCTACTGCATCTACGGGCCCAGCACGCAGCTGGTGCTGACTGTCGGCCACGGTACCCACGCCTTCACCCTCGACCGCGAAACCGGTGAGTTCCTGCTGACCACCGAGAACATGCAGATCCCGGCGGCGACCCAGGAGTTCGCCATCAACATGTCCAACCAGCGGCACTGGGAAGCACCGATGCAGGCCTATGTCGAAGATCTGCTGGCCGGCAAGGACGGCCCGCGCGGCAAGAACTTCAACATGCGCTGGATTGCCAGCATGGTGGCCGACGTGCATCGCATCCTGACCCGCGGCGGCATCTTCATCTACCCGTGGGACAAGAAGGAACCGGGCAAGGCCGGCAAGCTGCGCCTGATGTACGAAGCCAACCCGATGGGCCTGCTGGTGGAGCAGGCGGGCGGTACGGCCTGGACCGGTCGCGAACGCATCATCGACCTGCAACCCGACCAGCTGCACCAGCGCGTGCCGGTGTTCCTCGGTTCGCGCGAAGAGGTCGCCGAGGCCGTGCGTTATCACCAGGAGCATGACGCGAAGAGCGTCTGACAGCGGCCATCCCTACAGCGGTCATGGCAGAACGATGACATGACCGCAGGGTGACAGCAGGGGCGGCAAACGGCACCATCAAGTCCTTGCCGTCCAAGGAATGCACGCATGCAGCAGTCGGGCCCTGTCGATTTCATCGAGGTCATCCACAACGCCGTCCCCAGCGACGTGTGCGCTGCAATCGTCGCGCGCATGCGTGCAAGCCAGGGCCTGAAACCCGGTGCAGTGGGCAGCGGTGTGTTCCCGGAACTCAAGCACAGCAAGGATCTGCGGATCAGTGGCCTGGAGGGTTGGCAGGATGTGGACCAGCAGCTGCAGCAGGCGGTTTTTGCCGGTCTGCAGACTTATCTACGCCGTTATCCACAGGCATTGATCGCGCCGTTGATGTTGCAGATCCAGGACAGCAACGGCCAGCCGCGGCGTCTGTCGGCCGAGGATTTTCCCGACATGGCACCGGAGCAGCTCGCGGATCTGGCGCGCACCTGCCTGCGCCCGGGCGCGATCAACCTGCAGTGGTACGCGGCAGGCGAGGGTGGCTACCCGTACTGGCACTGCGAGCTGTACCCGAAGGACGCGCAGGCCGACACGCTGCACCGGCATGTGCTGTGGACGCTGTATCTCAATGACGACTTCGACGAAGGCGAAACCGAGTTCCTGTTCCAGGGGCGCAAGATCGCGCCGCGCACCGGCAGCCTGCTGATCGCACCGACGGCATTCACCCACACGCATCGTGGCAACCGGCCGCAGGGCGGCGACAAGTTCATCGCCACCAGCTGGATCCTGTTCCAGAGTGCGCAGCAATTATTCCGAGGCAGCTGATCGCCGCGACCTGCATCGTCGACGTCGAGCGTGCGATCGCCGCCCGGCTAGCTCCCCGGCAAATCCATCAACAGGTTGCGACAGAGATTGTTCATATCCCCGCGCTGGACGCAGAACGTGTCCAGATGCATGGCATCGACCTGCTGCTGGGTCAGCTGGCCATTGCGTTGCTTCTGCGCTATCGCGGCGATGAACGAGTAGGCCTCGTAGCTACCTCCCCGATCTTCAATGACCGCCTTCAACTCCAGGAGATAGGCCAGGTCCTGCTTTGCCAACTCGTCTTCGATGGAAAGGGATGGGGGGTGAACCTTCATAGCGCCAAAGAACACCCTGGTCTTCTCGTCATCCGGAAGTGAAGTGAAACTCCCGTTGCCGGCATCGGCCGCCTTGTACTTCAAATATGCCGAGACATCGGGATCTCGCGTGGCCACGCACGCGGAGAACGCGATGCATAGAAGGACAAGGAACATGCACCTGCTAGTTAACACAATCACAGGGATTGACTCCTGATTTTTTGAGTTCACGCTCGATCATGCTACCCATGGTGTATGCATCCCTTTCGAAAGAGATGTTCCTGTACGCGGTATCGTGATTCTCTCCCCTCATGATCCTTCCGGTTTCGTAATCATTCTTGTATCTAAGCAGGAACGAGCCCAGTCCCAGGACCTGTTGCTGGTAGGTATGCGCTAGCTCGTGCCCCAACAGTGCAATGGTCTCGATGGAGCCCGGGATATCGTCGGACGGATTGACAAAGATGTTGTTGCCAAGCGTCATCGCTGAATAGCCCTTA
Source organism: Stenotrophomonas sp. NA06056 (assembly GCF_013364355.1). Classification (NCBI taxonomy): domain Bacteria; kingdom Pseudomonadati; phylum Pseudomonadota; class Gammaproteobacteria; order Lysobacterales; family Lysobacteraceae; genus Stenotrophomonas; species Stenotrophomonas sp. NA06056. The sequence continues at coordinate 22,257 of NZ_CP054931.1, read as the reverse complement.
GGAACAAGCCGTTCGTTCGAGATGAAGTCCACATCACCCATATCCACCAATCCCCCGTAATACGGCGCCAAGGCTTCTTTCTCGCAATCAAGCAATGCACGAAGCCCCAGGGGATCGGTGCGGTTGATGGGATTGCCACCCACATAGCCATAGGTATTCAGCCCACCCGCCAACCCGATCGGATCACTCTGCACATATCGTCCGATACTCGCGTCATAGTCGCGGAAGCCGTTGTACCAGAGTCCGCTTTCCACATCGTAGTACTGGCCCGGGAAGCCAATGTTCAACCCTCCGATCTCATCCTTCTGGACGCTACGCCCGTAGGCGTAGTTGTACGCCTTCCATACGGTCTGCTGGCTCGGGCTGGTGACGAACTCCGGGCGACCAAGATGATCGGTATGCACATAATTGTGCTGCCCGCTGCGAGCGAGCCCAACCAGTTCACCTTCGAACCAGAAGTAGTTGGTCCATACGCCATTGTTCAGCTCGGTCATCAGCTGGTTCTGGCCGGCGTAGAAGTATCGACTGTTCGTACTCAGGTTGATCTTCGCCACGCGCTGTCCCTGGGCATTCAGCACGTAGTCGGTCGCTGCGCCTCCGATGTTGCTGCGGCTCATGCGGTTGAAGACATCGTACTCGTAGGTACTGATGCGACTGCCCGCGGTCTCACTGATGCGATTTCCCAACGCGTCGTACTGGTACTGCCGGCTACCATCCTGGTTGGTGTAGTCCAGCACCCGGTTGCTACCTGGATCGATACTGTACTGGGTAAGCTGGTTCCCCCCTTGGTAGCGATCATGGTTTCCGCCAGCATCGTAGGAAAGCTGATTGGTGACACCAAAGCGCGTCAGCTGCGTCAGACGGCTCAACGCGTCGTAGCCGATCAACTGCGTCATGTTCGGATCGACCGCATCGATGATGGCGTTGATTTCACCATCCCCGCTGTATTGGTAGTCCAAATAGCTGACTTTTTGGCTGTTAGGTCCCCAGACCGACATCGCGGTAAGCCGCCCCTCTTGGTCGTGGTTATAGCCTCTGACGAGGCCATTACCGTATGCCAACGATTCGCGGACACCCGTTGCTTTCCAGTTGGCTTGGGAAATGATCGAGCGCTGAGTTCCGTCGACCGTTGCCAACAACGAGCTTGGCTTTCCTTGGGAACCATATGTATAGGTCGCCTTGTCACCGTTGGGATAGGTGATCTGGCTCAGGCGATTGATACTGTCGTATCCATAGATTGTGCTGTAGTCCGTCTTCTGATCAGACAGATCGGTGAAGTCACGTCGTATCTGCAGCTCACTGTTCGGTGTATAGCCAAAATGGGTGGCGGTTCCGGGCCCTGAAGTACCGCACAGTTGACCTTTACCATTGCCGCACCAATCGTAGCTGTAACCCATTGTTCGGCCTTCTGCGCTCGCAGAAGTCAATCGCCCCAGACCGTCGTAACCAAAGGAGACGACACTGCCATCGGCCCGCTCCGTCGATGTCCGCAGACCTGCAGCATCGTACTGGTGCTGGGTCGTTCCCGTGTCCGGACTCACCTGTCTCCACATCTGGCCGAAACCATCGAATTCGTAGGTGGTAACGAGATTGCGGGGATCGCTCACACGGATCGGGCGATCTGCCAGATCGTAGGCAATCTGGGTCGTGCCCCCGGCGGCGTCGATTGATTTGATCAAGCGTCCACGCGGATCGTAGCTCATACGGGTGACGCGATTCTGCGAATCGGTCACCTGCGTGACGCGTCCCTCCGCGTCATAGGCATAGCGCACGTTCTGTACGCCGTTGCCGCGCTCGACGATCACCCGACCCAGTTCGTCGTACTCATATGTGTTGACGGAGACAACAGCGTTCAGCCCCATCAGGGCAAGCGTCAGTGCTGGCATATGGCTGGTCCTTTCTTACCGAGGGCGTTCGCAGACGATGCGACCGCAACTTCCCTTGTTGTTCTCGACCGACTGAAAGACATTTGCTTCCGCGCCCCAGACCGTACCACCGGACGCAGTTCTCCCGTCGTACCTGTAGTTCACCCTGTGCATAACAGCATTCGATGCGATGAGGGGTAGGGTCAATGTGGTCATCACATCGGCGCCTCGCAGGTGGTGCTGTTTGGCGGGCAGTACCAATCCACGTTTTCTACCGCGATCATGGTGTAGGGCCGGGGGCCCCAGGCGATACCACTGGTGGCCATCTGGGCAATGTATGCAAAGCTCCTGATGCCGACGCCATCGTGGTAAGGCGCGACGTCAATGCTGAACGATGCAACCCCTCCAGGGGATACCGGCCCGGCCAGTGCTCGGGATTGATCCAGCTGGTCCTGGCCCCATGCAAGGTAGGTGTTTCCATCCCATACGACATTGCCTGTGTTGCGGACCTGTATGGTCAACGTGCTTTGCCCTCCATTGGTGATGTTGGTGGGATAGGCGTTGAAGGAAACGAACTCCGCACTCCGCACAACGGCTGGAACAGTGAAAGTGCCCGAGCGATTGATGGTCAGGTGGTCGCCGCCCCAAGGCGAGAGGCCATGTACGTACAACGCTTTGCCGCCATGCGCCGATCGTGCGTTGGCATCCAGCGGAATTTTGAACCAGTACGCATTACCTCGTGCCTGGCACGCGTTCGCCACGTTGCCATCCGTTGCCAGATTTGCACGGCCACCGGCCACGAATGTGCCGCCCGTCCATGCGGTGTTGCCTGCATACACGTGGACGTCAATCGAAGCGTCCACGCCGATCGAGCAGGCCCAGCCTTCAATAAAGAAGTTCCAGTTGCCATCCTGGGTCACGCCGCCGATGTCACCAACGATGTTTGCCGTTGGAATCGCAAACACGCCTGAGTTCGCGAGCGCTCGGTCCTGGCCGCGGCCCTGCGGAGATTGGCCGTAGATGGAGAACTTGCGACCGCCCAACTGTTGCCTCTGGGCTAGCGATATCGGCAACTGATACCTATAGGCACTCCCTGATGCTTGGCAGGCCGCAGCAACACCTGACTCGCTGGCAAGGTTCGCTTGAGTGCTACCCAGGTAGACGTTGCCGTCGGCGTAACCGTCCACCTGGATTGACCCAGCCGAGCCAGTGGAGCAGGCCCAGCCACGGACGAACCAGTTCCACTGCGCATCATGGGTGATTTCGTCAATCACTCCGCTCACCACCGTATCCATCGGATAGTCGGTCTGTGAAACTTCGGTGCGCGTGCGATTGGAAGCGTTGTTGTAGCTATGACGGGTCCATGCCCACTTGCCGTCTCCCATCGAACGGACTTCCTGTGTCAGGCGGCGCCCTGCATCGTAGCCGTAGCGCACTGTCACGCCATCAGGCTGGGTAAGCGAGGCGATGTCACCTGAAGTAGTGTATCCAATGGCTGTGGTCGCCCAGCCGGTTGCCGAACTGGTTCTGTTGGACACAACGCGGCCGCGGCCGTCATACGTCAGCTCTCGCACACCACCATTCGCATTGACGATGCGTCCAGGCAATCCCAATCCGTTGTAGTTGGAATAGCTGATCGTATGGCCGAGTGCGTTGGTGACGCTGGTCAGATCGCCTTGGCTGTTGAAGACGGAGGTGACGTCGTCCTGCGCAAGCGGTCCATCGACCTTGATCGAGGCCTTCAATCCGTTTGCGTGATAGGTATACGTGCTCCGGGTCACTCGTGTCTGGCTGGGTACGCCACGTGCCGTCAGATTGCGCTCGGTTGCGCTGGCCACGTTTCCGCGATCGTCATAGGAGTAGGCAACCTCGAGGTCACCCACTACCGTTGTCTTGAGGAGTCTGTTCCGCGTGGTATCCCACTCCTGCAACGTCGTACGTTCGGCCGAGCTGCCGACAGCTTCCACCCGCTTCAACAGGTAACCCTGAGCGCTGTAGTCGAAGTTGGTCAGATTGTCCTGGAAGTCATGGAACAGATCCGGGTATCCACTGGCGTCATAACTCTGCTCCTTGTAGCTGGCAGGGCAGTTCGGCGACGGATCACCCTTGGTCGATACCATCTTTCCGTCCTTGAACGTGTAAGTGGTGCTACGGCCAAGAGGGTTGATCACAGTGACATCAATATCGACGGGCCGCGTAAGGCTAGGCGCAGCGGCAGCCGTCATACCGAGTGCGCTCTCCATCGGCAGCGAGCCAACAGGCAGTGAGCGCGGCTGATAGCAGATGCGTGTGCCTCCGGTGCGCTGTTCGCACCATCCACGCTCCTCATCGGCGCGGAGACCCCCGGGTCGAGTCGGAGCGGGGGGCGGCAGCACCGGTTCGGTGCTGCGTACGGCGTAACTGAAGCGGAACCGTTCAATGCCACCATTGTGCTCCGTGCTGATGGCGCGCCGCTCCGCGTCGTACGCAAAAGTGGAATAGCGCACGCCATCAAAGGACTTGCCGGTCAGGGCACCCGGGAAGCGGGCATCTTCGTAGTGGTAGCTGATCGTCGTTGCTGGTGTGCCTGGCAGCGACGTGCTGGCGAGCCGGCCACGTCCGTTCCCGAACACGTTGGGGGTATAGGTGTAGCGATAGATGTTGCCGGCCGGATCGGTCACCTGGCTAACCTGTCCATTGGCCCAGCCAAAGCTGACGCTGCGTCCCGAGGAGTGGGTCACCTTCTGCAGATAGCGGTCAGCATAGGAGAACGTCCAGCTCACGCCCTGCTCATTGCTGAGTCGGGTGATATAGCCCTCAGCGTTGTAGGTCTCCGTACCGTTTTTTTCGTTTCGAAGCGTAAACGTGCCATCGCCGTTCGCGGAAAGGTACGCGATGGGCTGGGCCTTGTCCTCATACCAGCGACCGCTGGTCGGATCCTTGAGGTACTTGATGCGGCGACCGTCGGGCCGTTGCACCCACGCCAACTGATTTGCATCGGTGAATGCGAGCGAATAGTCGAAGTTGCTCAGCCAGTGATTGCCGAACAGTCCGGTTGCGCTCCAGTAGTGATTGTAGTTGCGCTGCAGAAACAGGCCCATTTCACCGTGACTGGCGAAATCAAGTTCTGGTTCAACCTTGTTGCCGCTGTAGAGCACGACGGGATTGCCCTTACGGCCATTGCAGTCCTTCTCCTTGTCATCGGTCGGCTGCTCCTTCGCGGTTTCGGTCGGAAATGAACCGCCGCCCCCGCCCATGCCGCCATCGAAGCCGCCTTGCATGCCTCCATCAATCGACCACCACAGGGGGTATTCAAAGTCCTCGACGGGCGGCTTGACCGTGATCCGCTCCAAATCCGTCGGCGGCGTCTTGGCGCCGGCACCAAACAGGGACAAGGGGGTAACAAGCAGAACAAGGGACAGCGACGTACGTGTCTTCAGGAGCTTCATGCTCTTCCATTTCCCTGGAAATCGTTGCAGGCCAGACAGCGCGTGAACCGTTAACATAAGGTTCATTTTCGCCGGGTGTAACGATTCTTTCACGCTTTGCAACGGGCCTCAGTGCGGTGTCGTCTCCGTACGCCTCGGAACTTCCTAGAACAACGACCCTTGCGGCGAATCCTTCCGCGGCGGTAGCGGCTTCTCGAACCGGCTGCAATCCAGCTTCGGCCAATGGCTGTTCTGCGCATTGAAGCCCAGCCGCTTGCGCGCCAGCTTGAAACGGTTGTTCAGCAGATCGGCATAGACGCCCTGGCCACGCATGCGCGTGCCGAACTGGCTGTCGTAATCCTTGCCGCCACGCAGCTGCTGGATGGTGCTCATCACATGCGCGGCGCGATCCGGATGATGGGTATCGAGCCAATCGCGGAACAGCGGTGCCACTTCCAGCGGCAAGCGCAGCAGCACGTAGCCTGCGGTGCTGGCGCCAGCATCATGCGCAGCCTCCAGCACGGCTTCCAGTTCGCTGTCATTGATCCAGGGAATCACCGGCGCCACCATCACACCGACGGGAATGCCCGCTTCATGCAGGCGTTTCATCGCACGCAGGCGCGCATGTGGTGCCGAGGCACGCGGCTCCAGTTTCGCCGACAGGTGCGGATCCAGCGAAGTCACCGAGAAATGCACGCTGACCAGGTTCTCCGCCGCCAGCGGCGCGAGCAGATCGATGTCGCGCTCGACCAGCGCATTCTTGGTGATCAGCGAGAACGGATGCTTCGTCTCCAGCATCACTTCAATCAACTGGCGGGTCAGCTTGAACTTGCGTTCAATCGGCTGGTACGCGTCGGTGTTGATGCCCAGCGCGATCGGTTGCGGCACGTAGCCCGGCTTCGACAGTTCCTTGCGCAGCAGCTGCGGCGCGTTGGTCTTGGCAAACAGCTTGGTCTCGAAGTCGAGCCCGGGCGACAGGTTCAGATAGGCGTGAGAGGGGCGTGCGAAGCAGTACGAGCAGCCGTGCTCGCAGCCCCGATACGGATTCACCGACTGGCTGAAGCCGACGTCCGGCGAGGTGTTGCGGCTGATGATGCTGCGTGCGGTCTCGGCGCGCACTTCGGTGCGCAGGCGCGGAGCGAGGAACTCTTCGCTTTCGTCCATCGCCCAGCCGTCGTCCACCGCCTCGCTGACGGTGCTTTCGAAGCGCCCGGCCAGGTGGGACGTGGAACCTCGGCCCTTGATCGCAATACCCATTGCAGCAGGTTACGTCGGCGCCGTCTCAATGGCTGCGACAACAACATCGGTAGCGCCCGGTCATGCCCGTCGGCGCAGCCTCACAGCAGCGCCAGGTAGCCCTTCACCGTGGCATCCAGACCGTCGTACAGCGCCTCGCCGATCAGCGCGTGACCAATCGACACTTCCAGCACCTCCGGCACATTGGCGAGGAAGTCACGCAGGTTGTCCTGCGACAGGTCATGCCCGGCGTTCACGCCCAGGCCGACAGCCTGTGCACGCCGCGCAGCGGTGGCGAACAGCTCCAGCATGACGCGGGCGTCGCCGGCAGCATGGGCCTCGGCATACGGGCCGGTGTACAGCTCGATGCGGTCGGCGCCGACTTCGGCCGCCTGTTCCAGCAGCGGGTTGCCGGCATCCACGAACAGGCTTACCCGGCACCCCATCGCCTTCAGTTCGGCCACCAGCGGGCGCAATCGTTGTGCGTCGCGCTCGAAGTCGAAACCATGGTCGGAGGTGATCTGGCCATCGCCATCGGGCACCAGCGTGACCTGTGCCGGGCGCGTCTGCGCGCACAGTGGCAGCAGGCCGGGGTAGCCCTCACGCGGCGGCGCGAACGGGTTGCCTTCGATGTTGAATTCGACGCCACGCGCGCGGGTCAGCGTCGACAGTGCCAGCACGTCCTCGGCGGTGATGTGGCGGCGGTCCGGCCTGGGGTGCACGGTAATGCCATGCGCGCCCGCATCCAGGCAGGCCTGGGCGGCACGCACCACGTCCGGTTCGGCGCCGCCACGCGAGTTGCGCAGGACGGCGATCTTGTTGACGTTGACGCTGAGCTGGGTCATGGAACGGGACTACGGGGAGTGGGAGGGAGGTTCGCTGCCGTCGGCCGGGGGAACCTTGGCGTGCTCACGCAGGCGCCGCAGTTCATCGCTGTCGACCAGTGTCGCCGGATCACGCTGAAGGTCGCCAAAGCGTGCGACGTAACGACCGCGCACCCACGCCAGCAGGAAGGCGAGGGCGCCCAGCAGGGCCAGTGACATCACGCCCATGTTCGGCGTTTTCAGCGCAAAGGCGAAGCAGCCCAGCGCCAGCAGCAGGTACAGCCAGTACATTGTCAGTCTCCCCGGGCCACCGCCGCAGTGTAGCGCTGCCTCACAGCAGCGGCGAGGCCAATCGCGCGAAGGCTTCGGGCAGCCGATGCAGCCACAGCGAGCGTCCTGCCTGGTCGTGTACACGGCTGGCACGCTCGAACTCGGACTGCAGCAACGTAGACAGCTCCGCTACCCGGCCACGGTCGCTGATCATCATCGACAGCTCGAAATTCAGGCGGAAGCTGCGGTGGTCGAAGTTTGCGCTGCCGACGATGCAGACGTCGTCGTCGGCGATGAAGGCCTTGGTGTGCAGCATGCGCGGCCCGTACTCGTAGATCTTCACGCCCGCGTGCAACAGTTCGTCGAAGTAGGAGCGCGCGGCCTGGGTGACGAACCAGGAATCACTCATCTTCGGCACCAGCAGGCGCACGTCCAGGCCGCCGAGCGCCGCCGAGGTCAGCGCCATCCGCGCCGCCTCACCGGGCACGAAGTAGGGGGTTACCAGCCAGACCCGCTCACGTGCTTCCTGGATGGCGGCCACGTGCAGGCGGTGGATGGTCTCCCAGCCCGAATCCGGGCCGGACACCAGCACCTGCGCGTCGATCGCGCCGTCGCCGCGCAGGGCCATGTCGCTCGGCCACAACCGGGCGATATCGAACCGCGAGTGGTCCTGGCCACTGGCGTACAACCAGTCCTCGGCAAACACCAACTGCAGGCTGCGCACCACGTGTCCGCGTAGACGCATGTGCAGATCGCGGTAGGCGTTGGGGTTGCGGCTTTCGTCTTCGTCGTCGGTGATGTTGATGCCGCCGGTGAACGCCAGCCGGCCATCGATGATCACCAGCTTGCGGTGGGTACGCAGGTTCAGCCAGGGGCGCTTGAACGGCTTCAACAGCTGCCGCGGATGGAACCAGACGACTTCCGCGCCTGCATCGAGCAGCGGTCGCAGGAAGCGTTGGCGCACGGCGGACGAGCCTACCGCGTCCAGCAACAGTCGTACCTGCACACCGGCGCTGGCCCGTTCCACCAGTGCGTCGCGCAACGCGGTGCCGGCGTGGTCCGGATTGAAGATGTAGTACTCCAGATGCACGTGGTCACGCGCCTGCGCCACCGCTTCCAGCAGCGCGGCATAGGTGGTCGCGCCATCAACCAGCCAGGTCACTTCGGTGGCGGTGCTTGGCGCCAGTCCCGTCGTCGCCTGCGCGATCTTGGCCAGCTCGGTGCAGTCGGCATCGGGCGGGCAGACATCGCTGTAGTGCTCCATGCCCGAGCGCGCGCGACCGCGCCGCAGGCGTTGCCGCTTCACCTTCTGCGGCCCCAGCAGGTAATAGATGAAGAGGCCGAGGTAGGGCAACAGTGCCAGCGACAGGATCCAGCTCAGCGTGGCCACCGGCTCGCGCTTCTGCAGCATGATCCAGCCGGTCAGGGCCAGCAGGTACAGCAGGTAGGCCACGGCCAGGATCGTTCCCAGGTGGGCGATGCCATCAAGCCAATGGCGCACGGAATCGAAGAGGGCGAGCATCCGCCGATCATAGCGGGGACGCGCACCGGTCAGCGGCATTTGTTCCCGACAGCGGCGGGCGCAGCCCGGCAGGCACCCCCACCGCGCACAAAAAAGACGCCCCTGTCTCCAGGGGCGTCTGCAGTCGCGTCATGACTGATGTATTGCGGTGTAGCGATTTACTACTGCACGAAGCCGATCTTCTTCATCTGAGCATTCTTCGCAGCGGCCAGAACCTTGGCCATCACGTCGTACTCCGAATCCGGGCTTGCATCGATCCGCAGTTCCGGCTGGTTGGTCGGGTCACGCTGGACCTCCTGCTCCATCCGCTGCTGCAGTTCGCTTGCGTTGATCGGGCTGTTGTTCCACGAGACCTGGTTGCTGGCGTCGATCTTCAACTCGATCGGCGGCGGCGGTTCGACCAGCTGCGGCGGTGGGTTGAGCACGCGCTGCGGCAGGTCCACGGCGATCGGGTACGTCATGATCGGCGCGGTGACGATGAAGATGATCAGCAGCACCAGCATCACGTCCACGAGGGGCGTGACGTTGATGTCTGCCATGGGGCCTTTGCCACCACCACTACTGAATGCCATGGCTTATTGCCCCTTCTCTTTGGTCGCCACGAAGCCGACGTCCAGCATGCCCTGTTCCTGCGCGATCTTGGTCATCTCGTTGATGACACGCATCTTGGTGGTGCGGTCACCACGCAGGTTCAACGGCGGCTGCGGGGTCTGCTGGGCGGCGGTCGCCAAGCGCGACTCGAGAGTCTGCTTGTTGATCTCTTCGTCGTTCCAGTAGATCGAACCGTCTTCCTTGACTGCCAGGGTGATGGGACCCTTGCGGTCGTTGGTGTCGTCCGGCTTCTGGACCAGGTTGGCCTCCGGCAGATCCACCTTGACCTTGTGGGACATCAGCGGCGCCGTGATGATGAAGATGATCAGCAGCACCAGCATCACGTCCACGAGGGGCGTAACGTTGATGTCGGCCATGGGGCCGCCGCTGTTACCACTACTGAAAGCCATAACGGGCTCCGTCTAGATCTTGGTGACTACGTTCTCGCTGGGTACAGCGCGTCGCAATTAGCGGACGCGCGAACCGGTGGCGAAGAAGTCGTGCAGGTCGTGCGCGAAGGTATCGAACTTGCTGATGGTCGCGCTGTTGATCTTGCTGAAGAAGTTGAAGGCGAACACGGCCGGGATAGCAACGAACAGACCGATCGCGGTCATGATCAGTGCTTCACCCACCGGGCCGGCAACGGCGTCGATCGAAGCGGAGCCGGTGGCACCGATCTTGATCAGCGCGCCGTAGATGCCCCACACGGTACCCAGCAGACCGACGAACGGAGCGGTTGCACCGACGGTGGCCAGCAGGGTCATGCCCGACTGCAGCTTGTTGCTTTCGCGGGTCACGGCCTGGCGCAGGGCGCGGTCGACGAACTCCGAACGGCTCAGGTTCTCACCCACGCCACCGGTGGCGCCGCCTTCAGCACGCTGGTGGTGCGCAGCAGCCTGGGCAGCGTCCAGTGCGATCTTCGAGAACGGCTCCGAAGCCGGCTGCTCTTCCATTGCGCGGATGGCGTCCTGCGCGTTCGGGGTATCCCAGAACAGGCTGACGACGCGATCAGCGGCGCTCTTCAGGCGGGTAGCACGGAAGATGTTGATGACGGTCCAGTACCAGGACATGGCCGACATGACGACCAGGGTCAGCAGCACGACCCAGGAAACCGCGAAATCACCCGGCTTGGTGGTCATTTCGTGGATCAGATGCTCGAAGCCCATCTGCGACAGGGCGTTGGACGGATTGCCCCCGGCAGCAGCGGCGATGAAAATTTCCTGCAGCATGACGCTTACCTTTGTTGTGTGTGGTGATAAAGGGTGTAGCTAAGCTAAACAATCGAACCAGGGGCGAGGGTGGCCAGGCGGCCACCCGGGCCACATCAGTTCAGTGCAAAGTTGACCGGGACGCGGACGCGGCCAGCAGCCTTCTTACCGCCAGCTTCGGCGGCGTTGAAACGCCACTTCCGGGCAGCTTCCATCGCAGCACGGTCCAGATCGCGGTTACGGCTGGACTTTTCCACCGTGACATTGGTGACGTTGCCCTGGGCATCGACATCAATGATCAGGATCACTTCGCCCTGGATACCAGCGCGGAAGGCGGCCGGCGGGTAGCGCGGCGGATTCATGGCCTTCGACGAGATGTCCACGCTGGCCTCGATCGAGGTCGGCGGTGCCGGCGGCGACGGCGGCGACGGCGGGGTGACGATATCGTTGGCGCGCGGTTCCGGCACGTCGACGACCGGCGCCTGCGGCGGCGGCGGGACGGGCGACGGCTTCGGCGGCGACAGATTCTTCACCGGCGGCGGCGGGGTGTCCTGCGGCGGCGGCGGCGGCGGCGGTGGCGGCGGCGGCGGCGGTGCGTCGACGATGGTCACCATGACGTTGCGCTCCTTCTCCGTCGCGGCCTTGGGAGCCACGGCAGGAATCAGAAGCATCATGAAGGCCGCCAGATGCAGGGCGATTACAAACGCGATACCGACGATGCGAGGCCAGCTCAGCCCCGAGTCATCGGGTTGTTCGTACCGGTGAACGACTAGTTGTTCCGTCATGCGCCAAGAGCTCAATAGTGGGGCCGGAATCCCGGGGGCGGGATCCCTGATCAGCGGTGCATGACACCGCAGGAACCTCCAAGCTTATACCAATCCTGAGCGCCTGCGCATCAACTGAGCAGGCGTTCAGGCGTTATTCCTACTTACTTCAGGTTGATGATTTTCTTGGCATCAGCCTGGTTCTTCACGCCCTTCGCCAGCGCCTGCTGGGCGGCCTGCTTGGCCTCCGGGACACGACCTTCACTGTGCAAAACGCGTGCCAGATTCAGGTAGGTCTCACCGTCCTTGGAGAGCGGGGCGGCCTTCTGCCACGCGTCGATCGCCTGCGGTACCTGGTCGGAGTAGTAGTAGGACTGGGCCAGTGCCAGGTAGACCTGGTAATCCGGCTTCAGGATGCCCTTCTGCAACCCCTCGTTGATGACCGCGATGACGTCCTTTTCCTTGTTCTCGGTGTTGGCATAGATCGAGTACAGCTGCTTGTACTCGCGCTCTTCGGTGAGCTGGCCGCTGCTGCGCAGCTTGTCCATCACCGCGGCGGCCTTCGGCATCTGGTCGGCCTGCATGTACATGTTGGCCAGGTTCAGCTGCGCTTTCTTGTCATTCGGGTTCTTGGCCGCCAGTGCTTCGGCAGCCTGCACGGCCTCACCGGTCTGGCCGGCTTCGGACAGTGCGGCCATCAGCAGCTGGTTCCAGTTGTCCTTCGGCTCGGCAGCGCCGGCGATGGCCTGCTTCAGCACCGGGATCGCTTCCTGGTAGCGCTCCAGCTGGTACAGCGCCTGGCCCTTGATGATCAGCTCTTCCGGCTTGGTCGACTTGCTCTCGGCGAAGTACTTGTCCAGGGTCGCCAGGCCTTCAGCGGTCTTGTCTTCCTGGATCTGCAGCTGGCCCAGCATCAGCATCGACTGGAAGTGGCCGTTGTTGTCCAGGCCGTTGAACTGCAGCACCTGCTTCAGGTAAGCGATGGCGGCGGCGGTGTCGTCGGTCTGGTAGGCCGCCTGCGAGGCGAGCTGCGCGGCCAGCGACTTGTCGTACTCGTTGGCGCCTTCGTTGGCCAGGATCTCGTCGGCCAGCGTGCGGGTCTCCGGGAACTTTTCCTTGTTGTAGCTGTCAATCATCTTCTGCAGCTTGCTGCCCAGCTTGGCCGACGACTTCGCTGCCGGTTCCTGGCGGGTCGCGTTCGGGAACAGCACTTCGGCCTTGGCCTGCTTGCCGCCGCGGTTGCCACGCTCGGACGAACGCGAGGACTGCGCGAACGCGTCGGTGACCACGGCGCCGGTCAGGGCAGTGGCGATGAGGACGGAAAGCACAGCTTTGTGGTTACGGAAAATCATCGTTCACCTCGATCGAACCGCCGGTAGCGGCAAAGTCGGACTGTCAGAAAAATCTGAGCCGCCAAACGTATCAGAAACAGATGGCGTGAGAAATCGTTTTATGTGCTGCAATACAGCATGAATCTGCGCACTCAGCCACACTTTGGCCGGCGTCCGGCCGCTTGGGCCTGCTGGTAGACGGGGCCGAGCGCCGGTGCATCACGCTGCAACTCCCTGATCCGATTGGCCGGATCGGGATGGGTGGACAACCATTGCGGGCTGCGACCGCCACTGGCGGCCATCATGTTCTGCCACAGATCGACCGCTTGGGCAGGGTTGAATCCGGCCTCGGCCATCAACCGTTGACCGATCACGTCAGCCTCGCTCTCCTGGGTACGTGAGCCGGGCAACAGGAACGCGGTCTGCGCCCCCATCCCGCCCAGTTGGTTGACCGTGCTGGCCGCGCCTTCGCCGCCGTAGGCGCCGGCCAGCGCCCCCAACACCGCCAATCCGGTCTGCGCGCCCATCTGCCGGGTGATGCGCTCCTCATGATGGCGGGCGATGACATGGCCGATTTCATGGCCGATCACGGCAGCCAGCTGATCCTGGTTCCTGGCCACGCTGAAGATGCCGGTGTTGACCCCGACCTTGCCGCCGGGCAGGGCGAAAGCGTTCGGTTCCTTGTCGACGAACACAGCCGTCTCCCACCGTACGCCACGGTACTGTGGCGGCAACTGTGCAACGAGCGCATTGACCACGCATTGCACGTAGCCATTCTGGCGGCCATCGCTACTGATCTTCTCTTTCTGCTTGGTTTCGGCGAACGCCTGCGCACCCAGCTGGTCCAGCTGTGCCTGCGACACCCCGCCCACCATCTGCCGACGGCCGGTGGGTGACGTGGTGGTCGCGCAGGCGCTGACCAGAGTGGTGATGACGATGGCCAGCAGCAGTTGTTTCATGGACCCACCCCCGTGTTCAGAAGCCCAGTGTGTAACGGGTCTGCTTAATCTTTCGTCAAGCGGACAGCCTCTTACGTTGCCCCGAAAAACACCAGAGCCGCAAGCGCCACGGCATTGTTCAGCGCATGTGCGGCGATCGCCGCCCACAAGGTTCCGGTGCGGCGGTACAGCCAGCAGAATGCAGCACCCATGCCGCCGTAAACCAGCCACAGCTGGGCGATCTCGGCCGGGCCATTGGCGCTCGTACCGGGAATTTCATGGATGAGCGCGAAGGCCAGGCTGCTCAGGATCATCCCCAGCCACGGCCGTCCGGCCTGCCACAGGCGTCCGAACAGGACCCGGCGGAACAGCAGTTCTTCGTAGGCGGGTGCAAGCACCACGGCAAACAACGTCAGGAACAGCGGAAAACGGGCAACCGCGTTCTGCATCAGTTCGAGGTTTGTCGGCACCGGCTCGATGCCCATCTGCTTGGCCACGAAGGCGATGCCGTTGCTGCCGATCACGATCGCGCTGGCAACCAGCAGGGTCCACCCCCAGGTGGAGGGGCGACGCAGTGCATCCCGCGAGCGCTGGCGTTCGGCAGCGTTGGCAGGGCGGCGCCAGAAATACACCAGCAGCGCTGCGCCGCCGGTAGCGACCAGTGCCATCAGGATCTGCCCGAGCGCACCGGGTTGGCCGAGCTGCTGGGCAACCGCTGCCGTATCAGGCGTGCCGCCGCTGGATTTGGCGTTGGCATAACCCACCACGATGCCGCGATAGAGCCCCCAGATCAGACCACTCACCAGGCTCAAACCGAACAGGGTGACGGCAGCGATCCCGAGATCAATGAAAAAACCTGCCAGCGGTGAGGAGGTACGGGGGGCGGCGGTTGCCGGCGGGACCGGCGGCGGAGCGGAAACCGGGGCGGAAGCGGACATCGATTACCTGCGATCAAGGGACAAAAGCCGGCGCGCCTCCCCGCGCGCCGGCCACGATCCGATTGTGTCAGATATCCAGGTTGGCGACCTTCAGCGCGTTGTCTTCGATGAAGTCACGGCGCGGCTCGACCACATCACCCATCAGGGTGCTGAAGATCTGGTCGGCAGCGACCGCATCTTCGATCCGCACCTGCAGCAGGCGACGGGTATCGGGATTCACGGTGGTATCCCACAGCTGTTCCGGATTCATTTCGCCCAGGCCCTTGAATCGCTGGATCTGACGACCGCGCTTGGCTTCGTCCAGCAGCCAGTTGCGGGCCTGCGCGAACGATTCGATCTCGATCGACTTGGCACCACGGCTGATGACGGCGCCGTCGCGGACCAGACCGTGCAGCAGCTGCGCCGCCTGGTGGATCCCGCGCAGCTCGCCGCCTTCAAGTGCGGACAGCGGCAGCACCTGGATGTGCTGTTCGCCCATGTGGCTGCGCGTGACCAGCACCGCAGCCGGTCGCTGCTCGTTGGGTTCCTGCAGCTCAAGGGTGAAACGAGCGCTGCCGAGGTTGCCCTGGTTGAGGTGCTTGGCCAGCGCATCCAGGCCCTCGCCAGGACCCGCATTGCGCAGGCTTTCCAGCTCCAGCGGCATGAAATCGACCAGCGCTTCGAGCAGGTTGCGGTCGTAACGGTGGGTATTGCGGTTGATCGTGTCCTGCGCGGCAGCGTAGGCAAGCAGCAGCTTTTCCAGCGCCACACCGTCGATCGGCGGCTCGCCGCCGGCAGGTACCAGCCCCGCGTTTTCCACCGCGCTGCTGGCCAGATAGCTGTCCAGCGCCGGATCATCCTTCAGGTACAGCTCCTGCTTGCCCTGCTTGATCTTGTAAAGCGGCGGCAGGCCGATATAGACATAACCGCGCTCGATCAGCTCCGGCATCTGACGGTAGAAGAACGTCAGCAGCAGGGTGCGGATGTGCGCGCCGTCGACGTCGGCGTCGGTCATGATGATGATCTTGTGGTAACGCAGCTTGTCCGGGTTGTACTCGTCGCGACCGATGCCGGTGCCCAGCGCGGTGATCAGCGTACCCACCTGGTCGGACGCCAGCATGCGGTCGAAGCGTGCACGTTCCACGTTGAGGATCTTGCCGCGCAGCGGCAGCACGGCCTGGTTCTTGCGGTTACGGCCCTGCTTGGCCGAACCACCTGCCGAGTCACCCTCGACGATGAACAGTTCGGACAGCGCCGGATCCTTTTCCTGGCAGTCGGCCAGCTTGCCCGGCAGGCCGGCGATATCCAGCGCGCCCTTGCGGCGGGTCAGGTCGCGCGCCTTGCGCGCGGCTTCGCGGGCACGGGCAGCGTCGACGATCTTGCCAGCGATGGCCTTGGCTTCGTTCGGGTTTTCCTGCAGGAACTCTTCCAGACGCGCACCGAAGGCGTTTTCCACGGCCGGACGCACGTCGGAGCTGACCAGCTTTTCCTTGGTCTGGCTGGAGAAGCTGGGATCAGGCACCTTCACCGACAGTACCGCGATCATGCCTTCGCGCATGTCATCGCCGGTCAGGTTGATCTTGGCCTGCTTGGCGATGCCGTTCTGCTCGATGTAGTTGTTGAGCACGCGAGTGAGGGCGCCGCGGAAACCGGCCAGGTGGGTACCGCCATCCTTCTGCGGGATGTTGTTGGTGAAGCAGTACATCGTCTCCTGGTAGGAGTCGGTCCACTGCAGCGCCACGTCCACCACGATGTTGTTGTGTTCGCCGGTGACCGAGATGACGTTCGGGTGCAACGGGGTCTTCAGCTGGGCCAGATGCTCCACGAAGCTGCGGATGCCGCCTTCATAGTGGAAATCGTCGCGGCGGCCTTCGCCGCGCTCATCGGCCAGCACGATCTTGACGCCGGAATTGAGGAACGACAGTTCGCGCAGACGACGGGCCAGGATGTCGTAGTGGAATTCCACGTTGTTGTGGAACGCCACCACCGACGGCCAGAAGCGCACGGTGGTACCGCGCTTGGTGGTGGTTCCCAGCTGCTTCAGCGCAGTGACCGCGGCGCCATCGCTGAACTCCTGCTGGTAATGGAAGCCATTCTGGAACACGTCCACCAGCAGCTTCTGCGACAACGCGTTGACCACGCTGACGCCCACGCCATGCAGACCACCGGACACCTTGTAGCTGTTGTCGTCGAACTTGCCGCCGGCGTGCAGCACGGTCATGACCACCTCTGCGGCCGACACTTCGCGGCCGAGCTTGGCGCTCATCTGCTCGTGCTTGCCGGTGGGGATGCCGCGGCCGTTGTCCGACACCGACACCGAGCCGTCGGCATGAATCGTCACCGATACATGGTCGGCATGGCCGGCGAGGGCTTCGTCGATCGAGTTGTCGACGACCTCGAACACCATGTGATGCAGGCCGGTGCCGTCATGGACATCGCCGATGTACATGCCTGGGCGCTTGCGGACAGCCTCCAGGCCTTCCAGGGCCGTAATGCTGTTGGCGTCGTAGTTGCCGTTGTTTGCCGGGGTGTTCTGTTCGTCGGTCATTGCGCTTGCCGTAGGCTCCGCAGGTCGGACACCGCTTTGAGCGATGTGCCGAGAATGAAGGGATAGCAGCCTGAATTATACCAGCCGGGGCTGAGCGGCCTTGCCGTGCCCACTATGGCACAGCCACGATCTGTGCATGTTCCACGTGGAACCGGGTGATGTCGCTCAGCGTCTCCAGTGCAGCGGGCGTCTCTGTTGCGGTGATGAATATCTGCGCAGGCGCGGCCAACAGGCGGTGCAGCACCCGGGCCTGGTGGGTACGATCCAGCTCCGAGGCCAGATCATCGAGCGCGATGACAGGCCATTCGCCACGCTGCTCCGCGTAATCCTCCGCTTGGGCCAGCAGGCAGGCGAGGGCGGTGAGCTTGGCCTGCCCGCGTGACAGCGCATCGCGACCTGGAATGCTGTGGAACGCCACACTCCAGTCTGCCCGGTGCGGCCCAAGCGAGGTGTAACCCGCCTGACGGTCTCGATCGCGCGCCAGCAGAAGCGCATCCGCCAGCGGAACCTCGTGCCGGCGCCAACCGGGACTCAGATTCAGGCCAACTATCCCTAGTTGCGGAGCCAATGTCTCGGCCAATGCGATCGTGCGGGACTGAAGCCGCTCCAGGTAGTGCTGCCGACGACTGGTGAGCGGCTCTCCTGCCTCAGCCAGCTCGTGATCCCATGTATCGAGCATCCGCGACGGCCCGCCCTGCTTGAGCAATGCATTGCGCTGCTTCAACGCCCGAGAATAGCGTCGCCACAGGGAAAGGAAGTCTGGTTCCACGTGGAACAGGCCCCAATCGAGAAACCGCCGACGCGGTTCGCCGCCACCACTCACCAAGGCATGGCTGCCCGGTTCAAAGGTAACCACCGCCAGCGCGGCACACAGGTTTCCAAGTTGGGCGACGTCTTCGCCATCCAGACGTCCTTTCCACTCCTGCCCGCTGTGCCGCAGGCCCGCTTTCCGTCGCTGCGCGGGCAGATCACCGCGCTGCTCGTCCCATTCCACGAAGACATCCAGCGCTTCGTGGCCCTGACGCACCAGACCATCGCGTACCCGACCGCGGAAACTCCGCCCGTAGGCCATCAAGTGCAGCGCTTCAAGGACGCTGGTCTTGCCGGCGCCATTGTCACCCGTCAGCAGATTCACCCCTGGCTGGGGCGACAGCTCCACGGCATCGAAACGACGCAACTGGTGAAGGGCAAGACGACGAATCTGCATGGGATGCGACAGACCATCCGCACGTGGCGGTAGAGGGGCGGGGAATCACCCAGCTTACTGCATTGGTCAAGCCAGCCATGGTGCCGGCTACCGGGACCGTCATCGACAGGGGGCGGACCTGGAGAACGAACGTTCCACGTGGAGGGGAGCCTGCAGGCCACCAGGTGATGGGCAACGGCAGGCCCATGACGCTCCAATCCAGCTTGCTGGCGGGATCGAAGGACGTGGATTTCACCAGATCCACGGCCGGTCTCCTGGCTGCGGGCCTGACTCAACACCGATCTCGTATGCACTTGCCTGAAAATTCCTTGAAATCTGCGGGCAGAGTCCCTGCCAGGTTCCACAGATTTCAAGAAATTCAAAGCCGCCGTTCCACGCCATCCACAGCAGGTCTGTATGACTTATACACAAGGTGTGGGCGAACTGTGGATAAAAAAGGGGGTTTTGCTCGCTTGAAAATCTATCCACAGGTTCCCACCCAGCCCTGATGCCCTATATACAGAGGGTTTCAGACCCATAAAACCCTTAAAGATCAAAAACATAGCCTACTTTTACATAAAATCTGGGCCTACCATCACCACCAAGCTTTTGATTTATACCCAGATTTAGAAGCTAGGGAAGACCGCCAAGTCCGCGAACGAGAGCTGTGGACAGTGCTGTCAGCAGGAGCAGGGAAGGAGCGGACGGAGCTCGCTGTCTGCTCACCTCCTCTGAACTCCGATCAGCGTCCATCCGAGAGTTGCCACTCGACTTCAACGCATGCCGAGTCCAATGCTTCATTGGTGAGGTCGAGGACTGAGACCAGATTCGCCCACCAAGGGACAGAAGCCGAACAGCTGCCGCAATGCTCCACGTGGAACAAAAAAAAAACGCCCGGGAGAACCCCGGGCGTCCATGTGTTCCACGTGGAACGGCGAAGCGTCAGAGACGCAACGGCATCACCACATGACGCGACTTCTCGCTGCTCGATTCACGCACCAGCGCCGAGGAGTTGGAATCGCGAAGCTGGATGATCACTTCCTCGTCGCGCAGCGCGGAGAGGGCATCCAGCAGGTAGTTCACGTTGAAGCCGATGGCCAGGTCGCTGACCGTGGTGTCGGCTTCGATCTCTTCCTGGGCTTCTTCCTGCTCCGGGTTGTGCGCGCTGATCTTCAGGTTGCCCGGCGAGACTTCCACGCGGATGCCGCGGTACTTCTCGTTGGACAGGATCGCGGCACGCTGCAGCGACGCGCGCAGTGCTTCGCGGTCAACCTTCACCTCGCGGTCGGCACCAATCGGAATCACTGCCTCGTAATCCGGGAAGCGACCGTCGATCAGCTTCGAGGTGAAGGTGACATCGTCGCGCTTCACGCGAACGTGGCTGCGGCCGACTTCCAGCTCGATCTCGCGATCGCCGCTTTCCAGCAGACGCTGCAGCTCGGTCACGCCCTTGCGCGGCACGATGATCTGGCGCTTGGAACCGCTGGGCTTGGCCAGATCGGTCTCGCACAGTGCCAGGCGATGACCGTCGGTAGCGACAGTGCGCAGCGCATCGCCGCGCAGATCGAACAGCAGGCCGTTGAGGTAATAGCGCACGTCCTGCTGGGCCATTGCGAACGCCGTGCGCTCGATCAGTTCCTTCAGGGTGGCTTCGCCGATCGCAACGCGCTCGGTGGCTTCCACTTCGTCCACCGACGGGAAGTCGTTGGAGGGCAGGGTGGCCAAGGTGAAGCGGCTTCGTCCTGCCTGCACGGTGATCTTGTCACCGGTCTGCGAGACGGTGATCCGGCTGCCGTCAGGCAGGGCGCGGATGATCTCGAACAGCTTGCGGGCGGGGATGGTGGTTTCGCCGTCCTGGGCATCTTCAACCGCGATCCGCGACACCATCTCCACTTCCAGGTCGGTACCGGTCAGCGACAGCTGGCCGTTCTGCACCTGTACCAGGAAATTGGCCAGAACCGGAAGGGTCTGGCGGCGTTCGACCACGTTGACGACCTGTGCCAACGGCTTGAGAAAGGCTTCGCGCTGCAGTGTGAAACGCATGTGGTTCCGTGCCCCTATGCTTTAAAAAATGTGGAATAAATCAAAAGCTTGGTGGTGCTGGTAGAGCCAGAATCGCTGGAAAACACAGCTAAGTCTTTGTAAACAAAAGGGTTTAAGGCTTCGAAACCCTCTGCATTACCAGCCCCCAAGGGGTGGGGAAAGCTGTGGATAAATCTTCCGCCAAATTCAACGGCATTTTTATCCACACCCTGTCCCGCGCTTGCTACCGGATTCTGCACCGTTTTATGCGGTGACGCCTTATCGGCGTACGTGCATCATTCGCTCAGCTTCCGGATCAGCTTGTCCCAGTCCTCGCGGAGCTTGCCGTCGGCTTCCATCAGGGTGCGGATCTGCCGGCAGGCATGCAGCACCGTGGTGTGATCGCGACCGGCAAAGGCGTCGCCGATTTCGGGCAGGCTGTGTTCGGTCAGCTCCTTGGTCAGCGCCATGGCAACCTGGCGCGGACGGGCCAGTGACCGCGTCCGGCGCTTGGACAGCAGATCCTTGATCTGCAGCCCGTAGTAGTCGGCAACGGTTTTCTGGATGTTGGGAATGCTGATCGCCTGCTGCTGGGCGCGCAGCAGGTCGCGCAGGGTTTCCTGGGCGAATTCGGTGGTGATCGCACGGCCAGTGAAATTGGCGCGGGCGGTCAGGGTATTCAGCGCGCCCTCGAGGTCGCGCACATTGGAGCGCATCTTCTTGGCAATCAGGAACGCAACGTCATCGGGAATCTCGGCACCACGCTCGCGGGCCTTGGCCAGCACGATCGCAGCGCGGGTCTCGAAGTCCGGCGGCTCGATCGCGACCGACAGGCCCCAGGCAAGCCGCGACTTCAGGCGCGCTTCCAGGCCTTCGACTTCGCGCGGATAGCGGTCGCAGGTCAGGATGATCTGCTGCTTGCCATCGAACAACGCGTTGAAGGTGTGGAAGAACTCTTCCTGGGTGCGGTCCTTGCCGGCGAAGAACTGGATGTCATCGATCAGCAGCGCGTCCACCTGCTGGAACTGGCGCTTGAACTGATCCATGGTCTTTTCCTGCAAGGCCCGGATCATGGCGCTGAAGAACTGTTCCGAACGCAGGTACAGCACTTTCGCGCCCGGATTGGCCTGACGCATTGCGTTGCCGGCGGCGAACATCAGGTGGGTTTTGCCCAGGCCGGTGCCCCCGTACAACAGCAGCGGATTGTGCGCGCGATCGCCCGGCTTCTGCGCGGCCTGGAATGCCGCCGCCAGGCCCAGCTGGTTGCTGCGGCCCTCGACGAAGTTGGCGAAGGTGTAGTGGTTGTCCAGATTGCCGGCGAACGGCACCTGCGGTTGCACGGGCGCTTGCGCCGAAGGGCTGGAAACCGGCGCGATCTGCGCGTCCACGGGACGCGGGCGCGAGCCGATTTCAAGAAAAACGTCGCCGAAACCAGCAAAGTGGGTGACCAGCTCGCGGATCCGCGGCAGGTACAGTTCGCGCACCTGATCGACAATGAAGGCATTCGGTGCATACAGCACCAGGCTGTCAGCGCGCAGATCGGCCTGCAGCGGCTTCAACCAGGTGTGAACATCCTCGGGCGGGAACTCCGCCTCGAGCCGTTCGAGACTACGTGACCAGGCATCCAT